>NZ_JBIAWT010000006.1:0-631144 GCF_042895955.1 Streptomyces sp. NPDC001339 | reverse complement strand
GGGTGGGTGGAGGTTGCCACGCGGCCGGAGGCGGGCTGTGCGGTGCTGGTGGTGACCAATACCGGTCCGGTGGTCCCGGCGTATGAGGTGGAGAATCTTTTCGAGCCGTTTCGGCGGTTGCGTACCGAGCGGACCGGTAGTGACAAGGGTGTGGGTCTGGGGCTGTCCATTGTGCGTTCGGTGGTGCGTGCGCATGACGGGTCGATTGCGGCCGAGCCCCGTGAGGGCGGCGGCCTGGTGATGCGGGTCGTCCTCCCGCTCTGACCCGCCGGCCCACCACGCAGGCGCGGGCGGCACGGCCGCCGTACGGCCCGCTGTACGGCCGCTGGAGCCGTCGCCCACCCCCGGCGGCAGGGGTTCGGACATCTGTGCGTACGATCGCCCTTCTCGCGGCCGTACGTCGCCCTGCCACCCGACGGTCCGCCTGCCCTCTCCCCCCGGCTTGACGAAACGGGGGGTAGAAAGGGATCCTCTGCGCCGAGTTCGCTTTGCGCGGAATTGCACCGGAACGACCGCCGGTGCTCGTGTGTGTGATCGCTCACAGGCGCGAAATTCCAGCCACCTACGCTCCGCGATCACATGCCTGCCGAAATGTCGGGGAAGTCCGAGTTTTCAGGGGGCCAGATCACGGGAAGTACAGGTGATGGGCTGCGCGAGGTGCGACATTCGGACCGTGTACGGTCCTGATCGCCATCCAAAACGATCACCTCTTCAGGGGTGCGTTTGGGTGTCGATTGAGTAACAGACCTTGATGTGAGGCAAAATCTCCGCCTCAGGTCGGGCACAAGTCCGGCCTCTCACGCGTTACGAGCGCTGAGACACCGCAGACACCCAGAGGGGGAGAGCGAAAATGGCTACGGATTACGACACCCCACGCAAGACCGATGACGACCTCAACGAGGACAGCATCGAGGAGCTGAAGTCGCGGCGGAACGACAAGTCCGCCTCGGCCGTCGACGTCGACGAGTTCGAGCAGGCCGAAGGCCTGGAACTGCCCGGCGCCGACCTGTCCAACGAAGAGCTCGCCGTGCGCGTGCTGCCCAAGCAGCAGGACGAGTTCACGTGCATGAGCTGCTTCCTGGTCCACCACCGCAGCCAGCTCGCCGCGGAGGACAAGCAGGGCAACCCGATCTGCCGCGACTGCGCGGCCTGACCGGTCTACGCCGTGGCAGGCGTGAACCCGTTCCGTAAGGGCCCCAAGGGCGACCAGGGCCCGGCGGCCGGCGCACGATCACATGAGACAGCAGCGTCCGTGCCCGCCGACCCGACCGCCCTTCCCGCGGAGCGGACCACCGGTGCCCCACAGGAGCGAGGCCGCCGGGCCTCGCTCGTGGCCAGGGTCACCGGCGCCGGACGGGCCGGAGCAGCCGGGGGCAAGCGCCGGGTGCGGGCGGCGGTCGCCGCGATCGCCGACCGGATCATCGAAAACGCCCCGCGGATCCCGGTCCGCGACCTTGCCGCGCTGCGCACCCAGTTCCCCGGCCTGACCCCCGAGGAGCTGGCCGACAAGCTGGTCGCGGGCGCCCGCGCGGGCACCGCCACCGTCGGCGCAGGGGTGGGCGCGGCAGCGATGCTGCCCGTACCGCCCGCCATGCCGGCCGAGCTGGCCGCCGAGGTCGTCGGGGTGGCCTCGGTGGAGATCAAACTGATCGCCGAGCTGCACGAGGTGTACGGGCTGCGCCCCCCGGGCGTCTTCCGGCAGCGCACGATGGCCTATCTGACGTCCTGGACGCAGGAGCGGGGTATCGACGTCACCGCACCGGCCTCGTTGAACATCGCGCTCGGCGGGCAGATGAAGCGCGAACTGCGCCAGCAGATCATGAAGCGCACGCTGCGCAATCTGCCCAACCTCACCCCGTTCCTGATCGGCGCCGCGGTCGGCGCCTTCATGAACCGCCGGGACACCGGAAAACTCGCGGAGAAGATCCGCCGGGACCTGCGGACGAAGCAGGTCCCCTGGGACGCCCTCCCCGAAACGGGCGGCTCCGCAATGGGCGGCCTCCCCGGCCCGAGCGGCCCGAGCGGCCCGAACAGCCCGGGCGGCCCGAACAGCCCGGGCGGCCTCCCCGCGCCGGGCGGCTGATACCCCCGGGCTCTCCGGAGGCCCCACAGCCGCGGACCGGCCCCGGATCAGCCGCGCGCCGCCGCCAGCGCCGCCACCAGCCGCTCCGGCTGCCGTGTCGAGAGATAGGCGTACGGCGTCGGGTCGTCCGGATCCGTGATCTCCACTCGTACCGCGGTGCGGACATAGCCGCGCAGCAGCATGAACGCACGGGCGTCGGCCTTGTGCGTGCGCCACGCCAGCGCCTCGTCGGCGTCCAGCGGCCGGGCCTCGCCCAGCGCCGCCGCCGGGATCTTGGCGTCACCGGCGATCAGCGCACCGGCCACCACCCGGATCCGCGCCGAGCCGTACGAGCTCACCGCCACCGCGGCGAGCGCCGAGCCGCCGATCAGTCCGCCGAGCATCGGGAGCGTCCCCAGGGGCAGCAGCATCAGGGCGCAGGCGACGCCGATCAGCGCGGCGATCGCCCACCAGGACCGGGGTGCGGTGAGACGTTCTTCGTACGACTGCATGGCTCCAGCTTGGCACGGCGGCGCGGGGCCGCCGCCCGCGCGGGTAGGGTCTGCACTCGTGAGTGGAACTGACGAACCCAGAGTGCGGCTGACGCCACCGGCGGACGCCGTCGCTCCGGTCCGGCACGCCGAGGCGCCGGCGCCCGGAGAACTCCTCGGCGCGCACTACGACCGCTGCTTCGGCTGCGGCACGGGACAGCCGCACGGCCTGCACCTGGAGGCGCGGGCCGGCGACGGCGTGAGCGTACAGGCGGAGTTCACCGTCAAGGAGGCCCACCAGGGCGCGCCCGGCCTGGCGCACGGCGGGGTGCTGGCGACCGCGCTGGACGAGACGCTCGGCGCGCTGAACTGGCTGCTGCGGGTGATCGCGGTGACCGGCCGGCTGGAGACCGACTTCGTACGGCCGGTGCCGCTGGGCACGGTCCTGCACCTGGACGCGCGGGTCACCGCGGTGCACGGGCGCAAGATCTACTCTGCGGCCGTGGGCCGGATAGGCGGCCCGGACGGCCCGGTCGCGGTGCGCGCCGAGGCCGTCTTCATCGAGGTGAAGATCGACCACTTCGTCGAGAACGGAAGGACCGAGGAGATCCAGGCGGCGATGGCCGACCCGGACCAGGTCAAGCGAGCGCGTGCCTTTGAGGTGAACCCGTGAGTCAGGTACGGAATCCGGTGGATGTACTGCTGCGGCGACTGGACCCGGAGGTGCCCGTTCCGTCGTATGGGCATCCCGGCGACGCGGGTGTGGATCTGGTGACCACCGAGGCCGCCGAGCTGGCACCGGGGGAGCGTACGGTGCTGCCGACGGGTGTGTCGATCGCCCTGCCTGATGGGTATGCGGCTTTTGTGCACCCACGGTCCGGGCTCGCGGCCCGGTGCGGACTGGCACTGGTGAATGCCCCCGGGACGGTGGATGCCGGGTACCGTGGAGAGATCAAGGTGATCGTGGTCAACCTGGACCCGCGTGAGAGCGTGCGGTTCGAGAGGTTCGACCGGATTGCCCAACTGGTCGTCCAGCAGGTCGAGAAGGTGCGCTTCCACGAGGTGGCGGAACTCCCCGGCTCGGCGCGGGCCGAGGGGGGATTCGGTTCCACCGGCGGTCATGCGGCGGTGGGCGGCTCCACGGGCGGGAATGAATACGCAGCGGTCGGTGCCGACCGGGAAGGACAGTGACGTGTTCGGACGTCGCAAGAAGAACGAGGCTCCTGAAGAGTCGGCCGACGACACCACGCTCGCCGACGAGCAAGCGGTGGACGGCGCCGACGACGAGAACGAGGCGACGGAGCAGCGGCTCAATCTTCCGCCCGCGCCCCGTCCCGACGGCCCCTGGGACGCCTCCGAGGTCACGAACCCGGGCGAGGGACGCGTGGACCTCGGCGGCCTCTTCGTGCCCGGTGTCGAGGGCATGGAGCTGAGGGTGGAGGTCGCCGGGGACGCGATCGTCGCCGCGACGGTGGTGCTGCGGGACAGCGCCGTACAGCTCCAGGCCTTCGCGGCCCCCCGGAACGAGGGGATCTGGGCGGAGGTCCGCGAGGAGATCGCGGCCGGCATCACCCAGCAGGGCGGTGTCGTGGACGTGGTCGAGGGACCGCTGGGCTGGGAGCTGCGCGCCCAGGTTCCGGTACAGCTGCCGGACGGCACCAACGGTGTGCAGGTCGTGCGCTTCGTCGGGGTCGACGGGCCGCGGTGGTTCCTGCGCGGAGTCATCTCCGGGCAGGGCGCGGTGCAGCCGGAGGCCGCCGGCGTGCTGGAGCACATCTTCCGGGACACCGTCATCGTCCGCGGCGAGGGCCCGATGGCGCCGCGCGACCCGATCGTCCTGAAGCTGCCGGACGACGCCCAGATGGTGCCGGACGGCGTGCAGCAGGAGCCGGCTGCGGCGTCCCGCTTCGGCGGCGGCGTGGAGCGCCTGGAGCGCGGCCCGGAGATCACCGAAATCCGCTGACACGCTTCACGAGGGCCCGTATCCCCCAGGGGGTACGGGCCCTCGGCGTATGTGCGGGCCGGATCGCGCCCGTACGGCGCCGGAGCCCTCGGGCCCCGTACGACGCCGGAGCCTGTACGACGCCGCAGCCTGTACGGCGCCGGAGCCCTCGGGCCCGGTACGACGCCGGGAGCGTGTAAGAACTCCGTCAACGGGGCGCCCATGCCCGTCAGGGAGGTATCAACAGCGGTCGTACGGGCGGCACGAGGACGCCACGCTGTGGGGGTCCTCGTCTCACCGTCCCACTAGGAGCACACGATGGCCGATGTGGCCTTCGTCGTCGCCACGGTCGCGGTCTTCGCGCTGGTGGCCCTCGTCGCCAAGGGGGTGGCGAAGCTGTGACCATCGAGAACGTGGTCGGCCTGCTCGTCGCCGTCAGCCTGCTCGGATACCTGATCCTCGCTCTCGTCTACCCGGAGAGGTTCTGAGGCGGCGGCCCGCCGCCGCAGTCATGCCGGGTACTCCGCGGAGGCCCGGATCACCAGACGGCGCCGTCGCGCCAGTCGCAGGTCAGGCCTGCGTCGAGGTCCAGGGGAGTGGCCGCGGTCGGGAGGACGTAAATGCCGCCGTCTTCGTCGGGGGTGCGCCGGACACCGGCCGGGGTGAGGCTCCAGGAGGGGCCGCGCCAGAGCTGCCAGCCCCGGGCGGCGTAGAAGTCCGCGGCCCCCTCGGAGGCGCTGAGCGCACCGAGGTCGTAGGCGCCCCGGATCGCTCGCTCCAGGGCCGCCATCATGGCCGCTCCACAGCCGCGCCCGCGCCGGTCCGCGCGGACCCCGACGCCCTCCACATATCCGCAGCGCAGCGCCCGCCCGTCGTGCAGCAGCCGTCGCTGGACCACGGCCGCGTGCCCGATCAGTTCGCCGTCCTCGTGGACCAGGGCGTGCAGACCGCCGAGCGAGTGCTCCCAGTCCTCCGCGGTCAGGTCGTCGAAGACGTCGTGGAGCAGGGTTCGAGCCGCCTCGAGGGTGACGGCGTCCAGGTCGGCGGTGTGGGCGACGCGTACGCCGGCCAGGCGGGGCGCTTTCGGATGGGTCTCGGTCACGTGGGGCATGGTCGCAGCCGGACCACGAGCGGGCGAAGGGATTTTCCCGGTGCGCACTGCCCGGTCAACGGCGCTTTCCGGCCGCATGCCCTTGTCGGCCTTCCGCGCATGCCGTTCTCCGCCCGCCGCGCGTCATCTGCTTCACGTCACCCGCCCCTTGCGGCCGTCCCCTGACATGTGCCCCGAATGACATGTGCCCCGAAGCGGCCATTGCTGTCAGCGATGCGTCAGGGAAGGGGAGTTGGGCTGGTGCTCGGGGCGTCCGGCCGATGTCATGGGGGCGACCGGGCGAACCGTACTGCCGGACCGGCCGCCCTCCGGCGGTGCGTGGTGTGCGGCGTCCGGAACGGTCGGCCGGCCAACCGGGCCGACAGGGTGGACGTCGCGTACCTCTTCGCGCGGCGTCCACCATCCCGGGGCGTGCCGTGCCGATGACCGTGCCGGGGTGTGCCGTGCCGATGGCCGTGCCGCCTGCCGTGCTGGTGATCGCATCGTGCTGGCGATCGCCTCGTACCAGTGGCGACGCCGTACCGGTGACCGCGCCGTATCGATAGCGGAGAGTCCCGGGAATACCGCCCACCCCCGCCCGGTTGTGGTCCCGCAGGGGGCCCTCGCGTCCCTTAGGGGATCCGTTCGACCACCCCCTACGGGCCCGCTCCCCGTACGGGTGGATTTCCCCGGACGTCCGCCCCCTCCCAGGCCGAACCCGCAGTCGGCCTGTCGGCTGACCCGCGACTGACGGGCGACTGACCCGCGGCTGACCCGCCGGCTGGCCCCTCGGCCTCCGGCGTCCGCGGCAGATATCAGGGTCGCGTCAAGACCGGAGGTGGAGTGGGCATTCAGGGCGTTTGTCCTCTTGTAGGGCCGATAGGGTCGCAGCAGGCCCAGCCCGGTGGGGGCGGCCTTCACGTAAGACAATGGGGCCATGGCACGCGGCAAGCTACGGATATATCTCGGTGCGGCACCGGGCGTCGGCAAGACGTACGCGATGCTCTCGGAGGCACATCGGCGCGTGGAGCGGGGCACGGACGTCGTCGTGGGGTTCGTGGAGCACCACGGCCGGCCCCGGACCGAGGTCATGCTGCACGGCCTGGAACAGATCCAGCGCCACGAGCTGAGCTACCGCGGCACGGCCTTCACCGAGATGGACGTGGCAGCGGTCCTGGCGCGCAAGCCGGCCGTCGCGCTGGTCGACGAGCTGGCGCACACCAACGTCCCCGGCTCCCGCCACGACAAGCGCTGGCAGGACATCGAGCAGCTGCTGGAAGCCGGGATCGATGTGATCTCGACGGTCAACATCCAGCATCTGGAGTCGCTCGGCGATGTCGTCGAATCGATAACGGGAGTGCGCCAGCGGGAGACCGTGCCGGACGAGATCGTCCGGCGGGCCGACCAGATCGAGCTGGTCGACATGTCGCCACAGGCGCTCCGCCGGCGCATGGCGCACGGCAACATCTACCAGTCGGACAAGGTCGACGCCGCCCTCTCCAACTACTTCCGGCCGGGCAACCTCACGGCCTTGCGCGAGCTGGCCCTGCTCTGGGTCGCCGACCGGGTGGACGAGTACCTCCAGGAGTACCGGGCGGAGCATTCGATCCGCTCGACGTGGCAGGCGCGCGAGCGCATCGTCGTCGGGCTGACGGGCGGACCGGAGGGCCGTACGCTCATCCGCCGGGCGGCCCGGATGGCGGCCAAGGGATCGGGCAGCGAGGTCCTCGCCGTCTACATCGCCCGCAGCGACGGCCTGACCTCGGCCTCGCCCAAGGAGCTCGCCGTCCAGCGCACGCTGGTGGAGGACCTGGGCGGGACGTTTCATCACGTCATCGGGGATGACATACCGTCCGCGCTGCTGGAGTTCGCACGGGGCGTCAACGCCACCCAGATCGTGCTGGGCTCCAGCCGCCGCAAGGCCTGGCAGTACGTCTTCGGGCCGGGGGTGGGCGCCACCGTCGCCCGCGACTCCGGTCCCGACCTCGATGTGCACATCGTCACCCACGACGAGGTCGCCAAGGGCCGGGGACTGCCGGTGGCGCGCGGTGCCCGGCTGGGACGGAGCCGGATCATCGCCGGCTGGATCATCGGGGTGGTCGGTCCGGCGCTGCTCACCCTGCTGCTGACCAGCATCCCCAACGGCCCCGGGCTCGCCAATGACGTGCTGCTGTTCCTGTTCCTGACCGTGGCCGCCGCGCTGGCCGGCGGGCGGCTGCCGGCGCTGGCGTCGGCCGCGGCCGGGTCGCTGCTGCTGAACTTCTACTTCGTCTCACCCACCCACACCCTCACGGTCAGCAACCCGGAGAACATCGTCGCGATCGCGATCTTCTTCGCGGTCGCGGTGTCGGTCGCCTCGGTGGTGGACCTCGCCACCCGCCGTACGCACCAGGCCGCCAGGCTGCGCGCAGAGTCGGAGATCCTCTCCTTCCTGGCGGGCAGTGTGCTGCGCGGGGAGACGACCCTGGACGCCCTGCTGGAGCGGGTACGGGAGACCTTCGGCATGGAGACCGTGGCGCTGCTGGAGCGCAGCAGCGACGTCGACCCGTGGACCTGCGCCGGACGCGCCGGCGGCTCCGAGGACGGCGACGACAAGCCGCTCCTCCGCCCCGAGGACGCGGATGTCGACATGCCGGTCGGCGACCACATGGCACTGGCGCTGACCGGCCGGGTGCTGCCCGCCGAGGACCGCCGGGTGCTGGCCGCGTTCGCCGCCCAGGCCGCCGTCGTACTGGACCGCCAGCGGCTGGCCGGCGAGGCGGCGCGGGCCGGCGAGCTGGCCGAGGGCAACCGCATCAGGACGGCGCTGCTGGCCGCGGTCAGCCACGACCTGCGCACCCCGCTGGCGAGCATCAAGGCCTCCGTCACGTCCCTGCGCTCCGACGACGTCGCCTGGTCCCCGGAGGACGAGGCGGAGCTGCTGGCCGGCATCGAGGCGGGCGCGGACCGGCTGGACCACCTGGTCGGCAACCTCCTGGACATGTCCCGGCTCCAGACCGGCACGGTCACCCCGCTGATCCGTGAGATCGACCTCGACGAGGTGGTGCCGATGGCGCTGGGCGGCGTACCGGAGGGCAGCGTCGCCCTCGACATCCCCGAGGAGCTGCCGATCGTCGCCGTCGACCCGGGGCTCCTGGAACGCTCGGTCGCCAATCTCGTCGAGAACGCCGTGAAGTACAGCCCGGACGGTGAGCCGGTGCTGGTCGCGGCCAGCGCGCTCGGCGACCGCGTGGAGGTGCGGATCGCCGACCGCGGGCCGGGCGTCCCCGACAGCGCCAAGGACCGCATCTTCGAACCGTTCCAGCGGTACGGAGACGCCCCGCGCGGCGCCGGTGTGGGCCTGGGCCTGGCCGTGGCACGCGGCTTCGCGGAGGCGATGGGCGGCACGCTCGCCGCCGAGGACACCCCCGGGGGCGGTATGACCATGGTGCTCACCCTCCGGGCCGCGCCGGGCCGCCCCCTGGTCAGACCCGACCTGCCGGCCCAGGCCACGACATGAGCAGGACCGTACGGACCACACACTCCACACTCAGCACACGCTCCGCGGGTCCGGCCCGCGGGAAGACGACACCACAAGGAGACAGCCAGTGAACCGGGTGCTTGTGGTCGATGACGAGCCGCAGATCGTCCGCGCCCTCGTGATCAACCTGAAGGCGCGCAAGTACGAGGTCGACGCCGCCCCCGACGGGGCCACCGCCCTCAAGCTCGCCGCCGCCCGCCACCCCGACGTCATCGTCCTGGACCTCGGCCTGCCCGATATGGACGGCGTTGAGGTGATCAAGGGGCTGCGGGGGTGGACCCGGGTGCCGATCCTGGTGCTCTCCGCACGCCAGACCTCCGACGAGAAGGTGGAGGCGCTGGACGCGGGCGCGGACGACTACGTCACCAAGCCGTTCGGGATGGACGAGCTGCTGGCCCGGCTGCGGGCGGCGGTGCGCCGCGCCGAGCCGACCGGGCCGGCCGATGACGAGGTCGTCGTGGAGACCGAGGGCTTCACCGTCGACCTCGCCGCCAAGAAGGTCAACCGCGGCGGCCGCGACATCCGGCTGACCCCCACCGAGTGGCACCTGCTGGAGGTCCTGGTCCGCAACGCGGGCCGTCTGGTCAGCCAGAAGCAGCTGCTCCAGGAGGTCTGGGGACCGTCGTACGGCACCGAGACCAACTACCTGCGGGTCTACATGGCCCAGCTCCGCCGCAAGCTGGAGAGCGACCCGTCGCACCCGAAGCACTTCATCACGGAGCCAGGGATGGGGTACCGGTTCGAGCAGTGAGCCCGGCGGTCGGCTTCGAGCAGTGAGGGGCGGGCTGTCGGCCGGGGGCCGGGGGTTGTCCCCCGGGGTGTGCGGCATCGCGGAGCCGGGGATGGGGTACCGGTTCGAGCAGTGGGCCCGGCGGTCGGCTTCGAGCAGTGAACCCGGCGGTCGGCGCGGCCGGGACTGACCCGCTGTGCCCCGTGGCAGGCATGGGGATCAGGGCCCCGGCCACCGGTACGCTGGGCGCATGAGTGCTGGTACCCGACGCGAGAAGCCGGCCGGTCGCTTCCGCCGGATGCTCGACCGGCTGTCGTCCTCCGAGGAGGAGCTGCAGTCCGCCGAGCTTCAGCAGGATGCGCAGGACACGGGCTGCACCCGTATCTGCGACTGCGACGACCGCCAGATAGTGAAGGTCACCGGCACCCTGCGGCATGTCACGCTGCGGCCGCGCGCCGGTGTGCCCGCGCTCGAGGCGGAGCTGTTCGACGGCTCCGCCGCGCTCGACGTGGTGTGGCTCGGCCGCCGCTCCATCGTCGGGATCGAGCCGGGCAGGAAGCTCATCGCCTCGGGCCGGGTCTCGATGAGTCACGGACGCCGGGTGCTCTTCAACCCGAAGTACGAACTCCGACCGCTCGGACAGGAGTGACCGGTGCCGTCTTACGACCGACCGAACACTGACATGGATGCCGCCGCAGGAAACCAGGCGTCCTCCAGCTCCCCGCCCGCCGAGGGCACCCACGACGGCAGACAGGTGACCGAGGCGGCGCTCTTCGAAGCGTTCGGCGGTATCCGGGGCATGGTGGAGACCGTCGTGCCCGGCCTGCTGTTCGTCGCCATCTACACCGTCAACAAGGACCTGCACACCTCGGCGATCGCCGCGCTGGCCGTCTCGCTCGTGCTCACGGCCGCCCGCCTGGTCCGCAAGGACACCGTCAAGCACGCCTTCAGCGGCATCTTCGGGGTGGCCTTCGGCGTGGTCTTCGCGATGATGACCGGCAACGCCAAGGACTTCTACCTGCCGGGCATGGTCTACACCCTGGGCCTCGCCCTGGCGTACATCCTCACCACGGTCGCCGGCATCCCGCTGATCGGGCTGATCCTGGGCCCGGTGTTCAAGGAGAACCTCTCCTGGCGTACCCGCAACCCGGGCCGGAAGAAGGCGTACGCCAAGGCCAGCTGGGCCTGGGGCCTGATCCTGCTCGCCAAGAGCGCGATCCTCTTCCCGCTGTACTGGTGGGCGGACACCACCCACCTCGGCTGGGTGCTGGTCGGCCTGAAGATCCCGCCGTTCCTGCTGGCCGTCTACCTCACCTACGTCTTCCTGTCGAAGGCACCGGCTCCGATCGACGTCTTCGCCGAGATGGAGGCGAAGGAGAAGGCCGAGGAGGAGGCCAAGAGGCAGCGGGCTGCGGAGCGGGAGGCCGCCGAGCGGCACTGACCGCCGGGACTCCGCCCGCCGACGCGCGGGAACCCGTACGCAAGAACGCCCGGGGCCCGGGAACCACATGGTTCCCGGGCCCCGGGCGTGACACACGGCAGGTCATGCCGCGCCGCGTCACGCCTCTTCGCGGCGCACCGACAGCAGGTCCTCCAGCTGCTCCTCCCGCGACTGGGCCGCGACGAACAGCAGCTCGTCGCCCGCCTCCAGCACGTCGTCCTTGCTGGGCGTGAGGACCCGCGTACCGCGGATGATCGTGACCAGTGAGGTGTCCTCGGGCCAGGCCACATCGCCGACCCGGGTACCGGACAGCGCGGCCTCGGGCGGCAGGGTCAGCTCGACGAGGTTGGCATCGCCGTGGCTGAAGCGCAGCAGCCGCACCAGGTCGCCGACGCTGACCGCCTCCTCGACCAGGGCCGACATCAGACGCGGTGTGGAGACCGCGACATCGACACCCCAGGCCTCGTTGAACAGCCACTCGTTCTTCGGGTTGTTGACCCGGGCGACCACCCGCGGCACGCCGTACTCCGTCTTGGCGAGCAGCGAGACGACCAGGTTGACCTTGTCGTCGCCGGTCGCCGCGATGACGACGTTGCAGCGCTGCAGCGCCGCCTCGTCCAGCGAGGTGATCTCACAGGCGTCGGCCAGCAGCCACTCCGCCATCGGCACCCGCTCCACCGAGATGGCGGTGGGCGCCTTGTCGATGAGCAGGATCTCGTGACCGTTCTCCAGGAGCTCACCGGCGATGGAACGGCCCACCGCGCCGGCACCTGCGATGGCGATCCTCATGCGTGCGCCCCCTCAGGGCCCGTGGCGAATGCCGCTTCGACTTTCTCGACCTCGTCGGCACGCATCATGGCGTGCACCAGATCGCCCTCCTGCAGCACGGTCTGCGAGGTCGGCAGCATCGCCTCGCCCAGCCGGGTGAGGAAGGCGACGCGGACTCCGGTCTCCTCCTGAAGTGTGCTGATCTTGTGGCCGACCCAGGAGGGGGCCGCGTGCACCTCGGCGAGCTGGACGGCGCCGCTCGGGTCCCGCCACAGCGGCTCGGCACCGGACGGCAGCAGCCGGCGCAGCATCTGGTCGGCCGTCCAGCGGACGGTGGCGACGGTGGGGATGCCCAGGCGCTGGTAGACCTCGGCGCGGCGCGGGTCGTAGATACGGGCTGCGACGTTCTCGACACCGAACATCTCGCGGGCCACCCGGGCGGCGATGATGTTGGAGTTGTCGCCGCTGGAGACGGCCGCGAAGGCACCCGCCTCCTCGATGCCGGCCTCCCGCAGGGTGTCCTGGTCGAAGCCGACACCGGTCACCCGCCGGCCGCCGAAGGCCGCACCCAGGCGCCGGAACGCGGTCGGGTCCTGGTCGACCACCGCGATGGTGTGACCCTGGCGCTCCAGGGTCTGCGCGAGCGCGGCGCCGACGCGTCCGCACCCCATGATGACGATGTGCATGCTGGTTACCCCGTGCCCTGTACTAGCGCGCTGACCTGCCCAAACACCCTGCTCACTACTTCCTTCTCCACGTACCGGCGTCACGAGGCCACAGCTCGCGATAGGGACCGGGTGCCGGCGCCGGCGCCGGGCGCACCGTGGTCCGGTACAACCGTAGCCTTTATGCCGCTCACCGTTAGGAGACGCGGTGGACGGCGGTACGAACCGCACCCCCGCCGTCACGTCCCGTGAACGTCCGGGTGGGGTGTGTGCCGGTCCACACGCCCACCGTTCCCCCGCGCCGGTCACGGTTGGGCACGAGCCTTGACGAACCCTTAGCATCCTCGGGTGTCCAAACTGACCGACGTGCCCAAACGGATCTTGATCGGGCGCGCACTGCGCAGCGACAAGCTGGGAGAGACCTTCCTCCCCAAGCGCATCGCACTCCCCGTCTTCGCCTCCGACCCGCTGTCCTCCGTGGCCTACGCACCGGGCGAGGTGCTGCTCGTCCTCTCCGTCGCGGGAGTGACCGCGTACAACTTCAGCCCGTGGATCGCGGTCGCGGTCGTGGTGCTGATGTTCACCGTCGTCGCGTCGTACCGGCAGAATGTGCACGCCTACCCGAGCGGCGGTGGTGACTACGAGGTCGCCACCACCAACCTCGGCCCCAAGGCCGGCCTCACCGTCGCCAGCGCGCTGCTCGTCGACTACGTCCTGACGGTGGCGGTCTCGATCTCCTCCGGAATCGAGAACCTGGGCTCCGCGGTCCCGTTCATCGTCGAACACAAGACGCTCTGCGCGATCGCCGTCATCGTCCTGCTGACCCTGATGAACCTGCGCGGTGTCAAGGAGTCCGGCAAGCTCTTCGCGATCCCGACCTACGTCTTCGTCGCCGGCGTCTTCGTCCTGATCGCCTGGGGCGTGGTCCGCGGTGTGTTCCTCGGCGACACGATGAAGGCCCCCACCGCCGACTACTCCATCCATGCCGAACAGGGCGGCCTGGCCGGCTTCGCGCTGGTCTTCCTCCTGCTGCGCGCCTTCTCCTCCGGCTGTGCCGCGCTCACCGGCGTGGAGGCCATCTCCAACGGCGTCCCCGCCTTCCGCAAGCCCAAGTCCAAGAACGCCGCCACGACGCTGGCCCTCATGGGCGGCCTGGCCGTCACCATGTTCTGCGGCATCATCGGGCTCGCCCTGGCCACCGGCGTCCGGATGGCGGAGAACCCCGCCAAGGACCTGCTCGACCACGGCACACCGGTCGGCTCCGGCTACACCCAGAACCCGGTCATCTCCCAGGTCGCCGAGGCGGTCTTCGGCAAGGGCAGCCTCCTGTTCGTCGTCCTCGCCGCGGCCACCGCACTGGTGCTGTTCCTCGCCGCCAACACCGCCTACAACGGTTTCCCGCTGCTCGGCTCGATCCTCGCCCAGGACCGCTACCTGCCCCGTCAGCTGCACACCCGCGGCGACCGGCTGGCGTTCTCCAACGGCATCGTCCTGCTGGCCGGCGCGGCCGCGGTCCTGGTCTACCTCTACGGCGCGGACTCCACCCGCCTGATCCAGCTCTACATCGTCGGCGTCTTCGTGTCCTTCACGCTCAGCCAGATCGGCATGGTCCGCCACTGGAACCGCCACCTGGTCACCGAGCAGGACCCGGCCAAGCGCCGCCGGATGCACCGCTCCCGGGCCATCAACACCTTCGGCGCCTTCTTCACCGGCCTGGTCCTGGTCGTCGTCCTGCTGACCAAGTTCACCCACGGCGCCTGGGTGGCGCTGCTCGGCATGGTCATCTTCTACGTGACGATGTCCGCCATCCGCCGCCACTACGACAACGTCGCCGATGAGATCGCCGTCGACGACAGCCCCGCCGACGACGTCGTACGCCCCTCCCGCGTGCACTCCATCGTCCTGGTCTCCAAGGTCCACAAGCCCACGCTGCGCGCCCTGAA
The DNA here is from genome assembly GCF_042895955.1 of Streptomyces sp. NPDC001339. Taxonomy (NCBI): domain Bacteria; kingdom Bacillati; phylum Actinomycetota; class Actinomycetes; order Kitasatosporales; family Streptomycetaceae; genus Streptomyces; species Streptomyces sp. NPDC001339. The sequence continues at coordinate 616,492 of NZ_JBIAWT010000006.1, read as the reverse complement.
CTACGCCAAGCTGATGCGTTCCGACACCCTCGAAGCGGTCAGCGTGGACGTCGACCAGGCCGATACCAAGGCCCTGCGGCAGGAGTGGGAGCGCCACGGCATCGACGTCCCCCTGAAGGTCCTGGCCTCGCCCTACCGTGAGGTCACCCGGCCCTTCATCGACCACGTCAAGTCCCTGCGCCGGGAGAGCCCGCGCGACGTCGTCTCCGTCTACATCCCCGAGTACGTCGTCGGCCGCTGGTACGAGCACCTGCTGCACAACCAGTCCGCGCTGCGCCTGAAGGGACGCCTGCTGTTCACCCCCGGCGTCATGGTCACCTCCGTCCCCTGGCAGCTGGACTCCTCCGATGCGGCCAGGGTCCGCGCCCGCAAGCGCGCGGAGTGGAACGCCCCCGGCGCGGTACGCCGCGGGCCGGTCGCCCAGCCGAAGAAGGAGAAGGCGGCCACCAAGCGGTAGCGACGAACGACCGGACCGGACGGGACCGGACCGGGGCGCGGCACGGCGGGGGCCCGCAGGGGTCCCCGCGGCCCGCCCGGGTGCGGTACGGCGGGGCCGGAACACCCCGGCCGCCACGTAGAATGAACGGCTGGCGTCCCGACGACCGGCGTCCCGCCGTACCGCACCGGTACGTCCCGCCTTACCGCACCGGTACGTCCCCCCGTACCGCCTCGGTACGCCCCCCCCGCAACGCACCACCGCACACACCACCCACCTCAGGAGCCCTCCCGCCATGCAGGCAGAACCGAAGAAGTCCCTGGTCGGCGCGGAGTACGAGGTCGAGATCGGACCGGTGGCACACGGCGGCCACTGCATCGCCCGCACCGACGAGGGCCAGGTCCTCTTCGTACGGCACGCCCTCCCCGGAGAGCGCGTCACGGCCCGCGTCACCGAAGGCGAAGAGGGCGCCCGCTTCCTCCGCGCCGACGCCGTCACCATCCACACCGCCTCCAAGGACCGGGTCGAGGCCCCCTGCCCCTTCTCCGGACCCGGCCGCTGCGGCGGCTGCGACTGGCAGCACGCCGCGCCCGGCGCCCAGCGCCGCCTGAAGGCCTCCGTCATCGCCGAACAGCTCCAGCGGCTGGCCGGACTCGCACCCGAGGACGCGGGCTGGGACGGCACCGTCGAGCCCGCCCCCGGCGACAAGGTCGCCAAGGGCGAGGTCCCGGCCTGGCGCACCCGCGTCCAGTACGCCGTCGACGCCGAGGGCCACGCCGGCCTGCGCAAGCACCGCTCCCACGACATCGAACCCGTCACCCGCTGCCTGATCGCCGCCCCCGGTGTCACGGAGCTGGGCATCGAGCAGCGCGACTGGCCCCAGATGGCCACCGTCGAGGCCATCGCCGCCACCGGCTCCCACGACCGCCAGGTCGTCCTCACCCCGCGCCCCGGCGGCCGCCTCCCCATCGTCGACCTCGACAAGCCGGTCTCCGTCCTCCGCGTCAGCGAGAAGGACGGCAGTGTCCACCGCGTCCACGGCCGCCCCTTCGTCCGCGAACGCGCCGCCGGCCGCACCTGGCGGGTCGGCAACGGCGGCTTCTGGCAGGTCCACCCGAAGGCCGCGGACCTCCTCGTCGAGGCCGTCATGCAGGGTCTTATGCCGAAAAAGGGCGATATGGCCCTCGATCTCTACTGCGGCGTCGGCCTGTTCGCCGGAGCCCTCGCCGAACGCGTCGGCGACAAGGGCGCCGTCCTCGGCATCGAATCCGCCAAGCGCGCCGTCGAGGACGCCCGCCACAACCTCGCCGATCTGGACCGCGTCCGCATCGAACACGGCAAGGTCGACCAGATCCTCCCCCGCACCGGCATCACCGACGTCGACCTCGTCGTCCTCGACCCGCCCCGCGCCGGCGCCGGCAAGAAGACCGTCCACCACCTCGCCTCCCTCACCCCCCGCCGCATCGCCTACGTCGCCTGCGACCCGGCCGCCCTCGCCCGCGACCTCACCTACTTCGCCCAGGCGGGCTACACCCCGCGCCGCCTGCGGGCGTTCGACCTGTTCCCGATGACGCATCATGTGGAGTGCGTGGCGATCCTCGAAAGGGCCCCGAAGGGCTCCTGACCTGCGACTTTATGTGTGCGCATTATGCGCGTTGTGGGCGTTACGGGCGATATCTTGACGCTGAAACGACGCTCGTGACGCTCAAATGACGCTCGGCCGCGACGATATCGGCCCTGGGCCCGACGGCCTGACCACCCTGATCACCTGTGGCTCTCCGCTCGCGTGGCCCACCATTCGCCACTCCCTGGGCCAGGACGGGAGCTTCCGACTCCCCGATGGCATCGAGTGGCTGAATCTCTATGCCCCTGGTGACATCGTCGCCCAATCCCGCGGCCTTGCCTCCGTTGCCCCTGCAGTACGCGACGTACGTGTCTTGAACGGCGTGGCCGAACCCCACTCCGCGCTGCGCTACCTCAGGAACGGCCGCATTGGCCGACGCCGTCGCAAAGGCTGGCGAGAATTGAGGGGAGTACGCCGATCGCCAGCCGACTTCGCTCGTCTGGGAGACGGAGCGTGCATGAGCGGTGGACTTTCCGCCGGGCGGAGCTGAGCACGACGGCCGCATTCGATCTCGTACCTTCCGCGACGCCGCAGCACAAGCGGAGAATCGTTCAGGATCTCAGCCTGATCTTTAGTTCTGTCAGCTCGCGATCAGCTCATCCATCGTGAGGTTGCGGGTGAATGGACGAGCCATCGTGGTGGCGCGATCACCCGTGGGCTTTGGTGAACAGAGCAGGTGCTTAGAAGGCATCTGCTCTGTTCTGGCCGTTTCGGGCATCCAAGGTGAGCCTTCTCGTGGGTGGGTCTTCGTGATTCGGGGGCATTGTGCTGATTCGCCGGCGGCAGACACATGAGGTCCGGAACGAACTGGAATAGAGCGGCGAAGCAAGTGAACCTAGAGCGGTCCTTCGAAGCCGCGGTGACCCGCAGCCGGTTCTCTTCACGCGAATCCAGAGGCCGTGAGCGTGAGGGTCGGCGCAACATAGCGCGAGATCGCCGGTTGGCCAAACCGGCGAATTTGCGGACTATTGAATCTGCCAGGGGATGCCCACACATCCCGATGCCCCTTGTGAGGAGTCAAGTAGCTTGTCCCAGCTTGCAATAGATGAATCATCCCTGCTTTCCCGGTAGCAGATCCGGTCTCTGCTCGAATGGGCGCGGGAAAACACCGGGGGACAGAGTGCCGTGTACCCCTTCTTTGCCTGCATTGCGGGAGCGGCCCTGCGTTCCGGCGAGGCGGCCGGCTTCGAGCGGACGACGTGACGCTTCCGGGAAGCGGGTTCGGCGAGCTGCTGATCCGGGCCGGTGAAGGTCGGAAGGTGCCTGTGACTCCTCATACTCCAGCTGTAGTTCGTGATCTTCATGTCCGGGTTGCGGCTTGTCGGCGGTAGTGGCTGGACTGTGATCGTGCCTGGTGGCGGCGTCGCCAGTCGGACCAGCTGAGTCGGTGTACGAGGTCGTTCAGCGGTCGGACGGTGACCGCGAGAAACAGGTGCTGGATCTCGTTGCAGGTCAGCGGAGCCAGGTCGTCCGGTCCGATGCGGCGTGCGTGTTCGTCTGCGCGGACGACAGCGAGAAAGGCATGAGCGAGCATGGCGAGGGTGACCCAACGGCTCCAGGACGGGTAGCGGCGGACCTGGTGTTCATCGAGTCCGGCCAGGGCCTTCTCGGTCTGGAGGGTCTCCTCCACCCGCCACCTGGATCCGGCCGTCCGGACCAGTGTGCGCAACGGGACTGGCCTGGTGGAATGGCAGCGGTAGTAGACAAGTTCGCCGATAGTGCGGTTGCGTCGGATCAGCAGGTGACGGTGGCCCGGTGCCGGGTCGGTGAGGTCGATGACGGCCCAGTCGTAGTAGCGGTGTCCCTTCGCGCCGCGTCCGACGGATAGTTTCTGCCAGGCCCGCTTCGGGAGTTTCCCGGCCAGCGTGTCGGCGCGGAACTTTCCTGCGCCGGTGGGCACTTCAGCTGAACAGGCCACCGCGAGGACGTAGCTCAGACCGCGCTTTCCAGGGCCGCCCTCAGCTTCGGATTGGAGCCGTAGACCTCGTCGCCGGTCACCCAGCCGATGTGATGCCCGGCGTCCAGGAACCATTCGATCATCGTGCGGGCCAGCTCCGGCCTGGTCGCGAACACCGTGTCCTCGCTCAGCCCGGCCGCCCGGCATCGATCCGGGTCTGAGGTCTAAGAGCGCGGGACGTACAACTCCCGGTCCACCGCTGCGTGCCCTCGCTCGCCCGCATAGACGAGATAGACGGCGACCTGGGAGTTCTCGATCCGGCCGGCAGTGCCGGTGTACTGGCGTTGGACACCGACGGTGCGGGTGCCCTTCTTCACATCGCCGGTCTCGTCCACGACCAGCACCGCCGCATCGTCACGGAGATGCTCGACGACATACTCGCGCACATCGTCACGCACGGCATCGGCGTCCCAGGACGCCCGGCACAGCAGATGCTGCATGCCATGCGGGGTCTTCTCCCCGGCACACTCCGCAATCGTCCAGCAGTTCTTGCGTGGCAGCTCCGACAGCAGCCCCAGCACCAACCGCCTGGCCCGCAGCCGGGGATCGACCCGGGCGAACCGGCCCGCGATACGGCCCACGGCCACCTCGAACGCCTTCCGCCAACGGCCCGGATCTATGCTGTGAGCCGCGGCCACCGTCTCTTCGTCAGTCCACACAACTCACGATGATCAACGGTGGCCGCACCCGTCTCAACCAGGGAGCGAAGAATGACCGATCGCCCGGATACTCAGGGATTTCAGACCAATAATTACGATGCGCGCCTCATTGAGGAAATTTTCGCTGATTTGGGATCAGCTTTCGCTGAGCATGACGCCGTGAAGTTCGACGAGCGGTTCACCGCGGATATCGTCTTCACGGCAGTGAACGGCACACGGTTCTTTGGCTGGGAGAAGATTCATGCGTATCACAGCGAGCGCCTGGCCGGGCATGCAGAGGGAATCAACACCTGGTACGAAATCGAGCGCATCACCTTTCCGACCCCGGACGTCGCCGTGGTCTTCTTCCGGCAGCCCATCGTCGTGTCAGAACACATGCGTGCCAATGTAGGGACGTGGGTGCTGGTGAAGAGGGAAGGACAGTGGTGGATCTCCGCTGGCCAAAACACAGCCGTCGCCGTAACTGAGTGACCACTCGCGCAGGTTGTCGGCGCCGTAGGGGCAGGGTACTCAGCCCAAGAATCCCAGGTCGGAGCGCTTCCGACCTGGGATTTTGTGTCGCTGGCCCGGCGGGCAGGTCAGCCTCGCCAGCCGGCGAGGATGTCGTCCGGGTTCCACGGCAGGTCGAGCGGGGCGGTGTCCAGATCCGTGGCGGTGCCGGAGAGGGTGGCGGCGGCGAGGCCGGTGCGGGTGAGATCGAAGCCTGCTACGCGGAGGCGGCGCGGCGTAAGAATGTGGACAGGCCGTGGGCATCGAAGGGGGTGCCCAGCGACTTGACCGAGCCGACGAATCGGGCCTCGCGAGCCACCGGTGCGCGGTCCGCGCCGACCAGGTTGAGCTCCGGGCCGAACTGCCGGTTCCACCAGCTGCCGACCGCTTTGACCCCTGCCCGGGGCAACCGGTCGGAGAGCACGGCCAGTTCGAGAGCTTCCCGGATCACTTCTTCAGTGCCTTGTCGCGCCGCGTCGTCCAGCGGCGCCCGATGAGGCCGGAGGCCGCCTCGGGGCGGCCGCGGCGGGCCTGCTCCTGGCAACGCGGAGCGCGGCGAGGCCCCGATCAGCAAGATCACGATCTACAGCTGGAGTACCAAGCTCGCCGACCTGCTGCGGGCTTGGATCGGTGTTGCTGCGCTGAAGCCAGGCGATCTGCTGTTCCCCGGTGAGTGCGGCGGGCTGTTGTCGCCTTCGGTGTACCGGAGGGTGTGGCGACAGGCGCGTGAGGTGGTCCTGCATACGGACGAGTTCGAAGCGGGGTTGGGGAAGCATGTCACCAGCCTTCGCGATTCCTGCCTGGAGAAGTGGCTCAAGGCCGGCGTTCCTGTGTGGGCCGTTGCTGAGGGGGCCGGGGCGACGCCGAGTCGGCTTGCGTTGCGCTACCCGCACTGCTTCCGTCTGGAGGATGCCGAAGTCGACTGGGACCACCTGGCCAAGATCATTGCCCTTCCCGACGTGCCCAAGTCGTAATTCTCGCCCCTCGCTCTGGCTGGCGCCCAGAGCGAGGGCGCTACCAGCTTTGCCCTCCTGAGAATCGGCGGTCCGTACCTCGTCGATGCCGTCACGTGATGGATCTCTTCTCTGGGAGTCTCTGCGTGACGCGGTCCCACTGCCCTGACGGGGCTGGTTGACCTTTGTATTGGACCGGCGACAGCCCGGCTGCCGACTCGCCGGGCGTCCATCCCACCCTCACCGTCAAGGACCCACCCATGCCTGCGCGCTTGTTGTCCATTCCCGCACGGAGATGCTGACCGGGCAGAACGAGCTGCTCGCCGAGCTCGCCATCAGTAGCCACCGCCCGGCCGGTTGGGGTCGAATTGCCGGACCTTCGCGGCGAGATTGGAACCGTCCGCGGTAACACCGTACCTCTTGCGGACGTACCCGATTGCGGCGGCGATCGATGCCACGGGATCGTAGATGTTCACCGACGTACCGGCGGCGTGGCGCGAGGCGAATGTCTGCGGAATGCACTGCAGGACGCCCCGGGAGCACTGGAACGGGGCCAGAGCGCCGTTCATCTTCCTTGGTACTCCATCGCGCCGGACACCGTCTCCGAAGTCGTGGACCTCACTGAATCCGTGCGGCGTGATGGCGTTGGTGTCCCACAGATTGCAGGCGTTGGGGTTGCCGGACGACTCGCGCGCGGCGGCGGTTTTGATGCCCCTTATCCAATGGTGGTTTGCGGGGACTCCGGCTGCCGAACACGCCTCCGTGATCCAGTCCTCCAGGCTGCCCTCGCTCATATGCCGATTGAACGTCACATCCTTCGGGTCAATTGCCGCTGACCCGCTGAGGCGCGTGCCGCCCGTCAGCCCGCCCACAGGCGAACCGAAATCGACCTGGAACAGTCCCGAGCGCTGCCCGAGTTCGCTCAGCGACTCCCCGCCCGGGCGCCCGGTGGCATCGTCGCCGGTGAAATTCAGCACAGTACGACGAAAATCGTCATAGAGAGACTGCGTGGCTTGCTCAAAGATTCCGGGTGCGTCGGCCACCACCGTGTGCATGACCTTCTTCAGCCCGTCCTGCACCAGAGCCACATCGACCTTCGTGCTGGCGGCCCCGGCTGGCTGCGCCTCTTCTTCCTGGGCGCTGTGTGTCGCGGCCCATATCACCTGGTTCACGCTCACCGAGGGCAGCGCGAGAGCCGGAGACGAGCCTGCGCGTACGTTGAACAGCTTTGACCGCTGCCCCAGTTCGACCAACGACTGCGTTCCGGGGGCGCCCATGGCATCCGCCCCGGAGTAGCCCAGCTTCTCCCTGCGGAATTTGTCGTACAGGTTCTGCGTTTCCGCATCGAACACGCCGTGTGGGTCGCCCGTGGCGACGCCCATGACCTTCTCCAGCGCGTCCTGCACCAGCCCCACATCGTCTGCGGGATTGCTGTTGCCGGGCTCCACGGCCCGCTGTTCGTCCACGGAGTGGACAGCGGCCCAGAGGAGCTGGTTCGAGGACACCCACGGCAGGGTGGTTTCGACGGGCGTCGTGGGGGGCGAACCGGCCTCTCTGGATGAGGCGGTGGCCTGGTACGTGAAGCCGGGCTTGCCCTTCAGACCGGGATCGGCTGTGATGACGCCTTCCTCGAAGGCCGGCAGCCCGTAGCCGTGGAGGAAACTGTCCCTACGAGGACGCGTTTTCATGTACACGCCGTTGCCTTCGGCCGAACCGTTGGCGTTGGTGTTTCCTTCGATCGTGTACGCGTTGTCGGCGTCGTACTTGTAGACGAGTCCGACATGCGTGCCTCCCCCGGGGCCGAAGAACGCCAGCGCCCCGATCGCGGGATAGAACGAGAACCTGCCCCGGCTCTTGTACCAGTTGACCGCGGTTGCGCAAGAGGCGGTGGCCGGAGCGAGGCTTTTCTCATGTGCCTGTTGGAAGGACCAGGACTGGAACGTCTGGCACCATGCCTGGTTCTGTGACCACTCCAGTCCAGGGACTGCGGGGGAAAACTTCTGATGGTTGTTGTAGTGACCGTTTGAGAAACCTTCGCGATACCCAACCTCGGTCTTTTCGATGGCGATGAGCGTATCTGCTTGGTTCATCGTTCTCCCTTTCCCATCATCTCGGAGATCAAGTTTTCGACCAAGTTTTCCGCATTAGCGCACCTGACCAAGCACCAGCCGCGAGATGCGGCCCGGGCAGGCTTCACCCGGGCCGGCGGTGGCCCCCATGGCCCCCATGGCCACCGTGCCCGCCAGGACCGCCAGGGCCGCCAGGACCACCGCCCGGACCGCCGGGCCGCGGCGGGAGGTCGACGGTGTCGCAGTAGATCACCGGCCCCGGGGTCGTGGGCGGGGTGGGGCCGTCGGGGCGGATGCCCTCGGTTTCGATGACCATGAGGCGCAGCGGCATCCCGCGCCGCCGGGGCGGTATGGGGACCTGGCCCGTGTAGAAGGGCGTCCGGGAGGATTCCGCGTCGACCGAGGTGAGTACGGTGGCGGTCTCGTCGAGCGTCACCCAACCGAGGTCTGCGTCGGCGACGAGGCTGTTGCGGCGTTGCAGCGTGGCGGTGATCTGCGGCGGCAGCGATCCGGTCGGGTCCCAGGAGGGGCCGGTGACGCTGACCGACAGCGGATCGCCGGGCGTGACCCTCAGTTCCCGGTCGGGCAGGGTGCGCACCAGGTCGGCGAGGACGACCGGGGAGATCTCGGCTCCTGGAATGGAATCCGGCTGGTAGCGGACCAGGGCGAACCGGACGAAGGGCAGGCAGGCGTCCCCGGTGTCCAGGTCCAGGTCGCAGAACCAGCGGTCGCCCTCGTCCTCGTCGAACTGCGGGGTGAAGCCGACGACTGTGACGGGGAGGGGGCCGGAGGGGGTGGGAAGAGCGAGTTTCCCGGACTGCCGCACCGCGTTGGTGAACGTTTCCGCGGTCGGGGCGAAGACGGGTGCGGAACGGTGGATGGGGTCGCGGCCCATCAGGGTGACCCAGGAGTCCCGGACGGAGGCCGGATCGCCCCCCGGCTGTTCGCCGAGAACCACGCCGAGCAGTTCGCCGTCTCCGGAGGAGAACCACGGGCGCCCCAGGAACACCCGGATGCCGCCGCCGCGCCGGCGGTGGACGATCGTGCCGGGCGGTCCGTCGATGTGCTCCAGGGTGAGCGTGGGCACGCAGTACAGCAGCCGCGGCGCCGTGGGGCGCTCGCTGCTCGGCACCGAGTGCTCCTTCGCCTGCCCCGGTACGGTCAGTGCGTGCTGGCCGGGCGCGGCGAACTGCGGTGGGAAGTAGTCGGCGAACCTGCTGCCGGCCACCGGGTGGTAGCGCACCGTCCGGTGCTTGGTGTCGCCGAACTCGTGCTTGGCGGGTATGGGCGGGACGGGCCGGGACTCGTTCCGGCTTGCCTGCGCCCTGTTCTCGGCCGCCTGTGTGCTGAAGGTCAGGACGCCGTTCTTGAGGAGGGCGGGCTCGGTGCCCGGGACGCCCTCCCGGCTCGCCCGCGCCGTCAGCAGGTCGAAGACCGGGACAGTCATCTGGCGGGTGTCACGGCCAGTGGGGCCGGCGTCCGTCACCTCGGTCCACTCGGCGACCAGGTCGATCCGGTCTGTACTGTTCTCGTCCAGTGCGATGGTGCCGGCAAGGTGCTCGGCGGTCGCGCCGCGGGCACGCGGGGCGGCTGCGGGCGTCAGGGTCAACACCGGTGTCTTCAGCGGCTGTTGCACGGCGTGCACGAGGGTGAGCTCCTGCCACGGGGTGAACATCCAGTGCCGGCTGGCCGCGGCGAGTGCCAGCGTGTCGTCGGTTCTTCGCGCCGCCGCGGTTCTCCTCGCCGCTGCCTCGGCCTCCGTCTCCGGCTCGCGCGTCGGTGCCCGCTCCGGCTGCTCCCGGCACCAAGCAGCCATGCCCATGATGGTCTCGTCGAAGTCGATCCTGGAGCACACCCGGACGGTCGCCACGACGCCCTTCGGCAGCGATACGGTCAGCACCCGGCTCGCCTCGTCGAAGCTAGGCGGCGCGGTCCCTTCGGCCAGCCGCAGCCGCAGAGACCGGGGGCGGTGCCAGACGTCGCCGTCCCAGGGGACCGGGAAGGGCTGCCCGGCGGGCATTCCCGGCAGGTCCAGGAAGACGGCTCCGGTGGACAGCGGATCGGGGAGATAGGGCAGTTCAATCCGCTCACCGGTGTACCGGGCGGTCATGGCCGGGTTGCTGGGATCCGCCGCCGGCGACGTGATCGGTTCCACCCGGACGTCCGGCCGGGACGGGGAGGTGTCGTTCAGCGCGCCGCTCTCGCGCTTGGCCAGCTCGTAGACCGCGTCCTGGACGCCCTGGTCCGTGGAGCCGATGGCCTCGTCCAGCAGGCCGTGCCACTCGACGCAGCGGAGCGACGCCTTCGGTGCCACCACATGGCGTTCGTCGGCCCCCTCGTACGGAACGTGTCCTTCCGTGGTGACCAGCGATGACCGGTTGAAGTCCGCGGCGTACTGCTCCGCCGTCCTGCCGGCTCCGCTGCCGGCGGCAGTTCCGGCACCCGTGCCGGTGCCGCAGTCCACGGCGAAGCCGCTCTTGCGGCCGAGCTCGGTGAGGGACTTGCAGCCTGGGTGGCCGTCGGCGTCCCTCTCCGAGAAGCCCTGGGCGCGTTGTTCGGCGGCGTATGCGGCCAGGGTCTGATCGCTGAAGTCGCCGTCCGCATCGCCCACGAGCGGGTGGCCTTGGTCCATGAGGGCCTGCTGGACGATGCGGACGTCCTCGTTGACCTTGCCGAACTGGACGTTGACCAGGGCGACCGCCCGCCCGCTTCCCGCGGCCGGTGGCGGAGCGGAGCCCGGGCTGCTCCGGATCACCATCCGGAAGGCCGAGGCACCTTCCCCGAACGGGGATCTGGGCACCACGGCGGGGGCCGGGACGGCCTCGAACCTCTGGAAGGTCAGCAGTCCCTCACCGCCGGGGAGCGTCAGGCCCTCCCCGTCCTGCAGGGCGTCGGCCTCCGCTACGTCGAGGCCGTTCCCGGCCAGGTCGACGGTGCGCAGCCGTACCCGGTACCGGTGGCCGAACCGCAGCCTGGGCAGCGTGCCGGGCCGCGCCCTGCACATGATCTCCAGCGGCAGTTTCGTCTGCGCTTCGTTGGTGAGCGGCACCGGCTGGTTGGGGGCTCTGTTCTCCTCGACCGATCCCTCATCGATGTCCAGCACCAGGCCCGGGCGGGGCGCGGACAGCGACCATCCGTCCCAGGTGACCAGTTGCTCGGGGACGTAGAGATGGCCGCTGTTCCGGGCTTCTGGCGGTGGTGAGGCCAGGTTGGCCTGGAAGAAACCTTCGTCGGAGGCCGTCAGAAGGAGCGGTCCGCCATGCGGCTGCCGGTACTCCACAACGCGCTCGTGCAGAGAGAACCACCGCTGCTGGTTCTCATCCCAGATGTCCATCCGGTGGCCGCGGACCAGGTCCTCGGCGACCAGCGTGGGGGGTGGTGGCTCCGCCGTCTCGTGCGGGGCGGCGACTCCCGGAGTCTGAGGGTCCGGCGCTCGGACACGTGCGCCTCGGTGCGCGAGCACCCGGGTGAATACCTCGTCATGCTCGGCTGCCCGCGTGAATTCCTCCGTGAGGCTGCCCAGGCGCTCGTTCCTGACCAGCGAGATCCCATGGGTCCGTACCGGGGAGAGTCCCCTGGCGTCCTTGGGCGGCGAGATCAGCTTGCGCGCGGCGCCGTCGATGTCGGCCTGCTCGACGGCGAACTTTCCCGTCAGCTCCACCAGGCCGCGGGACGGCGATGGCAGTGGATCGGCGTCCGTGCGGGCCACGGCCCCGGGGACGAAGGCGCGGCGGTCCGGGAGGAAGACGTAGTACGTGCGAGGGGGCACATCGTGCGAACCCTCCCCCAGTTCGGATGCCCACTGGGGGGTGATGGTCAGGAACCGCTTGCCCGAGGAGACGGGGAGCAGGGCGGCCGGCAGAAGGAAGTCCAGGACCAGTCCAAGGCGTCGCAGCAGGGTGGGATGGTCGCCGAGCGCGGTGAGCATCTGGTGGAAGTCGGGGTCGTGCCGGGGCGGCCGGGGCGGCGGGGGCGGCACTGCGCCGACGAACGGGATGGGCCGTCGCTTGAGTGTGTGGAACTCGTTCAGCTGGGCCAGCTGCGGGGGCATGGGAGGAGCGCCCTCCGCGGCGGTGTCGCCGGTCGCCGTGGGCGCTTCCCCGACGCCCCTTGGGACGTCACTCAGCGAGCGCAGGAGGTCCCTGGTCGGGGGCGGTGTCTCGGGCGACGCCTTGGCCGCCGCAGCGTAGGTGCCCTTGGTGAAGTTGCCGACCGCGTCGGCCGAGTAGGTGTGGAACTTCTCCTGGTCCGTGTGTTCTTCGAAGACGTAGGGGTCCACAGGCGTGCGCGTGGTGAAGAGGCGCTGCCACAAGTCCGTGTCGGGGGGCGGGCCGTGCGGCTTGAGCCCGCTGACGAAGGGCGTCGGAGCAGCGGCGGGCGCGGAGGGGTCGTCCCCGGTACCGAACGCGAAGGTGGCCGCCTTGATCTTGTCCGGCCAGCGCAGGAAGTCGGGGAAGTGTGCCAGCGCGGTGCGGCCCTTTGCACCGGGCGTGGCCAGCCGCGGGGCGATGAACACCGACACCCGGGCCTGGGTGCCGTCGTCCGAGAGCCCGGCGGGGAGAACGGTCCAGTTGGTGTGCTGTTCGAAGTCCATGGTCGTCTCCCGCACGGCTCACGCGGCGAACGCCGCACAGTACTCGCGCCAGTCGTCTTGCGAGACACAGCGGGCGAAGGTCGGGTCGCCCGGCGCGCCGGCGAAGCTCCGCTCCAGTGTGAGCTGGACGGACTTGCTGAAGAAGGCGATCCGTACGCTGACCGTGAGGGTGCCCCTGCCTCGCACCACCGACTGATGGCCGTGCTTCTCGTAGCCGAGTTCCAGGTAGAACTCGACGGACACCGTGACGATGCCCAGCACGGTCAGGAAGCCGTTGCACCGCAGATAGCCGCTCAGGGACACGTCGTTGCCGGCGAGCACGAAGCGGATTCCCGCCATCACCGACACCCCGCCGCTCGCCACTCCGAGATCCAGTGCCGCGCTGCCGCCGAACTCTATGGCGCCCTCGACCTCCTTGACGCCTCCGGTGTCGACCAGCATGGAGAAGTAGCCGCCGCCACCGAACAGGGAGACGGTGACGTTGAAGGGGTGCTTCTGCTCAGAGACCGAGAAGCGGAAGGAGACCGGCTCGTTGGTGAAGGGGATCGCCAGCTCGGCCGACAGCGCGACGTTCGACAGGGTGAAGACACCGAGGCCGAGGGCCGGAAGTGCGAGTTGGTAGCCCGCACGGATGCCGGTGGGCTGGACGTCGACGAACGAGCCGGGGCCGAAGACGTCGGCGGGCAAGGCGCTGCGGAGGGTGTTGATGAACTCCAGGTCGTTGCTGAACTTCAGCTCCACACCGCTCGCCGTCACATCGGGCTTCCTGCCCGGGGCTGTGGTGAACTTCAGGTCGGCGATCTCCACTTTCGCGATGCCGGCGAAGTCCAGCGCGAAGTTGCTCAGTCTGCCCGCCACGGTGGCCTGGTCCACGGCGTCCTTCGAGCGGACCGTACGGGCATCCAGAATCAGCGAGGCCCCGGACACATCGATGAACGCGTCCGGGTCCTTCTTCCCGTCCTTCATCGGCTGGTCCAACGGGGGCTTCCACACATACCGCAGTTCCTGGCCCTGTCCGTCCGCCAGGTCGCGGATGCGCAGCACGGGCGCCGGCAGCAGTCCTTCCGGGTCGCGCAGGATGGCCTCGATCTGCTCATCGCCGAGCTGCCGCAGAGCGCCGAGGCTGTCCTTGGCGATGCTCTTCAGGTACGGGTGCAGGTCGATGCCGAGCAGCTGCGCCCCACCGAAAGCCTTCCTGATGATGGCGATGTCGAGTGCGCCGACGACCGCTCCGGTGTTGTCCGTCTGGAAGACATCCGGGACGACGCCTGCCTGGCTGGTGATCAGCTTCACCGCGGCGTTGGGGCTGGCGAGTCCACCGGCCTGCTCCGCCCCGAAGGTGAGGCCGACCGCGTTCGTCAGCTCCAGGTAGGCGCCCGCCGGATGGCCCGCCATGGTCTGCCGGAGATAGGTGTCGTTGAATGCGACCGAGAGTTCACCGGCGTTCGGGACGAACTGCTCGATGGCGGGGACGCGTACCGTCGCGGCGGAGACTCGGGGCAGACCCACCACGGGCGGGCCGTCTGCCGAGCCGAACCCGAAGGTCAGGGTGCCAACCGCGTGACTGGTGCTGCCGGGAGCGTCGGCGGGCGGCTGCGCCATGGCCATCACCTGGCCGCCCATCGGCCGGTTCAGGCGCTTGTCCAGGCGCCTGTCGCCTGGTGGTTCCTTCGCCGGGTCGTACAGATCCTTCAACTGCTGTTGCTCATCGGCCAGTCCGTCCGGCACGAATACCAGCGGCATGGTGAAGCTGACCTTCCGCTCCTCGCTGTCCGTGCCGATCAAGGTGAACTCGTGGTCTTTGCCGTCACGTTGCAGACGCACCCAGAAGGCGACGGTGTCAGTAGGGGGGTCGGGCGCTTCCACCACGGGGGTGACGCGGTCGGTGATGCGCAGCGCACGGAACGGCATCTCACGTCCGCCATGCCGGAAACGGGGGTCCGCTCCGTACGAGACCTCGGGCTGCTTGACGATGACGCGGTCCTCCCGCTGCAGGTAGGCGACGATTCCGTCATCCGGGCGCGCGACGAAGACCCGCCTGAACTCCTTCATGTGCAACGCCTCATGACCGGTGGACAACCGGCCGGACGTGACGATGCGGATGTACTGGTCGCGTCCCAAGCCCGTGATGTGGTCGTACGCCCGCAGGCTCGGGGGACGTCGCACGGCCGGCTCCCAGGCGCCGTGCAGGTGGACCGAGGAGCCCAGCGGCGTGACGATGAACTGCTCGGCATGCAACGGCGCGCTGGGGACTTCGAGGGGCACGCCGCCACCCGGGCCGGTCAGCTCGGCCCGGCTGGTGAGGGTGACGATGTCCCGCAGGTTCTCGACGGTCAGAGGACTGCTCTCGGGTAGTACGCCCCGATCCCCGGCTGTCGCGAATGCCCGCAGCAGGACGTCGCCGTCCCGTGCGCCGTGCAATCGGGCGTGCCACAACGCGGTGCGACCGTCGGCCTGTTGAGGCTGGACCCTGCCCACCCAGTCCACGGGCTCGTCGTAGGTGATCAGCAGCCGGGTGGGGAATTCGATGACACTGCGGGGAATGCCTTGGAAGACCGTCGTTCCCGGCGTGTCCGGGCTCTGGGGGCCCACCGGCACGGTCATCGGTACCAGGCGCGCCCAGTCGAGCAACGCGTCCAACGACAGTTCCAGGCCATCGATGTTGGCCGGCACCGAGAAGGCCAGGTGCGTCGAGCCTGCGGTGAACGCCTTCATGGGGCCGAGGGCGGCGACGCCCAGCTGCGGGGGGACCTCCTCCAGCACGTGCTGCGGTGGCAGCCCGGCCAGGACGAGCGCGGGCTCGCCCGGATCCCGCCGCACCAGGCGGCGGCCGTTGAAGCGCAGGTTGACCAGGCCGATGTCGACGACGAGCATGTCCGCCGGCCGCACCAACCGGAACGGCCCCTCTGCGACATCCTCCTCGTGCGGCCCGGAGTCCGGAGGCGGGTGGGGTCCGGGACCAGGATGCGGAGGTCCATGGGGCGGACCGGGGTGCGGCGGCCCATGAGGCGGCCCACCGCCGAATCCCCCACCGCCGAAGCCGCCACCGTGCTCGCCGCCGTGCTCGCCGCCGTGGCCGACGAGGTGAGCATCGCGCTGTCCCTCGCCGTCACGGTTGCGCACATCGCCGCGCTGGTCCCGTACTTCTTCCCACAGCCTCACGGCAACAGGACGCCTGGTGCGGAATGACATGCCGAACGCCTCATCCGGGCTCGTTGGCGTGGTCCAGAGGTCGTGCAGGAGGTGAGGTGCGGAGGCACCCTGTACCTCCCTTCCATGCTCACTCCGGTGGCGGATACCCGCCACCGGGAGGCGGCACGGCGGCTGCCGACGCCTGGCCCTCAGTGTCCCCCGTCTGTTGCGTGCCGCAGCGACCGGGGGATACTGGCCTTGGAGCTCGTGTGAGAGGCGACCGAAGTAGCAGGTTCTCCTGCACATCGGCACCACAACCGGCCCCGATGCAGCCGGAAAGACTCAGGAGCGCTGCTCCTCTGCCGGCGATGGCCCGCAGCATGGATGATTGAGCCATGGCTGCTGTCGCAGTGAATGACAGACACAGCGCATTCGTCAGGAAACCTTCATGTTTGGGCAAGTGCGAGCAGTCATCGATAACACACCGATCGCGATGATCAAGGTCAGTGTCTATCGCGATCGGAATCTGATGGGGAAGGCGTACACCAACGACGAGGGCCGCTACACCGTAGAGCTTCCCAAGAACGAATTGGTCACAGTGAGGTTTGACACTCATCACTCGCTGACAAATGCTGAAGAGTGGCACCCCTCGGTAGTTGCCAACGTGATTTCCGACGATGACAGTCCATTGGATCGCTATTTACTGAAGAGCGGTCATGGTGCCGGACCCGAATCGGCCGTGGACGCTCTCAGTGGGTATCTGTTCGCTGCAGCATGGGAAGATGCGGATTACGCTCGAACGGCAGCGTCCCGCCTGTCAAGGCTCAAACAGACCAGTAAGGTACTCCAGGAAATCCAGCAAACGCTTCAGGAACATTTCAACGCACAGGCTTAGATGTCCAGTTCGCGAGTTCGCGGGGGTGGAACCCAGAGTTCCACATGTTGAGGTTCTTACGAGGAACGGGTTGAGGGGAATGGATGATGCAGTGAGTGTCCGGAACTTGTCCGAGAGCGTCGGTGAAGGCGGTGCCAACGGCCCTGACGATGTCTTCACCGTCCAGATGCTGCTCAACCACGTGGATTCGGCGTCGGGTGGACCGACCCCTCGACTGGATGTGGACGGCCTGGTCGGACCGAAGACCATTGGGGCGATCCGCCGTTTCCAGCTCCTGCAACTCGGCTTCCAGGACGGGCTGGTCGAGCCCGGCAAGAACACCTTCCGAGCGCTCAAGGGATTCTTCAGGGCACCGGAAGCCTTCCCGGACGAACTCATCGCCGGTGATGCCGCGTTCCGCCCGCACCGCCTCGTGTACCGGGACGTACGGCTGGCCGGCAGCAAACCGGCGGGTGACACCGTGATCGAGGTCGACGCCGACACACCGCTGCAGTGGTTCTTGGACAGCTCCGCCCACACCGTCGACCACACCGCGGACCCGGTTCGCCTCAAGCTGATGGCCCATGGCGCGCCTGCTTTCGTACAGTTCTGTAAGGAGAACCTGTTCACTGCCAATCTTCCGCTACTTGCCGTGCTGAAGAACAAGTTCGCCGCGGGTGTCGATCTGTTCTCCTGCTCGGCGGCGTTCATTGGTCCCGGCCCCAGCGATGGCAACGTCTTCTGCTACCGCATGGCACAGACGCTGAACACGTTCGTCCGGGCTTCCACGGCCACGCAGACGTACAACCTGGGCTCAGCCGGGTCGGGCCTGGACTTCGGCCGCTGGGAGGGCACCGTACTGACCTACGGCCCGACTGGAGCTGTCGTGCACGTCCAGCACGCCCCGCGATTCTGAAGGACGACTTCGTGAGCGGTCGTGAGGTCCTGCCTTCATGCATTCAAGTTCAAGAGCAGAGTGCGCGTTCGGGTGTCGCGTTGAGCGTGACGCGACCGAACGTTGAGGGGGAACTCTACGTGCGTATCCGAACGGGGGGCAGCTTCCGCTGCCGGCCGGGATCCGGGCCAAGGTCACGGTATGGCTGTAGGCCAAGCGAGGTCAGGATGGAAGACCCTGACTAAGGAATTCAAGAACGTCTACTCCGGTGGTGGACGCGGCAAGGGGACGGCTGCCGCGTACAAGTGCACGTACAACGTGGATGTGTACGAGTTCCGCAGCGCCATCGACGTTGACATCAGTGGCTACCCGGACAGCGACAACAAGAAGATCACCGCGACACAGAAGCTGGGTTGCGGCCTGTGATCAACAGCTGATGGCAGTGCTGGAAGACTGCTTCTTCCAGCACCGTCTGCTTACCGGAAGTGCCTGTGTTTCCCCACCGTCATCGTTGGCCTGCATGGGATTCTCAAGCGGTATCCGTGGTTCGACCGGATTGCCATGCAGGATGCGGATGCTGATGCCGAGGACTCTGTTGAGGAAGATCGCCTCTTTGTTGCCGTCGACCGGGCCGGTTCCTTCGGCTGGCAACCGTGGGTGGCTTGCTGTACGAGCACGGCAAGGTCACGGCCTCCTTTGAGCCCACGTCGTGGGCTCATGAGATCGGCCGGACGGGAAGCTCCGGACGCGGGTCGGTCGGATGGTGCACACTCAGGGGATGTGCGAGGTGATGCGGTTCGGCTGCCGCACGCGGGAGCGGTCGCCGGACGTCGCGGTGTGGCTGGTGTACCCGGCCGGCCCTGAACTCCCCGAGTGATGCCCCGCCCCTGGTGAGCCTGCTCTTCCTGAGGGACACCGGCACCAGACAGCACACACTTCCGTCCGGGTACCGGCTCCTCCGTCAGGAATCGCAGTGCTGAACACCCTCGTCCACGCCTACCGCAGCGGATGAGTGAAGACCCTGCGCGCCCGGTACCGGCCCCCTCCTCAGAGGCGCCTATCGCAGGAGAAGGCCGCCAGATGAGGGTACAGAGTGGCGATTCTCCAGGGCATCGTGAGGTGTAGCGTCACAGGCCGACGCCCAGAGCGACGGCGACCGTGGCGAAGTCGGTGGCGTAGCCGTTCACCCCGTCTCCGGCGAAGTGCAAAGCGACGATCTCGTTGTTCTCGTTCACCACGACCGCCCCCGAGTCGCCGTCCCGGGACCACCTTCCGCACGGATTGAGGCCCAGGTCGGGAAGGCAGGTGATTGCCGTCTGCCCGAGCATCCACCACAGTATCTTGCCGTTTTCGTCCCTGATCTGGTAGCTGCCGAGTGAGCCGCTGACCACGCCGTGGCTGAGACGCGTCTGAGCTCCGCGCTTGCGTACCCGGTCGCCAAGGTGCGGCGAGCCGAAGCCCGTTACGGTGCCGATGTCGGCTATCTCACCTACGCTCGCCGTTCTGCCGTTAATGATCGCGCTGTCGATCGAGCAGGTGGCCGCGTCGAAGAAGCCGGACACACCACCCATGTGAGGAGTCGGAAAGAACGCCGGGGTGCTGGGGATCTCGCAGTGCTGGACCGTGCCGAGTTCTTCGGAGCTCAACGGAGGGTCTGTGTGCGGGGCAGGTTGCTGGATCACGCCTCCCATGCCGCAGATCACGTGGGCATTGCTTATGGCGACGGGGTCTCCACTGGCCCTGTCGCGCAGGATGCAGCCGAGGGTTCCGGCGTGGGCTAGACCATCCATCGTGGCCCGCGGGCCGATCTGGATCCCGCCGACGAGCGCGTTGTGCTTCATTTCATCAGGTACGCACCGTTGCTCGGCGACCGGGTCGCCGCGCACCAGCAGCACAGGGAATCCACCAATGGTCTCCGGCAGCCCACCGGGCGGGTCGTCCGGGTCACTGACGAGGATCCGCATCGCCAGCTCGCCCGACTCGTCGAGCCCGATGTCGACGCCGTTGACCCCTTCGACCGGGAGTGGATCGGCGAGGTTATCGGAGAGCGCCTGGGACATTTCCTGTGGTACGTCCATGTCGCCCACCCCGGATGCAGGACCGTCGGAACATTCACATCGATTCCATGGTGCGTCGACGGCGTCCGCCGTGCATCCGGGGGCAGTGGTGCCATCGGGCGGCTGCCTGCACAGTCTTGGTGAGGCGGTGGCCTCGCCCGGCAGTTGAGGGGCGGATACGTGCGGGATCCCTGTCCGGCTGGCCCGCTTCATGAGTACGTTGAAATCGACGAGATCCGTTTCTTTCGGCCATGGCTCAGCTCGTATCGGCGTCTGCGCTGGTAATGACGAAGCGGGCCAGCACGTCCTTGCCATGGCCGGCCGAACCGGGCTCCACGCTGAGCGTGCCGTCGTACCGCGCGGTTAGCTCCGTAATCGTCCGCAGCCCCGCACCCAGCGCATCACCCTCCACATCCGGGCTCCGAGGATCCCGGTCGGCCAGACCGATCACCAGCTGCCCTGCGCCGACCGTGACCCCGCCATCCGCCGTGGGCGACCGGTCCGCAGCGTGGCGCAGCACATTGGCCACAGCTCGCTGACGACCAGCGGCGCCGCGTCCGAAAGCAGCGAGTTCGGGTGATCCCGAACTCGGGGAGCTTCGCGGCCGCCTCCTGCCTGGCCACGCGCACCGCACCGGGCTGGACGGGCACAGTGAACACATGCCGCCGCACCTGCGACAGCGTGTGCTCACAGGCCGCGGCGGACAGGAGTTGCCGCCGCTACGGCAGGAAACGACCCACCCACCTCATGACGCCCGGCCTTCCCGCGCACCCACGTCGGACTCCGTGAGCTCGGCCAACAGGTCCTGCTGCCTGGCAAGCAACTCCACCAGGAGCCGCCGCGCCGCCCCCAGCAACTCCGCCACATCCCCACCCGCCAGCTCCTACACCACGGTCGAACCACCCCGGGTCGCCGTCACGATCTCCGCCCGCCGCAGCACAGCCAGCTGCTGCGAGAGGCTCGACCTCGATCTCGGCCAGCAGCTCCCGTACCGGCATCGGCCCGTCCTGCAACAGCTCCAGCACACGGATACGCACCGGATGCCCGAGCATCCGGAAGAACTCCGCCTTCGCCTGATACAGCGGAACCTGCGCACCGATCATGCCCGGCTCCCATCAGGCTCCGCATTCGGATCGACTCCGACGTTCCGGGCCACCTGCAGCGCGTCCTCCGCCACATCCACCTCGTAGGCGTCCCCCACCCCAGACCTCCATACCTCGGACCGACTTGGCTGTCACGATAACTAGCGAATTGAAAAACTCTGCAAGTCTAGACTCGGCGAGTCCGTGGACGGCGTCTCCAGGCCAAGCCGACGGCGGCAGCCGGAATCGCGCCACGATGCCCCGGCGCAAGCAGTCAACAGCCCCAAGCACCGCATCCAGGAGGGACGGCGGGATGCGCAGTGCTCACTTCATTGAGCGTTGTTCATCCTGAATTTGCTGGTCATGGGGCTGGCGTGGGCGGGGGCTGAGGGGCTCGTGCCGGTCGGGGCGTGATCGGTAGCAGGTGATCATCCGGCGTATCGGCGGTCCGCCGGAATTGCGATGCCAGGTTGGAACTGCCTCGTAGGCTCCGAGGAGAGCCGGGTGGGAAGGGGCTGCTGGTGGCAGACGTGCTGGTCTGGGTGATGCAGCGAAGGGTGGTGCCGGCCGATCGCGCCGAACGGCTGCGCAAGGAGCTCGCCGAGATCGATGCCGAGGTGGCCCGGCTGGAGACAGCAGAGGTGGTGATCGGGCAGTTCATCGAGGCTGAGCGGAGCGGGCAGGCCGACGACCCGGCAGTGGCTGAGGAGTTGAAGCAGGTGACGACTCCGGGTGCGGGCGGGATGCTGCTGGTCCCGCACCGCGAGCCGGACATGGACGAGAGCGCGCTGCCCACCGACCACCAGTCGGTCATGAAGATCGTGGCCGCGGTCTCGGAACCGGTCCCGGCCAAGGACGTCAGCGTCCAGCCGGGCAGGGGCACCCAGCCCGGACAGGTCGAACCGGTGCGCGACAAGCTCAGGCGCCTAGCTGACCGGGGCTGGCTGCACCGCACTCCCGCAGGCCGCTTCACCGCCCTGACGCAGCCGTCCACCTGACCGGCCCGCGGCCTGATTCCGACGTAACGCGCGTGCACCCGACAGGAGTTGGGGATTCCATGCGAGCTGCCCGGCCTCAAGCGTGAGGACATCGACGTCGAGGTCAGCTGGCAGGAGGTCTACATCACCGGTGAGGTGAAGGAACGCGAAGGCGCGGGCGTCCTGCGTCGCGCTACGCGCCGCACCGGGCGTTTCGAGTACCGGGCGCTGCTGTCGGCTGAGGTGAAGTCCGAGGAGGTCAGCGCGTCGCTGTCCGACGGGATCCTGACCGTGACCATCCCCAGGCCGCATCACGTCGAGGTCGCGACCTGACCACTGTGAGGGATCGGGGTGGCAGCTCGTCCGGCCGGTGCGGGCAGAGCCATGATGCTCACTCCCTGCACTGGCGGGCGGGCTGCGTGGATCCCGACCTGAAGATCCTCGCGCGGACACCAACCTCCCACTACCCCGGTGTTTTCGGCGTGGGTGTTTCGCGTTTCGGAGCCATCGCGGCGGCGAGGAAGAGCTTGTTGGAACCAGCGCGTCAGCGGGAGGCATCGCTGCCGCCTCGCCCTGCCCGGGTCGCCGACCGCAGGAGACCATGCTGGAATGCTGGGCACCGGCCCGGTGCTGTGGGTCCGGTGGTTGCAGGGGGGAGCAAAGGAGCTCGTCATGAAACTCTCCCGGCTTGTTTGCGTGTCCGTGCTGCTCACCTCGGCCGTTTTCACTTCCGGTGTTCCGGCAGTTGAGGCGCAGGCGCCTTCCTCGCAGCGTCGCGACACGGGATGCGGTGAAGGGGGCGGGGAGTACAAGGACGCGACCGTGCCCGCGGTGGGCCAGACGTGGACTGCGGATTTCGGGGTTGATACGCCCCTCGGCAAGGGCCCGTTCCTGACCACGATCACGTTCCGTTCGGCGACCGAAGCGACGATCAAGGTGGTTGAGGGGCCGGGGACGCTCACGGGCCTGACGCAGCAGATCACCTACAGCACAACGCGGCTGCGGCCCTGCCAGTACGCCCTGTCCTGGTACGAGCCGGTCAGCGGCGTCTACGTCACCCAGGTGGAGGACTACACCGAGCAGCGCGTGTTCGACACCACCGTCAACGGCACGCAGTTCTTCCACATGACCGGCAAGTTCTACGCGGGGGCCCCGGTCGAGCGCGATGCTTGACCGTCCGTCGGGAGGCGGGGCGCGCGAGGGTGTGCGACGGTGAGGTCATGAAGGTGGGAATCATCGGCGCCGGGCGCCTTGGCGCCGCTCTGGCCGGGCACTTCACCCGGCCGGGCACCAGGTGATGATGGCCGGCTCCCGCGGCCCGGAGAAGCTGGCCCCCGCTCGTCGGCGAGCTCGGCGAGAAGGCATCGGCCGGGACACCGCAGGAGGCCGCCGACTTCGGTGACATCGTCGTCCTGGCCGTCCAGTGGGACCAGAAGGAGAGCGCGGCGGCCGCTGTCTCTTCCTGGCAGGGACGGATCGTCCTCGTCCCGATCAATCCGCTGCGGGAGACGCCGAGCGGTCTGGAGCACGCCGACACCGGAGGGCGCCCGCCCACCGAGGTCGTCGCCTCTCTCGTCCCGGGTGCCCGCCTGGTCAAGGGCTTCAACACCTACCCGGCCCAGGTCCTCGCCGAGGACCCCGTCGTCAACGGCGGGCGCCGCATCGTCCTGCTCGCCGGAGACGATCTCAACGCCAAACGCAAAGTGGCCGAGCTGGTCGACAGTACGGGTTTCCAGGCCGTCGACACCGGATCGCTCGCCGAGGGCGGGCCCCTCTTCGACAGCGGCGGACCGCTGGGCGGCCCACGCAAGGACCTGCTGGCCCTGTGACACCGCTGTCCTCGGCGTGCCGGGCGGCCGCTGAGCAGTCCGCGCCCGGCACTGACCACTGTTGAGGCAGGTGAGAGAGGTGGCACCCGTCCTGGGCCTTGGCCCGATCGGTATCTGGAGCAGTTGGTTCCGCTCGGATGATCCCGCCGAGGCCGGGCAGATCCGTGAGGCAGCGGCGGCGCTGGAAGACATGGGTTTCGCTGCCCTGTGGATCGGCGGCAGCCCGGGCTTCGACCACGCCGCTCGCCTGCTGGCGGCGACGAACCGTGTGGTGGTGGCCACCAGCATTCTCAGCATCTGGCAGTACGAGGCGGCCGATGTCGCCGCGCGGGAGGCCGCCCTCGACCCTGCCGACCGCGAACGTTTCCTCCTCGGTCTGGGCGTCAGCCACGCCCGGTTCGCCACGCGGTACGCCCGCCCGTACTCCGCGATGCAGGACTACCTGACCGGCCTCGACTCCGCCCCCATGCCGGTGCCTGCCGAACGGCGTGTGCTGGCCGCAATCGGCCCGAAGATGCTCGGGCTGGCCCGTGACCGCGCGGCGGGTGCCATCCCGTACCTCGTCACGCCGGAGTTCACCGCGCAGGCTCGCGAAATCCTGGGGCAACAGCCTTTCCTCGGGCCGGAGATGAAGGTCGTCCTGGACGCCGACCTGCCCCGCGCCCGCCATACTGCCCGTGACTACCTTGCCTCCTACCTGGCCCTGCCGAACTACACCAACAGCCTCAAGCGCGCGGGTTACACCGAGGAGGACTTCGCAGGCGGCGGCAGCGACCGCCTCCTCGACGCCCTCGTCGCACTCGGCGACGTGGAACGGATCCGTACGCGCGTCGCGGAGTTCCACAAGGCGGGGGCCGACCATGTCGCGGTGCAGGTGGTACTGCCACAAGGGCAGGGATACCACCAGCTTCTGGCGCAGTGGCGTGAACTGGCGCAGGCACTGCCCCTATGAGTGGTGAGCTGCAGCGGCCGATGCCCGCGTCTCGGCCCGGTGCTCCCGGCGCTGTGGTGACGTTCTGTGTCGTACTGAGCAATCGTTCCGTGTCGTACTGAGCAATCGGGAGCACCGGGCCCGGCTGCGGGACGCGTCAGGGAGGAGTTACTGCGTCTTGCCCGCTGCTGCGGCCGCGGTGTGGTGGTGCGCTGCCGCATGCAGGGCCTCCGCGACCTCGCAAAGGGCCGCCCGCCTGAGCTCCCCCTTCAGCAGGATATCGACGGCGATTTGGACGTCGTCGGCGCCGATGGTCTGCTTGCCGGCCTTGAGGGCCAGACCGGCGGCGGTTTCGGCGATGCGTGCGACGAGGTCGCTGGCGATGTCGTTCAGAACTCGCACCGAGGATGTGGCTGCCTGCCCCTGCCGGGCTTTCAGCAGCCGCTTGACGAACGCCTCGTACTGGTGCGCGCCGAGCAAGGCACTGTGCTTGCGAGGGTTCCCGGCCTGCGTCCCGGTCTCTTGCGGCGCGGCCGGCGCCACGGCCTCGCCGGGCCCGCCCAGGGACTTGCTGCGGGCCGCCGCTTCACCGGAGCGGATGAACCAGGGGTGGTCGGCAGCGGCCAGCTCGCTGTCGTTGGCCACCGCGCCGCTGATGTGCTTCGGGAGGATCCTCTTGCCGCCCTCCGCCTCAGCCAGCACGTGTGCGCCGTCGATGATCTCCGACACCACGTAGTGCACGGTGACTCCCGCCGCCACGATGGCCTTCTTCGAGGTCCGCATCTTGGTGAGCCGCCGCATGGACCGTTTGATCAACGCCAGCTTCGGCATCGTCTCAACGTCCCCTGTGGTGTGGGACGGTGCTGTGGGCGTGGGCATGAGGGGTACTCCCTGGGCGATGGTGGGCCCCTGCCGGAGTGCGAAGGGCCGCTCGACTCCCCGTACCTGTCCATCCGGCAGATGATCAATGCTGAGATCCCGCACACGTCCATGCCACTGCCGCAAAAGGAAGGGGTTTGATGCCAATGAGCGAGGTTCAGCCTGAAGTTACAGGTCCACGGGCTAGCAGGGGCCGCGGTGGGGATGCTCGTGCGGGTCGGGGTGTGATCGGTGGGAGGTGGTCGTCCCTCAGCGGTGGACCTCGGCGTTCGTCAGCACGCGGAGAGCCCGAAGAAGCGTGGTCGCGTGTCGGGCGTTCATACGGACCTTGGTGAGGATCCGCCAGTTCTTCAGGTCGGCGAAGCCGTGCTCGTTCGCCGCTCGCTCGCGGCTGACCAGCCGGAAAGCCGCTGGTCGTGCCGGAGGACCGCCAGGACGATCAGAGCAGTCCGGCCGGGCGGGAGCTTGCGCCAGCGGGTTGCGCTGACTTGCTGACCCCGAAATGCCCCCTGACCTGCAACGATGCCTTATCATGCCTCTTCGGTTTCGACTGGGATACCCAATCAACAGTAGCGCGACCGTCCAGGACTCGTGCCACGTGGCCTTATCGACAGGCACGCGGACAGAGAGCAAAGCGTGCGCTGCGTGCGTCAAGAGGTTGCCCGTAGCGCACGCAATGCCCACAGCGCACACTTGCCAATTGTCCGGTTTGATCTCGGCGGGGTCCCTGAGCTGCTGTTTCTTTTCGCATGTTTTTCATTCACATTATTTTTATGACCCATCATGTGGAGTGCGTCGCAATCCTTGAGCCCGCTGGAAAGGGCCGCTGACCTGCGGTTTCGCGTGGTGTGCGTTATGGGCGTGGTGTGCGTTACGGGCGATATCTTGACGCATATTCGACGCACGTGACGCACGTTTGACGCACGTCCTTACGGGTCGTCAGGGCGTCTTGTGTGCAGGTCAGGACAGTCGCTGGGGGATGGCTGCGGTGCCTGCTTTGTGAAGGCTTTGCCTTGGAGCGGGCCGGCTGCTCCTCGCTGTGCGGGTGGGTCGACCTCTGCCGTTCGTGGTCAGTGGACGTGAGGGCCGTAAGGGCTCCAGCCGTGGAGGAAGGGCTTGAGGTCGTCGGCGGTTGCGTCGGGGATGTCGGGCAGCCGGGGTGGTGTGGCCAGTGGATTGAGGCGCTCCAGGTATGTGGTGGCCCAGGAGAGCCAGGCTTCGGCGTCGGCTCTGGCCTGTCCGCCGGGCAGGGTCTCGATGTGGGCGCGGGCGGCGTCGAGGTAGGCGGCGAGCCGGGTTGCGCGATGCCATGCCTCCGCCTGGGTTTCGAGGTGCCCTACGCGGTATGCCTCGGCGTATTCGATGCGGGCCTGGTGCATTGCGGCCTCCCAGTCCAGGCGCCGCTGCCTGGCTGCTTCCTGCTCGGCGAGGCGCTTGCGCGCGGCGGCTTCGCCCCGCAGCGTCACCTCCTGGACGATCTCTGGGAGCTGGTCTTCGAGGGGGTGGTCGGGGATGTCGGCCCATTCGTCGGCCCGGTGGGGCTGGCCGCCGCTGAGGATGATGCGCAGGCGGTCGGAGGAGGCGTAGTCGTAGCGGCGGATGCCGGCCCAGGCGTACTTCTTGGCCCGGGCGAGTTCTTGTTCCGTGGGGATGTGCTCGTGCCGGTCCTGCCCTTGGAGGAACAGGAAGCCGACGGGCTGTCCTTGGGCGGTGATGATGAAGTGGGGAGGTGCGCTGCGCCGCCGATAGGGGCGGGGTGCGCCGTGGGTCGGTCCGATTTCGCTGGTGTGGCCCTGGGCGTTTGTGGCGGTGATGAGTGCCTGGATGATGCGCAGGGCTCGTGGCTGCACGCTTTTGGTCAGGCCCAGGGGATGGGGTTGGCTCTTCAGGGCTTTGATTACGGGATGGGGGTGGGTGAGTCTGGTGGGTACGGTAATGGGGTCGAGATCGGCCAGGCGCCAGGTGGGGATGTCGTCCAGGTGGATTTCGTAGCCGCGCGGAGTGCGGAATCCGTACAGCTCTTTTGTCTTCGGAATTTTTCCGGATCTACGTGCCGCGCTGATTCGTCCCTGCCAGTTCACGGCGTTGGGGCCGGATTCGGGTTTCTTGATGATCCGGCCGTCTGCTTCTGCGAGTTCTTCCAGGAGCTCGTCCACGACCGTTTTTCGGGACGGGGTTGCGGACTTCCCCATGCGTGGTGCGGTGGGTGCGGCCTGGTTCGCGGTTCGGTCATTGCCTGTGCGTACGGGGGAGGGCGCGGATTTGTTGTTCTGTGCTGACGGGGGTAGTTCGTGCCGGGTGGGCACGGGTGGGGCGCTGCGGGCCAGATACTGCGCGCCGGCTTCGGTCAGTACCGCGCTCCAGTGTCCGCGTCGGCGGGTGACTTTGACCAGTCCTCGGTTCTGCAGGGCCTGGCAGCTGATTTTGTAGGAGCTGGACTGCCACACCCCGTCGGGGCACCCTTGGCTGACCCATTGCAATACGGCGAACTGGCGGTCGTTGAGTTGCTGCTTCACCCGAGCCTCCAAGTGGAGCTGGTGGGTTCGTTTGCATGCTCTGAGCTTGTCCTACCTTCCAAGCATGGCCTGAGACGGTCATTTCTAGGGGCGTCGGACTCAGGGGTCCGGGTGTGGCTGTTAGCTTGTCGCGGTTCGGTGGCTTGAGAAAACGTGGCTGCCCGGCACCCCGCGACGACTCGACCCGCTAATTCGGATACGCGACTCGATCGCCGTGCAGGACAACGTCGGCGAAGTCGTCTGCGGGACCCACGTGTGACGACGAGCTGGCGGAGGTGGCCAGTCTGCGGTCGTGTCCCACCTCCCGGGGCTGTCACATCACGGACTTACGCGATCTTTCAGACACGCTCTTCACGGGGTGGGGTGGTGGAGGCTGTGGATGTAGTCCTGCCAGCGGGGGATGCCGTGGTGGGCGGCGCGGGTGTGGATGTGGTCGGTGACCTGCTGGACGTAGTGCGGGGGCATGGCACGCCGGGTAGCGAAGTCGGCGGCGAGGCGGTGGTGGAGGTGGGGCGGGAGGTGCCGGGCGGCTTGGTCCAGGAACCAGGGGCGGGCGCCGGGGCTGAGGCGCATGATGTCGGGGAAGACGGTGACGGCGCCGGCTTCGGCGCAGGCGTCGACGAGGTTGTTGAGGGCGTCGGGGTGGTCGGCGGCGTGGGGGATGACGGGGGCGATGAGGACGCCGGCGGGGACGCCCGCGGCGCGCAGGGCGCGGAGGGTGTCGAGGCGGGCGCGGGGTGGTGAGGCGGCTGGTTCGAAGGCGCGCCAGACGCGGTCGTCGAGGGAGCCGAGGGAGGTCATGACCAGGACGTCGGTCACGCGGGCGGCTTCGGCGTAGAGGGCGATGTCGCGGTGGAGGAGGGCGGACTTGGTGGTCGTGGTGAAGGGGACACGGTAGTCGATGAGGGCGCGCAGGATGCCGGGCATCAACTGGTAGCGGCCTTCGGCGCGTTGGTAGCAGTCGGTGGAGGTGCCGACCATGACCCACTGGTCGCCGGTTTTGCCGGTGCGCAGTTCGCGGCGCAGGACGGTGGCGGCGTTGGTCTTGACGTAGAGGTGGGTCTGGAAGTCTTCGCCGGTGTTGTGGCCGAGGTGGCGGTGGCCGTCGCGGGCGAAGCAGTAGGTGCAGGCGTGGGTGCAGCCGCGGTAGGGGTTGAGGGTCCAGCCCAGGCCGCCGGGTGCGGCACCGCGCCTGCGGTTGAGGAGGGTGCGGGCCTGGATCTCGTGGAAGGTGACGCCGTGGAAGTCGGGGGATGGGAGTGGCTCGGGAGTGACTGCGGAGGCCGGGAAGAGGGCCGGTTGCGGTTCAGTGGGCGTCATGGGGTTGCTCGGTTGGGGTCGGCTGTGGTGCTGATGTTCTGGGCGGCGTCGAGGAGTTGCTGTCCCAGGGCGGCCAGGTGCGGGGCGAGTTCGGGGTCGGCCTCAAGGGTGGCGTTGGAGCCGAGGGCCAGCAGGCGCTGGGCGATGTGGAGGGGCTGGTCGGCGGAGAGGTCGACGGTGCAGGTGCCGTTGCCTGTGGGGGTGATGCGGTCGGGGAGGGCGCCGGTGCGTTGGCGGAGGGTGTCCGCGTCGGCGGGGACGGTGGCGCGGGCGTGGTGGCGGACCGGGGCGCGGGCGATGGTACGGGCGACGAAGGTGGCGGGGTCGGGGGCGGGGAGTGGGCGGGGTGGGACGCGGTGGCCGGTGGGGGTGGGGTCGGTGAGGCGGTCGAGGCGGAAGGTGCGCCAGTCCTGGCGTTCGGTGTCGTAGGCGACGAGGTACCAGCGGCCGTGGGAAGAAACCAGGGCGTGGGGTTCGACGCGGCGGGTGCTGGGGGTGCGGTGGCGGGTGGTGTAGGCGAAGGTGGTGATCTCGTGGTCGCGGCAGGCGGTGGCCAGGAGTGCCAGTGCGGCGGGGTCGGCCTGGGGGCCACCGCTCCATGGCAGGGGGACGGTGGCCTGCTGGAGGGCGGAGACCTGGTGGCGTAGGCGGGTGGGCAGGGCGCGTTCGAGTTTGGCCAGGGCGCGGACGGCGGTTTCCTCGATGCCGCTCACGCCGCCGGTGGTGGTGCGCAGGGCGACGGCGATGGCGACGGCTTCCTCGTCGTCGAGGGTGAGAGGTGGGAGGTCGGCGCCGGGGGCGAGGCGGTAGCCGCCGGCGGTGCCGGTGGTGCCGTCGATGGCGTAGCCGAGTTCGCGCAGGCGGTCGATGTCGCGGCGGACGGTACGGCCGGTGACGCCGAGTCGTTCGGCGAGTTCGGCGCCGGACCATTCGCGCCGGGTCTGGAGCAGCGACAGCAGGCGCAGCATCCGGGCGGGCATATCCGTGCTCATGCCATCGAGCATTCCAGGCGTTACGGACGCGAGGTGTCCTAAAGGGCGTCTAGCGTCGAAGTCGTGTCTGAGAACAAAACCGTTCAAACGGTAAGAAATGTGTCTATTGTGCCGGATCCGCGGCGGTGGGCGGCGCTGGCCGTGCTGCTGGTGGCGGCGATCATGGACGCGGTGGATGTCACCGTCGTCAACGTCGCCATTCCCCATATCCAGAACGACACCGGGGCGTCGTTCTCCCAGGTCCAGTGGGTCGTGGGCGGCTATGCCCTCGCCTTCGCCCTGGGGCTGATCACCGGTGGGCGGCTGGGCGACCTCTACGGGCGCAAGCGCGTCTTCCTCACCGGTGTGGCCGGGTTCACGCTGGCCTCGCTGGTGTGCGGGATCGCCACCACCCCGGAGGTGTTGCTGGCCGGCCGGGTCGTGCAGGGGGCGCTGGCCGCGCTGATGGTGCCGCAGGTGCTCTCCATCGTCCACGTCTCCTTCCCCGAGAAGGAGCGGGGCAAGGTCTTCGGTGTCTACGGGGCCGTCACCGCCCTCGGTGTCCTGGCAGGTCCGCTGGTCGGCGCGCTGCTGGTCGACGGCGACCTGTTCGGCTGGGGCTGGCGGCCGATCTTCCTGGTCAACCTCCCCCTGGGCATCATCGGCCTGATCGCGGGTGCCCTCCTGATCCGCGAGTCCAAGGCGGAGAAGGCAGCCCGCCTCGATGTGGTCGGTGTCCTGCTGTCCACCGTTGGCCTGCTGTTCCTGGTGCTGCCGCTGACGCAGGGGCGCGAGCTGGGCTGGCCCGCCTGGACGTGGGTGATGCTGGCCGCCTCGGTGCCGGTGCTCGCAGTGTTCGTCCTCCACCAGCGCCGGGTGGCAGGCCGCGGGGGCACGCCTTTGGTGGAGCTGTTGCTGTTCTCCCGCAGGAGCTTCGCGGGGGGCTTGGGTGTGCAGCTGCTGTTCGGGCTGGCTTCTGGGGTCTTCTTCCTGTCCTGGGCGCTGTATCTGCAGCTCGGGCTGGGCTTCTCCCCGCTGAAGGCGGGCCTGTCCGGGCTGCCGCTCTCCCTGCTGCTGATGGCCGGCGCCGGCGTCTCGATGCAGGTACTGGTGCCGCGCTTCGGCCGCGCCGTGCTCCAGGTGGGCGCGCTCGTCGCGGCGGTCGGCATGGGCCTGTTCGCCTGGATGACCGGCCACTACGGTGCGGAGATCACGCTGTGGCAGACGATGCTGCCGCTGGTGCCGATGGGTATCGGCATGGGACTGATCGTCGCGCCGCTGGCGGACATCATCCTCTCCGAAGTCCCGCACGAGCACGCCGGATCCGCCTCCGGCCTGAACAACACCACCACCCAGCTCGGCCAGGCCGTGGGCACCGTCCTGTCCTCGCTCATCTTCTTCAACCACCTCGGCGAGGGCGACCCGGCCACCCAGGCCGCCGACATGCCCGATGCCTTCGCCCAGACCCTGCCGTATGTCGGCGCGGCCTTCCTCGTCGCCTTCGCGGTGCTGTTCGCGGTCCCGCGGCAGGCCGGGCGCAAGAACAAGGACGCCGGCGCCAGCGAAGGTGCCGACAACACTGCGACATCGGATGAGGCCGCGGACCTCGCATCCGCCCGGTGAACAGGACGGGCGGTGCCCCACCCGCGCGGTACCGCCCCACCCGAAGGGGCCGGAACACCGACCCACGCGGCAACCGCCCGGCATGTAGCCGGTCGAGCAACACCCCGCCTGGGACGCACCGCCCTCCTCCAAGACCGCTCAGCCGCGGGAAGAGACCGCAGAAGGAAGACAAAGCATGACCGAAGGCAGCGCCCTGGCGGCCAATCAACTGGCGATGCCACCACTCGGTTTCGGGACCTGGCAACTCAAAGGCGACGACGCCTATCGGGCCGTCTCGCTGGCCCTGGAGACCGGCTACCGCCACCTGGACACCGCCATGCTGTACGGCAACGAGGAGGCGGTCGGCAAGGCGCTGGCCGCCAGCGGGCTGCCGCGCGACGAGGCGTTCGTGACCACCAAGTTCGCCCAGCGCCGCGCCGGCGGCGAGCCGGAGGCGCTGGAGCAGTCGCTGGACCGCCTCGGCTTGGAACGCGTCGACCTGTGGCTGGTCCACTTCCCGCTCAAGGACCCGGGCGAGAACGCCGCGGTCTGGGATGCGTTCCTGGCCGCTGCCGAGGAGGGCCTGGCCACCGACGTAGGGGTGAGCAACCACAGCCTGGCCCAGCTCGACGCGCTGACCGCCGCGACCGGTGACACCCCGGCCGTCAACCAGATCCGGCTCAACCCGCCGCTGTACGACCCGGCCGTGGTGGCGGGACACGAGGAGCGAGGGGTGGTGCTGGAAGGGCACAGCCCACTGCGCCCGCGCAAGCCCGGTCTGGGCCACCCCACTCTCGTCGAGATCGCTGCCGCGTACGAGGCGACCCCGGCGCAGATCGTCATCGCCTGGCACGTGGCGCACCGGATCCCGGTCATCCCCAAGTCGGGCCACCCGGAACGCATCTTTGAGAACTTCCTCGGCGCCGAACTGGAACTCGACGCCGAGGACATCACCCGCATCGACGCCCTGGGGACGACCGCGCCCCGTCGCAGACGCACCCCCTGAGAGAGCTCATGAACAAGCACATCGTCATCGAGGGCGCACGCGAGCACAATCTCCGCGAAGTCTCGCTGCGCATCCCCAAGAACACGATCACGGTCTTCACCGGTGTGTCCGGCTCCGGCAAGTCATCGTTGGTGTTCTCCACCCTCGCGGTGGAGGCCCAGCGGCAGCTGAACGAGACCTTCACCACCTTCGTGCGCAACCGGCTGCCGCGCTACGAGAAGCCCGACGCCGACCGGATCGACCACCTGTCCACCGCCGTGGTCGTGGACCAGAAGCCGATCGGCGCCAACGCCCGCTCCACCGTCGGCACCGCCACCGACATCGCCTCGATCATCCGGCTGCTGTTCTCGCGCGCCGGGGAGCCGTCGGCGGGCATGGCGACGGCGTACTCCTTCAACACGCCCGAGGGTGCCTGCCCGACCTGCGCCGGGCTCGGCCGGACCGTCCAGCCCGACCTGGACGAGTTCTTCGACACCGCCAAGTCACTGAACCAGGGCGCGCTGCTGTTCCCGCTGTTCAACGTCGGCGGTGCGCAGTGGAACCTGGTCACCCGCACCGGCCGCTTCGACCTCGACAAGCCGCTGAAGCGCTACTCGCACGCCGAGTGGCAGCGCCTCCTGCACGGCGAGCCCGGCTCCACCTCCGCCTCCGACGAGGGCCTCGTGCCCCGCTTCCAACGGCTCTACCTGGGCCGGGACATCTCCACCCTCTCCCCCCGCACCCGAAAGGCAGTCGAGGAGTTCACCGCCCAGGGCACCTGCCCCACCTGTGACGGCGCACGGCTGAACGAGGCCGCGCGTACGACCCGCGTCAACGGATACGGCATCACCGACTACATGGCGATGGAGGTCGCCGAGCTCATCGACGTCCTGGGGAAGATCGACCACCCGCTGGGCACCCCGCTCGCCGAACAGGCCGCCTCCGGACTCCGCCGCCTGGTCGACATCGGGCTCGGCTACCTCAACCTGGGCCGCGAGACCTCGACCCTGTCCGGCGGCGAGGCACAGCGCCTGAAGATGGTGCGCTTCCTCGGCTCGTCGCTGACCGGGATGACCTACATCTTCGACGAGCCGTCAACCGGCCTGCACCCCCGCGACGTCGGCCGCATGAACACCCTGCTGCGCGAGCTGCGCGACCGCGGCAACACCGTGCTCGTCGTTGAGCACGACCGCGACGTCATCACCGCCGCCGACCACGTCATCGACATGGGCCCCGGCGCCGGCACCCACGGCGGCCGCGCCGTCTACCAGGGCACCCCCGACGGCCTCCGGGACAGCAGCACCCCCACCGGCCGCTGCCTGCGCCGCACCCCCGAGTTGAAGGAGCAGGTCCGCACCCCGACCGGCCACCTGACGATCAGCAACGCCGACTCGCACAACCTCAAGAACATCACCGTGGACATCCCCACCGGCGTACTGACCGTGTTCACCGGGGTCGCAGGGTCCGGCAAGTCCACCCTGGTCACCGAGGTGTTCACCGCCCAGCACCCGGAGGCCGTCGTGGTCGGCCAGAGCGGCATCGGCGTCTCCTCGCGCTCCACTCCGCTCAGCCACCTGGGCATCATGGACACGATCCGCAAGGCGTTCGGCACGGCCAACGGCGTGGACGCCGGGTACTTCAGCTTCAACTCGCGCGGCGCCTGCCCCGTCTGCCACGGCAAGGGTGAGATCACCGCAGACATGGCCTTCATGGACCCGGTCACCACCCCCTGCGAGCACTGCGGCGGCACCCGCTACGCCCCCGAGGTGCTCGCCCACACCCTGGGTGGCAAGAACATCGTCGACGTCCTCGGCCTCACCGCCGAGGAAGCCGCCGGCTTCTTCACCGACCGTGCCCTCACGCGCAAGATCAGCCTGCTCAACGAGGTCGGCCTCGGCTACCTCACCTTGGGCCAGCCTCTGTCCACCCTCTCCGGCGGCGAACGCCAACGTCTCAAGCTGGCAGGCGAACTCCACAAGACCGGCGGCATTTACGTCCTGGACGAGCCCACCACCGGCCTGCACATGTCCGACACCCGGACCCTCCTGTCGCTCCTGGACCGGATGGTCAACGCGGGCAACACCATCCTGGTCATCGAACACGACCTGGACGTCATCGAGCACGCCGACTGGATCGTCGAGCTGGGCCCCGACGGCGGCCGCCACGGCGGCGAGGTCCTCTTCACCGGCACCCCCGCCCAGCTCCTGGAGCACCCCACCTCCCACACCGCCCAGGCCCTGCGCGCCGATCTGGACACCTCGGACACGCGACGCCAGCGACAGGCACTTTAGGACGATCTGCGTCCTAAAGGACTCCTACTGTGGGTTTTGGGCGCGGTCACGGGCTTTGAGGGGGGAAAGGGGATACCGCCCTCGGCGGGCCGGAGCGGCGGCCCGGAGCCCGGCCGCGCCCCAACCACAGACCTGCAACCACCAACTCACGCATGAGGAAGACGCCATGAGCTTCATGTCCCCCGGAAACGTCGTCTGGTTCGAGTTCGCCACCGCCGATCCGCAGGCGGTCCAGGGCTTCTACGGCCCGTTGCTGGGCTGGTCCTTCGAGAAGGACCCGGACTCCTCCATCGACGGCAACATCTACATCCGCATCATGGCCCCCGGTATGCCCTGGCCGATGGGCGCCATCACCAGCCGCGAAGGCGGGGCCGGCGTTGGCGAGGCATCCCACCTCTCGATCCTGTCCACCGACGTGGCCGCCGACGTCGAGCGGCTGCGTGTCCTGGGCGCGAGCGTAGAGGTGCCGGCCACCCAGGTCAGCTATGTAACGGTCTTCGCCCGGCTGCGCGACCCGCAGGGCAACGTCTTCTCGCTGTTCTCCCAGAGCACGGCGGCCCGTTTCGAGGACCGCATGGAGGCCAGCCACGAGCAGATGGAGCAGGTCGCCTTCGAGCCCTGCCCCGGCGCCTTCGCCTGGTTCGAGATCGGCACCACCGACCCCGAGGCCACCCGCGACTTCTACTCCCGCGCCTTCGGCTGGCGGTTCGAGGGCGAGGGCCCGTACCAGTCCATCCTCACCGGCGGCCCGTACCCGGTCGGCGGGCTGTACGACCACAGCGGACGGCAAGGCGGCGCGGACTACGCCATGCCGTGCTTCCTGGCCGACGACGTCACAGCCCTGGTCGAGAAGGCCGACGCGACCGGTGCCCGCGCCGAGCAGGGGCCCGAGACCTCACCCGACGGCTGCTGCTTCGCCCGCCTGCTGGACCCGCGCGGCAACCGCTTCGGCCTGTTCTCCGCGTCCGCCAAGGGCCAGGACGGCTAACGCCCCGATGGGGCCTGCGGTCAGCTGACCGCAGGCCCGACCACCACCACGACAGCAACAACGACAGCAACAACGACAGCAACGACGACAGCAGCAAGGAGAACGCACGATGAAGATCGGTCTGCTGGGAACGGGCTTCGGCCGCGCACACGCCGCCGTCTACGCCACCCACCCGGACATCGACGAGGTCGTCGTCTTCGGCCGCACCCCGGCCAAGCTCCAGGCAGTCGCCGATGAGTTCGGCTTCGCCACGACCACGGACGCCGACGCCATCCACGACGATCCGGACATCGACCTGGTCGATGTCTGCCTGCCCACCCCGCTCCACGCCGACCACGCCGTACGGGCCATGGAAGCTGGCAAGGACGTGCTGTGCGAGCTGCCGCTGGCCACCACGATGGAGGACGCACGCCGTGTCGTCGAGACCCAACACGCCACCGGGCGCCAGGCGTTCGTGGATCTCTTCGCCCGCTTCAACCCCGTCAACGAGTACATCCACCACGCCATCACCGAGGGCACCTACGGGCCACTGCACACCTGGGAGATCGAGGTCCGCACCGCACTGCTGTGGGAGGGCTACGACATCCGCCTGGACTCCCTCGTCATGGACGCCATGCATTGTGAACTCGACCTCTTCGCCACCGCCCTGGGCCTTCCGGAGTCCCTCACTGCACTGGGCACCGAAGGCGAGCGACGCGGCTCGGCCGGCGAGGCGCTGCTGACCTACCCCGGCGGCGTACTGGTGCGCTGCGCCTCCTCCGCCCTGATGCCCAAGTCCTACGGCCTGCGCGGCAATTCGCGGATCGTCTTCGCCGACGCCGTGCTGGAAACGGATTTCACCGGCGGCTTCGACGGACAGGGGCGCACCCGCCTGGTCGAGTACACCGACGCCGGCCAGCGCCCCGTCGACCTGCCCGAACGCAACACCTACGCCGCCGTCATCGACCACGTACTGGCCTGCCTGACCGGAAAGGAGACCTCCCGGATCACCCCTCAGAGCGCGCTGGATGGCCTCCAGCTCACCCTCGACATCCGCCAGAAGATCAACTAGTAGGCATAGCACCTCACTCGTCAGGGCCCTGGGGTGTCTCCAAGGCGCCCAGGGCCCGTTCGGCGATCCGCCGCAGGTGCGGGACGATCTCGGGCGGCCCGACGAGGGTGTAGTCCAGGCGCAGCGCGGCGATGCGGAAGGCCAGGTACTCGGGGGAGTCCACGGCCGTACGCAACCTGCAGCGGTGCTCGTCGAGCCGTTCCAGGACACCCAGGGAGGCCGGTACACCCTCTGCGGCGCGTTCGATCGGCGCGTGGAGGATCAGCTCGGCGCGGCAGTTGCCCGGCCCGGCGGCCAGCGTGTCGGCCACGTACGCGGTGGCGCTCTGGCCGTCGGGCAGTGCGCGCTCGGGGACGCGGGCGCCGGTGCGGTGCAGGGCGTCGATCCGGTCGATGCGGAAGGTGCGCCAGTCGCCGCGGTCCAGGTCGTAGGCGAGGAGGTACCAGCGCCGGCCGGCGGCCACCAGTCGCTTGGGCTCGGCCAGCCGTCGCGACGGCGCCCCGCGCGCCGGGGCGTAGCCGAAGCGGATCTTCTCGTGGGCGACGCAGGCGGCGGCGAGGGCGGCCAGCAGGTCGGCGTCGGCCCCTTGGACGGGCTGCGGGAGGAAGGTGGCGGCCTCGGCGAGGTGTGACACCCGGCGCCGCAGCCGCGAGGGCAGCACCTGCTCCAGCTTGGCCAGGGCCCGCAGTGAGGTGTCCTCGATGCCGCTGACCGCCGCGGTGGCCGCCGCGCGCAGGCCGATGGCGATGGCCACGGCCTCATCGTCGTCCAGCAGGAGCGGCGGCATGGCGGTTCCGGCGCTCAGCCGGTATCCGCCGATGTTGCCCTGGGTTGCCTGGACGGGGTAGCCCAGCTCCCGCAGGTGCTCGATGTCTCGGCGGATGGTGCGGGGCGTGACACCCAGGCGCTCGGCGAGCTCGGCGCCTGTCCAGTCGCGTGGGGCTTGCAGCAGGGAGAGCAGTTGCAGCAAACGGGCGGCGGGATCTCTCGTACCTCGTGTCTCTTCCGTACTTCGGGGATCTTCCGGTTCGGCTCTCATGCAGTTGACCTTCGCCGCGCTTTAGGACGCCGAGTGACCTATTGAGCCTCTACCGTCGAAGACACCGAGTGAAACACCCCGTTTCCTCCCCATTTCAAGCCGCATTTCAGGCCGTGAGAGAGGAGCCCACCGTGGCCACCAAGGAAATCTTCCAGCGCTTCGTGCCCCTGCTGTACGTGCGGGACAGCCTGGAGGCGATCGCCTTCTACGCCGACGCCTTCGGCGTCGAGGAACTCACCGAGCGCACCATGCTGCTGTCCCAGGTACCCGGCATGGACCAGACCCCTGGCGCGGACCGGACGGTCGTCTACTCCAAGCTCCAGTTCTCCGACGGCAGCGCGCTGGGCGTCGCCGAACTGACCGCCGACGCCACCGCCGGCGGCGACCATGTCATCGGCAACAACATCCACGTCGGCCTGGTCTACGAGGACCCTGCCGAGCAGCGCACGGCCTTCGACAAGCTCGCCCAGGACGGCGAAGTCCTCGAAGCCCTGGAGAACCAGTTCTGGGGTGCCGCCTACGGCGCCGTCCGCGACAAGTACGGCGTCATCTGGGAGACCAACTGCTACCTCCCCCAGGAGGACGGCGATGGCACCGGCACACCCGCCTGACGCGCCGCCGCCGCCGCCCGGCGGGCTGGTCCGGTCACCGCCTACCAGGTGACGGGCAGCGCGGTGACGCCCTGGAACGAGGCGTCACCCGGCGTGCACGACAGCTCCGCAGCCGGAACGGCCAGTCGCAGGCTCGGAAGCCGGGCGAACAACGTCCGCAGGGCGACCTCCAGCTCCAGCCGCGCCAGATGCTGCCCCAGGCACTGATGGACGCCGAACCCGAACGCCAGATGCCGGCGACCGGCGCGGCGCACGTCCACCTCGTCGGGGCGAGGGTGAATCGAGGGGTCACGGTTGAGCACCGCCAGGGGAAACACCACGCCCTCCCCGGCCCTGATCACCGTTCCGCCCGTCTCCACGTCCCGGGTGGCCACCCTCACCAGGCCGTCCAGGGTGGACAGACAGCGCAGCAGCTCTTCCACCGCGGACGGGGAACAGCGACTCATCCGCGCGCAGCGCCGCGAGCTGCCGCGGGTGCTCCAGCAGCATCAGCGCGCCGGTGGCGATCGAGTGGGCGGTCGACTCGTGCCCGGCGATGAGCAGCACCAGCGCCAGCGCCACCAACTCGTCCCGGTCCGGGCCACCGCTCCGGCCGCGCCCATCCACCAGCTCGTCCAGCAATCCGTGATCGCTATGAACCACCTCCTCCCCAGTCCCCTCCCGCCACTTGCTCCGGGACTCCTTCCCGTCCACCAACGCCTCCAGATACGCGCAGAGTTCGACGTACCCGTCCCGCGTCTGCCGGGCCGTTTCCCCGCGCATGAGCCATCGCGTCCGTTCCTCGAAGAAGTCGTGGTCCGCATAGGGCACGCCCAGCAACTGGCAGATGACGGTGGACGACACCGGGAGCGCAAACGCGGAGAGCAGATCGGCCGGCGAGCCTTGGCAGACCATGGCGTCCAGGTGCCGGTCCACCACCCGCTGGACCGTCCCACGCAGCGCGGCGATGCGCCGGACACCGAAGTACGGGATCAGCCGCTGTCGCTGCCGCCGGTGTTCGGGATCGTCGAAGGTCAGCAGCGGCAGGGTCATCCCCCGCAGGTCCGCGAAGCGGGCCGCGAGGGACGGGAAACGCGGATGGGTGCTGTCGGAGGACAGCCGCACGTCGCACAGCAGCCGGCGGGCCTCGGCCTCGCCGGTCACCGCCCACACCACCCGCCCGTCGTAGAGGGCCACCCGCGCCAAGGGGCGCTGCTCCCGCAGTCGTCGATAGCCCTCAGGGGGCTGGTAGGGGCACGTCCGCTCCTGCGGAAAGGTGATGACGTCCGACATATCGGACATGACGAAGCCTCCTTGCCAAGGGAACTGGCATACGGAATGGGCGAACGCCGCCGACGCTATGCGCCCAATAGGTCACCGAACGACCTGCCGGACCTGTCGTCGCCCAGGTATCTCCCGTTCTCAGGAGGCGAGTTCACGCTCCAGCGGCGTGCGGTAGGCCGGGGTGAAGCGTCGCTCCCCGAGGAATGCCGCCATCCGGTCCACCTCGGCCTCGATCGCCGTACGGGCCTCCCGTCCGAGGTCGGCGGCGAGCGGCCGCCAGGCCAGGGCGCCGTCCTTGCGCTGTGCCCAGCTGCCGACGATCCGGCCGTCCCACCACACGGTCGGGCCGATGTTCCCCATCCGGTCGAAGAGCGCCGGGACGTGCTCGGGGTCGAGGTAGAAGCCGCGCTCCCGCCAGCCCATGGGGGTGGGGTCCAGCGCCGGCAGCAACGCGGCTGCTGGAGCGGGCTCGGCGGGCTGCGGCGCTTCGAGGTCCTCGGGCAGCGCGTACCCCGTCCCCTCGTCGAGGGCGACCTCCACCACCCCCGCGGCGGCGAGGGACTTACGGGTCTCGGTGACTGTCCAGCCGGTCCACCACTTCAGGTCGGCGACGGTACCGGGACCGAAGGCGCCCAGCCAGTGCCGGACCAGCTCCGCGCGGGCCAACGGTGCAGGAATATCCGGAAGTTCGGGAGCCAGGGTCCAGGCGTGCTGGTTGCTGGTCCAGCCGCCGCGGCGGCTGCCACGAACGAGGTGGCCGTCGGCGGCCAGGGCGAAGAGCAGGTCGGTGGCGATACTGCGGCGCGACTCGTACCGCTTGCCCGGGGAGACGACCAGCTGCTGGTCCAGCCCCGGGACAGCGGCCGCGAGTTCGGCCGTGGTCGCCTCGTACCGCTCCCGTACGGCCTCCAGGGTGCTGCGGGTGACGTTCTCCAGCCAGGCGGCGTCACCGTAGCCGTTCTCCTCCAGCTGGCGCAGCAGCCCCTTGGTGCGGGCCGCGGCGTTCGGCCGGCCGGCGGCGGCGAGCAGCACAGGCGCCAGGGCGGTGGGAACGACGAAGAGGGTGCAGCGCATCGCCGTCATCCGCAACAGCGTCTCCCGCTGGTACAGCTCGCGCTCGATGGTGTCGTAGCGCGGGTTCTCCAGGCGGGCGGCGGCCGAGAGGTAGACCGTGGCGGCGTCGGTGGCGTGCAGGGCCAGCACCGACTCGGCCACCTCCCGGGTGGTTGCCGACCGCCGGCCGGGGCCGGGCAGGTGGCGGCGGACCAGGCGGGTGCGGCGCTGGGCGTCGGTGATGCGGGGGACGGCACTCATGAGGAATTCTCAGGGGACTCGGGGGCCGGTGGGGATGTCCTGGTCCGCTGCGGCGGGTGCGGGCAGGTTCGGGTTCGGGGTGAGGACGCGGCGCAGGATGTCTTCGACCTCGGCCCGGGTGGGTGGTGTGGTGCCGGCCAGCCCGCGCAGGGTCAGACCATTGGTGGCCACGGCCGCGGCGCGGGCGGTGAGCGGGTCGACGTACGGCAGGAGCGCGTTGACGCTCAGCTCGATGAACCGGTCGGCGATCGGGCGCAGCGTGGGCCGACGCAGAGCGGCCAGATACAGCTCGAACTCCACAACCTGGATGTCGCGTTGAGGCCCGAAGGAGCCCATGAGGGCGTCGGTCAGCAGCACGATGAGCTGCTCCGGGGTGAGCTCGGGGCGCTGGGCCACCCAGTCGGCGAGGTAGGCGGCGTAGCGATCGACGGACCGCTGGAGGGCCGCCTGGATGAGGTCGTCCTTGGTCGCGAAGTGGTACGTCGTCGCGCCGAGCGGGACACCGGCCTGCTCGGCGACCGCCCGGTGGGTCAGCCCCTCGATACCGCGCTCGGCGATGACCTTCTCGGTGGCGGTGGTGATCTCCGCTATCCGCCGCTTGGGGTCGTACCGCCGCTTCGCGGCGCTCTGCCCTGCCATGACCGTATCCCTCCCGGGAGCTCACATGCCTGCGATGAATGCTTGAGTGAAGCAACTTATGTACGAAGGTATCAATCTTTCCGCGAGGACGCCCTCGCGGAATGCCGGTTCATCGAACGATCTCCGTCAACCTGCCGCCTTGGTCGTGTCCTGTTCGCCACGCAGCGCTATTGGGGCAGGTGGAAGGTTGATCATCTGGGTGCGTTTGCTCTCTTTGCTGACATCGCTAGACAGAAGTGCTGTACGTATGTGCTAATTGAGGAGCAGGGTGTCCTAGCGTCTCCACGGACCTGGGAGCGCAGAGTCCACGGGGCTCCCTTGAGCCCGCTGCGGGCCCGCCTCGCCAGCCGTCGCAGGCGGTATGGCATCGCCGCCCTTCCCTCTCGACCTGGCCTTCGACGACGCCCAGGCCGCCGAAGAACGCCTGCTGGAACTGGGCGGCCACCAAGCCCGCCCACCAGCCCAGCGGAGCGCACTGGACCGTCCTGCTGGACCCCTCCGGCCGGTCCTTCTGCCTCAACAGCACCCCACAGAGCGCCTGACCACACCACACCTCTCCTGCCGACCGGAGCCCCCCTTGATGAACATCGCCCCCTGCCTGGCCGTGAAAGACCCCCTCGCCACCGCGGCCTTCTACCAGAAGCTCGGCTTCGGTGTCCTCGACACCGGCCCCCTCGACCCCGAACACCCCCTACTGATCATCACCCATGAGGGCAAACCCGGCCTGATGATCCAGACCGACACCAGCCTCCGCGAACTGCTGCCCACCATGCAGCCCACCAACGGCTGCTCCGGCATCCACTACTTCACCACGGCCGACTTCGACACGACCGTGGCGCGCATCCGCCCCCACGTCGAGGTCGTCAAGGACGCCGTCCCCAACTATGACCGCACCGGCCGCGAGTTCTTCTTCCGCGACCCCGACGGCTACATCCTCGGCATCTTCGGCCCCGACGACATCAACCAGATCCGCACCCACTACACCCAGCACGAAGGACAGTGACCCCTCATGCGCACCCCCGCCATCTCCGCCTGCCTCGGCGTCAACGACCTCGACGCGACCATCGCCTACTACGAGAAGCTCGGCTTCCAGGCCCTCCCCGCCCCGCCCGGCGCCTGCATCCGCGTCCTCACCTACGGCGGTGAGTTCGCGTTCATGCTCCAGCAGACCGACCTGCTCGGCATCTGGCTGCCGCCCCTGAAGGACACCCCGCCCGGCTGCTGCGGCATGCACTACCTCGCCGTCGACGACTTCGACGCCTGGGTCGCCGAGCACCGCGACCACATCGACGTCGTCAAGGGCCCGGTCGACGCCGGAGGCGGCCATGTGGCGCTCTACTTCCGCGACCTCAACGGCTACCTCATCGGCGTCACCCAGAAGACCCAGCACTGACCACCCAGCCCGAATACCCCTATCCATTCCATTCATCGCACGGAGTCACTCATGAAGATCGCAGTCCTCGGCACCGGAGGCGGCGGCCGCGCCCACGCCGCCAAGCTCCTCGAACTCGGCCATGACGTCCACGTCGGCACCCGCGACCCCGAGGCCACCCTGGCCCGCACCGAACCCGACATGATGGGCAACCCGCCCTACCGGCAGTTCCTCGCCGACCACCCCGGCATCCACCTGCACGCCTTCGCCGAGGCCGCGGCCGCCGCCGAACTCGTCATCAACGGCATCGACGGCGCCAACGCCCTCAAGGCCCTCACCGCCATCGCCGACCAACTCGCCGACAAGACCCTCATCGACTACGCCGTCCCCTACCTCTACGGCGCCCAGATGGAACACCCCTGGCCCACCCCCTTCGGCACCATGCCCAAGCTCGACCCCTGCGACACCGACAGCCTCGCCGAGCAGATCCAGCGCGCCCTGCCGGACGTGAAGGTGGTCAAGTCCTTCGTCACCCAGGAACAGGACACCGTCGTCAACCCCGAGGCCATCGCCGGCGGCGACCACACCATGTTCGTCGCTGGCGACGACGCCGAGGCGAAGAAGACCGTCACCGAACTGCTGGACTCCTACGGCTGGACCGACGTCCTCGACCTCGGCGACCTCGTCGCCGCCCGCGGCATGGAGATGTACGCCCACATGCACGGCGCCATCGGCATGGCCCTCGGCATGGGCAACCACTTCGGCGTCAAGATCGTCCGCCGCTGACCGCCGACAACGGCAGCAGCCGCTGCCGGGAGCCCACCTTCCGGCCGGCTGACAAGTGGGTCCGGCCCCACCCTCCCGCAAGTGGGTCTGGCCCCACTCTCCCGTATGCCCAGGCCCATACCGCGCTGCCCATGTGATCCCTAACGTCGGTACCACGTCCAGACGACACCAGGGGAGAGGAAGCGAACGACATGGGTACCGTCAGCCACACCGAGGCCGGGGCCGGCCGCGTCAGCCAGCCGGGCATTCAGGAGGCCTTCGCCAAGGCGAGGAAGTT
Source organism: Streptomyces sp. NPDC001339 (assembly GCF_042895955.1). NCBI lineage: Bacteria > Bacillati > Actinomycetota > Actinomycetes > Kitasatosporales > Streptomycetaceae > Streptomyces > Streptomyces sp. NPDC001339. The sequence goes on along the minus strand of NZ_JBIAWT010000006.1, from coordinate 572,030 downwards.
CATCGCGCTCTACGGAGTGATAGCCGCCGCGGTCCTCGCCGTGGTCGTCATCAGGGAGAACAGCGGCCACGCGGCGACCGGGTTCATGTGGGGCCGGGCATGTGGTGTGCTCGCGAGCGCTCTGGTCGCCCTCTGGCTCACCGGCCGGGCCTCGCGGGGATCGCGGGCGGCCTATCTGCGCGTGCGTTTCATCGCGAGCATCGCGCCGGTCGCGATCATCGTCATCGACAGCATTCCCGGTGTTCTTCCGGCGTGGTTCATCGCGATGCAGATCTTGGCCGCCCTCGCCCTCGTCCCGGCCGCTTTCCTCGTCAACCGATCCGAAGTGCGGGCCGCCTTCCCCAAGAAGGCACGCTGAGAAGTCACGAAGAAGGCACGCTGAGAAGTACGCCGGCCCGGTTCTGCCCGCTGTGGCTCGAAGGCTGTGATCGGTGTTGTTACGATCGAAGTCAAGGTGTTGGGCAAAGGGCCCGCGTTGTGCAGTGTGAAGTTTGGGGTTGGGGATGACGGTTGGTCGAGTGATCCGGTTCGATGGGATGCGCGGTTACGGCTTCATCGCGCCGGACCACGGTGGGGACGATGTCTTCTTGCACGTGAACGACTTGCTCATTCCTGAGTCGTCCGTGCACTCAGGCCTGGCGGTGGAGTTCGAGGTCGAGGACGGCGATCGCGGTCTGAAGGCCTCCGAGGTCAGGTTCGCCCACGAGGCCGAGGGCCCGTCGGTGCGGACCGCCGTGCCCGGGTCGCGGAAGCTCGCGGGGGCAGTGGCCCCGGCGGCATTCTCGGCGTCCGGGGACGGCCAGGAACCGATGTGTGACGTGCTCAGCTCGGTGGAGTACACGCGTGAGGTGACCGAGCTTCTGCTGACCTCCGTTCCGGAGCTGACGGGGCAGCAGGTTCTCGCCGTACGCAAGCATCTGACGCTCCTCGGCAAGCGGCACGGCTGGATCGAGGACTGACCGGGCGCACGGCCGACACGGACGACACGGGCAATACGGACGACGCACGAGTCCGCGGAGACCCGTAGAGATCCGCGGAGAGCGGACGTGGTGGGCGGTCATGCTTGCACACATTGTTGGACTTGGACTGGACTTGGACTAGGCCCTCCGTGCGGTGACTCGGACCGGCGGCGAGGGTGGGGAGGATGTCATGACTACCGAGACGCTTGAGTTTCAGGCTGAAACTCGGCAACTTCTGCAGTTGATGGTTCATTCGATCTACTCGAACAAGGACATCTTCCTGCGGGAACTGATCTCCAACGCCTCTGACGCCTTGGACAAACGGCGCCTCGCCGGTCTCACCGACGACCGTCTCAGGACCGACGACGAGCTTCGTATCGACATCGAGGCCGACCCGGAGTCCCGCACGCTGACCGTGCGGGACAACGGCATCGGTATGTCGCGCGACGAGGTCGTGGGACTCATCGGCACCATCGCCAGGTCCGGTACGGCCGAGATGCTGCGCGAGCTCCGGGAGAGCAAGGAATCGGCCGAGCTGATCGGCCAGTTCGGCGTCGGTTTCTACTCGACCTTCATGGTGGCCGACCGCGTGACCCTGCTCACGCGCAAGGCCGGCGAGGAGACGGGCACGCGCTGGCAGTCGGACGGCGACGGCACGTACACGATGGAGACCGTCGAGGACGTGCGCGAGGGCACAGCGGTGACCGTCCACCTGCGTCCCGAGGACGAGGAGGACGCGCTCTACGACTACACGGACGAACGGAAGATCCGGGAGATCGTCAAGCGGTACTCCGACTTCATCTCGTTCCCCGTCAAGTTGGGGGAAGACACCCTCAACTCGATGAAGGCGCTGTGGGCGCGGCCGCGATCCGAGGTCAAGGACGAGGAGTACGGGGAGTTCTACCGGCACATCAGCCACGACTGGACCGACCCGCTGGAGACCATCCAGATGCGGGCGGAGGGCACCTTCGAGTACGAGGCTCTGCTCTTCCTTCCGGCACGTGCCCCGCACGACCTCTTCCAGCGCGACGGACGCCACGGAATCCAGCTGTACGTCAAGCGCGTGTTCATCATGGAGGACAGCCGCGAGCTGCTGCCCGACCATCTCCGCTTCGTCAAGGGAGTGGTGGACGCCGCCGATCTGTCGCTGAACATCTCCCGTGAGATCCTCCAGCAGGACCGGCACATCCAGCTGATCCGTCGCCGGCTCGCGAAGAAGGTCCTGTCGGCCGTCAAGGACCTCATGAAGAACGACGCGGAGAAGTACCGTTCGTTCTGGCGCGAGTTCGGGCCCGTGGTCAAGGAGGGCCTGCTGAGCGCGGCCGAGGACCACAAGGCGATTCTCGACGTCGCGTCGTTCGCCTCCACCGCCACCGACGAGCCCACCAGTCTGGCCGACTACGTCGCCCGGATGAAGGACGGCCAGGACAAGATCTACTTCATGACAGGCGAAAGCCGCGCACAGGTCGAGAACTCGCCGCACATGGAGGCGTTCAAGGCCAAGGAGTACGAGGTCCTGCTCCTCACCGACCCGGTGGACGAGATCTGGGTCGAGGCGGTGCAGGAGTACGACGGCAAGGAGTTCCAGTCCGCCGCGCGGGGCAGTGTCGACCTGCCCTCCGACGAGGAGCTGTCCGAGGAGAAGACCGGCGAGTACGCACCGCTGCTGACGTGGCTGGGCGAGACGCTCGACGAGGTGAAGGACGTGCGGCTGACGTCCCGCCTGACCAGCTCACCGGCGTGTCTGGTCAATGACGCCGACGGCATCACGCCGGCGCTGGAGAAGATGTACAAGGCGATGGGCCAGGCGACCCCGCCGGTCAAGCGCATCCTTGAGCTGAACCCCGAGCACCCGCTGGTCAGCGGGCTGCGGGGTGCGTACGAGCAGCGCGCCGCCGACGCCGCCGATGCCGACGGGGATCTGGCCGAGACGGCCGAGCTGCTGTACGGCACCGCCCTCCTCGCGGAAGGGGGCGACCTGGCCGACCCGGCCCGCTTCGCCAAGCTGCTCGCCGACCGCCTCGCCAGGACGGTGTGACCGGCGGTCCGGCGGAGGACGACCGAGGAGGACCGAGGGCCCCGCACCTGCCGTGACCGGCGGTGCGGGGCCGTCTCTCTGAGGACGTCTCCTTGGGAACGCGCACTGCCTTGGGGACGCGCCACTTCCTCGGCCACGGGGCGTTTCCCTCGCCCTCACTGATCGTGCTGTGCGCCGGCGCTGAGATAGGTGAGGACGGCCCGGACCCGGCGATTGGTGTCGTCGTCGGCGGCAACGCCGAGCTTGGCGAAGATGGTGGTCGTGTACTTGCTGATGGCGCCCTCGCTGAGGAACAACCGGCCCGCGATCGCCGAGTTGGACAGGCCCTCGGCCATCAGCGCGAGCACCGAGCGCTCCCGCTCGGTCAGCGTGGCGAGCGGATCGGCGCGCCTCGGCCGGCCGAGCAGTTTCGCGACGACCGCCGGGTCGAGTGCGGTACCGCCTTCGGCGACGCGGCTCACCGCGTCCATGAACTGGTCGGCGTCCAGGACGCGGTCCTTGAGCTGGTAGCCGACGCCGCCGTGCCCGTCGGCGAGGAGTTCGCGCGCATAGAGCTGTTGCACGTGCTGCGAGAGGATGAGCACGGGCAGCCCCGGCACCTCCCGGCGGGCGGCGAGCGCGGCCTGCAGCCCTTCGTCGGAGAGTGTCGGCGGCAGGCGGACGTCGACGATCGCCACATCCGGCCGTGTGCTGAGCAGCGCCTCGAGCGTGGCGGGACCTGTGCCGACCGCCGCGACCACCGAGTGCCCGTACGCCTCGACGAGGCGGACCAGTCCGTCGCGCAGCAGGAAAAGATCTTCGGCTATGACAATGCGCATGGTACCGCCACGGTGATGCGGGTAGGGCCCCCGGCCGGACTGTTGATGTCCACGCTACCGCCGAACGCCCTCGTCCGGCGCTCGATCCCACTCAGCCCGGATCCCGCCGACGCGGCCGCTCCGCCGATCCCGTCGTCGGTCACGGTCGCCGTCAACTGCCCCGCCGCATAGCGGAGTTCGGCTGTCACTGCGGTGGCATGGGCGTGCTTGGCCACATTTGTCAGCAGTTCCGCGACGGCGAAGTAGACCGCCGACTCGACCGGACGCTCGGGGCGGGAGGGCACGGCGCTGTGCACGGTCACCTCGACGGGAGCGTCGAGCGCCAGGTCCCGGACGGCGTCCACCAGGCCGCGCTCGGTGAGCACGGGCGGGTTGATCCCGCGGACCAGCGAGCGCAGTTCGGCGAGTGCGGCGGCCGACGAGGCACGGGCCTCGGCGAGGATCGCCTTCGCGGCGTCGGGATCGGCGTCGACGAGCCGTTCGGCCGCCTGCATCGACATCCCCATGGCGACCAGCCGGGCCTGCGCTCCGTCGTGCAGGCCCCGTTCGATGCGCTCCAGTTCGGCCGCCTGGGTCTGGGTCAGGTCCGCCCGTACGGCTTCGAGCTCCGCCACCCGCTCACCGAGCCGCGAGCCAGGTACCGGTCCGAGAAACCGCGTGGCGAGCGGGCCGAAGACCGTCCATGCGAACGGGGCGGCGGCCAGGCCGGCGACGATCCCGGCGACGCCGAATCCGAGAAGACCCGGCGTCAGCGTCAGGTATACGCCGCCGACGAGCCCGAGCCACGGCAGGGCCGCGACCGGCAGCACGGTCACCGAGGCGACCACGGCCCACAGCCCCTCCCAGTACAGCTGCGGATCGTGGAATCGGGCGTGCACCTTGGCCCGGCGGCGCGCTTCCCGCTCGGACCGGTGGTATTCGTGGCCGTCCCACCAGTACCCCGTGGTCATGCGGGTGACCGGGGGAACGGGACGGTAGGCCTCCTCGATCCGCACGCCGAGCCAGCGCTTCGCGCAGCGGCGTACGGCCTGGCTGAGCTTCCGCCCGGCCAGCATGTGCGCGATCCAGGCGGCCACGGCGATCCACACCATCACCACCAGCGCCTCTCCGAGGCCCGCCAGTACCCGGACCACCAGGGGCGCGGTCGACCCCGCGGACCAGGAAGAGGCCAGCCGCCGGCCGCCGAGCCCGACGGCCACGGCAACCGCCGGCACCACACCGGTGAGCGCGGCCAGCACCGCGGACCGGTACAGCCCGAGCGCGCTCTCGATCCACCAGCGCAACGGGCCGCCTCGGAGGCGGGGAGGGCGCGGCACGGGGAACGCCATGGCTTCTTCTCCTCATCCAGTCCCTGGGCAACACCGGAGAAGGTACGGTCGGCCGCCTTGTGCCCAGTATCCCGCTATGCCCCGTGGGCGGTGGGTCCAGGCCCACCCTCGATGCGTCTTCTGTGCGCCTCGATACTGCCGGCGAAGTCCTGCCAGACGGCGGCGCACTCCCGGGAGACCAGCCAGAGCATGTCGAGGTGGTAGGGAGGAAGGCTCTCCACCAGCTCCCGCCGCTGGGCGGGGGAGACGGGCTGGGAGGCGAGCAGCCGCAGCAGCTTCCGCCCCGCCTCCGTGGAGCGCAGTGACGGATCCTTGCCCAGCGAGTGCAACGCCCGCTGGACGCTGATGTTGGCATGGACGTTATTACCGGGCGTCGTCCCCGGCCGCCGGTGTTCCTGGGACTTCTCGTGCGAGGAGCGCGGCCGGGCCGCCGGGACCGGGTGTTCCCCACGGCGTAACCGGTCCCGTACGTCCCGTACCGTCCCCGGCGAGATCCCGGCCGCCCGGGCGGCCGCCCGCAGCGACGCTTCCGGGTTGGCGGTGAGGTACTCCGCCGCGAGCAGGCGGCCCCGTTCGCTGTTCACCGGCCGGACCCGGCCGTCGCGCCCGACCCGGGCGGCGGGCTGCGGCGCGTCCTTGGCGACGCGACGGCGTAACTCGGCCACGGTGCGCGCGGACAGCCCGACGGCGGAGGCTATGGCCCGGTCCGAGCGGTGGGGCTGGGCCTCGAGCAACCGTGCCGCGGCTTGCCCCCGTTCACTCGTGGTCAAGGGAGCCGACGGCGCGGAGGGAGCCGGGGGAGTTGAGGAAGCCGGGTGGTCGCCCGCCGCGCCCGGCGCCGACCGATGTGTCCCCCTTTGTGGACGGCGTGCCGCGCCGCGTGTACCAGGCCGGCGGCCAGGAGCACTGTTCGCTGTCATGTCGGGTTATCTCCGTGCGCCCACCCCGTGATCTTCCGCTTTGATCGTCTCACAGCCGCCCCCGCCCCTGCCCCCGCCCACCGTGCGGCCGGTGGGCGGAGGCGGCTGTGGGCGGAGGTCAGCCCTTCAGGGCCGCCTGCGACAGTTCCATGAGCGTCCGGGCGACGGTGGCCACATGCGGCTCCTTCATGAGGGAGACGTGGTCGCCCGGTACGTCGACGACCTCCAGGTGTCCCCGGGTCCGGTCGCTCCAGCCGTTGCTCGGATCCCGGTACAGCGTCCTCGCCGACTCGTGCATCTCGGTGAGCGCCGCGGGCAGCGGCTCTTCGGCATGGAGCAGGGTGATGTCGAGCTCGGGTGTCCCGGGGCGGTAGTCGAGCGCCGCCTGCCAGTTACTGGCGTAGACGCGGAACAGCCTGCGGACGATCTCCCCGGAGCTGCCCGCCGGGAGGACGCCGAGTTCGACGGCCTGGCGCGCGATCCGCGCGAAGCGCTCGTCCAGGCTGCCGGTACCGTCCGCAGGCTCGGTCAGGGGCGAGTCGTCATCGCGCTTGGCCCACAGCAGTTCCCAGAAGAACCAGCCGAGCAGCGCGTCGTCGGTCGACCGGGCCCGCCGGCCCTCGGGCAGGGCGACGGTGTCCAGCAGGAACGTCTTCACCACGTCCTCGCCCTGGGCCGTCAGCTGACGGGCCATCTCGAAGGCCACGAACCCGCCGAAGGACCAGCCGCCCAGCACGTACGGGCCCTCGGGCCGTACCCGGCGGATCGCTGCGAGGTAGTGCGCGGCGAGTTCGCCGACGCCGGCCAGGGGCTCGGTGCCGGCGTCACCCCCGGGCGCCTGCAGGGCGTAGAAGGGCTGGTCCTTGGGGAGGTGCTCGACGAGTGGCGCGTAGCACAGCACATTGCCGCCCATGGGGTGGACGAAGAACATCGGCGGGCGCGTTCCGCCGGTGCGGAACGGCACCAGCGGATCGAAGGCGGCCGTCCGTGCGCCGCCGTCCCGGAGGAAGCACGCCAGTTCCGCGGCCGTCGGGGACATGATGAAGCGGGACATCGGCACATTCACCCCGGTGCGCTGCTCGATCAGCACGATGAGCCGCATCGCGGTGAGCGAATTGCCCCCCAGGTCGAAGAAGTTGTCGTGCACGCCGACCTCGGGCGTCCGCAGCAGCTCGGCGAGCAGTGCGACGAGCAGCCGCTCGTGTTCGTCGCGCGGCGGGGTGCGGTGGGCCCGTTCGCCGCCGGTCAGCGGTACGGCGCGGAGCGCCGCGTCGTCGCGCTTGCCACTCGGAGTCTTCGGCAGCCGCGGTAGCCACGCGAAATGGGAAGGTACCAGGTAGTCGGGGAGCGATCGCTGGAGCGACGTGCGCAACTCGGCGGTGTCCACCGCCGCTTCGTCGCCGACGAGGAAGGCCGCGAGGAAGGAGTCGATGCCCTCGCGCCGCCGTGCCACGACGGCGACTTCGCGGATTCCGGGGAAGCGGTCGGCCAGCGCGGACACGGCCAGCTCGACCTCGGCCGGTTCGACGCGGTATCCGCGGACCTTGACCTGGGAGTCGGCGCGGCCCAGGCATACCACGTCGCCACCGGGCAGCCGCAGGCCGAGGTCCCCGCTGCGGTAGAGCACGCGGTCCGGTACGCGGTCGGGTGCGTCGCCCGGTGTGCCGCCCGGTGCGCCGTCCAGCGCGTCTTCCGGGTGCGGGACGAAGCGCTCCCGGGTGAGGTCCGGGCGGCCGAGGTAGCCGTCCGAGAGGCAGCTGCCGCCCAGGTAGATCTCGCCCTTGACGCCGTCCGGCACCGGGCGCATCCGGTCGTCGAGCACCAGCACCTCGGCGCCGTCGATCGCCTTGCCGATGGGCGGCAGCGCGGGGAACGCGGCGCTGTCACCGGTCATCGTGAAACTGGTGACGACATGGCTCTCCGTCGGCCCGTACTGGTTCTCCAGCAGTACCCCGGGCAGGGCGTCGCACAGCCGCCGGATCTCCGGGGTGACCCGCAGCTGCTCCCCCGAGGAGATCAGCACCCGCAGCCGTCCCGGGACCAGGCCGAGCGCCTGGGACACCTCGGCGAGCTGCTGGAGGGCGACGTACGGCAGGAAGACCCGGTTGACGCCCTCCTCGTCGAGGAGGCGCAGCAGGGCCGCCATGTCCCGGCGCCGGTCGTCGGTGACGATCCGCAGACTGCCGCCGGAGCACAGCGTGGCGTGGATCTCCTGGAAGGACACGTCGAAGCTGAGCGGGGCGAACTGGAGAGTCCTGCCGCCCGGGGCTCCGCTGGGACGGCCGTTCTGCCAGGTGACCAGGTTCGCCAGCGAGCGGTGCGGCATCGCCACGCCCTTGGGCGCGCCGGTGGAGCCGGAGGTGAAGAGGACGTACGCGGTGTCGGCGGGCTCCGGCCGCCGCCCGCCGTCGACGCCGGCCCCGTCGGCGCCGTGCCCGGCCTGTGGCGGATCCTCGGCGAGGATGTCCTCGGCCAGCAGGGTGCGGGCCCCCTCCGGGGCCAGGCCCGCGTGGGCACGATGGGCGACGATCCGCACCGGTGCGGACTGCTCCACCATCGTCCTGAGCCGGTCCTCGGGGTAGCCGGTGTCCAGCGGTACGCACGCGGCGCCCGCCTGGGCGACGCCGAGCACCACGGCCACGGTCTCCGGAGCCCGGTCCATCGCGACGGCGATCCGGTCGCCCGGCACGGTTCCGCGGGCGCGGAGGTGCCCGGCCACCCGCCGTGCCGCCGCGTCGAGTTCCCGGTACGTCCAGGAACCGCCGTCGAAGGCCAGCGCCACCGCGTCCGGGGTGCGGCGCACCTGCTCCTCGAAGAGGTCCACGACGGTGCGCTGCGGGGAGGCCGGGGCGACCGGGGCGACCGGGGACGCTGGGGAGACCAGGGAGGCCGGGGACGGTGCGGCGGCCCCCGCTGCGGCCCCCACCGCGGTATCCGCTGCGGCGTCCGCGAGGAACCCGAAGTCGATCTGCTCCTCCGGGTGCTGGGTCATCCGGTGGAGGATGCCGGTGAAGGCGGCGCCGAAGAGGTCGGCCTGTTCGGGCGAGAAGGTCTGCCCGTCGTAGTCCACGCGCAGCTGGACGCGGCCGTTCGCCGGGTCGGCGATGGCGTTCACCAGGATGGCGAAGTTGGTCTCCTCCCAGGTCCGGAAGGACCGCAGGCGGATGCCCGGGAGCTGGAGGACCGGGGCCAGGACGTGGAAGTGGACGTAGTTGAACGCGGCGTCGACGGCCGGCCTGCCCAGTGCCTCCTGCACCGAGCTGAGCGGATAGCGGCGGTGCGGGTGGCTCTCCTGCTCCTGGGAGAACGCCTCCCGTGCCACCTCCAGCCAGCTCCGGCCGGAGTGGACGAGCCGGACCGGCATGGTGTTGAGGAACAGGCCGGCGATGCGGTCACCGCCGGGAACCTCGGGACGTCCGTGGGTCACCAGTCCGCAGGCGAAGTCATCGGCGCCGAACTGGCTGCCGAGCGTGAGCTGGTAGGCCGCGAACAGCAGCGATTTCAGCGGAATCCCGTGTGCTGCCACGAGGCGGCGGGCCGCGGCCTCCACCTCCGCGGGGATGTCCACGTACCGGACGATCTGCCCGGTCTCCCGCGGTGCCAAGTGGGCGCGGAATCCCTCGAAATGGGGCACGGTGGTGGACTCCAGCAGCCGCGTCCAGTACGCCCGCGACGCCTCGGACTCCCGGGCGGCGAGCTCCGCCCGCGCGTAGTGGGCGGGCGAGGGCAGCGCGGTCTCGGCCACCGGGTCGGGGTGCAGGCCGAGGTGGTGCGCGTAGTCCTGGAGCAGTTCGCTGAGGAGGGCGGCGACGCTGCCGCCGTCGAGCAGGGAGTGGTGGAAGCTCAGCACCAGCTCGACCGAGGAGGCGCAGACATGGACCTGGAAGCGGCACAGCGGAGCGGCGGTGAAGTCGTAGCGGTGGAAGCGCCGTTCCTCGATGTGCGCGGCGATCTCCTTCTCCGTGCTGTCGGCGTCCCGGTCGCGCAGGTCCGTGACCTCCCACAGGCCGGAGACACCGGAGTGCACGATCTGGAGGGGTTCGGAGAATCCGGACAGGTCGAAGGAGCTGCGCAGCGCCGGGTGGCGCCGGGCGAGCTTCCCGGCCGCGGCCCGGAACGCCTCCTCGTCCCACGCCATCGCGAAGCTGTACCGGAACACGTCGTTGTAGACGGCCGAACTCTCCGACTCCAGGCTGTGGTAGATCAGCCCGAGCTGGAGCCGGCTGAGCGGGTAGGCGTCCGTGCCCCGCGCCACGGCCTTCGCCCGGTCCTCCTCCGCGAGCAGGGCGAAGGGAGCGAGCCCGGCGGGGGCGGCGTCCTCGGCCCCGGCCCCGGCCCCGGTCCCCGTGCCGGCGAGCGCGGCGAGCCCGGCGACGGTGGGCGCCTGCATGAGATCGCTCAGCGAGAAGTGGATGCCCTGTGCCTCCGCCAGTGCGCGCACCCTGAGCATGGTGATCGAATCCCCGCCCAGGGCGAAGTAGTTGTCGTGCACGCCGACCGGGCGGACACCGAGCACCTCCGACCAGATGGCGGCCAGAGCGGACTCGGTCTCGTCGGCCGGGGTGCCGTCGCCGCAGGCCGTGGTGGCCTCGGGCAGGGCCCGGCGGTCGGCCTTGCCGTTCGGGGTCAGCGGGATGCCGTCGATCCGTACGAAGTGCGCGGGCACCATGAACTCCGGCAGCGCCTCGGCGAGATGGGCGCGGAGCGCGTCGTCGTCGAGCTCTCCGTCGGCGACGCAGTAGCCCACCAGGTAGGTGCCGCGCGCGGGGGAGTGACGGTCGATGACCAGGGCGTCCCGTACACCGGGCGCGGTGGCGAGGCGGCTCTGTACCTCGCCCAGCTCGATCCGGTTGCCGCGGACCTTGACCTGCCCGTCGATCCGGCCGAGGTACTCCAGCGTGCCGTCGGCGAGCCAGCGTGCCAGGTCTCCGGTGCGGTACAGCCGCTCCCCGGGGGCGAAGGGATCGTCGGTGTACTTCTCCGCCGTGAGCTCCGGGCGGTCCAGGTAGCCGCGGGCGACCTGGACGCCGCCGATGCACAGCTCGCCCGCGGCACCCGCCGGCTGCAGCCGGTCCTGCGGACTGAGCACATACAGCAGGGTGTTGTCGACGGGCCGCCCGATGGGCACCCGGGTGACCGGCGCTCCCGGGACGGCGGGCAGGTCGTGGTACGAGACGTCGACGGTCGCCTCGGTCGGGCCGTACAGGTTCACCAGGAGCGGGCCCTCGGCCCCGAAGACCCGGTGGAACTGCGCGACGCGGGAGGCCGGCAGCGCCTCACCGCTGCAGAAGACGTGCCGCAGACCGGCCGCGGCCGCGCGCCGACCCGGTGAACTCTCCAGCAGGTCCAGGAACGGACCCAGCATGGAGGGGACGAAGTGCAGGGTCGTCACACCGCACTCGTCGATCGCCCGCACGATCTGCCGCGGGTCCTTCTCCCCGCCGACGGGCAGCAGTGCCACGGCGGCGCCCGTGACACCCCACCAGAACAGCTCCCAGACCGAGACGTCGAAGGAGACCGGGGTCTTCTGGAGGATGACGTCCCGCTCGCCGAGGGGATAGCGGCCCTGCATCCACGCGAGCCGGTTGATCACCGACCGGTGTTCGACCATGACGCCCTTGGGTGTACCGGTGGAACCCGAGGTGTAGATCACATAGGCCAGGTCGCGGGAGGAGGCGGCCGGTTCGAGGGCCGCGTCCGGTCCGGTCAGCAGTGTGCCGACGGGCAGGACGGGGGTGTCGGTGTCCCCGCCGACGCCGACGGGTATCTCGTCGCCCACCAGGACCGCCTTGGCGCCGCAGTCCCGCAGCAGGAACGCGATCCGCGCGCTCGGGTAGCCGGGGTCCACGGGGACATAGGCGGCACCGGACTTGAGCACGCCGAGCAGCGCCGTCAGCAGGTGGGGGCCGCGCCGCAGCATCACGGCGACCCGGTCTCCGGGCACGACGCCGAGCGAGCGGAGCCGCCGGGCCACCTGATTGGCGCGCCGGTCCAACTGCGCGTAGCTGAGCGCCGGTACCGCACCGCAGGCCGCCACGGCCGTGCGGTCCGGGGTCCGGCGCACCTGCTCCTCGAACCGGCCGTGCAGCGTCGCGTCCTGGTCGAACTCCGCCGTGCGGCCGGTGCCCCAGGCCAGCAGTTCGCGCTGCTGGGCGTCGGTGAGGACCGGCAGCCGCCCGGAGGGCAGGTCCGGTGCGTCCAGGCTCGCGCGCAGCAGGGAGAGCACCGCGTCGGCCACACCGGTGATGGGCAGGTGCTCGTCGAAGACGTCCTGCGCATAGCTGAGGTCGACGGAGATGTCGCTGGTGTCCTCGAAGGCCCGGACGACCACGGAGAGCGCGTCGCCCTCGTGCACGGCGCTGATCAGCGCCGTCTCCCGCTGCACACCGGGCAGCGGGGTGGGGCGGGGGAAGCGGAGGTAGGAGACCGTGACGTCGAACAGCCGGCGGGAGCCGGCCAGGCCGGCCGGGAGTTCACGCAGCACGTCGCCCAGGGCGAGCCGTTCGTGCGCCCGCAGTTCGCGGGTCCGGCCGCGGACCCCGGACGCCATCTCGGGCAGCGTCAGTCCGTCCCGTGTGGTGACGCGCAGCGGCAGGGTGTTGGCGTACTGGCCGACGGTACGCAGCTCGGCGTCGGAGTGCCGGTTGAGCATCGGAACGCCCAGCACGACCTCGTCGGTGCGGTGCAGCCGGGCGAGGCAGGCGCCGAAGACGGCGGTCAGGTACGCGTACGGCGAGTGGCCGGCGGCGAGGATGCGGTCCACCAGTGCGCCCTCGACGACGAAGGAGTGCCGGCCACGCGAGCGTTTCTCCGGCTTGGCCGCCGCACGGGGGAACAGGACGGGGCGCACGCCGTCCAGGGCGCTCCGGAAGAAAGCCCGGTCCTCGTCGAACCGGTCCGAGGACCGGTACCGCGCGTCCTCCGCCACCGAGTCGCGGTAATCCGGTGCGGGTGTCTCGTCCGTCTCGTCCGTCTCGTCCGTCGCGTCTGCCTCGTCGAGGGGCTCGACGGCGGTGAGCGCCGCGTAGTCGCGGTTGACCTGGCGGCTGAACTCGTTGAGTGCGTACCCGTCGAGGACGATGTGGTGGGTCCGAACGAAGAGATGGGTGACGGTGTCCGTCTCGCGCAGCAGCGCGGCCTGATAGAGCCTGCCCCGGCGGGCGGTGAAGGCGTCGGCGAACGCGGAGCGCATCCACGCGGCGCAGGCGGCTTCCGGGTCGGCGGCGTCGCGGAGGTCCACCACCTCCACCTCCGGGACCTGGTGCTCCCACCACTGGTAGGGCCGGCCGTCCCGCTCGTCGAACCGCAGGTGGAAGGCGTCGTTGCGCTCCAGGGCCCGCTCCACGCAGGCACGCAGGACGTCCAGGTCCAGGCGGCCGGTGAAACGGTCGTGCAGTCCGCAGTTGAACTGCGGCGAGTCAGGCTGGAGCGAGTCCGCGGCCCATACGTCCCGCTGATACGAATTCAACGGGAGCTGCTTCAACGGAAGCTGCGGCTGAGTGGTCAATGGACTGCCTTTCCGGAGGGGCAGGAGCTGAAGCAGATCAGGCCCTCACTGATAGACCCCCGGCTGAAAGGTTGGGCGGGTCACCGCACACTTCCGAACGCTTCCGGCCGGCGCGGTGGTCACCGCACTCTCGGCTCCGGATTTGCGTGGATGGCGCTCTGGAGGGCCTGCAGTCATTCGTTCTAGTAGTCAACGGAATTTTTGTCCAGCCAGGCCGTGAGCGAGATTCCCTGTTTGTGATGCGCGACACTTTTCGGAATGCGTCGGGAGGGGTGTGCAACTGCCGGAATTAATCATTTGCACACCCTTCGGTAGGGGTCCTCACGTGCTCAAGAGCCCTGGAATCTCTCACTCCGGCCTGCCGCAGGATGCTTTCCTTCACTGTTGAAGCAACGCCCTTCAGGTGTTATCCGAGCCCGCCCCGAAGGCTCTGCGGGTACGATCACTAACCGAGCCGCGCCACTCCGGGCGTGGTTTTCGTATTTCCCTCTGCGTAACCCCTGGCCGGACGTCAGTGAGCACGGAAGTCCGAGTGGGAAATCCCTCCGGTGGGAAATCTAGGTAAATCCCTAAACAGAACTCTGTAATGAGCCTCTGCAAGGGAGGATCTGTAAGGGTGGCTTTGTGGCGATGGGGATTTGCAAGGGAACTCCGTGACTGCTGAGGAGCAGGTCATGCCTGTGGGAACAGCTGCGGCGGGTTCTTGCGTGCCGCCGCCGGAGCCGCACGCCGGCCTGCGGGCGGGCCTGGAGACCGTGGAGACGGAGTGGGCGCGCTTCGCTGGCTTGTTCGAGACGGAGGGCTGCCGGCGCGCCAGGCGCGGATTTGTGGAGGGCCGTCCTGGCCAGGCAGCCTGCACGGGCCGCTGACATGGCGTCAGCTGACCGGGCCGGCCTGTCGGCGACGGGTACGCGGAGCCGTGCAACCGAGAGGGGAAGCGATTCATGATCGGATCACGTGTGGTGGCGCTCGGTCACTACCAGCCGTCGAAGGTCCTGACGAACGAGGACCTTTCGGCCATGGTCGACACCACCGACGAGTGGATCCGCACCCGGGTCGGCATTCGGACCCGCCGGATCGCCGCCGACGACGAGACGGTCGACCAGATGGCCGCGCGGGCCGCCGAGAAGGCACTCGCCAACGCGGGGATGGACGCCGCCGAGATCGACCTGGTCATCGTCGCCACCTGCACGGCGTGGGACCGGTCGCCGAACATGGCCGCCCGGGTCGCCCGCCGGCTGGGGATACCCGGACCGGTCGCCCTCGACCTCAGCGTCGCCTGCTCGGGGTTCACCCACGCCCTGGGCACCGCCGACAGCCTCATCCGGGCCGGTACCGCCACCAAGGCGCTGGTCGTGGGCGCCGAGAAGCTCAGCGCCTTCACCGACTGGACCGACCGCACCACCTGCGTCCTTGTCGGGGACGGAGCGGGTGCCGCGGTCCTGACCGCCTCGGAGGAGCCGGGCGTCGCACCGCCGGTCTGGGGCTCGGTACCGGAGATGTCGGAGGTGGTACGGATCGAGGGTGATCCCGCCCGCTTCGCCCAGGACGGCCAGCGGGTCTTCCGGTGGGCCACCACCGTCCTCCCCGACATCGCCCGCTCGGCCTGTGAGAAGGCCGGAGTGACGCCGGAGGACCTGGCCGCCGTCGTCCTGCACCAGGCGAACCTCCGCATCATCGAGCCCGTCGCCCAGAAGATCGGTGCCGTCAACGCGATCGTCGCCCGGGACGTCGTGGAATCCGGCAACACCTCGGCGGCGAGCATCCCCATCGCGCTGTCGAAGCTCCTGGAGCGCGAAGAGATCACTCCGGGCGCCCCCATCCTGCTGTTCGGTTTCGGCGGAGGCATGGCCTACGCGGGGCAGGTCATCCGCTGCCCCTGAGGGGCCGGACGCACCCACCGGGACCATGCCACCGCTGCCGCGGACACGAAGGCTCTCGCGGGTACGAAGGTTCTCGCGGACACGAAGACGGAACGGACTCATGACGATCACACGCCGGCGCAAGGTCATCATCATCGGGGCAGGCATCGGCGGCCTGACAGCCGCCGCCACACTGCGCCGCATGGGCCTGAGCGTCGAAATCCACGAACGCGCCACAGAATTGCGTCCGGTCGGCACCGGGCTGTCCATCATGTGCAACGCGCTGACGGCGCTGCGCGCGGTCGGCGTCGACCTGCACGCCGCACTGCACGAGCGCAGCCAGAGCTTCGACGCGATCCACGTCATGCGCAGCGACGGGCGGCCGATACGCACGCTGCGTACGGGCGAGATCGCGGACCGCCTTGAATCGGCCAACTTCGCGGTGCACCGCGCCGACCTGCAACAGGTACTCCTGGACGCCCTCGGCGACGACTGCCCGGTCGAACTGGGCGCCAAGGCCACCGGCTTCACGGTGGACGAGGACGGCGTGACGGTGGAGTTCGCCGACGGCCGCAGCACCCGGGGCGACGTGCTCATCGGCGCGGACGGCTTCCACTCCGCGATCCGCCGTCAGCTCGTCGGACCGGAGCGTCCGGACGAGCACGGCTACCTCTGCTGGCTGGCGACCGTGCCGTTCGAGCACCCGAAGATGCCCAAGGGGTACGTGGGCCACTACTGGGCGCCCGGCAAGCGGTTCGGGCTCATCGACATCGGCCACGGCCGTGCGTACTGGTGGGGTACGCGGAATGTGCCCACCGCCGTCGCCCGGTCCTGGGACGGCCCGAAGGAGGAGATCCTCCGCACCTACGCGGGCTGGGCGGAGGAGGTCGGCGCCGCCATCCGGGAGACGGCCCGGGAGGACATCGTCACTGTGCCCGCCAAGGACCGCCCCTTCCTGGAGCGCTGGGGCTACGGCCCCGTCACCCTGCTCGGTGACGCCGCGCACCCGATGCTCACCAGCCTGGGCCAGGGTGCCGCCATGGCCATGGAGGATGCGGCCGTCCTGGCCGAAAGCCTGGCCGGCGCCCAGGACCTGCCGCGCGCGCTGCGCGACTACGAGAACCGGCGCCGGGCCCGTACCCGGCAGATGGTCCAGAGCTCCCGTAGCCTCAGCCGCATCGAGCAGTGGGAGAAACCCCTGTCCGTCCGCGCCCGCGAGCTGTACTTCCGGTACGCACCGGAATCGGTGTTCGCCAAGCAGAACGATGCCGTACTCCACTACCGTCCGGTCGCGGCGTCATGACCGGCGGTGAGGTGGTGGCCGGTCGTGGCGTGGTGTCCGGGTCCGGGGCCGACCGGGCGGCAAGCGGTGGTGCGGGCCTCGTTCCCCGGAGCGAACCGGACGGCTCGTGGCGGCCGCTGGGCCCCGTGGAGCGCTGGTACTGGATCACCGACCAGATCTCCCCGCTCAACGGCGTCTGCGTCGCCCGGGTCCACGCACGGCTGCCGGAAAAGCTCTGGCGCGCGGCCCTGGACGTCCTGAGCGCCCGTCATCCGCTGCTCAACGTCGTCATCGCGACGGATGAGGACGGGGCGAACCCGCGCTTCGTCCCGGCGGACGGCCTCTCGATCCCTCTCCGGTACGAACTGCTGGAGAAGACAGGGGAGTCGGCCACGCCTGGTGAAGTGGGCGAGCCCGGTGAACCGGGGGAGTCCGGAGCCACCGCGGAGCCGTACTGGGTGACGGAGGTGAACGCACACGCCCTCGTCGAGCGGGTGGACCCGCGTTCCGGACCGTTTGCCCGGGCCGTCGTCCTGGACCGGGGCACGGCCGGGGGCCGTCACCCCGAGCAGTTCCTGGTCCTCACCGTGCCCCACTACGTCGCGGACGGGGTGTCCGGGCTGTCGCTGATGCGCGAGTGGATCGAGGCCGCCGCCGAGCTGGAAGGACACCTTCCGCCCTCGTCGGCCACCCCTGGCACCCCCGCCACCTCCGGCATCCCCGCCACCTCCGGCATCCCCGCCACCCCCGCCACCTCCGGCATCCCTGTCACCTCCACCACCCCTACCGCCCCCGGCGCCCCCTGCCTCCCCTACCGGGCACTGCCGCCGGTGGAGGAGCTTCTCCCCGCCGCGCACCGCGGTGACGAGGGTGCCCGGCGCAGCCGAGAGCAACGGACCGCCGACGCGGAGGCCATGGCCGAACTGCGGCCCCTCAGGGTGGAGCCCGCGCACACCGTGCCGTTCACGGAACGCCGGACACGTCTGCTGCACCGCGAATTGACGCCCTCGCAGCTCGGCGCGCTGGTCGCCGCCTGCCGGGCGGAGGGCACCACGGTGCACGGTGCGCTCGCGGCGGCCATGGTGACCGCGGTGGCCCGCGCGAGCGGCGCGCGGGGAGGGGAGTACGTGTCCATCGGCTCACCCGTCGACTTCCGGGGCGAGCTCGACCCGCCCGTCCTGCCGCAGGAGATGGGCGCGTACGTGGCCACGGTCCCCACCATCGCCCCGTACCGGCCGGACCGACCGCTCTGGGAGACGGCCCGCCACATCAGTTCGGACGTGGCCGCCCGCAAGCAACGGGGCGAACCCTTCAGCGCCATCACCACCTTCGGCTCGATGTGCCCGGGCACGCCGGCCGAGGCCGCTCCGCTCCTCCGGTTCATGGACGAGGAAGGCCCGATCAACCTCTGCCTGTCCAACCTGGGCCGGGTCGACTTCCCCGACAAGATCGGTCCGTGGGAGGTCTCCGACGCCCAGCTCATCGCCGGGCTGTCGGTGAACGGCCAGTTCGTGGGGGTCGTCAACACCTGCCACGGCCACCTGTTCTGGAACTTCACCTACATCGACGGCGCACTGGCGGACGGCGCCGCGGAACAGCTCGCCGACGACTGCCTCACGACGCTGCTCTCCGCCCTCCCGGACACCCCGTCGGTGCCCAACTCACCGGCGAAGGAGGGGTCGTGATGCGCACCACCCCGTCACCCGGCCACCGGGACCGGGCCGTCGTCGTGACCGGAGCCTCCAGCGGTCTGGGGCGCGAAATGGCGCTCGTCCTGGAACGCAAGGGCTTCCTCGTCTACGCCGGTGTCCGCAACGCACGCGACGGCAAGGCCGTGGCAGCCGACGCCGCCCACGGCCGGGTGCGCCCGCTGCTGCTGGACATCGCCTCCCCGGAGTCCATCCAGGAAGCCGCCGCGCGGGTACAAGCGGAGACCGCGGAGACTGCGAATACCGCGGAACCGCGGCCGGCCGCAGGACCCGCGGACCCCGAACGTCCCCTCCTGTGGGGCCTGGTGAACAACGCGGGCATATGCGTCTCCGCCCCCCTGGAATGCATCCCGAGGGAAGAGCTCCGCCGCCAGCTGGACGTCAACGTCATCGGCAGCGTGGAGGTGACCCAGGCGATGCTGCCCCGGCTGCGGGCCGCCCGGGGCCGGGTCGTCAACATCACCTCCGGCGTCGGCTCGGTCGCCTTCCCCTACCTCGGCGCGTATGCCTGCGCCCAGTTCGCCAAGGAAGCGTTCAGCGACGCACTGCGACGGGAGCTGCTGCCGCACGGGGTGCGGGTCTCGGTGGTGCAGCCCGGGGCCATCGCCACCCCCATCTGGGACAAGGTCAACGACGGCGCCGCCCGCATCCTCCAGCACGCCCCGGCCCCCGTGGCGGACGTCTACCGCACCGCGTTCACCGGCTTCGCCAGGTCCAACGCCGCCACCGCACAGCACAGCAGGACCACCCCCCGTCAGGTGGCAGCGGCCGTCGCGCACGCCCTGAGCTCCGACCGGCCGCGCATCCGCTACCGCGTCGGCCAGGACGCACGGACCGCGGCCGCCCTGGCCCGGCTCCTGCCGGCGTCGGCACTGGACCGCATGATCTCGAAGCTCGTAGCACGATGACACGAGGAGAGGAATCTCGATGACCGACACCACCGCCGTACGGACCCAGGCCCGTGAGCTGTTCGCCCGCCTACTGGAGCTCCTGGAGACCGGTGACATCGACGCATGGGTCGACCTCTTCCACGAGGACGGCGTACTGGAGTTCCCGTTCCCGCCGCCCGGCTGGGGCACGACGATCAAAGGGCACGAGGCCCTCCTCAGCCACATGAAGAACTTCCCCGAGCAGCTCGACGTGAGGTTCTCGGACGTGGTCATCCATGAGACCACCGACCCCGAGCTGGTCGTCGCCGAATTCACGGGTACGGGAACGGCTCTGGCCACCGGCCGACCGTTCAACCAGACCTACGTCTCCCTGATCTGGATCAAGGACGGGAAGGTCAGCCGCTTCAAGGACTTCTGGAACCCGCTGGTGACCATCGAGTCCCTCGGCGGCCTGGAGGCCATCACCCGCATCGTCGACAACTGAGCGAGTCCTCAAGCCCTTCTGGTACCGGACTTGAACCACCTGGCTCGCCTGGCTCGCCGCAACCTGCCGGAACGGTGCCGCTGTATCGATCCAGGCCCGCCCCCACGCCGGCCCGCTGCCGAAGCAGCGGGCGGTGGGTGGCACCTACGCCGCGCTCGCGGGCTCCGTCGTCCAGGTGCCCAGGGCCATCTCCGCGGTGATGCCCGGCCCGAAGCCGGCCAGCAGGCCGCGGTGCCCCTCTTCAGGGGAGGCCTCGTCGAACATGCGGGCCAGGGCGTCGAGGACCACCGCGCTGGCGATGTTGCCGTACTCGGTCAGCGTGGCCCGGCTGAAGCGGAAGGCCTCGTGCGGCACCTCCAGGAAGCGGCACAGGTCGTCCAGGATGCGCGGGCCGCCCGCGTGGACGATGTAGAAGTCCAGCTTGCCCGCGTCCCAGTGGTGCTCCTCGGCGACCGCGCGCAGGGCCGGAGCGAGCGGCTCCATGGTGCCGGGCACACGCTTGTCCAGCAGGAAGTGGAAGCCGGTGGGCCGCACCGCGTAGGAGATCCAGTCCTCGGTGTGCGGGATGAGGTACGAACCGTTGCGCTCCAGCCGGACACCGGTGCCGCCGTTGCCGCGGACCACGGCGGAGGCGACCGCGTCCCCGAACAGGCCGTTGGACAGCAGCGATCCGACACCCAGGTCGGTGGGCTGGTAGCACAGCGAGCAGAACTCGCAGGCCACGATGAGCACATTGGCGTCGGGGTAGGCCGTGCAGAAGTCGTGCGCCCGGTTTATCGCGGCACCGCCGGCCGCGCAGCCGAGCTGCGCTATCGGGATCTGCCGGGTCTCCTCCCGGAAGCCCAGGGTGTTGATCAACCAGGCGGTCAGTGACGGCATCAGGAATCCGGTGCACGACACGTAGATGATCAGGTCGATCTGCCGGGATTCCAGCTCCGCCTGGTCGAGCGCCTGGCGCACCACGGAGGGGACGCGGGCCTTGGACTCCTCTTCGTAGACCGTGGTCCGGGCGTCCAGCCCCGGGTGCTTGAGCACCTTGTCGATCGGCTGGATCAGATGTCGGGTGAGGACTCCGGTGTGCTCGATCAGCCGGAGTACCAGCTTCAGTTCCGAATGGTCCTTGTGCAGACGTCGTGCCAGTTCGAGTGTGTCTTCCTGGGTGATGACGTATTCAGGGACCTCGATTGCCGGTTTACACAGAACCGCCATGGGATCCACTCCTTGCAGTCCGTGGTCCGCCCGGTGAAGTCCCCTCAAGGGAGCTGACGCCCCCGAGAAGGGAGCTGACGCTTCTGAAGAAGGGATACGGGCGGGCCAGCCGACTAAGAAATGAACTCTCCCCGTGCTGGTGGGTCGGTTGTGCGGACAACTGATGGGTCAGTTGCCCGACCCACCGTCCGACCAACAGTAAGCCAGCCGGGTGGGTTCCGCATGCCGTCGCGGTTCTGATGCCGATTCCGCGGTTCTGGTGCCGATTCGCGTTCCGGCACCGTGTGATGTCACCAGGAGACCGGCAGCTCCAGCGGGTATCGCCAGATCGCGTTGGTGTTCCAGGGGACTTCCTCGGCCGGTTTCGCCAGTTTCAGGTCCGGGAAACGCTCCAGAAGGGTGCTCAGCGCGATTTCGAGCTCGACGAGGGCCAGTGGAGCGCCCAGGCAGTGGTGGCCGCCCCAGCCGAAGGTCATGTGGTTGATGGGGCCTTCGCGTTCCAGGTCCAGTTCATCCGGATGGTCGAATTTCGCCGGATCCCGGTTTGCCGTCAGATAGGAGACATGGACAATGTCCCCGGACCGGATCTTCACCCCACTCAATTCCACGTCCTCAAGGGCGACCCGGGGAATGCCGACGCCCTTGCGGAAGGGAATGAAGCGCAGCATTTCCTCCAGCGCCTGCGGCAGCTTCTCGGGGTGGGAGCGCAGCATCGCGAGCTCCGCGGGCCGGGTGAGGAGGGTGTAGGAGAGGTTCCCGATCTCGTAGGTCGTGGTGTCCTGGCCGGTGATGAGCAGGACCATCGCCATGACGGTCAGTTCTTTGTCGTCGAGGACCTCATCACCGTCACGGGCCGTGGCCAGGGCGCTGATCATGTCGTCGCCCGGGTTCCGGCGCCGTTCGGCCGTCAGCTCCGCGAAGTAGGCGCGCATATCGGCCTTGGCGCGGATGGCATTGTCGCGGTTTTCGGGGGTGAGGTTCATCATCGTCCGGGCGTGCGCGCGCAGTTGGGCGCTGTCGCCGTCGGGGATGTCGAGAACCTCGCAGATCGTCGTCAGGGGCAGCGGAGAGGCCAGGCTCTCCATCAGGTCGGCAGGCGGGCCGTGTTCGGCCATCCGGTCCAGCAGTTCGTTCACGACGTGCTGGGTGCGGGCCCGCATCCGCTCCACCTGACGCGGGGCGAACGCCTTGGAGACCAGGCTCCGCAGCCGGCTGTTGGCGGGCGGGTCCATCACGTTGATCGCCTCGTCCTGAACGATCGGCTCGGGCGTCATCCGCGGGAAGTCCTTGCCGACGATGGCGTGACGGCTGAAACGCCGGTCGGTCGTCACCGTCCGTACATCCTCGTACCGGGTGACCAGCCAGGCTTCGCCCTCCCCGTAGGGCAGTTTGATGCGGGCGACGGGTTCCTCGGTCAGCAGACGCTTGAGCGTCGGATCGAACTCAAGGGCCTCGGCGTAGTCGAACGGGCAGTTCCAGACGTTGGAGCCGGGTTCCATGACGATCTCCCGTAGTCGGAGGGACAAGATCACGCCGTTCTCATTATCAGGTAAAGGGAGATTTGGGCGTGTCTTGACGTCCGAGTAATGTGCCAATTGGGTGGCGCCCCGTGCTGTGCCGTGCCCCGCAGCTCTCTGCCGCGATTTCCCACCGCGATTTCCCACCGCGAATTCCCGTCGGTCTCCGCATCGATGAACCAGCCGGCCTCTTCCTGCCAACCGGTCTCTTCAAGGATGAATCAGGTGTCGCCCTTCGCCGGCAAGGACGGCAAGGCAGGCAAGGACGGCAAGGCCGGCAAGGACGGCAAGACGCCGACGTCAGGGAAACGGCTTGTCCGCCATTCGCGGCACGGCATACGGTCCGTGGATGACAGGCAGCCACACCTATCGCGCACTCCTCACCCGACCGGTGCTCAGCTGGGCAGCCGTCGCCGTGGCGGCACGTATGCCGGTGGCGATGGCGCCGCTGGCCCTGGTGCTCCTCGTACGGGAGCGGCCCGGGGGCTACGTACTGGGTGCCGGACTGGCGGCGGTGTACGTGGTGGGCGAGGTGCTCGGCGCGGCACTGCTCGGGGCGAGGCTGCGGCCCGCGCGGGCGCGGCGCCACCTGGCCGCCGGACTCGGGGTCGGCGCCGTGGCGTTCGCCGGCCTCGGTCTGCTGCCCGACGCTCCTGATGTGGTGCTGGGGGCGCTGGCCCTGCTGGCGGGTGCCGCGCCGGCCGCGTCCCCGGGAGGACTGCGGGCCCTGCTGACCGAGCATGTCGAACCCGGCCTGGTCCCCAAGGCGCTGAGTGCGGAGGCCATGGTGAGCTATGCGGTCTGGGCCGCCGCGCCCGCCGCGGCCGGCGGTCTCGCGTTCGAAGTGGCCGCCTACGCGCCCCTGCTGCTGGCGGCGGCCCTGATGGCGCTGTCCGTCGCCGGGCTGTGGGCCCTGCCGAGCGGCTGGCCCTCGGACGAGTCCGACCGCGGGGACGTGTCGATGATCCGTACGCTCGCGGCCGCCTGGCCGGTGTATGTGTCGGGCGCGGCCGCCATGTCGCTGGTTGCGCTGGCGGAGCTGGTCCTGCCCGCGCTGCTGGAACAGCGGGACATCGCGGTCGGCTGGTCGGGTCCGTTGCTGGCCGGGTACGCGCTGGCGGCGGCGGCCGGGGCGCTGCTGTACGGGCTGCGGAGCTGGCCCGGCCGGATCCGCACCCAGAGCCTTGTCCTGCTGCTGGGTGTCACGGCCTGCGTGGCCGTCGCCGCCCTGGTCCCGGCGCTCGGCGGCATCGCGGCGGCCCTCGTCATGGCCGGTCTGCTGCAGGCCGGCGTGCAGGTGACCCGGTCGCTGGGGCTCCGGCAGGCGCTGCCGCAGAGCGCCCTGGCCGCCGGCTACTCGATCATGTACTCGGTGGTCGGGGTCGGCTACGCGGCCAGCGCCTCCCTCTCCGGCGCGGTACAGGCCATGGCCTCGCCCAGCACCGCGATCCTCACCGGGGTGCTCCTGACCCTTCTGCTCACCGCGGCCGGCGCACTCGGCGAACTGCGACTTACCGGAACGCGACAGCACACGCAGCCTGAAAGGCCGGTTGAACAGCCGGTTGAACAGTCGGTGGAGCGGTCGGCTGAACAACAGAATCCGGTCGAGTGACGGGCCAGGCGCCAGAGAGAAGCGGAGCGGAACAGCGCAACAGCGGAATCTGCGCTGCGGAGCCGGCCGGAAATTCAGAGCCAGTCGCGGCGTTTGAAGACGATGTACAGGCTGATGCAGACGATCGCCATGAGGACGAGGGCGAACGGGTAGCCGAACCCCCAGCTCAGCTCCGGCATGTTCTGGAAGTTCATGCCATAGATCGTGCCGACGAGGGTCGGTGCGAAGAGGATCGCGGCCCAGCTGGAGATCTTTTTGATCTCCTCGTTCTGTTCGAAGCCGGCCTCCGCCAGGGCGCGCATCTCGGCGTTCTGCTGCTGGTTCACCAGGGTCGCGTTGACCGTGAGGATGTCCTGCAGAGCCTGGCGGAAGCCGTCCACCTGGTCCGTGGTGTGCAGTGCATGGTCGGCCACGTCGCGCAGGTAGCGGCGGAGCTCCTCGTCGATGGCGTACTTCTCGAAGCCCGCGGTGAGGCTCTCCAGGATGCGGTTCAGGGGGCGGGTGGCGCGCTGGAACTCCACGACCTCACGGGAGAGTTCGTAGATGCGGCGGGAGACGCGGGGGTCGCCGCCGAAGACCTCGGTCTCGATCTCGTCGATGTCGTTCTGGACGCCGGCGACGACCGGTGCGTAGCCGTCGACGACGGCGTCGAGGATCGCGTAGAGGACGGCTTCGGGCCCGCGTTTGAGGAGCTCGGGGGCGTCCTCCATGCGGTGTCGTACGGCCGAGAGGTCGGGGGCACCGCCGTGCCGGACTGTGATGACGAAGTCCCCGCCGACGAAGACGTGCAGTTCGCCGAAGTCGACCTCTTCGCGGTCGTCCAGATAGCGCGCGGCACGCAGCACGACGAAGAGGGTGCCGCCGTAGCGCTCCAGTTTGGGGCGCTGGTGGGCTTCGAGGGCGTCCTCCACGGCGAGCGGGTGGAGGTCGAACTCCGCGGCCAGGGCGACCAGTTCGGACGGTGTGGGGCGGTGCAGGCCGATCCAGGCCAGCGTGTTCGCCGTGGCGCGCTGCTCCCGGAAGGCGTCGGCGAGGGTGTCGTGGGTGCTGAAGCGGTGCCCGTCGCGGTACAGGGCGGCGCTGATGACGCTGCTGGTGTTCTCGGCCGGCGGCGGTGCGGTGCCGGACTCGTCGGTGGGCTCGGCGGGCGGAGGGGCGGCGGGTCGTTTCTTCGCGGGTTTGCGCAGACCGCGGAGTCCGTGCAGGCCGGGCAGGCGACGTGGCCGTCGGCCGGGAGGTTCAGCGCTCACGACAGAACCGACCTCCGTCACGAGAGGGGATGAACAGGCACACAGAATCTCGACGCAGGATATCTGCTGCGGATGTCAGCACAGGTCAGCGGCCATGGTGCAGGATGGAACGGGGCGTGGTGCGGTCTGTGTCGCGTCCACCGAGGTTTGTACGTTTATCCCTAGAATTGTGCGATGCAGATGCCGCAGATAGTCAGCGTTCCTCCGGGTGAGGTGATTCGGTGAACGGCCCCGATGCCACCGACGAACAGTGGGAAGGGCTCGCCGAAGTCGTCCCGCTCCGTGGCAACAGCGAATGGCCTTCCTGGTCCGACCACCGTGCGCTCCCCGACGAGGAGCCGGCGGAGGAACAGCGGCGGTTCATCGTCATCCGCGTCCAGACCTTCGCCGACGCCCGCGAGGTCGCCGAGTACCTGATGGCGCAGCTCCCGGTCCTGCTCGACCTCAGCAGCGCCGACACCGATGTCGCCAAGCGCATCCTGGACTTCTCCAGCGGTGTCGTCTTCGGGCTCGGCAGCGGGATGCACCGCGTGGACACCAACGTCTTCCTGCTGGCGCCGGTGGGCACCGAGGTCGCCGAAGCGGCGGCGGGGGCGGGGGCGGCGTATCGCCCGTAGACGGCAGGGGCGGCGTCCCCCGTTCGTAGGAAGAGCCGTCGGGTGTAACGGTTCTCCGGCCGGGGTACTGCATAGCGTCCCCGCATGCGTACCGACACCGTCCGACCGGCGGTCACCGAATTACGGCTGTCCGCCTTCAAGTGCCATCGCCGCGTCACCCTGCCGCTCGGCCCGGTGACGATGCTGAGCGGCGGGAGCGGCAGCGGGAAATCCAGTGCGTTGCAGGCGTACGAGATCCTTGCCCGGCTCGGCAGCGGGGAGTCACTCGCCCGGGCCGTACGGGAGGTGACCGGCGATCCGTCGGCGTGTGTGCCGGCGGGGGCGCGGCCCGATGGCCAGGGCCGGCGCGGCTTCCGCCTCGGCTGTACGGTCGACGGTCCGGCCGGCCCGGTCGACCTCGACCTCGCCGTACAGGCCGAGCCCGAACTCCGCATCGTCGGCGAACGGCTGACCGGCGGCGGGGAGACGCTGCTCAGCACCGCGCTCACCGATCCCACCCGACGCGCCGTACAGGCGGCCTGGCACACCGCGGGCGCGACCCCGGTGACCCGTGCGCCGCTGCCCGACGACCGGCTGGGCACCTCGCTCCTGCCGCTGCGGGTCGCGGGCAGGACGGAAGGGCAGCGGCTGGTCCTGGCGGCCGCGGAGCAGGTGGTGGTCGCGCTGCGGTCGGCGTTCGTCTGCGATCCGCGCCCGGAGATGATGCGGTGGCCCGAGGAGCGGGCGGGAGCCGGAGAAGAGCGAGTGGGAGCCAGGGAAAACGGAGGGAGCCGAAGAAGCGGTGGTAGCCGAAGAAGCGGCGGTAGTGGTTCCGATCGTGGCGCTGCCGAAGCCCGGGTGGCCGGAGCGCGGAAGGGGAGCGGCTCCGGCGGTCACGGTGGCGGCCGGGACGGTTCGCCGGAGCCTGACGAGGGACGGCTCCGGTCGTCCTGCGAGAACCTGCCCGCGGTATTGGAGCGTACGAGCCGGGAGTGCACCCGGAGACATGCGGTGCTGGTCGCAGCCGTACGGGAGGCCTGCGCGGGTCCGGTGGACGGGCTGCGCGCGGTGCCTCGGCAGGCGGGCGCCGGAGAAGGGGCGGCAGCGGCGTCCGTGGCGGGCGGGAGCGCCGGGCCGGCCGGCGTCCGGACCGGGCAGGGTGCGGGGGAGGCGGGCCTGCGGGCGGTCGTCGACCGTGGTGAGCTGGGGGAGATGCCGGTCGACCAGTTGGGCGACGGGGAGCTCAGGTTCCTGGCACTGGCGCTGGTGCTGCTGACCGGGCCGGGCGTACTGGCCATGGATCCGGCCGGGGAGATCCCGTCGGCCCGGCAGCAGATGACGGTCATGGCGGACGGGCTGGACCGCTGTATGGACCGCAGACAGGCGCGTGAGCTGATGTCGCTGGCCGTACGGATGGCCGAGCGTGGCCATGTCAGGGTGCTGGGGACGGTACGTGATCCGTCGGCCGCCGAGGGACTGCCGGGGGTCCAGGTGCTACACCTGAGGGCATGAGCAAGGATCTTCACGCGTTGCAGCGACGGCTGGCCGAGTTCGCCGCCGCGCGGGACTGGCAGCAGTACCACACCCCCAAGAACCTGGCCGCGGCGCTCAGCGTCGAGGCCGCGGAACTCGTCGAGATCTTCCAGTGGTTGACGCCGGAGGAGTCGGCGCGAGTGATGTCCGACCCGCGGGCGGCCGGCCGGGTGGAGGACGAGGTCGCCGATGTGCTGGCGTATCTGCTGCAGTTCTGTGAGGCGCTGGGGATCGACCCGCTGGTGGCGCTCGCCGCGAAGATCGAGCGCAATGAGTCACGTTTTCCGGCGGTTCGCCAGGCGCCGCCGGACCGGCCGCGGGAGGACGGCGGGACGTCCGGTCCGGCCGTGGGAGGGTGACGGGACGTCCGGTCCGTTTGCGGGAAGGGTGACGGGGCGTCCGGTTCGGGACCTCGGTCCTGAAGCCGCACTCCCGTCGGTGGTCTGCGGGCCCGGGGTCGGTCTCTCCGGGCCCCGGGCCGTTCGGTCGTGCCGGCGGGACTGATTCACGACTTTCCGGTCTTTTCCGTGACCTGTGCCCGTCGTGTGAGTGATGGGGCTGCTGTGACGCAAGAGGAACAGGGCGAGCTCTAACCCGCCATGCGTCACTCTATGGAGTCATGGATCTTTCCACAGCGCCTTGCTTGTCCACAGATTTGCGAATTCCCCTGGCTTTTTTGGCTGTTCGACCTCACTCTGGGTAGTGGAAGGGATGTGGGGTGCATGCGCATGGCGAGAGAAAGGAGGGGCACGGATGGACGCGGTGCGGATCATCACGGCGAGCCGACGCAGTCTGGCGGACGCAACCACCGTTGAGGATGTGATCGTCGAGGCATGGCAGGCACAGGCCTTGGCGGAAGCGATAGGCAGCCATCTCGCGATATTCGGGCCGTACGAAGTGCGGTCCCGGGCCCGAGGGCTGGGTGACGCGGGCGGGCGGTTCAGCGGGGGACTGCTGTGCCCGGCAGTGGTCACCGGCGGACTGCGGGCGGCTCAGCTGACCGAAGTACGCGACGTCCGGGCGGCTTTGACGGATCTGCGGCGACTCCTGCGAGAAGTGTGCGAGGCGCTGGTGGGTGTGGTCCTGCTCGTGGACGAGGAGGGGATGTACTGGACCTGCGTCGAGGCGATGGACACGGTCGACGAATCGAGAGACCGCGTGAGCGGGATATTGGAGAAACTGGAGGTGCGAGACCGGAATCCCGCTTGATGCGGTTGCGGTATGAGGCGGGCAGAGCGGGTCAGTAAGCCGGCGCCAGGCCGGCGCGCCGGAGCCGGCGCCAGATCGTTCGCGTTCGCGCGGGATGGATGCCCCGGGTGGTTCCCACCGGCCCGCGGGCCAGGGAAGGCTCACGCCCAACAGATCGGCACCGCCCCGCCCCCAGCCGATCGCCTTCCGCCCCGATGTGGCGCATACGCCCGACGATCGCTGCCCTCGTGGAACGACGACGCCCAGACAGCAGCGACGACGCCCGGACAGTAACGACGACGCCCAGACAGTGACGTATCCGGATCAGGGCCGGGCGCATCAGCGGCGAGGAAAAATCCGGTATGGATCATGACGTATTGCGGTGATACTGGGACATGTGTTTCTGACGATAACCACCACCGGCAACGCCGACCGTCCCGCGACCGACCTCGGGTTTCTGCTGCACAAGCATCCCGACCGGGCGCAGCAGTTCTCGACGGCGCACGGCACCGCGCACGTCCTCTACCCGGAGGCGGACGCGGAACGCTGCACGGCGGCGCTGCTGCTGGAGGTCGATCCCATCGCCCTGGTCCGCAGGAGCCGGGGGAAGGGCCGTGGCGGCGCTCCGGACTCGGCGCTCGGGCAGTATGTGAACGACCGGCCGTATGCGGCGTCCTCGCTGCTCGCGGTGGCGCTGCGGAGCGTCTTCGCGACGGCGATGACGGGGCAGTGCGAGGCGCGGCCCGAGTTGGCGGCGCGGGCGCTGCCGTTGCGTATCGAGGTGCCGGTGCTGCCCGCCAGGGGCGGTGCGGAACTGGTGCGCAAGCTGTTCCAGCCGCTGGGCTGGACCGTGCAGGCCGAGCCGGTGCCGCTGGACGAGACGTTCCCGGAGTGGGGCGACTCCCGCTACGTACGGCTCGTCCTGGACGGGGAGCGCACGCTCGCCGAGGCGCTGCGGCATCTGTATGTGCTGCTGCCGGTGCTGGACGACGCCAAGCACTACTGGGTCGCGCCGGACGAGGTCGACAAGCTGCTGCGGGCCGGGCAGGGCTGGCTGGAGGACCACCCGGAGCAGCGGCTGATCGTCGGCCGCTACCTCTCGCGGCGCTGGGCGCTGACCCGTCAGGCCATGGAACGACTGGCGCTGGAGCGGCTGGCCGAGTCGGACGATGTGGCCGCGGAGGAGATCGACAACGCGGTGGACGAGGAGGCGGATACCGAGGAGCGGCCGGTGCCGCTCGCCGTACAGCGGCGGGAGGCGATCCTTGCGCTGCTGCGCGCGGAGAAGGCAGCGCGGGTCCTCGACCTGGGATGCGGGCAGGGGCAGTTGGTCGGTGCGTTGCTCAAGGAGACGCAGTTCACCGAGGTCGTGGGCGTGGACGTCTCGATGCGGGCGCTGCACGAAGCCCGCCGCCGGCTGCGGCTGGACCGGATGTCCGAGCGGCAGTCGGAGCGCGTACGGCTCGTACAGGGGTCGCTGGCGTACACCGACAGCAGGCTCAAGGGGTATGACGCGGCGGTGCTCAGCGAGGTCGTCGAGCATGTCGACCCGGCGCGGCTGCCGGCGCTGGAGTACGCGGTGTTCGGGGCGGCCGGACCACGGACCGTCGTGGTGACGACGCCCAACGTCGAGTACAACGTGCGCTGGGAATCGCTGCCGGCCGGCCATGCGCGGCACGCGGACCATCGCTTCGAGTGGACCCGGGAGGAGTTCCGGCAGTGGGCGCGGGAGGTTGCCGCGCGGCATGGCTACGAGGTGAGTTTCGCCCCGGTCGGCCCGGACGATCCCGAGGTCGGCCCGCCCACCCAGCTGGCCCATTTCCGCAGGGCGGGCGAGGACGGCGAGGGCGCGGGCAGAGGCGCCCGGCACACCGGCGGTCAGCAGAACGACAGCAGTGAGCAGAGCGACAGCGCTGGGCGGAACGACAGCGCTGGGCGGAACGGCAGCGGTGAGCGGAACGGCAAGAGTGAGCGGAACAAGGACAGTTCGGACCGGAGCGGTTCGGTACGCGGGAAGGAGGTCGCGGCATGACGGGCGGTGACCGTACGGAGTACGAGGACAACGGCCGGCGGGAGGACGCCGGCGCGCGGGAGGCGGCACGGCGTACGCTCGCGGTGCCCGACCTGTCGCTCGTGGTGCTGATCGGGGCCACCGGCTCCGGCAAGTCCACGTTCGCGGCCCGGCACTTCAAGCCGACGCAGGTCATCTCCTCCGACTTCTGCCGGGGGCTGGTCAGCGACGACGAGAACGACCAGAGCGCCAGCGGCGACGCGTTCGACGTGCTCCACTTCATCGCGGGCAAGCGGCTGGCGGCCGGCCGGCTGACGGTCGTCGACGCCACCAATGTGCAGTCCGAGGCGCGCGCCCAACTGGTGCGGCTGGCCCGGGAGCACGACGTCCTCCCGGTCGCGATCGTGCTGGACGTGCCCGAGCAGCTGTGCGCCGAGCGCAACGCGGCGCGGGCCGACCGGGCCGGACTGCCGAGGCGGGTCATCCAGCGCCACCAGCGTGAACTGCGCCGTTCCCTGAGGAACTTGGAGCGCGAGGGCTTCCGCAAGGTGCACATCCTGCGCGGCCAGGACGAGGTGGCGGCGGCCGAGGTCGTCACGGAGCGGCGGTTCAACGACCTGCGCCATCTCACCGGTCCGTTCGACATCATCGGTGACATCCACGGCTGCCGGTCCGAGCTGGAGACGCTGCTCGGCCGGCTGGGCCACGTGCTGACGCGCGACGGGCTCGGCAGGCCCGTGGACGCGGTGCACCCGGAGGGCCGTACCGCGGTCTTCGTGGGAGACCTCGTCGACCGCGGGCCGGACAGCCCCGGAGTGCTGCGCCTGGTGATGGGCATGGTGAAGGCCGGGCACGCGCTGTGCGTACCTGGCAACCACGAGAACAAGCTCGGCCGCCACCTCAGGGGCCGCAAGGTCCAGCCCACCCATGGGCTCGCCGAGACCATCGAGCAGCTGGACAAGGAGAACGCCCGGGATCCCGACTTCCGCGCGGAGGCGGAGGAGTTCATCCACGGGCTGGTCAGCCACTACGTCCTGGACGGCGGCGGGCTGGTGGTGTGCCACGCGGGGCTGCCGGAGAAGTACCACGGCCGGACGTCGGGCCGGGTGCGGTCGTTCGCGCTGTACGGCGACACGACCGGCGAGACCGATGAGTTCGGCCTGCCGGTGCGTTACCCCTGGGCCGAGGACTACCGGGGCCGCGCCGCCGTCGTCTACGGTCACACGCCCACCCCGCGGGCCACCTGGCTCAACAACACCCTCTGCCTGGACACGGGCTGTGTCTTCGGCGGCAGGATGACCGCGCTGCGCTGGCCGGAGCGCGAGCTGGTGGACGTACCGGCGGAGCGCGTCTGGTACGAGCCCACGAAGCCGCTCGGCACGGAGGCGCCGGGCGGTGCGGACGGCCGGCCGCTCGACCTGAAGGACGTGGCCGGCCGGCGGGTCGTGGAGACCCGCACCATGGGCCGGCTGGCGGTCAGGGAGGAGAACGCCGCGGCCGCGCTGGAGGTGATGAGCCGCTTCGCGACCGACCCGCGGCTGCTGCCGTACCTCCCGCCGACGATGGCCCCTTGTGCGACCTCCGCGGAGGACGGCTACTTGGAGCATCCGGCGGAGGCGTTCGCCGGCTATCGGGCCGACGGGGTGCGGGAGGTCGTGTGCGAGGAGAAGCACATGGGGTCCCGGGCCGTGGCCCTGGTGTGCCGCGACGAGTCGGCGGCCGTCGAGAGGTTCGGGGTGCCGAAGGGCGTGTCCGGTGCCCTGTACACCCGCACCGGACGGCCGTTCTTCGACGATCCGCAGCCGGCCGAGCGGATCCTGCGACGCGTCCGGGAGTGCGTTACGGAGGCCGGTCTCTGGGAGGAGCTGGAGACGGACTGGCTGCTGCTGGACGCGGAGTTGATGCCGTGGTCGCTGAAGGCGACGGGGCTGCTGCGCAAGCAGTACGCGGCCGTCGGCGCGGCGTCGGGGGCGGCGTTCCCCGGCGTGCTCGGCGCGCTGGAGGCGGCGGCCGCCCGGGGCGTCGAGGTGGGGCCGCTGCTCGACCGGCAGCGCGACCGGGCGGCGGACGCCGCGGCGTTCACCGAGGCGTACCGGCGCTACTGCTGGCGCGTCGGGGCGGACACGCCGGACGGCGCGATGGTGAACGGCGCCGCACCGGACGGCGCGACGGCGAACGGCGCTATACCGGACGGCGCGACGGAGCAGGCCGAGGAACAGGACGAGCGGACCGCCGGCCTCGGGGAGCTGGACGGCGTCCGGCTCGCGCCGTTCCAGATCCTCGCGGTGCAGGGGCGCAGCCTCGCCGCGCTGCCGCACACCGACCAGCTGGCGCTGATCGACCGGATGGCCGCGGCCGAGGCCGCGGTGATATCCCGGGCCGGTACGCCGGACGGCCCCGGGCTGCTCGCCACGACCCGCCGGATCATCGTCGACACCGAGGACGAACAGTCGGTCGCGGCCGGCATCCGGTGGTGGCTGGAGCTGACCGAGGCCGGCGGTGAGGGCATGGTCGTCAAGCCGGTGCAGGCGCTGGTCCGCCAGGCCGACGGGCGACTGGTGCAGCCGGGCGTCAAGTGCCGCGGCCGGGAGTACCTGCGGATCATCTACGGGCCGGAGTACACCCGCCCGGAGAACCTCAGGCGGCTCCGCGTCCGCCACCTCGGACACAAGCGCTCACTGGCCCTGCGGGAGTACGCGCTCGGCCTGGAGGCACTCGACCGGCTGGCGGACGGCGAACCGCTGTGGCGGGTGCACGAGGCGGTCTTCGCGGTGCTCGCCCTGGAGTCGGAGCCGGTGGACCCCCGCCTGTAGCCGGTCCCGGGGGAGGGACCGTCTCTCTCCCCCCGGGGGCGACGGCCCCGCTTCCCGGTGCTCGCTCACCCCACCCGCGCGGCCCGGTACGACCGCCGGTAGTCGACCGGCGGGACGCCCAGCACCCGGGTGAAGTGCCGACGCAGGTTGGCCGCCGCTCCGAGGCCGGCGAGCTCCGCCACCCGGTCCACGGGCAGGTCGGTGCTCTCGAGCAACTCCCGTGCCCGGGCGATCCGCTGAGCCTGGAGCCACCGCAGGGGTGTGGTGCCCGTGGCGGCATGGAAGCGCCGGACCAGGGTGCGGGGGCTGGTGTGCGCCTGACGCGCGAGGTCGGCCACGGTCAGCGGCCGGTGCAGGCGTTCGGCGGCCCACTGCAGGACGGGCGCCAGCGAGTCGTCGCGGCGTTCGGGCAGCGGCGTCTCGATGTACTGCGCCTGCCCTCCGGGGCGGTGGGCCGGGGCGACCAGCTGACGGGCCAGCGAGTTGGCGGTCTCGGCGCCGAAGTCCTCGCGTACCAGGTGCAGACAGACATCGATGCCGGCCGTCGATCCCGCACCGGTGAGCACATCGCCGTGGTCGATGTAGAGCACCGACGGGTCGACGGTGATGGCCGGGTACCGCTCGGCGAGCAGCGCCGCGTACATCCAGTGCGTGGCGGCCGTCCGGCCGTCGAGGAGCCCGGTCGCGGCGAGGGTGAAGGCGCCGGAACACAGGGAGACCAGCCGTGCGCCGCGGCGGTGCGCCGCGAGCAACGCCGCGACGAGTTCGTCCGGCGGATCGCCGTGCACATCCGCCGACCCCGGCACCAGAACGGTGTCGGAGGTCACCAACTCCTCGGCCCCGTACGGGGTATGGGTGTGGAACCAGGGGCCGGTGCGGGCCGGTTCGGTGCTGTCCGTACCGATCGCGCAGACCCGCAGGTCGTACCAGTCAGGGGGTGTCTGGATCCGGTCGAAGCCGAAGACATGGCAGGGGATGGCGAGTTCGAAGAACGGTATGCCGTCCGTGACGACGACCGCGAGGGAAGGCATGCGGCGAGTATGCCAGGACGAGTGGCAGGAATGTAGCGGGAGGTGTCAGGACTGCCACTCGTCGCGGCTGGACCGGCCGCCCATGCTTGACCGACATGACCACTCCAGTCTCCGAAAACCGGCCGACGGGCACCTCCGCGACCGCCCCTGACCCGGGCGGACATGCCGAGCCGCAGGGCGCGGCGGAACCCGCCCCCGACCCCCGCCGCTGGCTCGTCCTGGCGATCGCCTCCGCGGCCCAGTTCCTGGCCGTCCTCGACCTGCTCGCCGTCACCATCGCGTTCCCGGCGATCGGCCGGGACTTCGCGCCGGCGCCCACCTCCGCGCTGTCCTGGGTACTCAACGGCTACACCGTCGTACTCGCCGCGTTGCTGGTACCGGCCGGCCGGATCGCCGACGAGGCCGGGCGGCGGCGCTGCTTCCTGCTCGGCATGGTGCTGTTCGGCCTGGCCTCCGCGGCCTGCGGCGCGGCGCCCACCCTCCCGCTCCTCGTCGCGGCCCGCGTGGTGCAGGGCGCGGCGGCCGCGGTTCTGATCCCCACCTCGCTCTCCCTCGCCCTGCCTGCCTTCCCGTCGCGGGAGCGGGCGACCGCGGTCGGCGCCTGGACCGCGGTCAGTGCCGTCGCGGCGGGCTCCGGCCCGGTGCTGGGCGGACTGCTGGCCGCCGCCGACTGGCGGCTGATCTTCCTGATCAATGTGCCGGTGGTGCTGCTCGCGGTCGGCGCGGGCGTACGGCTGCTGCCCCGTTCGGAACGCGGTGAACGGCAGCCCCTCGACCTGCCGGGGACGGCACTGGTGCTGGTGTGCGTCGGCGCGCTGGTGACCGCGTGTGTCCAGGCCCCCGAGTGGGGCTGGGCCGGACCCGCCACGCTCGCCGTGCTCGCCACCGGACTGCTCGCCGGCGTGCTGGGGGTGCGTCATGTACGCCGCGCCCCCAAGCCGGTCATCGATCCGGAGCTCTTCCGGACGCCCGGGTTCGCGGCCGCCACGCTCGGCCTGATCGGCTACTTCGTGGCGTACGGGGCCATGATGCTCAGCGGCACCCTCCTGTTCACCGAGGTCTGGCACTACTCGGTCCGGACGGCCGGGCTGGCGCTGGCGCCCTGGCCGCTCACGGTGCTGGTGGTCTCCGCGCTCTCCGGCCGGATCGTCCGGGCAGTCGGTGAGCGGGGCACCGGCGTCATCGGCGCGCTCTGCTTCGTGGCGGCCGCCCTGTGGTGGCTGCTGCTCGCCGATGCGGACGGTGTGGGCCCGCA
Source organism: Streptomyces sp. NPDC001339 (assembly GCF_042895955.1). NCBI lineage: Bacteria > Bacillati > Actinomycetota > Actinomycetes > Kitasatosporales > Streptomycetaceae > Streptomyces > Streptomyces sp. NPDC001339. Next base: position 536,218 of record NZ_JBIAWT010000006.1, on the reverse strand, counting down.
TTACGCGGTGCGCTTCCTGCCCGGTCTGGTCCTCGCCGGCCTCGGCACCGGCCTGTACCAGCCGGTGATGTTCGCGGCCGCCGGTCTGCTGCCCGCCCGCCGGCTGTCCCTGGGCTCCGGTGTCCTGATGGTCTCGCGGCAGGTCGGGACGGCGCTCGGGGTGGCCGTGCTGATCGCCGTCGTGGGGGATCAACAGGCGCCGGGTATGGCGGAGTTGCGCGGCGGCTGGGCCATCGCGGCGGTGACCGGGGCGGGTGCGGTGGCCGCGGCGCGGGCCCTGCGCCCCCGGCCGACGGGCGACCGTACGACGGGGGACTGACCGCTCCCGCGCTCCGGTACGGGTGTGAACGACCCCGCCCCTCTCCCGCACGGGCCGGGAACGGGCCCCTCCGCCCGCTCACCGCGACCCATGCGCCGACATCCCCGGGACTCCCTCCGCCTGGCCCGGGAAACGGCCAAGATAGGCAGATGGGATTCCATGTCGACTCAGAGGCCGGGCGGCTGCGCCGGGTCATCCTGCACCGCCCCGATCTGGAGCTGAAGCGGCTCACGCCGTCGAACAAGGACGCCTTGCTCTTCGACGATGTGCTGTGGGTGCGCCGGGCGCGGGCCGAGCACGACGGTTTCGCGGACGTGCTGCGGGACCGGGGGGTGGAGGTGCACCTCTTCGGGGATCTGCTGGCCGAGAGCCTGCGGATCCCCGAGGCACGGCAGCTGGTTCTGGACCGGGTCTTCGACGAGAAGGAGTACGGCCCGCTGGCCACCGACCATCTGCGGGCGGCCTTCGACGAGCTGCCGGTGCCGGAACTCGTCGAGGCGCTGGTCGGCGGCATGACCAAGCGCGAGTTCCTGGAACGCCACCCGGAGCCGACCTCGGTCCGCTTCCATGTGATGGACCTGGACGACTTCCTGCTGGGCCCGCTGCCCAATCACCTCTTCACCCGCGACACCTCCGCATGGATCTACGACGGGGTGTCGATCAACTCGATGCGCTGGCCGGCCCGGCAGCGCGAGACCGTGCACTACGAGGCGATCTACCACTACCACCCGCTCTTCCGCGGTGCGGATTTCCACGTCTGGTCGGACGGGCAGGCGGACTTCCCCTCGACGATCGAGGGCGGCGATGTCCTGGTGCTGGGCAGCGGCGCGGTGCTGATCGGGATGAGCGAGCGGACCACGCCGCAGGCCGTCGAGCTGCTGGCGCGCGGGCTGTTCGCGGCCGGTTCGGCGCGGACGATCGTGGCGCTCGACATGCCCAAGCGGCGGGCGTTCATGCACCTGGACACCGTGATGACCATGATCGACGGGGACACCTTCACCCAGTACGAGGGGCTCGGCATGCTCCGCTCGTACACCATCGAGCCGGGCGCGGGCGACCACGACCTCAAGGTCACCGACCATCCACCGGAGCATATGCACCGCGCCATAGCGGCCTCGCTGGGACTGACCGACATCCGGGTGCTGACCGCGACCCAGGACGTGCACTCCGCCGAACGGGAGCAGTGGGACGACGGGTGCAATGTGCTGGCCGTGGAGCCGGGTGTGGTGGTGGCGTACGAGCGGAACGTCACCACAAACACCTTCCTGCGCAAGCGCGGCATCGAGGTGATCACGATCCCGGGGAGCGAGCTGGGACGCGGACGCGGCGGGCCGCGCTGTATGAGCTGCCCGGTGGCACGGGACGCGGTGCCCGGGGCAACCTGAGGCATGCTGCGGGAGGACGAGCGCCCAGGGCTTCGCTTCGCATAGGGATGCTAATGCTCGTATAGAATTCCAGCTGTACGTCCGTCCCGACCGTCGCGAATCAGGAGCCCACCCATGGCGATAGACCTCACCGGCCGCCACTTCCTCAAGGAGCTGGACTTCAGTGCCGAGGAGTTCCGCCGACTGATCGACCTGGCGGCCGAGCTGAAAGCGGCAAAGCGCGCCGGCACCGAGATCCCCCGCCTGCGGGGCCGGAACATCGCCCTGATCTTCGAGAAGACCTCGACCAGAACCCGCTGCGCCTTCGAGGTCGCGGCCGCCGACCAGGGCGCCTCGACCACCTACCTCGACCCGTCCGGCTCGCAGATCGGGCACAAGGAGTCGGTCAAGGACACCGCGCGCGTCCTCGGCCGGATGTTCGACGCGATCGAGTATCGGGGCCACGGCCAGGGCGTCGTGGAGGAGCTGGCCGCGCACGCCGGCGTCCCGGTCTACAACGGCCTCACCGACGAGTGGCACCCCACCCAGATGCTCGCCGACGTGCTCACCATGGCCGAGCACAGCGACGGGCCGCTGGACCGGATCGCCTACGCGTACCTGGGCGACGCCCGTTACAACATGGGCAATTCCTACCTGGTCACCGGCGCCCTGCTCGGCATGGACGTGCGGATCGTGGCCCCCCGGCTGCTGTGGCCGGACGAGACGATCGTCGCCGTGGCGCGCGAGCTGGCCAAGTCCTCCGGCGCCCGCATCACCCTCACCGAGGACGTCCCGGAGGGCGTGCGCGGGGCGGATTTCGTCGCCACTGATGTCTGGGTGTCGATGGGCGAGCCCAAGGAGGTGTGGGACGAGCGGATCGCGCTGCTCGGCCCGTACGCGGTGACGATGGACGTGCTGCGTGCCACCGGCAAGCCGGACGTGAAGTTCCTGCACTGCCTGCCGGCCTTCCACGACCTGGGCACGGACGTCGGCCGGGAGATCCATGAGCGGCACGGACTGACCGAGCTGGAGGTCACCGACGAGGTCTTCGAGTCCGCGCACTCGGTGGTCTTCGACGAGGCGGAGAACCGGATGCACACGATCAAGGCGGTACTGGTCGCCACCCTCGCCGGCAGGCGGCCCGGCGAAGTGGCGCAGTAGGGAACATCACACTGCATAGTCATACGGCGAGGCGGGCGATCATGCAGTGGTAGCGGCTACCATCGAGCTGCTCGCGGGGTCCGGACCCCACCCGGTCCGGACCCCGCTCCGCGCGCGGCCCACCCCCGCCGCGCGCACCGCACCACCAGAGAGAGAACCACCCCCATGCCCCCCTCAGGTCCGTCCGGTCTGCGCATCAAGTCCCCCGACCTGCTCATCGCCGAATCGGGCGCGGACCTCGAAGGCCACGTCCTCAAGCGCAGCATGGGGCTCTTCCAGCTCGTGTGCTTCGGCGTCGGCGCCATCGTCGGCACCGGCATCTTCGTCGGTCTGTCCGACACTGTCGCCGCGGCCGGCCCCGCCGTGGTCGTCTCGTTCGTCCTGGCGGCCGTCACCTGCGTCTTCACCGCCTTCTCCTTCGCCGAGCTGGGCGGCGCGATTCCGGTCTCCGGCAGCTCGTACTCCTACGCGTACGCCACCCTCGGCGAGCGCGCCGCCTTTCTCGTCGGCTGGTGCCTGCTGCTCGAATACGGCGTCTCGGTGTCGGCGGTCGCCGTCGGCTGGGGCCAGTACCTCAACGAGCTGCTGGGCAACCTGACCGGCTGGCAGCTGCCCGCCGCGCTCGCCAACCCGCCCGGCGAGGGCGGCATCGTCAACCTCCCGGCCGTGGTCGTGATCCTCCTCGCCACGCTGCTGCTGGTCCGCGGCGTGCGGGAGAGCGCCCGGGCGACCGCCGCGATGGCCGTGCTCAAGCTCGCGGTCCTGGTGCTGTTCTGCGTCATCGGCTTCAGCGCCTTCCGGGCCGGAAACCTCTCGCCGTTCGCGCCGCAGAGCGTCGCCGGAATCACCTCCGGTGCCTCGGTCGCCTTCTTCTCGTACATCGGCTTCGACGCGATCACCACGGCCGGTGAAGAGGTGAAGAACCCCCGGCGGAACATCCCGGTGGCGATCATGGTGTGCATCGGTGTGGTCACCGTCCTGTACTGCCTGGTCGCGCTGGCCGCCATCGGCGCGCTCTCCTCGGACCAGGTCGCCGGGCAGCCCGCCGCGCTGTCGCTGATCGTCAACCGCGTCACCGACTCGACGTTCGGCGGCGGGGTGATCGCCTTCGGCGCGGTCATCGCCATCGCCTCGGTCGTCCTCGCGGTCATGTACGGCCAGACCCGGATCCTGATGTCGATGTCGCGGGACGGGCTGGTTCCGCGGGTCTTCGAGCGCGTCTCGCCTCGTACGTCCACTCCGGTCGCCAACACCTGGATCGTCGCGGCCGTCTTCGCGGTCCCGGCCGCGGTCGTCCCGTTGGACGTGGTGATGAACCTGACCACCATCGGAACGCTGGCGGTCATGGCGGTGGTCAATGTCAGCGTGCTGGTGCTCCGCCGCACCCGCCCCGACCTCCCGCGCCGCTTCCGCGTCCCGCTCTTCCCGCTCAGCCCGCTGCTCGGCATAGCCTTCTGCGGCTATCTGATGTACGGCACCGGCCCGGTGACCTGGCTGCAGTTCGCGGGCTTCCTGGCGGCGGGTGCGGCTGTGTACGCCCTCTACGGACGCCGTCGCTCGGCGCTTGCCTGACCGCTGCGCTTGGCTGGCTTCCCACGTTGTCGGCTTTCCCGCCGTGCCTTCCGGTTTCGCCGTTGCGCCTGCGGCGGGCGTGGGTGTGTCGGGTGCGGGTCCGCTCCTCCGGACTTCGTCCTGCGGAGCGGCCCCTCCCGGGAGTGGGAGGGAAAACGGTGAGTGGGGGTGTACGTACGCGGTCCGCTTCCTGCGGACGATTGCTTACGTACACCCCCACTCGTCTTTCTCCACCCACCCACGGGAGGGGGCGCACCGCAGGACGGCAGTCCGGAGGGGCGCACCCGTGACGTACAGCCCCGCGCAGCGGCAACGGCCCGCCGCCAGGCGCCACGGCGGGAAAGCCAAGTACGTGGGAAGGCAGCCAAGCGCAGCGGAACGCGTAGCGGTTTGGTGACGGCGGTCACCAAACGGTGATAACTTCACAGCGCATCCGGAGAACATCCACCGGCCGACCCGCCAAAGGGGGCAGGCAGTCCGATGAGCCCGTTCGCAGGATCCGCCCGAGCCACCGACTCCTGGCAGCATCTCCGTGTGACCAGGAAGGACGGCATCGCCACGGTCACACTGGCGCGCCCGGAGAAGCTCAACGCACTCACCTTCGAGGCCTACGCCGACCTCCGCGACCTGCTCGCGGAGCTCTCCCGGGAGCGCTCCGTACGTGCCCTCGTCCTTGCCGGAGAGGGGCGCGGATTCTGCTCCGGCGGCGATGTCGAGGAGATCATCGGCGCCACTCTGGACCTGGATACCGCACAGCTGCTGGACTTCAACCGGATGACCGGGCAGGTCGTCCGGGCCGTGCGGGAGTGCCCGTTCCCGGTGATCGCGGCCGTGCACGGCGTCGCGGCCGGCGCCGGGGCGGTGCTCGCGCTGGCCGCGGACTTCCGGGTCGCCGATCCGTCGGCCCGGTTCGCCTTCCTTTTCACCCGGGTCGGACTCTCCGGCGGTGACATGGGCGCGGCCTATCTGCTGCCCCGCGTCATCGGGCTCGGTCATGCCACCCGGCTGCTGATGCTCGGCGACACCGTACGGGCCCCGGAGGCCGAACGGCTCGGCCTGATCAGCGTGCTGGCCGAGGAGGGGCATGCGGACGAGGCCGCCGCCGCGCTCGCCAAGCGGCTCGCCGAGGGCCCCGCGCTGGCGCACGCCCAGACCAAGGCGCTGCTCACGGCGGAGCTCGACATGCCGCTGGCCGCCGCCGTCGAGATGGACGCCGCCACCCAGGCGCTGCTGATGAACAGTGCCGACTACGCGGAGTTCCACGCCGCTTTCACGAAGAAGCGGAACCCCCAGTGGCAGGGGAAGTAGCCATGCGGGTCGCCGTGATCGGCGGCGGACCGGGCGGGCTGTACGCTGCCGCCCTCCTCAAACGCCTCGACCCCGCCCGCGAGATCACCGTATGGGAGCGCAACGCCCCCGACGACACCTTCGGCTTCGGGGTCGTCCTCTCCGACGAGACGCTCGGCGGCATCGAGCACGCCGACCCGGAGGTCTACCGCGCGCTCCAGCGCGAGTTCGTCCGCTGGGACGACATCGACATCGTGCACCGGGGCCGCACCCTCACCTCCGGCGGGCACGGCTTCGCGGCGCTCAGCCGACGCCGGCTGCTGGCCGTACTGCACCGGCGCTGCCGCGACCTCGGCATCGAGCTGCGGTTCCGCACCGAGGCGCCGCCCGCCGCCGAGCTGGCCCGTACCCACGATCTGGTGATCGCCGCCGACGGGGTGCACAGCGCGACCCGCACCGCGCACGCCGACGCCTTCCGCCCGCAGCTGACCACCCACCGCTGCCGCTACATCTGGCTCGCCGCCGATATCGCCTTCGACGCCTTCCGCTTCGAGATCGCCGAGACCGAGTACGGCATCGTCCAGCTGCACGCCTACCCCTACTCGCGGGACTCCTCCACCGTCATCGTCGAGATGCGGGAGGAGATCTGGCGGGCGGCCGGGCTGGAGCGGGCGGACGAGCGGGAGTCGGCCGTATGGTGCGCCAAGGTCTTCGCGGAAGCGCTGGGCGGACGGCCGCTGCGGGGCAACAAGTCCAGCTGGACCCGGTTCCGTACGGTCGTCAACGACCGCTGGTCGTACGGCAATACGGTGCTGCTCGGCGATGCCGCGCACACCGCGCACTTCTCCATCGGCTCCGGCACCAAGCTCGCCGTCGAGGACGCCCTGGCGCTGGCCGCCTGTCTCCAGGAGCAGTCCGGCACCGCCGCCGCGCTCGCCGCGTACGAGGCGGAGCGCCGCCCGGTCATCGCCTCCACCCAGCGCGCCGCCCGCGCCAGCCTCGCCTGGTTCGAGGAGCTGGCCACCTACGCCGACCAGCCACCCCGCCAGTTCGCGTTCAATCTGCTCACCCGCAGCCGCCGGGTCACCCATGACAATCTGCGGCTGCGCGACCCCGCGTTCGTCGCGGGCGTCGAGGACGAGGCGGGCCACCCGGACGGCACCCCGCCGATGTTCACCCCGTTCCGGCTCGGCGAACTGACCCTCCGCAACCGGGTCGTGGTCTCCCCGATGGACATGTACTCCGCCGCGGACGGCGACGGCACCCCCGGCGACTTCCACCTCGTCCACCTCGGCGCCCGTGCGCTGGGCGGCGCCGGCCTGGTGATGACCGAGATGGTGTGCGTCAGCCGTGACGGGCGGATCACCCCGGGCTGTACGGGGCTGTACACGCCGGGCCACGAGCGGGCCTGGCGCCGGATCACCGACTTCGTCCACGCCTCGGCGCCCGGGACCGCCATCGGTGTGCAGCTCGGCCACTCGGGGCGGAAGGGCTCCACCCGGCTGATGTGGGAGGGCATCGACCAGCCGCTCCCGGACGGCAACTGGCCGGTCGTGGCGCCCACCGAGCTGCCCTACCGGCCCGGCGTCAACCAGGTTCCGCACGCCCTGACCGGGCCCGAACTCGCCGCGATCCGCGAGCAGTTCGCCCGCTCCGCCGAGTCCGCCGCCCGGGCCGGCTTCGATCTGCTCGAACTCCACTGCGCGCACGGCTATCTGCTCTCCGGCTTCCTCTCCCCGCTCACCAACCACCGTACCGACGCCTACGGCGGTGACCTCACCGCCCGGCTGCGCTTCCCGCTGGAGGTCTTCGACGCGGTCCGGGCGGCCTGGCCCGCCGGGCGCCCGATGACCGTCCGTATCTCCGCGACCGACTGGGCGGACGGTGGCACCACCGCCGAGGACGCGGTGGCCATCGCGGCGGCCTTCGCCGAGCACGGCGCGGACGCCATCGATGTCTCGACCGGGCAGGTCGTCCCCGATGAGCGCCCCGACTTCGGGCGCTCGTATCAGACGCCGTTCGCCGATCGCATCCGCAACACCCTGGGGGTGCCGGTCATCGCGGTCGGCGCGATCTCGTCCTGGGACGACGTCAACTCCCTGGTGCTGGCCGGGCGCGCGGATCTGTGCGCGCTGGGCCGGCCGCATCTGTACGACCCGCACTGGACGCTGCACGCCGCCGCCGAGCAGGGGTACTCGGGGCACGGTGCCCCCTGGCCGCTGCCCTACCAGGCGGGCAGCCGCACTCCGCCGACGGGGCGGACGGACGCGCCGAAGCCCCGCCTCACGCTGCGGTGACGGGGGAGGCACGGGCAGCGGGGCGGGGCCGTCTCTGGGGCGGGCCGGGTGATTCCCGGCGCCGAGGCGGGGCCGGGGCCGGTGGGGCGATCAGGGCAGCGGCGGTGCGATCGGCACGCTGGTGACCTGCGCGGTGGTCACCGGTTTGCCGTGCTGTTCCACACCGACCTCGACCTGCTGACGGCCGCGATCGGCGGGGCCCGCCACCGGGTCCGCGGTGGTCCGTGCCCGGACCCAGCACGGCGCGTCCAGCTCGGCGTACCCCTCGAAGGCGCAGTCCATGGCCGTCGGCACGGTGACCTCCGGCGTCATCGCCTGCGCGGCCTGCCAGGCAGCCTCGATCATCAGCATGCCGGGTGCGTGATCGGCCGGGTGGCCCAAGAGCACCGGATGGGAGGTGTCCGCCCGCAGCAGCCAGCGGTCCGGCCGGCCGGTGGGGGAGAGCACCACCTCACGGTCGCGGTCCCGGCCGACCAGCTGCGGGCTGACGGCTTCGGGCAGCGGCAGCCGGCGGGCGCGGGAAAGCGCCGGATCGCTGTACCTGCCGCGCAGTCGACGGTAGACGGCAGGGCTGTGACAGGAGTAGTCGACCACCGCCGAGGCCAGGTCGGCACCGTCGCACCGCACCCGGAACTCCTGCCGGGCGCCTGCCAGTTGGCTCCCGTGGCGGACCAGGTCATGGTCGGTGACGCGGAGCTCCACCTCGGCCGGTTCGTCGGCGGTGCGCGGCGCCCGGGGCGCGAGGTCGTAGCGGATCCGCCGCCAGAGGACCGGATGGTCGAGCGGGACGCGGTGCGCCACATGGCTCAGTAATATCCCGGCCTGCCGGAGGGTTTCGATCAGCAGCAGCGGATCCGGATCGTGCGGCCCATGGGCCGACGCGTAGAAGCTGTGCGCGCGTGGCCACCGCGCGCTCACCACCCAGCTGTCGGCCGTGCCGCGCCGCCAGTTGGTCAGGAACACCTCGGACGCGGCGGTGCGGCGCCCATACGCACCTGGCACCGTCGCGGTCGCAACGGACTGGCGGTCCCCGTCGCCGGACCGGACTCCGCCGTCGTGGCGCCGGTCGCGCCAGGACGGCATGAGGGTGGCGCTGGCCATGGGCATCCCTTCTCCGGTCTGGAACTCAGGTCTGGAACTCAGGTCTGATGGGCCGCGCCTTGCCGGGCGCCCCAAGGCGCCAAGATACGGACCATGTGGTTTGTTTACTAGTGCCAAGGCTCGTTCTTCAACGGAGCAAGGCGGGCTTCGCACCGCACGTGCCTGCTTGACCACCGATCACCCTCCGTATGCTCTCTTGGAGTTTGCAGGAGTATGTAGCCGAATGCGCCCCGTCGCTGTCACCGCACGGTTGCTCTCCGCATCATGAAGAAGCCCACCAGGCGGTATGGGCGGCAGGGAACGCCACCGCCGTATGTCGAAGAGCCAGGAGCAGCCCCATGTCCCCCACCGCCGTTCCCGACCTGCCCGCCATGCAGCGGGAGGTCCGGCTCGCCGCTCGTGTCACCGGCGAGCTGACCACCCGGCACTTCACGATCGCGGAGGTTCCGGTGCCGCGGCCGCAGCCGGGACAGGTGCTGGTGCGTACCCGTGTGATGGCGGTGACCGCCGCGATGCGGACGCAGATGACCGGAGTCCCGCTGCCGATGCCCTCGTTCGTACCGGGCGAGGCGCTGTGGGGCTCCGCGGTCGGTGAGGTGGTGGAGGCGCCCGGCGGCGGCTTCACACCCGGCGAGCTCGTTCACCACCCTTACGGCTGGCGGGAGTTCGCGGTCGTCGAGGAGTCGCGGGCGCGCCGGATCGATCCGGACGTGCTGCCGACCCCCGCCGCGCATCTGTCACAGGGCGCGACCGCCTGGGGGGCGCTCCGCCGGGCCGCGGGCGTCCGGCCGGGGGACACCGTGTTCGTCACCGGCGCGGCCGGCGGGGTGGGCAGCCTCGCCGGGCAGCTGGCGCGCAGGCTGGGCGCCGGCCGGGTCATCGGCAGCACCGGTTCGGAGGACAAGGCCGCCCGGCTGCGCGCCGAGCTCGGGTACGACGACACGGTCGTGCGCGGCAGCGGTTCGATCGAGCGGCAGCTGCGCCGGGCGGCCCCGGACGGCATCGACGTCCTGCTGGACACCGTGGGCGGCGAGCAGTTGGCCGCGGCGCTCGCGGTGGCCCGCCCTGACGCACGGTTCGCGCTGGTCGGGGCGCTCTCCAGCCAGTTGGGCGAGGGCGGTGGGGTCACCGCTCCGGTGGAGCTGGACGCGGGGCTGATCATCACGCGGCGGGTGACGCTGCGTGGCTTCGGACTGTACGCGCACCCGGATCTGGCGCAGGAGTGGACGCGGGAGTTCGGTCAGGGCCTGCGGGACGGGTCGCTGGTCTTCCCGCACGCTCTGCTGAAGGGCATCGAGCAGGCCCCCCGGGCGCTGTGCGAGCTGACACAGGGGCGCCACATCGGCGCCGTACTGGTGGAACTGTGATGCTGGGCACGCCTCACCGGCAGCTGACGTCCCCTCACCTGCGCGACATTCCTCACGTGTGGGGCATGCCTCACACGTGTCACCCGTGGGGCATGCCTCATGTGCGGGGTGCGTCTCCGCGGCGCGGTGTGCCTCCGCTGTGTGGTGCGTCTCCGCTGTGTGGTGTGCCTCGGGCGGGCGTCCGGCCGTAACGGCCCGGCGGGGTCAGCCGGCCGCCGGGAGCTCCGCGGGCGCGGAGAGGCCGGCGGCCGGAACCGGTTCCTGCGCGGCCGGCAGCAGGGACCACAGGCCGGTCACGGCCTCGCTGTCCCACCACATCCCGTCCTCGCCGCCCAGGTGCAGCAGACCCACCACGATCGAGGTCAACAGCTGGGCGGTACGCCGTGGTTCGGCATCCGGGCCGACGGCGGTCGGTCCGGATACCTGCCCGGTCCCGCAGGTCACCGCCTTGTCGAGGAAGAGCGCGTACCAGCGCTGCTCCAAGGCGTAGATACCCAGGCCCGGCGCGGTCTCCGGGCGCAGTCGCAGTCCGGCGCGCAGTACGGCGTCCTCCTCCACCCGGCTGAACAGCTCGACGGCGAAGTCCCGTACGGCGACCGCGAGCGGCGCCGGGGAGTGGGTGAAGGCGTCCTCGATCTCCTGCAGGATGATGAGCGAGGAGTCCCGCACCGCCAGGGTGAGGTCGTCCTTCGAAGTGAAGTGGAAGTAGAGGGCCCCCTTGCTCAGGCGGGCCCGCCGGCTGATCTCGACCATGCCCGAGGCGGGAACCCCCTTCTCCAGGAAGGTCTCTGCGGCCGATCGGATGAGTGCCTGGCGGCTCTGGATGGCGCGATGCTGGATGGGCACGGTGTCCGTCCCGTCTCTAGTACGGCTGCGAAGCTGATTGCAGTCTACATAGAAAACCAACCATGCGGTTCGATATTGTCCAGGAGGTTGGCTGGAACTGGCCGGCGCTGACGCGAAGACGACCTTCCACTCCCACTCCGATCCCGGAGTGACGCACGGGAGGCTTGTGTTTCCGGGCCTGGTCCGGGGCGGGGCGCGTTGTCGGACCGTCAGGATGTGACAAAGGCACATTGACAAACAGCGCAGGCGGTTTTTAAATCTCCGGCAGGCGGTAAAACGGGACGATCCCTTCCGTTGCCACCGCCGCGACGGTCGCGTACCGCGTTGGACCGCGGTGCGTCATGGCGAGACCGCCTCTGCCTCTACCAGTCGTCGACCGCAGGCCGCCCGACCAGCCGAGCCAGCAACGTCACCCGAACCCCCCGCACCCCCATCGGAATCCGGAAAGGTCTCCAGCCATGCGCGTAGCAATGGAAGTCCGCGATCGTCCCGTGAGAGGCGCACGGGCCGCCGCCGCAAGCGAGACGATCAGGGCTGCCGTCTTCGATCTGGACGGCACTCTGGCCAACACCCTGCCGGCGATCAGCAAACTTCTGGTCAAGGTGGCCGCCGAGCAGGGATGTTCGGTGACCGCGCGACAGGCGGCCGCCGCCATCGGCAAGCCGCCGGGCCCCGCCTTCGGCCGGCTGCTGGGCAAGCCCGAGGACGACACCCGGGTTCAGGCCGCCATCTCCCGCTACCGCGAGCTGTTCGCCTACGAAGTCCTCTGCCAGGGGCCGCAGCTGCTTTTCCCCGGCGTGACCGCGGGGCTGTCCGCGCTGCGCGCCCACGGTGTCGAGCTGGCCGTCGCCACGTCCAAGACCACTCGCAGCGCCGAGGCGCTGCTCGACGTCATGGGGATCCGCGACCTGGTCGGCCCGGTCATCGGCCAGGACATGGTCCGGCGCGGCAAGCCGCACCCGGAGATGGTGCTGCGGGCGGCCGAACGGCTGGGCGTCCCGGCCTGGCAGAGCGCGTATGTGGGGGACACCGTCGGGGATATGCGGATGGCGGTCACCGCGCGCATGGAGCCGGTCGCGGTGACCTACGGGGTCGGCACGTTCGGCGAGCTCGCCGGGGTCGCCGGCACCCGGATGTGCAGTTCGTTCAAGGACGTGGTGTCCGTGATAGCCGCCTCCCGGCCGCGCCCGGCCGCCGCCATGGTGGGCGCCCAGCCGCGCCGCCGCTGACCCGGCGGACGGGGGGCCGGTCCCCCGAGTACCGGGGAACCACGGGCCGGGGAACCACGGACCAGGGAAGCCTCGCACGGAACAGGGAGCCATGGGGCGGGGGCTACGGGCCGCCCAGCGCCTCGCTCACATAACGGGCGCCCGCGTCCCGCAGTGCGCCGTGCAGCCGGCCGAACACCTCCGCCGCGCGACCACCCGGCCAGCCCTCCGGCAGGAGGGGAGAGGGCAGTCCGGGATCGGCGTACGGGAGACGGCGCCAGGCGTCCAGCGCCAGCAGATAGTCGCGGTAGGCCTCCTCCGGAGGCGCCGTGCGCCGCCGTGACCAGCGGCGCAGGACCGGCTCCTGTTCTTCGAGGAAGGCGTGGTACTGCGCGGCGACGGCGGTCAGGTCCCACCAGCGTGCCACTGCGTCCGCCGTGGCGGCGAAGCCGGTATGCGTACCGGTGAACAGCTCGACGTACGGCGTCAGTTGCAGCCGCTCCAGGGTGTGCCGGGTCTCCTCGTAGAGCTGCGCGGGGGCGATCCACACCCCCGGGGCGGCGGTGCCGAAGCCGAGCCGGGTCAGCCGGGACCGCAGCAGATGCCGCTTGTGCCGCTCCTCCTCGGGAACGGAGAAGACGGCCAGCACCCAGCCGTCGGACAACCGCGCGGCCGGCCGGCCGAAGATCCGCCGGTCTCCGTCCTCCAGCAGCTGGCGGGCCGCGTCGGACAGCCCGTAGCCGGCCGCCCCGGTGCCCGTCCGGGCGGACACCAGCAGCCCGCGCCGCTTGAGCCGGGAGACCGCCGAGCGTACCGACGGCGGATCCACCCCGAGCGCCCCCAGCAGCCGGATCAGCGCGGCGACCGGCACCGGCCCGGCCGTCCCGTCCCCGGTACCGGCACCGGACCGGCCGCGCCCGTAGGCGCCGTAGAACGTGACGATCAGGGACCGTGGGGTGCGCTGTGCTTGCTGGTCGGCCACCGGATCACTGTAGATCGGCCACCGGACCGGCGGAGGAGGGGCGGTCCGTGGCCCCTTCCGGCCTCCGCCCGGCCGCGTCCCCGACCTCACAGGCCTCAGGGCCCGACGTCACCGGCCTCAAGGCCCGGCCTCACAGGCCTCAGGGCCCGGCGCGCAGCCGGAAACGCTGGAGTTTGCCCGTCGGGGTGCGGGGCAGCGCGGCGTGAAAGACGATCTCGCGCGGGCACTTGAAGGGCGCGATACGGGTCTTGGTGAAGGCGCGTAGCGCGGCGACGGTCTCCTCGGCCTCCTCCTCATCGGCGGGCATACCGCTCCGCAGCACCACATGGGCGACGACCACCTCCCCCCGGTCCTCGTCGGCCCGTCCGACCACCGCCACCTCGGTGACATCCGGGTGCCGCAGCAGTGCGTCCTCCACCTCGGGTCCGGCGATGTTGTAGCCGGCCGAGACGATCATGTCGTCCGCCCGGGCGACATAGCGGAAGTAGCCGTCGCGCTCGCGGACATAGGTGTCGCCGGTGATGTTCCACCCGTCCCGGACGTACTCCGTCTGCCGGGCATCCGCCAGGTAGCGGCAGCCGGTCGGCCCGCGTACGGCCAGCAGGCCCGGCTCACCGTCCGGCAACGGGGCGCCGTCCAGGCCCACCACCCGCGCCTGGAACCCCGGCACCGGCAGCCCCGTCGTGCCCGGCCGGATCGCCTCGTCGGCCGCCGAGATGAAGATGTGCAGCAGCTCCGTCGCGCCGATGCCGTTGATGAGCCGCAGGCCGGTCGCCTCGTACCAGGACTGCCAGGTCGCGACGGGCAGGTTCTCACCGGCCGACACGCACCGGCGCAGTGAGGAGACGTCATGGCCGGCGAGCCGCGGCAGCATCGCCCGATAGGCGGTCGGGGCGGTGAACAGCACCGAGATCCGGTGCGCCGCGATATCCGTGAGCAGCTGTTCCGGCCCGCCCCAGTCGGTGAGCAGAGCCGAGGCACCGGCCCGCAGTGGGAAGATCACCAGCCCGCCGAGGCCGAAGGTGAACCCCAGCGGCGGACTGCCGGCGAACACGTCGTCGGGGGTCGGCCGGAGCACCCGCGCCGAGAAGGTGTCCGCGATGGCGAGCACATCGCGGTGGAAGTGCAGACACCCTTTGGGGCGGCCGGTGGTGCCCGAGGTGAACGCGATCAGCGCGACATCGTCGGCCGAGGTCGCCACCGCCGGGTACGGTGCGCCACCGGGCCGGGCGAGCTGCCGCAGATCGGCCGGGCCGTCCCCGCCGTACGTGGTGATCCGCAGCCCCGGGACCCCGGCCCGGGCGAGGTCCTCGACCGAGCGGATGTCGCACAGCGCATACCGCACCCGGGCGATCTCGCAGATCGCGGTGAGCTCCTTGGGGCGCTGCGCGGCCAGTACCGTCACCGCGACCGCCCCCGCCTTCATGACGGCGAGCCAGCAGGCGGCCAGCCATGGCGTGGTGGGACCGCGCAGCAGGACGCGGTTGCCCGGCCGCACGCCCAGCTGTCCGGTGAGCGCATGGGCGATCGCGTCGACCTGCGCGCGCAGCTGCCCGTACGTCCATACCGGGCCGTTCGCGTCACGGAAGGCCGGGCGGTCCGCGCCGAACCGCCCGATGGTGCCGTCCAGTAACTCGGCGCCGCAGTTCAGGCGGTCGGGATAGCCCAGATCGGTGAGGTGCGGCCACTGCTCCCGAGGTGGCAGCCGGTCGCGCGCGAAGGTGTCGGTGTGTGCCGAGGACCGTAGCTCCATGGCGGATACGCCCCCTAGGACGGCCGGGTGGCCGGGTGGCCGCGACCGGTCGACGAGGTGCCGGCGAGTGCTGGTGAGGTGCTGGGCGAGGTGCGAGGACTGCCGTTCGGATCCTGCGTCAGCGTAACGTGTCTGTGACGGCAGTCAACAGTCCGCAATAAAGACCGGAAAGCCTAGCGAAGAAGACCGCACATCCCCGTGTGACCGGAAGCCCCCGTGACCCCGTGTGAGAGACCGTCACCGTCACCGTTACCAGGGAGCCGCCTCATGACCGTATTCGCACTGGGACCGGAGGAGCAGGAGTGGTGCGCCGCAGTACGCGCCATGACGGCCGAACGGCTGCGCCCGCTGGCGGAGAAGGGGGAGCCGGGCCGGGTCAACCGCCCGCTGGTCGCCGCCCTGGGCGAACTGGGCCTGCTGCGCCGCCTGTTCCCGGCCGACGCCGCACCGCGCGCCCTGGACCTGTGCCTGCTGCGCGAGTCCCTCGCCCGGGAATGCACGGAGGCGGAGACCGCACTGGCCCTCCAGGGCCTGGGCGCCCACCCGCTGGTCCGCTCCGGGACCGACGCCCAGCGCGCCCGTTGGCTGCCCGAGGTGGCCGCCGGCCGTGCGATCGCGTCCTTCGCGCTGAGCGAGCCCGGCGCGGGGTCGGATGCCGCCGCGCTGTCTCTGACCGCGGAGCCGGACGGCCCGGACGGCTGGCGGCTGACCGGCGAGAAGTGCTGGATCTCCAACGCCCCCGAGGCCGACTTCGCCACCGTTTTCGCCCGTACCGGGGACGCGGGCGCGCGAGGGGTCACCGCCTTCCTCGTCCCCGCCGGCCGGCCGGGGCTGACCGGAGAGCCCCTGGACATGCTCAGCCCGCACCCCATCGGCACTCTGGTCTTCGACGGCACGCCGGTGACCAGGGCGGATGTACTGGGCGAGGTGGGCGGCGGATTCGCCGTGGCGATGGCCACGCTGAACCTCTTCCGGCCGAGTGTGGGGGCCTTCGCGGTCGGCATGGCGCAGGCCGCGCTGGATGCGGCCCTGGCGCATGCCGGGGCGCGCACCGCGTTCGGGGGACCGCTCAAGGACCTCCAGTCCGTGGGCCACCAGCTCGCCGAGATGGCCACCCGGGTCGAGTCCGCCCGCCTCCTGGTGTACGCGGCCGCCTCCGCTTACGACACCGGGGCGCCCGGCATCGTCCGCCGCTCGGCGATGGCCAAACTGCTGGCGACCGAGACCGCCCAGTACGTCGTCGACGCCGCGGTCCAGATCCACGGTGCCCGCGCGCTGCGCCGTGGCCACCTCCTGGAACACCTCTACCGGGAGGTCCGCGCGCCGCGCATCTACGAGGGCGCGACGGAGGTGCAACGCTCCATCATCGCCAAGGAGCTCTACCGGGACTGAGCTCGATACAGGTGGCGGTCGGAGGCCGGCGGTCGGCGGTCGGAGGTCGGAGAGCGGAGGTCGGAGATCGGCTGCCGTCGGGCGATTGTCAGTGGCGGATGTCAGGCTGAAACCGGCGGACATCACACAGCATCCGCGAAGGGAAACGCCATGATCACCACTGATTTCGTCCCCGGCTCACCTTGCTGGCTCGATCTCGGTGCCCCCGATGTCGAGGTCGCCGCGGCTTTCTACCGAGCGGTGTTCGGCTGGCGGGCCGAGCCGTACGGTGGCCAGGGCGCGGGCGGATACTCCCTCTTCCGGCTCGACGGCAAGGTGGTCGCCGCGGCCGGCCCGCTCACCGAGGACGGCGCGCGGTCCGCCTGGATGATCTACTTCCACACCCCTGACGCGGATGCCACGGTCGAGGCCGTGGAGCGGGCGGGCGGCACGGTCCGCTCGGCACCGGCCCGGGTCGGCGCCGAGGGCGGCCGCTTCGCCCAGCTCACCGACCCCCAGGGTGCGGAGTTCGCCATCTGGGAGCCGGCGGGATACCTGGGCATCGAAGCGGCGGACGGCCCCGGCGCACTGGGCTGGACGGAGCTCTACACCACCGACCCGGCTGCCGCGCGGACCTTCTACCGGACTGTCTTCGACTGGCACACCCAGGACGTGCCGCTCCCCGGCGGGAGCGGCACATACACCCTGCTCCGCCCCGCCAACTGCGGGGAGGACCGGGCGCACGGCGGCCTCCTCGGTGTCCCGGCCGACCTCCTCGGACCGGCCGGAAGACCGTACTGGCACCCGGTGTTCGGCTCCAGGGACTGTGACGCCTCCGTCGGCCTGGTAACGGGCAACGGCGGCAGGCTCGCCATGGGCCCGGAGACAGTCGAGGGCGTCGGCCGACTGGCCGTCTGCACCGACCCGGCAGGCGCGGAATTCGTCCTCCTCACACCGCAGCAGCCGCTCTGACGCACCCATAACGCACCCACGCGGCCAGCCGATCACCGATCCAGCACAGGGACATGCGCCTTCCAGGACAACCGTCTTCTCCAGTGCCGTGGATTCTGACGTGACCCCGATGGCCTGGTCGGTACGACGCTCATCGGCAGCCCCGCGTTGCCGTCTCCGGTGCGTCAGGATCCGCAACTCCTTGCGTCACCAACTCGCGGCGCGACAAAGGGAAATGAACAGCCACTGCCGCCGTACGACCGCACAGCACACACCACGGATTCGCGTACAGGTACGTCCGCCGGCGGCGCTGCCACCTGGTTCCGTAGCCCCGCTCGGCAGACATGCCGTCTCTGGAGCCGACGCCACCCGTTTGGGTGTATTCCATGATCGAAAAGGTTGTCGCGCGTAGGCCAGGCAGATGATTCGGTGAGAGTCTCTCCTGATAGGGGTGGGGTATCGATGACCGTTCAGTTCCGTGACCGCGCTCTCGCGGCCTCTGTCCTCGTGGGCCTGGTTTCCAGCCTGTCCCTTGCCGCTTCGCCTGTGGCGGCCGCGCAGAGGGCAGCCAGTCCGGCGGGGAGCACGGCACACCGCGTTGCCATCCCCGTGCAAGACGATGCCAGTAACTTCAGAATTTCCTGGCAACCAGGGGGGAGCGACACTGATCTCCTCATTGCTCAGGGCACGGTCACAGTGTCAGACGAAAAGGAGTCCTACACGATCGAGGGCGAGCTCTCGATCGGCGGAAGTGTCCAAAACTGCAACTGGTTTCACGGGGGGACAAAAATGAGTGTGCGGCGCGACGGCGAAGAATGGGCTCCCCAAGGCTCCGAGCGGTGGGGCTGGAAGCAGATCTCCGAAGAACGCACATGCAATGAATTGCACTTTAAGCCTGTGCACTTCGAGTACACCGGTAAGTGGGATGTAGGAGATCTGGCCGTTCTCATCGATATTCGATCGAATCCGATCGTCGGCTCCTACATGTACAGCGACAACGCACGGTGTGCGATGCAGGCCGGAAAGCTCAATTGTTGAACGGATACCCATCTCCTGCACAAGCAGAGCTTCGGCGCAGTTCATGCCGGGTTCATGCTCACCCGAAGCCCTGGCTCACCGGCGGCCGAGGACGTACAACCTCCTGGTGACGGGGCGTGAGCGCAAGGCGATCAACCGGAACTACTTCCACTCCTACGTCTGGTCCAAGAGGTGCCGCCGCACCCCCTCCTGACCTGCATCAGCACAGGTCAGGCAGGGTGCGGCGGCGCCCGCCCGTCAGATGTCCCGGAAGATTTCGATCTGGGCGCCGATGGAGTTGAGGCGTTCCGCCAGGTCCTCGTAACCGCGGTTGATGACATAGACGTTGCGCAGTACGGATGTGCCTTCGGCGGCCATCATGGCCAGGAGGACGACGACGGCCGGGCGCAGGGCCGGCGGGCACATCATCTCCGCGGAGCGCCAGCGGGTCGGGCCGTCGACCAGGACGCGGTGCGGGTCGAGCAGTTTGACCTGGGCACCGAGCCGGTTGAGGTCCGTCAGGTAGATCGCGCGGTTGTCGTAGACCCAGTCGTGGATGAGGGTCTGGCCCTGGGCGCTGGCTGCGATGGCGGCGAAGAAGGGGACGTTGTCGATGTTGAGGCCCGGGAAGGGCATCGGGTGGATCTTGTCCAGCGGGGCCTGGAGCTTGGAGGGGCGGACGGTCAGGTCGATGAGGCGGGTGCGGCCGTTGTCGGCGGCGTACTCCGTGCTGCGCTCGTGGTCCAGGCCCATCTCCTCCAGGACCGCCAGCTCGATCTCGAGGAACTCGACCGGGACGCGGCGGATGGTCAGTTCGGACTCGGTGACCACCGCGGCCGCGAGCAGGCTCATGGCCTCCACGGGGTCCTCGGACGGTGCGAAGTCCACATCCCGCTCGATGTGCGGCGTGCCGTGCACGGTGAGGGTGGTGGTGCCGATGCCGTCGACCCGGACGCCCAGCTCCTCCAGGAAGAAGCAGAGGTCCTGGACCATGTAGTTGGAGGACGCGTTGCGGATGACCGTGACGCCGTCGTGGCGGGCGGCGGCCAGCAGTGCGTTCTCGGTGACGGTGTCGCCGCGTTCGGTCAGGACGATCGCGCGCTTGGGGGCGGCGTCGCGGTCGACCTCGCCGATGTAGGTGCCGTCGGTCGCGGTGATCTCCAGTCCGAAGTGCCGGAGCGCCGTCATATGCGGCGTCACGGTACGGGTGCCGAGGTCGCAGCCGCCCGCGTACGGCAGCTTGAAGTGGTCCATCCGGTGCAGCAGCGGGCCGAGGAACATGATGACGCTGCGGGTGCGGCGGGCCGCCTCCATGTCCATGGAGTCGAGGTCGAGTTCGGCGGGCGGGACGATCTCCAGGTCGTTGCCGTCGTTGATCCACCGGGCGCGGACGCCGATGCTGCCCAGCACTTCGAGGATGCGGTAGACCTCCTCGATACGGGCCACCCGGCGCAGCGTGGTGCGGCCCGCGTTCAGCAGTGTGGCGCACAGCAGCGCGACACAGGCGTTCTTGCTCGTCTTGACGTCGATACTGCCGGACAGGCGGCGGCCGCCGACCACCCGTAGATGCATCGGTCCGGCATAGCCGAGCGAGACGATTTCACTGTCGAGGGCCTCGCCGATGCGGGCGATCATCTCAAGGCTGATGTTCTGGTTTCCGCGCTCGATGCGGTTGACCGCGCTCTGGCTGGTACCGAGTGCCTCCGCGAGCTGCGTCTGTGTCCAGCCACGGTGCTGTCGTGCGTCGCGGATGAGCCTGCCGATGCGTACGAGGTAGTCGTCTGCCATGCGTCGACCGTATCTCAGATATGAGATGGGTGTGCAACTGTCATCAAC
This sequence comes from Streptomyces sp. NPDC001339, assembly GCF_042895955.1. NCBI lineage: Bacteria > Bacillati > Actinomycetota > Actinomycetes > Kitasatosporales > Streptomycetaceae > Streptomyces > Streptomyces sp. NPDC001339. Next base: position 515,786 of record NZ_JBIAWT010000006.1, on the reverse strand, counting down.
TGGCTTGTTCTACTAATATGCAAACAACTGAGAGGTGGTCACCTAGGTCATGAAGAGCGCTCCGCGTCCTGCCGCCCGCCCAACGGGCCCGCTGCGGCTCCTGGTTGCCGTTCTGCCCTTCGGCGCCGCGATCGCGGCCGTCGTCGCCGTGCACGCATCCGTTTCCACCCGGCTGCCGGATCGGATGGCCGTCCATTTCGGTGCCGGCGGCCGGGCCGATGACTACTCCTCCAGCCAGGGTTTTCTGACGGGGTGTGTCGCCGTGCTGCTCGTCCTCGGCATCGTCTCCGGTCTGCTGACCCTGCTCCGGGCGCCGGCCGCCGCCATGCCCTGGCTGATCGCCACGATGTACACCATCGCTGCGAGCGTGGGCTCCGGCATGTGCCTGCTTCTGCTGGCCAACGCCAACGCCGAGGTGACGGACGCCGACGCCTCGGCCGTACGCCTGCCGGCGTGGCCGCATATGGCCGTGATGCTCGCGGCGGCCCTGGTCGCGGGCGTGCTGGGCTATCTGCTGGCCGGCGGCGCACCCCGCCGCCCGTCCCGGCAGGAACCGGGCGACGACGCGCCCCGGCTCGACCTCCCGGCCGGAACGACGGCCGGCTGGTCACGCGCCATCAGCTCGCCGCCGCTGGTCGCGGTGGCCGTCGTCCCGCTCTGCGCCGGGCTGTTCTTCGCCCTCCGCGCCGACGTGCTGACCGGCGGGTACCTCTTCGCCGTCGGGGTGCTGGTGCTCGCGGTCACCTCCGTGCGGGTGACCGTCGACCGGCGCGGTCTGACCCTCGCGCCGCTGCTGCTCCGGCCCGTCGCCCCCTGGATCCGCTTCCGGCGCATCGCCCTCGACCGGGTCACGGAAGCCACCAGCCGCCGGATCGACTGCCTGGCCGACCTCGGCGGCTGGGGCTACCGCCACCGGCCCGGCGCCAGTGGCCTGGCCCTGCGCTCGGGCGACGGCATCGTGATACGGCTGACCAACGGGCGGGAGTTCATGGTGACGGTGGACGACGCGGCGACCGCCGCCGCGCTGCTCAATGCGTACGCGGATCGCGCGCGGGCGCGGCTGGGAGGCTGACGTGCTCTTCCGTGTCGACCCTGGCTCGTCCGTCCCGCTCGGCGACCAGATCGCCGCCTCGGTCCGCGGTGCCATCGCCGACGGCACGGTGGACACCGGTGAGCGGCTGCCCGCCGCCCGCGAACTGGCCGCGTCCCTCGGTGTGAACGTCCATACCGTGCTGCGCGGCTACCAGCGCCTCAAGGAGGAGGGCCTGATCGAACTCCGCCGCGGCCGCGGCGCGGTGGTCACCGGCAGGGCCGCCCCGGCCCGGGCCCGCCTGAGTGAAACCACGGCACGCCTTATCGCGGAGGCCCGCCATCTGGGGCTGTCCGACGAGGAGATCGTGAGCGTGGTGCGGGTGGGGCTGGCGGGCGGGTGAGCGGCGGCTCCCACCCAGCGGCCGGGCCGGGCCGGCGGGCGGGAGCCGGAGCAGGGGGTCAGGCCGCCGTGAGGCGGACGATCTCGCGCGGGCGGGATTCGCGGTCGTCGTAGGCCAGGTCCAGCTCCGCCGTCGCCTGTACGACGGCGAACGATGCGGCGGAGGCCTCCTCGGACTCCCATTGCACGATCGAAACCACCGCGTCGCCGGACACCCAGCACTCCGCGGAGAGGCATCCGGGGGTCTGCCGGAACACCTCACCGACCCGGTGGACGCGGGATATGAACTCCTCACGGTGAGCCGGGTGCGGGTAGTGGTGTGCGACCATTCCGACCTTCATGTTGTGCTCCTTGGTTTTCTCGGCGCTTCTCGGCGCTTCTCGGCGCTTCTCGGCGTTTCTCGGTGTGTCTTGGTGCCGGTCGTATGTGAGGGAACCCCTTCGCTTCAGGAGATTCACTTCAGGAGAGTGGGCTCCGGCGACGGCTGCCGCCGGCTCTCCCACTCGGCCATCAGGTGGAACAGCGCGAACCGGTCGAGCACCGGCTGGTCCGGGTGGATCTCGCGGTAGCGCTGGTAGACGTTGACCACGATCCGTTCGGCGTCCAGCCAGTCGGCGTACTCGGCCAGATCGACCCCGAAGGCCGCCTCCTGGAAGTCGAGGCCCTTGGCGTAGGCGGCGTCGGCCTGTTCGATGACATGACGGAGGTAGCCGCGGACGGCGCGGATCCCGTCGGCGTCCGTCACCGGGCCGTGGCCCGGCACCACGGTCGGCGCGCCAAGGCCGATCATGGTGTCGCAGGCGGCGATCCAGTTGGCGATCGGGCCGTGCCACACGATCGGCGTGCACCCGGCGAACACCAGGTCACCCGTGAAGAGCACCCCTGCATCGGGAACGTGCACCACCGTGTCGGCCTCGGTGTGGGCGGGCCCGAGATTGAGCAGCCGCACCTCGCGGCCGCCCACCTCGAGGGTGAGCCGCCGGTCGTAGGTCTGGTCGGGGGCGCGCAGGCGGATGCCGCCGAAGTCGAACGGGCCGAAGCGGTCGCGCAGATACGGCGTGAGCGTCGGCCCCAGGTCCATGACCTGGAGGCCCGCGGTCAGCTCCGGCGGCATCTCGGTGCGCATCTCGTGCGCCGTCCCCTCGGCGGCGACCACGCGCACCGTGCCGGGGAGCAGCTGGCCGCCGTGGGTGTGGTCGCCGTTGGCGTGGGTGAGCACGGCGTGGCTCAGCGGGTGCCGGTCGGTGACCGGCTGCATGCCGAACAGCATCCCGGCGGTGAGCGGCAGGTCGTAGAGCGTGTCGACGAGGAGACTGGCGCCGTCTCCCGCGACCAGGCCCGCGTTGCTCAAGCCGTACCCGCCGTCGGGCAGCAGCCACGCCCAGACGTCGTCACCGACCCGGTGCAGACCCTTGGTGTAAGGCAGGGCGGAGGGGGCGGGGTTGACCCGCGGCCGGCGGGGCTTCGCGGTGGGGTCGGGCCGGGCGGCGAGCGGGTGGGGAGCGGCGCCGGCCCGTACGGTCTGCCGCAGCTCGCCCAGCCCTTCGGCGTGCAGCGACACCACGTCGCCGTCCTTGAGCCAGCCGCGGAACGCTCCCAGGTCGCCGAGGTCGAGATGCTCCAGCAGGCAGCAGCCGGGGACGGTGCCCGAGCCGAAGACGTCTCCCGGCCGGAGCTCGACTCCGCGCGAGGCGTACGAGATGACCTCGCCGAACGTCCAGTCCATGGCGTCGGTACGGCCTTCGCCGACCGGCTCGCCATTGACCTCGGCCCGCACCTGGAGCGCGAGCCTGCCGTCCGGGCCGAAGGGCAGTTCGTCGGGCGTGACCAGCCAGGGTCCGAGCGTGGACGCACCGTCCTTGCCCTTCGCCTGGCCGATCTTCAGCCGGCCCTCCAGGCTCTGCAGGTCGCGGGCGGTCCAGTCGCAGAAGAGGGTGTATCCGGCGATCCGGCCCTCGGCCTGTTCGGGTGTCAGGTCGCGGCCCGGGGTGCCGATCACCGCGCCGATCTCCAACTCGAAGTCGAACCAGGCGCTGCCGGGGGAGATCGGTACGTCGTCGTCAGGGCCGATGACGGTGGCGGGGTTGCCGAAGTAGAAGGCGGGGATCTGGTACCAGGCCGGCTCCAGCGTTCCCGTGCCGCCGGTGGCACGGAGGCAGGCGCGCATGTGGTCGAGGAAGCACAGGGAGTCCCGGAGGGACGGCGGTCTGGGAACGGGGGCGCGCAGGGTGGCGCCGGCGAGCGGGACGACCTCGTCGGGCTCGGCGAGCGCCCGTTCGCCCGCCTGCCGCAAGGAGCTGCCGAGCAGCTCGATCAGGGTCGTGCCCCGGGGGAAACCGTGGATCAGGTCACCGTTGACGACACCGGCCCGGTCGCCGTCGGCCGAGGCGTACGTGACGAAGCGCAAAACGACCTCCTCCTGCTGGGGCCCGGACGCCGTCATCGCCCTGCGTCCTGAGCCGTCCTGGGTTCTGGGTTCTGTGTTCTGCCTGTTCTGTTCTGCCCGTCCTGCCTGTGTTGGCCAGCATAGAATATTGTCGCCGGCATAGAGGAGGTTCTGTGGCGACGCGGCGAGAGCAGACCAGTCTTGAGAGCAGTGAGCGGATCCTGATAGCGGCGGCGGAGCTGTTCGCGGACAAGGGCTACCGGCAGACCACGTTCGCCGATGTGGCCGAACGGTCCGGGATCAGCAGGGGATCGATCCCCTGGCACTTCGGCAGCAAGGAGGGCCTGCTGCTGGCCGTGCTCGAACGCTCGCTGAACACGATCCGCGCGGGCCTCGCCGAGCCCCCGGACGAGCCGGCAGGACCCGAGGGGATAGCGGAGGGATTCGACGGCCTCCTGGAGGGCGCCCGGGCACTGTCCGCACAGCCCACCACCAAGCTCTTCGTCACGCTCCTGGTGGAGGCGCTGGAGCCGGGCTCGCCCATCCACGGCCGTTACGTCGAGATCCACCACACCCTGCGCGGCCACTGCCGGCGGTGGCTGGAGCGGCTGCCGCTGCCGCCCGGGCTGTCCGCCGAGGCGCTGGCCGTCACCATCGTCGGCGCCGCGATCGGCATCCACCAGCAGTGGCTGCTGGCGCCCGACCGGGTCGATCCCGAGCAGGCGCTGACCGCGCTGCGCGCACTGGTGGCGGCCGCGGCACTGCCCGTACACCCCGGGTAACCCCCGACGTGCGCAAGGGAGTTGCTCTCCTGTCCGTGCGGCGTCAGTCCGGGGCGTGCAGGGACTCGGCCGCCGCGGCGGCGATCGCCTCCGCCACGAGTGCGAGCGCCGGCACGTCCAGCTTCCACTGCTGCCAGTACAGCGGCACGTCCACCCGTTGCCCCGGCGCCAGTTCCACGAGGGCGCCCGAACGCAGCAGCGGTGCGGATTGCGGCTCCGGGACCAGACCCCAGCCGAGACCGGCGACCACCGCGTCGCAGAACCCCTCCGACGTGGGCATGTAGTGGCGGAGCGGGCCGGCGCCCGACCGGTTGGGTGCAAGGGACCGGACGAACCGGTCCTGCAGTTCGTCCCGCCGGTCGAACGCGACCACAGGTGCGTCGGGCAGACAGTGCTCCAGCGGCCCGGCCGACAGGTGGCGCGCCACGAACCGGGGGCTCGCGACCGGCGGATACCGGGCCAGGCCCAGCGGGCGCACCGTGCAGCCGGCCACCGGCTCCGCCGACGACGTCACCGCCGCCATCACCTTCCCCTCGCGCAGCAGCGCCGCGGTGTGCGCCTCGTCCTCGCGGTAGAGCTCGAAGCAGATGGGCGGGCTCTGCGGTACCCGCGTCAGGGCCGGCATGAACCAGGTGGCCAGGGAATCCGCGTTCACCGCGATGGCCAGCCGGGCCGGGCCCACCCCGGATGCGATACCCAGTTCCCGCCGCGCGTCCCGCTCCAGGGCGGCCAGTTGGCGCGCGAACCGCAGCACCACTTGTCCGGACTCCGTGGGCCGGACCGGTTTCGTCCGCATGAGCAGGACCCGCCCGGTGCGCTGCTCAAGCAACTTCACCCGCTGGCTGACCGCGGAAGGCGTCACGTGCAGAGCCGCCGCGGCGGCGTCGAAAGTGCCCTCGTCGACGACGGCGAGCAGCGTACGCACCTGGTCGTAGGGCAGATCGGTCATCACACCTGCTAATGCTACGTAAGAAACTTTAGCTGTACTAATGTCACGGGGATTTCTAGCGTCGGGTGGCATGAACAGCGGCATCCTCCCGGCGGCCCTCGCCGGATTCAGTACAGGCCTGTCCCTCATCGTCGCCATCGGCGCGCAGAACGCGTTCGTCCTGCGCCAGGGGGCGCGCGGACAGGCCGTCCTCGCGGTGGTCGGCATCTGCGCCGTGTCCGACGCGCTCCTGATCGCTCTCGGTGTGGGCGGGCTCGGTGCGGTGGTCACCGCGTGGCCCGCCGCGCTGACGGCGGTCGGCCTGGCCGGCGGCGGTTTCCTGATCTGCTACGGCGTCCTGGCCGCCCGCCGTGTGCTACGGCCTGCCGCCGGACAAGGGCTGACGACGAAGGGCGCGTCGGCGGGATCCGTCCGCGCCGCGGTGCTCACCTGCCTGGCCATGACCTGGCTCAACCCGCACGTCTACCTGGACACCGTGCTGCTGCTCGGCTCGGTGGCCGCCGACCGCGGCTCGCTGCGGTGGGTCTTCGGCCTCGGCGCGATGCTGGCCAGCCTGGTGTGGTTCGCCGGCCTCGGCTACGGCGCCCGGCTCCTCAGCGGTGTCCTCTCCCGCCCCGCCGCCTGGCGGGTGCTGGACATCCTGGTCGCGGTCGTCATGCTCGTGATGGGCGCGATGCTGCTGGCCCGCACCCTCTGACCTCGCCGCGCCGTCGGCTTTCGATGAGAACGGACCCCGGCCGGGCATGACCGAAGAGCAGCGATGTACTAGTGTTATCTCGACATCGAGATATCTGCCGAGAGGTGTACCGCTGCCGCGCCAGTAAGGCATGCCTAACTAAGGGCTACCTTATCGGATCGGCCAGAGCCTGCAACGGCAGGATGCGGTGGTACGCGCGAATTCATGCATGAAGGAGACTGTCGTGTCGGCGAACAGCTTCGACGCCCGCAGCACGCTGCAGGTGGGCGACGAGTCGTACGAGATCTTCCGGCTGGACAAGGTCGAGGGCTCCGCCCGCCTGCCCTACAGCCTGAAGGTGCTGCTGGAGAACCTGCTCCGCACCGAGGACGGCGCGAACATCACCGCCGACCACATCCGGGCGCTGGGCAACTGGGACTCGCAGGCCCAGCCCAGCCAGGAGATCCAGTTCACGCCGGCCCGCGTGATCATGCAGGACTTCACCGGTGTGCCGTGTGTCGTGGACCTCGCCACCATGCGTGAGGCCGTGAAGGAGCTCGGCGGCGACCCGGCGAAGATCAATCCGCTGGCCCCGGCCGAGCTGGTCATCGACCACTCCGTCATCGCCGACAAGTTCGGTACGAACGACGCCTTCAAGCAGAACGTCGAGCTGGAGTACGGGCGCAACAAGGAGCGCTACCAGTTCCTGCGCTGGGGCCAGACCGCGTTCGACGAGTTCAAGGTCGTCCCGCCGGGCACCGGTATCGTCCACCAGGTCAACATCGAGCACCTGGCCCGTACCGTCATGGTCCGCGGTGGCCAGGCGTACCCGGACACCCTCGTCGGCACCGACTCGCACACCACCATGGTCAACGGCCTCGGCGTCCTGGGCTGGGGCGTCGGCGGCATCGAGGCCGAGGCCGCGATGCTCGGCCAGCCGGTCTCCATGCTCATCCCGCGAGTGGTCGGCTTCAAGCTGACCGGCGAGCTCAAGCCCGGCACGACGGCCACGGACCTCGTCCTCACCATCACCGAGATGCTGCGCAAGCACGGCGTCGTCGGCAAGTTCGTCGAGTTCTACGGTGAGGGTGTGGCCGCGACCTCGCTCGCCAACCGCGCCACCATCGGCAACATGTCGCCGGAGTTCGGCTCCACCGCCGCGATCTTCCCGATCGACGACGAGACCCTCAACTACCTGAAGCTGACCGGCCGCAGCGAGCAGCAGGTCGCCCTCGTCGAGGCGTATGCCAAGGAGCAGGGCCTCTGGCTGGACCCGGCCGCCGAGCCGGACTTCTCCGAGAAGCTGGAGCTGGACCTGTCGACGGTCGTGCCGTCGATCGCCGGTCCGAAGCGCCCGCAGGACCGTATCGTCCTGGCCGAGGCCGCCCGGCAGTTCGCGCAGGACGTCCGTAACTACGTCGGCGACGCGGACGAGGAGGCGGGCAAGGAGTCCTTCCCGGCCTCCGACGCCCCGGCCGTGGACCACAACGGTGCGCCGACCAAGCCCACCCAGGTGATCGCCGCCGACGGCACCGTCTACGAGATCGACCACGGCGCCGTCACCGTCGCCGCGATCACCTCCTGCACCAACACCTCGAACCCGTACGTCATGGTCGCCGCCGCGCTGGTGGCCAAGAAGGCGGTCGAGAAGGGCCTGACCCGCAAGCCGTGGGTCAAGACCACGCTGGCTCCGGGCTCCAAGGTCGTCACCGACTACTTCGACAAGGCCGGGCTGACCCCGTACCTCGACAAGCTGGGCTTCAACCTGGTCGGTTACGGCTGCACCACCTGCATCGGCAACTCCGGTCCGCTGGACGAAGAGGTCTCCAAGGCCATCAACGAGGCCGACCTGGCCGTCACCTCGGTGCTCTCCGGCAACCGCAACTTCGAGGGCCGGATCAACCCCGACGTCAAGATGAACTACCTGGCGTCCCCGCCGCTGGTCGTCGCGTACGCCATCGCCGGCTCCATGAAGGTGAACATCACCGAGGAGGCCATCGGCAACGACACCGAGGGCAACCCGGTCTACCTCAAGGACATCTGGCCGACCGAGGCCGAGGTCAACGACGTCGTGGCCAACGCCATCGGCGAGGACATGTTCAACAAGTCCTACTCCGACGTCTTCGCGGGCGACGCCCAGTGGCAGGCGCTGCCGATCCCGACCGGCAACACCTTCGAGTGGGACGCGGAGTCCACCTACGTCCGTAAGCCCCCGTACTTCGAGGGCATGACGATGGAGACCACCCCGGTCAAGGACATCGCGGGCGCCCGGGTGCTCGCCAAGCTGGGCGACTCGGTCACCACCGACCACATCTCCCCGGCCGGTGCGATCAAGGCCGACACCCCGGCCGGCAAGTACCTCACCGAGCACGGCGTCGAGCGTCGCGACTTCAACTCCTACGGCTCCCGCCGCGGTAACCACGAGGTCATGATCCGCGGCACGTTCGCCAACATCCGCCTGCGCAACCAGATCGCGCCGGGCACCGAGGGCGGCTTCACCCGCGACTTCACCGTCGAGGGCGGCCCGGTGTCGTTCATCTACGACGCGTCGCAGAACTACCAGGCGGCCGGGATCCCGCTGGTCATCCTGGCCGGCAAGGAGTACGGCTCCGGCTCGTCCCGCGACTGGGCGGCCAAGGGCACCGCGCTGCTCGGCGTCAAGGCCGTCATCGCGGAGTCGTACGAGCGCATCCACCGCTCGAACCTGATCGGCATGGGCGTGCTGCCGCTCCAGTTCCCGGAGGGCGCCTCGGCTCTCTCCCTGGGCCTGACCGGCGAGGAGACCTTCTCCCTCACCGGCGTCACCGAGCTCAACGACGGCACCACGCCGCGCACGGTGAAGGTCACCACCGACACCGGCGTCGAGTTCGACGCGGTCGTCCGCATCGACACCCCCGGTGAGGCCGACTACTACCGTAACGGCGGCATCATGCAGTACGTCCTGCGCAGCCTGATCCGCAAGTAACCGCGAGCGGGCGCCCCTTGAACGGGCGCCCGCCCCGACTCTCCCGAGTCCAAGGAGAAGGGCCGCACTCCCCGCGCGGGGAGTGCGGCCCTTCTCCTTACGTGTGCCCGAGCCCGTGGAAAGGGATCAGGGAGACGGGATCAGAACAGCATCCGGTACTGGTCCCAGCCACGGCTGCCGATCTTCACGCGGCGGTCGTACGGGTCCTTGCCGTTGCCGTTGCCCTTGTAGAGCCAGAGGGCGCCGTCCTTGTCACGGGCCAGCAGGTCGCTGTGGCCGTCGAAGTCGAGGTCGCCGACGGAGACCAGGTAGTCGTAGGTGTTCCAGCCGCCACCGATCCGGGTGCGGCTCTCGAAGGTGTCCCCGGCCCGGCCGTTGCCCTTGTAGAACCACAGCACGCCGTTGCGGTCCTTGGCGACGATGTCCGTCTTGCCGTCGCCGTCGAGGTCGCCCACCCCGGCGATGTCGGTGTACTGGCCCCAGCCGCTGCCGACCTTGTAGCGGTCCGTCAGAGTGCCGTCCGCGTACGCCATGTACATCCACAGGACGCCGTTCTTGTCGCGGGCCAGGATGTCGGCCTGCTTCTGACCGGCGAGGTTGCCCGGCGACATGATGCGGTCGTAGATGTTCCAGCCGCCACCGATCCTGCGTTCGCCGGACTCGGAGGCGTAGACCAGGGTGCCGCCCTTGTGCCGGACGTAGGCGCCGGTCTTCTGGCCGTCACCGTTGTGGTCGACCTGCGTGGCCGCGGTGAAGTTCTCCCAGCCGCTGTCCAGGAACCAGCGGTCCTCCACCCCGCCGTAGCCGTCGGGGTGGTAGGCGTACAGGAAGCCGTCGGAGCGGTTGACCGCGAAGAGCGGGTAGGTGGGAATCTCCGCACGCGACGCCGAGCGGTACGGCGTCGCGGCGGGTGCCTTCTGGGAGGCGCCTGCCTTGGCGTCCTTCGCGGCCGCGCCGGCGGCGTCGAGGTCGTCGGCGGAGGCGGTACCGGCGCTGGTGGCGACCAGGGCCGCGGCAACGGCCGCGGTGGCGAGCCTGGCCAGCGTGCGCCCGGCCTTCCGGCAGGAGTTGAGTGCCACGTGTTCTCCAAGTTCCTGAAAGCGCGTGATGTGCCTTTTGCCTGCACATCGCATAAACGTTCCAGAATCCTACATAGAGGCTTTACCTGCCGTTTAAGGGGGTCCCGTCTATGGCTGGGATGTTTTGGCCAGGAGCTCGACCTCGGAGAGGGTGGCGGGGGTTGGGATGCGGAGGCGGTAGTGGTGGTAGGTGGCGGGGGCGGGGAGGGTGAAGGGGCGGGTCTGGCGGGGCCAGGGGAAGGGCTCGGCGGTGCGGTGGTCCAGGGTGTGCCATGTCTTGCCGTCGTTCGAGCCCTCCAGGGTCCAGGTCTGAGGGGCTTTGGCGTCGGCTGCCGAGGTGAGGGTGTAGGACGTGACGCGGGTGTGGGGGCGGGTGGGGAGAGGGGCCGTGGTGAGGGTCTGGGCGGTGGTGGAGGTGTTGTCGGTGAGGGGGGTGCTGCCGGGAAGGGTGGTGTCGCGGGGCGGGGTGGGGACGGCGTCGTCCTGGGTGAGGGACGTGGGGGCGGCGTTCTCGCCCGTGCCCCAGGCGGAGGGGCGCGGGCCCATGGTGAATTCCAGGGTGCCGCCGCGGGCGATGAGCTGGTGCGGGAGCCGGGTGGAGTGCCATGTCCTGCCGTTGACCCGGAGGCTCTGGACGTAGACGTTCCGCGCGCTGTTCCGCGGGGCCTTCACCACCAGGTCGCGGCCGTTCTCCAGGTGCACGGTCACCTTGGTGAACTGGGGCGAACCGATGGCGTACTCGCCGCTGCCCATCACCAGCGGATAGAAGCCGAGAGAGGAGAAGAGGTACCAGGCGGACTGCTCGCCGTTGTCCTCGTCGCCGTGGTAGCCCTGGCCGATGTCGCTGCCGGTGTAGAGGCGGGAGAGTGCCTCGCGGACCTTCGCCTGGGTCTTCCAGGGCCGGCCGGCCGCGTCGTACATGTACGGGATGTGGTGGGCGACTTGGTTGGAGTGCCCGTACATACCCATCCGTACGTCACGGGCCTCCGTCATCTCGTGGATGACGTCGCCGTACGAGCCGGCGAACTCCGGCGCTGCCGTCTCCGGGGTGGCGAAGAACTCGTCCAGTTTGTGGGCGAGTCCGGCCCGGCCGCCGTAGAGGTTCGCCAGGCCCCGTGAGTCCTGCGGGGCGGTGAAGGCGTACCCCCAGCCGTTGGTCTCGGTGTAGTCGTAGCCCCAGACGCGCGGGTCGAAGCGATGCGACGGGACGCGCCAGTCGCCCTTTTCGTTCTTGCCCTGGAAGAAGCCCGCCTTGGGGTCGAAGAGGTGCACATAGCCGAGGGCGCGGTCGCGGAAGTAGTCGGACTCCTCCTTGTAGCGGGGCTTGCCCGTCCGTTCGTACAGGGCCCGGCCCATCCTCGCGATGCCGTAGTCGTTGAGATATCCCTCCAGCGCCCAGGACAGGCCCTCGCCGGTGGCGGTGCTGGTGTAGCCGAGGAAGGGGGAGGTGGCCATGCCCTTGCGGCCCACGCCCGGACTCGGCGGCGCCACCGTGGCGTTCTTCACCGCCGCCTCGTACGCGGCCTCGGCGTCGAAGTCCACGCCCTTGACGTAGGCGTCGGCGAAGGCCACGTCCGAGGAGGTGCCGGTCATCAGGTCCGCGTAACCGGGGGAGGACCACCGGGAGACCCAGCCGCCGTCCTTGTACTGCTGGACGAAGCCGTCGACCATCCGCCCCGCCTGCTTCGGGGTGAGCAGCGCGTAGGCGGGCCAGGTGGTGCGGTAGGTGTCCCAGAAGCCGTTGTTGACGTAGATCTCGCCGTCGACGATCTTCGAGCCGGTGTGGGTGGGGGTGTCGGGGCCGGTCTGCGGGGAGAAGGGGGAGGCGTAGCGTTTGCGTGAACCGACGTGCTCGAAGCCGGAGTTGGGGTAGAGGTAGAGCCGGTAGAGGCTGGAGTAGAGGGTGGTGAGCTGGTCGCGGCCGGCGCCTTCGACCTCGACCCGGCCCAGCAGATCGTCCCACTGCGCCCGCGCCCGGTGCATGACGTCGGTGAAGGCGGTGCCGGCCGGGATCTCCCGGGCCAGATTCGCCTTGGCCTGGTCCACGCTGATCAGGGAGGTGGCGATCCGCATGGTCACGGTGCGGTCGGCGCCGAGCCGGAAGCGGAGGTAGCCGGTGACGTCGTCCCTGCCGTCCCCGCCGGCCGGCTTGCCGCCGTCGGTGACCGGTGCGTCGAATTCCGCGTAGACGAAGAGCCGGGTCGCGCCGACGGACAGTCCGCTGCGGACGTCGGAGAAGCCGGTGACGATGCCGCGGCGGGTGTCCAGGGTGAGGCCGCCCTTGTTGGTGACATTGTCGAAGATCAGGCTCGCGCGGTCGGCGGGGAAGGTGAAGCGCATCAGCGCGGCGTGGTCGGTCGGGGTGATCTCCGCCTTGAGGCCGTTGTCGAAGGTCACGCCGTAGTAGTGCGGCCGGGCGGTCTCGTGGGCGTGGTGGAAGGGGAGGGCGCGGGCGGTGCGGGAGGCGTCCGGGGTGCCGGCCGCGACGGACGGCATGACCTGGAAGGTCTGCCGGTCGCCCATCCAGGGGCTGGGTTCATGGCTGGCGCCGAAGGCCTGGAGGGTGGGGAGGTTGTCGGCGTTGTTCTTCCGCGCGTAGTCGTAGAGCCAGTCGGTGGAGCCGGCGTCGGTCACCGGCGTCCAGAAGTTGAAACCGTGCGGGACGGCGGTGGCGGGGAAGGTGTTGCCGCGCGAGAAGCCGCCGCTGGAGTGGGTGCCGCGGGTGGTGACGGCGTGGTCGGCGAGGTGCGCGAGCGGTTTGTCCGGCGGCTTGGGGGCGAGGGTGACATCGTCGATCCAGCCGCGGAAGGCCGGGGCGGTGCGCGGGCCCTCGGGCGCGTCGTAGGCGACCAGGATCCGGTCGACGGTCTTGCCGGCGGCGACCGCGGCGATCCGCGACTCCCGGCTGTTCCACTGGTTGACGTAGAGCGTCTTGGCGGCGGCCTGGCCCTGCGGGGTCAGCGGTGCGCCGTGCTGGTCGACGGCCGGCAGCTCGCTGAGGTACGTGCCGTCGGTGAAGGCCAGGTCGAGGGCGGCATGGGTCGCGGGGTAGGCGAGATCCGTGGTGGCCATCTCGGGGAAGAGCTTGTACGAGAGCGTGGTCGACGCGGTGACGGGGGTGTGGACGTCGAAGACCTTGTTGTACGAGTAGCCGCGGCCGGCGGCGGTGTGGGTGCCGGCGTAGCGCAGGGCGTGGCGGCCGGTGAAGCCGGCGTGTGCCTTGGCGGTGGGGGAGTGGGCGGGGCCGGTGCCGGTCCTGGTGCTCATGCCGGGGGCCGCGGGGGAGGTCTCCGGTGTGACGCCGGAGGCGCGGGGCGCTCCGTCGGGGCCGGTGTCGACGGTGTCGGTCCAGTCCGGGCGTGGGTCACCGGGTTCGAAGGATGAGGTGAACTGCGCTGATTCCGGCGGCCTTTGGGGGGACGTGGCCCGGGCCGGCCCATGGGCGGTGATGACGAGCAGGGCGGCCGCCAGGAGGGCGGTGGGGCGGGGGACGCCCCGCAGCGGACTGTGCCGGTGTCTGAGCCGCACGCGGTCCCTCTCAACCAGGTTGACATCGTTGTCGGTTGGTGACGTGACGATAAACAGGGATAAGTAAGGTGCGTGGGCATGGTGGTGTCAAGGGTGTCGCCGCGACCGATGGGCCGGCCGGGTACCGGGGTGATCCGGCGGGGTGACGGCGGTCCGATCACGCATACCGGGGAGGTCTCAACTAGGGAAAGACTCCCGCCCAACCCTGCGCTCGATCTTGCCCCTTCGGCCGGAAGTGGACTATACCTGTCGGCGTCCGACCCGGCCGTACGAGCAGGCCGTGGGGAACGGGGGAAAGACGGGGAACCGAGTATTTCCCGGTAATTCTCCAGCGCGCCCCGTGCACATCCCGTACGAACTCAGCTTCATCTGACCCGCGGTGCCGGGGTGGCTCCGGTACACCGCCTGAGTCCTGAAGAAGGCGAGGACTTGAGCATGGGATCCACCTCGGAATTCAACCGTCGCGATCTGGTCAAGCGAGCCGCCGCCCTGGGGATCACCGCCGTACCGGCGATGGGGATCCTCTCGGCGTGCGCCACCGGAGGCGGCGGAAACGAGGACAACGGCACCAAGAACAAGGGCGCGACCTCGGCGAAGAATCCGCTCGGAGTGAAGAACGGCGTACCGCTGGAGGCCTTCATCTTCAAGGGCGGGCTGGGCGACCAGTACGCCAGGGACGCCGAGGCCGACTACCACAAGACCTATGGCGCCACGGTCAAGCACACCGGAACCCAGCAGGTCGGCCCCAAACTCCAGCCCCGATTCGCCGGCGGCAATCCTCCGGACCTCATCGACAACTCCGGGGCCGACCACCTCGACATGAACAAGCTCTCCGCACAGGGCCAGTTGCAGGACCTCACCGCACTGCTCGACGCCCCTTCACCGGACGACCCGAAGAAGAAGGTCCGGGACACGCTCTACCCCAGCACCCTGGAGAAGGGCCGGCACAAGGACGCGTTCGACGTTCTCTATTACGCGTTCGTCGTCTACGGCACGTGGTACTCCCGCAAGCTGCTGAAGGACAAGGGCTGGGAGTACCCGGAATCCTTCGACGACATGATCAAGCTCTGCGGCGAGATCAAGAAGACGGGCGTGGCGCCCTGGACCTACCCGGGCAAGTACCCGTACTACGTCCACTTCACGTTGTTCGCACAGATCGCCAAGATCGGCGGACTCGACAAGTGGATCGCCATCGACAATCTGGAGCCCAAGGCCTGGACATCGAACGACGCCGTCAGACAGGTCGTCGAGCACTACGAGGAACTCGCCGCCAAGGGCTACTTCCTGGAAGGCAGCCAGGGCCTGACGCATATCCAGGCCCAGACCGCCTGGACCCGCGGCAAGGCCGTCTTCATGCCCAATGGCTCCTGGGTGGAGAACGAGGCGGCGCCGACCACGCCCCAGGGCTTCGATATGGCCGTCGGGCCGCTCTTCAACGGCGGCGCGGACGACAAGATGCCGCACGGGACCGTACGTGCCGAGCCGGGTGAGCCGTTCGTTGTGGCCAAGGGCGGGGAGAATCCGACCGGCGGAATGGAGCTGCTGCGCATTCTGCTGTCGAAGAAGCACGCACAGAATTTCGCGACCAAGGTCAAGTCGCTCACCTCGGTCCAGGGCGCCACCGATGGTATGCGGCTCTCGCCCGGCCTCGCCTCGGCCGCCCAGGCCGTCAAGGACGGTGGCCGGAACCTGCTGATGATCCAGCTTCAGGAGTGGTATCCGAAGCTCACGGACGAGAAGATGGGCGGGCTCACCAGCCGGCTGCTGACCGGCGATCTGAAGGCCGCGGAGTGGATCGCGAAGACCCAGCAGTACGCGGACGAATTCGCCAGGGACGATTCCGTCACCAAGTTCCGGCGTGCGGCCTGACCGGTACCACCGCTGACGAGGGAGGGCCGGGAGCGCAATGCGACACGGCAAGTACCGATTCATCGTGGGGTTCCTGGCCCTGCCGTTGCTGATCTACGCGATCTTTGTGATCTCGCCGTTCATCCAGGCATTCCAGATTTCGACCACGCAATGGAGCGGCCTGCGGGGCGGCGCCCGGAGCATCGGTCTGGACAACTACGACAAGCTGCTGCACAGCGGCGAGTTCTGGAACGCGCTCAAGCACAACGTCGTCATGCTGGTGCTGGTCCCGATCGCCACCCTGACGCTGGGGCTGTTCTTCGCCTTCATGCTCAATGTCGGCGGACGGGCCCGCCGTGGCGCCGTGATCACCGGCGTCCGCGGAACGTCGTTCTACAAATTCGTCTACTTCTTCCCGCAGGTCATCTCGATCACCATCATCTCGGTGATCTGGTTCAACATCTACAATCCGGATCCGCACGACGGCATGCTCAACTCGCTGCTCGGCGCGGTCGGTCTGGACTCGCTGCAGAGCTCCTGGCTGGGTGAGCGCGGTATCGCGCTCGCCTGCATCATGGTGGTCATGGTCTGGGCGAATGTCGGCTTCTACGTCGTGCTCTTCTCCGCCGCCATGGCCTCCATTCCACGGGAGATCTACGAGGCCTCCCTGCTGGACGGAGCCAGCCGTTTCCACACCTTCTTCCGGATCACCCTTCCTCTGCTCTGGGACACCGTGCAGACGGGCTGGGTGTATATGGGCATCATCGCGATGGACGCCTTCGCGCTGGTGCAGATCATGTCGGTCAACATGGGAGGCCCGGACGGCGCGACCGATGTCGTACCGCTCCGGCTGTACCAAACCGCTTTCCGTGACAGCCAGTTCGGCTATGCCGCGGCGATGGGTGTCGCCATGCTCGTCGTCACGCTGTTGTTCGCCGTCCTCACCATGCGCTTCGCGCGGCGTGAGCGGATCGAGTTCTAGGGGGCGGGGCGTATGACGACGGAGACCGATGCGGTGCGGAAGCAGCCGGCCGACGCCCGGCGGCGCCCCGGGGGCGGAAGGCCCGCCGGGAAGTCGCGCGGGGGCACCGAGGGCGGTGTACTCAATGCCTTCTCCCACGGCATTCTGATCGCGTGGGCGCTGATGGTGGGCATGCCGCTGCTGTGGGTGCTGTGGAGCTCGTTCAAGAACAGCGGCGACATTCTCACCACGCCCTGGTCGCTGCCCGACACGCTGCACTTCGAGAACTGGGGCAACGCCTGGGAGAAGGCCAACATCGGCAAGATGTTCCTCAACACCCTGATCGTGGTGGGTGGTTCGGTCACCGGGACGATGGTGCTCGGCTCCATGGCCGGCTATGTGCTGGCACGCTTCACGTTCCCCGGGAACCGCCTCATCTACTACCTGTTCGTCGCCGGGATGTCCTTCCCGGTGTTCATGCTGGTCATCCCGCTGTTCTTCGTGATGCGGGACTTCCCGGGAATTCCGCTGCTGGCGACGTACCAGGGTCTGATCGCCGTCTATGTCGCCTATTCGCTGCCGTTCACCGTCTTCTTCATGACGGCGTTCTTCCGCACCCTGCCCACGTCCGTGGCGGAGGCGGCGATGATCGACGGCGCCTCGCACGTCAGGACGTTCTTCCAGGTGATGCTGCCGATGGCCAAGCCCGGCCTGATCAGCATCGGGATCTTCAACTTCCTCGGGCAGTGGAATCAGTACCTGCTGCCGATGGTCCTCAACCAGGATGAGGACAAGTACGTGCTCACCCAGGGCCTGGCCAATATCGCGCTGCAGCAGGGCTATGAGGGCGACTGGGGCGGGCTGATGGCCGGCATGATGATCGCGATGCTGCCGGTGCTGATCGTGTACGTCGTCTTCCAGCGGCAGGTGCAGGCCGGGCTGACGGCGGGAGCGGTCAAGTAGGGCACACCGGCGCCCCTCCCGGGGCGGCTCCCCCGTGGTGGAGCCGCCCGCGCGCGCTGCCCGTCTCCGCGGGCTCGATCATGGCGGGCTCAACGCCTTGACGTGACTTCCCGGCCGGAGTTCTGCTTAGAGTTCACATGTTGAATCGAGGGCCGCCTCCCGACGGTGTGGGTGCGGCCGGCGGGCGGTCGCGTACCTCCTCCAGCTGTTGCCGGGAGGTGCTCCCACGCCCAGACAGGAGTGGATGAGCCGATGGAGACTCCGGGGTCGCAGTCCTCGCTGCACCGGGCCAATCTGGAGCGGGTCGTACGCGCGGTGCGTATGGCGGGCTCACTCACACAGGCGGAGATCGCGAGAAGCACGGGGCTGTCCGCGGCCACCGTCTCCAACATCGTCCGGGAGCTGAAGGACGGCGGGACCGTCGAGGTGACCCCCACGTCGGCCGGCGGCCGGCGGGCGCGCAGCGTCTCGCTCTCGGGCGACGCCGGCATTGTCGTAGGGGTGGACTTCGGGCACTCCCACCTGCGGGTGGCGGTCGGCAACCTCGCCCACCAGGTGCTCGCCGAGGAAGCCGAGCCGATCGATGTGGACGCCTCCGCCGCCGAGGGCCTCGACCGGGCGGAAGAGCTGGTCAACCGGCTGATCAAGGCGACCGGGATCGGCCTGGGCAAGGTCATCGGGGTCGGCCTGGGCGTCCCGGGCCCGATCGACGTGGAGTCCGGGACGCTGGGCTCGACCGCGATCCTGCCGGGCTGGGCGGGGACGAACCCCGGCAAGGAGCTGTCCGAGCGCCTCGGCGTGCCCGTCCATGTCGACAACGATGCCAACCTCGGCGCGCTGGGCGAGCTGGTGTGGGGCGGGGGGCGGGGGGCGGCCGACCTGGCGTACATCAAGGTCGCCAGTGGTGTCGGCGCCGGTCTGGTGATCAGCGGGCAGATCTACCGCGGGCCGGGGGGCACCGCGGGCGAGATCGGGCACATCACGCTGGACGAGTCCGGCCCGGTGTGCCGCTGCGGCAACCGCGGCTGCCTGGAGACCTTCACCGCGGCCCGCTACGTCCTGCCGCTGCTCCAGCCGAGCCACGGCGAGGACCTGACCATGGCGCGGGTGGTGAAGCTGGCCCGCGACGGAGACCCGGGCTGTCGGCGGGTCATCGCGGACGTAGGCCGCCATATCGGGAGTGGTGTGGCAAACCTGTGCAATCTCCTCAATCCCAGTCGGGTGGTGCTCGGCGGGGACCTTGCCGAGGCCGGTGAGCTGGTGCTCGCACCGATCCGGGAATCGGTGTCCCGGTACGCGATCCCCAGCGCGGCACGGCAATTGGGCATTGTCACCGGCACGCTCGGTGGCCGGGCCGAGGTCCTGGGCGCACTGGCGCTGGTGCTGAGCGAGATGGGCGATGCGACGCTGCTCGGCGGCGTGCAGGGTGCGGACGTACCCGCCCTCGCGTAAGGGCCCGCCCTTGCCCAACGGCGACGCCCTTGCGTCACGGCAGCGTCCTCGCGTCACGACGCTGAGTTCACGCACCAAACGCATGGCACCGTTGTCATCTCGTTAAGAATTTACTCCTTGACGGTCGGCAGGCGGCCGAGTTGACTTCCAGCCACCTCGGCCGCAACGACGCGGCCACGTCAGGGAGGTAACCCCCATGAACGTTTGGACGCGCCGCGTCGTCATAGGCACCGCCGCCGTCTCGATGGCGCTCTCCGTGGCCGCCTGCGGCAAGGCCGGTGACGGCGCCAAGGCCGGCGGTGGCGATGACAGAACCATCGGCCTGCTCCTGCCGGAGAACAAGACCACGCGTTACGAGACCTTCGACCGTCCGCTGATCGAGGCGAAGATCAAGGCGCTGTGCGACGACTGCACGGTCAAGTACAACAACGCGGCCCAGGAGACCCAGACCCAGAAGAAGCAGTTCGACGCGCTGATCACCCAGGGTGTGAAGGTGATCATCCTGGACCCGGTCGACTACAAGGCCACCAAGTCCTGGGTGAACCAGGCCGCCAAGAAGGGCGTCAAGGTCGTCGCGTACGACCGGCTGGCCGAGGGCGATATTTCGGCCTATGTCTCCTACGACAACGAGAAGATCGGCCGCCTGCAGGGCGAGGCGCTGGTCAAGGCGCTCGGCGACCAGGCCAAGGACAGCAGTGTCGTCATGATCAACGGGTCTCCGACCGACCCCAACGCGCCGTTCTTCAAGAAGGGCGCCCACAGCGTCCTCGACAAGCAGGTCAAGAAGATCGCCTACGAACAGGACATCCCCGACTGGTCGCCGGACGAGGCCAACAAGAAGATGGCCGCGGCCATCGACTCCCTCGGCAACGACGGCTTCCAGGGCGTCTACTCCGCCAACGACGGTATGGCCGGCGGCATCGTCACGGCGCTCAAGCAGCAGGGGGTGAAGGTCCCGGTCGGCGGCCAGGACTCCGAGCTCGCCGGGCTGCAGCGGATCCTCAAGGGCGAGCAGGCGTTCACGATCTACAAGCAGATCAAGCCGGAGGCGGAGACCACCGCCGAGATCGCGGTCAAGCTGCTCAAGGACGAGAAGACCGACTCCCTGACGCCCACCAAGGTCGACAGCCTCAGCGGCGAGGTCAAGGGCATCCCGGCGAAGCTGTACGACGCGCAGATCGTGACCAAGGACAACATCGCGGCCACGATCATCAAGGACAAGGTCTACCCGGCGAGCCAGATCTGCACCGGCGACACCAAGGCGGCCTGCGAGACGGCCGGTATCAAGTAGGGCCGTTCCTCAAGAGCCGTCAAGGGCCGTCAAGGCGTCAGGGGCCACCCGGCCACACCCCCTTCACCGCTCGCAGAGCTCTCCCTTCACCGCTCGCAGAGCTCCCCGCTCTCTCGCACCACCATCCCCGCCGTTGTGACGGCGGCGAAGGAGATGATTCACGTGTCCGCTACGCCTGTGCTGGCGTTGCGCGGAATCTCCAAGCGGTTCGGCGCCGTCCAAGCGCTCACGGACGTCACCCTGGAGATCCACCCCGGTGAGGTGGTCGCCCTCGTCGGCGACAACGGTGCCGGCAAGTCCACCCTGGTCAAGACCATCTCGGGCGTCCACCCGGTCGACGAGGGCACCATCGAGTGGGAGGGCGAGCCGGTACGCATCAGCAAGCCGCACGACGCCCAGGAACTCGGGGTTGCCACCGTCTACCAGGACCTCGCGCTCTGCGACAACCTCGACGTCGTCGCCAACCTCTTCCTCGGCAGCGAGACCCGCACCGCCGGTGTCCTCGACGAGATCGCGATGGAGAAGCGCGCCAAGGAGCTGTTGGACACCCTGTCCATCCGCATCCCCAGCGTCCGTATCCCCGTCGCCGCGCTCTCCGGCGGTCAGCGGCAGGTCGTCGCGATCGCCCGCGCACTGATCGGCGACCCGAAGATCGTCATCCTCGACGAGCCCACCGCCGCCCTCGGCGTCGAGCAGACCGCACAGGTCCTCGACCTCGTCGAGCGGCTGCGGGAACGCGGTCTGGGCACCATTCTCATCAGCCACAACATGGCCGATGTGCAGGCCGTCGCGGACCGGGTCGCGGTGCTGCGACTGGGCCGCAACAACGGTGTCTTCGACGTCGAGGGCACCTCCCACGAAGAGATCGTCGCCGCCATCACCGGCGCCTCGGACAACGCCGTGACCCGCCGCAAGGCGCGTACGCACCAGCAGGCGAAGCGCACGGACCAGGAAACGAAGGAGGCCGGCGCATGAGCGACCTCACCAAGGAGCCGACGAAGGAGTCGGCCAAGGAGCCGGCCAAGGAGCCGACCGGGGAGCGGACGGCCCAGGCCCCTGCGGCCGACGCCACGCCCCCGCCGGCCGCCGTCGACCCCCGGCTGCTCGTCCGCGAACAGGGCCTCGCCGGCTACCTCACCGTCTTCAAGCGCCGAGTGCGCGGCGGTGAGCTGGGCTCGCTGCCGGTCGTCGTCGGCCTGATCGTCATCGCGATCGTCTTCCAGCTCAAGAACAGCAGCTTCCTGTCCGCGGACAGCCTCGCGAACATCGGTGTCTACACCTCAGGCCTCGGCATCATGGCCGTCGGCATCGTCTTCGTGCTGCTGCTCGGGGAGATCGACCTCTCGGTCGGCTCCGTCGCGGGCGTCGGCGCGGCCGTCTGGGCCGTGCTCAGCGTCACTCACGGGGTCGATGACTGGCTCGCCGTACTGATCGCCATCGGGGCCGGTGTGGCCATCGGCGCCCTGCATGGGTTCTTTTTCGCCAAGATCGGAGTACCGGCCTTCGTCGTCACTCTGGCCGGTTTTCTCGGCTGGAGCGGGCTGCAGATCTGGATCATGGGCAAGGAGGGCTCCATCAACACGCCGAGCGGCAGTGTCGTGGAGCACCTCACCGGCTACTACTTCGAGGACAAGGCCGCCGCGTACGGACTCGCGCTGATCGCGGTGCTCGCGTACGCCGGATCGCTGCTGCTGGAGAGCAGGCGCCGTAAGGCCGCCGCGCTGCCGTCCCGGCCGCTCAGCGAGGTCCTGCTGCGCTCCGGTGTCGTCGCGGTGCTCGCCTTCGCCGTCGCCTATGTCCTCAACGAGCCGGCCGGCGCCCGCGGCCTGCCGCTGGCCCTGGTGCTCTTCCTCGCCGTGCTGGTCCTCGCGGACTTCGTGGTGCGCCGTACCACCTACGGCCGGCAGATCTTCGCGGTCGGCGGCAACGCCGAGGCGGCCCGACGGGCCGGTATCAACGTCAACACGATCCGGATCAGCGTCTTCGCGATCTCCGGGATGCTCGCCGCCTTCGGCGGACTGTTCATCGCCAGCCTCTCCGGGGGCGCCACCAAGAACCTGGGCGCGGGCAACACGCTGATGAACGTGATCGCGGCGGCCGTCATCGGCGGCACCAGTCTCTTCGGCGGCCGCGGCAAGATCTGGTCCGCGCTGCTCGGCATGCTGGTCATCCAGTCGATCCAGCAGGGCCTGAACCTGCTCGGTATGGCGAGCGAGATCCAGTACATGATCACGGGAGCGGTGCTGCTCGCCGCGGTCGTGATCGACTCGGTCTCGCGCCGGACCCAGAGGACGGCCGGGCGTACCTGACGCGCGGCGCGCCGTCCATTCGGCGGACACCGGCCCCCACCGGGCATGATCCGGTGGGGGCCGGGCCGCGTCGGGGAGGCGGTCGGGGAAGCACCGTCACCCGAGTGACATACATCGCGAGGCCCGGGCGTCGACGCGGCGACCGCAACATTAGACTCATCTGATCGGCAAGCTCGATCACAGCACCAAGCCCGACCACGGCAGGCTTGACCAAGCAAGGAGGCAGGAGTGCAGAAGGTGCCGCGCGCGTTGCTTTCCCGCATCAAGGGACCACGCGACCTGGACCGACTGGGCCCGGAGCAGCTCGAGCAGCTGGCCGGGGAGATCCGTAGCTTCCTTGTCGACGCGGTCGCCAAGACCGGCGGCCACCTCGGCCCGAACCTCGGCGTGGTCGAGCTGACCATCGCCCTGCACCGCGTCTTCCACTCCCCGAAGGACAAGGTCCTGTGGGACACGGGACACCAGTCCTACGTCCACAAGCTGCTCACCGGCCGCCAGGACTTCTCGAAGCTGAAGATGAAGGGCGGACTGTCCGGCTACCCCTCGCAGGCCGAGTCCGCGCACGACGTCATCGAGAACTCCCACGCCTCCACCGTCCTCGGCTGGGCCGACGGCCTCGCCAAGGCCAACGAGCTGCGCAGGCGGAACGACCATGTCGTCGCCGTCATCGGCGACGGAGCCCTCACCGGCGGCATGGCCTGGGAAGCCCTGAACAACATCGCGGCCGCCAAGGACCGTCCGCTGGTGATCGTGGTCAATGACAACGAGCGCTCGTACGCCCCCACGATCGGCGGCCTCGCCAACCACCTCGCCACGCTCCGTACCACCGATGGCTACGAGCGCTTCCTGGCGCGCGGCAAGGACCTCCTGGAGCGCACGCCCGTCGTCGGCAAGCCGCTGTACGAGACGCTGCACGGCGCCAAGAAGGGCCTCAAGGACTTCATCGCGCCGCAGGGCATGTTCGAGGACCTCGGCCTGAAGTACGTCGGCCCCATTGACGGCCACGACATCGAGGCCCTGGAGTCCGCCCTCCAGCGCGCCAAGCGCTTCGGCGGCCCGGTGATCGTGCACTGCCTCACCGAGAAGGGCCGCGGCTACCAGCCCGCCCTGCAGGACGAGGCGGACCGCTTCCACGCCGTGGGCAAGATCCACCCCGACACGGGCCTGCCGATCGCCTCCTCCGGCGCCGACTGGACCTCCGTCTTCGGCGAGGAGATGGTCAAGCTCGGTCACGAGCGCGAGGACATCGTCGCGATCACGGCCGCCATGCTGCAGCCGGTCGGTCTGGACAAGTTCGCCAAGGCCTTCCCGGACCGGGTCTACGACGTCGGCATCGCCGAGCAGCACGGCGCCGTCTCCGCCGCGGGCCTGGCCACCGGCGGTCTGCACCCGGTCTTCGCGGTCTATGCCACCTTCCTCAACCGCGCCTTCGACCAGGTCCTGATGGACGTCGCGCTGCACAGGTGCGGCGTCACCTTCGTCCTGGACCGGGCCGGTGTCACCGGCACCGACGGCGCCTCGCACAACGGCATGTGGGACATGTCGATCCTCCAGGTCGTCCCCGGTCTGCGGATCGCCGCCCCGCGCGACGCCGACCAGGTCCGTGCGCAGTTGCGCGAGGCCGTCGAGGTCGAGGACGCCCCGACCGTCGTGCGCTACTCGAAGGGCGCGGTCGGTCCGGCCGTCCAGGCCGTCGGCCGGATCGGTGGTATGGATGTGCTGCGCCGGCCCGCCGAGGGCATCGACCGCCCGGACGTGCTGCTGGTCTCTGTCGGTGCGCTCGCCCCGATGTGTCTGGAGATCGCCGATCTCCTCGACAAGCAGGGCATTTCGACGACCGTGGTGGACCCGCGCTGGGTCAAGCCGGTCGACGAGGCGCTCCCGGGTCTGGCCGCCCAGCACCGTGTGGTCATCACCGTCGAGGACAACTCCCGTACCGGTGGCGTCGGTTCGGCGATCGCCCAGTCCCTGCGGGACGCCGGGGTGGACCTGCCGCTGCGCGACTTCGGTATCCCCGAGAAGTTCCTCGACCATGCCTCCCGTAAGGAGGTCATGGCGGAGATCGGGCTCACCGCGCCGGACATCGCCCGCCAGGTGACCGGCCTGGTGGCCAAGATCGACGGTCCGGCCGAGCCCGCCGGGGTCGCCCGCGACTGACTCCGTCCGGGACTGACTCCGCCCGCCGCGGACCGGCGGCGGCGCGTCGACGAACCATGGACCGCGACACACCGCGGACCGTGGCACGAAGACCGACGTGCCATGAAGACCGACGTGCCATGAAGATCAATGGGCCGGGCAGACCATCCGTTCACTCGTACGGATGTTCCATCCGGCCCATCTGCATACCCAGCGAATCACCCCATCGGGTGAATCCCTGCCGCCCGGAGGCCCGCCGAAGCTGACTGTTTCCAGACATTGCGGAGACTCGGTCAGTTCAGGAGAGTTGCCAGGGACGTCCAGGCGGAGGTTCGCCCATGAGCACACAGCACGGCACACCACACGATTCGCGTCGCAGAAGCGGTCTGTTCAGGACGAAGACTGTCGAGCAGTCGATCCTGGACACCGAGGAGCCGGAGCACACGCTCAAGAAATCCCTGTCCGCGCTTGATCTGACCGTTTTCGGGGTCGGTGTCATCATCGGCACCGGCATCTTCGTCCTCACCGGAAAAATCGCCAAGGAGCAGGCCGGGCCCGCGGTCGCGCTGTCCTTCGTCGCGGCGGGCGTGGTCTGCGCGCTCGCGGCGCTGTGCTACGCCGAGTTCGCTTCCACCGTGCCGGTCGCCGGATCGGCCTACACCTTCTCGTACGCCTCACTGGGCGAACTGCCCGCCTGGATCATCGGCTGGGACCTGATCCTGGAGCTCGCCCTGGGCTGTGCGGTGGTCGCGGTCGGCTGGTCCGGCTATGTCCGCTCACTGCTGGACAGCATCGGATGGCATCTGCCGGCCGGCCTGACCGGCAGTCATGAAGGGCAGTTCGGCTTCGACATCCTGGCCTGCGTCCTGGTGCTGCTGCTGACCGTCATCCTGGTACTCGGGATGAAGCTGTCCTCGCGGGTGACGGCGCTGGTCGTCGCCGTCAAGGTCACCGTCGTCCTGCTCGTCATCATCGCCGGCGCCTTCCTGATCAGCGGCGCCAACTACGATCCGTTCGTACCGCCCAGCCGGCCGAGCGCGGCCGGGGGCGGACTGGGCGCTCCGCTCTCGCAGCTGATGTTCGGCTTCGCGCCGTCCAACTTCGGCACCATGGGAATCTTCGCCGCGGCCGCGGTGGTCTTCTTCGCGTTCATCGGCTTCGACGTCGTGGCCACCGCCGCCGAGGAGACTCGCAACCCGCAGCGCGACGTACCGCGCGGCATCCTCGGCTCGCTGGCCATCTGCACGGTCCTCTACGTCGCCGTGTCCGTCGTCGTCACCGGCATGGAGAAGTACAGCGAGCTCTCCACCGACGCACCGCTCGCCGATGCGTTCAAACACCACGGGAAGCCGTTCTTCGCCGGTGTGATCAGCTTCGGTGCGGCGGTCGGCCTGACCTCGGTCTGCATGATCCTGCTGCTCGGCCAGAGCCGGGTGTTCTTCGCGATGAGCCGGGACGGGCTGCTGCCCCGGGTCTTCTCGCGAGCCCACCCCAAGTACGGAACCCCGTACCGGTCGACCATCGCGCTGGGCGTCGTCGTCGCCGTCGTGGCCGGCTTCACCTCGATCGATGTGCTCGCCGAACTGGTCAACATCGGCACGCTGTTCGCCTTCGTCGTGGTCGCCATCGGCGTGATCCTGCTCCGCCGCTCCCGTCCCGATCTGCCCCGCAGCTTCCGCACCCCGTGGGTGCCGGTGGTGCCGGTGCTGTCCGTACTCGCCTCGCTGTGGCTGATGCTCAATCTGCCTGCGGAGACCTGGGTCCGGTTCGCCATCTGGATGGTCGCCGGCTTCGGCGTCTACTTCGTCTACGGACGGTCACACAGCCGGCTGGGCATGCGTAACCGGGAGGAGTCAGGCAGACATTGACCCCGGAGCCGTCCGGGCCGTTGGGTCTTTTCGTCCCTTAGGGGGTGCTCGAACAGATCCCCTAGGGGACGCGAGCGCCCCCTGCGGGGCCACAACGTGGCGGTGCCGGACGGTATTCCCATGCTGCGGTGCCGGACGGTAGTCCCACGTGGCCGTACCGGACGGTATTTCCACGAGGCGCTGCCGGACGGTATTCCCAGAGGGCCCTACCCCCTGTCGCGCTCGCCCCCCTCGCGCTCGCTCCCGGTGCTCTCGCCCCCGGCCCCGCGGCCCCACACCGTACGTGGTCCCGCTACCCGGGCGCCCAGGGCCTGGACGCGTTCGCGCAGGCCGCGGTCCGCGGTGACGACCAGGCAGTCCCGGCCGGCGGCCTCGGCGGCCACCAGCTGCACGATCCGGTCGTCGCCGCTGCCGGATGCCGACACCACCCGTACGCCTTCGACGGAGGTCACTCCGCGGGCCGCGCCCTCCACCACCAGCACCATCTCCAGGGGAGGTGCGACCAGCCCCGGCAACCCGCCCTCCGCACAGGCCGGCAGAGCGTCGCGCAGTCGCTCCGCGGCGCCGCGACGGTCCCGCCACCACCCGTCGGGCACCGAGCCGACGACATTCGCGGCGTCGACAATGACCAAGGAATCCATACCCCCAGCCTCCCACGCCCGTCATGCAACGCCGTGAGGGCCGGCCCCCACGGAGGGAGCCGGCCCGCACCTCTGCGTCAGCTGACTACGCGGGCACGCTCGCCACGCCCGGGGCCAGGAACTTCTTGCCGGTCACCCGCTCGGACACACCCGCACGGTCCAGGTACGGCGTGATACCGCCCAGGTGGAAGGGCCAGCCGGCGCCGGTGATCAGGCACAGGTCGATGTCCTGCGCCTCGGCGACCACGCCCTCGTCGAGCATCAGCCCGATCTCCTGCGCGACGGCGTCCAGCACCCGGTCGCGCACCTGCGCCTCGGTCAGGACGGCGTCGCCCTGCTTGAGGAGCGCGGCGACCTCCGGGTCCAGCTCCGGCTTCCCGCTGTCGTAGACGTAGAAGCCGCGCTTGCCGGCCTCGACCACGGCCTTCAGGTTGGGGGAGACCTTGAAGCGCTCGGGGAACGCCCCGTGGAGGGTCTCCGAGACGTGCAGACCGATCGCCGGGCCGACCAGCTCCAGCAGGACGAGGGGCGACATCGGCAGGCCCAGCGGCTCGACCGCCTTCTCCGCCGTCTCGACCGGGGTGCCCTCGTCGATGACGTTCTGGATCTCGCCCATGAAGCGGGTCAGGATGCGGTTCACCACGAACGCCGGGGCGTCCTTGACCAGCACCGCGGTCTTCTTCAGCTTCTTGGCGACACCGAACGCCGTCGCCAGCGCGGCGTCGTCGGTCTTCTCGCCGCGCACGATCTCCAGCAGCGGCAGGATCGCGACCGGGTTGAAGAAGTGGAAGCCGACGACCCGCTCGGGGTGCTTGAGCTTCGACGCCATCTCGGTGACCGACAGCGAGGAGGTGTTGGTGGCGAGCACGGCGTGCTCCGGCGCCACGGCCTCCACCTCGGCAAACACCTGCTGCTTGACGCCGATCTCCTCGAAGACCGCCTCGATGACGAAGTCCGCGTCGGCGAAGCCCTCGGCCTTGTCCAGCACACCGGTCACCAGGGCCTTGAGGCGGTTGGCCTTGTCCTGGTTGATCCGGCCCTTGCCGAGCAGCTTGTCGATCTCGGCGTGGACGTAGCCGACGCCCTTGTCGATGCGCTCCTGGTCGATGTCGGTCAGGACGACCGGCACCTCCAGACGGCGCAGGAAGAGCAGCGCGAGCTGAGAGGCCATCAGACCGGCGCCGACGACACCGACCTTGGTGACCGGGCGCGCCAGGTTCTTGTCCGGTGCACCGGCCGGCCGCTTGCCGCGCTTCTGCACCAGGTTGAACGCGTAGATGCCGGCCCGCAGTTCACCGCCCATGATCAGGTCGGCGAGGGCCTGGTCCTCGGCGTCGAAACCGGCCTGGAGGTCGCCGTTCTTGGCGGCGGCGATGATGTCGAGCGCGCGGTACGCGGCCGGGGCGGCGCCGTGCACCTTGCCGTCGGCGATGAACTTTCCGCGCTCGACGGCCTGGTCCCAGGCCGCACCGCGGTCGATCTCCGGCCGCTCGACGGTGACGTCACCCTTGAGGACCTGCGCGGTCCACACCAGCGACCGCTCCAGGAAGTCCGCACCCTCGAAGATCGCGTCGGCGATCCCGAGGTCGAAGACCTGCTGGCCCTTGAGCTGCTTGTTCTGGTTGAGGGAGTTCTCGATGATGACCGAGACGGCCTTGTCCGCGCCGATCAGGTTCGGCAGCAGCGCACAGCCGCCCCAGCCCGGGACCAGGCCCAGGAACACCTCGGGGAGGGAGAAGGCCGGGAGGGCCTTCGAGACGGTCCGGTACGTGCAGTGCAGACCGACCTCGACGCCGCCGCCCATCGCGGCACCGTTGTAGTACGCGAAGGTCGGCACGGCGAGCGCGGACAGCCGCTTGAAGACCTCGTGGCCGCCCTTGCCGATGGCCAGCGCTTCCTCGTGCTTCTTCAGCAGCTCGACGCCCTTGAGGTCGGCGCCGACCGCGAAGATGAACGGTTTGCCCGTGATGCCGACGCCGACGATGTCACCGTCCGCCGCCTCCTTCTCGACCTGGTCGAGCGCGGCGTTCAGATTCGCCAGCGAGGCCGGACCGAAGGTGGTCGGCTTGGTGTGGTCGAAGCCGTTGTCGAGCGTGATGAGGGCGAACTTGCCCGCACCGTACGGCAGATCGAGGTGGCGGACGTGCGCCGAGGTCACGACCTCGTCAGGGAACAGCTCGGCCGCGCCCTTGAGAAGCTCAGCGGTAGTGGTGGTGCTCACTTGTCGCCTCCGGCGTCCTTGTGGTGCGGGTTCTCCCAGATGACCGTCGCGCCCATGCCGAAGCCGACGCACATGGTGGTCAGGCCGTAGCGGACCTCGGGCTGCTCCTCGAACTGGCGGGCCAGCTGGGTCATCAGCCGGACGCCGGAGGAGGCCAGCGGGTGGCCGTAGGCGATGGCGCCGCCGTACTGGTTGACCCGCTCGTCGTCATCGGCGATGCCGTAGTGGTCGAGGAAGGCCAGCACCTGGACGGCGAACGCCTCATTGATCTCGAACAGGCCGATGTCGCCGATGCCCAGGCCCGCCTTGGCCAGCGCCTTCTCGGTGGCCGGGATCGGCCCGTAGCCCATCACCTCGGGCTCGACACCCGCGAAGGCGTACGACACCAGGCGCATCTTGACCGGGAGGCCGTTCTCCCGGGCGAAGTCCTCGGAGGCGATGATCGAGGCGGTGGCACCGTCGTTGAGGCCCGCGGCGTTACCGGCCGTCACGCGCCCGTGGGTGCGGAACGGGGTCTTCAGCCCGGCCAGGTTCTCCAGCGTCGTCCCCGGACGCATCGGCTCGTCGGCCGTCACCAGACCCCAACCGGTCTCGCCCACCTCGGCGTTGGTGTTGCGCACCGAGATCGGGACCAGGTCCTGCTGGATCTTCCCGTTGGCGTACGCCTTCGCCGCCTTCTCCTGTGAGCGCACCGCGTAGGCGTCCGCGCGCTCCTTGGTGAGGTGCGGGAAGCGGTCGTGCAGATTCTCCGCCGTCATGCCCATGAACAGGGCTGATTCGTCGACCAGCTTCTCGGACACGAACCGCGGGTTCGGGTCGACGCCCTCGCCCATCGGGTGGCGGCCCATGTGCTCGACACCGCCCGCGATGACGGCGTCGTACGCGCCGAAGGCGATGGAGCCGGCGGTGGTGGTGACGGCGGTCAGCGCACCGGCGCACATCCGGTCGATGGAGTAGCCGGGCACCGACTGCGGGAGGCCCGCGAGGATGCCGGCGGTACGGCCGATGGTCAGGCCCTGGTCGCCGATCTGCGTGGTCGCGGCGATGGCGACCTCGTCGATCTTCGCGGGGTCCAGGTCCGGGTTGCGGCGCAGCAGCTCCCGGATGGCCTTCACGACGAGATCGTCGGCGCGGGTCTCGTGGTAGATGCCCTTCGGGCCCGCCTTGCCGAACGGGGTGCGGACGCCGTCGACGAAGACGACGTCCCTAGCGGTACGAGGCACGTTGGCTCTCCTCCAGGTGCGGGATGGCACTGCTGCTGGGCGCCCCCAGGGACGCTTCACACCGACATGCTACTTACGGGTAACCAAGCTGCACACCCCCATCGCGCGGAGCGGCGAAGGTCACACCGGATGGCGGCGCGACGGACCGGACACCCGCACCGGCCCCAGGGGGGAGGTCAATGGGCACGACGCGGCCATCCAGCCGAAGCGGCGAAGCCCGCCGGCCGGGAGCTCGGGGATCGGAAGCCGGAAGCCGGAAGGTCGCAGATCGCCGTAAGCTGGAAGCCGAAGATCACCGGCCGAAAACCGGCGGAAAAGGGCCGAATGCTGTCGCCTCCTGGCGCAATCCACCCCGCCCGGCATGCCCAACGACGCCCTGCGATGCCAACGCCCGTCCGGCTCCTGGATCCGCCCGTCCGGCTCTTGGATCCGTCCGTCCGGCTCCTGGGCAGCAGCCGGGAATACCCGCCCCCACCGCCCCGTTGTGGCCCGCAAGGGGGGGCTCGCGTCCCCTACGGGATCTGTTCGAACGCCCCCTACGGGTACGCGTGGGGGCGTTCGTGCCTCAAGATCGTCCCGCCCGTTCGTGCCTCAAGCTCGTACCGCCGGGGTGCCTGCCCCGGCGGGACGGTCCGGTCAGCCGGCGTCCGGGGCGGCCAGCAGTGCTTCCGTGAGAATCGGGGTGACCTGTTCGATCTGCCATGGCCGGGCGCCGTGCTCGGCCAGGACAGCGGTGACCGACTCGGGGGTCGGCACGGCCGGCGGGTTCCAGCACAGCCGGCGCACCGTGTCCGGGGTGATCAGGTTCTCCTGCGGAAGGTTCAGCTGCTCGGCGAGCGCGGTGACCGCCGCGCGGGCGGCCGACAGCCGGGCCGCGGCGGCCGGGTCCTTGTCGGCCCAGGCCCGGGGCGGCGGCGGGCCGTTCAGCGGCTGGCCGGGCTGCGGCAGCTCGCTCTCGGGCAGCGCCCGGGCGCGGTCGATGGCGGCCTGCCACTGCTCCAGCTGCCGACGGCCCATACGGTGCCCGAAGCCGGGCAGCGCCGCCAGGGCGTGACTGCTCTGCGGCAGGTGCAGCGCGGCCTCCACGATCGCGGTGTCGCCGAGCACCTTGCCGGGCGAGATGTCGCGCCGCTGGGCGACCTGGTCGCGGGCCGTCCACAGCTCCCGTACGACCGCCATCTGGCGGCGTCGCCGGACCTTGTGCATACCGGACGTCCGGCGCCAGGGGTCCTTGCGGGGCGGCGGCGGGGGAGCGGCGGCGATCGCGGCGAACTCCTGCCGGGCCCACTCCAGCTTGCCCTGCCGCGTCAGCTCCTCCTCCAGCGCGTCCCGCAGGTCCACCAGCAGCTCGACGTCGAGCGTGGCGTAGCGCAGCCACGGTTCGGGCAGCGGCCGGGTGGACCAGTCGACGGCCGAGTGGCCCTTCTCCAGGGCGAAGCCGAGGACGTTCTCCACCATCGCGCCGAGGCCGACCCGGGCGAATCCGGCCAGCCGTCCGGCCAGCTCGGTGTCGAACAGCCGGGAGGGGGTCATCCCTATGTCGCGCAGGCACGGCAGGTCCTGGGTGGCGGCGTGCAGCACCCATTCGGCGTCGCCGATCGCCTCGCCCAGCGCGGACAGGTCGGGGCAGCCGACCGGGTCGATCAGCGCGCTGCCGGCGCCCTCGCGGCGCAGCTGGACGAGGTAGGCGCGCTGGCCGTACCGGTAGCCCGAGGCCCGCTCGGCGTCGACGGCCACCGGACCGGTACCGGCGGCGAAGGCGGCCACGACCTCGGCGAGCGCCTCTTCCGTGGCGGTCACCGGGGGGATGCCCTCACCGGGCTCCAGAAGGGGGACCGGCGCCGGCCGGGTGTCCGGAGGAGGCGGGTCTCCGGCTGCTCGCAGTGTCGTGTCTGTCGTGTCTGCTGCGGTCTTTTGGGCGTCGGTCACCAGTCAAGGGTATCTGTGTATGTACGTCGCCCGTCGAGGGAAGGTTCCCTCGACGGGCGAGCGGGTCGGGCGAAGGGGTAGCGGTCGGGTGAAGGGGGTCAGTGGATGATGCCGGTGCGCAGCGCGACCGCGACCATGCCGGCCCGGTCGCCGGTGCCCAGCTTGCGGGCGATCCGGGCGAGGTGGCTCTTGACGGTCAGTGCCGACAGTCCCATCGAGACGCCGATGGCCTTGTTGGACTGGCCCTCCGCCACCAGCCGCAACACCTCGACCTCACGGCCCGACAGCTCGCGGTAGCCACCGGGATGCCCGGGCGCGCCCGGTGGACGGCGCTGCAGACGGGCCGCGTTGGCGCCGATCGCGGAGGCACCGGGGCGGCCGGGAATGCCCAGGTTGGTGCGCGTTCCGGTGACGACATAGCCCTTGACGCCGCCGGCCAGGGCGTTGCGTACGGCGCCGATGTCATCGGCCGCGGAGAGCGCGAGGCCGTTGGGCCAGCCGGCCGCCCGGGTCTCGGACAGCAGCGTGAGGCCGGAGCCGTCGGGAAGGTGGACGTCGGCAACGCAGATGTCGCGAGGGTTGCCGACGCGGGGACGAGCCTCCGCAATGGACGATGCCTCGATCACGTCACGTACTCCGAGGGCCCACAGGTGGCGGGTGACGGTGGAGCGGACGCGAGGGTCGGCGACGACGACCATGGCCGTCGGCTTGTTCGGGCGGTAGGCGACCAGGCTCGAAGGTTGCTCGAGGAGAACAGACACCGGGCCTCCTGGGGGAGTGGCAGGGACGGAAGCCGGCTGGGGGGAGCCGGAATGATCCGTATTTGAAGGGTCACTGACCTCTTCGGCAGCAAACCGGCGGGACTTTAGACTTTGATCACGATTTAGTTAGGGGCAATTCGGGCAAATCGGATGGGTGATCGATCAGGTGTGGGCACGGAGTGCATACCGAGGTGATCAGAGCCGTACGCGAACGTGATCAGACGGGCGCGCCGAGGCGGGCACGTCGGGGGGCGCGGCGAGGGAGGGCGCCGGGGGTGACGGGGCGACGTGTCGGGCCGCCCGTCCGCGCCCGGGGGATGACGACGGGACTTCCGGCACGCCTGGCCAGGACTTCCGCGCAGGGCAATACGGCACGAGGCGATACAACACAGAGCAATACATCACAGGGCAATACGGCACGGGGCCATACAGCTAGTGCGGCTGTGACCCCCGGCGCTGCGGCAGCGGGACCACCCCGCCGCGCGGCGCCATGTCGAGTGCGACCGGCGGCAGCCCCGCCACCTGGCACAGCAGATCGCACCACGCCGCCAGATGTGCCGCCAGGTCCGGCACTCCGCCGGGGCCCTCGGCTGGCGTCCAGGACGCCCGGATCTCGATCTGCGTCGCCGGCTCGCGGGCCGCCAGCGCTCCGAAGTAGGACGAACCGGCCCGGGTCACCGTGCCGCTCGGCGCTCCGTAGCCCACCGCGCGGGCGTCCAGCGCGCCCGTCAGCCACGACCAGGAGACCTCCGGCAGCAGCGGATCCGCGCCCATCTCCGGCTCCAGCTCCGCCCGTGCCAGCGTCACCACCCGGAAGGTGCCCTGCCAGGTCTCGTCCCCGGCCGGGTTGTGCAGCACCACCAGCCGTCCGTCGGCCAGATCCCGGACCTCGTCGCCCGGCCCCGTGCCGTGCTCGACGACCGCCGCCTCCAGCGCGTACGCGTACGGGGCGAGCCGTTTCGGTGCGGGCGTCGGGTCGATCTCGATCTCCGGCCGCAGCCGTGCCGACCGGAGCGCCTCGACCGCCTGACGGAAGGGGATCGGGACCTCGTCCGCGCTGTCCGCGAGGTGTTCGTGAGCCGCAGCCATGCCCGGAAGAGTAGGCCGAACCGGCCCCGCATACGCGGAGGACACCCGGTGCGCGCGTCGCCCGTTCGGAGGCGCCCCGGGGCCCGTGCGAAGATTTGGGCGTGAGTGCCAACTTCAGCCCCACGGGCCAGCCGCAGACCGGTACCTACGACTCGGCCTTCCTCAAGGCCTGCCGGCGTGAGCCGGTGCCCCACACCCCGGTGTGGTTCATGCGCCAGGCCGGGCGCTCACTGCCCGAGTACCGCAAGGTGCGCGAGGGCATCGCGATGCTCGACTCCTGTATGCGGCCCGAGCTGGTCACGGAGATCACTCTGCAGCCCGTCCGCCGCCACGGCGTCGACGCCGCCATCTACTACAGCGACATCGTCGTCCCCCTCAAAGCCATCGGCATCGACCTCGACATCAAGCCCGGGGTCGGCCCGGTCATCGCGAACCCGATCCGCACCCGCGCCGACCTGGCGCAGCTGCGCGACCTGGAGCCCGGCGATGTCCCGTACGTCACCGAGGCCATCGGGATGCTCGTCCGCGAGCTGGGCGGCACCCCCCTCATCGGCTTCGCCGGCGCGCCGTTCACGCTCGCCAGCTACCTCGTTGAGGGCGGCCCCTCCCGCAACCACGAGCACACCAAGGCCCTGATGTACGGCGACCCGCAGCTGTGGGCCGACCTGCTCGACCGCCTCGCCGACATCACCGCCGCCTTCCTCAAGGTCCAGATCGCCGCCGGCGCCGGCGCGGTCCAGCTCTTCGACTCCTGGGTCGGCGCGCTCTCGCCGGCCGACTACCGCCGCTCCGTGATGCCGGCCTCCGCCAAGGTCTTCCGGTCCGTCGAGGGCCTCGGCGTGCCGCGCATCCACTTCGGCGTCGGCACCGGCGAACTCCTCGGTCTGCTGGGCGAGGCCGGCGCGGATGTCGTCGGCGTCGACTGGCGGGTGCCCCTGGACGAGGCGGCCCGCCGGGTCGGCCCCGGCAAGGCGCTCCAGGGCAACCTCGACCCCGCGGTCCTCTTCGCCCCGCGCGAGGCCGTCGAGACCAAGACCCGCGAGGTCCTCGACGCGGCCGCCGGCCTCGAAGGGCACATCTTCAACCTCGGCCACGGCGTCCTGCCGACCACCGACCCGGACGCGCTGACCCGCCTCGTCGAGTACGTCCACACGCGGACGGCCCGCTGAGTCCGGGCGGACGGCGGGAGTCCGGCGTCAGGCCCTGGAGAACCAGGGCCTGACCCACAGGACAGGGCCTAGCGTTCCAGTACGAGCGCCAGGCCCTGGCCCACGCCGATGCAGAGGGCGGCGAGGCCGGTGCCCGAGCCGAGGGCGGCGAGCTGGTGCGCGACCGCGCCCGCGAGGCGGGCTCCGGACGCGCCGAGGGGGTGCCCGATGGCGATGGCGCCGCCGCGCGGGTTCACCACGGACGGGTCGAGGTCCGGCCACTGGGCGACGCAGCCCAGCGCCTGGGCCGCGAAGGCCTCGTTGAGCTCGAAGGTCGCGAGATCGGCGAACCCGCGGCCGGACCGCTCCAGCGCCCGCCGCACCGCCTCCACCGGGCCCAGGCCGAAGAGCTGCGGCTCGACACCGGTCACCGCGCTCGTACGGATACGGGCCAACGGTTCGCGCCCCGTGGCCCGCAGGCCCTCCTCGTCCGCCAGCAGCAGGGCCGCCGCACCGTCGTTCAGCGGGGAGGAGTTGCCGGCGGTCACCGTCCCTCCGGCCGTACGGAACACCGGCTTCAGCCTGGACAGGGACTCCAGGGAGGAGCCCTCCCGGATCGTCTCGTCCCGCGTCAGGTCCACGCCCGGCAGCGGTACCACCTCGGCATCGTAGGCACCCTCCTGCCAGGCACGGACCGCCTTCTGATGGCTCGCCAGCGCGAAGACGTCCTGCTGCTCGCGGGTGATGCCATGCCGGTCGGCGACCAGCTCGGCGCCCTCGCCCAGCGCCACCGTCCACTCCGGGCGCATCCGCGGATTGACCATGCGCCAGCCCAGCGTCGACGAGAACATCTCCTGATGCCCCGCGGGGAAGGCCCGCTCGGGCTTGCGCAGCACATACGGCGCGCGGCTCATCGACTCCACCCCGCCCGCCACCGCGACGTGCGCATCGCCGAGCGCGAGGGCGCGGGCCACCTGGATGACCGCCTCCAGGCCGGACCCGCACAGCCGGTTCACGGTCACGCCGGGGACGGTCACCGGCAGTCCGGCCAGCAGCACCGCCATCCGCGCCACGTTCCGGTTGTCCTCGCCCGCGCCGTTCGCATCGCCGAAGCAGACATCGTCGATCCGCGCCGGATCGAGGCCGGGAGTGCGGTCCACCAAGGCCTTGAGCACATGGGCGGCGAGATCGTCCGGCCGCG
Source organism: Streptomyces sp. NPDC001339 (assembly GCF_042895955.1). Classification (NCBI taxonomy): domain Bacteria; kingdom Bacillati; phylum Actinomycetota; class Actinomycetes; order Kitasatosporales; family Streptomycetaceae; genus Streptomyces; species Streptomyces sp. NPDC001339. The sequence goes on along the minus strand of NZ_JBIAWT010000006.1, from coordinate 478,948 downwards.
CCTCAGCCAGTGCGCCGCCGTACTTGCCGACGGGGGTCCGTACCGCATCGACGATGTATACGTCCTGTACGCGTGGATCGCTCATCAGGCCCTTTCGCTGCGCTTGGCTTGCTTCCCACGTTGTCGTCCGCGGCGCCGTACCTTCCGTTCCGCCGTTGCGCCTGCGGCGGGCGTGGGTGGGTCGGGCGCGGGTCCGCTCCTCCGGACTTCGTCCTGCGGCGCGGCCCCTCCCGTGAGGGGGAGTGAAGACCCTCGGTGGGGGTGTACGCAAGTGGTCCGCTGCCCGATGTTGATCGCTTACGGCCACCCCCACCGGTCTCCTTCCACCCACCCACGGGAGGGGGCGGACCGCAGGACGGAGTCCGGAGGGGCGCACCCGCGACGTACAGCCCCGCGCAGCGGCAACGGCCCGCCGCAGGCGCCATGGCGAGAAACGCCAAAAAGCAAACGGGGCGCCGCGACGGGCGCAACGGCGAACCGGAAGGTACGGCGCCGCAGACGACAACGTGGGAAGCCAGCCAAGCGCAGCGGACGGGCGGACGGGTGAGAGAGTGGTCGCATGAACGCAGCGGACACCAGCACGGCGGCCCACGGTCCCGGCGGCATCGGCCACGTGGTCGTGATCGGTGGCGGTATCTCCGGGCTGGCGGCGGCGCACCGGCTGCTCGACGGCGGCGCCCGGGTGACCGTCCTGGAGGCTTCCGGCCGGCTCGGCGGCAAGTTGCGGGCGGGCGAGATCGCGGGCGTACCGGTCGACCTCGGTGCCGAATCGATGCTGGCCAGGCGGCCGGAGGCGGTGGAGCTGGCCCGCGCTGTGGGGCTCGGCGAACGGCTGCAGCCGCCCTCCACGGCTACCGCCAGGCTGTGGACCCGCGGGGCGCTGTGCCCGATGCCCAAGGGGCATGTCATGGGCGTCCCCGGGGATCTCGGTCCACTCGTGGCGTCCGGTGTGATCTCCCCGGAGGGGCTCGCCCGTATCGAGGAGGACGTGCGTCTGCCGCGCACCGAGGTCGGCGAGGACGTGGCCGTCGGCGAGTACGTGGCCCGGCGCATGGGCCGCGAGGTCGTCGACCGGCTCGTCGAGCCCCTGCTGGGCGGGGTGTACGCGGGCGACGCTTACCAGATCTCGATGCGCGCGGCCGTGCCCCAGCTGTTCGAGGCCGCGCGGAGCAGCCGTTCGCTGCTCGACGGCGTACGAGGCATCCAGTCGCGGGCCGCGGCCACGGTTCACCAGGCCGGGGCCGCGGCGACCGGCTCCGTCCAGGACAGCCCCGTCTTCATGGGGATCGCCGGCGGCATCGGGACGCTGCCGGGCGCGGTGGCCGATGCGGTACGCGCCAAGGGCGGCGAGATCCGTACCGGGACGCCCGTCGCCGCCGTACAGCGGACGGCCGATGGCTGGCGGATCGCCGTCGACGGGGCCGCGCTGACCGCGGACGCCGTGGTCCTCGCCACGCCCGCGCCCGCCACGGCCCGCCTCCTCGCCGCCGTCGGCAAGCCCGCCGCCGCCGAGCTCAGCACTGTCGAGTACGCGTCGATGGCGCTGGTCACGATGGCCTTCCGGCGCGCCGACATGGGACGCGCACGGCGGATCATCGGCAGCGGCTTCCTCGTACCGCCCGTCGACGGGCGCAAGATCAAGGCGTCCACCTTCGCCAGCAACAAGTGGGGCTGGATCGGTGCCGCCGACCCGGACCTGTTCGTGCTGCGCACCTCCCTCGGGCGCTACGGCGACGAGGAGGACCTGGAGCGCGAGGACGCCGAACTGGTCCGCCTCTCCCGTACGGACCTGCGCGAGGCGATGGGGCTGACCGCCGCCCCGGTCGCCACCGAGGTCACCCGCTGGTACGACGGGCTTCCCCAGTACCCCGTAGGGCACCTGGCGCGAGTGGCGCGTATCCGGGACGCCGTCGCGCAACTGCCCGGCCTCCGGGTGTGCGGTGCGCTCTACGAAGGTGTAGGCATCCCGGCGTGCATCGCCTCGGCCCACAGGGCCGCCGACGACATCCTCGGCACCCTGCGGCCGGGCACCCTCGCCGGCGAGCGAGAATGGACGGCATGACAGACGCTTCCACCCCCGCAGCCGCACCACAGAACGCCGCGGCCCCCGAGAAGGCCCCCCACGCCGGCAAGAAGGCCAAGGACCTCAACGAGGTCATCCGCTACACCCTCTGGTCGGTGTTCAAGCTGCGCGATGTCCTCCCCGAGGACCGCGGCGGCTACGCAGACGAGGTCGAGGAGCTGTTCACGCAGCTCGCCGCCAAGGACGTGGTGGTCCGCGGCACCTACGACGTGTCCGGTCTGCGCGCCGACGCCGATGTCATGATCTGGTGGCACTCGGCGAGCTCGGACGCTCTCCAGGAGGCGTACAACCTCTTCCGCCGCACCCGGCTGGGCCGCGCGCTGGAGCCGGTGTGGTCGAACATGGCGCTGCACCGCCCCGCCGAGTTCAACAAGTCGCACATCCCGGCCTTCCTCGCCGACGAGCGGCCGCGCGCGTACGTGAGCGTCTACCCCTTCGTGCGCTCCTACGAGTGGTACCTCCTCCCCGACGAGGACCGGCGCCGGATGCTCGCCGACCACGGCAAGATGGCCCGCGGCTTCCCGGACGTCCGGGCCAACACCGTGCCGTCGTTCTCGCTCGGCGACTACGAGTGGGTGCTCGCCTTCGAAGCCGATGAGCTCTACCGCATCGTCGACCTGATGCGGCACCTGCGCGGCTCCGAGGCGCGGATGCACGTCCGTGAGGAGATCCCGTTCTACACGGGGCGGCGCAAGCCGGTCTCCGAGCTGGTCGCCGGTCTGGCCTGACCCGGATGTGAGCCGAGGGCCGCCCTCCAGGAGCGGCCCTCGGTATCTGTTCGGTGTCTGTAGGGCCCTTACTTCCCCGGGCGGGCGTGCGGTGCCCGGGTCATCGCCTGGCCCGGCACCGGCTCCGGGCGCGGGGAGCAGTACACGCTGTGCGCCGGGACCTTGCCCTGCAGCAGGTAGGCCTCGGTGTAGGTGTTCACGCAGGCGTTCTCGCCGAAGGCGATGCCGTGCGTCCCCGCGCCCTTCTCGGTGACCAGCGACGAGCCCGGGAACCGCCGCTGCAGCTCCAGCGCGCCCTCGTACGGCGTCGCCGCGTCCCGCTCGGCCGCCAGCAGCAGCACCGGCGGCAGCGCCCCGGGCTCGGTGCGGACGTCCAGCGGACCGTGCTGCCCGTGGAGCACCCCGTCGAGCTCGGACGCGGCGGCGCTCACGGCGGCGTCGGCCAGCTCCTGTGCCGTCTTGTGGTCCGCCCGGTGCAGCGCGGCGTCGATGCCGTCCGCCGACGTCTCCGTCTCCGACGCGCGCGGCCAGAAGGCGCAGGGCAGGTTCATCCAGGCGTTGTCCCAGGTCTCGAACGGCGCGATCCGCGCCACCTGGGTGTTGTCCCGGTCCCAGGTCTCCCAGGAGCGCGGCCAGCGCGCGTCATTGCACTCCACGGCCGTGTAGACGGCGTTGGTGTTCTCCTCGTCCTTGGCGGTCTGGGTCTGCGGCATGGCCTGGGCGATCAGGGACCGGGGTTTGCCGTGCAGATAGTCCGAGAGGGCCTGGGCGCGCAGCGGCCAGAAGGAGTCGTTGTAGCCGGTCTTGAGGAACGCCGACTGCAACTGGCCGGGGCCGATCTTGCCGTTGAGCGGTTGGCGGCGGAGCTGGGCCGCGGCCTTGTCGTACGCCTGCTGGACGGCCTGCTTGGTTGTGCCGAGGCGGTAGGTGCCGTTGTGCTCGGCGACCCAGTGCAGCCAGTCGCCCCAGCGGTGCTCGAAGGCGATGTTCTGGTCGAGGTTGTTGCGGTACCAGATCTGCTGCGGCGAGGGGTTGACCACGCTGTCGAAGACCATCCTCCGGACATGGCCGGGGAAGAGCGTCGCATACACCGCGCCGAAGTACGTCCCGTACGAGGCGCCCATGAACGTCAGCTTCCGCTCACCGAGGGCGGCCCGCAGCATGTCCAGGTCGCGGGCGTTGTTCACGGAGTTGTAGAACGGCAGGTCCGCCCCGGCATGGCGGGCACAGCCGCGGGCGTACGCCTTCGCCTCGGCTACCTTCTTCCGCTTGAACGCCGCGTCCGGGTGCATCCAGCTGTCGGTGGGCGCCTTGGCGAACTCCTTGGGGTCCTGGCACGACAGCGGCGCCGAGCGGCCGACGCCGCGCGGTGCGTAGCCGACGAAGTCGTAGACGCGGGCCAGCTTGCGCCACTTGGGGAGCGCGCTGTAGAGCGGGAACTCCATGCTGGAGGCGCCCGGCCCGCCGGGGTTGAAGACCAGCGCGCCCTGCCGCTCGCCGTGTGCACTGGCGCGGATCCGGCTGACCGTGAGGGTGATCTTCTTGCCTTCGGGACGCGCGTAGTCCAGGGGAACGGCGAGCGTGCCGCACTCGACGGACGGCGGCAGATGCTCCGCCGTCGCGCAGCGGCCGAACTCGATACGGTGCGCAACGGGCGCGGGCGGCGCCAGGCGCGCGGGGAGCGTCCCCGTGGCGCTGCCCGCCGGGGCCGTGGCGAGGGCGGTCACCATCAGCGACCCGACGGTGCCGTACAACGCAAGTGCTCTCACTGGCCGTCCCTTCGTGTCTGCATACAAAAGGGATAGTTGAGGTGCCGATTGGCGTTGTAAAGCACCGGATGCCGGTGTCGGAGGCTATGCCCCGGAAGAGTGGAGCGCGGCGCGGAGGGAGGGGGCGCTGAGGGCAGCGGGGCCGTGGTGGGCCGGCGTGGCGAGAGAGGCGGGAGTGGCGGCGGAGTCCGGGGAGCCGGGGGAGGCGCGCCTCTGCCGGGCAGTTGGCGGGCGCCCGAGAAGGTGGCGCGGTCGCTTGTGAAGGCGGAGCTTTCACCCCCGTATGAAGAGGTGCCGCACGGCTCGTGCCAGACGGGTCGCGGGGCGCGCCGACGGCGGTCGTGGACCCGCGCGATCCCGCCACCAGCGGGTCAACTCCCGCCGTGCGGCGCGCCCTTCGGGACGGCCCTGGGCCAGCAGATGCGCGGCGAAGTCCAGGGCGTCCTGCCGGTACCCGCCGCCCATCGGCCGGTGTTCCGCATAGTCGGCGAAGGCCGTGCGGTAGTCCGCGCCGAGGATCTCCGGGAGCTCGGGCGCCACCTTGGCGACGACCGCGGCCCGCTTGGCCGTGAGCGCCCGGCTCTGCACCCGCAGGCGGACCGGGTCGAAGCCCTCGGGGGCCGGTGTGCCGGCGACCAGCGCGGACAGCAGCGCGGTCTGTGCCAGGGCCAGGCGCCGGCGCGCCGCGTCCGTGCCGGGACCGGGATCAAGCCGCCCGGACATGGCGGGCCTCCTTCAGCACCGTGCGGATCGCGTCGAGTTCCGCCGCCAGCTCCCCGCCCTCCGGGAAGTTTTCGTCGCGCTCCAGCAGCACACCGGGCGGGGTGGTCCGGGCACACAGCTCGGCGAGTACGTCCAGCACCGGCCGGGTCACCGGGTGGGCATGGCTGTCGTGCCACACCCCGTCCCGCTCCACCCCGCCCGCGACATGGACGTACGCGATCGCCTCCAGCGGCAGCTCGTCGAGCGCGACGGCCGGGTCCTCACCCCGGTTGACATGGTTCGTGTGGAGGTTGGCGACATCGATGAGCAGCCGCACCCCGGTCCGCTCCACCAGCTCGGACAGGAACTGGCCCTCGGTCAGCTCCTCGCCCGGCCAGCTGATCAGGGCGGCGATGTTCTCCAGGGCCAGCGGCACCGGCAGCGCGTCCTGGGCGATCCGGACGTTCTCGCAGAGTACGTCCAGGGCGTCACGGGTGCGCGGTACCGGCAGCAGATGCCCGGCCTCCATCACGGGAGAGGCGGTGAGCGGCCCGCCGGCCCGGACGAACGCGAGGTGCTCGCTGACCAGTGGCGCGCCCAGCACCTCGGCGCGCTCGGCGAGGGCTGCCAGCCGGCCGGCGTCCGGACGGTCCGCCCCGCCGAGGCCGAGCGAGACCCCGTGCGGAACGACGGTCGTGCCCCGCTCGCGCAGCTGCCGGACGCCGTACGGCAGATGGCCCGGGCAGATGTTCTCCGCCACCACCTCGACCCAGTCCACCGCCGGCAGTTCCGCGATCTCCGCGGCGATCTCCGGCCGCCAGCCGATGCCCGTTCCCAGGTGCTCCATGGCTCCTCCCCTCTGGCTTCGGCGCTCCATGCCTCCCCCTTCCGCTCCCCACGCTGTCGAGGCGATCGATCGACCGCGTACGGGGGTACTCCTGCCGCCTCACGGAGCGCCGAACCCCGCACCGGCCGAGTTCAGAGGTTGATTTGAGGGTGGGCGACGGGAGCTTGATGCGCGCCGGCCCGCGCCGGTCACCCCCGTATCCGCCCGGGCGGCAGCGCCCTCCGCAGCGCGGGGTGATCCGCGACGACGGTGGCCGAGCCTGGCCGGATCTCCGTGAACCCCGCGTCGCGCACCACGGGCAGCCCGCTGCCGGTCAGCGCCTCCCACTGCGCGGGCTCCGCGGACCGTACGGCCAGTGCGAACCCCGACGCGCGCCAGGCCGCCCGCTCCTCCTCGGGCAGCTGCCACCACGCCAGCTGCGCTCCATGGCCGGCCTGCGCCATCTCCTTGCCCGCCGACATCTCCAGCGCCGGGTTGAGCCACAGCACCGGCACCCCGTCGGCGGGCGGACCGGGCGGCTGCGGATCGTCCAGCTCCGTGCCCGACACCTGAAGCCGCGCCAGGTCCTTCGGCCAGCCGTCCAGGGGCACGGGCGGATAGACCCGCACCTCGGCGCCGCTACCGTGGACCGTGATCCCCGGCAGCGCCTCGGCCCGCCGCCACTCCGCGCCGCGCGCCCGCCGCACGACCTTGCGTATACGGGCGTCCTGCCACTTCCGCACGGCCTCGGCCCACTCGCCGTCACCGGCCGCCCGCTCGTCCGACAGCAGCACCAGCACCGCCCGCGCGGCCGTCTCCAGCGCGTCCGTCCGCGCCGGGAGCGCGGTCCGCTCCAGCCGCGCGACCAGCGGCAGCACGAACTGCGGCGCCGCGTCCCGGCCGGTCACTTCCTGCTCGAAAGGGCTCTCTTCCGGCGGGACTTCCCGCTGGGGCGGGCCGTCGAAGCTGTTGCCGGGCCGCTGCCCGGCGGTCTTGGTGCTGGTCACGTGTTCAAGTCTGCCAGCCTCCGCTGACAGCCCCCACTGACAGCCCCCACTGACAGCCCCCACTGACAGCCTCCGCTGACCGGCTCACCGACAGCGCCCGCTGCCCGACGCACCCCCCCCAACCGGTGCCGCACAGGAGTTCCGGCTACCGTCGGGGACGGCGCCACGGCGGGGGAACGCCGGAATCGCCGGATTCACCGGGAACACCGGACAGCGCCTGAGAGCGCCGGGGACACCGGCGGGGGAGTGGAGGTGTCGGCAGGTATGAGGCTGGACGGGGTAGGGCGGCGCTACGGGGTGCGCGGGCCCTGGGTGCTGCGGGACGTACGGCTCGACGTGCCCGCGGGCGCGCTGCTGCGCGTCGAGGGGACCAACGGCAGCGGGAAGTCCACCCTGTTGCGGCTGTGCGCGGGCATCGACCGCCCCAGTACCGGCCGCATCACCGGCCGGCCGCGCAGCGCGTACGTCCCCGAACGGTTCCCGGCCACCCTGCCGTTCACCGCCGTCGGCTACCTCACCCACCTGGGACGCATCCACGGTCTGCGCGGACCCGAGGCGGCTCGCCGTGCCTCCGAGTGGCTCGACCGCTTCGGAGCCGCCGGGCACGCCCGTACCCGGCTCGCCGAGCTGTCCAAGGGGACGAGCCAGAAGGTCGCGGTCGCCCAGGCCCTGCTCGCCGGACCCGAACTCCTCGTCCTGGACGAGGCCTGGACCGGCCTGGACCACGGTGCCCGCGCGGTGCTCGACGAGGTGGTCGCCGAGCGGGTGGCGGCCGGCGGCGCCGTCGTGTTCGTCGATCACGACCCGCAGCGGCTGGCCGGTGCGGCCGACGCCCGGTACCGGGTCGTGGACGGGCGGCTGCTCGCTCAGGAGGACAGCGGGCCGGCGGCCGAAACGGCGGTCGTGACCGGCCCCCGTGTGGTCATCGAGGCCGAGCCCGCGCCCGGAGGTGCGCCTCTCACGACCGCGGGCGGGCCGGGGCTGCCGGGCGCGCCGGGTGGAGCGGAGGGGCTGCCCGGGCGACCGGAGATCACCTGGGGGCCGGACGGTACGACCCGGCTGACGGTTCCCGCCGTCCACTCCGACGCCCTGCTGCGCGCCCTGCTCACCGCCCGTCCGCCCTGGCACATCCGGGCGGTCACCCCGGTACCACCCCGCGCCCCTGCCGAGCACCACGCTGTTCCGGCTCCTCACACCCTTGCCGAGCACCGCGCTGCTCCGGCCCCTCACACCCCTGCCGAGCACCAAGGTGCTCCCGACCCCGATGAGGCCCCGCACCCGTGATCGCTCTCCTCCGCTACCAGGCGGCGCTGCTGGCCGGCTCGCACCGCTGGCTGCCGCCGGTCATCTTCTACGCCGCCTTCCTGGCCATCGGTGTCCAGAGCGGCGGCCCCATCCTCGACGCGTTCGGCTGGGCCGCCGGCGGCCTGCTGCCGGTCGCCGTCTGGCTCACCCGGGTATGCGTCACCAACGAGCCGCCGGCCGCCCGCGCCTGCGCCGCGGCCGCCGCCGGCCCCGGCCGGGTCCACTTCTCCTGCGTCCTGACCGCGACCGGCGCCGGACTGCTGCTCGCGCTCCTCGGGATGGCGGTGGTCCTGCTGATGTCCGACCCGCGCTCCGCCGATCACCAGGTCCACGTCCCGGTCCTCCCGGCGGCCGGCGCCGGGCTCCTCGCCGCGCTCGCCTGTGTGCTCATGGGCACGGCGATCGGCGCCCTGTGCAACTGGCCCGTGCTGCGCAGCCCCGGCTGGGGCATCCCGACCGGCCTGACCGCCGCCCTGCTCCTGCTCGTGCTCGGCGCCTCCCCGGCCAACGCCGCCGTCACGGGCCTGGTCACCGGCTCCGCCCACGGCACCATCAGCACCCCCTGGCTGCCGCTCGCCGCCACCGTGCTGATCGCCGCCGCCGCCACGGCCGTCGCCTGCGGGCTCAGCTCACGCCGCACCTGACCCGGACAGGACTCGGTGTGAACTGTCAGCAGGGACGGAGAGTGGACTCAGTGATGCCAGGGGCCGCGCACCGCGAACGTGGTCCCCGGGGTGTAGCAGTTGACATACATCGTCCGGTGATCGGGGGAGAAGGTCACACCGGCGAATTCGCCCCACTCCGGCTTCTTCCCCGTCCCAATGTTCTGCCGGCCGCGCGCCATCGGATAGACCTTCCCGTGCCGGGTGAGGCCGAAGACATGCTGGGCGCCGTCACCGTCCTCGCAGACCATCAGGCCGCCGCTGGGCGCGAGACAGATGTTGTCGGGGGACTCGCCGGGCAGCTGGAGGTCGGTGCCGGGGCCGAAGACCACGACCTGGGTGAGCCGCTGCCGCCGGGGGTCGTACCGCCAGACCTGCCCGTAGTGGTCGGCCGCCGAGCCGTCGCCCCGGTGCGCGAAGCTGGAGACGAAGTACACGCACGAGCCGCCCCAGTAGCAGCCCTCCAGCTTCTGGGCGTGGGTGATGCCCCCGGGGCCGAAGTCCTGGAAGCGGATGGGCGTGCGGCGGGCGAGCGGGTCGGGGACGTCCACCCACGCGACGTGGTCGAAGGCGGTCCCGGGCGCCTGGACGGTGGACAGGTCGGGCACACCGGGGACCCGTAGCGCCTGGAGGCGGCCACCTGCCCGGAGCGAACCCCGGCCGCCCCTGGGCTTGTTCGGCAGAAAGCGGTAGAACAGGCCGAACGGCTTCTCGAACGCGTCCTCGGTCTCGTAGACGATGCCGGTCCCGGGGTCCACCGCGATCGCCTCGTGCTGGAACCGGCCCATCGCGGTCAGCGGTACCGCGCCGGTCCGGAGCGGGTCGTACGGATCGACCTCGAAGATGAAGCCGTGGTCCTTGGTGTAGTTCTCGTCACCGGCCCGTAGCTCGGTCTCTTCGCAGGTCAGCCAGGTGTTCCACGGGGTGGGGCCGCCCGCGCAGTTGGTGGAGGTGCCGGCGATGGCGACCCGTTCGGAGCGCACTGTGTCGTCCCCGTCCAGTTCCAGGACGGTACAGCCGCCCTCGCCACCGGGGTCGTAGGTCAGACCGGGCACCCGGGGGACGGCGGAGCGGGAGTCCGTACGGTTCTCGTGGTTCCGGACGAGGCAGGTGCCGTGGGACCGGTGTCCGGGAGGACCGGGGAAGGCCGCCATGCCGTCGCAGTTGCTGGGCACCTTGCCCTCCCCGGAGTGGAGCGGGTCGCCCTCCTTCGACAGGACCCGATACCGGAAGCCTTTGGGCAGGTCGAGCAGACCGCCGGGGTCGGGGACCAGCGGGCCGTAGCCTTCCCGCCCCATGCCCTGGGTGGTCGCGCTCCCCGCGAAGATCTCCGTGACGTTGCCGGAGAAGACGAGGGACGCCCCCAACGCGCCGGTTGTGGCCAGGATCTGACGTCGTGTCGCAGACATGGGCTGCTCCCCGTTGGCGGGCAGGTGACGTGACCCGCCTGTGGTACCACGCGCACGACTCGTCGGGAACCTGCCCGGCCGTGGGGAACCTGCCCGGCGGTGGGGAACCTGCCCGGCGGTGGGGAACCTGCCCGGCCGTGGGGAACTTACCCGGCCGTCGGGAACCTGCCGGGCCGTCCGGGCGTCAAGCGGCGCCGCCCCACGGCGCCCCGCCGGTGGCCAGTGGCTTGGCGTCGCGGGCCAGTGCGGTCAGCCGGGAGATGGCCCGGAAGTACTTCTTCCGGTAGCCGCCGCGCAGCATCTCGTCGCTGAACAGCTCGTCGAAGGCCTTCCCGGAGGCCAGCACCGGCACCTCCCGGTCGTAGAGCCGGTCCGCGAGGACCACCAGGCGCAGCGCGGTGGACTGGTCGGGCACGGCCTGCACATCGGTGAGGCAGACCGCCTCGATGCCGTCGCACATCGCGCCGTAGCGGCTGGGGTGCACCTTCGACAGATGCGTCAGCAGGGACGGGAAGTCGTCGAGCGAGGCGCCGGGCGTGCGGTACGCCGCGCGGGTGACGGTCTCGTCGTCGTACGGGGCGGGCGCCTCGGGCAGACCGCGGTGGCGGTAGTCCTCACCGTCGATGCGCAGCGGGCGGAAGCGGGCGCTCAGCCCCTGGATCTCGCGCAGGAAGTCGGTGGCGGCGAACCGGCCCTCGCCGAGCTTGCCGGGCAGGGTGTTGGAGGTGGCCGCCAGGGCCACACCGTTGTCGACCAGCTTGCCGAGCAGGGTCGAGACCAGGACCGTGTCGCCCGGGTCGTCGAGCTCGAACTCGTCGATGCACAGCAGCTTGTGGTCACTGAGCGTACGGATGGTCTGCTGGAAGCCGAGCGCGCCCACCAGGTTGGTCAGCTCGACGAAGGTGCCGAAGGCCTTGCGCTCGGCCGGTGCGGGGGTGGCGTGCCACAGGGAGGCGAGCAGGTGGGTCTTGCCGACGCCGTAGCCGCCGTCCAGGTAGACGCCGCGGGGGCCCTGGGGGGCGGTCGCCTTCTTGGGGTTCCTGGCGAACCAGCGTCGCTTGCCGGCGGCCTTGCCCGTCCCGGTGCCCGCCCCGGCGTCGATGCTGTCCGCGAAGTCGCTCAGCACCTGCACGGCCTGGCCCTGGCTGGGCTGCTTCGCGTCCGGGATGTACGTGTCGAAGCGCGCGTCCTGGAAGCGCGGCGGGGGCACCATCTCGGCGACCAGGCGGTCGGCCGGGACGTGCGGGGCGCGGGCGGTGAGCGCGGCCGGGGACGTGCCGGGGGAGGTCCCGTCCCCGTCGGCCGGCGGTCCGGCTATCGGGTCGGTCTGCGGGGAGGAGGGCTGGGAAGGCGACACAGCTGTCCAGCCTATCTCGTCGCCGGTCTCCGAAGGTCCGCCGGGCGAGGCATGTCACACTGCGGCCATGCGACGCCTCTTTCCCGTCCCTGACCTGCTCGTATCCGGCCCCGGCGGCACGGCGCCCAGCGTCGGCGACGCGGCCCCCGGCTCCGGCTCCACGGCCTCCGCGGCGGCGCCCGCCGACCTCACCGACCGGGAGTGGACGCTGGACGAGCTGGCCGACGCCTACGCGTATCCGGCGGCGGACGACCTTGCGCACACGGGCCGCACCGGGTCCTCCGAGCTGTCCGCCCCCGTATGGCTGCGGGCCAACATGGTGTCATCCATGGACGGCGCGGCCCACCACGAGGGCCGTTCGCAGCCGCTCTCCTGCGCGGCGGACATGCGGATCTTCGGAGTGCTGCGGGGCCTGGCGGACGCCGTGGTGGTCGGCGCGGAAACGGTTCGCCAGGAGGGTTACCGGCCGGCCCGCGTCCGGGAGGCGTTCGCTGCCCGCCGGGCCGCCGCCGGCCAGGCCCCGGCGCCCGCCATCGCCGTGGTGACCGCCGGTCTGGGGCTGGACTTCACCCTCCCCCTCTTCACCGAGCCGCTCACCCCCACCCTCATCCTGACGGGCGCCGGCGCACCGGCCCATCGGGTGGCGCAGGCCCGCGCGGCGGGCGCCGAGGTGCTGTTCGCCGGTGAGGGGCTGGGCGTCGATCCGGCGCGGGTGCCGGCGGTACTGGCCGGACGGGGGTACACCCGGCTGCTCACGGAGGGCGGGCCGAAGCTGCTGGGGCAGTTCGCGGCGGCCGGGGTGCTGGACGAGATGTGCCTGACGCTGGCCCCGGTGGTCGCCGTCGGCGATGCGCCGAGAATCATGAGCGGGCCGGCCGTCCCGGTTCCCGAGCGGTTCGCTCTGGCGTCCGTACTGGAGGAGGCCGGGTTCCTGTTCACTCGCTACCGCCGGTCCTGACATTCGGCGGAATTATCTGTTCCGCTTAGCTTCCGTTGGGCACACTAAACCCCAACAGGTCCCGTGTGGCGACGGGGCAGGATGGTTTCTGTCGGGCGCCGCGCAGCGCTGCGCCCCGAAGCGAAGAAGGGCGTCCGTCGTGTTCACGAGCGTATTGATGATCGAGAAGCCTCTGACGCCCGCCGACGTCGAGTTTGTGACCACCCTGCACGGCGACGACCGGATCTCGTTCGTCGTTCTCATGCAGCCCCGCGGCAAACAGGACGTCCTGCTCCGGGCCATCGACGATGTCGCCCTCGGCGAGTTCGACGACGCCGTACGGGAGGGCGACGAGCCGGCCGGCGAGGCCGCGGAGGCCCCGGCCCAACTCGCCCTCTCCCGGACCCTCCAGGCCCTGCGCGACGCCGGCGCCGAGGCCGTCGGACAGGTGGTCGCGGACCACCCGCTGGACCTGCTGCGCAGCGTCGTCGACGAGACCGGCGCGGACGAGGTCATCGTGCTGACGGCGCCGCACTTCGTCGAGGAGTTCTTCCACCGCGACTGGGCCTCTCGCGCCCGCCACAAGGTCGGCGTACCCGTACTCAAACTCTTCTCGCACGCCGCGGACGACCAGCCCGCCGGCTGACCGCGAGGGGCCGTGAGGGGCCGTGAGGGGCTGAGTCATCCCTCACCGGGTGTCGCGTGCGTCCAGCCCCCGTCCGGTTCTCGTCTGGTCCTCGCCCAGCCCTCTTCGGCCGGTCCTCGTCCAGCCCTCCTCGGCCGGTGGCTCATCGGCATTTCATCGATGTTTCAGCGGCGGTGGCTACCGTCGCGCGGACATCGGCAGTCTCGTCGTCACGGCGCGAACCGCTCGGCGTGCCCCAGCGAGTACGTGCCTGTGCGGCGAGTACGGGTCACTTCCCGACCAGGAGGTCATGGTGAGCGAGCACCACCCCACCCGCAGGGGGATCCTGAAAGCCGTCGGCGGAATCTCCGCGGCGATGGCTCTCGGAGGTGGGAGCGTCGTGGCGACGGCGTCGCCCGCCAGTGCGGCCGACGACGGTTTCGGCCTGCACATCAAGGAGCGCAACGAGGAAGACCCCCGTATGTGGTACTACCGCTTCGGGACCGACGCCATCGGCTGGGACAACGGACCCGCGGTCAACGTCCTGCTCCCGGACGACTACCACAGCAGCGGACGCACCTACCCGGTCCTCTACCTGCTCCACGGCGGCCTGGGCGATTTCATGGAATGGGACCGGGCGGCGGAAGGAGGCATCCGTGCCTACACCGCCGGCCAGCCGCTCATCGTGGTCATGCCCGACGGCGGACAGGCGGGCTGGTACTCCGATCCGGTCAGCACCAACGTGGGCCCCCGGAACTGGGAGACCTTCCACATGCACCAGTTGCGCCCCTGGATCGAGGCGAACTTCCGGACGTACGCCGAGCAGGACGGCCGCGCCGTCGCCGGGTTCTCGATGGGCGGCTTCGGGGCACTGAAGTACGCGGTCAAGTACCCCGACCTCTTCGCCTCGGTGAGCGCCCACTCCGGCCCTCCCAGCCTGCGCGGCGACCTCGGTGCGGTCGCCCACTGGGCCAACGTGTCCTCCGCGGTGAAGGACCTGGCGGGCGGCACGATCTACGGCGAACCGTGGGACGAGGCCAAGGTCAGCGCCGACAACCCGATGGAGCACATCGAGAGCTTCCGGGACAAGCGGATCTTCCTGGTCGCCGGTACCAGCCCCGACCCGACGGACCCGTTCGGCTGGGGCAACGAGACCGAAGTGCTCCGCGGCCAGCGGGAGTTCAAGGCCGCACTCGACGGCGCCGGCATCCCGTACGAGCCGTACGAGGACGACGGCGGACACTTCCCCCGCCCCATCCGTGTCAGGACCGACATCCAGGGCATCGTCGACCGGCTCCGCAAGGCGTAGCGGCGCGGGCCGCGGCGTCTCCAGCCGCTGCGGCCACGCCTGCCCCGTACCCCCACGGTCCACGGCCGTGCCCCGTACGCCCCATGGTCTACGGCCGTGCCCCGTACGCCCCCATGGTCTACGGCCGGACGGCGCTTGCTCGAGGGCGCAGCCGGCCGTCCCGTACCTCGGCGATCTCGTCGACCGCGTCCAGATGGGTGTGGTCGTGGGTGACCAGCACAGTGGCGGTGGCCCGCTGGTGAGTGAGGGTCAGCAGCAGATCGAGGACCGCGGCGCCGCGTTCGTGGTCCAGGGCGCTGGTCGGCTCGTCCACGAGCAGGACGGCGGGGTCGTTCATCAGCGCGCGGGCGATGTTGATCCGCTGGCGCTGACCGCCCGAGAGCTGGTGCGGCCGCCGGTCGGCCTGGCCCTCCAGGCCGACCGCCGCCAGGAGCTCCAGCGCCCGGGACCGCGCCCGGCGAGGGGAGCCGCCGTCGAGATGGGCCATCACCTGCAGCTGTTCGGCGGCCGTCAGCGACGGCAGCAGGTTCGGCTGCTGGAAGACCGTGCCGATCCGGGTGCGGCGCAGCGCCGTCAGTTCGGCGCGGCCGAGGCCGGTGGTGTCCGTGCCGTCGATCACCACCCGTCCGCGCTCCGGGCGGATCAGGGTCGCGGCGACCGCGAGCAGGCTGGACTTCCCGGAACCGGACGGACCGATCACGGCGGTCAGGCACCCGGCGGGTACGGCCAGCGAGACCTCGTCCAGTGCGGTCAGCCGGGTGTCGCCGTCGGGGTAGGTGAGGGTGACATCGGTCAGTTCAAGACGTGCCGAGTTCATCGGGCTCATCGGACTCATGGGGTTCGTAGGACTCATGGGGCTCGTAGGACTCGTAGAACTCGTAGAACTCGTAGAACTCGTAGAACTCGTAGAACTCGTAGAACTCGTAGAACTCGTAGGGCTCGTCGGACTCATGGGGCTCATCGGGCGCTTCCCAGGGCGGTGAGGGGGTCTACGGACGTGATGCGGCGGATGGCGAGGGCGGCGCCGACGGCTCCCAGCGCGATCATGATCAGGGCTGGGAGCAGCACGGTGGACGGATCGAGCACGAAGGGCACCGCGTCGCCCATGGCGGCGCCCACCCCGGCCACCACCGCGGTACCCAGGCCCGTACCGATCGCCAGCAGGACGACCGCCTGGCCGAGCGCGTCGCGCAGCAGATAGCGGGTCGAGGCGCCCAGTGCCTTCAGCACGGCGATGTCGCCGCCGCGCTGGATCGTCCACACCGTGAAGAACGCGCCGATGACCAGCGCGGAGATGGCGAACAGGAAGCCGCGCATGAGCTGGAGGGAGCCGTGCTCGGCGGCGTACGAGCCAATGGCGTTCAGGGCGTCGTCGGCGGTGACGGCCCTGGTGCCGAGCCGCTCGTCGGCGGAGGGCAGTTCGGCCGACGCGGTGGTGGAGAGGGCGAGCACGGTCGCGCCCGCGGCGGCACCGGAACCGCCCGCCAGCCGTCGCCAGTCGTCCAGCGACGTCCAGACCACCGGTGTGTGGCTGTACATCGCCGGGCCGGAGACCGCCGTGACGCGGAGCGACCGTCCGCCGAGCGTCAGCGCGTCCCCGGCGCGCACGCCGAGCGAGGAGGCGGCCTTCGCGGACAGCACCACCGTCCCGTCGGCCACCTGCCCGGACGCCGGCTCCAGCCGCGAACCGGGCCGCACTCCGAACACCGACACCGCGGCCGTCCGCCCACCCGTCCCGACCTTGTCCGTCCCGGCCTCGCCCGGCGTGACGGTGCCCGCCTCGGCCTTCGTCGTGGCGATCCCCAGCGGCTCGGCGCTCCGCACTCCCGGCACCCGCGCCCACTCCCGTACGGTCCGCTCCGGCAGCCTGGAGTCGGTGAACGTGACGCCGCCGTCCCCGGCGGGTGCCGAGAAGACCAGGTGGTCGACGGGCAACGCGGTGATCGCCGAGGTGTTCTCCCGGCCCAGGCCCGCCGTCAGCCCGGACAGCAGGCCCACCAGCACCGTGATCAGCACGATCACGGCGCCCATCAGCGCGAACCGCCCCTTGGCGAATCTCAGGTCTCTCCAGGCGACGAACACCGGCTTTGCCATCCTCAGGTCCGGGCGCCGGACCCACTGCCCGGCGGCTGGCCCCCACCCTCGCCCCCGGAAGAGGGCCCGGGCATCGCGCCGCGGAGGGGTTCACCGGCGCCGAAAGGTGCGCCCCGGCATCAAACCTTCGGTTGATGCCGGGTGGCGGGAGCGGCCCGTAGCCTGAAGAGGCCGTGACCGAAGAAGCCGTGACCGATCACTCCCTCACTCCCGTCCTGCGGGTCCTGCGCAGCTGCCTCCATCTGATGGTGGCCGCGCTGCTCGCGCTCGCCGCCGTACGGGCGGTCGCCGACCGTGTTCCGGGCGCCCCGGCTGTGATCGTCACCGCCGTCGCACTGTTCGCCGTGTACGTGGCCGGCCCCCGGCTGCCGCGCGTCCGCAGCTCCACGGGCGCCGCGGGCCTCTGGCTCGGTGCCGTGGCGGCCCTCTGGCTGGTGCTGCTCGCCCTCACCCCGGACGGCGTCTGGCTGGCCTTCCCGCTCTTCTTCGTGCAGATGCACCTGCTGCCGCTGCGCTGGGCGCTGCCCGCCGTCGCCGCCACCACCCTCGCCGCCATCGCCGGATTCGGGTGGCACACCCACACCCTCAGTGTGGGCACGGTGCTCGGCCCCTTCCTGGGCGCCGCCGTCGCGGTCGCTGTCGTCCTGGGGTACGAGGCCCTCTACCGGGAGAGCGAACAGCGCCGCCGACTCATCGAGGAGCTCACCGCGACCCGCGGCGAACTGGCCGTCGCGGAACACTCCGCCGGGGTCCTCGCCGAGCGCGAACGCCTGGCCCGGGAGATCCACGACACCCTCGCCCAGGGCCTGTCCAGTATCCAGCTGCTGCTGCGCGCCGCCGAACGCGCCCTGCCGGAGCGGCCCGAAACGGCCCTCGGCCACGTCCGGCAGGCCCGTACGGCCGCCGTCGACAACCTCGCCGAGGCTCGCCGCTTCGTCCGGGCACTCAGCCCGCCCGATCTGGAGACGGGGTCCCTGCCGGCCGCCCTGGAACGGCTCTGCGCCACCACCGCCCGGGCGTCCGGCCTCTCCGTGCACTGCCAGGTCTCCGGCGCGCCCACCGCGCTGCCCACCCCGCACGAGGTCGCCCTGCTGCGCATCGCCCAGTCCGCGCTCGCCAACACCGTGCAGCACGCCCGGGCCGGCCGCGTCGAGCTCACCCTCAGCTACATGGACACCGAGGTGGCCCTGGACGTCGTCGACGACGGCGCCGGGTTCCGGCCCGCCGAGGTGCCCGCGCCGGGCTCCGCGGCGGCCCGCGGCACCGGCTTCGGCCTCGCCGCGATGCGCGCCCGGGCGCACGCGCTGCGGGGCACCCTCGCCGTCGAGTCCGCCCCTGGAGAGGGCACCGCCGTCGCGGTCACCCTGCCCTGCCCCGCCGCGCCCGCCCCACCGGAGACCGCCTCATGACCGTCCCCGACAGCACCCCGGACACCACCCCGGACACCGCCCCGGACGTCACCCCGGGAACTGCCCCGGATGTCGCCCCCATCCGGTTGCTGCTCGCCGACGACCACCCCGTCGTACGGGCCGGGCTGCGCGCCGTCCTGGAGACCGAGCCGGACTTCGAGGTCGTCGCCGATGTCGCCACCGCCGAACGGGCCGTCGAGCTCACCGCCGAGAGCACCATCGACGTGGTCCTTATGGACCTCCAGTTCGGCGGCCGGATGCTGGGCTCCCAGGCCACCGCCGCGATCACCGCCCGCCCCGGTGCCCCGCGCGTTCTGGTCCTGACCACGTACGACACCGACGCCGACATCCTCGCCGCCATCGAGGCCGGCGCCACCGGCTACCTCCTCAAGGACGCCCCTCCCGAGGAGCTGGCCGCCGCGGTGCGCACCGCCGCCGCCGGGAAGTCCGCGCTGGCGCCCACCGTCGCGCTGCGGCTGATGGACCGGATGCGTACGCCCGCCACCGCGCTCTCCCGCCGGGAGACCGAGGTGCTGCAGCTCGTCGCCGACGGCCTCTCGAACGCCGCGATCAGCAAGCGGCTCTTCCTCAGCCAAGCGACCGTGAAATCCCACCTTGTCCACATTTACTCGAAGCTCGGGGTGGACTCCCGTACGGCCGCGGTCGCCACCGCCACCGCGCAGGGCCTGATCCGCCGCTGAGAGCCGGCCCGCGGACCGCCCGGTGATCACCCGCGGACCGCCCGGCGGCCTCCGATACCGCCGGGTGGCCCCGGCCCGGCCCCGGCCGCGGCCCATGGCCCGCCGCTGTCAGTGCCGGGTGCGAGAATCATCGACAGCACGACAGCAGCACGACAGCAGCACGACACGACAGCATGACAGCGGCACGACAGGTGCGACCGCACGGACCGCACCACCGCCCGCGATGATCGACGATCAGGGAGACGCACCATGGCACCCGCCATCCCAGCCTCGATGGACCGGCCGCACTTCATCGGCATCGGCGGAGCCGGCATGTCGGGTATCGCCAAGATCCTCACGCAGCGCGGCGCCCAGGTGGCGGGAAGCGACGCCAAGGACTCCGCGACCGCCCAGGCCCTGCGCTCCCTCGGTGCCACGGTCCACATCGGCCACGCCGCCGGACACCTCGCCGCCGACGCCACCAGCGTCGTGGTCTCCTCCGCGATCCGCCCCGACAACCCCGAGCTGGCCGCGGCCCGTGAGCGCGGCATCCCCGTCGTGCACCGCTCCGACGCCCTCGCCTCCCTCATGGACGGCCTCCGCCCCATCGCCGTGGCGGGCACCCACGGCAAGACGACGACGACCTCCATGCTGGCCGTGTCCCTCGCCGCCCTCGGCCTCAAGCCCTCCTACGCCATCGGCGGCGACCTCGACGCACCGGGCTCCAACGCCGAGCACGGCGCCGGCGAGATCTTCGTCGCCGAGGCCGACGAAAGCGACCGCAGCTTCCACAAGTACGCGCCCGAGGTCGCCATCGTCCTCAACGTCGAGCTGGACCACCACGCCAACTACGCCTCGATGGACGAGATCTACGAGTCCTTCGAGACCTTCGTCGGCCGCATCCGCCCCGGCGGCACCCTGGTCATCGCCGCCGACCACCCCGGCGCCCGCGAGCTGACCGCACGGATCTCCGGCCGCCATGACATCCAGGTCGTCACCTACGGCGAGTCCGAGGACGCCGACGTCCGCATCCTCAAGGTCAACCCCCGCGGCCTGACCAGCGACGTCACCGTCACCCTCACCAGCGGCAAGATCCTCACCTTCACCGTCTCGGTCCCCGGCCGGCACTACGCCCACAACGCCGTCGCCGCCCTGGCCGCCGGAGTCGCCCTGGACCTGCCGCCGCACAACCTCGCGTCCGCGCTCGGCAAGTACACCGGCGTCAAGCGCCGCCTCCAGCTCAAGGGCGAGGCGGCCGGCGTCCAGGTCATCGACTCGTACGCCCACCACCCCACGGAGATGACCGCCGACCTGGAGGCCATCCGCGGCGCCGCCGCCGAGAACTCCAGGGTCCTGGTCGTCTTCCAGCCGCACCTCTTCTCCCGCACCCAGGAACTGGGCGCCGAGATGGGACAGGCGCTCGCACTCGCCGACGCCTCCGTCGTCCTGGACATCTACCCGGCCCGCGAGGACCCGATCCCGGGCATCACCAGCGCCCTGATCATCGACGCCGCCCGCGCCGCCGGCGCCGAGGTGACCCCCGAGAGCGACCAGACGGCCGTCCCCGCCCTGATCGCCGGAATGGCCAGGCCCGGCGACCTTGTTCTCACCATGGGCGCGGGCGATGTGACCGACCTCGGCCCCGCCATCCTGACCCACCTGGGCCGCTGAGCCCGGGCCGCCGAGCTGAGGAGAGGGACACCAGATGCCGTACGAGATCGACAAGCCCGACGAGCAGTGGCGCGACGAGCTGTCCCCCGCCGAGTACCACGTCCTCCGCGAGGCCGGCACGGAACCGGCCTTCGTCGGCGAATACACCGACACCAAGACCGCCGGCCTCTACTCCTGCCGCGCCTGCGGAGCCGAACTCTTCCGCTCCGACACCAAGTTCGAAAGCCACTGCGGCTGGCCGTCCTTCTACGACCCCAAGGACAGCGAAGCGGTCGAGCTGATCGAGGACCGCTCCCACGGCATGGTCCGCACGGAGGTCCGCTGCGCCCGCTGCGGCTCCCACCTCGGGCACGTCTTCGAGGGCGAGGGCTACCCGACGCCCACGGACCAGCGGTACTGCATCAACTCGATCTCGTTGCGGCTGCTCCCCGACGAGGGCTGACCGGGCGAGGACCGGCCGGCCTTCCGGGATGTCAGGTCACGTCGGCAGGACGGCCTGGATGCGGGAGAGGGTGAAGACCCTGAGATCTTCGCGGAGATGGCAGTACGCGGAGAGGAGAGGCGGGTCGAGTTCGAGTTCGCTCACCGTGCGGACGGTCCGGTTCCCTGAGGCCGCGAGGTACTCCAGGGTGATGGGTTCGTGTTCGTGGATGGCGTGGGCGAGCTGCCGGAGGTCCGTCAGGTTCAGGGCCTTCGCGTATCCGGCGAGGATCTCCTCGGTGTCGGTCCGGAAGGGGACGCCGCGGACCGGGTCGGGGTGCGGTTCGTGGTCCGGGGCGGACAGCAGGCGGAGCGCGAGTCCAGCGGCGGGGGCGGTGCGGCGGCGGTGCTGCCGGGGGCGGGGGAGGGGCTGCGCGGCCCGGGCCTGCTCGGGCCGTTCGAGGCGGACCGCTCCGTCCTCCGTCTCGGCCACCGGTGCGTACCCTTCTGCGCGCAGGGCGCCGAGCGCCTCGGGCAGCGGGGTGCGGCAGAGCAGGACGCCGGGAGCGATGCCGCGCAGCCCGAGCCGCGACAGTTCGCGGTGGGCGGCGATCTCGGCGAGCAGGGCTGTGTCGTTGCTGTGGATCACGCACGCGGCGGTGACGAGGCGGAGCCGTCCGTGCTTACGGGCGGCGTCGGAGATCAGGTGCGTGAGGGTCTGGGGCAGTGGACCGTCCGCGGCGTCGGAGAGGCCGGCCCGGATCTCGGCCGGTGTGCGGCCCGCGTCCAGCGCCCGGCGCAGCGATGACGGCCCGAACCGCCAGATGGACGCCGTGCCATGGGTCTCCCGGTCGGCGAGTGCGTCCAGGAGCGCCGCGAGGCGGCCGGTGGGAGCACCCATCACCACCGCGGTGAGGTCCGCTCCGATGCGGACCCTCGAGTCGGCGCCCGGCAGCAGGCGCCGGGCATGTGTGTGCAGGCGGCCTTCGTCACCGAGCAGCAGGGCCGCGCCGAACGGGGACAGCGCGCCGCGGGCGAGGACCCCCAGCAGCCCGGCCTCCCGGATCAGCCCGGCGAACGGCGTGGTGTCCTGGGGCAGTTCATGGGCGAGTGGCCGGTGCCAGGCCACGAGCGGTCCCAGGTCGGCCGGATCCCGTACGCCGTGGGAGCCGGGAAGGCCGGCTGCCGCGGTGAGCAGCCCCTGACGGGCCGCCAGGCAGCTGGCGCAGGCTGACGTACGCTCCACGGCCGGCAGCGCCTTGCCCTCGTCGTCACGGGAGCCGGAGGGCGTCAGGCCGAGCAGCCACCAGGAACGGAGGAGAGCGGCGAACTGGTCGGCGGGCTCCTGCCCGGCCCACCCGTCGTACGCCTCGGTGACCGACAGGGCGCGCTTCTCGTATGCCAGCAGCCCGGCGGCGTACGCGGTCTCCAGCACGAGGCGTACCACGGGCTCGTCGCATCCGACGGCCTTGCCGAGGCGGGCCAGTTCGCGTGCCCCGACGCCGCCGGACTTCAGTGCGGTCACGGGGCGGGCCGCGCATTCCCTCAGCAGTACGCCGGCTTGCACCGTGAAGGACGCGGCCGCGGCGGCCGCGTCGTTCTCCACGTCGGAGGCGGTGAGGGAGACGACCGGGGGCTCGGGCGGCGTCGGCTCGAAAGGGGCGTGCCAGCCGGGACCGCGCAGGGCGCGCACCACCTCGGCAGGCACGTGCGCCGGCTCCACCGACCAGCCCCGGCCGCCCACCAGCAGAGCTCGCTCCCACAGCCAGCGTTCTGCGGGATCCTCGGTGACCGAGCCGAACATGATGGGTGTCCGTTCGAGGCGGAGACGCCGCTCCAGGAGGTCCCTGGCCGCCGGTGGCGCGGAGTCGATCAGTGCCCGCAGCCGGTCGGAGTCACGGTGGTGGGCGAGCACGGCATCAAGACGTTCCCGCTTCCTGGCGCCGGGGGCGAGACCGAGCGTCGTCGCGATCCTGCGCAGTTCGTCGGACGTGGTGCCGGACAACAGCTCCTCGAGCCCGGGACCGAGACCGAGGGGTGCCTCCCAGGCATCACCCAGCGCCGCCGCCATGTGCAGCACACCGTCCGGGCCGGGCCAGACGAGTGCGTGCACGCCGAGCGTGCCCAGTGCCGTGTCGAGGCGGGCGGTGTCCGCGCCGAGCAAGCTCTCCAGTTCCGCACGCGGAGCGGGAGCGCCGAGGGCCGCGAGCGCCTCGGCGGCCTGCAGACAGGGAAGCGGCAGGAGGGGCAGCACCCGCGTGACGGAGCCCGGCCGTTGCAGCCGGTCGGCGAGCTCATCGAGGGTGCTCGGCTCCGGTGCGCCCGCGCAGTCGGGGCGTGCGTCGAGCACACCCTGCAACCGATCGGCGTCGAGGGTGCGCAGCCAATGCGTCAGCGCCGAGCCGTGGGAGCTGCCGATGTCCATCACCTGTTCTGCCAGAGCGGTTTGCCGGGCCCGGCCCACGGTAACGCCGTCAGCGGACAGCGCATGCACAGGCTTGACAACTGGCCCGTTCCTGCCTCGGCCACTCTGGTCAGACCCATGGCCCAGGTGCCGTCCCGAGGAACCCCGAGCCGTCCGGATCGTCACCGCCCCGCCTCCCCCGCAGCCGGTGGCAAAGATGCTGGGCTCCGGCAAAGGTGTGATGCTCGAAAAGGGGCGGATTCCGCACCGAGAGGTATCCCACGGGACTCGGGCGATCCCGACCGAAAAATCCGCACCGCTCCAGTGGGGCAGGCGACGGGAAGGATGCGTGTCCCATGTTTCTGTCACAGCTGTTTCAGGGCGAGCCGGTCCTTGAAGCCGTCGCTCGGAACGAGACGCGGATCAACAGGCAGCTCCATAACGACTTTTCCCCCGTCAACCGCCTGCAGAGCGCTCTGCTCATCTGGGATCCCGACAGCTTGCCGCAGTTCGGTGCCGACGGCGACTACGGCAACGAGACGGCCGCTGCCGTCGCCCGGTTCAAGCGGGAAGTCCTCCTCGTGCCCGCCGCCGAAGTGATCGACGACGTGGGTCCGCGCACGGTTTGGCGGCTGGACGAGAACGCCTACGGGGCGGAGGAGCATCCGCAGGAGCCGTTCACGCCTCAAGTGATCGTCAAGCTGGGCGACGAGGCGGCCGCGGAGATCCCGTACGAGGACGAAGCACAGGAGTTCCTCCCATCCCAGGACCGCGCGGCCTGGGACGGCGTCGCCATGGCCTTCCCGGACTTCCACCTCGCGCTCAACAGGGGGCTCCCGGGCGTCGACCCGGAGGCGGTACGGCAGTGGCTGAGCCGGAACGAAGAGGTCCACGGAACTCCGTCCCAGCCGCTGCTCTCCTTCTACGTGATCCCCCTGCCCGCAGGCTCGGCCGAGCAGGTCGCCACGGCTGTGGACGCCCTGCCGTTCGTCGAACACGCCTATGTCGAGCAGGAGGTGGTGCCGCCCGAGGTCGTGGCGGACGACCCCCTGATCGTGGGGCAGGGGTATGTGAGCGCGGCGCCGATCGGGGTCGACGGGCTGCACACCTGGGCGCTGCCGTTCACGGACGGGAGCCAGGTCCCTCGTTTCGTCGATCTGGAATGGGGCTGGCAGCTCACCCATGAAGACCTCGTGGACACGGACGGCGTCAACCGTGTCCGTATCCTCCCCAGTGGGAGGGTCGCCAGGGAACCGGGCCTGATCAACCACGGGACGAACGTGCTCGGAATCGTGATGGCGACCGATAACCGGAAGGGAATGCTCGGACTGGCGCCGAACGTCAGGACGTCGGTCGCCCCGGTGGAGACGCCGACCGGTATGGACCAGGTCGCGGTGGCCCTGGCCGTGATCGGTACGGTACCCGGCATCGAGCCCGGGAGCATCGTCCTGCTCGAGCTGCAGGATGTGCAGAACCGACCGCTCGAAACCGACCTGTTCATCCAGCTTGCCATTCAGGAGCTGACGAGGAAGGGCATCACGGTCGTCGAAGCCGCGGGCAATGGGTTCGGTGATGGCGTGAACCTCGACACCTTCGTGGCGCCGGGGCACCTCTTCGATTCCGGCCGGATCTTCGACCGCAACGACACCACCGGTGCCTTCTTCGACAGCGGCGCCGTCATGGTGGCCGCCGCGACCTCGACGCACCCGCACTCACGCATGCGCTTTCCGGACAACCAGAGCTCGAACCACGGGAATCGCGTCGACTGCTACGCGTGGGGCCAGAATATTCTGACGACCTCATCACTCCTGGACCCCGCGACGAACCAGCCGTACCGCACGAACTTCGGTGGTACGTCAGGTGCGTCGGCGATCATCGCGGGAGTCGCCGTGGTGCTGCAGAACATCCGACGCTCGGTCGTCGGCGACTTTCTGACGCCCGCCCAGCTTCGGGCACTTCTCAGCGACCGTTCCCTCAACACCCACTCCGCGGCCGCGGACGACTTCCGGATCGGCGTCATGCCCGACCTCGCCCGTCTCGAACCGGCGGTGAGGGCACTCTAGTCACTGCAGGCCCATGCTCGTCTTGCGCGCCCCGGCGGCTACCGACGTAATTCCTTTTCCTGGAGCTGCGGCACCACGCCGCTCCGGATGATGCTGCGGCAGAGGGGATCTCTGGTGCGATGCGTCCTTTCCGGGAATGGGGTGCGATCACTGGCCGGAATTGCGCTCTTTCGGCGTCAGGCTCCCCCGTTCACCCTTCGACCAAGGGCGATCCAGCGGAGTCGATGGGGGAGCCGCGATGGTCGAGCTGCTCTACGTGCCCGTACTGCCGACGAAACAGAATGCGCTCCGGGCATACGCATCTCTGGCGCTCTCGGTGCGGGCGAGAACGTCGCCGCTGTGGACCATCCCGCCTCGAGCAGGCCCGCTGCGCCGGCTGGGGCATCGGCCCGGGGCTCCGGTCGACCCTGATCCGGCTGCTCTCACGGAGTGGCTGCGTGGCAAGGTCATTGAGGTCAGGAAAGTCCAACAGGCGGTACCCGCATGGCTGGACGCCTTCCATGTGGAGGACGAGCCGGGGTCCGTCACCGCGGGTGTTCGGGAGCTCTTGGCCGACAGCCCATTGCGGCCGGTTACAGGCGTCGAGCGAGCCGAGTGGCAGACGGCCGCGTGCGTGGAGCTGGCGCGGGCGAGTGGAAACGGTCTGGGCATACGTGTCTTGCTGACCGGCCTCCCCGATGAGCGGCGTGCCGACGCCGTTCTGGCCCTGCTCGACCAGATAGGAACCCCGTCGTCCATTGCCGTCGATCTGCTCCTCGACTTGGGTGCTGTTACCGACGAATACCACCCGGCAGACAAGTGGGCGCTACGTGCCTTGGAATTGTTCGGCCCGCTTCACCAATGGCGCACGGTGGCCATGATGGCGGGTGCTTTCCCCCGCAGCCTGCCCGAGTCGTTCCACGCGTCGCCGGAGGAAGCGCACCGCTTCGACTGGGATTCCTGGCACATGGTCCGGCATGCCCGAGGCGAGCATCCGCTCCACGTGACGTACGGGGATTATGGAGCGCATCATGCCAGCGGCGCGGATCAGCCTTCGGACAGCGGGGGTGGCCCGCCATGGGGTGTCCTGCGCTACACGGCGGAGCGTACCTTTCTCCTGATCAAGGCACCGACCGAAGGTACGGATCGTTGTGTGGTCGTTCGTTCGCTCGCCCGGCAGCTCGTCGAAGCGCACGACTTCCGCGGGCCGGCGTACAGCGACGGGGAGCGGTGGCTCCGTGATTGCGCGTACGGGACGGGAGGTCCCGGCTCGGGCAATCACGCCACGTGGACCTGGGCAGGACACATCCAGCACATGACATATGTGCTACGAGAATTGCGAAGGTTACCCGGACAGGCAAGGGGTGTGCTTCCAGCCGGGGACTGAGGGTTCTTGCTCCCGTATGCCTGACGGGGTGCCAGGGGCCCGGGCGGAGAGTGCCCGGGCCCCGCGCGTGCCCCGTCGGGCCGTGCCCACGGCCGTCTCGTCGGGGCGGCCCGCGCCCGTCTCGTCAGGCCGGCATGGCGATCGCCGTTACCACCAGTCCCGACTCGACGAGCCAGCCCCCGCTGAATTCGGTGAGCTCCTCGCCCTTGACCCGGGGGCCGGGGACGAGGAGGCGGGCGGTGAAGGTGGCGTTCGTGGGGTCGAGGGTGAGGAGAGCGTCCTCGAAGCCCAGCCAGCGGTGGGCGAGCGGATACCACGCCTTGTAGACGCTCTCCTTCGCGCTGAACATCAGGCGGTCCCAGCAGACTTCGGGCTCCAGCACGGCCAGACGGCGGAGCTGGGCGCGCTCCTCCGGGAGCGTGACGAGGTCTATCACCCCGGGGTCCTCTATGGGCTCGTTGGGCTCCGCGTCCAGGCCGATCGTCAGCACGTCCCGTGCGCGGGCCACCGCGGCGGCGCGGTAGCCGGTGCAGTGCGTCAGAGCGCCGACGACGCCGGCCGGCCACTGCGGCGCCCGATCACGGCCCGGGAGCAGCGGCGCCGGGGCGATGCCCAGCCGGGACAGCGCGGCCCGGGCGCAGCCGCGTACGGTGCCGAACTCCTTCTGTCGCTTGGGCACCGCGTCCTTCACCAGCGCCCACTCCTCCGGATACATCTCGGACAGCGGGGCGTCCTGGAAGGCTTCGGAGGTCACCATCGGCGCCGGCAGCAGTTTGTCGATCATGCGCGGGCTCCCGCTGTTCCGGAGGTCACCGCGGCCGGGGCCGGCAGGATCTGCACGGGCCGGCCCGGTGCACCGGAGCGGCGTCGCCATTCCCGTGGGTAGCCGAGCGACACCTCCTGATGGGGCACGCCGTCGCACATCAACAGCCGGGGGATGTGCAGATGGCCGTAGACCACGGTGGCGGCGCGGAACCGGTGCGGCCAGTCGGCGGTGGCTTCCGTGCCGCACCACAGCGCGAACTCCGGGTACCACAGCGGCCGGGTGGGTTCGCGCACCACCGGCCAGTGGTTGATGAGCACGGTGGGCAGCTCCTCCGGTACGGCGGCGAGCCGGGCCTCGGTGGCCGCCACCCGCGCCCGGCACCACGCCTCCCGCGTCGGATACGGGTCCGGGTGCAGATGGAACTCGTCGGTGCACACCACCCCGGCCTTCTCGGCGTCGGCGAGCGCCTCGCCCTTCGACGCCAGTCCCGGCTTGCGGAAGGTGTAGTCGTAGAGGAGGAAGAGCGGTGCGATGACCGCCGGGCCGCCCGCGCCCTCCCAGACCGGGTACGGGTCCTCCGGGGTGAGCACGCCCAACTCCCGGCAGATCTCCACCAGATGGTCGTAACGGGCCACCCCGCGCAGCTGCACCGGGTCGTCGGGCGGCGTCCACAGCTCATGGTTGCCCGGCACCCACACCACCTTCGCGAACCGGCTGCTGAGCAGAGTGAGCACCCAGCGGACGTCTGCGACGTACTCGCCGACGTCGCCGGCGACCAGCAGCCAGTCGTCGGGGGACTCCGGTCTCAGCCCCTCGACGACCTCGCGGTTCTCCGGATAACGGACGTGCAGATCGCTGACGGCCACCAACCTGCCCGCACCGCTCCGTCCGGCGCTGGGAGCGGGGTCGGGGGCGGGGACGGTGACGGACAGCGGGGCAGAGCCGGTGGGGTCGGCGGGGCCGTCGGCGCCGGGTGCCAGGGTGCGGATCTCGTAGGTCACCATGGCAGTAAAGACGGTGCGCCGGTGAGAGTGAAGGGCGGGGCCCTGCCGTGCGGTATACGTCACCGGCCTGGTGGTGATGCCACTGGTCAGGTGGCGCTACCGGCCTGGTGGTGTTGCTGTCCCGGTGTGCTGGCGGACTGGTGGTGGTGCTGTCCTGGTGCGCTAGCGGACTGGTGATGGTGGTGCGCCGCCGCGTCGGATCCGGGTGGCCAGCCACAGGTCGAAGCGGTCGTCGGGGTCGTCGAGGCGACGGCCGGTCAGGTCCATGGCCTTGTCGAGGCGATTGCGTACGGTGTGCCGGTGGACGCCGAGGCGCCGGCTGGTGGCGTCCCAGGCGCCGCCGGTCTCCAGCCAGGCCGCCAGGGTGGCGATCAACTCCTCGCCGTTGTCTGCGAGATCGAGCGGGCCCAGCACGGTGTCCGCGTAGCCCTGCAGCGTACGGCGGTCGGCGAGGTCGAGCAGCAGCCGGCTGGCCTGACTCTGCCGCGCCTCGGCCGGCTCGCCGCCGGCCCGGCTGACGGCGAGCAGCCCGGCCGCTTGCCGCAGCGAGACCCGTACCGCCTCGGGGGCGGTGGCCGGGCCGATACCGGCCGGGCAGCCCGGCGCGAAGCGGGCCAGCACATCGCGGACATCCAGGTCGTCGCCGACCACCGCCTCGATGAGCCCGCCCGGCGTGCCGCCGGCCGCGCCGTCCGTGACCCGGACCAGACCGCCGGGCATCGCCAGCGCCAGATCCGCGGCCACCTCCTGTGCGGCGGCCACCTCCTGTGCGGCGGCCACCTCCTGTGCGGCGGCCGCGTCCTGTGCGGCGGCCGCGTCCTCTCCGGCCGCGTCCACTCCGGACTCGTCCGCGTACTCCCTGTGGTCCCCGTGGTCCCTGTCGTCCCTGCCCATGCGGTTCCCGGATGCGCCGCTCTCGTCCACGGAGCCCGGAACAACGGCCCCCGCTCGGCCGGCTCGGCCCGTGCCGGCTCGCTCACAGCCCCCACCTGCCGTCGCCACCACGATCCCCCGCACCCGCTCGCTCGTCAGCCCCACCGAGTGCAGCATGTCCCGGGCCCGGTCCGAGGCTGGACGCTCCTCGGCCAGCAGCTCCGAGAGCAGCGCTGACCTGCGGCGACGCTCCGGTTCATCGCGTAGATGGCGGCGCTCCAGCTCCAACGACAGCAGGGAGACCAGACCGGGGACGACAGAGCGGGCGGCCTCGTCCGGGCGCCCGGTGAGCAGCAGCAGGCCGCGCAGCCGTCGCGCGCCCAGCGGCTGCACCTCCAGCTGCTGCCCTCCGACCGTGCTGGACGCGCTGCCGCGCAGGCCGCGGGCGGCGACCCGTTCGATCAGGTCGCGCGCCCGCTCCAGCGGCGGCTGCGGCTCTCGCTCGCCCGCGGCCAGCAGCCGCCCCAGCGGATCGAGCACCGCGGCGCCCACTCCTGTGGCGGCCGTCCACTCCGCGAGCATCGGCCGCAGCCCGTCGCCGGCCGCCGCGGCGGTCAGTCGCCGCTGCGTGGCGAAGGCCCGTTGCAGCGCCTCGCGCTGCTCATCGGCCCGGGCATCGAAGACGGCCTTGGTGACGGCGATGAACGGCACCCCGTCCGGCACCGTCAGCAGAGGCAGCCCCGCCTCCTCGGCCGCCGCCACCAGCGGCTCCGGCGCCCGCTGATAGGGCAGTCCCTGACCGAGCCCGAGCGCCAGGCAGGCCGCTCCGCCTTCGGCCACGTCCCGGACGTACGCCCGGCAGGCGGCCGGCTCGCTCGGCAGCAACAAGCCGATGGTCATCAGGAGTTCACCGCCCTGCAGCCACTTTCCCGGTACCAGCAGATCCGAGACGGTCGCCGCCTCGATCGAACGGACCAGCAGCTGTGGCGGCACGTCGTAGGCGACCGAGAGGCGGAGATCGGGCCGGGCGAGGAGGTCGGAGATACAGAGGGGCATGGACCCAGTGTCCATCACCTCTCCGCTACTCCTCTGAACCTCTCCGCTACTCCTCTGATCTTCTCCGCTACGCCTCTGATCAGTGGAAATCCGGGGTTCTTGACGCCGCCCACACCCACACGGATGCGCATACTCCGATTCGGTCCGGTCGACAGGGGCGATCAGTGAGCCATTGGTGGTTACTCGCTGGGCGAGAAGTGGGGGAGTGGCGATTGCCGCCTTATGGCGGACCAGCGCGGCGGAATATGAGCTCCCGGAGGGATACGAGCGGCGGAGGGATGTGGGTGTGTATGCGGGCGGCCTTTCTGGTGGCTCCGCAGGGCGTCGAGGAGCGCGAGCTGACCGGGCCCTGGAAGGCGGTGACCGCGGCGGGCGGCACTCCGACGCTGATCTCGACCTCCGTCGGCAGGATCCAGGCGTACCACCATCTCGACAAGGCGGGCACCTTCCCCGTCGATCTGACGGTGGACGAGGCGACCGAGGCGGACTTCGACGGCCTGGTGCTGCCCGGCGGGGTGGCCAATCCGGACACGTTGCGTCTGAACAGCACGGCCGTGGCGTTCATCAGGTCGTTCTTCGACGCGGGGAAGCCGGTGGCCGCCATCTGCCACGCGCCGTGGACGCTGGTCGAGGCCGATGTGGTGCGCGGCCGCACACTCACTTCCTGGCCGAGCGTGCGGACCGATATCCGTAACGCGGGCGGTACCTGGGTCGACGAACCGGTCGTGATCTGCTCCGACGGGCCGAACACGCTGATCACCAGCCGGAGGCCGGGCGACCTGGAGGCCTTCTGTGCGGCGATGGTGGCGGAATTCTCCCCTTAGATCTCTCTAGTCGGCAGATCGCTCTAGTCGGCGCGGCCCGTCGCCGCCACCGTCACACCCAGGCCGATCATGGCAAAGCCGCCCGCCCCGCCGACCATCGACAGGCGGCGGTCCGAGCGGGCGAACCAGGAACGGGCCGCCGAGGCTCCCAGGCCCCACAGGGTGTCCGTCATCAGGCCGATGGCGACCGGGACCAGGCCCAACAGCATCATCTGGACGGGCACATGGCCCGCCGAGTGATGCACGAACTGCGGCAGCACCGCCGCGAAGAAGACGATCCCCTTCGGATTGGTCACTCCCACGAGGATGCCGTCCAGGATCGTGCGCAGATCGCCGCGCCGCTCACCCGCCGGGACCTCCATGTCCGCCGCGCACAACTCCTTGCGATGCCGGAACGCCTGTATGCCGAGGTGGACGAGGTACGCCGCGCCGGCCAGCTTCACGCCCAGGAACACCGTCGCCGACCGCTCCACCAGCGCGCCGAGGCCCCACGCCACGGCGATCACCAGGAGGTACGAACCGACCATGTTGCCCAGGACCGTCGCGAGCGCCGTGCGACGTCCGTGCGCGAGGGCCCTGCCGATCACGAACAGTACGCTCGGCCCCGGAACCACGATCACCAGCAGCGACATCGCCGCGAACGCGAGAATGCTCTCCGCGGACACCATGAGTCCGTCACCTCCTGGAGTGCTTGCCGGGGGCCATGCAAACAGACGGCGGACCGTCCGCTCCAGGCGCATCCACATGCCGATACGGGCCCTACGGGCTCTAGGGGCCCAGGAGGGTCACGGATTCCGGTGGTAGGTGCAGCACGTCGGGTGTGCCGGGTGCGTCCTGTGCGTGGGGGAGGTGGGGCCGGGGCCAGCCGGCGAGGGGCTTCCGAGGGGTGGGGGCCGGGGGGAGCGGGATGCGGGCGGTGGTGTCGTGGGCGAGGTTGGCCGCTACCCACAGCGGGCCGCGCCGCAGCAGCAGCCAGCGGGCTTCCTCGTCGTAGCGGACGCTGGTGTGGCGCGGATCAGGGTCCGTCAGGGCCGGCAGCTCGTGGCGGAGCGTCAGCAGGGTTCGGTGCCAGGCCAGCAACGAGCGGTGCGGTTCCCGGGCCGGCTCGTTCCAGTCCAGGACGCTGCGTTCGCGGGTGGCCGGGTCCTGCGGGTCGGGCCACTCGGCGCTGTCGCCCGTCCACTCGTGTGCGGCGAACTCGCGCCGCCGCCCCGCCCGTACGGCCTCCGCCAGCTCCGGATCCGTGTGATCGGTGAAGTACTGCCAGGGAGTGGCCGCTCCCCACTCCTCGCCCATGAACAGCATCGGAGTGAACGGTGAGCAGAGCACCAGTGCGGCGGCGCAGGCGAGCAGCCCGGTGGAGAGGCTCGCGGAGAGCCGGTCGCCGAGTGCCCGGTTGCCGATCTGGTCATGCGTCTGGGCGTACGCCAGCAGCCGGTACGCGGGCGTGGTGCGCAGGTCGAGCGGCGCCCCGTGCGCCCGGCCGCGGAAGCTGGAGTATGTGCCGTCGTGGAAGAAGCCCCTGGTCAACGTCTTGGCGAGGGCGGCGAGCGGGGCGCGTGCGAAGTCGGCGTAGTAGCCCTGGGCTTCACCGGTGAGCGCGGTGTGCAGGGCATGGTGGAAGTCGTCGTTCCACTGCGCGTGCAGGCCTTGGCCGCCGCTGTCGCGAGGGGCGGTGGTGCGCGGGTCGTTCAGGTCGGATTCGGCGATCAGGAACAGGGGGCGCCCCCACTGCCGGGCCAGCCCGTCCACCGCCGCGGACAGCTTGGCGAGAAAGTGCGGGGTGCGGTCGTCATGCAGTGCGTGGACGGCGTCCAGCCGCAGCCCGTCGAGCCGGTAGTCGCGCAGCCAGGACAGCGCGTTCGAGAGAAGGTAGCCGCGCACCTCGTCGGAGCCGGCGGCGTCCAGGTTGACCGCCGCGCCCCACGGCGTGCGATGGGCCTCGGTGAAGTACGGTCCGAAGTCCGGAAGATGGTTGCCGGCCGGTCCGAGGTGGTTGTACACGACGTCGAGGACGACGCCGAGACCGAGGCCGTGCGCCGTGTCCACGAACCGTTTCAGCCCGTCGGGCCCGCCGTACGGCTCGTGCACGGCCCAGGGCGCGACCCCGTCGTATCCCCACCCGTGGACACCGGGGAACGGGCAGACCGGCATCAGCGAGACGTGGGTGATCCCCAGGTCGGCGAGGTGCCGCAGCCGCGCGGCCGCGGCGTCGAAGGTGCCCTCCGGGGTGTACGTACCGATGTGCAGCTCGTAGAGGACCGCGCCGGGCAGCGGGCGGCCGGGCCACGGATGCCGCCAGTCGAACCGGTCGTGCTCGACGACCGCGGCGGGTCCGCCGGGGCCGTCCGGCAGCCGGACGGCACGCGGGTCGGGCAGCGGTGGCCCGTCGTCGAGCCGGAAGGCGTAGCGGTCGCCGTCGTGGGCCGGAGCCTCCGCGCACCACCAGCCGGCGCGGTCGGCGTCCCGCTCCATCGGGACCGGCGGCTGACCGGCCCGTTCCCCCGCCCACTGCAGAGCGACCCGCCCGGCCTTCGGCGCCCACACCTCGAACAGCACGGCCGTCCTCCCTCCTTCGTCGGCACCTGGTCCTTCGTCGGTCCCTGGTCTTTCGTCGGTTCCTGGTCTTTCGCGTGCTCCCGGTCCGGACGAACCAGGGACGAACCAAGCATGCCGCCGCACCGCCCTGCGTGTCCTGCCACCCACCGTCCCGCGCGCGTACCGCCCGTCCCGCGCCCGTCCCGCGCATACGGGCGCGCCCGGGACGGAGCTCCGGCTGGTGGACAGCCAGCGTCCCGCGTGCGTACCGCGCCTACCTCGCCTGGACAGCGGCTCGCGGTGGCCGGACAATCACCGCATGACTTCGCTCGAGTTCCCCGCGCACGCGGCGCGGCCGTCGGACGCCGACCGGGACCGCGCCCTCGACCTGCTGCGCGACGGTGCGGCGCAGGGGCGGCTGTCCCAGGACACCTTTCTGCGCCGCCTGGAACTCGTCCTCACCGCCCAGCAGCACTCCGAACTCAAGCTGGCCACCGCCGACTTGGCGAGCCGCGGCAAGGTCCAGGGCACACTGCTGCGGATGGTCGGCCGGGTGTCGGCGTTTCACCTCCGGGTGCGCCGCGCCTGGCGGACGGAGCGGCTGCCCAAGCTCCTGCTGCCCGAGCCCGGTCCGTTCCCGCTGCTGATAGGGCGCGCTCCCGGAGTGGGCCTGCGCCTCAACCACGACACGGTCTCCCGCGCCCATGCCGAACTCCGCAGCGAGGGCAGGGGCTGGATGCTGCGCGACCTCGGCTCCACCAACGGCACCTGCGTCAACGGCCGCCGGGTGGTCGGCGAGGTCCCGGTCGGCCCCGGCGACCACATCACGTTCGGCCACGTCGACTACGTCCTGACGGAGCGCTGAGGCCCCGCGCGGGGCGAGAACGGGTCCGCCGACCTCGCACCCGCTCCGGCCCATGTGCTGAGGCCCCGCGCGGGGCGAGAACGGGATGCGGGGGTGCTGGAGAAGGCGGAGTCACTCGCCGAGGCGGCGGCCGACCGGCCGGTCCCCCGACGGATAGGACAGCCACACCCCTTCACCATGGGTCAGACCGGGCAACAGCCCCTCGATCCGCTGCACATGGCGGGCCGGCAGTACCCCGCTGACCAGCCAGGAACGCTGCCCGCCGACGGGCTCGGCCAGTTCCGCGCCGAGCGCCGTGAGGCGGGCGGTCACCGGCGCCAGTGTGGCTGCCGGGATCTCGGCCTCGAAGGCGTGGCACGGCTCGTAGACGCGGGTGCCGGCTCGGTCGAGAGCCCGCAGCAGCACGGGCCGGGTGACCGTACGGAAGTGGCCCGCGGTACTGACCGGGCCGATGAAGCCGGAACGGGTCAGCACTACCCGGCAGTCCGTCACGGCCCAGCCCCGCGGACCCCGTTCCAGGGTCGCCAGGACGGTCTCCTCGATGGCCTGGTGGAAGCCGTGCGGCAGGGCGCCCAGCTCGGTCTCGTACGCGAAGACCGGACCGGAGCCACGGGTGCCGGGCTCGACGCGCAGCCCGACCGTGGCCCAGGGCCCGCTGTGTCCGCGCTTGGCGATCTCATGGCAGGCCTCGCCGACACCGTACGGCCGCTCCACGCACACCACCCGGCTCGGTGCGAACTCGGCCCCGATCCCGTACTCCTGGCGCAGCGTGTCGTCGAGGATCTCCTTCTGCACCTCGCCGTGCAACAGCACCGATGTCGCGCCGTCGGGCGCCGGGCGGACCTGTAGCAGCGGGTCCTGGTCGGCGAGTGCCAGCAGCGCGGCGCGCAGGTCGGCGGCGCGCGCCGGATCGCCGGCGCGGACCAGGGTTTCGAGGGTGGGGGAGGGGAAGAGGGCGGCGGTGTCGGCGGACGCGCCGTCGGGCGGGCCGAGTCGGTCCCCGGTACGGATTCCGGGCAGCCCGCGGAGCACGGCGATATTGCCCGGGGTGAGCGGCCGCCCGTCGTCGTGCCGCCCGTCGCCGTGCCGCCTGCCGTTGCGCTGCTCGCTGTCGCGCCGTCCACCGTCGTACTGCCCGTCGTCGTGCCGGCCGGCGCCACCCGGCGGCCGCGAACCCGGTCGGGGGCCGATGACGTCGAGCGAGGTGATCCGGCCGGTGAGCGCCGGCCCCGCGTTCCGTGGCGCGCCGGGCCGGTACAGTGCGATCCGCTGCCGGGGCCGCAACTCACCCGCATAGAGCCGGACATGGGCCGTACGCTCACCGTTCGGCGGCTGGTGGACGGCGAAGACTGTGCCCCGCGGCTCGGGGCCCGGGCCGGGCGGGGCCGGCGGGATCAGCCGGGTCATCCCGTCGATGAGCGCGCCGACCCCCTGCCCACCGAGGGCCGAACCGAAGTACACGGGGTGCAGCGCACCCTCGGCGGTCCGGGCGGCCAGGGCGGTGCGGAGCTGCTCCGCGCCCGGCGGCGGCCCTTCGACCAGCCGCGCCAGAATGCCCTCGTCCACCTCGGCCACCGCCTCGGCGAGCCGTTCACGGACCTCCGGGTCCTCCAGGGAGTACGGCGCCGAGCGGGCCCGTGCCGTGCCGAGACCGGCCACGGACGTCATCGGGACGACGGCCGGGGTCAGCAGGCGCCGGATGTCCGCCAGCAGAGCCTCACCGCGGGCGCCCATCCGGTCGATCTTGTTGACGAAGAGCAGCGTCGGCAGCCGCAGCCGCCGCAGCGTCCTGATCAGCACCCGGGTCCGGGCCTGGACGCCCTCCACCGCGGACAGCAGCAGGACAGCACCGTCGAGTACTCCCAGCGCGCGCTCGACCTCGGCGATGAAGTCGGAGTGGCCGGGGGTGTCGATCAGGTTGACCTGGACCTCGTCGACGGTGAAGGAGGCTACGGCCGAGCGGATCGTGATGCCGCGCTGCCGCTCCAGCGCGCCGGTGTCCGTACGGGTGTCACCGCCGTCCACGCTGCCGAGCCGGTCGATGACGCCGGTGTCGAAGAGCAGCCGCTCGGTGAGGCTGGTCTTACCCGCGTCGACGTGGGCGAGGATGCCGATGTTCAGGGTGTGACGGATATGCGGAATGTGGGGTGTGTGACGGGTGTGCATGCGTGGTCGAGTCCTCGAAAACTGACGTCCGGTGGGGGCGCTGAGTGCTTTCGAGGAATCGGCGCATTCCGTACTCCTGAGTCCTGAGTGGGGCCCGAGTGGGGGGTGATGGTGCGGGGGCGTACGGCGCCATGGTCGCCGGGCGCAGACCGGACCCGCAACCGAATTATCCGCGCCGGACCGTCTCGGCCGTCTCCGGGTACGAGTGGTCATTCCTGTACGAGCAGCGCCACCGGTGAGGCGGTCAGCAGGTTGTCCAGCCTTGCCACGGCACCGCCCGGCACCTCGCGCCCGGTCAGCCGCTCGCGCCAGGGACCGCCCTCCGGCAGCCGCAGCCCGGTGTCCCACCAGCCGCCGGTCTCCGCCAGGCGCAGCGACAGCCGGGTCACCACCGTCAGCACCCGCCCGCTTCGGCAGAACGCCACACAGTGCTCGGCCGCCGGGCCCTCCGCGTGGACCGGCTCGTAGGCGGCCGTGGCGCCGAACCACTGTGGGTGGTCGCGCCGCAGCCGGAGTGCCGTGGCCGTCAGCCGCAGCTTCTCGCCGGACAGATCGCGCGGCGCGGCCCCGGCATCGAGTCCGGCCAGCAGTTCCGGCCGGAAGCGGGCGGGCCGCCGGTTGTCCGGGTCGACCAGCGCGGCGTATGCGGCTTCGGTGCCCTGGTAGAGATCGGGTACGCCCGGCATGGTCAGATGCAGGAGCGCCGCGCCCAGCACATTCGCGCGGATGAACGGGGCGAGCTCCTCGCCCAGCGCCGCTAGTGGAGCGGCCGGGGGACCGCACGGTCCGCCGCGGACGAACTCCGCCACCGCCTCCTCGTAGTCCGCGTTCTGCTCGGTCCAGGAGGTGCGTAGCCCGGCTTCCCGTACGGCCTTGAGTACCGCGCGCACCATCCTGCCCGGGTCGACTTCCCCAGGAGGCGCCTCCGCCTCCGCCACCGTCGGGTCGTCGATTCCCCCGTTGGCTGCCGGCTTGTTGGCCGCCGGCCCGTCGGCCGCCGGGCCCAGGCCGAATGCCGTCTGCCAGGCCAGCCAGGACACCATCGGATCCGGCGGGCCCGCACCGTCCATCCCGCCCGACCCGGACCCGGACCCGGTCCCGCACACCGCCTCGTCGGCCAGCCCGCCCAGCACGTCCCGCCACCTGTCCGGGCACTCCGACAGCACCGCGATCCGCGCCCGGACATCGGCGCTGCGCTTGGTGTCGTGTGTGGAGAGCGCCGTTCCGGTCAGTGGCCGGTCCCGCTGGATCCGGGCACAGTACGCGTGGAACGCTTCCGGGCCGAGCGCGGGTTCGCCGGGATCGCCGCCGACCTCGCAGGCCGACAGCAGCACGGGGTAGCGGTAGAAGGCGGTGTCCTCCACGGACTTGGCGCGCAGCGCGGAGGCGGTCTGTGCGAACCGCGCGGCGAAGTCGGCCCGGTCGAAGTCGGCGCGGTCGAAGTCGGCACGGGCCGCCGCCCCCTGGTCATCGTCATGGGGACTCCGGCCGTCCTCCGCGTGACCCCGGCTGTCCTCCGCGTGACCCCGGACGTCCTCCTCACGGCCCTGGCCGCCGTCCGTCGAACCTGGGGCGTCGGCCTCCCGGACGGTGCCGCCCACCGGCCGGCCGAGCGCCAGATCGCGGATCACGTCCACCGCCCGTGCCTCCTCGGGCACCCGGAACGTGCCGCGCGCCCCCTCCACGGCTCGGTCCAGCATGGCCGCGTCCGACATCGCCCGTGTGTCGTCGGCCGCGTAGGGCCGGTATACGGGCAGCCGCACCAGAAGTTCACGGATCGCCTGCCGCAGCGCCCAGGGCGCGTGATCGCCCGGCAGCGGGGCGCGCTCATTGATCCGCGCCGCGGTCCGCACCAGGCGTTCGACCTCCGCGGCCAGATCGTGCGTCACGACCTCGTACGCGGCCCGGCGCATCGTCTCCTCCCAGTCGCCGCCCTCGTCGGCCAGTGGGGTGACGAAGTCCCGGTAGTGGGAGAAGAGCCGCGCGGCACCCTGGGGACAGACGAACAGCCCGTCGATGTGCCGTAAGGCGTCGTAGCCCGTCGTGCCGGCGCACGCCCAGCTGCCGGGGAGCCGCTCGTCGTCGGTGAGGATCTTCTCGACGACGGTCCACCGGCCGCCGGTCGCCCGGTGCAGCCGGGCCAGATAGCCGCCGGGGTCCGCCAGCCCGTCCGGATGGTCGATGCGCAGCCCGTCGACGATCCCCTCATCGATCAGCCGCAGTACCGTGCTGTGTGTCGCCGCGAACACCTCGGGATCCTCGACGCGCACCCCGATGAGCTTCGAAATCGTGAAGAACCGGCGGTAGTTGAGCTCACTGCGGGCCAGCCGCCACCAGGCGAGGCGGTACCACTGGGCCGCCAGGAGGAGCGGCAGCGGCAGGTCCTCGGTACCGGCGCGCAGCGGGAAGAGATGGCCGTGATAGCGCAGCAGCCCTTGCCTGGGATCGACGACGAGGTGCCGCGCCTCGTCACCGATCCGCCCGTGGAGCACCGGAAGCAGCAGCCGGCCGCTGTGCCCGCCGTCCCAGTCGATATCGAACCACCGCGCGTACGGGGACGCCGGACCGTCGCGCAGCACGTCCCACAGCGGTCCGTTCAGCGTCATCGGTTCCGGTACGGCCATGTGGTTCGGCACGATGTCCACGATGAGCCCGAGACCGTGCGCCCGCGCCGTCGAGGCCAGCGCCCGCAGCCCCGGTTCGCCGCCCAGCTCGGACCGTACCGCCGTGTGATCGACCACGTCATAGCCGTGCGTCGAGCCGGGCACCGCCTCCAGCACCGGCGACAGGTGCAGGTGGGAGACGCCCAGTGCGGCCAGATGGGGTACCGCCCGTTCGGCGGCGGCGAACGGGAACTCCGGCTGGAGCTGCAGCCGGTAGGTGGCGGTCGGAGGCGGACTCGAGGGCTGCGTCATGGGAACACCCGTACCCCGCGGGGGACCCGTTGTGTCATCGGCCGCCGTACGGATCCTCCGCTGCACCCTCGCCACCCGGCACAGGCCTACTCCACCGGACTCAGGCCCTACGCCGCCGGGCTCAGGCTCTACGTCACCCGGCACAGGCCCTACGCCGGCGGCCGCCGCAGCACCAGCAGACTCCGGTCGGTCAGCGTCAGCCGGTCGCCGGCCTTGACCCGGGTGCCGCCGCCGTCCGACACCGCCCGCGGCCGGTCGGTGTCCACCACCACCTGCCACTGCCGGCCCAGGTGCTCGGGAACCACGAACTCCTTCTCCTGGTCGTGGGCGTTGAACAACAGCAGGAACGAGTCATCGGTGACCGGTTCACCGCGCGGCCCCGGCTCGGAGATCGAGCTGCCGTTCAGGAAGACCGTCAGCGACTTGGCGTGCACCGACTGCCAGTCGCGCGGGCCCATCTCCCGGCCGCCGGCCGTGAACCAGGCGATATCGGACAGCTCGTCGCTGGTGCCCTCCGCGGGGTGGCCCTGGAAGAACCGCCGCCGCCGGAAGACCGGGTGGTCGCGCCGTAGCCACACCAGCCGCCGGACGAACTCCAGCAGCTCAAGGCTCTCCTCGTCTCCCCAGAGCGTGCCGTCCTCCGGGGCGGCGGCGCTCGCCCTGCCGTCCTCCACCACTCCTTCCCTTCCCTCCGTACCGACCGCCTTGTGAGTCCCAGCCGGCCGGTCCGCCCCAGCCGGCCCGTCCACCTCATCCGCCCCGTCCGCCTCCGCGCTCCGCCCCGCCTCCGCGCTCCGCCCCGGTTCCGGCCAGTGCACCCAGGACAGCTCGTTGTCCTGGCAGTACGCGTTGTTGTTGCCGCCCTGACTGCGCCCGAACTCGTCCCCGTGGCTGAGCATCGGCACGCCCTGCGACACCATCAGCGTGGCGATGAGGTTCCGCATCTGGCGGGCCCGCAGCCGGCGCACCGAGGGGTCGTCGGCCGGTCCCTCGACTCCGCAGTTCCAGGACCGGTTGTAGCGCTCCCCGTCCCGGTTGTCCTCGCCGTTGGACTCGTTGTGTTTCTCGTTGTACGAGACCAGGTCGCGCAGGGTGAAGCCGTCGTGGCAGGTCACGAAGTTCACCGAGGCCAGCGGCCGCCGTCCGTCCTCCTGGTAGAGGTCCGAGGAGCCGGCCAGCCGGGAGCCGAACTCCGCGAGGGTACGCGGTTCACCCCGCCACAGGTCCCGCACGGTGTCCCGGTACTTCCCGTTCCACTCGGTCCACAGCGGCGGGAAGTTGCCCACCTGATAGCCGCCCTCACCGACGTCCCAGGGCTCGGCGATCAGCTTCACCTGGCTGACGACCGGGTCCTGGTGCACCAGGTCGAAGAACGACGACAGCCGGTCCACCTCGTGGAACTGCCGGGCCAGCGTCGCCGCCAGATCGAAGCGGAAGCCGTCCACCCGCATCTCCTGCACCCAGT
Source organism: Streptomyces sp. NPDC001339 (assembly GCF_042895955.1). Taxonomy (NCBI): domain Bacteria; kingdom Bacillati; phylum Actinomycetota; class Actinomycetes; order Kitasatosporales; family Streptomycetaceae; genus Streptomyces; species Streptomyces sp. NPDC001339. The sequence continues at coordinate 437,650 of NZ_JBIAWT010000006.1, read as the reverse complement.
AGCGCAGCGAGTCCATCACCAGCTGCAGTACGTGCGGGCTGCGCATCAGCAGCGAGTTCCCGGTGCCGGTGGTGTCCACGTAGTACTGCCGGTCCTCCGACAGCCGGTAGTAGGAGGCGTTGTCCAGCCCCCGGAACGACAGCGTCGGGCCGAGGTGGCTGCCCTCGGCGGTGTGGTTGTACACCACATCGAGGATCACCTCGATACCGGCCTGGTGCAGCGCCCGTACCGCCGTCTTGAACTCCAGTACCTGCTGCCCGCGGTCGCCCCAGGACGCGTAGGCGTTGTGCGGGGCGAAGAACCCGATGGTGTTGTAGCCCCAGTAGTTCGTCAGCCCGGCGTCCACCAGCCGGTGGTCCTGGACGAACTGGTGCACCGGCATCAGTTCCAGGGCGGTCACCCCCAGCTTCGTCAGATGGCCGATGATCGCCGGATGCGCCAGCGCCGCATAGGTGCCGCGCAGCTCCTCGGGGAGCTCCGGATGGCGCATCGTCAGACCCTTCACATGGGCCTCGTAGAGCACCGTCTCGTGGTACGCGGTGCGCGGCGGACGGTCGTCGCCCCAGTCGAAGTACGGATTGACCACCACCGACGCCATGGTGTGCGGCGCCGAGTCCAGGTCGTTGCGTACCTCGGGGCGGCCGAAGCGGTAGCCGTAGACCGCCTCGTCCCAGTCGATCGTGCCGCTCATGGCCCGTGCGTACGGGTCGAGGAGCAGCTTGGCGGAGTTGCAGCGGTGTCCGCGCTGCGGTTCGTACGGGCCGTGCGCCCGGAAGCCGTAGCGCTGCCCCGGCATCACCCCCGGCAGGTACGCGTGCCGTACAAAGGCGTCGCTCTCCCGCAGCTCGACGGCGGTCTCCGAACCGTCGTCGTGCAGCAGACACAGTTCGATGCGGTTCGCGGCTTCGGAGAACACCGCGAAGTTGGTGCCCGCCCCGTCATAGGTGGCACCCAGCGGATACATCTGTCCCGGCCAGACCTGCATGCCTAGACTCTTCCACTTTCTCGTCGGGAGCCGCGGCGACTCCACGACACACGCCCTACTGGTGGATGCCGGGGAGCGGCGGCGGAACGGCCGGGAACGGCCCCGGAACGACAGTCGGCCGGGGTACGAGTCAGGAACAGCAATGTGACAGAGCGTGACATCCACGGGTATGCACGCCGACTGCCGCGTCGCGATCTCCCGGGTCAACGTACGGCTGCCGGAACACCCCATCGCGTGCCCCGGCTGATGCCACGGGGTGCCAGGGCTATGAATCCGCTCACTCCGACCGCACCGCGCGGTGACAACCGGCACTATGAATAAGGGGAGTTGGTAGATGACTCGACCCTTCCTGCTGCACCGCCTCCCGCACCGCAGTAGTCTGCCTTGATCGTTGGGCACGGGGTTCGGAAGGCGGTGGCAGGTGAGCGGCGGGCTGGAGCTGCCCCCTGGTGGCGAGAGTCACGAGGGGCATGAAAGCGGCTCCGTCGACGCACCGCCCGGCACGGTGTCCCTGGCGCGGCCACTGGAGATCGGGGCGGAACTGGACTGGGGCGCGGACGCCTGGCGCGAGGTGCGCACCCGCGCCCGCCGGGCCGGCCGCGCCTACATCTGGCTGAACCTCGTCGAGCAGCGGCTGCGGGCCGTGGTCGCGGCCGTCCTGCGGCCCGTGTACGAGCCGGTGCACGGCGGCGAATGGGTGATCGCCGCGGCCGGCCCCGCCGGGCAGGAGTGGGTACAGCGCGCGGTCGCCGTACGCGAGGTCAGCCGCCGCAAGGGGTACCTCCTCGACCCCGCGGACGACAACATCGTCAGCTTTCTGACGCTGCCGCAACTCCGCGAACTGATGGTCCAGCACTGGCCCTGCTTCGAGCCGTACTTCGACGACCGCCGCGAGGTCGAGCTGGCTCTCGACGAGCTGGAGGTCGCCCGGAACATCGTCTCCCGCAACCGCGCCCTGTCCGAGACCGTCCTCGCCCAGGCCGAGCGCGCCTCGGCCCGCCTCCTGGACATCCTCGGCTCCGGCATCGGCACCAGGATCTCCGGCCGGCTGCCCATCGACGCGGTGGAGGACCTGGTCGGCGACCGCTACGCCGATGTCATCGGCGTGCACCCAGACCGGGTGCGGCTCCAGCGGCAGCTCCCCGCCGAGGATCTCTTCGGTGGTGCCCGGCGCCTCGACGCCGTCGGCATAGGCCTGAACCTCCTCGTCCAGAACTACTCCGGCCGCCGCCTGGTCCGGCTCGCCGAATCGGGCTGCCGGGTCCGGCTGCTCTTCCTCAACCCCGCGAGCAGCGCGGTCCGCCGGCGGGAGCGTGAAATCGGCCTCAAGAAGGGCGAGATGAGCCGCTCCATCGAGATGAACATCCTCCACATGCGGCGGGTACGGGCCCGGCTGCGCGACCCCGGAGCCTTCGAGATCCAGGTCTTCGACGAGACCCCGCGCTTCACGGCGTACCTCGTCGACGGCGACGGACCCGACGGGATAGCCGTCGTCCAGCCCTATCTCCGCAAGAGCCGCGGTATGGAGTCGCCCGTCCTCGTCCTGCGCGGCGGGGTCCGTGACGTCGTCCGCCAGGACACCCGGGACGGGCGCGACGGTGACCACGGTCTCTTCGAGACCTACCGGGAGGAATTCGAGAGTGTTTGGGCGGATTCGCGGCCTGTTTCCTGAGCCTTCCTGAACATCCCTGAACGTTCCTGAATCTCCCTGAACTTTCCTGATGTGACGGGCGGCCCGGGGGATTGTCAGTGGGGCGTGCGAGAGTGGGCGGGCAACGGGGGAAGTACCACCGAAGGAGGCGGCATGAGCTGGCATCAGGAGCTTCTGGTCAGCTTTGACCTGGAGACCACGGGCACGGACGTCGAGCGGGACCGTATCGTCACCGCCGCCCTGATCCGGCTGGAGGGGGACGGCCGGGTGGCCGGGAGGCAGACCTGGCTGCTCGATCCGGGTGTGCCGATCCCTGACGAAGCGGCGGCCATTCATGGCGTTTCGACCGCATATGCCCGCGAGCACGGGCGTGCGCCGGCCACCGCGATAGCGGAGATCACCGAGGCGCTCGCCGATGCGCTGCGCGCGGACATCCCGCTGGTGGTGATGAACGCCCGGTACGACCTCTCCCTCCTGGACCGCGAGTGCCGCCGCCATGGCGTCCCGACGCTGACGGAGCGGCTCGGTCGCGCCCCCGCGCCGGTCATCGACCCGCTCGTTCTCGACAAGCATGTGGACCGGTACCGCAAGGGCAAGCGCGCCCTGCAGGCGCTGTGCGGCCACTACGGCGTCCGGCTGGACGGGGCACACGAGGCGGGCGCGGACGCGGCCGCCGCGGCCGGTGTCGCCCGGCGCATCGGGGAACGGTATCCGGCCGTGGCCATCCCCTCCCCGCGCGCGCTGCACGAGCTCCAGGAGCAGGCCGCCGCCGAGCAGGCCGCGTCGTTCCAGGCGTACTTGCGGCGCTCGGGCGACCCTCAGGCGATAGTCGAGCCGGCCTGGCCGCTGATCCCGTACCAGGCCGGGGCCTGACGGGTACGGCGGGTAGGGAGCGTGCGGGGAGTACGGGGAGTACCGCCCGGCGTCAGAAGGGGTACCACCGTACCGTCGCGTCCTTCTCGCGGAGGGAAGCGATCCGGCGCCGGAACTCCTTGAGCGCCGCCGGGTTTCCGGGCGCGTGCTGGGACACCCAGGCGCAGCTCGCCGTCTCCCGGGACCCGCGGAGCACGGCGCAGCCCTCCCAGTCCCGTACGTCCCAGCCGTAGACGGAGACGAAGGTGTCGTACGCGTCCGCGGCCAGGCCGTAGCGGTCCCGGCTCAGCGCCATCACGACCAGATCGTGCTCGCGCAGGTCGGAGGAGAAGGTCTCGAGGTCGACGAGCACCGGCCCCTCGGGCCCGACATGGACGTTGCGGGCCAGTGCGTCGCCGTGGATGGGGCCGCGGGGCAGATGCGGTTCCAGCGCGGTGGCGGCCGCCGCGAAGGCGTCCCGCCGGCCCCGCAGATACTCCGCGTCCGATGCCGATACGGCGTCGCCCGCCAGCCGCAGCCAGCGCTCGACGCCGTCCAGCAGCTGACGCCTGGGCAGCGCGAACGGCGGCTCCGGCAGGGCGTGGACGCGCTTGAGCAGCTCGGCGAGATCGTGCGGCCCGGCGGGGCGAACGGCCTCCGGCAGCCGCTCCCAGTACGTCACGGGATGACCGTCGACCAGTGTGGCCACCGGCTCCGCGGCCCGTACGGCCGGTACGCCCTCGGCCGCCAGCCACTGGGCCACGCCCAGTTCCCGCTCGGCGCGCTCCAGGAGTTCGGCGCTGCGGCCCACCCGTACAACGGGGCCGCCGTCGCAGAGGGCGAAGACGGCGTTCTCCCCGAGCGAGAGCAGCCGGGCGTCGGCCGCCGCATCCGGCCGCCCGGCCGCGGCCAGGACGTCCCGGGCGCGCGCCTCCGTGAAGGGGGCCGAGCTCGGTTCGGTCATGGTGCTGCCTCCTGCGGTGGGCTGACCTGACCAGTGTCGCAGGTCGCCGACGGTCCCCGGTGGGGAGATCCGTCACGGACCACGGAATCCGGCCGGGACCTTGACCGGCCGGGACCTTGACTGCTGTGACAGCCGTCACGACGATGGCGCGGACAACGGGGAGTGGGCGAGCGAGATGACACCGGGGGGTGCCGTGACCCTCGCGACCGGGCCGGGACCGCCCGCCGCCGTGGACGGGAGACGTGCCGCCGCGAGGGACGGGAGGAGGCGAGCCGCCCGTGCCGCCCGCCCGCGGCACGGCCCCGGCGCATGGTTCCTGGTGCTGCCCGCACTGATCCCGATCCTGGCCCTGAGCGTCGGGCCGCTGCTCTACGGCATGGCACTGGCATTCACCGACGCCCAGTCGGGCCGGACCCGGGCCACCCGGTTCGTCGGCGTGCTGAACTTCTCCGACCTGTTCCAGGACACCCTGTTCTGGGACTCCTTCCGGATCGGCCTGGTATGGGCCTTCGGTGTCACCGTCCCGCAGTTCTTCCTCGCTCTCGGACTGGCCCTGCTGCTCGACCTGGACCTGCGGCTGCGCTGGCCGGCACGTGCGCTGGCGATCGTCCCGTGGGCGATGCCGGAGGTCGTCGTCGGCCTCATGTGGCGCCTCGTCTACCACCCGGACGCGGGCGTCCTGAACGGGACGCTGCGCAACCTCGGCCTGTCCGCCGCCGACGGCCGGGACTGGCTGAGCGGACTGGCCACCGCCTTGCCCGCGGTCATCGTCGTCGGGGTCTGGGCCGGGATGCCGCAGACCACCGTCACCCTCCTGGCCGGCCTGCAGAATGTGCCGCGCGAGCTGCACGAAGCCGCCGCCGTGGACGGCGCGGGTGCCTGGCGCCGCTTCCGTACGGTCACCTGGCCCGCCCTCAGACCTGTCGCACTCGCCGTCACCGCCCTCAACTTCATCGGGAACTTCAACTCCTTCGCCCTGGTCTATGTGCTGACCGACGGCGGCCCCGGCGGCCGGACCAGGCTGCCGATGCTCTTCGCCTACGAAGAGGCCTTCCGCTACGGGCAGTTCGGCTACGCGGCCGCGATGGGCCTGGCGATGGTCGCGGTGATCTCCGTCCTGCTGGCTATCCGGCTGGCCGGCCGGCTGAAAGGGGACGACGCGTGAGCCCGGGGACGACGCACGAGCCAAGGGGACGACGCGTGAGCCACACGAGCCCGGGGGGAGACGCATGAGCCGGCGTCCGGGCCTGAAGCGCACCGCCGGCCGCACCGGCCAGTACGTCGCGCTCCTCGGCTATCTGCTCTTCCTCGCCTTCCCCTTCCTCTGGTTGCTCTCCACCGCCTTCAAGGCCCCGCGTGAACTGGGCGGTGTCCACCCCACCTGGATCCCGGAGGCGCCGACGCCGGAGAACTTCCGGCAGGCGTTCGCCGAGCAGCCGCTGCTGACGGCCGCGGCCAACAGTCTGCTCACGGCGGCCGTGTCTGCCGTGCTCGCGATCGTGCTGGCGACCCCGATGGCGTACGTCCTGGCCCGTGTCCGCAACCGGCTCTCGTGGGCAGTCACCGGCTGGGTCGTGGTCAGCCAGGCGTTTCCCCTGGTGCTGGTGATCATCCCGTTGTTCCTGATCCTGAAGGGGCTGCATCTGGTGGACTCCCGGATCGGACTGATCGCGGTCCATGTGGTCTGGGCGCTGCCGTTCGCCCTGTGGATGCTGACCGGCTATGTCCGCGCCGTACCGGCCGAGGTCGAGGAGGCCGCGGCCGTGGACGGCGCGGGCCGGGCCCGCACGCTCGTCTCGGTGACCGCGCCGCTGCTCGCTCCGGGCATCATCGCCACCGCGCTGTTCGCCTTCCTCACCTCCTGGAACGAGTTCTTCTTCGCCCTGGTCCTGCTCAAGTCGCCCGAGAAGCAGACCCTCCCGGTCGTGCTGACCCACTTCCTCGGCGCGGAGGGCGTCGCCGACCTCGGCCCGCTCGCCGCCGCCGCGCTGCTGGCCACCCTCCCCGGCCTGCTTCTCTTCGCCGTCATCCAACGGCGTATCACCGGCGGAATGCTCGCCGGGGCGGTGAAGAGCTGATGCGCGACGGCGACGCCGCCCGGCCGCCGGCCGGTGTCCCGCGCCGGCCGCTGCTCGCGGCGGCCACCGCGCTGCCCGCCGCGGCCCTGCTGCCGGGGTGTTCCGCCGGCCGCCGGCGCCGCTCGGCCGACGGCCGGATCACCCTGCGCTTCCAGTCGCCGGCCTGGCAGCGGGACTCCGTCCGCGCCATCCGGCACCTGGTCGCGGAGTGGAACGAACGTCACCCGAAGGTCCAGGTGCGCTACGTCCAGGGCTCCTGGGCCACGGTCCACGACCAGCTGCTCACCTCCTTCGAGGGCGGTGAGGGACCGGACATCATCCATGACGCCGCCGACGACCTCGCGGACTTCGCCCACGGAGGCGACCTCGCCGACCTCACGCCCCTCCTGCCGCCGCGGCTCCGGCAGGACATCCCGGAGCGGAGCTGGCGGACCGGCACGTTCAACGGACGGATCCACGGCATCCCGTTCCTCCAGGAGCCACGGGTGCTGATGGCGCACCGCGGCCTGCTGCGCGGCTCCGGCGTTCGTCTCCCCACCCCCGAACACCCCTGGACCTGGGAGGAGTTCAGGGAGGTGGCCCGACGGCTGGCCCGCGGCGGCCGGCACGGTATCGCCTGGCCGCTGAAGGAACCGGTCTCGGCCACCCTCGACCTCGCCCTGTCCACGGGCGGCCAGGTCTTCCACCGCCGCCCCGACGGCAGGGCGGAGGTCCGCTTCGACGCCGTCGACCAGGTGGTCCCGCGCACCATCCACGACCAGGTGAACGTCGACCGCAGCGCATCCCGTACGACGCTGGGGATGGGCGGATCGGACACCCTCCCGGGCTTCTTCGCCGGGCGCTACGCCATGGTGCCGCTCGGCTTCTCCTACCGTCACCAGATCGCCCGGCAGGCGCCCCGGGGCTTCGACTGGACGGTGCTGCCGGCCCCCGGCGGCACCAAGGGCCTCGACCAGGGCGTGAGCCCGCAGACCCTGTCGATCGCCGAGGGGTGTCCGTACAAGGAAGCGGCGATGGCGTTCATCGACTTCCTGCTCCGGCCACCGAACATGGTCCGGCTCGCCCTGGGCGACTGGATGCTGCCGACGGGCCGGAAGGCGCTGGCGGACCCGGCACTACGGGTGACGCGCCACGGCTGGGCGACCGGCACCGCCCTCGCCGGTTCGCTGCGCGCCGCCCCCGCCCAGTCCTTCCGGGGCTACCCGGAGTGGAAGGACAAGATCGCGACTCCGGGTCTGCAGGAGTACTACAGCGGCGCCATCGGTCTGGACGCCCTCCGGGAGCGGCTGGTCGAGGACGGAGGTCTGGTGCTGGCGCGCTATCAGCGCTGAACTGCGCGGTTCTGCCCGGCTGTCCGTCCTGCGGCCGGACAGGAGCCTGAACTGTCCACCAGATGGACAATTCTCAAATCGCCGCGAATACCGAGCAATTACGTCGATGAGGGGTACGCAAGGGCGGCATCGGACCGTTGCCGAGTTCATCGGGCCGCCCCATGCGCGATGCGACTTGTCACCCTCTGTTTCCTGTATGTAAACGGAGTTGAACAGTTCAGCTCCGGCCTGACGCTCTTTTGACCATTTCTGCGGGGCTTTTGGAATTTCGCAGCGTTGTTGTCTATGTCACACGGCTGGGTGCCCCTTGAATTGAACCCATCAATCAGACAGGGTTTCGAGCCAGCCCGACGTGGATTCTCCTTCGTCCACGGGCTGTTGGCGTACTGCCTTCCCCCCACACCACAACCGAGGAGAAACCCTCGCATGAGTCACAAGCGTTCCAGCAAGAAGCGGCTCGTCACGGCGATAGCCGCCGCTGTCGCCGCCACTGGTATCGCCGCTGTCACTGCCGTCACCGCGGGCGCATCACCCGCCCCGGCCGAGGGCAAGATCTACGGAGCCGAGGCCAAGGGCGCCGTGAACGGCAGCTACATCGTCATGCTCAAGAAGTCGATCCGTACGGCGCAGAGTGGTGACCTGGCCTCCAAGTACGGCGGCGAGGTCAAGCGGACCTTCTCATCCGCGATCAACGGTTTCTCGACGAGCGGTATGAGCGCCGAAGACGCCAAGCGTCTCGCCGCCGACCCGGCCGTCGACAAGGTCGTCCAGAACAAGAAGTTCCACGTCACCGCCGTTCAGGACAACCCGCCGTCGTGGGGCCTGGACCGGATCGACCAGGCGGACACCCAGGGCGACAAGAAGTACAAGTACCCGGACGGCGGTGGTGAGGGCGTCACCGCGTACGTCATCGACACCGGTGTCCACATCAGCCACAAGGACTTCGGCGGACGCGCGTCGTTCGGCTTCAGCGCCGTCGACGGCAGCAACAAGGCCGAGGACGACAACGGCCACGGCACCCACGTCGCGGGCACCATCGCCGGTGAAGCGCACGGCGTCGCGAAGAAGGCCAAGATCGTGGCCGTCAAGGTGCTGGACGCCCAGGGCTCCGGCAGCACCGAGCAGGTCGTCGCGGGCATCGACTGGGTCACCAAGAACCACAAGGGCCCCTCGGTCGCGAACATGTCCCTCGGTGGCGCAGGTGTCGACGAGGCGCTCGACGCGGCCGTGAAGAAGTCCATCGACTCCGGTGTCACCTACGGTGTGGCGGCGGGCAACGAGTCCAGCGACGCCGGCCAGAGCTCCCCGGCGCGCGTGCCGGAAGCCATCACGGTGGCCTCCAGCACCAACCAGGACCAGCAGTCCGACTTCTCCAACTACGGCAGCGTCGTGGACCTTTACGCTCCTGGCTCCGACATCACGTCGGACTGGAACTCGGGTGACGACGCCACGAAGACCATCTCCGGTACGTCCATGGCGACCCCGCATGTCGTCGGTGCCGCCGCGCTCTACCTGGCGGGCCACCAGGACGCCAAGCCCGCCGACGTGGAGAAGGCGCTGACCGCGGGGGCCACCCCCGACAAGATCAGCAACCCGAGCCAGGGTACGCCCAACAAGCTGCTGAAGGTCGTCGAGTAACCCTCGCTCACCCCTCAGCTCCCTACGCCGGTCGTCGCGCTCGCCCCCACGGTGCGCGGCGGCCGGCGTCTGCGTGTGCCGTCCGGAGTCCGGGTGTGCCGTCCGGGGTCCGGGTGTGTCGTCCAGCATGAGTAGACACTGTCTACGCAGGAATGGTAGACAGTGTCTATGTCCAAGAGTGAACGCGCCCGGGCCGGGGTACCCGCGCCTGACGGCGCACAAGACGCGGGCCTGCGCGCCCGCTTGGTCCAGGCGGGCGTCGACCTCGTGACCGAGGAGGGCGCGCAGGCGCTGTCACTGCGCGAGATCGCCCGCCGGGCCGGGGTCTCGCACGGGGCCCCGCGCCGCTACTTCCCGAGCCATCTGGACCTGCTGTCCGCCATTGCGCGCCAGGGCTTCACCGAGCTGGCCGCACAGGTCGCCGACGTGACCGACGGCAGCCAGGCGAGCCCGCGGGCTCAGCTGACGGCACTCGGCCGGAGTTACCTCGACTTCGCGCGGGACCACCGCGGCATGTACGAGCTGATGTTCCGGCACGACCTGTTGGAGAGCGGCCGACTGGGACTCCGGGAGACCAGCCTGCCGCTGTTCCGCGTACTGGTGGACCTGGTCGCCCGAGTGCGTCCGGCGTCCGGCGGGGAACCACGGGTGGTCGCGGGCGCCCTGTGGGCGAATCTGCACGGCATCGCCCAACTGTGGGGCTGGGGCGGCCTCCCGCTCGCGACGGGGGCCGAGGACGTCGCACCACTGCTGCGCGCCACGCTGGACGCCCACCTCGGGCCGGAGGAGCGATGACCGGCCTGCGCCGCCACCGGCGTCTGACGCTCGCCGGCAGCATCACCGGCGCCGTGATCGTCGCCCTGGACGGCACCGTGCTGACCGTCGCTCAGCCCGCCCTGCGGCGGGATCTGCACGCCTCGTTCAGCCAGGTCCAGTGGACCAGTACCGGCTATCTCATCGCCGTCGCGGGCCTGCTGGTCTTCGCCGGCCGGCTCGGCGACCGGTACGGGCACCAGCGGGTCTTCGCCCTCGGGAGCCTGGGTTTCGGCGCCGCCTCGGCCGGGATCGGCCTGGCGTCCGGCATCGGCTGGGTGATCGCACTGCGCGTCGCCCAAGGGGTCTTCGGCGCGCTGCTGCAGCCCGCCACGCTCGGGATGCTGCGCACCGCGTACCCGCCCGACCGGCTCGGTATGCCCATCGCCCTGCGCACCAGCGCCATCGGCCTGGCCGCCGCCGCGGGCCCGGTCGTCGGCGGCGCCCTCGCCGCGCACTGGGGCTGGCGGGCGGTGTTCCTCCTGAACGTGGTGCCCGCGCTGGCGATCGGCGGACTGGCGCTGACCGTTCGCCTGCCGGCGCCCACCAGCCGTACGGCGGGTACGGCGGGGAACCGCCGCCACTCGTCGGCACAGGCCCTGGGCCTTCCCGGTGCCTGCCTGCTCGCGGTCACCCTGGTGTGCCTGGTGCACACCCTCGTCGTCGTCCCGGAGCACGGCTGGAGCGCGGCCACCGTACTGGGGGCGGCCGCGGCGGCGGTCGCCTGCGGCGCGTTCATCCGCCACGAGCGGCGCACCACGAGCCCTCTGATCCCGCCAAGTGCCCTGGGCAGGGGCCCCGTTGTGCCGGCCCTCCTCGCCCTGCTGACGGCGTCGGCGGCGATGTTCGGCACCCTCTTCCTCGCCACCTACTATCTGCAGGACGTCCTCGGACTGGACCCGCTCCAGTGCGGCCTGCGGGTGCTTCCGCTGGCCGCGATGATGGTGCTGAGCGCACCGCTCTCGGCCGTACTGCAGCGTCGGTACGGCCCCCGCCGGACGGCCACGGCGGCGACGGTGCTGCTCACCGCGGGCATCCTCGTCCTCTCCCGGCTCGGCGGCTCGGCGGCGACGTGGTCCCTCGTCGCCGGCTTCCTGCTGCTGGGCGCCGGTTTCGGCACGGTGATGGTCACCGCGACGGACGCGATCGTGCGCCATGTACCGGCCGGGAACGCCGGGGTGGCCGGCGGGCTGCAGCAGACCGCGATGAACACCGGCCCGACGCTGGGCGTCGCCGCGGCCGCCATGCTGACCACCCTCACCTCGACGACGGGCGCCGCGCTGATGGCCCTGGCGGCCCTCGCCGTACTCGGCGTGCCGGCCGCCCGAAGACTTCCCGACCGCACCCTGCCCGCCCGCGAGCGGCCCGCCTCCCGAACCGGCAACTCGACACCCGTGCCCGGCAGTTATCCACAGGAGGATGCCTCCGGAACCACGTTGGGCGCGACGCCGCTACCGTCGGCGACATGCGTACAGGACTCCCCTTCATCGGCAGCAGAACGAGTACCGGAACCAGAACGGGAACGGTGACGAGTGCCAGAACTGGAACCGGAACTGGAATCAGGAACGGAAGCAAAACCGGAGCCGGAATCGGATCCAGAATCGGATCCAGAATCGGATCCGGAGCCATCGTCCAGGGCGTGATTCGGCTGATCCGTCGTGCGGTGGTCGCGCTGGGTGGCCTCGGGCGCTCTCAGGCGGTCAGGGCCGGCAGGTCCCCGCGTGCGCCCGTTGCCAGTGCCTGGTCGTACCGGTGCAGCAGCAGGCGGGCCAGCTCGGGGGCATCGCCCAGGGTGGGCGCGAGGATGTCCGCCCCGGCCTCCCGGGCCCCGGCGGCGATCCGGTCCGGCAGGAAGCCGGGGGCGATGACGTACGGGGCGACGGCCACCTGCCGTACGCCCTCGGCCCGCAGAGCCTGTACGGCGTCGGCCGTCCGGGGAAGAGAAGCGGAGGCGAACGCAGGCCGCACGGCGCACCAGCCGGCGGTGCGCCGCCACTCCCGCGCGATATCAGCGATCACTGCGATCGCCTCCGGGTCGGAGGAGCCCGCCGAAGCCAGGACGACCCCGGTCGAGCGACGGTCGCCGGGCCGAAGCCCGGCCTCCGCCAGACGGCGCTCCAGCGCGTCGTTCAGGAGCCGGGACGGACCGAGCACCTCGGCCTGACGGATGGTCAGCAGGGGCAGGCGTGCGGCGGCCTCGCGCAGGACCGCCGGGATATCGGACTTGGCGTGAAAGGCGCGCGTCAGGAGGAGCGGCAGCGCCACGACGTGACGTGCGCCGTCGGCCGAGAGGCGCTCCAGCACCCGGGGCACCCGGGGCGCGTTGAAGTCGAGATGGCCGACCTCGACGCGCAGCCCGGGTCGCAGCGCCCGCACCCGCGCGCAGAGCGCGGAGACGGTCGCCGCGTGCCGTGGGTCGCGGCTGCCGTGGGCGACGACGAGGAGCGTGGGGCGGCTGGTGGGTCTGTGCATCGTGTGGCCCGTGGCTCAGCTCTTCACGAGGAGGCCGCGGCTGCGCAGCACCCGCCGCTCGATCGGTGCGAAGATCAGCAGCTCGATGCCGATGCCGACGACGAGGATCAGCAGGATCGCGGAGAGCACCCAGGACATGTCCTGCAACTCCCGTCCCTGTTCCAGCAATTGGCCCAGCCCGGTGCCCAGATCGGCCGCGTTGACGATGAGTTCGGCAGCCATCAGCGAGCGCCAGGAGAACGCCCAGCCCTGCTTGAGGCCGGCGAGATAGCCGGGCAGCGCGGCCGGCAGCAGTACGTGCCGTACCCCGGACGGACCCGTCGCACCGATGGTGCGGCCGGCCCGCAGATAGAGAGGAGAGATCTGGTCGACCCCCGCCACCAGGCCGTTGGCGATGGACGGTACGGCGCCGAGCAGTACCACCGCGTAGATCGTGGCGTCGCTCAGCCCGAACCAGATGATCGCCGCAGGCACCCAGGCCACGGACGGCAGTGACTGCAGACCACTCAGGATCGGTCCGATCGCGGCCCGTACCGCCTTGATACGGGCGACGATCAGCCCGAGGACCGTACCGAGGGCGACCGAGGCCAGAAAGCCCAGGGCGCCACGGGAGAGGCTGGTCCACACGAAGCCCAGCAGGGTGCCTTCGAGCCACTTCTGCCGCAGCGAGTGGGCGACGTCCGCCGGGCTCGGCAGCAGGTAGTGCGGCTTGAGCTCGAAGTGATAGGCGAGCTGCCACAGCGCCAGCACGATCACGATGGCGACGGCCGGTGGGACCGCCTTCGACACCGCGGTACGCAGCCACGGCTGGCGATCGGCGACCGTGGACTCCAGGGCATCGAGCCCGGCCTCCAGACCGGCGATGTCCCCGGCTCCCCGGGAGGATCCGCCTGCCCGGGTGGATCCGGCTGCCTGGGGGGACCCGGCTGCCTGGGCGGAGGCCGGTGCCCCAGGCTCGACCGTGGTGGAGGTGGAGGTGGAGGTGGAGGTGGAGGTGGAGGTGGAGGTGGAGGTGGAGGGGGTGGGGGCGGGGGAGCCGGTGTCGGCCGGGGTGTCAGTGCTGGCCATGGCGGCGGATCTCCCCACGGAGGTGTTCGGTGATCTCGATGGACAGGTCGGCGACCGCGGAGTCCTCGATGCGCCGCGGCTGCGGGATGTCCACCCGCCATTCGCGGGCCACCCGGCCCGGGCGGGAGGACAGCAGCACGACGCGCTGGGCGAGCCGTACGGCCTCCCGCACGTTATGGGTGACGAAGAGGACGGAGAGGCCGCCCGTCGCGGAGTCGCCGTCGTTCGCTGCCGACCAGATGCGGGTCAGCTCGTCGTGCAGGACGTCACGGGTGATCGCGTCCAGTGCGGCGAACGGCTCGTCCATCAGCAGCAGCCGGCTGTCCTGGGCGAGGGCCCGGGCCATCGCGACGCGCTGCCGCATCCCGCCCGACAGCTCGTGCACCCGCTTGCCGTGGGCACCCTTGAGCCGGACGAGCTCCAGCAGCCGCTCGGCCTCGCCCCGGCGCTCGGCGCGCGGCACCCCGCGCAGCCGCAGCGCCAGTTCGATGTTGCGTCCCGCGGTCAGCCACGGGAACAACGCGTGTTCCTGGAACATCAGGGCCGGCCGGCCGCCGGGCGTCTCGATGGCGCCGGCGGACGGCGCGTCCAGACCGGCCACCAGGTTGAGCAGGGTGGACTTGCCACAGCCCGACGCCCCCAGGAGGCAGACGAATTCGCCGGGTGCCACATCGATACTGATGTCGTCCAGGACCTGCTGCTGTGCGCCCGGCCGGCCGAACGACTTCGAGACATGGCCGATACGGGCCGCGTACGGCACGGTGCCGCCCGGGTCCGCCGTGGTGGGCTGCTGTTTGGTGAGCGTGGTGGTCGTCATCGGTGTCACCTCCTGGGGGAGTGCGGTGCTGCCGGGGCTACTTGCTGCCGAGGCCGGCGTCGCCGACCTGCTGCTTGCCCTCGGACTTGAGCACCTTGTTGAGCAGGGTGAGGTCGTAGATGCCCTTGAGGTCGGGCTTCTTCAGCAGGCCCGCCTGGACGGCGTGGTCGGCCTCCTCCTGGAGGGTGGCGGCCAGCGGGTCATCGGTGAGGTCGACGTTCTTGAACGCCGGGTCGAGGACGTCGTCCGGCAGGGGCTTGCCGACCTCCTGCGCCAGCTTGTCGTTGAGCGCCTTCCTCGCGTCGGCCGGGTTCGCCCGGATCCAGGCGTTGGTCTTCACCGAAGCGCGCAGCACGGCCTCGACGGCCTTCGGGTGCTCCTTGAGGAAGCGCTGCGAGACGATCACGTTCGTGATGACGAACTTCCCGTCCTGCCACAGCGTCTTCTCGTCCAGGATCGCTTTGCCGCCCGCGGCGACGAGCTTGGCGGCGGTGGGCTCGGGCACCCAGGCACCGTCGATGGAGCCCTGCTCGAAGGCGGTCGGCGTCACCTTGTTGTCGGTGCGCTGGACGGTGACATCGCCCTTGCCGGTGGCCGCGTCGACCGTGTAGCCCTTCTTGGCAAGGAAGTTCAGCAGTGCCACGTCCTGGGTGTTGCCCAGCTGCGGGGTCGCGATCGTCTTGCCCTTCAGGTCGTCAAGACCCTTGATCTTCTTGGGGTCGACGACGAGCGAGACACCGCCGGAGGCCGAACCCGAGATGATCTTCAGGCTCTTGCCGTGCGACTTGGTGTAACCGTTGATCGCGGGGGAGGGGCCGATCCAGCCGATGTCGATGGCGCCCGAGTTGAGCGCCTCGATCTCGGCGGGGCCCGCGTTGAAGACGGCGGATGTGATCTCGGTGCCGCGCAGTTCCTTCTGGAACAGGCCCTTCTGGAGGCCGATCAGGGGGGTGGCGTGCGTGGTGTTGGCGAAGAACCCGATCTTGATCTGATCGAGCCCATCGGTCCTGGGCCCCTTGGGGGCGACGCCGGCCGAGGCGTCCTTCTTGGCTTGCGAGCCGTAGCCGCAGGCGCCCAGCGCGCCGATCAGGAGCGGGACGGTGGCGGCGGCCGCCAGCAGGCGGTGTCGAACGGCAGACACGGGAGGGGGTCCTCTCGGAGGGCCGGGGCAGTGCGCGCCCCTGTCATGGCGCGCCCGGCGGAGCGAAGGATCTTCGGAAGGTGGCGTGGGGGGTACGGAGTCGTGCCTGGTCAGCGCACACATCGGCCAACTCCGCCCTGGCCGCTCCCGAGGGCGCCGCTGCCGATGCGGCCGCCCTCCTTCGCGAAGGTCGAGAAGACGTCCTGGGGAATCCCGTTCATGGTCAGAAGTCCCATCCCTCGTCGTCCGCCTGGTCGGCCGGTGCGGCATCCGGGGCCGCCGAGGCGAAGGCGGTGCCCGCCATCCCCGCGGTCAGCGTCGTACCGTCCGCCGGGTCGATCAGCAGGAAGGAGCCGGTGCGGCGGGAGTCGGCATAGGCGTCCAGGGCCAGTGGCTCGGCGGTGCGCAGGACCACCCGGCCGATGTCGTTGGCGGCCAGCTCATCCGGGTCCGGGTGCTGGGACAGGCCGTGCCGTGCGTCGGACACGGCCAGGGTGAGCCGGGACGGAATGCCCTTGACGATCGCCTTGACGGTGCGCGTGGTGTGCTTGAGCAGTACCCGCCGGCCGACCGTCAGAGGACGGTCGTGCAGATGGCAGACGGTGGCCTCGACGTCCTGTGTGGAGGCGGGAGCCGAGGCGGTGGGCACGATCATGTCGCCGCGCGAGACATCGACGTCATCGGTGAGCCGGACGGTCACCGACTGCGGCGCCCAGGCGACGTCCACGGACCCGCCCAGCCCGTCGATGCCCTCGATGGTGCTCGTACGGCCCGAGGGCAGCACGGTCACGGCCTCGCCGGCGCGCAGCACGCCGGAGGCGATCTGGCCCGCATAGCCGCGGTAGTCGGGGTGCTCTGCGCTCTGCGGGCGGATGACGTACTGGACCGGGAAGCGCGCCGGGTCGCCGGACGGGTCGCCGCCGACGGGCACGGTCTCCAGGTGCTCCAGCACGGTCGGGCCGCCGTACCAGTCCATGTGCGCGGACGGGATCACCACGTTGTCGCCGGCCAGCGCCGAGACAGGGATCGCGGTGACCTCCGGGACGCCGAGGGCGGTGGCGTACGCGGTGAACTCCTCGGCGATGGCCGCGAAGACAGGCTCCGCGTAGCCCGCCAGGTCCATCTTGTTGACGGCCAGGACGACGTGCGGGACGCGGAGCAGCGCCGCCACCGCGGCATGGCGGCGGGTCTGCTCCACCACGCCGTTGCGGGCGTCGACCAGGACGACGGCCAGTTCGGCCGTGGAGGCGCCGGTGACCATGTTCCGGGTGTACTGCACATGCCCGGGGGTGTCCGCCAGGATGAACCGCCGCCGGGGCGTGGCGAAGTAGCGGTAGGCGACGTCGATGGTGATGCCCTGCTCGCGCTCGGCGCGCAGACCGTCCGTCAGCAGCGCCAGGTCCGGCGACTCCTGACCACGGCTGCGCGAAGCGTGCTCCACGGCCTCCAGCTGATCGGCCAGGACGGACTTGGAGTCGTGCAGCAACCGGCCCACCAGGGTGGATTTGCCGTCGTCGACGGAGCCCGCGGTGGCGAAGCGCAGCAGCGAGGTGGCCGAGGTCCCGGCCGCCGGGTCGATGATGTCGGTGCTCATGATCAGAAGTACCCCTCGCGCTTACGGTCCTCCATGGCGGCCTCGGACAGCTTGTCGTCGGCGCGGGTGGCGCCCCGCTCGGTGAGCCGGGACGCGGCGATCTCCGTGATCACGGCCTCGATGGTGGCCGCGTCCGAGTCGACGGCACCGGTGCAGGACATGTCGCCGACGGTGCGGTAGCGCACCAGCCGGGTCTCGACGGTCTCGCCGTCCTTCGGGCCGCCCCACCCGCCGGGCGCCAGCCACATGCCGTTGCGGGCGAAGACCTCGCGCTCGTGCGCGTAGTAGATGGCGGGCAGTTCGATCTTCTCGCGGGCGATGTACTGCCAGACGTCCAGCTCGGTCCAGTTGGACAGCGGGAAGACCCGGACGTGCTCGCCGGGCGAGTGCCGGCCGTTGTAGAGCTGCCACAGCTCCGGGCGCTGCCGGCGCGGGTCCCAGCCGCCGAACTCGTCGCGCAGGGAGAACACCCGCTCCTTGGCGCGGGCCTTCTCCTCGTCCCGCCGCCCGCCGCCGAACACCGCGTCGAACCGGTGCTTCGCGATCGCGTCCAGCAGTGGCACGGTCTGCAGGGGATTGCGGGTGCCGTCCGGCCGCTCGCGCAGCTCACCGCGGTCGATGAAGTCCTGGACGGACGCGATGTGCAGCCGCAGGCCGTGGCGTTCGGCGGTGCGGTCGCGATGGTCGAGGACCTCGGGGAAGTTGTGGCCGGTGTCGACGTGGAGCAGGGAGAAGGGGACGGCGGCGGGCGCGAACGCCTTGAGCGCCAGGTGCAGCATGACGATGGAGTCCTTGCCACCGGAGAAGAGGATCACCGGCCGTTCGAACTCCCCCGCCACCTCACGGAAGATGTGCACCGCCTCGGACTCCAGGGCGTCGAGGTGCGACAGCGCGTAGGGGGAGTCGCCGGGGCCGGAACCGGCCTCGGTTCTGGCTGCCGTCGTCATGCGGTGCCCCTTTCGTTCGCTTCTCCGCCTGCGCGGCGCAGAGGTGCGGCCATCGTGGTCGACTGCGGCCGAGTGGCCGCGCACGCGTCGCTCACAGGAGACCCCTCTCGGTGAGCAGCGCGTAGAGCGCCGCCGCGGACTCCTGCACGGTCCGGGTGTGCGCCTCGATGCGCAGGTCGGGCGATTCCGGTGCTTCGTACGGGTCGTCCACACCGGTCAGACCGGAGATCTCGCCGGCCGCCTGCTTGGCGTAGAGCCCCTTCACATCGCGCCGGGAGCACACCTCCACCGGCGTGGCCACATGCACCTCCAGGTACGGCGTGCCCTCGGCCTGGTGGCGCTTGCGCACCGCCTCGCGGCTGTCCGTGTACGGCGCGATCACCGGTACCAGCGCCTTGACGCCGTTGCTGGCCAGCAGCTCGGCGACGAAGCCGATCCGCTGGACGTTGGTGTGCCGGTCCTCGCGGGTGAATCCGAGGCCCGCGGAGAGGAACTCGCGGATCTCGTCGCCGTCGAGAACCTCGGCGCGGTGGCCCTCGTCCCGCAGCCGGGCGGCCAGCTCGCGTGCGAGGGTCGTCTTGCCCGCGCTCGGCAGACCGGTCAGCCAGATCGTGGCACCCGTGGCACCCGTCATGGATATCTCCTGATGCTCCGTCATCCGTGCAGCCCGCACTCGGTCTTGTTGCTCCCGGCCCAGCGGCCGGCCCTGGCGTCCTCGCCCGCCGCCACCCGGCGGGTGCAGGGCGCACAGCCGACGGAGGCGTAACCGTCCATCAGCAGCGGGTTGGTGAGCACACCGTGCTCGGCCACGTACGCGTCCACGTCGACCTGTGTCCAGCGGGCGATCGGCGAGACCTTCACCTTCCGCCGCCGGGCGTCCCAGCCGACCACCGGCGTGGCCGCCCGGGTCGGCGACTCGTCCCGGCGCAGACCGGTCGCCCAGGCGTCGTACCCGGTCAGGCCCTCTTCGAGCGGCTTGACCTTGCGCAGCGCACAGCACAGGTCGGGGTCCCGGTCGTGCAGCCGGGGCCCGTACGCGGCGTCCTGTTCGGCCACCGTCTGACGTGGCGTCAGGGTGAGGACGTTGACGTCCATCACCGCGGCGACCGCGTCCCGGGTACCGAGGGTCTCCGGGAAGTGGTAGCCGGTGTCCAGGAAGACCACGTCCACGCCCGGGAAGGCCCGTGAGGCCAGGTGCGCGACGACCGCGTCCTCCATCGAGGAGGTGACGCAGAAGCGCGCGCCGAAGGTGTCGGCGGCCCAGGCGAGGATCTCCAGGGCGGGCGCGTCCTCCAGCTCACGGCCCGCCCGTTCGGCGAGCCGCTGAAGGTCGGTGGCGGTGGTCACGGCGTACCTCCGTCGGAAGCGGAAGGGGTGAGGCTGTTGCCGGCGGCTTCCGGGGCCAGCAGCCCCAGGAACTTCAGCCGGAACGCGCGGCTGCAGGCCCGGCATTCCCACGCCGCCCCCTCTCCCCGGGCGGTCGTCGCCTCGGAGGGGCGCAGGTCCTCGTCCCCGCAGTACGGGCAGTAGAAAGGCGCTGCACGTTCGCTCACTTCAGTGCACCCTCTTCCGCCCGGGCCGCCCACTGGGCGAACCGCTCGCCGTCGGTGCGCTGCTCCTGGAAGGCGCGGAGCACCCGCTCGACGTAGTCCGGGAGTTCGTCGGCGGTGACCTTCAGACCGCGGACCTTGCGGCCGAAGCCGGCCTCCAGACCCAGCGCACCGCCCAGGTGCACCTGGAAACCCTCGACCTGGTTGCCGTCCTGGTCGAGTACCAGCTGGCCCTTCAGGCCGATGTCCGCGACCTGGATACGGGCGCAGGCGTTCGGGCAGCCGTTGATGTTGATGGTGACCGGCTCGTCGAACTCGGGGAGCCGGCGCTCCAGTTCGTCGATCAGCGAGGCGCCGCGGCCCTTGGTCTCGACGATCGCCAGCTTGCAGTACTCGATACCGGTGCAGGCCATCGTGCCGCGCCGGAACGGGGACGGCTTGACCCGCAGGTCGAGCGCCTCCAGACCGGCGACCAGCGAGTCGACCTGCGACGCGTCGATGTCCAGCACGATCATCTTCTGCTCGGCGGTGGTCCGCAGCCGGCCCGACCCGTGCTCCGCGGCCAGGGCGGCGATCTTGGTGAGGGCGGAGCCGTCCAGCCGGCCGACGCGCGGGGCGAAGCCCACGTAGTAGCGGCCGTCCCGCTGCCGGTGCACCCCGACGTGGTCGCGCCACTGCTGGGCGGGCTGCCGCGGGGCGGGCCCGTCGGTCAGCTTCCGCCGGAGGTACTCGTCCTCCAGCACCTGGCGGAACTTCTCCGCGCCCCAGTCGGCGACCAGGAACTTCAGGCGGGCACGGGTGCGCAGCCGGCGGTAGCCGTAGTCGCGGAAGATCGAGATGACGCCCTCGTAGACATCGGCGGCCTCCTCGCGCGAGACCCACACACCGAGCCGGACGCCGAGCCTGGGGTTGGTGGACAGTCCCCCGCCGACCCACACATCGAAGCCCGGACCGTGCTCGGGGTGCTCGACGCCGACGAAAGAGATGTCGTTGATCTCGTGCGCGACGTCCAGCAGCGGTGACCCGGACACCGCGGACTTGAACTTGCGCGGCAGGTTGGAGAACGCGGGGTTGCCGATGATCCGGCGCTGGATCTCCTCGATGACCGGTGTGCCGTCGATGATCTCGTCCTCGGCGATACCGGCGACCGGCGAACCGAGGATGACCCGGGGCGTGTCACCGCACGCCTCGGTGGTGGACAGGCCGACCGCCTCCAGCCGCCGCCAGATCTCCGGTACGTCCTCGATGCGGATCCAGTGGTACTGGACGTTCTGCCGGTCGGTGAGGTCCGCGGTGCCGCGGGCGAACTCCTGGGAGACCTCGCCGATCACCCGGAGCTGCTCGGTGGTCAGCCGTCCGCCGTCGATGCGGACCCGCAGCATGAAGTACTTGTCGTCCAGCTCCTCGGGCTCCAGTATCGCGGTCTTGCCGCCGTCGATCCCGGGCTTGCGCTGGGTGTACAGGCCCCACCAACGCATCCGTCCGCGCAGGTCGTTGGGGTCGATCGAGTCGAAGCCCGCCTTGGAGTAGATCGTCTCAATGCGTGTCCGCACATTGAGACCGTCGTCATCCTTCTTGAACTGCTCGTTGCCGTTCAGCGGCGTGAAATGGCCTGCGGCCCACTGGCCCTCGCCGCGGTGGCGTCCGGCCTTGCGGCGGGTCGTGGCGGCCGGTGCCGCGGGGCTGTTCGGGGTGGCGGCCATGGGGATACGTCCTTCTGGGCGGGCTCAAGGAATCCGGACCGGCGCCGGGCACCACGTTGACCTGCGCGGACGCGCCGAAGGGCGGCGCGTGGCGACGCGTCGAAAGGCCGAAGGGTGTGCGGGTGCGGGTCCGTGGGGTCTCAGCGCGTCCACGACGATGGGGACGGCAGGAAGATCAGCGTTGCTGGGTGCTGTGGAGGGTCAATGCCCCCGAGGCGTTCTCGCCTCAGCCCGCCCGACAAATGGCGCTGGACATGCGGCCGAGGTCGACGTGCCGCCGACACACCAAGGCAATTCCAGCTCGAGACATGACGGAAGCGTGGCACGCCGCTGTTCGGACAGTCCACTGTCATCCATGATGCGGACGCCATTGTCTCGATTGTTGAGATAGGTGACCTCGGTCACCGCGCGTCAGGCCGACGGTGCCGGGGGCGCCGGGGGTGCCGGGGGTTCGACCGTCCCCGCACCCGGCCAGGGCCCCGGGGCCGGCACCTCGGCCTCCTCGGTCACCGTGGTCTCGTACAGCCGGAAGCCGCGCCGCCGGTAGTTGGCCATCGCGTGCACGCCGTCCATGTCGCAGGTGTGCAGCCACACCCGCTTGGTCGGCACCTGCCCCGGCCACCGTTCGGCCAGATCCCAGGCCCGCTCGATCCCGTACGTCAGCAGATGGCCGCCGATCCGGCGCCCCCGGAAGGCCGGGACGAGCCCGAAGTAGGTGATCTCCACCGATCCGTCCCCGGTCGCCGCCAGCTCGATGAAGCCGGCGGGCGTACCGCGTTCATACGCCACCCAGGTCTCCACGCCCGGCCGCCCCAGGTACTCCGCCCACTGCGCATACGACCACGTCAGCCGGTCGGTCCAGGTCACGTCCCCGCCGACCGCCGTATAGAGGAAGCGGCTGAATTCGGGCGAGGGCACCTCGGACCGCACGATACCGACGCCCTGCCCGGCCGGCGGCTGCTGCGCGGGGCGCAGGTCGGCGTGCGAGGTCTGTTCGAGATACCAGGTGGTGACCGCGATGCTCATGCCGTCAGCACATCACACCCGGACGGCCGGACGCCGGGCCGGCCACCCGCATCAGTCCGGATCATGAGACACCGACCCACCGGGTGGGATCCTCGCCGAGTGGATCTTCGCCGAGCGGATTCCTCATCGAACGGGATCCTCACTGCGTGGCAGCCCCGGACATCGCCTCCGCCGGCCATGCGTCCCCGTCCGGGACACCGGGCCCGCCCGCCGCGTCCCGCCGGGCCGCCAGCACCGCCGGAGCCAGCGACTGCGGCAGCAGGTGCACGGGGCGCGCCGGCAGCCGGAGCTCCACCGCCACCCCGTCCGCGAAGCGGTACGGCCGGTGCGCCAGGACGCCCCCGAGGTGGCGGCGCAGGCGGGACAGCTCGGCACGTACCGTCACCGTACGGCTCGCATCGCCGAACAGGTCCTGCGCCAGCTCGGCGGCGCTGCGCCCCTGCGGATGCGAGGCGAGGACGAACAGCAGCTCGGCATGGCGCGGCGTCAGCTCGTGCGACCAGCTGCCGGCCGGCCCGCTGACCGTGAGCGTCCAGCCGTCCCGCCCGCTGACGTCCAGCACCACGTGGCGCGGCCCGGCCTCCCGTTCCGTGCGGTCCACCCGGATCAGCCAGCCGCCGGGCAGCGGCTCCAGGGCGCACATGCCGTAGCGCGGCAGCCACAGCGGTCCGGCCGCCGGGGTCCTGGGCAGCGCCACCCGGTCCGGAGGCGCCAGACCCGTCACGCCCGCCACCCAGCCGTGCGGGTCGACGGCGAGTGCCCGCCCGCCGAGCCGCGCCAGCACCGGCGCCGCGCTCGACCGCAGCCGCTCCAGGGACGCATGGTGGCGGGTGCGCAGTTCGCCCTCCGCCAGCCGCGCCACCGTGGACACCAGCGACAGCGTCGTGGGATGGAAGCCGTGCGCCGGACCACTGACGTCCACGGTGCCCAACAGACGCCCGTCGCGCGGGTCGTGGAGCGGCGCCGCGGCACACGTCCACTGGTGGTGGCTGCGGACGAAATGCTCGGCGGAGTGCACCAGAACCGGGCGGCGGGCCACCAGGGCCGTGCCGATGGCGTTGGTGCCGACCACCCCCTCCGTCCAGTCCGCGCCCTTGTCGAAGCCGAGCCGGTCGGCCATCCGCCGGACCGGCGCGCTGCCCTCCCGCCACAGCACCCGGCCCTCGTCATCGGTGACGACCATGATCTGCTGCGCGGCGTCGGCGGCCGCCAGCAGCCCCTCGTTGAGCACCGGCAGTACGGAAGCCAGCTGGGACTGCTGCCGACGGTGCTCCAACTCCGCGACGGACAGGGGATGCTGGGACTGCTCGCCGTCCGGGTTCACACCCGAGCTCAGCACCCGGCGCCAGGACTCACCGATGACCGCACGGGGTGCGGCCGCCGACGAGTCGTCAGGTGACCTCTCGCCCGCGAGTGCGGCGTCGTGGACGGTGGCGAGCCGGCGCGCGGTCGCACGGATCTCGTGGGCCGACCACACGGCGCTGTCGATCGGTCTCTCGCTCACGCTGCTCCCCGTTGTGCCCGCCGGTTGTGCCGCCCGGCCGGTGGTGCCTGCCGGGTGTCCTGTCCGGTCCGGCCTCACCAGACCGTCCCGGAGCCGCCATTGTCCAGATCCCCCGCGGTCAACTGCAACGCATTGCAACCGTTGTGGCCTATGACGCCTACCCGGGACTCTGATGCGAGCGGCCGATGGCTTCTCGCCACCACGAGGTTTGCCGGTCCACCCGTCGGAGAACCCGATGGCTGTTGCCGGGATTCCATCGGCCGCCACACGCGACACCGGCTCGGCGTGGGGGAGGTGGCACACCGTGGTCGCCCCTGCTCCGCGCATCGTGGTGATCGGAGCGGGCGAGGGTCCACGGATCGTCCGTGCCACCCGGCTGGCCGGCCATTACGGAGTCCCCCGGCTGCCCGCGGTCGACGTCCTGATCGGGCGTCAGCCGCTGCCCGCCGACGGCTATGTCGTCGACGGCACGCCGCGACTGCTCGACCAGGTCGCCGGAACGGGCGGTCCGCTGCCCGTGCTGGAGTCGGCCGACCTCGTCGTGGCGCTGCGCGGGGCGGAGCGAACCGGCGCGGACGAGGCCTACCGGGTGCTGCGCTACTACGAGGCGCGCGGGGTGCTGATCGCCTTCCCACCGGACGTACCGGACGGCGAGATCACCCTTGCCGTCGACGCGGCGATGCGCGGGCGCACCACGGCGGATCCGGCGGAGGGCGGCCGGGACCGGTGCCGTCCGCCGCGAGGCATGCGGGGGTGTGACGAGAACAGGGCCTAGGCCCACAGACCGGGAACGGTGCCGAGTCGGCGCGGCACCGCTCCCCGACCGGCGCGGCGGCGGCACCCCCCACTCCCCGTCGCTCTCCAAGGCCCCGGGGCCCGGAGCGACGCGGAACCGCCGCCGCGCCGATATCCCGTGGCGCACCCGGGCACGGCCGTCCTCAGAGGTCCACCACCGGCCGCGCCCGCGCCACGACCGCCGCCAGGTCCAGCGTGTGCGGCAGCGTCCCGAACGCCGCCCCCGCATCGCCGCCCAGCCGGGAGGCGCAGAACGCGTCCGCGACCTCGGGCGGGGCATGACGCACCAGCAGCGAACCCTGGAGCACCAGCGCCATCCGCTCCACCAGGCGGCGGGCCCGCGCCTCGATGCCCTCCAGATCGGCGAGTTCGGTGAGCATCCCCCTGATCGCCCGGTCCAGGCGGTGGTCCGCGCCGCGCGCCGTACCGATCTCGGTCAGGAAGGCGTTCAGCGCCTCCGGCTCCCGCCGCAGGGCCCGCAGCACATCCAGTGCCTGGACGTTCCCGGCCCCCTCCCAGATCGAGTTGAGCGGCGCCGCACGCAGCAGCCGAGGCATCCCCGACTCCTCGGCATAACCGTTTCCGCCCAGGCACTCGAGCGCCTCGGTCACCACCGGCGTACACCGTTTGGTCACCCAGTACTTCGCCGCCGGCACCGCCAGCCGCAGAAAGTGCCGGTCCTGCTCGGTACCGCCGTCGTACGCCGCCGCCAGCCGCAGCGCGAGCGTGGTCGCCGCCTCCGACTCCAGCGCCAGATCGGCCAGGACGTTGCGCATCAGCGGCTTGTCGATCAGCCGGCCGCCGAACGCCTCCCGGTACGCGGTGTGGTGCAGCGCCTGTGCCACCGCCTGCCGCATCACCGCGGCCGAGGCGCTGACGCAGTCCGCCCGGGTCGCCGCCACCATCTCGATGATCGTGGCCACCCCGCGCCCCTCCTCGCCGACCCGGCGCACCCAGGTCCGCCCGTCGAACTCCACCTCCGCGGAGGCGTTCGAGCGGTCGCCGAGCTTGTCCTTGAGCCGCTGGATCCGGAACGCGTTACGGCTGCCGTCCGGCAGCACCCGCGGCAGCAGAAAGCACGTGAGCCCGCCCGGCGCCTGCGCCAGCACCAGGAAGGCGTCCGACATCGGCGCCGAACAGAACCACTTGTGCCCGGTCAGTACGTACTCGCCGGACGCGGCCAGCGGCTCGGCCCGGGTCGTGAGGGCGCGTACGTCGCTGCCGCCCTGCTTCTCCGTCATGGCCATGCCCGCCAGCGCGCCCCCCTTCTCGGCGGCAGGCCGCAGCTCCCGGTCGTAGATCCGCGAGGTCAGCAGTGGCTCCCACTCGGCCGCCAGGTCCGGCTCGGCGCGCAAAGCGGGCACCGCCGCGTGGGTCATCGACAGCGGACAGCCGTGCCCGGCCTCGGCCTGCGTCCACACCAGGAAGCCGGCGGTCCGGCGGAGATGGCCGTCCGGCCGTGCCCAGGCATCGGTCAGGCCCGCCGCGACGGCGTGGCCGAGCAGCCGGTGCCAGGCCGGGTGGAACTCCACCTCGTCGATGCGGTGGCCGTAGCGGTCATGGGTGCGCAGCACCGGCGGATGGTCATTCGCCTGTGCACCCCACCGCTGGGCGTGCGCCGAACCGGCCGCCCGTCCCAGGACCCCCAACTCCTCCCGCACCTCCTCGAGCCGCGCGCCGGCGACATACCGGGCCACGCCCTCCGTCAGTGCCCGGTCGCTCGCGAAGACGTCGTATCCGACCAGGGGCGGGGGCTGATTCGTCACCGTATGAGTGGTTGCTGCCATGCCAGATACGGTAAGGAGGTGCAGCCGGCAAACGAACCAACCGAGCGGGCGGGCCGCCTGACCAAGGCCCGCGCCCTCTACCGCAACGTCTCCAAGCGCCGCCTGGCCTGGCTGTTGCTCAAGGACACCGTCCACTCCTGTATGACCTACCGGGTCACCGGGCTGGCCGCCGAGGCCGCCTTCTGGTGCCTGCTCTCCCTGCCGCCACTGATCCTCGGACTCCTCGGCGTCCTCAGCTACACCCAGGCATGGATCGGCCACGAGACCCTCGACCACGTCCGGCAGCACATCCTCGGCGTCGCCGGCACCGTGCTCTCCGACAAAGGGGTCGACCAGATCGCCCGCCCCCTGCTGAACGACGTCTTCACCGGCCGGCGCCCCGACGTCATCTCCCTCGGCTTCGCCCTCGCCCTGTGGTCCGGCTCCCGCGCGCTGAACGTCTTCGTCGACACCATCACCATCATGTACGGCCTCGACGGGCACCGAGGCATCGTCAAGACCCGCCTGCTCTCCTTCCTGCTCTACCTCTGCGGCCTGGTCGTCGGCGCCGTCGCGCTGCCGCTGATGGTCGTCGGCCCGGACACCCTCGTGGACTGGCTGCCGGCCGGCGAGGACATCATCCGCGCCCTGTACTGGCCGGTCGTCCTCCTGGTCTCCATCGCCTTCCTCACCACCCTCTACCACCTCTCCGTCCCCGTCCGGACGCCCTGGCGCGAGGACATCCCCGGCGCGGTGGTCGCCCTGGGCATCTGGGTCCTCGGCAGCTTCCTGCTGCGGCTCTACCTCTCCTCGACGGTCGAGGGCCCCACGATCTACGGCTCGTTGGCCGCCCCCGTCGCCGTACTCCTGTGGATCGGCGTGTCCGCATTCGCCGTCCTGGTCGGCGCCGCGATGAACGCGGCGGTTGACCGGGTGTGGCCTTCGGTGGCCACGGCCGCAGCGAGGTCGGCTGGCGCCTGAGCCTCTTCCCACGTTGTCGTCTGCGGCGCCGTACCTTCCGTTTCGCCGTTGCGCCTGCGGCGGGCGTGGGTGTGTCGGGCGCGGGTCCGCTCCTCCGGACTTCGTCCTGCGGAGCGGCCCCTCCCGGGAGTGGGAGGAAAAACGGTGAGTGGGGGTGTACGCAAGCGGTCCACTGCCAGCAGACGATCGCTTACGTACACCCCCACCGGTCTCTTTCCACCCACCCACGGGAGGGGGCGCACCGCAGAACGAAGTTCGGAGGGGCGCACCCGTGACGTACAGCCCCGCGCAGCGGCAACGGCCCGCCGCCAGGCGCCACGGCGGGAAAGCCAAAAACGTGGGAGGCAAGCCAAGCGCAGCGATTAGCTAAGCGCAGCGGAAACGCACCAGCAGCATCGCCGCATCATCATGCAACGGCCCCTCGGCATGGCCGACCACGTCCTCACGGACCGAGCGCAGCGCGGTTTCCGGGTCGGGCTCTTTGAGGAGGGCGGCGCACTCGTCGAGCGGGTAGAAGCGGCCCGCCGCATCGCGGGCCTCGGTAACGCCGTCGGTGTAGAAGAGCAGTTGGTCGCCCGGAGCGAACGGCACCGTGTGGGGGAGCGGGGCGTCCGAGCCGTGGAGGGTGAGGCCGAGTGGCAGGGCACGCTCGGGGGGCGCGGCGTATGCGACCGCGCCGTCGGGGCGGACGACCAGGGGCGCCGGGTGGCCGAAGTTCAGGAGCGTGGCGTCGGGGCCGTCGCCGATCTCGGCGAGGATCGCGGTGACGAAGCGTTCGCCGGACAGATGGCGGTTCAGGGCCCGTTCGACGCGCTGCCCGACGGCCGACAGGTCCGGTTCGTCGTGTGCGGCCTCCCGGAAGGCCCCCAGTACCACGGCCGCGCTCTCCACGGCCTCCAACCCCTTGCCCTGGACGTCGCCGACGATGATCCGTACGCCGGCGGGTGACGTCACCACCTCGTACAGATCGCCGCCTATCCGGGCCTCGGCCACCGCCGAGGTGTACGAGACCGCGATCCGCAGCGGTCCGGCGCCGCGCGGCACGGGGCGCAGCAGTACGCGCTGCGCGACCTCGGCGATCGAGCGGACGCTGGCCAGTTCCGCCTCGCGGCGCTGGCGCATCACCGAGGCGACCACACCGGCCGCGGTCACCCCGGCCACCGACAGCAGCGCGGTCAGGCCGCGCCGGCTCTCGAACAGGCCGCTGTAGAGACCCAGGACCACGCAGAGGACGCATGCCGCCAGCCCGACCAGCGCGGTACGCCGCCAGCCGCCGACCAGACCGGCGAACGCGGGCCCCAGGGACACCAGGGGCAGAAAGCCCACCCCGGGGCCCGCGGTGAGGTCGACGACGCTGACCACGGCCATCACCGCGTAGGGGAGCACGGGCAGCACACGGGAGCCGGTGAACCGCTCCCCGTTCGCCACGGTCAAGGTGTTCTCCGGCGGTGTGGTGTGAAGTGGTCAGGGACATCGGGAAAGGGCCGTCGGCCGTCGGAGTGTCCGAAAACGGCTTTCTGGCACCTGACCTGAGCATATGCAACATATGCCGGATCGAGATGCTGTGCCCG
Source organism: Streptomyces sp. NPDC001339 (assembly GCF_042895955.1). Taxonomy (NCBI): domain Bacteria; kingdom Bacillati; phylum Actinomycetota; class Actinomycetes; order Kitasatosporales; family Streptomycetaceae; genus Streptomyces; species Streptomyces sp. NPDC001339. Next base: position 408,403 of record NZ_JBIAWT010000006.1, on the reverse strand, counting down.
TGCTTGTTACGGAATCGCAGTGGCGATGGTGATCGAGCGGTCACAGAACCGCCGACCGGTGACGGGCGTACGGCAGCGCTGCCCCGGCCTTGCCGTCGGGGGCAGCGGGATGTCCGGCCAGGGCGTCCGGCCGGGTGGTGCGACCAGGACGTGAGGCCAGGTCAGCCCAGGTAGTCCGGCCAGGTACGGGCCGCTTTCACCCGGCCGGGGTGCAGGATCCGGATGGGGCCGCGGTTGCAGGACGGGCAGTCGCTGAGGGTCAGGGGGGAGGGGACCCGCAGGCCGTGGGTGAAGTAGTCGGCGCGGCGGTGGCCGGCCAGATCCGTGGTGTGCCGGATCTCGTACTCCTCTTCCCATCCGTGTCCGCAGTGCAGGCAGACGAACGCGTACGCTTCGTGAACCATCTCGGTGTCCCGTTCCATGGTCACCACGCCCTCTCTCCGGTCCCGTCCTGCTCGCCGGGGGCCGGATGCATACCGCACCTCCCATTATCGCGCCGCACAACGAAGTCCGCCGGAGCAGATCCCCCGGCCCGCGCAAGCCCCCGACCAGGCGTGATCCCAACCGTGATCCTCAACGAACCGTGACCCCCGACCAACCTGGCCAGTCGTCCGCTGGCTCACGGGCCCGGTCGTTCTCTGGCTCACGGCTCAGTTGTCTCCTGGCTCACGGGCCCGGTCACCCCCTGGCTCACGGGCCCGTTCCCTCGCTCACGGGCCGGGGCCGGGGCCCGGGAATACCACCCGCCCCCACCCCGTTGTGGCCCCGCAGGGGGGCCTCGCGACCCTTAGGGGATCTGTTCGACCGACCCCTACGGGACCGCCCCACCCGATGACGCCGTTCTCTGCGCCAGCGACTCGTACACCGCCGTGACGAGGTTGCCGTTGCGTGGATCCTCGCCGGAGGTGCCACCGCCGTACTTGTTCATGGCGTACGCGTAGGACAGCCGGTTCTCCGGGTCCGCGAAGGCGTACGAGCCGCCCGCGCCGCCGTGCCCGAAGGCCCGCGGATTGGGGCCGACCAGGCCCTGGTGGTTGAGCATGTAGCCCAGGCCCCACCGGTGCGCGTAGCCGTCCGGGGCGAGCGGGTCGATGGTCAGATCCCGCTCGCCGGGCCGGCTCTGCGACCGGCGCATCGACTCCAGCGTGGCGCGCCCGATGAGCCTGCCGGTCACCAGCGCCCCGTAGACCGTCGCCAGGCCGTGAGCGGAGGCGTGTGCGTTGCCCGCCGGGATCTCGGCCGAGCGATAGGCGGCGCTGTTGACATCGCCGATGGGGATGGACGTCAGCGCCAGCATCACGGTCGCCAGTGGATGGTCGGCCAGCGACCGGAACGGCGGCTTCGGCGCGCCCGGGAACTGTTCGGCGAGCCAGGCCTCGTCCAGCTGCCCCACCATGTCGGCACAGGAGGCGTGCTCCTCGGCGGGGGTGCCGATGAACACCCGGGCACCCAGCGGCTCGGTGATCTCACTGCGGAGGAAGGCGCCCAGGGACTGTCCGGTGATCCGCCGGACGACCTCGCCGACGAGGTAGCCGAAGGTCACCGCGTGATAGCCCTGCGCGGTGCCCGGTTCCCACCACGGTTCGGTGGCCGCCAGGACGGCGCACACCCCGTCCCAGTCGTAGGCCTGCCCGACGCGCAGCGGCTCACGGGGGGCGATCAGGCCGGCGCGGTGGCTGAGCAGCCAGCGCACCGGTAAGTCCCGCTTGCCGGCCTGTGCGAACTCCGGCCAGTAGCGCGCGACCGGCGCGTCGAGGTCCAACTCGCCCCGGTCCACGAGCAGATGCGCGCAGAGTGCGGTCATGCCCTTGGACGTCGAGTAGACATTGACGAGGGTGTCACGCTCCCAGGCACGCGCCCGGCCCGCGTCCGTGTGGCCGCCCCAGAGGTCGACCACCGTCTCCCCGTCCACGGTGACCGCGACCGCCGCGCCGATGTCGCCGTGCTCGCGGAAGTTCCGCTCGAACGCCTCCCGTACGCCGGTGAAGCCCGGTGCGCAGTGGCCGTTGACGGTGGCTGGTCCCACGATGGTTCTCCTCGCGTCGTCCCTGTGCTCATCCCAAACGTCGGTATGTGCGCGCTCCGGACCAGATGATCCGGCCGGATCGATGCCCATGGCAACGGCATGGGCCCGGACGGCTCAGCGGCACGTGTCGGAACAGGGCCGCGGCGCGCCGGTCCGCCACACCCCGGCATGCCGAGGACGGCCTGACGTACCGCGCGGTGATGGCCCCAACGATCGGCGGTTCAACGCTCCTTGCATCATGGACGCCATGAACGCAACGACTGTGACCGGTGCCGATACCCACGCTGGTACGGGTATCGATCCCGGTGCCGATTCCGCGGCCGGGGGCGGGGCCGAGACGGTGGCCGCCGTCGAAGCCCTTCTCCTCGTCGACTTACAGCAGGCCTTCGTCGCGGGGGACGAGGCGGTGCCGGACGCCGCGCGGGTGCTCGGCCGGGGCCGTGAGCTGCTTGCCCGGGCACGCGCCGCCGGCGCACTCGTCGTCCATCTGCAGAACGACGGCGCCCCCGGAACCGTCGACGAGCCCCACACGCCCGGCTGGGAACTCCATCTGCCCGTCGAGCCCGGGCCCCGCGAGGTGGTGGTGCACAAGACGGTGGACGACGGTTTCGACGGCACGCCGCTGGGTGCCCTGCTCGCCGAGGCCGGCGTCGAGGCCCTGGCCGTCTGCGGGGTGCTCTCCGAGATGTGCGTGGCCGCGACCGCCCGTACGGCGCTCGCCCGCGGCCTCCGCGTCGTCCTGCCGCACGACGCACACGCCACGTACGACATCCCCGCGGCCCCCGGCATCAGTGACGTCGTCCCGGCCGCCATGTCTTCCCGCGCCGCCGAATGGGCGCTGGGCGACGAGGTCGAGATCATCGCCCGTGCTGCCGATGTCACCTTCACCCGCGCCACTTCCCGCCCGGACGCCCGCCCCGGCCGGTGAATCCGCCGAGGGACCTGCCATGGAAACCGCTGAGGGGATCACGCGGAGGGGAGCCACGCCCTGAGGAGTGTGGAGTCCCCCGGAGGGGCCGTCCGCGGGCGGACCGGGGGGCCGGCCGCCGTGCCGCCACGGTCGGCCCACCCGGCTCCGGCCGTGGTCACTTCTGGTTCTTCTCCATGGCGTTGACGTAGGCGTGCATGAAGTGGTCACGGATGCCGTCGGAGGCCGGTGCCAGTACGTCGGCGGTGAGGCCCTTGGCGCGGTCGAGCAGGCCGGCGATCACCGGCATGGTGTGGTGAATGGCGCCCTTGGAGTCGATATAGCGCAGGGCGGAGACATGCTGGAACGGCGGCTCCGGGGGAAGCTGGGGAACGATGTCGTTGTTGTTGACGAAGCGGTACATGCGGTCACCGAATGCGGCGTTGAACTCCTTCGTCAGCAGCCGGTCGCAGGTGCGAGGCTGGCCGAAGGTGTAGATGCCGTCGGCCGTCACATACGGCTCTTCGAAGTGGAGCCGGGCACCGGCCAGCATGGCCAGCGCCCCGCCGAGGCTGTGGCCGGTGAACCATACGGTCTGGCCGTTGTCACGGAACTCGTCGACGGCGGCGCGGACCTGCGGCCAGATGGAATCCAGCGCCTCACCGAATCCGTAATGGATGAACCCCTTCCCGGCCGGACCGGGCCAGGGCGGGGTGGTGGCATCGGTCAGCCAGTCGCGCAGGTTCGTCGGTTCCGTCCCCCGGAAAGCAGTGATGATCATGCCGTCGCCGCCCAGGGTGTACGCCTGGGTGTCCTCCAGCGGGAACGGAGGCTGAAACGTGGTGTGGTGGTGGCGCACCCGGCCGAAGCCCCACTTACGAGCGGTGGCTTCGATGGTCTCCTCGTTCTTCTCGTAGGCGAGCTCGGAGGCGCGCGCCAGGCACAGCGCATGGCGGACGTTGTAGCCGGTGACCTTCTGATCGACGGTGACGCTGGTCAACGTGGGCTCCTGATATTGAGGCGATGAATGAGATGAATTCGATGAATGCGATGACGATGAGTGCGACGGGCGGGCGAGGTGTATGCGACCGTCCGTGATCACGGTGCCTGCGGCATGGGTGATCGCGGGCGATTACAGAGTGCTCGCTCTGGCTACTGAGCGTAACTCTGTCGTGTCGCGCCGCGGCTGTGCGCCCGTTTAAACCACTCGTTCGAGCCTCGGGTCGCACACGCTGAGCCGCCGGGTGAGCCTGGAAGCGTTCGGCCCCCGGAGGGCGGCGCGCGGAGGAAGGCTCCACAGTGAACAGCGCGGATCAGGCATCACGCACGGATCAGGCAGCAGGCGCGGGACATGCATCGCGCACGGAACACGTGTCGGCCGAGGTGGTGGTGGAGCTGGAGAGCTGTGCGACGCAGGACGCGCACGCCGTCTTCAGTGCGCTGCGCACCTCGTTCAGCTCCGACAGGGCCGCCGACGATGTGCCCGTGGAGGTGACGGGGCACGGATCGACCGTCTGGACCACGACGTTCGACGTGAGCGAGCTCAAGGCCGCTGCCGAACCCCGGCGGCTGACCGCCCCCGTCACGGTCGGTCTGCAGGGCGGCTACTGGGCGGTCGACCAGCTGTGCAAGGCCCTGGCGCCGGCGTTCACCGTCCATATCCTGGGCATGGCCGCCGGCGACCAGGAGAAGGAGGTCGAACTGCGCCTGGAATCCCGCCGCTGAGGGCGCGTTGCCGGCCTCGGGCGCATGGGAGGACTCCATGGACTCCAGTGGCCCACGAGCTCCATGGACTCCAGTGGCCCACGATCTGTTGCGGGCCCCTCGCCGCGGGGTCACCATGACATATGACCTATACGTGACAGATGCTCACTCTTCGTATCGGGGTTCGTTGGTCCAACGAGGTGAAGGGCGTGAGCCTCGCGGTGAGGAGCCACGACATGACACTTCCCAGCGGCCGGCACTACACGGTCGAACTGCATGCCACGGCGGAGCGCGTACCGCAGATCCGGCGGATCCTCGCGGCCCACCTGCGGTACTGGAACCTTGAGCTCCATATCGGGCCGGTATGCCGGGGAGTGGCGGAACTCCTGACCAACGTCCATCGCCATATCGGTCCCGAAGCCTACTGTGTCGTCGAACTCCGCTGGTCCGGGCGCCACCTCACGGCTTCTGTCGCCGACGAGGGGCCACGGCTGCCGAAGCTGGTGAGCGCCGCCGGTGGCGGACTGTCCAGGGTGGCCGCGCTGAGCGACAGTTGGGGCACCTGCGGCACCCCGGACGGCAAGGTCATCTGGTTCACCCGGCGCGTCGAGGCGACTCGCAAGACCCCGCTGACCACCCGCATCCCGCCGCGCAGCGTGCGCGACGCGAAGGGGCAGCCGACGCTGCCGCCGGCCGTACCGGTCGAGCCGCCGGCCGGGCCCATGTCCGGGGTGACCGCTGGAACCGGCCCGGCCGCCTCCCAGGAGATGTCGCTCGTCTGACGCACCGTCGGTGAGGGGCCTGGGGCCTGGGGCCTGGGGCCTGGTGCCCGGGGTCTGTGCGGGAAGTCGGGGGCGGGGTGGGACTTCCGCGAAGGGGCCGGCGGCGCCACGGCCCCTTGCGCGCCGCACAACCGGCTGATACGCGCCTTGCCGCAACCGGCTGATATGCGCCTTGCCGCAACCGGCTGATATGCGCCTTGCCGGGCATCCCGATACCGGCCGTGGTCACCTGCCGCGGTTACGATTCCGGTATGGCAACGGCTCGGTCGGCCAACGCAGGGATGCGGGACCGCGGTTCAGCGGTTCCGTTCCGCCTGCTGTGGCTGGTCGCCCTCGTGATCGGTGTGCTGGTCGCACACGGTGCCCGGGCGGAGAACGCCGAGGACCACTTGCTGAGCGCCCTGCCGGCCATGGCCTCGTCGGCGGCTCTGCCGACGGCGGCGGCATCCGGCCCGGTCACCGCCGTGGACTCGGATACGGACCCCGATGCCCGGCTCGCGCCCCGTGCCGGCGAACGCTCGGAGGCTCCCGGCCACCCGGGTCACCTGGGTGAGCACTCCCACGAGCTGTGTGTGTCGGGCCACCCCCAAAAGGGCGCGGCGGTCTCGCTGCCGTGCGCCCACCCCCTGACGGGCTTCTCCTGGGGCGCGCCGACGCGGGATCGGCTCGGGCCGTCCGCGCACGCCGGCGCCGCCCTGCCGCCGATGAGCGGCGCTACGGGTTCGGTCGTCCAGCAGGTCTAGATTCCGGCCAATTCCGGAACACGCCTGCTGTCTTCTGCCGCCTCCTCTCCTCCTCTCCTGCTCTCCTGCCGCCTCGCGTGCGTATGCCTCTTCGGCGACGTGGCGGCCGTCCGCGGAGGACCGACCCGTGCTGTCCCGCATCCCCCACCGCGTTCCACGGCGCCCCACCCCTCGTCCGGTGCGCCGTGCCTCCAGCCCCCTCCTCCTGCCGCTACCGCTCCTCTTCCGCTTCTTCCTCTGCCTCGGCCTGCTGCCGGCGCTCTTCCCGTGCTACGGCGGTGCCGCCGGGCACACCCCCACCACCGCTCTGCCCTCGGCCGCCACGCCATCCGCCGCATCGTCGGTCCCGTCGACCCCACCGCTCTCGTCGGCCCAACCGGTCCCGTCGGCCCCCTCGGACCGGCCCGTGCCCGTCCCCATGGCCGCCGCCTCCGGGGAACCGAGCCCGGGGCACGACGCCACCACGTGTGTACGGGGGGTGCCCGGCGGCCTTCCGCAGGGCCGCTCTCCCGCGGATCCGCAGGGGGCCGGGGCCGAACTGCTCGGAGGGGCGCTGCTCGGCGTGCCGGTGCCATGGCCCGGCGGCCGGAGCACCGGCGCACGCCGTGGCCGGGCGGGTAGCGGCCGGTCCGTCCTCGCCGCTCTGTGCCGGTGCCGGATATAGGAGTTCGCGGCCGTGCCCGGCCACCCGGCCGGGCCGAGATGAGCGTCCGACACCCTCCATCCCCCACGAAGAGAGCGAGTCATGCACGCCGTTCCCGCCGTTCACGCTGTTCCCACCGCTCCGGCCGTTTCCACCGGCGCCCCGGCCACCGGTATCCCCGGCCTGGTCGGCAACACCCCGGTACTGCACATCTCCGAACCGCTCACCCCGTCCGGGCGCGGCTTCTGGGCGAAGCTCGAAGGCCGCAACCCGGGCGGCATCAAGGACCGGCCCGGCCTCCACATGGTGGAACGGGCCCGCACCAGGGGCGAGTTGCGCCCCGGCGCGCGGATCATCGAATCCACCAGCGGCACCCTCGGCCTCGGCCTGGCACTCGCCGGCATGGTCCACCGCCATCCGGTCAGCCTGGTCACCGACCCCGGTCTGGAGCCCTCGATGACCCGGCTGCTGACGGCCTACGGCGCCCGGGTCGAGCTGGTGCCCGAACCGCATCCGGACGGCGGCTGGCAGCAGGCCCGCCGCGACCGGGTGGCCCAACTGCTCGCCGCGCACCCCGGGTCGTGGTGCCCGGACCAGTACAACAACCCCGACAACACCACCGCCTATCTGCCGCTCGCCCTGGAACTCGCCGCCCAGCTGGGGCATATCGACGTCCTGGTGTGCAGTGTGGGCACCGGCGGGCACTCCGCCGGTGTGTCCCGGGTGCTCCGCCAGCTCTACCCGGAGCTGCGGCTGGTCGGCGTCGACACCATCGGCTCGACCATCTTCGGCCAGCCCGCCCGGCCCCGGCTGATGCGCGGGCTGGGCTCCAGCATCTACCCGCGCAACGTCGCCTACGACCAGTTCAGCGAGGTGCACTGGGTCGCGCCGGGCGAAGCGGTGTGGACCTGCCGCCGGCTGGCGTCCTCGCACTACGCGACCGGCGGCTGGAGCGTCGGCGCGGTGGCGCTGGTGGCCGGCTGGTTCAGCCGTAACGAGCCGGCCGGCACCCGTATCGCGGCCGTCTTCCCGGACGGACCGCAGCGCTATCTGAGCACGGTGTACGACGACGAGTACTGCGCCGCACACGGTCTGCTCGACGCCCCGCCGGCGGACGGCCCGCAGACGCTGAGCCGCCTGGGGGAGCGGGAGGTCACCTCCTGGACCCGGTGCGCGGACGTGGTCGATCCGCTGAGCCTTCCGGGCGCGTCCGAGACCGGACGCCCGGGACGCCCCGGAAGGCCCGGCGCGCCGGTCCGGGCCGACGCCACCGCCAACGGCACCGTCGACACCACCGCCAACGGCACCGCCGATATCCCGCAGGAGGTGGCCCGGTGACAGGCATGATCGCGCAGGTGCGCTCCTACGAGCGCAGTGCCCAGCTGCTGATGGCCAATCAGTTCACCATCAACCTGGGCTTCTACATGCTGATGCCGTACCTGGCCGCCCACCTGTCCGGGACGCTGGGGCTGGCCGGCTGGCTGGTCGGACTGGTGCTGGGCGTGCGCAACTTCAGCCAGCAGGGGATGTTCCTGGTCGGCGGCACACTGGCCGACCGGTTCGGCTACAAGCCGCTGATCGTGGCCGGCTGTGTGCTGCGTACGGCCGGATTCGCCATGCTCGGGCTGGTCGACTCGCTGCCCGCGCTGCTGGCGGCGTCCGCGGCCACCGGGCTGGCCGGGGCGCTGTTCAACCCGGCGGTCCGGGCCTATCTGGCCGCCGCCGCGGGGGAGCGCAGGCTGGAGGCGTTCGCGCTGTTCAATGTGTTCTACCAAGCGGGCATCCTGCTCGGCCCGCTGGTGGGGATGGTGCTGACCGGCGTCGGTTTCCGGGTCACCTGCCTGGTCGCGGCGGGCATCTTCGCGCTGCTGAGCATCGTGCAGATCCGCGCGCTGCCGGGCCAGGCGGGCGGGGCCGCGCGGGCGGACGGTGCCGGCCCGCCGGCCGGTGTGCTGTCCCAGTGGCGCCAGGTGCTGGCCAACCGGCCGTTCCTGCTGTTCTCCGGAGCCATGATCGGCTCGTATGTGCTGTCCTTCCAGGTCTACCTGGCGCTGCCGCTGGAGGTACGGCGGCTCGGCGGCGACGGGCCGTCCGGTACGGCGGCGGTGGCGGTGCTGTTCGCGGTGTCGGGGCTGAGCACGATCCTGGGCCAGACCCGGGTGACCCGCTGGTGCAAGGAGCGGATGCCGGCCGGACAGGCGCTCCCCTGGGGCCTGCTGACCATGGGTCTGTCCTTCCTGCCGCTGCTCGTGGCCAGTGTGCTGCCGGTGCCGGCCGAGGGTCCAGGGCGCTGGGCGCTGGCGGCCGTCCCGCCCGCGCTCTGTGCGCTGCTGCTCGCCCTCGGGACGATGATCACCTACCCGTGCGAGATGGACACCATCGTCCGGCTCTCCGGTGACCGCCTGGTCGCCACCCACTACGGGCTCTACAGCACCATCTGCGGAGTCGGAATCACCCTCGGGAACCTGCTGACCGGCGGCGCCCTGGACGCCTCCCGGGCGGCCGGTCTGCCCGCCCTGCCCTGGCTCGCGCTGCCGGCCCTCGGTCTGGCCTGCAGCGCGGCCCTGTACGGGCTGCACCGTACCGGGCGGCTGAACCGGGCCGGCGAGCCGGCGCCGGTGACGGGCTGAGCCCGGAGGCGGCCGCCCCGGTGCCTCGTCCACCGGGGCGGCCGCCCTTCCGGCGCCGGCGAGTTCGACGCGTGGCACCGGCGAATTCGACGCATGGCTCCAGCGAGTTCGACGCGTGTACCGCGACACGTCACACATCCGACACCTGGCCTTCCCTGACGCTCCTTCCTCTTGGAACACTCTGCTGAACGCACTGCGAACCCCCCACCCGAAGAGGTAACGGACCCATGCCTGAACTGAATCGCCGGCGTTTCCTCCAGATCGCCGGCGCCACCGCCGGCGTCTCGGCCCTGTCCGGCAGCATCGCCCGGGCCGCGGCCATCCCCGCCGCGCGGCGCTCCGGCTCCATCAAGGACGTGGAGCACATCGTCGTGCTCATGCAGGAGAACCGTTCCTTCGATCACTACTTCGGCACGATGAAGGGCGTACGCGGCTTCGGCGACCCGCGCCCCGTCACGCTGCCGAGCGGCAAGTCCGTCTGGCACCAGCAGGGCGGTGGCAAGGAGGTCCTGCCCTTCCGGCCGGACGCCGAGGACCTCGGCATGCAGTTCATCGCGGGCCTCGACCACGACTGGGCGGGCGGGCACAGCGCGTTCAGCAACGGCAGGTACGACAACTGGATACCCGCCAAGTCCGAGCGCACCATGGCGTACCTGACCCGGAAGGACATCCCCTTCCATTACGCGCTCGCCGACGCCTTCACCCTCTGCGATGCCTACCACTGCTCCTTCCTCGGAGCCACCGACCCCAACCGCTACTACATGCTCACGGGTCACGTCGGCAACGACGGCAAGGGCGGCGGCCCGGTCCTCGGCAACCAGGAGGCGGGCTACGGCTGGACGACGTACGCCGAGCGCCTGGAGAAGGCCGGGATCTCCTGGAAGGTCTACCAGGACATCGGCGACGGCCTGGACGCGGCAGGCCACTGGGGCCTGAGCGACGACCCCTACCGCGGCAACTACGGCGACAACTCGCTGCTCTACTTCCACAACTTCCGCAACGCCAAGTCCGCTGATCCGCTCCACGAGAAGGCCCGTACCGGTACCAACGTCAAGGCGGGCGACGGCTACTTCGACGCCCTCAAAGCCGACGTCAAGGCCGGCAAGCTGCCGCAGATCTCCTGGATCGCCGCCCCGGAGGCCTTCTCCGAGCACCCCAACTGGCCCACCAACTACGGTGCCTGGTACATCGCCCAGGTCCTGGACGCACTCACCGCCAACCCGGACGTATGGGCCAGGACGGCCCTGTTCCTCACCTACGACGAGAACGACGGCTACTTCGACCACGTCGTGCCGCCCTACGTCCCGGCCTCCGCCGCGCAGGGCAGGTCCACCGTCGACACGGCCCTCGACCACTTCCCGGGCAACCTGCAGTACGCGGCCGGGCACTACGGCATGGGCGTCCGCGTCCCGATGATCGTCGTGTCGCCGTGGAGCACCGGCGGCTACGTCTGCTCCGAGGTGTTCGACCACACGTCGATCATCCGGTTCATGGAGGAGCGTTTCGGTGTCGAGGAGCCCCAGATCTCGCCCTGGCGGCGCGCCGTCGCGGGCGACCTCACCTCCGCCTTCGACTTCCGCGGCAAGGACACCGCCCCCGCGCACCTGCCGCCCACCGACGCCTATCAGCCGCCGGACCACGAGCGCCACCCCGACTACGTCCCGCACGCGCCCGCCGACCCGGCCCTGCCCAAGCAGGAGAAGGGCTCCCGGCCCACCCGTCCGCTGCCGTACGCGCCACTGGTGGACGGCAAGGCCGACCCGAAGGCAGGGACGTTCACGCTCACCTTCAGCGGCGGCCCCGACGCGGGCGCCTGCTTCCACGTCCGCTCCGGCAACCGCACCGACGGCCCCTGGACGTACACCGCCGAGGCGGGCAAGAAGCTCTCCGACACCTGGAACTCGGCGTACTCGAAGGGCAGCCACGACCTGTCGGTGTTCGGCCCGAACGGCTTCCTGCGCGTCTTCCGCGGCCCCGGCGGGACCGCGGGCCCCGAGGTCACCGCACGCCACGTCAAGGCCGGCGGCAAACTCAAGCTCACCCTGACGAACGCGGGTTCCGGTGACGCCCACCTCACGGTGACGAACGCGTACGGCGGCACGGACGAGACGTTCAAGGTGAAGGCGGGCGCCACCGTCGAGCACACCATCGACCTGCGGGCCACCAAGCGCTGGTACGACCTGTCGGTCACCTCCGACACCGACCGGACCTTCCTGCGCCGGTTCGCCGGCCACGTCGAGACCGGAGCGCCGGGCGTCAGCGACCCGGCGATCCTCACCTCCTGAGGTCCCGCGCACACCGCCTCCGCCGCGCACTCCGCTGCGCCGGGCTCGCTTCCCACGTTGTCGGCTTCCCGACGCCCGTAACGGGTACTTCTCCGTGACGGGCCTGAGAGTGCCCCGCCCGGGAGCGAGCCCGGACGGGGCCGTCGGTCGATCACTGCACGCACTGGTTGCCGGGAAAGCTACCCGGTCGACGATTCACCACCGATGGTCACCCCCGTGCCGCCGCACGCGTCGCATTCCGCCGTGGCGTACATGTACGGGCGGGTGCTGCCAAGGTCGTAGCGCTCCGTGGAGAGGAATCCGTGACCTTGGCATGTCGGGCACGGGTTCTCCCGCTCGACTTCCATGACGGACTTCAGCTCGAACTGCGCCTCGTAGAGGTCATGTCGGGCTGCACACACTTCGCACAGTGCGTTCATGCGGCCGTCCGGTCCTACCGGGCGTTCTCGTTCTTCGCACACACAGAGCGTCATCGGGCTCCCTACATGGGCATCTGGCTACCGCATGTCCAGCACCGCAGGTACCTGCGGCCGTTCTCTTCCATATCACGTGGCGTCCCTCCGTGATCACGGATTCTCCGGCCCGTTGCCGGTCACGCTATGAAGGAGTACACCCATGAGCACGCCCCCCAATCTCTCCGCCGTGGAGTGGGTCAAGAGCAGCTACAGCCAGGGGAACGGCGGAGACTGCATCGAATGGGCCCCCGCGTTCGTAGCTTCCGGCGTCGTCCCCGTCCGGGACAGTAAGGACCCGCACGGCCCCGCACTGGCCTTCCCCGCATCGTCCTGGTCCTCGTTCGTGACCAGCGTCAAGGGCGGCGTGCTCCCCACCATCGTCTGATCTCACACGACACCCCCGGCCCCGCTGCCTCGCAACAGGTGGCGGGGCCTTCTGACGCCCGGACATACCCAAAGCCCCGCACCCGCCCAGCAGTAGGACGGGCACGGGGCCAGCGCTTCGGATCGGATGGGGGGGGGTGTACGTAAGCGATCACCTGCCCGCAGGGGACCACTCACGCACGCCCCCACCCACCGTTTTTCCTCCCACTCCCGGGAGGGGCCGCTCCGCAGGACGAAGTCCGGAGGAGCGGACCCGCACCCGACAAACCCACGCCCGCCGCAGGCGCAACGGCGAAACGGAGGTACGGCGGGAAAGCCGAAAACGTGGGAAGCAGCTAGCGCAGCGCAGACCGCTTCTGCCACTCCGGCCAGGTCTCCTGCCAGACCTCCAGGCCGTTGCCGACGTCCGTCTTGACGGTGCTGGAGGTGCCCTTCACCTCGACCCTGGAGCCGATGGTCAGGAAGTCGTAGACCTTCTTCGCGTCCGAGGTGGTCATGCCGAAGCAGCCGTGGCTGTTGTTCTCCACGCCGAGGGACTTGTTCCACGGGGCGGAGTGCAGGAAGGTCCCGGAGGCGGTGAGGTGGGTGACCCACTGCGAGTCCAGCTTCCACTGGTCGCCGTAGCCGATGGTGGCGGAGTCCATCGTCTCGGCGGCGTTCTTGCTGCGTACGGTGTGGATGCCGCCGCGCGTGGGGTCCGTCGACGAGCCCGCGGAGCCGGTGACGCTGCCGACGTTCTTGTCGTTCTCGTACATGGTCAGGGTGTGCGAGGGGACGTCGATGACGGCCTTGCGGTCGTCGCCGATCTTGAAGTCCCAGTCGTAGTTCTTGGCGAACCAGCCGCTGTCCGTGCCGGAGTTGATACCGCCCAGTGAGCCCTTCACCGAGACCTTGGTGCCGGCCGGCCAGGGGTCCTTGGGGCGCCAGTCGATCCGGTCGTCGCCGCTCCAGTCCTTGACCCAGCCCCAGGCGCCCTCGACCTTCGGCTCGCTGGTGACCTTCAGCGCCTTCTCGATCTCGGCGCGCTTGTCCTTGTCGATCTTGTTGTCGAAGCGGATCGATATCGGCATACCGGTGCCGACGGTCTGGCCGCCGCTGGGGGTGTTGGTGAGCTTGTTCACCTTGTCGGCCTGCTCGGTGGTGAAGTTCGAGGTGGCGGAGGATTCCTTGCCCTGAGTCGACTTCGCGGTGGTCTTCACCGTGTAGGTGGTCTTCGGCAGGAGCTTGCCGTCCGACTTCCATGAGGTGCCGTCACCGGCGAGCCGACCGGTGACCTGGGTGCCCTTGTCGTCCTTGACGTCGACCGCGGTGAGCTTGCCGCCGGAGGCCTGGACGGATATCTGGGAGCCGAGTTTGACCGACTTGCCACCCGCGGCGGGGTTGACGGTCACCTTGGTCGCCGGTTCCTCCGCCTTCGAGGAATCGGCGCCCGTTCCACACGCGGTCAGCAGGCCGGCCGACGCTATCAGGGCGGGTATCAACCGGGTGGTGTGGCGACGGGGTGCGGCGTGCACGGGGTCCCTCCAATGCAGAACGACTGGCATTGGCGGAGGCCAGGCCCGGTGAGGCCGTAACCGTCAGAAGGCCACCCATGCCCCCGCCGCATAATCAGAGGGTTTGTCCGCGCTGATGGTTGTGCGGTGCATGGGATATTAAGGACACAGTTCGGTATCGGAGGCGGTGAGCGTCAGGACGGGGGTGCCGGCGTTTCGGTGGTCTCCTCGGTGGGCGGGGTCTCGCCGCCGGGGGTGTACCCGCCGGTGGTGTCGGTCGGGCCGACGGGGGTGGTGGGGACTTCCGGGGTCTCCGACGGCGGGGATTCGGTGGGGGGCGCACCGGGGGTCGTCGGCCCGGGCGAGGTGCCGGTGGAGCTCTCTCCGGGCGAGGTGCCGGTGGGCGGGGGCTGGGATGACGGGGGGCCGCTGGGGGTGTCGGTCGGCGGGGCCGTCGGCCGGTCGCTGGTGGGGCCGTGGTCGCCTTTGGGGCGTTTGAACCATTCGCCGGTTCTGGGGTTCCGTAGGGTGAATTCACGGACCGGGGTGCTGGATCGTTTCACGACGACCGCGTTGCCGGGCTGGTACCCGGGCCACTTCTGGCCGCGGGTCTGCCAGCCTTCCTTGAGCTCCTGAGGGTCCGTCAGCGGGTTCCCGCACATGCAGCGCACCTTCGGCTGCCCGAACGAGTCGACCATGACCGCGGTGCCGGCCTGGAGTACCGACTGGAAGGAGTAGGCCTTGCCGTCCTTGTAGCCGTGGTTGGTGACCCGGGTGTCATAGGCCAGTTGTACGGACGTGAGTGACCGCAGGTAGCCGGGGACCTCTCCCGCCTTCAGGCCCAGGACGCCGGCGAAGGCCTCGTTCCTGGCCGGGGCGCTCCGGAGGTAGCGGATCTGCTTCTCGGTGTCGCAGCTCGCCTCGTTCTGGGTGCCGCCGTAGAGGCCGGCCGCCGAGCCCCGGACGACGCTGGTCGCGTTGCCGGACTTCCTCGGGGTGGCGGACGGGACCGGGGTGGTGCCGTTCGCCGCGGAGGTGGTGAACGGATGCGGGCCGGTCGCCGCGGCCGGTTCGGCGAACAGTTCGCCGGCGGCCGCGCCCTCCGGCCGGGTGAGGACGAGGGTGACGATCACGGCCGCGACCACCGCGGCCGCGATGATCGCGATCCGGGGCGCGGACCTCCACCAGGGCTCGCCGCCCTCCTCGCCGCCGCCCCCGCCACCGCCCCGGCCCCCGGGGCCGCCGGGCGGGCGGGGCGGCCCGGGAGGAGTGGGCCGCCGCCGTCCCGGCGGGGCGCCCGTCCGTGTCGGCTCGCCCGGGGGAGGGGTGGGCGGAGCGCCGGACGGGGGGCCGGCGAGCGGGCCCGCGGGCGGCCCGGTGGGGCGGCTGTCCGGCGGCGGGGTGGCTGTCACGGGTCCCCCTTCCGGCGCTGAAGGGCCATCTGGTGAGAAAAGTGCCGGTATGTGGTGAGGCGATACGCCATTGTGTGCCCGTGATGGGCACTGTCCGCAAGCGGAGTGGCACACCCCGTGCTTACGGTGGAACGTGCCCGCGGGCACTCCGGCCTCCGTGACCGTGCTGCCGTGCCGCGTGCGTACGCCGGACCCGCGATGCCGTCCCCGTCCCGCGAGGAGACCGTTCAGATGCCAGGCCACGCGCCCACCGAGCCGCCGGGGCCGGTACGTGCCCCCGGCCTCCCGCCCGCCGTGACGGCCTGGGCGGAGGCGCTCGGTACGGCCCTGGCGGGGATCGTCACCATGATCGTGGTCGCCGCGCTGGGGCTGTGGGCGGCCGGTGCCGGGGATCTGCCCGGCGGGGCGTTCCCGTCGGTGGTCGCGGCCGCCGTGGTGGTCGCAGCCGGCGGCTCGCTCCGGCTGTCCGGCGAGGCCGGGGTCTTCGGGGAGGCGGACGCCGGGCTGGACGCCGTACCGCTGTCGGTCACTGTGGCCGGTGCGCTGGTGCTCGCCGCCGTCTTCCTGCTGCCGCTGCGCCGGCATGCCGTGGTACGCACCTCGGAGCTGCTCGGCCGGATCGGCCGTACGGCGGTGTGCTGGCTGGTGCTCCTGCTGGTGGTCGCGCTCGCCGCCCGGCACGACTTCCGGATCCTGGTGGGCGACGACCTCGTCGACCAGATCGGCGCGGAGCTGGGCAGCACCCCCACCGTCGGGTTCCGCGCCGATGTGGGCGCGACGCTCGGCTTCGGGCTGCTGTGGCTGCTGGCGTTGCTGGTGCTGGTCTTCCTCGTCTCCCGCCGTGCCCCGCTCTCCTCCCCGCTGCTGCGCTTCCAGAACTCGTTCCGGCCGCCCGCCTTCGCGATGGTGCTGACCCTGCTGGCCTATGTGGCGATCGCGCTCGTCATCGGCGTCATCGAGCTGATCACCCGGGACCGTCCGGCCGAGACCCTTGCGGTGCTGCTCCTCGGGCTGCCGAACCTGGCCTGGATGGCGCTGGGCGTGGGCACCGGCGGTGGCTGGGTCGGGCATGCCGACAAGGCCATCGGCCTTCCGCTGCCGAACGTCCTGGACCTGGTGCTGCGCAGGGACGGGACGCAGACCCTCGACTTCGGCTCGGTCGCCGAGCGGGACGGCCGGGCCTGGCTGCTGGTGGCGGTGGCGGCCGTGGTGCTGCTGACCGCCGCCTTCACCGCGGCGGTCCGCTCGCCGGCCCGGCTGCCGGCCTGGCGGCACGCGGTCGGGATGGCCGTGGCGCTCGGCCTCACCCTGCTCGCCGTCGGACTGCTCACCCGGATCACCGCCCACTACGGGATCTCCCTGATCGGCGTCGGCGACCTCGGCGGGAACCTGGGCGGCGAGGTCGTCGTGCGGCCGCAGCTCCTCCGCCTGGTGGCGGCGGGCCTCCTCTGGGGCCTGGTCACCGGCTTCCTCGGCAGCCTGCCGGCGCGCCGGGTACGGCATCCCGGGCAGGTGTCCCCGGGGGACGTCCAGTAGTGCTCCTCAGCCCTGGCCGCTCTCCGGTCTTCCCGGGCGGCCGGGGAACACCGCGGTCGCCCAGTGCGGCGGCGGTGGGGGAGCGGCGCTGCGGCGGCGGGCGGTCCGGTCCGGGCTGGGTGTCACCTGGGTCGGCGGGTGGGCCGGAGCGGTGGCGGCCGGTGGCTCGGGCGCGGGGGCGCGGCCGGCCGCGCGCAGCGCCTCGACGAAGCCACGGCAGGTCTCGTAGCGCTGGTCGGGCGCCTTGGCCAGGGACCGGGCGAAGACCTCGTCGACGGCCGGTGGCAGGTCGGGGCGCAGCTCGGTGAGGGCCGGCGGCGGGTCGTACTGGTGCGCCCACAGCAGCGCCATATCGTCCTCGCGCCGGAACGGCGGTCCGCCGGTGAGCATCTCGAAGAGCACACAGGCCAGGCTGTAGACATCGCACCGGCCGTCCACCGGGCGGCCCGAGATCTGCTCGGGTGCCACATAGTCCAGCGTGCCGACGAACTGTCCGGCCCTGGTGAACCCGGTCGGTGACAGCGACTTCTTCGTCAGCCCGAAGTCGGTCAGGTAGACGTGCTCGGGGCGGTCGGGGTCGGTGCCCTCGGCGATCAGGATGTTGCCCGGTTTGACGTCCCGGTGCACCAGGTCGTGGGCGTGCGCGGCGTCCAGCGCGGAGGCCACCTGTGCGGCGATCCGGCAGGCGGTGTCCAGGGGCAGCGGCCCGTCCCGGTCGAGCAGCGCCGCCAGATCCCGCCCCTGTACGTAGCGCATCGCGATGTACAGCAGCCCTTCGGCTTCACCGGCCTCGAAGACCGGCACGATGTGCGGATGGTCGATGGCCGCGGCGACACGTGACTCATGGGCGAAGCGCCGGCGGAAGGTGTCGTCCCGGGCGAGCTCGGGTGCCAGCAGCTTCACCGCCACGGTGCGGCCGAGCCGGAGGTCCTCCGCCCGGTAGACCACCGCCATCCCGCCCCGGCCGATCTCGTCGTCCAGCCGGTACCCGGCGATCCGGCGGCCGCGCAGCCCGGAGGAGTCGGGCGCGGTGGAGCGCTCCCGGTGGGGAGGTTCGCCGTTCGCGGGGTTCACGGGACCTCACCCGGCGGTCCCGACGGCCTCGGCGGGTACGCCGGCGGCGATTCCTCTCCGGAGCCCCGGGACGACGGCCCCGACCCCACCGCGTACGTCTGGAGCGACACCCCGTCGCAGTAGCACCACCGCTCGTGCCGCGTGTCGTAGAGCCAGACCGCGTCACCGTCCACGACCACGCCCAGCCGGGTGCCGAGGGTCCGCTCGGCGAACGCCTCGCCGTCGAGCTGCCCGGCGGCCAGCTCCTCGACCAGCTGCCGGTACCTGGCCAGTTCGCCCTCCACCTCGCCCAGCAGCGGCCGGGGGTCCGCGGCGCGGGCGGCGGGCTGTGCGGCGGCCGGCGGTTCGCGCGGTACGGACAGCAGCAGCCGGCCGTCCACCCAGGCCGACCAGCCGTTGGAGCACAACGCCTGCGCCCAGTCGCCCCGGCGGTCGATGACCTGGACGGGCAGCAGCGGATCGAGCGGTGAGCTGGGCAGGGTCGCGTCCGGCGCCGGCCAGGACGCCATACCTCGCGGCGGGACGATATGGCTGGGGAGGAATTCTGGTGAGGTCACAGGCGGCTCCTCGGGCTACTTGCGCATGATTTCCGGCTCGTGCCGCCGCAACAGCCGGGCCACCAGGAATCCCGAGACCAGGGAGAGCACCACCAGCATGCCCATGTCGAGCAGCCAGATCCCGGGGGTGTGCTGGAACAGCGGATCCGCGGTGAGGTTCTCCGGCATCAGCCGGTGCAGGTCGATGGTGCCCGCCATGGCGCCGAACGCCCACCGGGACGGCACCAGCCACGCCAGCTGCTCCAGCCCCGGTACGCCGTGCAGGGAGAGCAGCGCGCCGCAGAACACGACCTGGATGATCGCGACGAGGACCAGCAGCGGCATGGTGGCCTCCTCCTTGCGTACCAGCGCGGAGACCACCAGGGCGAGCATCATGGCGGTGAACGCCAACAGGGCGACGGCAAGGGTGAGTTCGAGCAGCGGCGGCAGCAACACGCCTTTGCCGCCGGGTGCGTTCAGCCGCACACCGCCCAGCCCCACCATCGTGAGGACGACGGCCTGCACCACCGTGATCAGCCCCAGCACCAGCACCTTGGACATCAGGTACGCCGTACGGGACAGGCCGACGGCTCTCTCCCGCCGGTAGATCGTCCGCTCCTTGACCAGCTCGCGCACGGCGTTGGCGGCGCCGGTCAGTACCGCCCCGACGCTCAGGATCAACAGTGTGTTGAGCGTCGAGTCCGGTGTGAGGGCGGAACCCGCCAGGGCGCGCGCCATCGCGCCCATCACGAACGGCAGCGCGACCATGATGACCAGGAAGGTGCGGTCGGAGCCGAGCGCCGCCGCGTACCGCCGGACCAGGGTGCTCAGTTGCGCGCCCCAGCTCTGCGTGGCGGGCGCCTCCACCGGGGCCTTCGGCGGCTCCGGGGCGCGCGGAGGCTGGTGGGAGTCCATGGCGATATAGCGCTGGTGCAGCGGTGAGGCGCGGTACCGGCCCGCCCAGTCCTGGCCGCGGTCGTTCTCGAAGGCCTCGAACGCCTCCGGCCACTGCGCGTACCCGAAGTACGGCAGCGCGTGCTCCGGCGGCCCGTAGTACGCGACCGACCCGCCCGGCGCCATGACCAGCAGCCGGTCACAGACGTCCAGGCTCAGCACGCTGTGCGTGACGACGATGACCGTACGGCCGTCGTCCGCCAGACCGCGCAGCATCTGCATCACCGACCGGTCCATACCGGGGTCCAGACCGGAGGTCGGCTCGTCGAGGAAGAGCAGCGAGGGCTTCGTCAGCAACTCCAGGGCCACGCTCACCCGCTTGCGCTGGCCACCGGAGAGACTGTGGATCGGCTGGTTCACCCGCTGGTCCAGGCCCAGTTGGTGGACCACCTCGTCGACCCGTGCCTGCCGTTCGGCCTTCGCGGTGTCCTCGGGGAAGCGCAGCCGTGCCGCGTAGCCGAGGGCCCGGCGCACGGTCAGCTGCTGGTGCAGGATGTCGTCCTGCGGCACCAGGCCGATGCGCCGACGCAGCTCCGCGTAGTCGCGGTAGAGGTCGCGTCCGTCGTAGAGCACCGTGCCCTCGTCCGCGGGGCGCAGCCCGGTCAGCGCGTTGAGCAGCGTCGACTTGCCCGCGCCGCTCGGCCCGACCACCGCCAGCAGCGACCGCTCGCCCACCGGGAACGACACCCGGTCCAGCAGCGTCCGGCGGCCGCCGTCGACCCGTACGGCCAGGCCCTGTACGTCCAGCGACACCTCGCCGGTGTCGAGGAATTCCTGTAGTTCGTCGCCGACCAGGGCGAACGTGGAGTGGCCGATGCCGACGATGTCACCGGCGGACATCGGGGCGCGGTCGACCGGCCGGCCGTTGAGGTAGGTGCCGTTGTGGCTGCCCATGTCGACGATCTCCAAACCGTCGGGACCGGCGTGCAGCTCCGCGTGCCTGCGGGAGACAGTGAGGTCGTTGACGACCAGGTCGTTGTCGGGTGCGCGGCCGATTCTGGTGGTCCGGGCGGCCGGTATCGGCCGTACGGCGCTCGGTTGACGGAAGGTGTGGGTGCCGGCGGGGTGCGAGACGGCGGAGGGCTGCTCGGCCCGGGACGGCCGGGGTGCGGAGGAGAGCACCGCGCACGGTCCGTCGGCGGGGTTTCCGAACCGGATGACGCTGCCCGGCCCGACCCCGGTCTCTTCCGTGATCCGCCGACCGTCGGCGAAGGTGCCGTTCGTGCTGCCCTCGTCCGCCACCAGCCAGTGGCCGCCCTCCGCGCGCAGTACCGCGTGATGCCAGGAGACCCTGGCATCACGGAGGACGACCTCGCTGGTGGGGTCCCGCCCCACGTGATAGACGCGGCCGGGGCTCATCACCTGAGTGCCACCGTCGGACTCGACGACGAGTTCCGGCGCGGTGGGCGTCTCCGGCCGCTCAGCCATATTCAGAATGTTACGGCGCGGAGCCGGGCCCCGCCTGTTGTCGCGGCCTCGCCGCAGCGCACAAAGCCCCTGCTCAAAACGGTATTTCGAGCCCTGCGCGGTACGGCGGTCCGGGACCACGGGTCGTGTTCCGGGCGAACACGGGGCGTTACCCGCGAAAGGCGGCAGACGGCACAGGGGGCCAGGGGTGGCGGAACCGCCCGGACGATTCGCCGTAATGACAGCGTTACCCCGATGTAGGTGTGGTGTCACAGAGGGCGTCGAGGGTGGTGTTGCCGACCGTCCCGTTTCGCGGGAGAGTCGGCACCCGAACCTTCGGTCCGCCCCCACGATCCGATTCAGGATGGGACCTTCCTATGCGACCCATGCCGGAACGCCCTTGTGCGTTCCCCGACTTGGTGCCCGTTTTAGTGCCCGTGCGCCCGTGCGCCGTCGTCCGTCCCGCGGAGAGACGGAGAGCGAGAGCGACCGCGACTTGTTATCTGTCATGTAACTGACAGAAACCCGGCTCGGCTGACGGTCCGGAAGCCCCTGCGCGGCCTCCGGACCCGCTTTCGCATGTCTCCCCGCACGAAAGGACCTTCCCAGGTGCTCACTTCGCACCACGACCCTGCCCAGGGCTTCCCCGCGGCCCTGCTCGACACCACGGACCACTCCGCCCTCGACAGCTCGCCCAGCGACCTCCGCACCGGCGGCCATGTGCTGGTCGCCGGCGCTCCGGGGCCGCGCCTGGAGCGGCTCACCCGGACCCTGCGCGCCACCGGCCACGAGGTGAGCCACGCCCCGCCCGGCGAGATCGGCCGGCGCATGGGGCAGACCCGCCCGGACGCCGTCGTCGCCCTCGACGCCCACCGCGCGCCCGGCGAACGGCACGACAGCGGCCTCGACCTGATCCAGGAGGTGCGCACCGCCCCCGCCGGACGGGCGCTGCCGCTGCTCGTGGTCACCCCGGCGCCGGAGCCCGCCGGGGTGGTGAACCTGCTGCGCCACGGGGCCGACGACTGCGTACCCGAGGCCGCCGACCCGGACGAGCTGTCCGCCCGTATCGAGGCCAAGCTCCGCCGGGTCCCCGTACCGGTCGAGAGCCTGCCGCGCGACCCGCGTACCGGGCTCTACTCCCGGCCGCACTTCCTGGACGAGCTCGGCCGCGAGCTGCGGCGCCCCGAAGCCGCCCGGCGCGGCGGGGCCGTCGCCGTGGTCGGGGTGGCCGAGATGGCCGCCCTGGAGGCCCGCCTCGGGCAACGGATCCGCCGGGAGGTCGCCGAGCGGCTGGCCGGGGCCGCCGAGCAGCTGGGCAGTGTCTGCGACCGGCTCGGCTGGGACGACGACGGCCGCCTGCTGATGCTGCTGCCCGGCGTCGACGAGGAGACCGCCCGCCGCGGCCTGGAGAAGTTCGCCGGGGCCGTGGCCGGTACCCGGTTCGTCGTCGCGGACGAGAACGTCCGCCTCACCCCGGCGATCGGCTGGCTGCCGCTGACCGGCTGCACCGAGGGCACGCAGGCCATCGGCCAGGCCCGGGACGCCGTCCGGGAGGCGCTCCGGTACCGGGACCTGCGGCCGGTCAGATACGCGCCCTGGATGCGCGGCGCACCGCACCGCCACCGGCGCCCGCCACTCAGCAGGCTGATCCGCCCCGTCCTCTCGGCGCTCTCGCCGGTGCTGGCCCTGCTGCTCGGCGTCGGCGCCCCGTTCGTGCTCTACCAGCAGGCGTACACGCTGGGCTGGGACCTGGCGTCGGCGATGTACTGGGTGGTGGTCGCCGGGCTGGTGCTGTCCGCGGTGCTGATCGTGCTGGAGTGCCTGTTCTCCCTCGACGCGGCGGACCGGCCCGAGCGGCCCGGAGCGCCGTACCCGCCGGCCAGTGCCGTGATCGCCGCGTATCTGCCCAATGAGGCCGCGACCATCGTCGACACGGTCGAATCCTTCCTCCGCGTCGACTACCCGGGCGAGCTGGAGATCGTGCTGGCGTACAACACGCCGCACCCGCTGCCGGTCGAGGACACCCTCCGCGAGATCGCCGCCCGCGACCCGCGGCTGGTTCTGCTGCCGGTCGCCGGCTCCACCTCCAAGGCGCAGAACATCAACGCCGCGGTCACCCGCGTCCGCGGTGAGTTCGTCGGCATCTTCGACGCCGACCACCACCCCGCCCCCACCGCCTTCCGGGACGCCTGGCACTGGCTGTCCAACGGCTACGACGTGGTCCAGGGCCACTGCGTGATACGCAACGGCGAGAGCTCGCGGATCGCGAAGCTGGTGGCGGTGGAGTTCGAGGCGATCTACGCGGTCAGCCACCCCGGCCGGACCCGGCTCTACGGCTTCGGCGTCTTCGGCGGCTCGAACGGCTTCTGGCGCACGGACCTGCTCGCCCGCACCCGGATGCACGGCTCGATGCTCACCGAGGACATCGACTCCACCCTGCGCGCCCTGGCCGAGGGCGCCCGGTTCGCCGTCGACCGCACCCTCATCTCGCGCGAGCTGGCGCCCACCACCCCGAAGGCGCTGTGGAACCAGCGCTCCCGCTGGGCACAGGGCTGGCTGCAGGTCTCGCTCAAGCACCTGTGGCCGGGGCTGCGGTCTCCGGTGTTCACGGCCCGTCAGAAGCTGGGCCTGCTCGTCCTGCTGGGCTGGCGGGAGGTGCAGCCGTGGCTGACCCTGCAGATCCTGCCGATCCTGCTGTACTCGGTCTGGAAGGCCGGCGGTCCGCAGCACCTCGACTGGGCGGTACCGGTGTGCGTCCTGGCCCTGCTCGTCACCCTGGCGGCCGGGCCCGTACAGGCGCTGTTCGCCTGGCGGCTGGCGGTCCCCGAACTCCGCTCGCGCCGCCGGTGGTTCTGGTCGTACTTCGTCGTGTCGACCGTCTTCTACAGTCACTTCAAGAACATGGTGGCCCGGCAGGCCCATCTGAAGGAGGCGCTGGGCGACCGGCAGTGGCGGGTCACCCCCCGGACCGCCACGAAGGCGGTGGCCCGCCGATGAGCACGGCCGCCGCACCGGCCCGTAGCCGAGCCGGTGCCATCGACGGTCTGCGGGGACTGGCCGCGCTGAGCACCGTCGTCTTCCACGTCTGGCAGCAGTACGTCCGCCACGACGCACAGGGCAGCCATCCGCCGATCGACAATCCGCTGGTCGGCGCGGTCCTCTCCCTGGAGGTCATCGACCTGTTCTTCGTGCTGTCCGCGTATCTGCTGACGCTGCCGTACGCGCGGGCCGCCCTCGACGGCGGCTCGGTCCGGCCCGCCCGGCTGTTCCTCTTCCGGCGGGCGATCCGGATCCTTCCGCTGTACTTCGTGGCGGTCCTGGTCGTCTGGGCGAGCCGCAATCCGACCCTGCCGGGCAACTGGCGGGACCTGGTCGAGCACCTCACCTTCACCCATGTCTTCGACCAGCAGCGGATCTTCTACACCATCGGCCCGACCTGGTCGCTCTCGCTGGAGGTGCTGTTCTACCTCGTCCTGGTGGCGCTGGGTCCGCTGGCGGTCCGCGCCTGCCGCCCGCTGCGGCGGCGCGGCAGCCGGGTGGCGGTGTGCGCGGCGGGCTGCGCGCTCCTGTTCGTGGTGCCGGTCGTCTGGCTCGCGGTCGCCCGCTACGGGCTCGGGGTGCCGTACACCGACTGGGTGGCCTACTTCGGCCCGCAGGCCCGCTTCGGGGGGTTCGCGGCCGGGATGGGGCTGGCCGTGGCGACGGCCGCGCTCGGGGACCGGGGCCGCCTCGGCCCGCGCGGCGCGCTGCCGTTGGCGGCCCTCTCCCTGGCCGGCCTGCTCGCGCTCGCCATGCCCTCCGGGCCGGAGAGCTTCGCCGCCACCTTCTACCACCCGATCGCCTCCGCCCTCTGGACGGTGCTGGTCTTCAGCACCGTCCACCTGCGACGGCCGCACGCCGTGCAGCGCCTGCTGACGGCCCGTCAGCTCACTGCCGTCGGACTGATCAGCTACAGCCTCTTCGTCTGGCACGAGCCGGTGATGCGCCAGCTGTACCAGGCCGGGGTGCTCCCCGCCGGCCCGTCGGGCTTCCCGGTCGCGCTGCTGATCGTGTACCTGGTGGCACTGCCCGTGGCGACGGTGAGCTACTGGCTCCTCGAATACCCGGCCGGCCTGCTCGGCCGGCTCAGGGACCGCCGCGGCCGGCGGCGCGAGTTCTATCCGGAGCCCGCCGCCCGCTGAGCGTCCGCGCCCGCCGCCCGCTGATCGTCCGCGGCGGTCCGGCGGTCTTCGCCGGGGACTCGTGCCGTGCGCACCGGGTCCCCGGCGAAGATCTTGTCCAGGTGGTAGTCCAGGGTGCGCCGTACGTCGTCCAGCGTGCGGCGCCCGTGCAGTACGTCGGTGCCCAGCCCGACCGCCCCCGCGACCAGGAGATCGGCCTCGCACCGGGCGTCGAGGCCGGGCGCGGTGCACCCGGCCGCCTGCGCCGTCTCGATCAGCCCGGCCACCATCCGCTCCAGGTGCTGCTCGGCGGAGAGGAAGACCTCGGCGAGTGCGGGGTCGGTCAGGCTCCGGACGTAATAGGCCGTGAACACCCGGAGTGCGGTGGTGCGTTGGGCGTCCACCGGGAGGAACTCGTCCAGCACGGCGCGCAGCAGAGCGCGCGGATCCGAGAGGTCGTCCGTGATGCGCGAGCGGGCGATCCGTTCGTTCTCCTCGTGGAGCAGATGCAGCGCGCCCACGAGCAGCTGATGCTTGTTCTCGAAGTGGTACTGCACCGCCCGCAGCGACACCCCGGCCTCCGCCGCCACCTCCCGCAGACTGGCCGCGTGCAGTCCCCGCTCGGCGGCGATCCGCCACAGCGCCTCGGCGATCTGCCGGCGCCGGCGGGCCTGGGCACCGCTCGCCGCGGCCGGCCGTCCGGCCGCCGGGGGAGGCGTCTGCTTGCGCCGCCGGTAGGCCTTGGCCTGGCAGCCGCGCGAGCAGTAGAGGGCCGGCCGGCCGCGCCCCGCGGGGGTGAGGGCGGTACGGCACATCCGGCACACGGGGCCGCTCACGGACTTCCTTCCCGCTTTCTTTTCCTCACGCACATTTCCCCTTTTCAGCACCTGAATTTGTGTGACGTAAATCGAATTTACTGCGGCATTCGGTCATATTCCGTAACTCCCCAATGATACGTTCGTAACGTCCCGACGAGGGATTCGGAGACCATGAAGGGGGACCAGTGAAGTACGACGTCCTGCAGATCATCGGCGCGGTCATGATGGTGTTCTTCGCCCAGGGGGCGGTCCGGCTGCTCTTCGACCACGACAACACCGGAGTCCTCGGCTGGCTCGGCGGTGGCTTCGGGGTCGTCCTGGGCGCCCACGCACTGCTCGTCGCCGTCGGAGTGCTGCTGACCGGCTGGTCGCACACCCGCGCCAAGGCCCTGGGCCGACGGAACTGACGCTCCCGGCATGTCGCGAGGTCTCGGCATGTCACGAGGGCGGTGCCGCTCCGAGCCGTGAACCCGTCGTATGGTCATGCGATATCCGGCGTGGTGCGTATCGGACGCGCGGGGGCGCGGGGTACACATGGGGTATGGCCCGAATTCCCGGCCGCTTTCCGTGGCCACCTTCGGGGCGCTGGTTCACCGGTCGGCGCCCGGGCCGCAGCAACCGGCGTGAGCGGGGTGACGGCTCGCCGCAGCGCTCCGCGCGGCGCCTGCGCTCGATGGCGGGCGGCCGCAGTGTCGCCGGCCAGATGTTCGTCCTGCAGATCCTGATCGTGGCACTGCTGGTCGTGGCCGCGGTGACCACGCTGCTCTTCCAGTCCCGGAGCGACCGGTTCGAGGGCGCCCGCGCCCGCTCGCTCGCCGCGGCCGAGACCTTCGCCCACAGCCCCGGCCTGGTGGACGTCCTGCGCGGGCCCGACCCCAGCGCGGTGCTCCAGCCGCTGACCGAGGCCGCGCGCAAGGCCGGCGGCGTCGACTTCATCGTCGTCATGAACCGGGACGGCATCCGCTACACGCACCCGCAGCCCGGAGAGATCGGGCGGCACTTCGTCGGCACCATCAAGCCCTCGCTGGAGGGGCGCGTCACCATCGAGAGCGTCCACGGCCCGCTGGGGAACGAGGTCCAGGCGGTCGTCCCGGTCAGGGACGCCAAGGGCGCGATCGTGGCCCTGGTGTCGTCCGGCCTGAAGGTCTCCCGGGTCAGCAGCGCGGTCGACCGCCAACTCCCGGTCGTCCTCGGCGCCGGCGCCGCCGCGCTCGCCCTGGCCACGGCCGGAACGGCACTGGCGGTCAGACGGCTGCGCCGGCAGACCCACGGACTCGGCCCGGCCGAGATGACCCGGATGTACGAGCACCATGACGCGGTGCTGCACGCCGTGCGCGAGGGCGTGCTCATCGCCGACGCGGACGGACGGGTCGTCCTGGCGAACGACGAGGCGCGCCGCCTCCTCGGCCTGGCACCGGACGCGGAGGGGCGCCGCGTCGCCGACCTCGGGCTCTCCCCCCGGATGGCCGATCTGCTGATCTCCGGCCGGGTGGCCACCGACGAGGTGATGCCGGTCGGGGACCGCCTGCTGGCCGTGAACAACCGGCCCACGGACCGCCGGGGCGGCCCGCCCGGCAGCGTGGCCACCCTGCGGGACTCCACCGAACTGCTCGCCCTCGCGGGCAAGGCCGAGGCCGCCCAGAGCCGGCTGCGGCTGCTCTACGAGGCGAGCATGGGGATCGGCACCACCCTCGACGTGCAGCGCACCGCCGAGGAACTGACCCAGGTCGCCGCCGTCTGGTTCGCCGACTACGTCACCGTCGACCTCTCCGAACCCGTCCTGAGCGGCGGGGAGCCACCGGCGGGCTCCTACCGCGAGGCGCCGGAGCTGCGCCGGGTGGCCCTCTCCGGCATCCGCGACGACCACCCCCTGTACCGGGTGGACGAGGTCCACACCTACCCCCCGCCCACCCCGATGGCCAGGGGCTTTGTCACCGGACGGTCCGTGCTGGTCAGCGATCTGACGGTGGACGACGACTGGCGGGCCCAGGATCCCGAGCGCTTCCACCTGGTCGAGACCCACGGCTGCCGGTCCCTCATCACCGTCCCCCTCCAGGCGCGCGGCGTGCTCCTGGGCGTGGCCAACTTCTGGCGCACCCGGGAGCGGCCGCCCTTCGAGGAGGGGGATGTGTCCCTGGCCGAGGAGATGGGTGCCCGCGCCGCCGTCTGCATCGACAACGCGCGCCGCTACACCCGCGAGCACGCCATGGCCGTCACCCTCCAGCACAGCCTGCTCCCGCGCGGCCTGCCCGAACAGAGCGCCCTCGATGTCGCCCACCGCTACCTGCCCGCGCAGACCGGGGTGGGCGGTGACTGGTTCGACGTGATCCCGCTGCCCGGCGCCCGCGTCGGCCTGGTCATCGGCGACGTGGTCGGCCACGGGCTGCACGCCGCCGCCACCATGGGCCGGCTGCGTACCGCCGTGCAGAACTTCTCCACCCTCGACCTGCCGCCCGACGAACTCCTCAGCTATCTCGACGAGTTGGTCAACCGCATCGACCAGGAGGCCGCCGCGGGGAACGAGGAGGCCGTCCTCGCCGGCGCCACCTGCCTGTACGCGATCTACGACCCCGCCGCCGGGGTGTGCAGCCTCTCCCGCGCCGGCCACCTCCTCCCGGCGCTGGTCCGTCCCGACGGCACCGTGGAGTTCCCCGAACTCCCCGCCGGACCGCCGCTCGGGCTCGGCGGACTGCCCTTCGAAGCGCTGGACGTGCGCCTGTCCGAGGGCAGCAGCATCGTCCTGTACACCGACGGTCTCGTCGAGGACCGCGACCGGGACATCGACACCGGGATGCGCACCCTTGCCACCGCGCTGGGACACCCCGGGCGCACCCCGCAGGAGACCTGCGAGGCCGTCCTCGGCGCCCTGCTCCCGGACCGCCAGCGCGACGACATCGCCCTGCTCGTCGCCCGCACCCGCCTGCTCCCGTCCGACCGCATCGCGGAGTGGGAGGTCCCCTCCGACCCGGCGGCCGTGGCCGACGCGCGGGCGGACCTCTCCCGGCAACTGACGCGCTGGGGCCTGGACGACATGGCCTTCACCACCGAGCTCGTCCTCAGCGAGCTGATCACCAACGCCATCCGCTACGCCACCGGCCCGATCCAGGTACGCCTCCTGTACGTCCGCACCCTGATCTGCGAGGTCTCCGACACCAGCAGCACCTCCCCGCATCTGCGCTACGCCGCCGACGAGGACGAAGGCGGCCGGGGCCTCTTCCTCGTCTCCCAGCTCACCCAGCGCTGGGGCACCCGCTACACCCCCGACGGCAAGATCATCTGGGCCGAACAGGCGCTGGGGCGCACGTGGTAGAGCCGTCCTCGTGCCAGGGCTTGTCCGTGAGCCTGTCTGTGGGCCTACACCGCCGCCTGCCGGTCGATCTGGGTGATCAGTTCGGTACGGCGGGCCCGCAGTTCGGCCGGGGCGCAGGTGACGGAGATCCGGTGCGCCTCGATCAGCGGACCGAGCTCCGGCGGGGGTTCGACCACACCGGAGAAGAGTGGCGCCGGCCAGGCAGCCATGGGTGTCTGCGCCGCCTCGCCGCCCGGAAGAGCGGCCGGGGTGGGCGGCGTGGGTCCGGCCTGGCCGTGGAGCATCCGGGCGGTGAGGATCGCCGCCTCCCAGACGCGCATGCTCTCCAGGCGGACGTGTGAGGCCAGTTCGTCGCGGAGTGCGCACAGATCGCTCCAGGCCTGCTCATGGTCGCGCAGGGCCGCGCCGCTCCTCCGTACCAGCCAGGCGTAGGTGCCCCGGGCGCGCAGTACGGCGCGGCGGGCCTCGGCGGCGCTGTCCGCGTAAGGGTTGTGGGCGACGACCTTCATCGCCACCGCGGTGATCGCGAGGACCAGCATCAGCACGGCCACCCAGCCGGGTGCGTACCGGGCGCCCTCGACCTCCCCTTCCCCCACTCCCGTGTCGCGCGCTCGCAGCATCGCCCACACGGTGACGGTGAACAGTACGGCGGCGAGGTAGAGGACGGGCAGCGCGAGCGAACCGAGCAGGGCGAGCGCGGGACGGCGCTCACGGAGCGCGTGCAGCCGCTCGCGTATCCCGTGCAGCGGCGCGGCGATGGCGTGCCCCGACAGCATGAGCGCCAGGGCCAGGACGACACCGGGCAGGAAGGAGACCGTCTGCTCGATCAGGGAGACGGATTCCTCGCTGACGGTGAGGTACTGGAAGACCCGCATGAAGTACCACGCGTCGAACACGGCCATCGCGGCGATGACCGGCCAGCGCAGCACCCGGATCCACATCTCGCGGCGACGGCGGTCGTGGGCCCCGTCCTCCGCGTGGCGGGCCGCGACCTTCGCCCGCTCCGCCACGGCCGACCGGAGTGTGGCGGCGGCCTCGAAGCGCGCCAGGAACTCGACCGCCTCCTCCGACCGGGCGTGGGCGGTGATCGTACGGGCCCGCGCGGCGGCCAGCTGCTCGCGGTTGTGGCTGACGAGTTCGGCGACCTCGCGGGCCGCGCGCAGCAGCATCCGCATCTCGCCGTTGTCCAGGTGCTCGGGGTCCCGTTCGGGGCCCTGCTCGGCGCTCTTGACCAGGTGCCGGATGTCGCATCCGCATCCGTGGTGGCAGGGAGTGCCTTGGTGGTTCCGGTACATGAACGCATCCTTCGCTGCGATATGTGGGGCGGAGAGAGGTGTGGGTCGGATGGAGAGGTGTGGGTCGGAGGTATCGGTATGCGCGTCCGGTCAGCGGCGCACCGTCACGGCGATCTCCACCCGGCGGTTGCAGGCCATGGCCGCGTAGTCCGGAGTGCCGTTCCGGTATTCGGGGGCGCAGCTGGGCCGGTCGTCCGAGTAGCCGCGGGCGGAGGTCACGCTGATCCCGCGCCGGACGAGAGCGGACCGGACGGCCTGGGCGCGGGCCGAGGAGAGCTGCCTGCCGTGCTGTTCGCTGCCGCGCGAGTCGGTGTGCCCGGAGACGGCGACCGAGAGGGGGCGGAGCTCCTTGATGCGGCGTGCGACGTCGTCCAGCGTGCTCTGTGCCGTCGGGGAGAGCTCCGCACTGTCGGTCGTGAAGAGGACGGAGCCGGGGAGCGTAAGGGTGGTGACCTTCCCGGCCGGCCGTTCCGAGACGGCCGGGAAGGCCACCGCGGGTTCGGCCTTCCCGGTCTCCCCGGCCTTGTCGTCCCTCCCGGCCTCGGCGGGTTTTCCGGCCTCACGGGTGCGGGCGGTGGCGGACACCGTGCACCGCGCGGCCCCCGACGCCTCGCACAGCCCGGTCCAGAGCGAGGTCAGCCACGCGGTCTGCGGGGACGATGGCGCCGTGCCCCGGGCAGCGCGGCCGATACCTGCCAAGGTCACCTCGGCGCCCTTCAGAGGGGGAAGCTCGCCCGCCGTGCGGCAGCGCCGTACCACCGCCTCGATCTCCGCCGTGCCGTCGAACCCGGCGGAACGCAGGTCGGCACAGCCGGTGTTGGCCAGTCCGTCGGTCGCCACGACGATCCGGCGGCGGCCGCGACCCGGGCCGAGCTGGTCGGCGGCCGCGGCGAGGGCGCCGAGCACATCCGTACGGGCGGTGCCCGGCGCCGTGACGGACAGCTGCCGCAGCCGCTTCTCCAGGCAGCCGCGCCGGACGTGCCGGCGGTCCTCGCGCAGCGTGTCGTTGCCCTTCACCGGTGTGACGGAGACGCGGTCCACCGCCCAGTCGACGGTGGCCCGGGTGCCGTCGAAGCCGGCGGCGGAGAGCCGGCCGCCCTCCAGCTCCGGCAGCGCGAGTCCCGGGGTGGCGAGCAGGGTGGCCGCCCAGTCCGGTACCCGGGCCCCCGGTGCGGTGGCCGGGTCCGGGCGGGTGGACGAGCTGCGGTCGACGAGCACGACGGTCCGCGCCGGGGCGTCGCGTGCCGCGTCGGAGGCACCGTCCAGCCAGGTGCAGGGCCGGGCCTGGGGCATGTCGAACGCGCCGCAGCCGCCGGCTGCCATGACGGCGGCCAGCGCCATGGCCATGGCGAGGAGTCGACGGGGAGACACTCGGGTCTGGTGGCTCACTGGGCTCACTGGGCTCTCCAAGGGAAGGGAATCCGCTGAACGGAATCCGCTGAACGGAATCCGCATTTGTGACTGTTCTCGGGCAGCGCCGGGGGAGTTACTGGGGGCCTTCGACCACTCGGTGTCAGGAGGTTCCCGTGTCCCGCTCCATCCCCGTCACCCGCAGCACCGCCGGAGGTTCCGCCGCGGACGAGGAGACCGCCATCGGCCTTGGATCAGGGCTGGCCGTCTACACCTCGCTCCAGGCGTCGGCCCAGTTCGCCGACACGAAGGTCGGCATCCTCGGCGCCGCCCAGGCCGCGCTGATGGCCACGGCCGTCCCCCAGGGCGGTGTGGTACGCGAAGCCTGGGCGCGCGGCGGGCCGGCGGCCTGGATCGCGGTCGCCCTGCTGGTGCTGCATGTGACGGCGTTTCTGCCCGGTGTGTACTGCGTCGTCCAGGCGCTCCGCCCCCGGCTGGCGCCGCCCCCCGCCCCGAACCGGTTCAGCCTGCCCCTGCTGGCCGCGGCCGACGGCACCCCGCCGCCGGCGGACGAGAACAGCGAGCGGGAGGAGATCTGGCAGCTGATTCCGGTGCTGGCCCGGGTGGTGATGGCCAAGCACCGGTACATCGCCCGGGGGGTGGTGTGGACGGGGCTGATGGCCGTGGCCGCCGGGCTCTCCTTCCTCGCCGGGCCGCTCCTGGCCTGAGCCGTCGGAAGGGCCGTTCAGTTCCGGGCCGGCCGCGGCAGCGGTCCGGCCGGCCCGTCGCCGGAGCCGTCCTCGCCCGGCAGGGACAGGCCGAAGAGCCGCATGGCCTGGCCGAGTTGCTGCTCGTTCTTCGCGACGAACTCGAACAGGTCCCGCGCCTCGTACTCCTTGTGCTGCCGTCCCAGCAGCTTGACGTACCGGTCGAAATGCTCCTGGCGCAGCCGGAACATACTGCCGACCTCGGTGGCCGCCTTGTCCGGCTGCTCGGCCAGCAGCACCGCCCACGGCGTGAGCCAGGAGCTCGCCTCGTCGTCGGGCCGGACACCGGCCAGACCCCCGGCGAGGAACGCCCGCCACTGCTCGGACACCTCGCTCAGCAGCCGTACCTGGAGCGCCGACTTGGCGTAGCGGTGCTCGATCTCCTGGAGTTCCAGGGCCGCCCTGCGCTGCTGTTCCAGCACCTCGGGCGCGGGCCGGAGAAAGGCTGTGGTGCGGCACCTCACCAGGCCGTTCTCGAAGCATTCGCCCTTGCCCAGCTCCTGGTTGACGGCGTGCTCGGCCTCCGCCACGCGGAACGGCTCGTAGCGGCCGGCGATGGCACGGACCCGCTCGGTGAGCAGCTGCGGCAGGGCCGAGCGGTAGCCGTCGATGGCGCGGCTCAGCGCGGAGTGGTCCAGCCGCCCCTCGGCACACCACTCGCAGCGGATCTCGACCTGGAAGTCGAACCCGCCGCCGGCGGCCGGGGTTTCGAACGCGACGGTGGATTCCTGGTGCACCGCCGTCAGCTCCGGAACGTTCACGTTGACGTTCACCTCGGCGGACTCGAAGAGCGGTGCGGCGGCCTGCGGCTCGCGGCCGAGGAGGGCGCGCAGCCAGACGAGCGGGCCGCGGCGCGAGGTGCTGGTCATGTCGTCGACCACCTTTCCCGTACGTGGGTTTCGATCTGTGCGGCCGCGTCGGCACCGATGCCCTGGTGCGCCCACAGCGGCAGGTAGAAGAGGAACCGGCTGCGGAGCTCGTCCGACCGGGCGTCGTCCCCCGGCGGCAGCTCGGCCACGAACGCGGCCAGCGCCCCGTCGAGCCCCGGCTCGTCCCCGGCCCGCTCCACCCACAACCGCAGGGTGTCCCAGCCGCGCCGCCAGATGGCGTGGTCACCGCTGAGCAGGACGTTCCGGGTCAGCCGCAGCAGGTGCGAGCGCGGGACCGGCTCCTTCAGGAAGCCGGTGATCGCCAGGTCGCCGCGGAACCTGCTGAGCTGCTGGAGACACATCGCGGCATCCTCGCGCAGCAGGTAGTGCGGTGAGAGCGACCAGTCCGCCAGCCGTTCCAGGGTCTGGGTCCGCGACCCCGCGGCGTAGATCTCATGGACGGCGGCTCGTACGCTCTTCCGCTGCGACTGCGCGATCCGCTCCAGATTGTCCAGCGCCTCGGCGGGGAACAGGACACCGATCGCGGTGCCGTACGCCGCCTCGGCGCAGGCCTGGTAGTCGCGCCTCCTGGACCAGTTCCGGAGCAGCCGCTGCACCCGGGGAGCGAGCAGGGCGTCGTCCGCCGCCCGTTCCAGCGCCCACGCCGCGGCGAACCGCCGCCGGGCGGCGTGTTCACCCTTGTCGGTCGCCCAGCGGACGAGCGGCTCCTCCTGGACATAGGTCCAGTCGAAGGTGGCCAGCAGGCCGACCGTCTGGGCCGCCGCCACCCGGATGTCCTCCTCGCCCCGGGTCACCAGGCTGTCCAGCCACTCCAGCAGCGGCCTCCGCGCCCCGCTGTGGTCGTGCCACAGCACCTCCAGCACCGCCTCGCCGAGGCCGCGCTGGCTGACCCGTACCCGGCACTCCGGATGCCGGGCCTCGACCGGGTTCCCCTCGCGGTCGGTGAACCCCACGTCGGAGTCGTCCAGCCAGTCCTTGAGGCTCTCCTGGAACAGCGGCATCTCGGGTACGGAGGACGGTGAGCGCACACCGTGCAGCAGCTCCGCCAGCCGATGGGACTCCCGGCTGACGCGGCTCAGGGGCGTGCCGTCGAGCACCACACAGGCCAGCAGGAACGCCCGGGACCACAGGGAGACCTGCAGCGTCCCCGCGGTGCCGTCCCCGGACGGCGCCGGCGGGCGGAGCAGCCGGTCCGCCCTGGCGCGCAGCCGGGCCTTCAGCCCCTGGACGATCCGGTCGGTGTCGTGGCCGTCCCGCTCGCCCTGCGCCAACTGCCGGGCAAGGCCGGCGATTTCCGCCATGGAGGTGCGTCCGCGCAGCTCTTCGCGCAGGGCCTCGTGCTCCAGCAGCTTGCGGCAGCTCTCCGGCCGGTCGTCGAGCAGGGCCGTCAGATGACGGCTCAGCACCTCGAACCGCAGCTCCTCCGTGTTCCGGTGCTCGACGACATGATCGTCCAGGCCGTCGACCGGCACCTGGTCGTCGACGATGATCACCAGCGGGGACCGCCCGTAGGTCTCCCCGCGCAGGAGGTTGAGGAGCTGCCCGCGCAGCGCGGACGCCCAGGGCCGGCCGTCGCCCTCGACGACATGACCCCGGCCGGACTGGAGGCCGCCGTGCCGGAGGTCCTTGTTCAGCAACCGCTTCAGGTCCGCTTCCGGGTCCAGGTAGACGACCTCGGCGTCCATCACCTCCTGCGCGGCGAGCAGCGCCGTGGTCAGGCGCCCGGAGCCGGGAGCCCCGCGCAGTACCGCGACGCCATGGCGGATGAGGTGCCTGCTCAGTTCACCGTGGGAGCCGGGCTCCACGTACAGCTCGCGCAGCCGGTCCAGGTCGGCGTCCGAGATCCGTCCGTCGGCCGGGTCGGCCTGAGGAGCGGCGCCGTAGTAGTAGGTCTTGTGCATCGTCCCGGCGGCGTCCCCGCTGCCGAAGCCGGTGACGCCGCCGGAGAGCAAGGGCACGCGCAGGCCCTGCCGGCGCAGCCGGCGGATATGGTCGGCCTGCTCGGCGAGTTCCTCCTCCGCCTGCTCGTGCCCTTGCCGGTTCTCCTGGTCCTCGAAGCCGGCGGACGGGCCCAGGGACGGGTCCTCCGCCAGCTCGTTCACGGGCTCGTCGACGGAGCCGGTCGTGTCGTCGTCCACGCCTGACGCTCCGTCACCCGTAGTACTTCTTGTGGATGGTCCTGGCCGCGTCGCCGCTGCCGAAGTGGACGACGCTGTCGTCGATCCGTCCCACGGTGCTCGTGTTCGTGGGTGTGCCGGCCGGTGCGGGCGCGGCGTCGCCGCCCGGGCCGCCGTCCGGCTGCGGGCCCGTGACGAGCGGCCGCAGCTCCTCCGCATCGTGCTCCGGTACGTGGATCCAGCCGTAGCCGGTGAACTCCTTCTGCCGGATGTGCGCCCTGACGTACCGCTGCGGGTCGAGGCCCTGCCCCCGCAGCCGGACGACGTCCTGGTAGAGCCGGTCGGAGATGATGACCACGAGGTCGGTGGAGTCCATGGCCTCCAGCACCCGCTTCAGCTGGGGTGCGTTGAGGTAGCGGGCCACGGCTATCGGGGCGGGGCCGGAGTAGCCCAGGGCGGCGGTGCGCGCCACACCGGTGTCGAT
Source organism: Streptomyces sp. NPDC001339 (assembly GCF_042895955.1). Taxonomy (NCBI): domain Bacteria; kingdom Bacillati; phylum Actinomycetota; class Actinomycetes; order Kitasatosporales; family Streptomycetaceae; genus Streptomyces; species Streptomyces sp. NPDC001339. The sequence goes on along the minus strand of NZ_JBIAWT010000006.1, from coordinate 372,241 downwards.
CGCCAGCCGGAGCCGCATCCGGTCCCCTTCGGCCCGGTTGGCGTTGCGTTCGCCCAGCCGGACGGCCAGGTGCCGTACGAAGTCGCCGAGGACCACGGCCTCCGGGGTGTCCGGCGGCAGTACGGCGAACTCCTGGTCCCCCTGGGCTTGGCGGGACCAGGCCGTCCGGTCGAGGCCGCTGAGCTCTGCCGACTCCTCCAGCGCCTGGACCAGGTCGGCCTGGATCACCTCCTGACCCGGAGTATCGAGGCGGCTGTACTTCTCCACGTCGGCCGCCATGCACAGATGACGGGTGATGATCTCCCGCGAGGAAGACGAGGAAGACGAGGGGGACGAGGGGGACGAGGAAGACGGTGAAGACGATGAAGAGGAGAACGGGGAGGGGGAGGGGGGCTGTGCGGCCATGGACTCGGTCACCTGCCTGCCGTAGTTGAGCGGGTTCGGGCGTCAACTGTGCTGCCAGAGGCGGGAAATACCGAGCGGATCGTAGAAATACGGGTTTCGGCCGTAGTGGCCGGTCCGGGTCAGGGAACGGGTGCTTCCATCCGGGCGACCTCCCTCAGCCGGGCCACGTCGAGCACGGTGGTGCGCCGGTACCCCGTGGTGATCAGGCCGTCCCTGCGCAGTTCGGCGAGCGCCTTGTGGATCGTCACCTCCGCGGAGCCGGTGAGCGCGGCGAGTTCCGGCTGGGTGAGGTCGACGCCGATGACCAGTCCGCGGGGCACCCGATGGCCGTACGAGCCCGCCAGCTCCGCGAGTACGCGGGCGAGCCGCACCTTGACCGGATAGCCGCCGAACTCGATGCGTCGGCGGTTGGCCCAGCGCAGCCGCTGGGCGACGATGCCCGCTATGGCCAGCGCCGCGTCGGGATGAGTACCGAGAAAGAACCGCAGGTCGGCTTCGCGGACGATGCTGGCCACCACCTCTCCGCACGCGGTGACCGTGGCCGACCTCGGAGCGTCGTCCATGGCCGCCATCTCGCCGACGATGTCGCCGCCCACCCGGATGGCGAGCAGCGCCTCGTGGCCGTTGTCCAGGCGAGCGGTGACCTTGACGAATCCGGAGCGCAGGAGCACCACATGGTGGGAGCGGTCGCCCTCGCGTATCAGGATGTCCTGGGGCAGATAGCGGCAGCGGGTACCGAGCCGGAGCAGCTCACCGCGCGCCTGCTCCGGCATGCCGCCGAGGAAGCTGCGGGCCGGCCACTCCTCCCGGCCCTGCGTTTCGTGCTGTGTGCTCAAAGGCGCTTCCCTCTTCTCCTCAGCTGCCACCGTGATCCGCGATCCGTGATCCGTGATCCGTGAACGTGATCCGTACGAATCGCCGGACCCAGAAGAGCAGTTGGGAGGGGAACAGGGCAGAGTGCGCGCACGGCCGACTTGATGCGCTGGGCGCGCGCTGGGGCGCACACCGCACCGGTGAGCCCCCAGCGCCGTGGTACCCGCCTACGACGTCCGCCGTGGGGCCTCCGGGTCATGCTCCTGCGTGAAGAACACCTCCAGGTCGGCTGCTCTGACATCTCTCAAACGCACCTGGTCACTCATGCCACGGAGTCTGCCACCGGCTGCTGACAATCCCGGGACGACTACTCGCCGCCCACGCCCATGACTGAAGGGCGGCTGCCCGGCAGCGAGGACGTCACGCTCGAAGTTCTGGCTCGCCGTTCCGTCAGGGGTTCTCAGGCGTCCCGCGTCCGCCGCAGCAGCCACACCAGATACGGAGCACCGACCAGCGCGGTCACGATGCCCACGGGAATCTCCGTCGGCGCCAGCAGCCAGCGGCCCAGCGCGTCCGAGGCGACGACCAGGACGGCACCCAGCACCGCGGCCATGGGCACCATCCGGGCCGTACTGTTGCCGACGATCCGGCGTGCCAGGTGCGGGGCGACCAGCCCCACGAAGCCCACCGCGCCGACCGCCGCCGCGGTCCCGGCCGCCAGTACGGCGCCCGCACCGAGGACGAGCAGCCGGGCGCGGCCCAGCTCCAGACCGAGGGCGCGGGGCAGTTCGTCACCGAGCGACAGCATGTTCACCGGCCGGGCCGCCGCCACCAGCAGCACCGCGACCGCCACCGGCAGGGCCAGCCAGCCCAGTGCCGAGAAGTCACGGGCGTAGGTGCTGCCGGCCAGCCAGGTGAGCGCGGCGGAGATGTTCATCTGCGCCCCGACCACCATGATGTGCACCAGCGCCATGGTCGTGGCGTGCGCACCGAGGCCGACCAGGACCACCCGGGTCGGGTCGAGGCCGGTGCGGCTCCCGCCCCTGGTTCCCCTGGCCACCAGCACCACCAGGCCCAGCATCACCACGCCCCCGACGCCCGCGGCGATCGGCAGGGCGACCAGCGGAGCCGAGGGAACGACGAGGATGACCAGCGTCGCGGCCACGGACGCACCGCCGGTCACCCCCACAAAACTCGGCTCGGCCAGCGGATTGCGCACCACCGCCTGGACCGCCGTCCCGGCCACCGCCAGGCAGCCGCCCGCCACCGCCGCCACCAGGATGCGCGGCAGCCGGTACGACACCACCGCATCGGTCATCTCCTCGCCCGAACCGAGCAGAGACGCGGCGAGCTGCTCCCAGCCGATCCGGACATCGCCGATCCGCAGCCCCACCGCGACCGCCACCACGAGGGCGAGCAGCCCGACGCCCAGCGCGACGGCGTAGCCGGGCCCGCGGCGCTGCTCGGCGACGACGACCGCCGCCCCCGTGTCGGCGTCTCCGGTGCTCACCCGGCGGGCGAGCGCCATGAACACCGGCCCGCCCATCAGGGCGGTGACGACCCCGACCGGAATCTCCGCGTACCCGGCCGACGGCGGCAGCGTCAACTGCGCGGCCGCGTCCGCGGCGAGCACGAGGGTGGCCGACAGCAGCGCCGCCGTCGGCAGGAGCGCCGCATGCCTGCGGATACCGAGCATCCGCACCGTCACCGGAGCGATCAGCCCGACGAAGCCGATCGGCCCGGCGAGCGTGACCGCCGACGCGGACAGCAGCACCGCGACCAGGAACGCCGCGGGACGGATACGTTCCACCCGTACGCCCATGGATTCGGCCGTCTCGTCACCGAGCGCCATCATATCCAGCGGGCGCGCCAGCGCCGGGGCGAGCAGCGCGCCGACGGCGATGACGACCCCCAGGGTGAGCGGCCGCGTCAGACCGGACTGCATCAGCGTGCCGTTGCCCCAGAAGAACAGCCCGCGGGTCGCCTGCACATCGAGCATCTGCAGGAACTCGGCCGCCGACGTACACGCCAGCGCGACCGTCGCCCCGGCCAGCAGGACCCGGCCGGGAGTCAGTACCCCGCCACTGCTCAGCAGATGAACGAGAGCGATCGCGAGCAGCCCGCCCAGGAACGCCGCGCCCCCGGCGGGGACCGGGCCCAGGCTCACACCGGTGAACGCCACCAGCACCACGGCCAGATACGCGCCGGCGTTCACCCCCAGCGTGTCGGGAGCCGCCAGCGGATTGCGGGTCGCCCCCTGGACGAGCACTCCAGATACCCCGAGCGCGACACCGACGACCAGCCCGGTGAGGGTACGCGGCAGCCGCGAGCCGAGCAGGACGTCCGCGGTGTGGGGATCGCCGTGTCCGGTCAGCAGGTCCAGGATGTCCCCGACCCCGACCCCGGAGGCACCCAGACCGAGGTGGACCACCCCGACCAGGAACAGGACGAGCGACAGGGCGCCGCCCACGAGCAGGGCCCGTGGGCGGCGCCGGAGCAGATCGGTGGACGCGGGCATCAGACCTTCAGGGCCTTGCCGGTCTCGTCGAGGACCTGGACCGCCGACAGCGGGCCGCCGAAGAGCCAGGTGCCGGGGTCGAGCGGGAGGGCCTTGTCCTTCTCGACGAAACTCAGGCCCTTCCAGACCGCGTTGCCGGCGAGCTCGCCGGTGAACGGGTTGTCCTTGGCGGCGGCCACGTACAGGAAGGTCGCGTCCGGCTCGACCTTGGTCAGACCCTCGACCCCGACCGTGGTCATGCCCCAGGCGTCGGGCTTGCCCCGCCACCCGTTCTTCAGGCCCGCCAGGTTGAGGACCTGCGCGGTGTACGCGTCATCGGCCAGCACCCGGATCGAGGCCGTGCCGTTGGCGGTGAACCCCTGGGCGACCGCGTACTTCAGGCCCGCCTTGCCGGCCTTCCCCAGCCGCTGCTTCAGATCCGCGGCCTTGGTGTCGATCCGTCCGAGGACCTCGGTGGCCTTGTCCTCCTTGCCCACCGCCTTCCCCAGCTCGGTGAAGTTCTTCTTCACCGTCGCCAGCTGCGGCTTGGTCGTGTACTTGAACGACAGCACCGGGGCGATGTCCTTCAGCGGCTTGAGGTTCGCCTTCGACCGGTCGTCGTCGACCACGATGAGATCCGGCTTCAGCGCCCTGATCTTCTCCAGGCTCGGCTCGTTGCGGTCACCCACGTCGGTGACGTCCTTCGGCAGGCCGGCGCCCTTCGCGGTGATCCAGGTGCCGTAGCCCTTGCTGTCGGCGTTGCCGACCGGGGTGACACCGAGCGCGACCAGTTCCTCCGTGTACGTCCACTCCAGCGTCACCACCTTCTTCGCCGGCTTGTCCAGGGCGACCTGCCCGCGCGCGGTCTCGACGGTGATCTTGCCGCTGCCGCCGGTGTTCCCTCCTGTCTGTCCGGTCTTCTCCGCTGTCTCCCCGACCGTCCCGGACCCACAGCCGGCCGCGGTCAGCACGAGCGCCACGGCCGTACCGCCCGTGGCGAGAACGCGAAGCAGTTTCTGCATGGTGCGATGTCTCCTTCGTGCCGGTGAAGCGCATGACGTGAACGAGGTGCGTGACGTGAATGAGGTGCGTGACGTGAACGGCGAACGACGCGTGGGGGGTTGCCGCGTACGACGTCTCGGGGGCCGGGAATCGGAGTGTGGGGGCCGGGAATTCGGGTGGTGGGGGGGGCCGGGACGCGGATCAGGACGCGGCGGCATCCTGTTCCGACTCGGGCCGCCGAGGGAAGCAGGCGAGGTAGCCGGTCGCGGGATCGCGGACGACGTCGACCCGCAGACCGAAGGCACGGTCGATGGTCTCTGGCGTCAGCACGTCCTCCGGCGGCCCGTAGGCCGTGACCCCGCCGTCGGCCACGACCACCACGTCATCGCCGTACGCCGCCGCCTGCATCAGGTCGTGCAGCACCACACCGCAGGCGATGCCGTGCTCGCGGGCCAGCCGCCGGACCACATCGAGCACCTCGAACTGGTGCCGCAGGTCGAGGTAGGTGGTCGGCTCGTCCAGCAGCAGCACGCCCGCTCGCTGCGCCAGCACCGTGGCCAGCCAGGCGCGTTGCCGCTCGCCGCCCGACAGTTCGTCCAGGCGCCGGTCGATCAGCGGGGCGGCGTCGGTGACCCCGAGCGCCCAGTCGATCGACTCGACGTCCTCACGGGTGTGCCGGGCGAACGCCCCCCGGTGGGCGTACCGGCCGTGCCGCACCAGCTCACGAACCGTGACCCCGGCCGGCACCAGCGACGACTGAGGAAGGAACGCCAGCCGCTGGGACAGCTCACGCCGGGGGAGTGAAAGCAGCGGCGCGCCGTCGATGCGTACCTCGCCGCGGAGCGGCGGCAGCAGCCCGGCCACGGTGCGCAGGAGGGTGGACTTACCACAGCCGTTGGGGCCGACCAGGACGGTGATCACACCTTCCCGCAGCGAGAGGCCGACCTCTCTGAGCACCTGGCGTCCGCCGTGCCCGACGTCGAGGTCCTCGGCCACCAGGCGGACGTCGCCCATGGACACCACGCTCCTTCCCCCGCCGCCGGATTGACGGCGCCACCATACAACTGAGGTAAGGCACACCTAAGGGGTGTCGCATCGATCCTCCGGTTCGCGACCGTGTCGAGATCTCACACACCACCATGCACCCCCTGCGCACACTCAACACCTCTTGCACATCCGGCACTTGAGGGTATGCCCACGATCCGGCCGGCCATTAGCCGGCCATTATCGGGGCCGGGGGCCGTGACGGCCCGATCGGGCGGCCGTGCCGCGGCTTTTGCGCCAAGGTCGGCCGCGGGGTTGGCTCTCGGCTCCGGAGTTCGCTAACTTAGGCAAGCCTAACCTAATGAACCTCGACGGGCTGGAGGTCCGATGAGCCCTGCCGACACCTCTGCCACCGAGCCGGCCACCGATTCGGCTGCCGAGCCGACCGCCGCGGAGCGGATCCGCTCGGTGCTGAGCCGTGCCGGGTCGCTGACCCTCACCGCGGACGGCTACCGCTGCGATCTGGTCGGCCGGGCCGGTTGCGGATCCGGCTGCCGGCCGACAGCCCGCTGGCCGCACGGGTCATATGCGCCCCACGTGGCACCCTGGCCGTACTGCTGGAGTTCACCGATGTCGCCCCTGCCGCGGTCCGTGACCGGGTACGGGCCCGGGTGACGCTCTCGGGATGGCTGACTCCGGATGCCGCCTCGGGGCGTGGCGCCGACGGCGAGGCCGGCGCCGGCGCCGATGGCGAAGGCGGCGGGGGATGCGGAACCGACACCCCCACCCTCCGTCTCGACGCCGTCCGCGCCACCCTCGAAACGGCCGACGGCACGGTCGCCGTCGGCCTCGACCAACTCGTCCTGGCCGCACCGGATCCCCTGGCCGCCGACGAAGCGGCGATGCTCACCCACCTCGCCGACTCCCACGAGGACGTGGTGGCACAGCTGACCCGGCTCTCCGACCCGCGGCTGCTGCACAGCGTCGTCCGCGTGCGTCCGCTCTCCCTCGACCGGTACGGCATCACCCTCCGCTACGAGTACGCCCGCGGCCACCGCGACATCCGCGTCCCGTTCCCGAGGCCGGTGCGGGAGCCCGCCCAGGCCGGCGAACAGGTTCAGCGCCTCCTCGCCGCCGCCCGAACCTGCCCGCGCCGCCGCCGCGCGTCCTCCCGGCCATGACCCCGCACCGTGCGACGCACCCGCCCACTGGCCCGCCCGCCGACCCGCCCGTCCCGTACGACCTCGTGGCGGCGATCATCCGCGCGGCGCCACGGGCGGCCGCCCTCTACACGCCACCGGAGGAACCCGTGCTCACCGTGCCCACACCCCGCCAGGCCGCCTGACATGACGGCGTTCCACGAGGAGGAGGCGGCGGACCGGCGCCGGGCCGAGGTGTTCCTGGAGGCGTTACGGGCCGGCGAGACCGTGGCGCACGCGGCGGCCCGGGCCGGTGTGTCCACCACGGCCCTCTACCGGCACAGAAAGCGCAATGCGTTGTTCGCCCAGCTGATGGAGCAGGCGCAGAAGGCGGGGCGGGAGACCCGGGCCCGCGACCGTGAGCGCAGGCGAGCCCCCTTCCGGGCCATGCGCTATCGGCTGGTCCCGCGAGATCCGCAAGACCCGTGACGCCCGGATGATCCGGGCGAACCGGAGGCCCCGTGCGCCTCACTGAGACGTGAAGGTGAGCAAGTCCCCTGGCTGGCAGCCCAGTTCGCGGCAGATGGCGCTGAGCGTGCTGAAGCGGATCGCTTTCGCGCGGTCGTTCTTCAGGATGGAGAGGTTGGCGACGGTCACCCCGACCCGTGCGGCCAGTTCGGCCAGGGTCATACCGCGTGCCTCCAGCAGACGGTCCAGATGGCACTCGATCTGATGCGGTTCCTCCGGCGGCATCAGACCAGTCCTTCGGTGTCGGCACGCAGGCGGGTGCCGCTGCGGAACGCCCCGGCCATGGCGCCGATGAGGAGCGCCAGGAACACCGGCTCGATCGCATAGGTCTTGGCGGGTGAGATCGCTTCCGCCATCGGCGTCCCCCGGGCCAGGAGATTGGTGGTCATCATGTCCGCCAGCGGGACGAGGAAGCCCATCAGGAAGAGGGCTCCGGCGACGACGGCGAGGCGCTGGGCGTTCTTCGGCATGAAGAAGTCGCCGTCCCGGAAGGTGCGGGCGATCCGGAGGACGGCGGCGAGGATCACGACGATCAGCAGGCCGTTCAGGAGCCCCGGAAGGACGAGGAGCACGCGCTGTCCCAGGCCGGGGGCGGTGAAGGTCAGCTCGGCGAGGCTGGAACTGCGCAGCGTCACGGCTCCGGACAGCGCGGTGCCGGGCGGCTGCGCGGCGGCGTCGACGTGCACTTCGCGGGAGGTGAGCGGCGACAGGGGGCCGGTCACCTGGAGGACCGGGAGCAGGATGTGGAAGAGGCCCACGAAGAGCAGGGCCAGTGCGACGGCTGCTACCGGTATGTAGCTGTCCGCCTGCGTCCACCAGGACCTGTATTTCCGCGCCCACCAGGATGTGTACGTCATGGCCTCGAACCTTTCAGCGGCATATCGTTTTTCGATGCTATCGAAAAACGATATGCCGCTCAAGGTGGGCGGCGACGTCCTCGCCGGTGCCCGGCCTACTCGCCGTCCGCCGGCCGGAGCGCCGTGCTCACCGGCGGCAGGGCCGTCAGCCGCGGCAGCAGCTGGGCGGTGAGCAGGGTGGCGAGCGCCGAGGTGTCGGTGCCCGTGCCGGTGCCGTCCGTGCGGACGACCACCGGCTGCGGGGCCTTGCCGGCGAGGATCGCACCGACTTCGAGCCGTCGGCGGGCCAGTTCGTACTGGAGCACCGCGCGGTTGTCGCGGTACGCCTGCGCCAGGCGGCGCTGGGCACGGGCCTCGTTCTCGGCGGAGATCAGACCGCTGCGGCCGCGGGTCTCGATCTCGAAGCGGACCTTCTGCGCATTGGTCTCCTGCTCCTCCAGGAGCTGGGCCACCTCCTCACGGGCCTTGTTGAGCGCGGCCTTCACCTCGACGATGCGCGCGTCGCGCACCTTCTTCGCCCGCTCGATGTCCATCTGCAGACTGTCGATGCGCCGCTTGCGCGTCAGCCCCCACTCCTGCTCGTACGCGGTCCGCTCCTTGGCGACCCGTTCCCGGGTGGCGAGGTGCTGCTGGTACTGGGCGGGCAGCTGGACGTCGGGGATGTTGGAGCCGGTGATGCGCACCCCGTAGCGGGAGAGCTGACGGTTGAGCAGCTCCTGCATATCGTCCACGTCCGAGCCGCGCAGGTCGTACGCGCGCTCGGTCCGCACCTGGCGGCCGCGCTGGCGGATGGCGTCCTGCACCGCGCTGGAGAGCACCAGGTCGAAGTTGCCCGCCCCGATGCTCCGGACGAACAGCACCGCGTCGGTGATCTTGAACTTCAGGAAGAACTCGATCGAGCGGAGCGGTACGTTCTCCCGGGTGGGGCAGGCCACCACCGGCGCCGAGTAGGGGATCTCGGTGGCGGTGTCCACCACGAAGTCGACCCGCGACCACGGGTGCCACAGGTAGTGCCGGCCGGGCTCCAGGGTGCGGGTCACCGCCCCGTAGCGGGTGAGGACGCCGGTCGTGCCCTGCTCGATCTCGGCGATGGACGAGCGCCACCACCACAGCAGACCGGCCGGCACCAGAACCGTACCGAAGGCGTAGCCGACGGTGGCCAGCACGCCCCGGGTCAGGCCGGCCAGGCCGTCCGACGCGCCCAGATCCAGCATCACGCCGGTCAGCAGCGCGAACACGCCGAGCCACAGCAGCAGCATCCACCACAGCCGGCGCCGGTGGTGGCGGGGGATGATGACGGGCACCAGCTTGCCCGCCTCGCCGCTGCGCAGCAGCTGGCGGATCTCACTCCAGGGGGCCACCTCCTCGGAGATGACCGACCTGCGGTTCTGTGCGGTGCTCACTCGCCGCCCTCCTCGGTTGCGTCGTCTCCGTACCCCGGTGCGGTCGGTTCGTGCCCCGTCTCCGGCTGCCCGCCTCCGGCAGCGGCGGCGGGTACGGTCGGCCGTTCGGCCTCCAGCAGAGCGGCGATCTCCGCCTCGCGCCCGGAGATCCGGTCGGCGACCTCCGCCAGACGTGCGCGCACGGCGGCCATGTCCTCGTCCGAGAACAGCTCCGTGCCCCGCTCGCCGACCAACTCCCGTGCCAGCGCCAGGAAGTCGACCCCGGCGGCGTCATCGGTCCCGGACGAGCCGCCGATCCGGACGAGCCGGGGCAGATGGTCCGCGACCTCTTCCAGCGTGTCCAGCACCTGCTGCTGGTAGCGGTACTCCAGGATCTCCGGGGCCTCGGCCGCGGTCACCGCGCGGATGTCCAGCGCCTGCGCCTCCAGCAGCGCCGCGTTGGCCTTGGCCTCCGACTCGGCCTGTACGTACCGCTGCCGGGCGAGCGCCTCGGCCCGGTTGGTCTCCCGCTCCACGGCGGTGTCCATCTGCGCCTGGTACTGCGCGATATCCGCCATGATCGCGGAGAGCGTCTCCTGACGGGAGGCCAGCTCCTTGGTCAGGTCACCCTCGTCCTGTTCCTTGCGCAGGTGGAGCGCGTACTCGTGGGTGTAGGCGTCCTTGGCGACCCGCACCATCTCCGGTGCCGCCAGGTCCATGCGGTAGCCGCGGTCGGAGGGCTCGGCGTGCGTGATGTTGGCGTTGGTCAGCTCCACCGCGGGCCGGAACTGCTGGTTCAGCTGCTCCAGCAGCCGGCCGGTGTCCTCGCCCACCATGTCGTAGATCCCCGCGGCCTCCTGCTCGTAGATGAGGCTGCGGATGGTCTCGCTGACCGCGTTGCTCAGCTTCTCGTCGAAGCCGCGCACCGCGCCCAGCGTGTAGACGAACTCCACCGGGTCGCTGATCCGGAACTGGATGAACAGGTCGATGGACGCCTTCACCCCGCCCTTGGTCGGCGCTTCGCGCACCGGCGCGTTGAACGGGTACTCACGGGTGGTGTTGATGAGGTACGACACCCGCTTCCAGGGATTGAGCAGGATCACCCGGCCCGGGCCGACCACCTGCTCCAGCTTCCCGAAGCGGGTGATCAGCGCCTGGCAGCCGTCCGGCACCATCACCATGCCCTGCCGCCACCACACGAAGGCGACCGCCGCCAGCGACAGCACCCAGTAGTGGATCCCGAAGAGCGGGTGGGTGACCACGTCGCCGCCGGCCGCGGCGACGACACCGCTTCCCACCACTCCCACGACCAGCAGCAACAGCACCGGCAGCATGCTCAGCAGCGAGCGGCCGCGCGGCATCACCATCGGGCAGATCGCATGGACCTGCCGTCCGTCCTCGCGCCGCTGCTCGCTGCGGTTGAGTGCCTCCCGCGCCTCGTCCAGCGGCACGGTCTTCTGCGTCATGATCGTGTCGATGCTGCCGCCCTGCTCGCGGGCGGCGGGGAAGTCGGCGGGGTCCATACTGTCGCCCGTCGACTCCCGCGCCTCGCCGTGGCCTCCGGCTGCCCCGCCGGCCCCGGCCGCCGCCTGCTCCGCCGTCAGCCGGCCGGCATCGATTCCGGTACGGCGTCGCAACTCCTCCTCGGCGGCACCGCGCAGCCGGGGGTTGTCGGACACCGCCCGTGCGAACTTCCGCACGCTCTGGCTACCTGCCACAAATTCCCCTTTGTTCCCTGTTTCTTCGTTTCTTCCGTGGCCTGCGGATGCAGGGCCCGTGCTTCCTTCTTCCTGCCCATCCCATCGCACGGGGGCGCTCAGGGTCGAAGCGGGGGCGAGTCCACGGACGCGGCGGGGGCGGCGAGCGGCAGGGCGCGAGCAGTGGGTGGCGCGGTCCGGGGCCACCGGGGCCACCAGGGCTACCGGGGCCACCGGGGCCACGGGGACGACCGGGGTTACCGCTCGCGGTCGTATCCGCTGAGGAGTTCCACGCCGCGGAGCACGGCGGAGTGATCGAGTTCCGCGTCACCACGGGCCACCGAGGAGGAGATGAGCTGTGCGGCGGTGCTGCCGAGCGGCAGGGCCGCGCCGATGGCGCGAGCGGTCTCCGTGACGATGCCCATGTCCTTGTGGTGCAGTCCCATCGTGAAACTGGGCGTGTAGTCGCGTGCCACGAAGTTGTGCTTCTTGCGGGCGAGGACCTGGGAACCGGCGAGCCCGCCGCCGAGCACGTCGAGGGCCGCCTCGAGCGCCACACCCGACTTCTCCAGGAAGACCACGGCTTCGGCGCAGGCCTGCATATTGATCGCGAGGATCAGCTGGTTGGCGGCCTTCACGGTCTGGCCGACACCGTGCGGCCCGCAGTGCACGACCGTCCTGCCCAGGGCTTCGAAGACCGGCCGGGCGTCCTCGAAGTCGGCGGCCTCCCCGCCGACCATGATCGACAGAATGCCTTCGACCGCCCCCACCTCACCACCCCCGACCGGGGCGTCCAGGACGCGGATGCCGTGCGCGGCGGCCCGCTCGGCCAGTTCCGCGGAGGTCCGCGGGGCGACGGTGGACATATCGATCAGCAGCGTCCCGGGCCGGGCCTGGGCCAGAACCCCCTCGGGGCCGTAGGCGACCTCCTCGACCTGGGGGGTGTCCGGAAGCATGGTGATGACCACGTCCGCCTCGCGGACCGCCTCGCCGATCGACGCCACGGCCCGGCCGCCCGCGGCCAGCAGCGGGCCCTGCTTGCCGTCCGTGCGGTTCCAGCCGTGCACGGTGTACCCGGACCGGGCGAGGTTGACGGCCATGGGGCTCCCCATGGTGCCCAGACCGATGAAGCCGATCGTCTTCAACGCGAACTCCTTGCTGTGCTGTGGTGTACGGATGCGCTGTGGTGTACGGAGCCTGCGGGGGGCGCGGTCGTCCCGTCTCCGGGGACAGGGATCGAGGGGGCGGGGATCAGGAGAGGAGGAGCTGTTCCAGGTCCGCGGGGGGCTGCCGGCCGACGAAGGACGCGAGGGTGCGTGCGCAGCCGGTGCCTCCGGCGAGCATCCCGCCGAGGAGCACGCCGGTGTCCGGTCGCAGGAAGACCTTCGCGTAGTGGGTGCCGCCCTCGGCGAAGACGACGTCGAGCGCCTGGTCCTCCCCGGGGCGGGTGGCCCCGAAGGCGGCCACGTTCACGCCGAAGAGCTTCAGCGCGGTGAAGGTGTCGGCGCCGTCGAAGGGCTCGGTGCGGCGGCCCGTCAGCTGGTCCGCCACGTTGTCCGCCATCCGGTATCCGGGGGCGACCAGACCATGGCAGCGTCCCTGGACGGAGGCGCACTCGCCGATGGCCCAGATGTGCTCGTCGCGGGTGCGGCAGTGGCCGTCGACGGCGAAGCCGCCGCGTTCGCCGCGTTCCAGCCCCATAGGGGCCGCCAGGTCGTCCCGGGGGCGGACGCCCGCGGCGAAGACCACGAGACCGGTCTCCAGGCGGGTGCCGTCGGAGAGTGTCACCCCGCGAACCGTGCCGTCGGCCCGGGCGTCGACCGACGCGGTGGCGGTGCCGCAGTGCAGCCGCAGGCCGAGGCCGGTGACCTGCTCGTGGAGCACGTGTGCCGCGCCGGCGTCGAGCTGGGCCGGCATCAGATGCGGAGCGGTCTCCACGATGTGCGCGCGCATCCCCAGCAGGCGCAGGGCGTTGGCCGCTTCCAGGCCGAGGAGCCCGCCTCCGATCACCACGCCGGGCCGGCCGGCGCGGGCGGCCGCCCGGATGGCGTCGAGGTCGTCGAACGTGCGGTAGACGAAGCACCCGGTCAGGTCATGGCCCGGGACCGGGGGCACGAACGGGCGCGAACCGGTGGCCAGGACCAGGGCGTCGTACGCGATCTCGTCCCCCTCGGCGGTACGGACCGTACGGGCCGCCCGGTCCACCGACACCGCCGGGCAGCCGAGGCGCAGGTCCGCACGGGAGCCGTCGAAGAAGTCCTGCCCGCCGAGGGCGAGGTCGTCCTTGCTCTTGCCGTCCAGGTAGGAGGAGAGCGCGACGCGGTCGTAGGCGGGGTGGCGTTCCTCCGCCAGGACGACGATGCGCCAGGCGCCCTCGCCGTCCATGGTCCGTAGCCGGTCGACGAGCCGGTGGCCCACCATGCCGTGGCCGACGACGACGAGCGTCCGCGTCACGATGCTTCCTTCAAGTCGTTCTGTTCGTTCAGCCCGTTCAGCCCGTTCAGCCCGTTCAGCCCGTTCAGTTCGTTCGGGTCGTTCGGGTCGTCCCGTTCGGTCAGTTCGTTCCCGGGCTCGCGGGCCCAGGCGCCGCACAGGTCCCGCACGCGCCCGCCGCAGCCGCCGCACCCGGTCGTGGCGCGGGTCGCCGTGGCGAGCGCCGTGACGGTGCGGGAGCCTGCGCGCCAGGCCTCGTGGAGGGCGTGTTCCGTGACGCTGTTGCAGAGGCACACCACGGCGTCGCCGCCCGCCGCGGCCTCGTCCGACGCGGGTCTGGGCGGCCAGGCGAGGAGCAACCCCAGCCGGTCGGTGGGGAGTTGCTGCCGCAGCCGGTGCAGGCGGCCGATCGTCGCGGTGGCCTGCGGCAGGCCGAACAGCACGGCACCGACGACGCGGTCGTGGCGCAGCGCGAGTCTGGCGTACCGCCGGCCCGCCCGGTCGGTGAGGGTGACCAGACGGGTCCCGGGCTGTGCGAAATCGGCCGGTGAGCCGATGCAGGACACGTCCGCCGCCTGGGTGCGCAGCCGGAGCACCGGCGGGACGGCCCGGTAGGCCGTGCCCCGTCCGGTGAGGATCCGTGCGAGGGCGTCGGCCTGCTCCAGGGCGGTTTCGGTGCCCGCCATGGCCCGGCCGTCGTGTTCGGCGCAGTCGCCGAGGGCGTGGATGTGCGGGTCGCCGGTGCGCAGCCGTTCATCGACGGCGACGCCTGTGCCGACGCCCGTGCCGACGTCCAGGCCCGCCTCGCGGGCGAGCCGGACGTCGGGGGTGGCGCCGGCGCACAGGACGAGGGTGTCGGCCCGGAGGGTGGTCCCGTCGTCCAGTTGCAGGTGGCCCGGCGTACGCCGCACGGCGGTGCGGCCGCCGAGCACGGTGACCCCGGCCCGCTCCAACTCCTCGGTGAGCATGCCGCCGCAGAGGTCGCCGAGGCGTTCATGCAGGGGAGCGGGGCCGCCGCACACCAGCGTGGTCGTGGTGCCGCGGGCGGCCAGCGCGCTCGCGGTCTCCACCGCCCGTGCCCCGTCCCCGAGCACGACCACGGTCCCGCCGGTCCCGTCGGTGATCCGGTCGCAGTCGGCCGCGGTACGCAGGGTGGTGACGCCGTCGGCGAGGCCGCCGTCGGGGGTGGTGACGCCGGGAATGCCGGGGACCGTGGGGAGCGCCTCCAGCGCCAGGACCAGCGTGTCGTACGGGAAGACGGTCTCGGTCCCCCCGATCTCGGTCCCCCCGGTCTCGGCCCCGCCGGTCACGGCCCGCACCTGCCGCCGTGCCCGGTCGATACCGGTCACCACGACGTCCGTACGGACCCGGATCCCGGGCGCGGGCGGCAGGCGCAGGTCCCTCGGGGCGCGCAGGGCCTCGATGACGGAGAGCGGCGACGGCGGGTGGCGGTCGGCCCCGGGTTCGGTCCCCAGGACGGTCAGGGCTCCCTCGTGCCCATGGTGGCGGAGCCGTTCCGCGAACTGGTGGGCCGTCGGGCCGTTGCCGAGGACGAGGACGTGGCTCACGGTGTGGCTCCTGGCAGAGGATCGAGGCGCACGGCGCACACTTTGAATTCGGGCATACCGCTGCGCGGGTCCAGTGCCGGGTGGGTGAAGAGATTGGCCCGGCCGTCACCGGGAAAGTGGAACGGGGCGAAGACGGTGTCCAGGCGCATCGTCGGATCCACCCGCACCCGGGCCGTCATGCTCCCGCGGGCCGAGGAGATCCGGGCCAGGCTCCCGTCCGCCACACCGGACCGGACGGCGGTATCGGGGTGGACCTCCACGAACGGCTCGGGAACCGCCCCGGCCAGCTCGGCCACCCGGCGGGTCTGCGCCCCGGACTGGTAGTGCGCCAGGACCCGGCCGGTCGTCGCGTAGAGGGGGTACGCGGGGCCGATCTCCTCCGCCGGTCCCTGATGGTCCACCGCGGTGAACCGTGCCCTGCCGTCCGGGTGCGCGAACCGGTCCAGGAACAGCCTGGGGGTGCCCCGGTGTCCGCCGGGC
Source organism: Streptomyces sp. NPDC001339 (assembly GCF_042895955.1). NCBI lineage: Bacteria > Bacillati > Actinomycetota > Actinomycetes > Kitasatosporales > Streptomycetaceae > Streptomyces > Streptomyces sp. NPDC001339. Next base: position 356,456 of record NZ_JBIAWT010000006.1, on the reverse strand, counting down.
GCGTCCGGGCAGGGCCAGTGCAGGCTCTCCCCGGCGTCCAGGCGCTGGTACGAGATCCCCGAGTAGTCCGCCCGGCCGCCCCGGGAGGCGGCGCGCAGCTCGTCGAAGACCTCCCGCGGGTCGGTGGGGTAGCGGCAGGCGGGTTCCCCGAGCCGCACCGCGAGATCCCGCAGCACCTGGAGATCGCTGCGCACCCCGGGCGGCGGCGACAGCAGGGAACGACGGCGCAGCACCCGGCCTTCCAGGTTGGTCAGGGTGCCTTCCTCCTCGGCCCACTGCGTGACGGGCAGCACCACATCCGCCATCCGGGCCGTCTCGGACGGTACGAAGTCGGCGACCACGAGGAGGTCGAGGGAGGCGAGCCGGTCGGCCAGGTGAGCGGAGCGGGGGGCCGAGACGACCGGGTTCGAGCCGAACACCAGCAGACCGCGGGGGCCGTCCTCGCCGCCCAGCGCGTCCAGGAGTTCATAGGCGCTGCGTCCCGGGCCCGGCAGCCGGTCCGGTGCCACGCCCCAGACGCCGGCGACGTGGGCGCGCGCCGACGGGTCGGCGATGGAGCGGTAGCCCGGCAGCTGGTCCGCCTTCTGCCCGTGCTCCCGGCCGCCCTGGCCGTTGCCCTGCCCGGTGAGGCACCCGTATCCGCTGCCGGTGCGCCCCGGCAGGCCGAGGGCGAGGGCGAGGTTGATGAAGCCCGCCACGGTGTCGGTGCCGGTGCTGTGCTGCTCCACCCCACGGCCGGTCAGTACGTAGGCGTTCTGGGCCCCGGCGAGCATCCGGACGGCTCGGCGCTGGTCGGACGCGGGCACACCGGTGAGCGTCTCGACCCGCTCCGGCCACCAGGCCATCGCCCGGCGCAGCGCGTCGTCGAAGCCGTGGGTGCGCTCGTGGACGTACTCCCGGTCGAGCAGCCCCTCGACGGCGGCGATGTGCAGCAGGCCGAGCGCCAGCGCCAGATCGGTGCCGGGCGCGGGCTGGAGATGCAGCGCCGCACGCTGGGCGGTGGCGGTCCGCCGTGGATCCATGACGATCAGCTCGGCCTGGTCGAGGTGCTGCATCAGGGGCGGCATGGTCTCGGCGACGTTGGCGCCGGCCAGCAGTACCGTCCGGGCTTCCCTGAGGTCGGTGACCGGGAAGGGCAGCCCCCGGTCCAGGCCGAAGGCCGCGTTCCCCGCCGCGGCGGCGGACGACATGCAGAACCGGCCGTTGTAGTCGATCTGGCTGGTGCCCAGGGCGACACGGGCGAACTTGCCGAGGAGGTAGGCCTTCTCGTTGGTGAGACCACCGCCGCCGAACACCGCCACCCCGTCCGGGCCGTGCCGGTCACGGATACCGCGCAGGCCCTCGGCGACCCGGTCCAGCGCGACGTCCCAGGAGGCCTCGGCGAGCCGGCCGTCGGGGCGGCGGACCAGCGGCCGGGTCAACCGGTCGGCAGCGGAGAGGACTTGGGGAGCGGTCCACCCCTTCTGGCACAGCCGGCCGCGGTTGACGGGGAAGTCGGCGGGCCGCACCGTCACCTCGGCGGCCCGGGCACCGCGCAGCCGGGTACCGCACTGCAGCGCACAGTACGGGCAGTGGGTCTCCGACTCCGGTACGGATCCGGTGGCCGACTCCTCTGTGGAAAGAGGTGGTTCAGACACGGCTGACTTCCCTGGTGGCCCCTGCGGGGTCCGCGCTGCCCGCGCGCCTCCGGCGCAGATAGACGGCCCGGATCACCACCACGCACAGCGCGTAGTAGGCGAGGAAGGCGAGGAAGGCCGGAGTGCCGGAGCCGGAGCCGTCCGCGTAGGAGAGTTTGAAGGCGAGGTTGATGGCGGCGCCGCCGAGTCCGCCGATCGCGCCGGCGATGGCGATGACCGCGCCGGACAGCCGCCGGGCCCGGGCGAAGGCGCCGTTGGCGTCGTGGCCGGAGGTGATCTCGTCCTCGGCCGCCTTGGCGAAGACCGCCGGGATCATCTTGTACGTCGATCCGTTGCCGAGGCCGCTGAGTACGAAGAGCGCGGTGAACCCCGCGACGAACAGGCCGAAGGAGTTCCGTTCCGCGGCGACGATGAGCACGGCGGTGCCCGCGCCCATACCGAGGAAGTTCCAGAACGTGACCCGCGCGCCGCCCAGGCGGTCGGCCAGCCAGCCGCCCAGCGGGCGGGAGAAGGAGCCGAGCAGCGGACCGAGGAAGGTGTAGCCGACGGCCTCCAGCGGCGTGGCACCGAACTCGTTCTGCAGGACGAGGCCGAAGGCGAAGCCGTAGCCGATGAACGAGCCGAAGGTGCCGACGTACAGGAGCGATATCCACCAGGTGTCGCGGTGCCGGACGGCCTCGCGCTGGGCGCCGGGATCGGTCCGTACCGCGTCCACGTTGTCCATCTTCCACGCGGCCAGCAGCGCGATCAGCACGATCAGCGGCAGGTAGACGGCCGCGACGTAGGACGGGTGGGTGTTTCCGGCGACGGAGATGACCGCGAGCCCGATGAGCTGGACCGCCGCCACGCCGAGGTTGCCGCCGCCCGCGTTGAGGCCGAGGGCCCAGCCCTGGTGGCGCTGCGGGTAGAACGCGGTGATGTTCGTCATCGAGGACGCGAAGTTGCCGCCGCCGACTCCGGCCACCGCGCCGATCGCCAGGAACACCCAGAACGGGGTGCCGGGCCGCTGGACGAAGTACAGGGCGAGCAGTGTGGGGACGAGCAGGATCCCGGTGGCGAACACGGTCCAGTTCCGCCCGCCGAACCGGGTCACCGCGTAGCTGTAGGGCAGGCGCAGCAGCGAGCCGACGACCGTCGGGGTGGCCACCAGGAGGAACTTCTGGCCGGGGTCGAAGCGGAAGCCGATGTCGGGGGAGAGGAACAGGACGAGTACGGACCACAGCGTCCATACCGAGAACCCGATGTGTTCGGAGAGGACGGACAGGACCAGGTTGCGGCGGGCGACGCGGTGGCCGCCCTTGTGCCAGGCGTCTTCGTCCTCGGGATTCCAGCCGGTGAGCCAGCGGCCCCCTCCGGCGGATGTGTCGGCCATGGTGTGCTCCAGGTGGTGAAGGGTTCCGGGACGGGCCGGGCCCCGGCGAGAGCTGCTCACCGGGGCCCGGCCCGTGGGGCGGCCCGAATCGGAAGTGCCGGCGCAGGAGTTGCCGGCTCAGCGGATTCCGGCTCAGAAGTTGAGGTCCAGCGCCTTGACCTTGTCCCGCGCGCGCTCCGGGTTGCTGTCGGGGAAGACGAAGCAGCGGGTGTTCTTGAGCTTGTTGTCCTCGACCTTGGCGGTGGAGAAGATCACCACGGGCACCCGCTCGCCCTTGTTGAGGAAGTCCGCGCGGAAGTCGATGATCGGCGCATCCTCGCCCCAGCGGCCGAGGAAGTCCTCCACGACCTCCTGGTCGGCGTAGATGTGGCGGATGTGGTGGCCGACGTAGCTGTCCGGCTTCTCGGTCGCACCGACGATCGCGATGTCCTTCCAGTTCGCGTGGGCGACGGTGCCGTCCTCCTCGATGAGGTGGATGGCCACCGGGCAGGTGTCGTAGTACGCCTGGATGAACTTCACGGCGTCCGCGCCCACCGGCGAGTAGGCCGCGTTGGACTGGTCCACCTGGCCGATCCACGCGGTGGCGGTGGAGGCGCCCTCGCCGGCCTGCGGGGCGGGGGTCGGGTGGGTGGTGACGGGGCGCAGGGCCCAGAACCCGTAGGTGCCGCCGTCGACCTCGCCGAAGCCGACGTTGGCGTACCCGGAGGTGAAGTGGGGGTTGGCGAAGGCCGCGGCGAGGTTCTCCACCGGCTTGCCGGCCGCCAGGAGGGCGGCGTAGCCCTCGATGCCCAGCGCGTCGGCGAGCTTGCTGCCGGGCGAGGCGTGGTCCGCGAGGAGCTCCGTGGCGGCCTTGTTCGCGAGGACGACGAGGCCCTCGGCGTCGGTCACCAGCATGGCGGGCGAGGCCCAGTTGAACAGGTCGAGAAGCTGCTCGGAGGAGGGGTAGTTGGACATGGTGGGGTACACCCTTCTGTGGTGACGGGATTTCTCTGGTGGGGGGAGTGCGGTTACAGGGGCCTGTGGTGACAGGGTGGGGGCCTGCGCCCGCAGTTGTGTGGGGGGCTGTGGTTGACGGGGCGAGGGCCTGTGGTTACAGGACCTTGCGGCTGTAGTTGAAGACCTGGCCGGTGGGCCCGTTCGACGGGAACTCGGAGATGGAGACGATCCACTCCGCCACGGTGCGCGGTGCCTTGAGCCAGTCCGTGCGGAAGCCGTCGTTGATGGCACGGATGATCTGGTCGCTCACCTCGCCGTCAACATCCGCGAAGGTCATGGAGGTTGCCACCGGCCCCGGCCGCACCTCGTTCGCCACGACACCGTCATCGGCGAACTCGGCCGAGCAGGCGCGCATCAGTGTGGTCATCGCGGCCTTGCTGGCCGCGTACGCCCAGCGTTCGGGCTGGTAGCCGTTGGCCAGACTCGCCCCGACGAAGGTGTACGACCCGCCGCCGGCGAGCTTGAGCAGCGGAGCCGTCGCCTGGACGAGACTCAGCGCCGTGTGCACGTTGTTCTCGTAGGCTTCGGCCGCCACCTGCCATGCGACCTCGGCGAGGCCGGCCGGATCCGGTGAGACACCGGAGTTGAGCACCACGGCCTTCACCCGGTCGGCGGTCGTTTCGGAGACGGAGGCCAGAGCCGTCCGTACGGCCTCGTCGTCCCGCAGGTCGGCGATGCAGTCGAGGTAGCCCTTCTCCTGTGCGAGACGGGCGTTCCCGCGCCGGGAGAGCCCGACGACGGTGTACTCCCGGCGCAGGAACTCCGCCGCGACGGCCGCGCCGATCCCGGACGAGGTGCCGGAGACCACCGCGACACGGGAGGTGTCCGCGGCCATCAGGCAGCCTGGAACACGGTCGTGTTGATCGCCCGCAGGGTGCGCATGGACTCGATGTTGATCACGCCCGGGTCCAGCTTCTGTCCGTGCAGGCGCTCGATCTCGATCACCATCTGGACGAACTGGAGGCTGGTCACCAGGCCCGACTCGACGAGATCCGTGTCGTCCTGGATGTCGACCGGCTCCTCGTGCAGGCCGCCGAGCCACTCCCGGAGCGATGTGAGCTTGTCTTCCACAGCTACCTCTTTCTCTTACTTTGCCGTGAACTCGACGGAGAACTCCGTCGGGTGGGCGAACGACTGGCTCTCCATGGCCATCCGGTCGCGGGTGATGACCACGTCCGAGCAGCGCTCGACGAGCCTCTCGACGAGCAGCGAGAACTCCGCCTTCGCGAGCATGGCTCCTGGGCAGGCGTGCGCTCCGACCGCGAACGGAATCGAGCCCTTCGGGCTGCGGCCGGCCCGGAACCGGTCGGGGTGGTCGAACACCCGCGGATCCCGGTTGGCTCCGGCGACGGACGCCAGCACCGCCGAGTGCCGCGGTATGCCGACGCCCTGAACCGTCAGGTCGTCGTGCGCGAACCGGACGATCGTCTGCACCGGTGGATAGAGCCGCAGGACCTCTTCGATGAACTCGTCCCGGACCGCCTCGTCCCGGAGTTCGTCCAGGCTGAAGATGCCGCGCCCCATGCAGTACACCAGCGAGGTGATGAAGGCGCTGCTGGTCTCGGTGCCGGCCAGGAAGAACAGCAGTGCCGTCGAGCGCACTTCGCTGTCCGTCAGGGTGATGCCCTTGCGGTCGCGGGTCCGCTCGATGGTCTCCAGGAGCGAATGGTCCCCGGCCGTCCTGGCGGCCCGCTGCTCTTCGATCAGCCGCAGCAGCTCGGTGACGTTGGTGTGGGTCTGGTCGGTCTCCTCGGTGGGGTAGTCCAGGAGCCGGGCCAGCGGACGGGTCAGCTCGTGGAAACGGTCCTCCAGGGAGGCGTCGATACCGAGGAGGGTGCACACGATGCCGTAAGGGACCTTGTGCGCACAGGAGTTGTAGAAGTCGTCCGTCTCGGTGCCGACGACGCTGTCCACGAGCGCGTCGATCAGCCCGGGCATCAGCGTCTGCTTGTACTCGGCTATCCGTGCGGCGGACAGGACAGGGGCCAGCAGGGCGCGGAAGGCGCGGTGGGCGGGGCCGTCGGCATCGAGCACATTGGGCCCGAAGGCCCGGGCGCTGGCCTTGAGCGGGTGTTCGGCCACGATCCCGGGGTGGGTGAGCGCCTCCTGCACCGCGGCGTTGCCGGTGACGGCGAACAGGCCGCTGTCCAGCCGGTGTACGTCCGTGCCGGCCGGCAGACGCCGGTACCAGTACGGCTGCGCCAGCAGGCTCGCAGGGTTCTCCGTCACGGTCATTCCGGGCATGTGACGGTCCCTCCGACACCCAGAGCGCTGATTCCGGCCAGCAGACGCATCGCATCCAGCCATTCGGAATCGGTCAGCCCCATCGAGCCGGGAGCGGTGTAGTGCGCGGTGAGCGTTCCGGTCTTTCCGCCGGGGGCGGTGAACGTACAGTGGAACGTCGTTCTGCCGTCAGGGGCGGCCGTGTTGCCGGATCCCAGGGTGAGATCTCCGTAATCGATGGTGATCTCGCCGGTGAAATTACGGCGGATGAGTTCGAAAGTCAGTCGTAGGCGTTCCGCGTGATCTGGCTGTTTCGCATATCTGTCGAGAAGGGCGTTCGCCGCTTCCATGACCCGCTCGATCCGGCGCTTGCTCTGAATGGATTCCAGCGCTACCGAGATTTTTTCTGCAGCGTGACTTTGCGTGCTCAACGTGACGTCCTTGCGTGGATGCAGGGTCGGAAAAGAGTGCTCGGAAAAGAGTGCGTGGAACGAAGGACTGCTGGACGGCTTTCAGGAGTGGTAGCCGAAGAGCGCCGAGAGTTCGCGCTTGTCGATTTTCGTGTTCTCCAGCAGCGGCATGGCGGAGACGAAGTGCACCTTGGACGGCACCATATAGGCGGGCAGCGTTTCTCTGAGCCGGCCCAGCACGTCCTGCTCCGACAGGGCGGTGTCGGGCGTTTCGGCGAACAGGATGATGCGCGGGGTACCGCCGCGGTCGGGGATCGGGACGACGACCGACCGCTTGCTTCCCAGGGCGTACACGGCCGACTCGATCTCCGCCGGCTCGATCCGGTGTCCGGCGACCTTGATCTGGGCGTCCTTGCGCCCGGCGAAGCGCAGGGTGCCGGACTCGTCCAGCCGTCCCTGGTCGCCGGTCAGGTACACCCGGCGCGGCTCCCCGCCGATCTCGATGTTCCGGAAGGCGGCCGCGGTCGGTCCGGGCGCGTCCAGGTAACCCAGCGCGAGCCCGGTGCCGCCGATGGCGATCTCACCCGGCTCGCCGTGCGGCACCACGGCGCCGTCCCGCACGATGTGCAGGTCCGTACCGGGGACCGGAAGGCCGGCCGGAATACCGCCCGCCGCCCTGGTGTCGGCCTCGGTGATGCGGTGGGTGCTGGCGAACACACAGGATTCGACCGGCCCGTACCCGTTGTACAGCTCGATGCCGGGGTGGGCGTCGAAGAGCCTTCGGCAGCTGGCGGGAGAGGGCTTGTCTCCCCCGAGGAGGACGGCGCGCAGACCGGCGAGGCAGTCGATGTCGCCGCCCGCGAGGACATCGAAGAGCGACGGGGTGAGGAAGAGGTGGGTGGCGCCGAAGTCGTTGACGTAGGCGCGGATCGCCGGAGGCAGCAGCAGGTCTTCCGGGTGGCAGACCGCGGTGCCGCCGGTGAGCAGCATGCCCCACAGCTCCAGGGAGAAGGCGTCCCAGGCCACCGCCGCCGCGTGGATCATCACCGGTGCCGCGCCGAAGTCCATGAAGGGCTCCGGGGTGAACAGCCGGGTCGTCGCCTGGTGGGGGGAGAGGACCGCCTTCGGGGTGCCCGTGCTTCCGGACGTCCAGAAGACCGTCGCGCACGCCTCGGGCCCGATGTCCGGCAGCGGGTCGTCCGGGGTGCTCCGGCCCGCCGGCCGGTCACGGAGATCGCTGAAGGTGACGTGGTCGATGGCGGCCTGGTCCAGCCGGGCGGAGCCCGCGGTGTCCGCCAGGACGACCTGGGGGCGCATGGCGCGCAGCAACTGGGCGATGCGCGGCGCCGGCCACCTCATGTCCAGGATCCCGTAGGCGCCGCCGGCCATCAGCACGCCCAGGATCGCCGAGGTCAGGCCCGGTGACCTGCGCGCCACCACGGGAACGACGGTGCCGGGCCGGACCCCGAGTGCGATGAGGCGCCGGGCGATGTGCCGGGCCTCGGCGGCGAGTTCCGCATAGGTCATCGCCTCGGATGCGGAGACGACGGCGGTGCGGTCGGGTAACCGCTGGGCGACCCGCGCGAACGCGTCATGGATGGTCGCCGCCTCATTGGCCCGGCCGTACATGCTGCTCATGATCGATTCCCCCGTTCGATGCTGTCGCCGACCGTCCGAGGTCAGTCGAACTTCATCGACGACGGAACGATCGAGCCCGGCGCGAGATCGAGCCGTGGGGGAGCGGAGAATTCGAGGAGAACAGCTCCCTCTTCTCCGACAAAGGTGGCCGTGTGCCGCTGGCGCGCCGGTATGTAGGCGACGTCACCGGCGTTGAGTTCGTACTCGGTCCCTTCGCAGACGAAGCGAATGGAGCCCTCGGTGACCACGACCCACTGCTCGTTCTCGTGCCAGTGCGGCGGGAGATTCAGATCCCCGGACTGGTCGGCCACGACCTTGAGGCAGGACATCTCCTGACCGAACGCGAAGCGTCGGGCCAAGGCGATTCCCTCGGCCTTCAGCTCCTCATGGTCGTCCCAGTTAATCTTCATCGGTCCCCGCCTCTGGTCGCATGCCGAACTGACGCCGCGGGAGCGTTTCGAGCCCGCCCGGCTGGTCTTGCGGCGGCCTCTTCCCGAAGCGGTTTTGACGGTACGTGATCTACTGGCCCACGCTCAACGGGTGTTTCAAATACCGGACACATCCGGGAGGCGATAGGCGTGGTGCGTCGGGAAGTTGGCGACGGGGAACGCGCCCGCTTAAGCGTTTCGGGAATACTCCGGTCCCGCGGCCGGCTCCGCCGATGGTGCTTGCGGTGCGGCAGCGGCGCGGTCCGGAAGCCGGAGCGCGAAGAGGACCGGCACGATGAAGACGGCGAGCAGCGCGTAGAAAGTGGTCCGCAGACCGGCCGAATCCGCCAGCCAGCCGAACGCGGGGGAGCACAGACCGCCCGCCGCCATCGCCAGCCCCAGCGTCAGTCCGCTGGCCGTTCCCGGACGGGTCGGCAAGTAGTCCTGCGCCAGCGTGACTTGAGCCGAGAACGGCAGGAACATCGCGACGCCGAACACCACCGTGCTCACGATGAGGACGGGGAACGCGGGGGCCCAGGCGATGCCCAACAGGGCGGGCAGGGCGACGAGATAGCCGATCCGGATCGAGGTCATCCGGCCGTACCGGTCGCCCACCCAGCCGCCCAGCAGCGTGCCGACCGCTCCGGCCGCGGTGAAGCAGGTGAGGACGGCGGCGCCCGCCCCGGCGGACTGCCCGAGATCGCGCTGGGTGTGCAGCGACACCATCGAGGTGACCATCACGTACGGGATGGACCAGCCGACGATGACCGCCACCAGCCGGACGAAGGAGCGCCAGTCGTCCTTGCGGTCGGCATCGGCCGCCGACGCCTTGGACGGCTTGCCGGTGACCAGCGGCGTCGAGGGGGCGTACCCCCGCCACCGCATCCACGGTCCCCGCAGCACCCAGAGCACCGCCATGACCAGGGCGGGGATCGCCAGGAGGTAGCTGCTGTCGAAGCCCATGGCGCCGATGACCAGGGTGACCAGCGCCGGGGCGAGGGACCCGCCGAGCGTGCCGCCGACGGAGAAGACGCTCATGGCCTTCTGCGAGGATCCGCCGGCCGCCCGGGCCTCGCTGGTGGCGGGCGGATGGTAGGCGGCGATGCCGATGCCCGCCAGGGCGACGCACAGCCAGGTGAGGAGGTAGCTGCCGGAGAGCCCGGCCGCCACCACGCCGAGGGCCGCGGTCCCGAAGCCGGCCGGAACCAGCCAGGACCGTGGCTTGCGGTCGGACAGCACCCCGAACAGCGGCTGGAACAGGCTCGATACGCCGCTCGCGGCGAACGCGAGGCCGGAGACCTCGGCGTAGCTGTAGTGGCGCTGGGACATCAGGAGCGGCAGCATCGCGGGTATCGCGCCCTGATACAGGTCGTTGACCACGTGCGTACCGGCCAAGAAGCCGAGTTGCCCTTTTTTCATCCTGAACCCGTTCATCTCGTTCGTTGTCTTGCTTTGCCGTGCAGTGTCTTGCGTTGTCATGCCGTGTCTTGCGTTGTCGTGCGGTGTCTTGCGGAGTGAGGCTCTGTATACCTCAGGTACTCAGGTCCTCAGAGGTGTTACCTTAGCGAGCGACATACACCGCGGCAATGTCCTTCCTGACCAGGTGAGTTCATCCCAGTCGGCCGCGCCCGGCCCCGCCCTCCTCCCGGCCGAGGCCTTCCCCGTAAAGGAACTTCCCATGACCTTGACTTTCACGACCGGTGTCCGTACGTCAGAAGGGCTGGCGGCACTGGATGCCGAACCCACCCGGCTCGTCGAGACACTGGACGGCATCTGTACCCGGTGGGCCGAGAGCACCGGAGCCGGTGCCCTGACGGTTCCACCGCTGCTCCCGGTCGCCGACCTCGCCGGGCTCGATGTCTTCGAGAACTTCCCGCAACTCGCCCTCGTCTCCTCGGCCCTGGACGTGTCCACAGCCGGGACGGACCGGATCGGCCAGGAGGCCGCCTCGGGGCACTTCGGTGCCGGCACCCTGGGCCCGGCCGGACTCGCCCTGCCCTCCAGCGCCTGTTACGGGGTCTACCTGCACCACCGGAACCGGGAGGTCCCGGAGGAGGGCGCACTGGTGACGGTCCTGGGGCAGTGCTTCCGCAACGAGGACCACTTCGACGGGCTCCGCCGGCTCAAGGCCTTCCGGATGCGCGAGGTCGTCGCCCTCGGAACCCCGGAGCAGATGTCGGCCCATCTGGAGCGCTCCGCACGTTTCATCGGAACCCTGGCCGAGGAGATCGGCCTCCCCCTGGAACGGCGCACGGCCTCCGATCCGTTCTACGACCGGACGTCGGACCGCGCCACCTTCCAGCAGGTCGTGCCGGTCAAGTACGAGTACGTCTACCAGGATCTGGCCATAGCGTCGGTGAACACCCACTACACCTTCTTCGGCGAGCGCTGCTCCATCGCGCTGCCGGGCGGCGCCGCGGCATCCACCAGCTGTGTCGGCTTCGGTGTGGAACGGTGGCTGCACGCCCTGGCCGATCACTTCGACGGGGACTGGGACCGGGCGCAGGACGCCGTCGAACGCGCCGGGAAGTCGTTGTTCTGACTTCTGTGTTCTGAAGTTCTGTGTTCGTGTTCTGAGTTCTGCGTTGTTCTGCGATCCGAACGGATCCGAACGGATCTGCCGGAGGTGCCGGTGGTGCGCACGGGGGCGGCGCACCACCGGCGGCTTGTCCGCCGGCCGGGTTACGGCCTGGCCGGTCGGCGGGTCCGTACACTCCACCGGCCGTCGGCGCGGGTGAGGTGGATCGGGTGGTCGAAGCACTTGCCGACCTGATCGCTGGTCAGGACGTCGTCGACCGGCCCCGATGCCAGGCAGCGGCCGTCCCGCAGCAGCATGGCGTGCGTGGTGCCGGGCGGCAGCTCCTCCAGGTGATGGGTCACCAGAACCGACGCCAGCTCGGGGTAGGTGTGCTGGAGCGTGTCGATCCGTTCGATGAGCTGCTCCCGCCCGGCGACGTCGAGACCCGTGGCGGGCTCGTCCAGCAACAGCAGCCGCGGACTGGGCATCAGCGCGCGAGCGATCAGTGCCCTGCCGCGCTCGCCCTGGGACAGGGTGGGCCAGCGCGCGGCGCGGCGTTCGCCGAGACCGAGCAGGTCGATGAGGCGGTCGGCCGTGGCGGCCTGCTCGGGCGTGGGGCTCCAGCGGGGGACGCGTTCAATCGTGTTGGTCAGCCCGGTCAGGACGACGTCCCGCACCTTCAGGGGCGAGCGCAGACCGTGGCGCGGGTCCACATGCCCTACGTAGGACCGCAGTTGGCGCAGGTCGACCCGGCCCAGCTCGTGTCCCAGGACTTCCACCGTGCCCCGGGTGGGATGGGCGAGCGCGCCCAGGAGGCTGAGCAGGGTGCTCTTGCCGGCGCCGTTGGCGCCCAGCAGTGCCCAGTGCTCTCCCGGCCGTACCGTCAAGGACACGTCGTGCAGGATCGGGTTGCCTTCGCGGACCAGGTCGACCCGGTCCACGCGCAGTACAGGGGATTCGGTCACGGTCAGGCCTGCCCGGCCCGGTTGACGGCCGCGAGAACGGCGTGCACCGAGGCGGCGAGGATGGAGGTGTCCCACCCGGCTCCCCAGTGCGTGGCCCCGTCCACCCGGCACTCGGCGTAGGCGACGGCGGGGCTGCCGGGCCCCACGGTGGTGGCGTGCTCGGCGTAGTTGAGGATGTCCACGGCGATCCCGGCGGCCCCGAGGGCCTGGGTGAGGGCCGACAGGGGGCCGTTGCCCGTCCCCTGGTACGACCGGTCCTGCCCGTCCGTGCTGAGCACACAGGTGAACTCGTGCTCGCCGGGCCCGGTTTCGGCGGTGCGCCACGAGCTCAGGGTGACCGGACCGTCCTGGGCCGGGCTGATGTAGGTGGTACGGAACAGCTCCCACAGGTCCTTGTGCGAGAGTTCCTGTCCGCTGGCGTCGGTGGCGCGCTGCACCGTACGGGAGAAGTCCGGACGCATCGCCTTGGGCAGGTCCAGGCCGTGGTGGGCGTGCAGCAGGTGGGCGATACCGCCCTTGCCGGACTGGGAGTTGATGCGGATGACTTCCTCGTAGGTGCGGCCGATGTCACCCGGGTCGATGGGCAGGTACGGCACCTCCCAGGGCGCCTCCTCGGGCGGCATGCCCAGCTCCGCGGCCTGCTTGGCGTGATGGGCCATGCCCTTGGAGATGGCGTCCTGATGGGTTCCGGAGAAGGCCGTGTGGACGAGGTCGCCGACGTAGGGGTGGCGCGGGTGGATCGGCAGCCGGTTGCAGTGCTCCACCACCTCGCGTACGGCGTCGATGTCGGAGAAATCGATCATGGGGTTCACGCCCTGCGCGTACAGGTTCAGTGCCAGGGTGACCAGGTCGACGTTGCCGGTCCGCTCGCCGTTCCCGAACAGGCAGCCCTCCACCCGCTGCGCCCCCGCCAGGACGGCGAGTTCGGCGCAGGCGACGCCGGTGCCGCGGTCGTTGTGCGGATGCACGGAGAGGATCACCGCGTCGCGCCGCGCCAGGTGGCGGTCCATGTACTCGATCTGGTCCGCGTACACGTTGGGGGAGGCGATCTCCACCGTGGCCGGCAGGTTGTGGATCACCGGCCGGTCCGGGGAGGCCTGCCACAGCTCCGTCACGCTGTTGCAGACCTCCAGGACGTAGTCCGGCTCGGTGAGGTTGAAGACCTCGGGGGAGAACTCGAACCGGATATCGGCCCCTGGCCGCTCCTCGGCACGCCGCATCAGGTAGGTGGCGGCTTCCAGGATCATTCCGTGGAGCTCGGTACGGGAACGTCCCAGGACCACGTTCCGCCACGTCGGTGCGGTGGCGGTGTAGAGGTGCACCACGGTGCGGGGGAGGCCCTCGATGGAGTCGATGGTGCGGTCGATCAGGTCGGGGCGGGCGGCGGTGAAGACGGAGATGGTCACGTCGTCGGGCACCGCGCCGCTGGTGGCCAGATGGCGGACGAAGTCGAAGTCGGTCTGGCTGGCGGAGGGGTAGCCGACCTCGATCTCCTTGTAGCCCATGGTGACCATCAGGTCGAACATCCGGCGCTTGCGCTCGGTGTCCATGGGCTCGGCCAGCGCCTGGTTGCCGTCGCGCAGGTCGACGGGTACCCACTGGGGGGCCCGCTCGAGCCGGCGGGACGGCCAGGTCCGGTCCGTCAGGGGCAGCGCCACCCGGGCGTGCGCGGGCTGGTAGCGCTGGTGCGGCATCGCGCTCGGCCGCTGGGGGTTCCACGCCGGAGCGTCCGCGGGAACGGGCCCGGACGGGGTACGCAGGGTGGGGAACGTATGGGTCTGGGATGAAGCCATGGCGGCGGAAGTTCCTTCGGTCAGTCATCTGGCACCTGATGACCGGCACGACCCGGCACCCGCTGCGGGGAGCCGGTCGGTCAGACCCCGCAGCGGCGGCCGAGAAGAAGAAGTCCGCGCAGCGACATGCCAGGTACAGTAACCACAGCCGAACACCTCAGACAACCCGAGAAGTAAAAGAGAAGGTGAAACGTCGCATGTCACTAGGCGCTTTGCGGCCAACTCCCCTGGTCGAGCAGGCCACTGAACGCCTGCGTGAGCAGATCACCGGGGGCGAGTGGACCGTCGGCACGAAACTCCCGGGTGAGAACGCCCTCGCCCAGGCCCTCGGGGTGGGACGCTCCACCGTCCGCGAGGCGCTGCGCGCACTCGCCGGCGCGGGGCTGGTGCAGGCACGCCAGGGCGCCGGCGTCTTCGTCATCGCCACCAAACCCCAGGAGGACTGGCCCACTCAGCTGCGCCGAGCGGCCATCACCGACGTCTACGAAGTCCGGATGCTCATCGAGGTCGAGGCCGCGCAGATGGCCGCACAGCGCCGGACGGACGACGACCTCACCGCCCTCAACGCGGCCCTGGCCCACCGCAAGGAGGCCGCGAAGGCGGGGAACGCCGAGTTCGTCGATGCCGACATCGCCCTGCACGCGTCCCTCGTCGCCGCCGCGCACAACCCCGTACTCACCGCCCTGTTCAGCGAGTTCGTACCGGTGCTGCGCCAGGGCCTGGTCGATCTGGTGGACCTGCTCAACCTGCGGACCGACGAACCGAACCACGGCGACGACGGCCACACCGTCCTGGTGGAGGCGATCGCCCGGGCGGATGCCGAGACGGCGGGGCGCACCCTGCGCGAAGAGCTGAAGCGGACGCTCGACCGGCTGCACGCTGTCTGACGACTGGCTCCACGCTGTTGACGACCGGCGCCACGCTGTCCGATGCGTCGTACGGCAGCGAGAAAATGCTTGGCGCATCCCCGAACCGTCGGGCTAGGGTGAAACCGTTCCTTGTGGCGGCCGACCGCGGCCGCCCGTCAACCGTGTAGGCCGGGAGGTGAGTACTGATGACCGTCGTTGCGATGGGTGCTGTCCGCACCCAGAAGTTCATCACTCTCGTTCCCGTGGTCTCCGGCTGACTCGACTCTCTTCTTCTCTTTCTCGCATCGCACCGCATCGTCCATCGCGTCTTCGCGCGCGTTGTCTG
The DNA here is from genome assembly GCF_042895955.1 of Streptomyces sp. NPDC001339. Taxonomy (NCBI): domain Bacteria; kingdom Bacillati; phylum Actinomycetota; class Actinomycetes; order Kitasatosporales; family Streptomycetaceae; genus Streptomyces; species Streptomyces sp. NPDC001339. Next base: position 341,282 of record NZ_JBIAWT010000006.1, on the reverse strand, counting down.
TCGTGTGTGTGGGGGTGCGCAGCCGGGACTGCATCCTTTCCTCCCTGAAGGGGCTTCCCGTTGTTCGACCTCGATCTTTCTGCTGCGCACCCGCTGACCGCCTACGGCTGGGACGACGGGTTCGCGCAGGGTTTCACCCCCTATGCCGGGCAGGGGTTCGTGCCCGGCCGTATCGTCCGCGTCGACCGCGGCCGGGTGGATGCCGTCGTGGCCGACGGCGACGGCATCCGGACCGTTCTCGCGGACACGGCGCTGGTGGCGACGGGCGATCCGATGCGGGTGCCGTGCACCGGTGACTGGGCCGTGATCGACCTGGAGAACGGGCGCAGCGGCGATCATGTCGAGGGTGTCGTACGGGCGTTGCTGCCGCGCCGTACGGCATTCGTCCGGTCCGCGTCGTCGAAGCGTTCCGAGGGCCAGGTGCTGGCCACCAACATCGACGCCATCGTCATCTGTGTATCGCTCGCTGACCAGTTGGACCTCGGGCGGATCGAACGGTTCCTCGCGCTGGCGATGTCCAGCTCGGCGGACGAGGAGCCGGTGCGCCGGGCCACGAGCTCCCCGGAGGGCGGGGCGTGGCCGCTCGTGGTACTGACCAAGGCCGACCTGGCCGGCGACCGGGGCGGGGTGGCACATCTCGTCGCGGACGCCGAGTCCGTGGCTCCCGGGGTGCCGGTGGTGGCGGTCAGCTCGGAGACGGGGGAAGGACTCGATGTGCTGTCCGCCGCGCTCACCGGTGTGACGTCCGTACTGCTGGGCCAGTCCGGTGCGGGCAAGTCCACCCTGGCCAACGCCCTGGTGGGGGAGAGCGTGCAGACGGTGCGGGCGATCCGTGACCGGGACGGCAAGGGGCGGCACACCACGACCACACGGGATCTGCACGCGCTGCCGGGCGGCGGTGTGCTGATCGATACACCGGGGCTGCGCGGCGTCGGGATGTGGGACGCGGAGGGTGGACTGGCGCGGACGTTCTCGGACGTCGAGGCGCTGGCCGAGGAGTGCCGCTTCCATGACTGCGCGCATGACGCGGAGCCCGGGTGCGCGGTACAGGCGGCCGTGGAGAGCGGGGAGCTGGCGGTGCGGAGACTGGAGAACTACCGGAAACTGCAGCGGGAGAACCGGTGGATCGCCGCGAAGACGGATGTCCGGCTGCGCGCCGAGCAGCGACGCGAATGGCGGCAGAAGCAGGCGTGGGGCAGGCACATGATGGAGCGGAAGCGGGGGACGCGGGGGTGAGGTGAGGCCCTGAGGGGCGGCCCGCCGCGGGTGGGCCGCCCCCGTCAGCCCGCGATCACGGCTCCGATCCAGGCGCCCACGACGAGCAGACAGGCCAGCAGCTCGATCAGCACGCTCAGCCCGATGGCGCGCATGACCGTACGCGTCGAGGCCCAGGCATCGCCATGGCTGCCGAGCCGGACCCGTTCCAGCAGGTAGAGCCCGCCGAGCGCGCCCAGCGGGGCCCCGATGACGGGGATCACGAAGAAGCCGGCGATCCCGGCCGCGCCCGCCAGGAACAGCGTGCGGTACGGCGCGCCCGCAGCCCGCGGATCGCGAGCCGGCAGCAGCCATTTCAGCGCCTGGTCGAGCAGCAGGACGGCGGTGGCGCCCATCAGCACCACCCAGGCCAGAGCGGACTTCTCGGTCAGCGTCCACCACAGCACGCCGGCCCACACGATCAGCGGCCCGGGGATACCGGGCACCAGCACGCCGATCAGCCCGAGCAGCATGACCAGCCCGACCGCGATCAGCTGCCACGCATTCATCCGCCGGCCTCACTCCCGGCGGGCGTACGCGCCGTGGCGGCTCGTACGCTGCGCTCTCCCATGCCAAAAGACTGCCGGACGCTGCCGGGAAGCGCTTGCCGACCGGGGCGGTGCTAGGGCCTGTGTCGGAAGTCCCGTCGTCCGCCCGAAGGGCGGGCCCCGCGGCGTCCGGTGCACTCCGCTCTCTTCGCTCGCTCCGTCTCGGCTCCTTGATTCGTCCTTCGGAAGCCGAGCGCGATCGCAAGGCGGAGGGTCGCCCCGATACTGGGCGTATCGGGGCGAGCCCGACAACGCAGATGGGGGTCCCCCCGCGCCGTTCAGGCGTGGGGGAGTGCGTGCCGGGCGTCGCGGGGCAGGCGGGACTTCCGACACAGGCCCTAGGGGACGCACGGAGCGGGCCGGCCGTGTGCGAAGGATAGGGCGCCGGGTGCGCGGAGGCATGCGGAAGCGGGCGTTCGGGGGCCTGGGGAGCGCAGGGGGACGGCGGCCCGGGGGACGCAACCGGCCGTGGCGCGGGGCGACTTCGCCCGCCCGGCCGCGGTGACCGCCGGGATCCGGGGCCTGTCTCCCCGGTCTCCGTGCCCCGGTGGTGTCGGTGCGGGGCGGCCGCCCGGTCGAGCGTCGGTGCGCGCCCTGTTTCGGTGGCGGCCGGCCAGGGAGAATGCCCGCCATGAATGGACAGGGGGCGGCACGGCGCGGTCGCGAGGACGACTGGTGGCGGCAGTTGTACGGCGAGGACGGGCGAACGGGGAGCGGACCGTCCGACGCGCCGGACACCCTTGACGACCGGGTCGCGTCGGCGCTGCGCGCGCTGGGGCCGCCGGCGCGGAGGAGGCGGGGAGGGCGGGCGGAGCCGTCGTACGAGCCGGCACCGGAGCACTCCGTACCCTCCCCGGCCCGGCGGAAGCCCTGGGAGCCGCCCGTACGGCGCCTGCCGCCGCCCCCCGTGCCCTCGGCGCCGATCCCGCTCCAGGCCACCGGCCCCGATGCGCGCCCGGGCCCGGCCGGGTGGAGCGCACCGCCGCCGCTCGGCACGGACTTCGTCGGCGCCCGCCCGTTCACGTACGGCCCGGAGCCGCTCCCGTACGGCCTTGAGCCGCTCGCGTACGGGCCCGAGAGCCGCACGCACGGACCCGAGCCGTCCGGCTACGAGCCCGAGCCGGCCACGCTGCCCGCCGCCGATCCGGCCGCACTCGACGAGCAGGTGCCCGACACCGCGCTGGACGGCGCCCACTACGGCTCGCTGACCCTTCGCGCCGCCTCCCAGCGCGGCGACTCCGCCCGCCACCGGGGGGAGGTACGCCGCGACACCCTGCTCACCGCCCGCTTCGGCACGGGCCGGCACGCCCTGATCCTGGCCGCCGTCGCCACCGGCGGGCCGGCCGCCGACGGCGCCCACCGTGCCGCCCGCGATGTCTGCGCCTGGATCGGCGGCGCGGTCGGCCGCAGCTACACCCGACTGGCCGCCGACATCCGTTCGGACAACTGCGGCGCGCTCAAATCGGGGCTGCAGCGGCTCACCGACCGCGGTCTCGGCAAGCTGCGCGGCCGGGAGCGGGAACGGGGCGCTCCGGCGGAGCCCCCCACCGCTGCCCTGCGCTGCCTTCTGCTGCCCGCCGACCCCGACTGCCGTACCCGGGTGTTCTTCGGCGTCGGCGAGGGCGGTCTCTTCCGGTTGCGCGACGGCGCCTGGCAGGACCTGGAACCCGCCACGACGGAACACGACCCGCACGACGCACCACCTTCCGAACCTTCCGACGGCGGCTCGCCCCGCCCCGCTCCGGGACTCTCTCTCGGCCCCCGCACGCTGGAACGGCCGGTACCCGCCGAGCCATTCCTCTTCCGCACGGTGTTCACCCGTCCGGGTGATGCCCTGCTGCTGTGCAGCGCCGGTCTGGCGGAACCGCTGCACGAGGAACCCGCGTTCGCCGCCCGCCTCGCCGTCCAGTGGTCCACGCCCGAACCCCCGGGCCTGGTCCCCTTCCTCGCCGCCGCCCAGCTCCGGGCCATGGGTCATACGAAGGACCGCACGGCCGTCGGCGTGTGGGAGTCGTAGGGCGATGCGGCCAGGGCGCTGCTGACGGGTCTCCTCGACGTCCCGCGGTCCGGAGCGGCCGCGCGTCGTGGCGTGGCGCACAACCGGGCGAACCGAAGCATGGGGACAGATCGGGTGGGCATGCTGACCGTGAGGCTGTTCGAGAACCGGACGCCGATGTCCGTTTGGGGGGCGGGGGAGAGTATGCGTCAGCCTGTGCGGCGCGAGGAGCGGGACAGAGAGCAGGAGCCGGCCGAGGGGAATCGCGGCGGAGGAGTCGCCGCGCGAGCCCCGGGTGTGCTGCGGCGGCGAGTACGGCACGCGGATCTGCGTGCGGTCGGTGAAGTACGCCGGGAGCTACGGCAGTTGCTGAGCCGCTGGGCGGCGCCGGGCGGTGGTGAGCTGGCGGAGGTTGCCACGCTGCTCACCAGCGAACTGGTCACCAACGCCCTGATACATGCCGACGGCGGTGCCGTGGTGACGGCCAGGGTCGGTGACCGGCTGCGGGTCGAGGTGCGGGACTGGGCGCCGGGGCGCCCCGAGGCGGGGCCGGCGACCATGGAGGGGACGTCCGGCCGGGGGCTGTTGCTGGTACGTGCCCTGGCCGATGCCTGGGGTATTCGCGCCGAGGGGTTCGGCAAGTGTGTCTGGTTCGAGCTGGGTGGCGGACCGGCCTGACCCGTATGCGGGGGTGCCGGTCGGCCCGGTCCGCCACCGATCAGCCGAATTGCCGTTCGATCTGGGCGAGTTTCTCCTCGAGGGAGTCCAGACGGGGGAGGGTCTGGGTGTCGTCCTCGGCGGTGAGGTCCACGGCCCGCCGGGGTCCGGGAATGCCGTCGACGGTATCGGTAAGCGCATCGGTATCAGCGCCTGGTACGGCCTTGAGGGCCGGACGGGAACGCACGGGCAGATCTGCGGTGGGCGGGGGCGGCTGTTCGCCGCCTATGGCAGAGTCCGCGCCGGCCACCTCGGCAGGGGCCGCCGACGCGGACGTGACCGCCAGTTGCCGGCCGCCTGCCCGGCCGATGCTCCAGGAGCGGTGCTGCCGGTTGATGGCTTTGATGCGCGCGCGGTCGATCTTGTCCTGCTCGCGTCTGCGCATCCGGTTGAGCGCTTTCTGGCGCCGGTCCTCACGGACCTCCTCGACCGCCTCGTCCAGGGACCGTACGCCCTCCAGCAGCATCAGCGACCAGGCCGCGAAGGTCTCACGCGGGGCCCGCAGCCAGCGCACGACCCGGATCTGCGGCAGCGGACGGGGAACCAGGCCCTGTTCGCGCAGCGCCGCACGGCGGGTCTGCTTGAGCGCCCGGTCGAAGAGGACCGCGGCGGAGAGCGACATTCCGGCGAAGAACTGCGGGGCGCCCTCGTGGTCCAGGCCGCGCGGTGCGTGCACCCAGTTGAACCAGGCCGCGGCGCCCGCGAACGTCCACACCAGCATGCGGGAGCCGAGTGCGGCGTCACCGTGGCTGGCCTCCCGTACGGCGAGTACGGAGCAGAACATCGCCGCGCCGTCGAGCCCGAAGGGCACCAGGTACTCCCAGCCCCCGGTGAGGCTCAGGTTCTGGACGCCGAAGCCGACCAGTCCGTGAAAGGACAGCGCGGCGGCGACCGCGGCGCAGCAGAACAGCAGCAGATAGGAGGCGGAGGACAGGACCGTCTCCTTGCGGCGGCGGCGTTCCTCGTTGCGTTCCCAGGAGTCGTCACCGCCTGCCGTGGCGGTGCGTTTGCCGCGCAGGACCACCACTGCGGCGGCCAGCACACCGACCAGCAGCAGGATGCCGGGAATCAGCCAGTTCAGCGATATTTCCGTGGTTCTCATGTCCTCGATCCCTCGTATCGGCTATGCGATTGCGCGCGCCATCCTGGCGGAATTCGGCCCTCCCGCAGAGGGTTTCGGGGCAAGAGAACGCCAATGAGGTGCAGGGAACGGGAGATAGCGAATGTTGTCTCGAACTCCCTTTTAAATCAGGGGAGTTGAGTTCGAATGGAATGACTCGAAAGAGTGGCGTGTGGGTCAGGTGGTTGCGGTGAGGCGCCTGATGCGGTCCGCGTCGCAGGTGCGCGGGCAGGTGACGCAGGTGTCCTCGGGGCGCAGGGTGTAGAACATGCAGCAGCTGGCCCGGTCCCGGGTCGGCAGCGAGGCGCCGTCCGGGCCGGTCAGCGTACGGAACCCGGCGCCACCCACGTACGGGGCGGTGGTGCCCGGCAGCAGCCGCTCCAGCTCGGCCACCGCACGCCGCTCCTCGCCGAGCAGGTGCCCCAGGTACCAGAGCCCCTCGACGATCTCGTCGGAGGCCATGCCCCACAGCGCCCGCGGACCGCGCCGCATCCGCGTGCGGAACCCCTCCAGTACGGGCTGGAGGTGAGCGGCCACCGCCGCCCGCACCTCGGCTCGCAACGCCTCCTCGTCCGGCACGACCCGGGCCCCGGGCAGCTGCGCCGCGGGATCGTCCGGGAGGCACCCGAAGGAGCCGATCCGCACCGCCATCCGGCCCAGCTCGCGCTGGAAGCAGACGTCCTGCACCGGCAGCCGCGGGACCCGGCGGTGCAGGAACCAGGGGATGGTGATCAGCAGGCAGGCGGGCCAGGCGTAGCGGTGCAGTGCGAAGGCGGCGACCACATCGGGGCGGGCCTGCTGTCCGTACTCCCGCACGATCTGGGCGGCCTCCCAGGCGAGGAAGGTGTCGAGGGGCTCGCCGCCGGCCGCGAGCCCGGCCGCGCGGACCCAGCCGTCACCGGCGGGCGGAGCCGCGTCCCAGGTGGTCACCCGCAGCGTGGGGAACACCTCGGAGAGTCTGGCGTAGGCATCGGTCACGGGATGCGGAGCGAGCGGGGCGACGGGGGCAGACGTCATGCGGAGACCACCGAATCGCGATCGTTAGCAGGTAAGCCTTACCTTATCCGAAGACTTTACCCGGGCTTGCCCGAAGCCAGTCCTGAGCGGCTCACGGGGCCTTCGCACCGGCTGCCGGATTTGCACCGTGGCGCCGGCCGCCTAGGGTGCTGGCAACGTCAGGAGGACAACGTCAGGAGGAGCGGCACGTGAGGGAGCAGGGCACAGCGGAACAGCGGCCACGGGTCTGGCTGCCCGCGCAGGCCGGTCCCGTCACACCCCAGCGGCACTCCGTCCGCGCCCAGGTGCTCTCGGCCCTGCGTCACGCCCTGGTCGCCGGGGAGCTGCTCGCCGGCGAGGTCTACTCCGCGCCCGCGCTCGCCGAACGCTACGGCGTCTCCGCGACGCCGGTCCGTGAGGCGATGCAGCAGCTGGCCGGCGAGGGCGCGGTCGAGGTGGTGCCCAACCGCGGCTTCCGGGTCGCCGAGCACAACTCCCGCGACCTCGCCGAGCTCGCCGAGGTCCGCGCCATGCTCGAGGTGCCCGCCATCGTCCGGCTGGCCCGGGCGCTGCCCCCGGAGCGCTGGGAGGAGCTGCGTCCGCTCGCCGACGAGGGGGTGGCCGCCGCCGCGAGCGGGGACCGCGTCGGATACGCCGAGGCCGACCACGACTTCCACCGGGCGCTGCTGTCGTTCACCGGGAACCGCCGGCTCACCGAGGCCGCCTGCGATCTGTTGCGCCGCACCCAGTGGTTGGCGGCCGGCGGCGTCCGGCCGCGCACCGCCGAGCTGCTCGCGGACGCCTCGGAGCACACCGCGCTGCTGGACGCGCTGATCGCCCAGGAGTACGCGGTGGCCGAGCGGATCGCCCGCGAGCACGTCTCGGCGGCGCGTCACCCGCATTGACGGCTAGGACGCCGCGGGTTGACGGCTCGGACGCTGGGGATTGACGGCCCGGTGCCGGCCCTCAGCCGGACAGCACCTCGGCCAGGGGGAGTGCCGCGACATCGGCGGCGGGCCGGGAAAGGTAGAGCTCGGCGTGGTAGAAGCCGTCGGACTCCTTGCCGGCGATGGAGACTCCGCGTGCGGCCAGCGCCTGCAGCGCCGCCTGCCGCTCGGCGCCGTCCGCGAACCGCCGCTGGCGGAACGTACGGGTGGTGAGTCTCTCCGTCACCAGGCCGGCCCGGGTCAGCAGGGCGGCGACCGGCCGGTAGGACACCTCGCGCAGGACGAACGCGGCTACCCAGGGTGGCGATGCCACACAGTCGAGGAGCCGGCCGAAGGTGCGCTCGGTGATGTAGCCGACGCCACCGGTGACGGTGATGAGGTCGGTGCGCTCCAGTGCCCGCCGCAGCGCCGGGCTCGGGCCGTCCAGTTCGAGGTTCTCCGCGAAGCCGTGGTCGAGCAGACCGACGTCGCGTGCGTAGCCGACGGCGTGCTCCGCCGCGTCGAGGCCCGTCACCCGTACGGCACGGCCGCGCCGCCGGTTGGCAAAGAACTTACGGTCCTCCGCACCGAGTTGACGGGACGTCGGAGCGTCGGGGCGGTATCCGGTGTAGCGGTGGTAGAGGTCGGAGAGGGACAGCCGGTGGTTGAGCAGTGCCGCGTTCACCCCGTATGAGCAGCACAGGTCCACGACGTTCAGCGGCGGGCGGTCGCTGCGGTGCCGCTGCAGGGTCTTCGCCACGGCGCGGAACACCGCCTGGCCGTGGTGCGGAATCTGGTAGTCCAGGGGTTGCAGTGTGGTGAAGTAGCGGCGGGGATCAGGGCAGTTGTAGATCGCCTCGAAATCCGCCTTGTCCCAGTCGGTTCCCGCGGTCGTCTTCGTCACTCCTGCTGCCACGGCGCCTCCTGAAGGGCTCGGTGAGTGGGGAGGGGACCCCAGCCGGTCCTGGACCAGCATCCAGTCCCCGCTGCCGCGTCACAGTGCGACTTGCGGCCATTCCGGTGCCAGTGGGGCCTCCTGGGGCGCCGCTGCCCCCGGGGCCTTCGCTTATGGTCCCACCTGACGTTTCGCTCGGCGCGTCGAAGCCCGGACGGCGCGGTCACCGACACGCCCCGGCCGATCCGCCGGGGAGACCGTCGCGATCCGGCCAATCGCCGCTCGGAGCCGCATGGCCGATGACGAGGGGTTGACGATGAGCGGGCCGCCGCGCCATGGAGGCGGCACGCAGGAACGGTCAACCACCCGCCGGATGAGGGCAGTTGGCCGTCCTGCGGGAACGCCCGTACGTCAGCGCTGAGCGCTCTGCCGCCGGTGCTGAACCTTCCCACGCCGGTGCCGAACGTTCCCACGCCGGTGCTCCGCGATCACCTGGTGCTCCGGTGTGCCCGCCCGGCGGCCGGCCGCATCGGGACCGGCCGTTCCCGCCGCAGCGGCGGCCGTCGCGCTACGTAGTCGCCGTGGCCGTCGAGAGCTGGCCGGCGAGCCAGGTGGGGATGCCGCCCATGAGCCGGAGGAGCCGGGCGGCCTCGGCGCGCAGCCGGTCGGCTTCGTCCTCCGGTGCGGCGTCCGCCAGTGCCGCCAGGGCCGGTGCCGTACCGACCAGGAAGCCCAGCTCCTCACGGATCCGCAGCGACTCGGCGAACCCGTGCCGGGCCTCCGCCGGCTCGCCGTCACGCAGGGCGAGCCCCGCCAGATGGCGCCATGTGAAGGAGAGCAGCAGGGCGTCGCCCTGCGCGGTGGCGCCGGCGTGGGCGCGGCGGTAGGCCGCCCGGGCGGCGTCCGGGCTGTCGGCGACGTGCTCGGCCATCAGCCCGCGGCGGAAGTCCAGCAGCGGCCGGCCGGCCGCGGTGGGGGCCAGCAGCGCGGCCGCCCGGCCCAGCGCCGAGCGGGCCTCGTCGGCCCGGTCCCGTACGCCCAGGACCGTGGCGGCGTAGGCGAGATGGCCGCGCTCACAGGCCGCGCCGCCCCGCTCGTCGTCGTCCCCGGCCAGCGCCTCGGCCGCCCGCAGCGCGTCCTCGGCCTCGGCCCAGCCGGCGGCCGTGAACATGCAGCGCTCCACCAGGAGCGCGGCGCGGCGAAGCGCTGTGGGGGCGTGCCGCACGGCGTGTGGTTCCAGGAGCGCGGCCGCGTCGTCCCAGCATCCGCGGGAGCGCAGCCGCCATACGGCGCGGTCGAGCGGATCGTCCCCGCCGGCCGTTCTGGCCGCCGGTACTTCCGGTGCGGTCGCCGGTCCCGGTACGACCACCGGAACGGGATCCGCGGAATTCCTGGCCGGCCCCGCGGAATCCGCGGATCCTGGCATGGCGGTATCCGCCACATTGCCCTCCCCGAGCGCGCCATTGAGCTGGAAATCGAGCTGGAAACTGGAAGCGGTGCGCGAATCTCAGCACGAATTCCGCTGCCGGGCCAAGGGGCTGGGTGAATGATTTCACAATCGCCGGGCGGGCGGCCGGCGCGCGCCGCACGGTCCTGAGGGGCCGTACGGCGGCGCGCCGGGCCCCGCGCCCCGGCGCGCGCCGGTGACACCATGCCGCCCGATCGAGTGACGCCGAACGGGCCACCCCGGCAGTTCGGCGGCGGCCCCGGCAGTTCCCCGGCGTCGCGGGGGGGGGAGAGAGAGAGACGCCGTCAGCTCATCCGCAGTGCGAGGAAGAAGTCGAGCTTGTCCTCCAGGCGGGACAGGTCCCGGCCGGTGAGCTGCTCGATCCGGCCCACCCGGTAGCGGAGCGTGTTGACGTGCAGATGGAGGCGGGTGGCGCAGCGGGTCCAGGAGCCGTCGCAGTCCAGGAACGCCTCCAGCGTGGGGATCAGCTCGGCGCGGTGCCGGCGGTCGTAGTCGCGCAGCGGGTCCAGCAGACGGGCGGTGAAGGCCCGGCGGACGTCGTCGGGGACGAAGGGCAGGAGCAGGACGTGGGACGCCAGCTCCTCGTGGCCGGCGGCGCAGACCCGCCCGGGACGGGCCGCGGCGACCCGACGGGCGTGCCGGGCCTCCTCCAGGGCGCCACGCAGTCCCTCCGCCGAGTGCACCGAGGCGCTCACCCCCACGGTCAGCCGTCCGTCGTCCGCCAGGCCGCGGCCGAGCGGCCCCTGGATGAGGGCGAGCAGCTGTTCGGCGTGCAGGCCCTTCGCCGAGGAGTCCCCGGACTCGTCCGGGACCGGCAGCGGAACCAGCGCTACCGCCTCGTCGCCGGTGTGCGCCACCGCGATCCGGTCGGACGGCTCCGGACCGGCCGCGCCGGGATCGACCAGCATCTCCTCCAGCAGGGCCTGCGCCACCGGCCCGCCGGGCACGTCGCCGCCCTCCCACTCGACCCGGGCCACCACGATCTGCCAGTGCGGGGCGGTGCCCAGGCCGGGCAGCAGTACCGGGGCCGCCACCCGCAGCCGGGCCGCGATCTCGGCCGGCGGCGCACCGGTCTGGACGAGCTCCAGGACCTCCTGGGCGAGCCGCCGCCGGACCGTACGGGCGGCATCGCGCCGGTCGCGTTCCACGGCGATCAGCTGGGTGACGCCGTGCAGCAGGTCGAGGCGCTCCTCGGGCCAGTCCCCGGCGTCCGCCTCCACCGCCAGCAGCCAGTCGCTCAGCACCGTCTGGCGCAGGTCACGGCCCTCGTAGCGGATCGGGAAGAGCGAGTACGTCGTGCCGGACGGCCCGCCCGCGCCGTCGCCCGGCCTGGCCGTATGCGCGGGGGAGACCCCCAGCCCCTCGTCGAGGCTCTGCGCGCCGCCCCCGGCCTCGATCGTGACCCGGTGCGGGCCGCGGCGGCCGGTGCGGGCGGCCGCCAGATGCTCACCGGCGAGCCGGGCGGCCAGGTCGGCGGAGAGCGCGGGGCCGGCGTCCGCCAGCGTGGAACCGGCGATCTGCCGGCCCGTGGGGGAGAGCACCCAGGCCCGCAGGTCCAGGTCCGAGCCCAGCAGGTCCAGCACCACCTCGGGGCCGCCGCCCGCCGGGCCCGACGTCATCAGCCGCCGGTGACGCTCCACCACGGCCGCCAGGTCACCGGCCCGCTCACCGGAGACCTGGCGTACGACGTGCTCGGTGATGGAGGCGAACGAGACCGCCTCCTCGACTGCGAACAGCGGCAGCCGGTGCCGGGCGCAGGCCCGCACGAGATCGTCCGGGATCGCGCTCATCTCGGCCTCGCCCGCCGCCAGCCCGGCGACGCCGGCCGCGGCCAGGATCCGTACGAACCGCTCGGAGTCCGCCGGCTCGCGGCGCCAGGCCAGACCGGTCAGTACCAGCTCGCCGCCGGAGAGGTAGCGGCTGGGGTCACGCAGGTCCGTGGTCATCACGCCGCGTACCGTGCGGTCCAGCTCGTCCTCACCGCCGAGCAGCCGTAGGCCCAGTGTTGGGGTGTCCAGGAGTGCGCGGAGCCGCATGACCTCGCCCGCCGTCCTTTGCTGTCCGATGTTGCCTGATGTTGCCGGTGGAAATCCGCGAGGTTTCAGAGCCTCGTCTTTCGTTCGAATCTACAAGACAGGTGGCGTGGCCAGCCAACCGCTTCATGTGTTCGGTGACTGCACCCGGTGGGTCCCCCGAGCGTTCACTAAGCCCAACCGCGTGAACAAGACATGAACGGCTCGATGGCGACGAAGGCACCGAGCCCCCGCGCCCTCACCGTGAGTAACCAGGAATCCGCGTCCTCACCATGAGCGGCGAACGCCCTGATTCCTCGCCGATTCCGCTCCGAATCCCTCGCCGGACTCCTCGCCGGACTCCTCGCCGAACCGCTCGTAGAACTCGTAGAAGAGGCCAACCATGGACTTCCTTCGCCCCGCCAGCTGGGGGGAGGCGCTCGCCGCGAAGGCCGAGCACCCCACCGCTGTGCCCATCGCGGGCGGCACGGACGTGATGGTCGAGATCAACTTCGACCACCGCCGCCCCGAGTACCTGCTCGACCTGAACCGCATCGGTGACCTGGGCGAGTGGGAGGTCGGCGAGAAGACCGTACGCCTGGGCGCCTCCGTCCCCTACACCACGATCATGGAGAACCTGCGCGGCGAACTCCCGGGCCTGGCCCTGGCGTCGCACACGGTCGCCTCCCCGCAGATCCGTAACCGCGGCGGTGTAGGCGGCAACCTCGGCACCGCCTCCCCGGCCGGCGACGCGCACCCCGCCCTGCTGGCGGCCGGCGCCGAGGTCGAGGTCGAGTCGGCCGAGCGCGGCACCCGTCGCATCCCGATCGACGCGTTCTACACCGGCGTGAAGCGCAACGCGCTGGCCGCGGACGAGCTGATTCGCGCCGTGCACATCGAGAAGGCCGACGGGCCGCAGCAGTACTCGAAGGTGGGCACCAGGAACGCCATGGTCATCGCCGTGTGCGCCTTCGGGATCGCACTGCACCCCGGGACGCGGACCGTCCGTACGGGCATCGGCTCGGCCGCCCCGACGCCGGTACGGGCCCAGGCCGCCGAGGAGTTCCTGAACGCGGCGCTCGAAGAGGGCGGCTTCTGGGACAACGGCAAGATCATCCCCCCGTCGGTCGCCAAGGAGTTCGCGGACCTGTGCTCCGGCGCCTGCAACCCGATCGACGACGTCCGGGGCACCGCGAGCTACCGCCGCCATGCGGTCGGCATCATGGCCCGCCGCACGCTGACCTGGACCTGGGAGTCGTACCGCGGCACCGCCGCGCACACGGAGGGAGTCGCCTGATGCGCGTCCACTTCACGGTCAACGGACGTCCGCAGGAAGCGGACGACGTCTGGGAGGGCGAGAGCCTGCTGTACGTGCTGCGCGAGCGGCTCGGTCTGCCGGGTTCCAAGAACGCCTGTGAGCAGGGTGAGTGCGGATCGTGCACGGTTCGGCTCGACGGCGTGCCGGTGTGTTCCTGTCTGGTGGCCGCCGGTCAGGCCGAGGGGCGCGAGGTCGTCACCGTCGAGGGGCTGGCCGGCTACGCCAAGCAGCGTGCCGAGGGCGGCGGTTGCGCCTCCGGTGCCTGCGGTACGTCCCTCCAGGACGCTCAGCAGTGGGCCGCGAAGGGCCACGACTCGCAGACCGGTGAGGGCACCGAACTCTCCCCGATCCAGCAGGCGTTCATCGACGCCGGCGCCGTCCAGTGCGGCTTCTGTACGCCGGGTCTGCTGGTCGCCGCCGACGAGATGCTGGAGCGCAACCCGAACCCGGCCGACGCGGACATCCGCGAGGCCCTGTCGGGCAACCTGTGCCGCTGCACCGGCTACGAGAAGATCATGGACGCGGTCCGCCTCGCGGCCGCCCGGCAGGGAGAGGCGGTCTGAGCAAGATGCCCACCAACGGCGCTCCCACCAAGATCACCCAGGGTTCCCGGACCAAGGGCGGCATCGGCGAGTCGACCCTCCGCCCGGACGGCACCCTCAAGGTCACCGGCGAGTTCGCGTACTCGTCCGACATGTGGCACGAGGACATGCTCTGGGGCCAGATCCTCCGGTCGACGGTCGCGCACGCCGAGATCGTCTCCATCGACACGAGCGAGGCCCTCGCCACGCCGGGCGTCTACGCCGTCATGACGTACGACGACCTGCCGACCGACGTGAAGAACTACGGCCTGGAGATCCAGGACACCCCGGTACTCGCCCACGGGAAGGTCCGGCACCACGGCGAGCCGGTCGCCCTCGTCGCCGCCGACCACCCGGAGACGGCCCGCCGCGCCGCCGCCAAGATCAAGGTCGACTACCGCGAGCTGCCCGTCATCACCGACGAGGCCTCCGCGGCCGCCCCGGACGCGATCCTCGTCCACGAGGACCGCGACGATCACCACAGCCGCCACGTCCCGCACCCGAACATCGTCCACCGCCAGCCGATCTTCCGCGGCAACGCGGCGGAGGCGGCGAAGAAGGCCGACGTCATAGTCTCCGGCGAGTACGAGTTCGGGATGCAGGACCAGGCCTTCCTCGGCCCGGAGTCCGGCCTCGCCGTACCGGACGAGGACGGCGGCGTCCACCTCTACATCGCCACCCAGTGGCTGCACAGCGACCTCCGCCAGATAGCCCCGGTCCTCGGCCTGCCCGAGAGCAAGGTCCGCATGACGCTGTCCGGCGTCGGCGGCGCGTTCGGTGGCCGCGAGGACCTGTCGATGCAGATCCACGCCTGCCTGCTCGCGCTGCGCACGGGCAAGCCGGTCAAGATCGTCTACAACCGGTTCGAGTCCTTCTTCGGGCACGTCCACCGTCACCCCGCCAAGCTCCGGTACGAGCACGGCGCCACGAACGACGGCAAGCTCACCCACGTGAAGTGCCGCATCGTGCTCGACGGCGGCGCGTACGCCTCCGCCTCCCCGGCGGTCGTCGGCAACGCCGCCTCGCTGTCGATCGGCCCGTACGTCGTCGACGACGTCGACATCGAGGCCGTCGCCCTCTACACCAACAACCCGCCCTGCGGCGCCATGCGCGGCTTCGGCGCGGTCCAGGCGTGCTTCGCGTACGAGGCCCAAATGGACAAGCTGGCCGCCGAGTTGGGCATCGACCCGGTCGAGCTGCGGCAGCGCAACGCGATGGAACAGGGCACGATCATGCCGACCGGGCAGCCCGTCGACTCCCCGGCCCCGGTCGCCGAGATCCTGCGCCGCGTCAAGGCCCGCCCGCTGCCGCCGGAGCGCCAGTGGGAGTCCAGCGAGGGCGCCGACGTCCGCCAGCTCCCCGGCGGCCTGTCGAACACGACCCACGGCGAAGGTGTCGTACGCGGTATCGGCTACGCCGTCGGCATCAAGAACGTCGGCTTCTCCGAGGGCTTCGACGACTACTCCACCGCCAAGGTGCGCATGGAGGCCGTGGGCGGCGAGCCCGTCGCCACCGTGCACACCGCCATGGCGGAGGTCGGCCAGGGCGGCGTCACCGTCCACGCGCAGATCGCCCGTACCGAGCTGGGCGTCACGCAGGTGACGATCCACCCGGCCGACACGCAGGTGGGCAGCGCCGGTTCGACGTCCGCCTCCCGCCAGACGTATGTGACCGGGGGTGCCGTCAAGAACTCCTGCGAGCTCGTACGCGAGAAGGTCCTGGAGATCGGGCGCCGCAAGTTCGGTACCTACCACCCGGCCTGGGCGACCGCCGAACTCCTCCTGGAGGGCGGCAAGGTCGTCACCGACGGCGGCGAGGTCCTCGCCGACCTGGTGGATGTCCTCGAAGGCGAGGTCGTCGAGGTCGAGGCCGAGTGGCGGCACCGGCCGACCGAGGCCTTCGACCTGCGCACCGGCCAGGGCAACGGCCATGTCCAGTACTCCTTCGCGGCGCACCGCGCCGTCGTCGAGGTGGACACCGAACTCGGCCTGGTCAAGGTCATCGAGCTGGCCTGCGCCCAGGACGTCGGCAAGGCGCTCAACCCGCTGTCCGTCGTCGGCCAGATCCAGGGCGGTACCACCCAGGGCCTGGGTGTGGCGGTCATGGAGGAGATCGTCGTCGACCCGAAGACCGCGAAGGTGCGCAACCCCTCCTTCACGGACTACCTCATCCCGACCATCCTCGACACGCCGGCCATCCCGGTCGACGTCCTCGAACTGGCCGATGACCACGCGCCGTACGGGCTGCGCGGCATCGGCGAGGCCCCGACCCTGTCGTCCACCCCGGCCGTCCTCGCGGCGATCCGGAACGCGACCGGGCGGGAACTCCACAAGACGCCGGTCCGGCCCGAGCACCTGACCGGCACCTAGCAAGCCTCCGGGGGCGATCCCCCCGGACCCCGCCCCACGCAGTCGCTGCTGTCCCCACACAGCCAGCACCCCGTTCGTCTCGGGCCGTCCCCCGGGTCGTGCAGCCGGAACACCATCCCAAATCTCGCGTCCCCCCTCGCGAGTGCCCCTTTGAACCTTGGGAGTCAGGCACCATGACCCAGCAGTCCACCGAGCCGAGGACCACGGCGGAAGACGCGGGCGCCGGCTCGCGTCAGCCCGCCGGCCGGTCCTGGCTCGACCGGTACTTCCACATCTCCGACAGAGGGTCGACCGTCGGCCGTGAGGTGCGTGGCGGCGTCACCACCTTCATGGCGATGGCGTACATCGTCCTCCTGAACCCGGTGATCCTCACCACGGCCAAGGACATCACCGGCGCCACGCTCAACGCCGATCAGGTGACCACGGCGACCGCGCTCGCCGCCGCCGTCACCACCCTCGTCATGGGCTTCCTGGGCAATGTCCCGCTCGCCCTGGCCGCCGGACTGAGCGTCTCGGCCGTGCTGTCGTTCCAGGTCGCCCCGCAGATGACCTGGGGGAACGCCTGGGCGATGTGTGTCATCTACGGCGGTGTGATCGTGCTGCTGGTGGTCACCGGTGCGCGCGAACTGATCATGAACGCGATCCCGTTGCCGCTCAAGCACGCGATCACCATGGGCATCGGCCTGTTCGTCTGCCTCATCGGCCTGGTCCAGGCGGGCTTCGTCACCTCGATGCCGGGGCCGGGCGGTATCGCCGGTGCCAAGCCGATCCAGCTCGGCACCGCCGATATGCTCACCGGCTGGCCCGTGCTGTGCTTCGCCTTCACCGTCCTGCTGATCTTCCTGCTCCAGGTCCGCAGGGTTCCCGGGGCGATCCTCATCGGCATCGTCGGCGGTACGGTCCTCGCCGCGGCCGTCCATCAGCTCGCCGGGCTGACCCCCAAGGACTGGGGCGGCCGCAACGCCCCGGTGCTCTCCGGTTCCGTCGTCTCCTCCCCCGACTTCGGACTGCTGGGCCAGGTCTCCTTCAGCGGCCTGGGGAACGTCGGCGGGATCACCCTCGGCGTCATCGTCTTCACGCTCGTCCTGGCCGGCTTCTTCGACGCCATGGGCACCATCATCGGCATCGGCCAGCAGGCCCACCTCGCCGACCGGGACGGCAAGATGCCCGGGCTGAACAAGGCCCTGGCCATCGACGGCGCCGGCGGTATGGTCGGCGGCTTCACCGGCGCGTCCGGCCAGACCGTGTTCGTCGAGTCCACCGCGGGCGTAGGCGACGGCGCGCGCACCGGCTTCGCCAGCGTCGTCACCGGCCTCGGCTTCGCGCTCTGCCTGTTCTTCACTCCGCTGGCGCAGATCATCCCCACCCAGGTCGCGGCCGCCGCCCTGGTGGTGATCGGCTCGATGATGCTGGCCAACGCCAAGCACATCAACTGGGACGACCCGGCGACCGCCATCCCGGTCTTCCTGACCACCGTCCTCATGCCGTTCACGTACTCCATCACCGCGGGGATCGCGGCCGGTGTGATCGCACACGTGGCGATCAAGGCGGTCCAGGGCAGGTGGCGTGAACCGGGCTGGCTGATGTGGGTACTCGCCGTGGTGTTCCTGGCGTACTTCTCGCTCAACCCGATCGAGAGCTGGCTGGGCATGCACCACTGACCCGCCGCTTCCGCCCGCCCTAGCCGTAAGGAGACCGACATGCTGGACATCGCCGAAGAGCTGCACCGGTGGGTCGAGCAGGGCCGCGAGTTCGCGGTGGCCACTGTGGTGGCCACCCACGGCAGCGCGCCCCGCCAGCCCGGAGCCGCCCTCGCCGTCGACCGCGACGGTACGGCGATCGGGTCGGTCTCCGGCGGCTGCGTGGAGGGCGCGGTCTACGAGCTGTGCCAGGAGGCGCTGGAGACCGGCCGGCCGGTCCTCGAACGCTTCGGGTACAGCGACGAGGACGCCTTCGCCGTGGGCCTGACCTGCGGCGGCGTCATCGACATCCTCGTCCACCCGGTACGGACGAGCCTCCCGCGCTCCGCGGGCGACGGCGGAGCGGCGGGGGGCGACGGAGCGGCAGGGGGGACGGCGGACCGCACCTCCGACACGCTCGCCGCCGGGCTGGCCGCCGCCGCGCGCGGGGAGGCGGCGGCGGTCGCCCGGGTCGTCCAGGGCCCCGCCGGACTCCTCGGCCGTGCCCTGCTGGTCCGCCCCGACGGCAGCCACACCGGCACCCTGGGCGGGCACCCGGCCCTGGACCGTACGGCGGTCGCCGAGACCCGGGCCCTGCTGGACGCCGGACGCACCACGACACTGGAGATCGGCACCGAGGGCGCACACTGCGGCACGCCGGTCGTCCTCCTCGTCGAATCCTCCGTCCCCGCCCCCCGGATGATCGTCTTCGGCGCCATCGACTTCGCGTCCGCGCTGGTCAGAGTCGGCAAGTTCCTCAACTACCACGTCACCGTCTGCGACGCGCGGCCGGTCTTCGCCACCAGGACCCGCTTCCCGGAGGCCGACGAGATCGTCGTCGAGTGGCCGCACCGCTACCTCGACTCCCAGGAGCTCGACGCGCGTTCGGTGCTCTGCGTCCTCACCCACGACGCCAAGTTCGATGTCCCCCTCCTGGAGCGCGCGTTGCGGCTGCCCGTCGCCTATGTCGGCGCCATGGGCTCCCGCCGCACCCACGAGGACCGCAACCGCCGCCTGCGCGAAGCCGGCCTGACCGACCTCGAACTCGCCCGCCTGCGCTCGCCCATCGGCCTCGACCTCGGCGCCCGCACCCCCGAGGAGACCGCGCTCTCCATCGCCGCCGAGATCGTCGCCGACCGCCGCGGCGGCACCGGCACTCCGTTGACCGGCGCCCACACGCCCATCCACCACGACCCGGCCCGCCCGATGCAGCGGATCGGTTCGGTGGCCTGAAGCCGGGCCGTACCCCCACCATTCCGCGCCCCGTGCCCGCACTTAACGAAAACTTGGCCAAAAGGATGAGGGGGCACTCCGGAAGATATGGCAGGATACGGAGGCGACGGCGTCCTCTGAGCGGCGCCTGGAAGTATCCGCGCGAGCAAGGAGGTGATCGGGATGAGTCCCGAAGGAAGTCCTTGCCGCAGCGTTGCAGCGATCTGACGTATCTGACGTAATTTCTCCTTGAGCTGATTCCCCGGAGTGGCCGTATGCCCTCCGAGGCTGCTCCGCTGTGTGCCTTCACCCTTGACATCAGGGCGCTGAGCTCTGCCTTTCCGAGCCCGCCCGTCCCCCTTTCCGTTTTCTCCGCGCGGAGGCCATTCCGGCCTGCCCGGCTGTGTGTTCAGCCGACGGCGGGGCCGCGATAAACCCTGCCGTCACGCCGGATGACATCTGCGGAATGCACCGCATTCCCGCGCTCTCGGAATTCCGCATGCCCGAATTCCGGCATGCCCGCATGCCTCCCGTATGCCCGCATGTCGATGAGCGTCGCCACCCGGCTATTCGGCCTGCCGGTCTGCCCTCCCGCACGTTCGGAGGTTTTTCTCATGACGAACAACCTGCTCACCCCTCAGAAGCTCGCTCCGCCGGGCCGCCGCCCGCGCCGGGAGCGCCGGGCCGCCGAACTGGCCGCCCGTACCCGGCTGGTCGCCGAGCGGCTCGCCGAGATCAGCGCCCGCCCGGCCGACCAGGTCCTGGCGGACCTCGAGACCACGCCCAACGGCCTCTCGTACGGCATGGCCGTCGGCCGGCTGGAGCGCGACGGCGCCAATGTCATCGCCCATGAGCCCGCTCCGCGCTGGTACGCCCAGTTGGCCAGGGCGTTCTGGAACCCGTTCATCCTCGTCCTGGCGGTGCTGGTCACCGTCATGTACGCGCAGTGGCTGCAGGTCGCAGACGAGGAACCGTTCGACCCGAAGATCGCCATTCTCGGCGCGATGGTGCTGATCAGCGTCGGACTGCGGTTCTGGCAGGAGTACCGCGCCGGCAGCTCCGCCGCGTCCCTGCGCGCACTGGTCACCACGACCACCACCGTCCAGCGGCTGGCCGGCCACGGCCGGCTGCCCGCCACCCTGGAAATCCCCATGGACGGCGTGGTCCGGGGCGACCTGGTCAAACTGGCCGCCGGTGACCTGGTCCCCGCCGACCTGCGGCTGCTCACCGCCAAGGACCTGATGGTCAGTCAGGCCGCCCTCTCCGGGGAGTCGCTGCCGGTCGCCAAAGCCGACACCCCCGCCGGCTCCGCCGGAGGGACCCCCAGCACCCCCGACAACGGGCAGCGCACCACCCGCGACCCGGTCGAGGCCGACAACCTCGCCCTGGCCGGTACCTCGGTGACCTCCGGCACCGCGACCGGCGTGGTCGTCGCCACCGGCGCGGACACCTACTTCGGCTCCATGGCGTCCGCCCTCACCGGCGAGCGCCCGGAGACCGGCTTCGACACCGGTGTGAAGAAGGTCAGCCTGCTGCTGATCCGCTTCATGCTGGTGATGGTCCCGGTGGTCTTCCTGATCAACGGCCTCACCAAAGGCGACTGGGCCGAGGCGTTCACCTTCGCGGTGGCCGTCGCCGTCGGCCTGACCCCCGAGATGCTGCCGATGGTCGTCACCACCAACCTGGCCCGCGGCGCGGTCGCCATGGCCCGGCGCAAGGTCGTCGTCAAGCGGCTCAACGCCATCCAGAACCTCGGTGGCATGGACGTCCTGTGCACGGACAAGACCGGCACCCTCACCGAGGACCGCATCGTCCTCGACCGCTACCTCGACGTCCACGGTCAGTCCGACGACGAGGTCCTCCAGTACGCCTACCTCAACAGCCACTTCCAGACCGGGCTGCGCAACCTGCTCGACCGGGCCGTCATCGACCGGGTGCACGAGGCCGAGGAGGTCGTCGTCAACGCCCGCTTCGCGCTGGTCGACGAGATCCCCTTCGACTTCGCGCGCCGCCGTATGTCGGTCGTGCTGCGCCGCAACGACCTGGACGGGCCGGCCGCCGGACGCGCCCCTCAGGAACACCGTCTCATCACCAAGGGCGCGGTCGAAGAAGTGCTCGCCCTGTGCACCCATGTGAGCGACGACGGCCGCCGTACGGAGCTGACCGACGCCCTCCGCGTCCGCGCCCTCCGCACCGCGGCGGACCACAACCGGCACGGCCTGCGCGTCCTCGCCGTGGCGACCCGCACCCTCCCCGCCACGTCCGACACCTACACCGTCGCCGACGAGAACGACCTCACCCTGATCGGCTTCCTGGCCTTCCTCGACCCGCCGAAGCGGGACGCCGCCCAGGCGCTGCGGGCGCTCGCCGACAACGGCATCGCGGTCAAGGTCGTCACCGGCGACAACGAACTGGTCGCCGCCCGGGTCTGCGCGGAGGTCGGCATCGACGTCGGCACCGTCGTCACCGGCACCGCCATCGACCGGCTCGACGACCTCGAACTCCTCGAACTCACCCGTACGACCACCCTGTTCGCCAAGGTCAACCCCGTACAGAAGGCCCGGATCGTCCGGGCGCTGAAGGCCGACGGGCACACCGTCGGGTTCCTCGGCGACGGCATCAACGACGCCGCCGCACTGCGCGACGCCGACGTCGGCATCTCCGTCGACACCGCCGTCGACATCGCCAAGGAATCCGCCGACATCATCCTCCTGGAGAAGGACCTCACCGTCCTCGAACAGGGCGTCCTGCGCGGCCGGCTGACCTTCGGCAACACCATCAAGTACCTCAAGATGACGGCCTCCTCGAACTTCGGGAACGTCTTCTCCGTACTGGTCGCCTCCGCGTTCATCCCCTTCCAGCCCATGCTGGCCATGCAACTCCTCGTCCAGAACCTCCTGTACGACATCTCCCAGCTGGCCACCCCCTGGGACCGGATGGACCGCGACTACCTGCGCACCCCGCGCAGCTGGGACGCCCGCGGGATCGGCCGCTTCATGCTCGTCCTCGGCCCCACCAGCTCCCTCTTCGACATCACCACCTTCCTCCTCATGTGGCACGTCTTCGGCGCCAACTCCGAGGTGCACCAGGCCTTGTTCCAGTCCGGCTGGTTCGTCGAGGGCCTGCTCACCCAGACCCTCGTGGTCCACATGCTGCGCACCCGGCGCATCCCGTTCCTGCAGTCCCGGGCCACCCTCCCGGTCATGGTGATGACGGCCCTCATCATGGCCGTCGGCCTCTACCTGCCGTTCTCACCCCTGGCCGGAGCACTCGGCATGCAAGCCCTTCCGCTGAGCTACTTCCCTTGGCTGGTCGCGACGTTGGGCACGTACTGCCTGCTCACCCAGGGCGTGAAGACGTGGTACGTCCGCCGGTTCGGCGAGTGGCTCTAAAGTGGTCCACTGCGTGCACGCAAGGGATCATGTACACCCCCACCGGTCTCCTCCCACCCACCCACGGGAGGGGGCGCACCGCAGAACGAAGTTCGGAGGGGCGCACCCGTGACGTACAGCCCCGCGCAGCGGAAACGGCCCGCCGCCAGGCGCCACGGCGGGAAAGCCAAAAAACAAACGGGGCGCCGCGACGGGCGCAACGGCGAAACGGAAGGTACGGCGCCGCAGCCAAGAACGTGGGAAGCAAGCCAAGCGCAGCGGACCGGCGCAGCAATGAGCACAGGAGAGAGAACATGCGGACACCGATGACGATCGCGGACTTCCTCGACCGCGCCGAGCTGGGCTTCCGGGACAGTCCGGGGGTGGTCGACGAGCCGCGGCAGCCGGCCCCGCCCGTGCCCGAATCGACCTACGGGCGGTTCGGCGACCGGGTCCGTGCCTGGCAGGCGGGGCTGGACGCCCTCGGGGTGGGAGAAGGTGAGCGGGTGGCGGTGGCCGGCCATAACTCCGCACGCCTGCTGGAGTTGCTGTTCGCGGTGCCGATGAGCGGCCGGATCTGCGTGCCGGTGAACTTCCGGCTCAAGCCCGACGAGGTCGATTACGTGGTCCAGCAGAGTGGGGCCTCGGTCCTCCTCGTCGATCCGGAACTCGATGCCGCACTCTCCGGCGTCAAGGCGCGCCACCGCTTCGTGCTCGGCGAGCAGACCGAGGCCGGGCTGATGCGGTTCGGCGTGGAGCCGCGTCCGTGGTCGCACCCGGACGAGGACGCCACCGCGACGATCAACTACACCTCGGGCACGACCGCCCGGCCCAAGGGGGTGCAGCTGACCCACCGCAACATCTGGGTCAACGGCATGACCTTCGGTCTGCACACGCGGGTGTGGGAGGGCGATGTGTATCTGCACACCCTGCCGATGTTCCACTGCAACGGCTGGGGCATGCCGTACGTGATGGCGGGCCTGGGGGTGAAGCAGGTGGCGCTGCGCAAGGTCGACGGCACCGAGATCCTCCGTCGCGTGGACGAGCACGGGGTCACGGTCATGTGCGGCGCCCCGGCCGTCTGGAACATGGTGCTGGACGCCGCGGCGACATGGGACGGTGAGATCCCGGGCCGCGACCGGGTACGGATCATCTGCGCGGGGGCCCCGCCGCCGACCAGGATGATCCAGCGCGTGGAGGAGGAACTGGGCTGGGAGTTCACCCAGCTCTACGGTCTGACCGAGACCTCGCCGCTGCTGACCTTCAACCGGATCCGGCCGGCCGACGTGGGCCTGCCCGCCGAGGAACGGGCCCGCAAACTCTCCCGCGCGGGGCTGCCGGCTCTCGGTGTCAAGCTGAAGATCTCCGAGTCCGGTGAAGTACTGGCCCGCTCGAACACGGTGCTCGACGGGTACTGGGAGAAGCCGGAGGAGACGGCGGCCGCGCTCGAGGACGGCTGGTTCCACACCGGCGACGGCGGCACGATCGACGATGCCGACGGCCATGTGACGATCTCGGACCGGAAGAAGGACGTGATCATCACCGGGGGCGAGAACGTGTCATCGATCGAGGTGGAGGACACGATCTTCAGCCACCCGGCGGTCGCCGAGGTCGCCGTGATCGGCGTACCGCACGAGAAGTGGGGCGAGACGATCAAGGCCCTGGTGGTGCTCGCCGAGGGGGCGACGGCCGAGGAGGCCGACATCATCGCCCACTGCAAGCAGCGCATGGCCGGCTACAAGGCGCCCACGACAGTGGAGTTCCGCGAGGCCATCCCCCGCACGGCCACCGGCAAGATCCAGAAGTTCAAGCTCCGCCAGCCGTACTGGTCCGGGCTCGACAGGGGCGTCAACTGAACCGGCGCGTCAGCTGAACCGGCGCGTCGACGGAACCCGGGAGTCGACGGAACCCGGGAGTCAACGGAGCCCGGGAGTCAGCTGAATCGGGGAGTCAGCTGAATCGGGGGCCGCGAGCGCACCTGCTCGGTCGCGGCCCCCGGCCGCGCCGGTCAGTGCGGTGTGGCCGCAGAGACTCGGGCGTGCGGTGTCGTGGCCCGGGCCCTGCCCGGGGTGCGGCGTCCGCGCAGCGACTCCCCGGCGGTTTCCGGAATCAACAGCATCGGCACCAGTGCGATCAGACCGGCAGCGGTCATGTACCAGCCCAGCATCAGGTTGCTGTGCGTCGCCGCGATCAGCGCCGTGACGACCAGCGGCGTGGTCCCGCCGAAGGCCGATGTGGAGACGTTGTAGCCGATCGCAAAGGCGCTGTAGCGGACCTGGGTGGGGAAGAGCGCGGGCAAGGTGGACGCGATACAGGCGAGGAGGATCACCAGCAGCAGACCGAGGACGGTGAGGCCGACCACGATGGCCACGAGGTTCTTCGTGCCCATGAGCATCACCATGGGCACCGAGAGCACAATGAAGCCGATACAGGAGGTCAGCAGGGCCGGCTTGCGGCCGATTCTGTCGGTGAGCGCACCGATCGGCGCGATCACCGCGAGCATGCCGATCATCACCATCACCGGCAGCAGACCACTGATGAGCGGACTCAGTTTGAGGACGCTGTTCAGATAGGTCGGCATATACGTGAGGACGCCGTAGTCCGCGACATTGAGGAGCAGGACGAACCCCATCAGCAGCAGGATGTGCCGCCAGTGCTGCATGGTCTCGCGGAAAGGAACCTTGGACGTCTCGCTGTGCCTGGCCAGCTCGTCGAAGACCGGGCTGTCCTCCAGGCGGGCGCGAAGGTAGAGGCCGATCGCGCCCAGCGGCAGGGCGGCGAGGAAGGGAAGCCGCCAGGCCCAGGCGTTGATCGTGTCCTGGCTCACCCACAGAGACATCGTGGTGGCGAGCAGCCCACCGAAGATCAGGCCGATCAGCGTGCCGAACTCCAGGAAGGCTCCGTAGAACCCGCGCTTCCGGTCCGGTGCGCACTCGGCCATATAGGTCGCCGCGCCACCGTACTCGCCGCCGGTGGAGAATCCCTGGACGAGCCGGCACAGGATGAGCAGTACCGGCGCCCACGCTCCGATGGTGGCGTAGGTCGGGAGGAGCCCGATCGCCGCGGTGGACACGGACATGAGGGTGATAGTGAGTACCAGAACCCGTTGGCGGCCGATCTTGTCTCCGAGGGGACCGAAGACCATACCCCCGACAGGCCGGACGGCGAAGGAGACCGCCAGTACGCCAAAGGTCGACAGCAGCTTCATCGTCGCATCGTTGTCAGGGAAGAACGCATTGCCGATCGACGCGGCGAGATAGCCGTAGACGCCGTAGTCGAACCACTCTATGGCGTTGCCCATGGCCGATGCGGCGGTCACTCGGTGCAGGCTGCTCCGGTCCAATACGCGGGGACCGGAGGAATCGTCTACGCGGGGACCGGCAGAATCGTCCCCCGCGACGGGTGCTGCGGAGTCCCGCACAGGTGCGCCGCGCGTCGCATCGTGATCCTTGTGATCGCTAGGCGATGAGTCCATGCCTTCTGGTACCTCCAAGAACGGGTGGTGTCGCTTCGTCGCTCAGCCGTGGTGTTCGTGCCACGCACATACGCGAGCCGCAGCCTGCGGGAGCGGGTGGCAGAACCTACGCGTTCCCGCTGAGGCTTGAAGTACTCGCTCGTGTCCGGATTGCGTTGCTGAGACTGTCTCCGCGGCCACGCCTCGTGACCGCGTAGTGCGGGGAGTGTCCGTTCGAGCTGGTCGAATGGGGGCATGTAGGGACGCGATGACTGGCACCACGTACCGGGAGGACAACCACCGATGAACCCGTCGCACCAGGAGCTGTCGTACACCAGCGGAGCCGCCGAACGGCCACTGCTCGGGCACACCATCGGCGCCGACCTGGACCGGACCGTCGCCCGGTTCGGCGACCGTGAGGCGCTGGTCGAGGCGGTGAGCGGCCGCCGCTGGACCTACCGCGAACTGGGCCGCGCCGTCGACGAGGTGGCGCTGGGCCTGCTCGCCAAGGGAGTCGGCAAGGGCGACAGGGTGGGCATCTGGGCGCCCAACTGCGCCGAATGGGTCCTCGTCCAGTACGCCACCGCCAAGATCGGGGCGATCCTCGTCAATGTCAACCCGGCCTACCGGGTACACGAGTTGGCCTACGTCCTCCACCAGGCCGGTATCACCGTCCTGGTGTCAGCCGTCCACCACAAGACCAGCGACTACCGCCGCATGATCGAGCAGGTGCGCGCCGACTGCCCGGCGCTGCGCGACGTCGTCTACATCGGCGACCCGGTGTCCTGGGGCGGACTGCTGGCCGCCGGCGCCGCCGTACCGTCCGCCCGGCTCGGCGAATGCGAGAAGAGCCTGACGGCCGACGACCCGGTCAACATCCGTACACCTCGGGCACCACCGGATTCCCCAAGGGAGCCACCCTCTCCCACCACAACATCCTGAACAACGGCTACTGGGTCGGCGAAACCCTCGCCTACACCGAGCACGACCGGGTGTGTCTGCCGGTGCCCTTCTACCACTGCTTCGGCATGGTGATGGGCAATCTCGGCGTCACCTCGCACGGCGGCTGCATCGTCATCCCGGCCCCCGCCTTCGATGCCGCCGCCACGCTGAAGGCCGTCCAGGACGAGCGCTGCACCTCCCTCTACGGCGTCCCGACCATGTTCATCGCCGAGCTCGGCCTCCCCGGCTTCGGCTCGTACGACCTCTCCTCGCTCCGTACGGGCATCATGGCGGGCTCACCCTGTCCGGAGGAGGTGATGAAACGGGTGGTCGCCGAGATGCACATGTCCGAGGTGTCCATCTGTTACGGCATGACCGAGACCTCACCGGTCTCCACCCAGACCCGCCGCGACGACGATCTGGAGCACCGCACCGCGACCGTCGGACGGGTACTGCCGCATATCGAGGTCAAGGTCGTCGACCCGACAAGTGGGGTGACCGTGCCGCGCGGCACACCGGGCGAACTGTGCACCCGCGGCTACAGCGTGATGCTCGGCTACTGGCAGGATCCCGAGCGCACCGCGGAGGTCGTCGACGCCGCCCGCTGGATGCACACCGGGGACCTCGCGGTGATGAACGACGACGGCTACGTCCGGATCGTCGGCAGGATCAAGGACATGATCATCAGGGGCGGCGAGAACGTCTACCCGCGGGAGATCGAGGAGTTCCTCTACTCCCACCCCAAGATCGCCGATGTCCAGGTCGTCGGCGTACCGGACGAGAAGTACGGTGAGGAGATCGCCGCCTGCGTCATCCTCCGCGACCCCGAAGGCCCCCTCACCCGCGACGAGTTGGCCCGCTACTGCCGCTCCCGGCTCGCGCATTACAAGGTGCCGCGCTACCTGGAGATCCTCGACGCCTTCCCGATGACCGTCAGTGGCAAGGTCCGCAAGGTGGAGCTGCGCGAGCGGCTGGCGAAGGAACTGGGGGCGGTGCAGCAACCGTAGGGACTTCTGACGCAGGTCTGACAAAGACTTCAGAGGCCGCCGGCGGCGAGCCGTGGCCGGTGCCGGCGACCATGGCCGGTACCGGAGAGGTGACGGTGACTCAGCGCTGCTGCTCGCCCGGCCAGTCGAGCAGCAGTCGCTGAGCGCGCGGCAGCGAGGCCACGACCAGGTCGTAGGAGTCCTCGATCATGTCGAGAACCATGCGGTCGGCCAGCTTGCCCGCCAGGGACACGGTGTTCCAGTGCCGCTTGTTGAGGTGGTAGCCCGGCACCACCTCCGGATGCTCCGCCCGCAGCCGTTCGGCCAGCTCGGGCTCGCATTTGAGGCTCACGGTGAGTGGGGTGTCCGTGAGTGTGGTGAGGGCGAAGATTTTGCCGCCCACCTTGAAGGTCGAGACATCTGGATGCCGGGGAAAGGGGAATTCCTCGGTCGCGCTGTTGAAGCCCAGGCAGGTGGACCGGAGGGCGTCTGCGTCGATCATCCCGCCATTATCTCCGGCCCGCCGGCTTCACGTTTTCGTCGGCTTCACCGGCTTGGTCACCCGTCAGGTGCCTGGAACCGGACGGCTCGCCTCCCGTCGCATGGCGACCCGTGGCCACCGGTCCAGGCCCAGGTCCGCCTCATGGGCGCGGATGGCCCGGAGGCCCGGGCCGAGCTCGGCGTCAGTGAGGGTCCGGAACCCCAGCCGGGTGTAGTACGGAGCGTTCCACGGCACTTCGGCGAAGGTCGTCAGGGTCAGCGCGGCCGGGCCGCCGTCCTTCCCCCCTTGCCTTGAGGGCAGGGGAGGTACCCCCATCGCCCGGTCGATGAGTGCCCGGCCGAGGCCCCGGCGGGCATGGTCCGGGTGCACCGAGACCTGCTCGATATGGGTGCAGCCGTCGACCGGCTCCCAGAGCAGATAGGCCACCGGCCGGCCGTCCTCGTACGCGGCCAGCGCGCGCCCCGCCTGGCGGAACGCCCTCAGCTCGGCCATCGACGGCGGCTCGTCGTCGGCGATCGCCGCCATCCCCAGCTCGCGGAACAGCTCTCCGGCGGCTCGCTCGATGGCCTGGAGAGCGCGCAGCTCGCCGTCGGCCGGTATCTGGATGATCAAGGGTTCGGTTTCCTGCCGCATGGGTTCAGCATTCTGCCGCACCGTACTTGATCAGCTCGTCGGCCGGGTCGTTGACTGGCTGCGGGGTGCCCGTGAGGTCCATGACGAACAGCGGGATGTGCAGTTCGTCGGCGCGGGCCCGGGCGTCGTGGGCGTAGCCGGCGAGGGAGAAGAAGACCGCTATGGCCGAGTCGTTGAGACCGTTGAGCCAGACGCATTCGACCTCGCGCAACTGGGTGGCGCGGGTGGTGGGGTCGACCTGGGCGACCACGCCCCTGCCGCGCAGGTCCACACCTGAGGCGGTCCGTTCCTGGGCCCGTGCCACATCGGTGTAGCCCAGCCACTTCAGATACTGCTCCGCGGCCGTGACGCAGTCGCGGGCCGTACGGATCGTGACCGGGCGGAAGGCGGGCCGCAGGACGGCGCGCGGGGTGTCGGTGGACGGCCTGGGCGCCGGTGCGGACGCCGGTGTCGGTGCACGGGTGGGGCTGGGTGCGGGCCGGCCGAGGGTGTTGAGGTGGGGCGGCGGTGGGCCGGGCGCCGGGGCGACCGGGACCCGGACGACCGTGCCGCAGGCGCAGCCGGACTCCGGCGCCGGCCACTCGTCCTGGCGTCCGCAGACCGCGCAGCGCACTTCCACCCAGGAGGCCTGCCAGGTGCGGTGCCGTATCTCCACGGGCACCCCGCCCCGGAGTACGGGCATGGTCAGCGGGGCACCGCAGGCGCACGGGAAGGTGGGCGGGGTGAAGGCGTTCTCGCGGCGGCACGTGGGGCACCGCACCGGCACGCTGTCGGCCATGGTCGGCTCCTGGCGGATGGGCAGAAGGCGGATAGGGCGGGCAAGCGGATCTCTCCGCTGCCTGCTCCTATCGTCTCTCCAAAACCCGCTGGCGGTGGCCGATTTGCGCCGAGCATGCGCGTTCTCAGGGAGAAATCAGGGGAGTCGGGGGCGCATGCGGGGTGCACAGCGCCGTGCCCGTGCCGTGGATTCCGTCCGGCGGTGCGAGAAGTGGGCGCGACAGGACATCGCACCGCCGGACGGAGCCTGTGGGGGAGGGGCGGCAGCCGGTCAGTCCTCGCGGAGTTCGTGGACCCTGGCCTCGACGCGCTTGCCGTAGTCCGGGTCGGCCGCGTGGAAGTGCGCGAGGTTCTTCTCGATCACATCGTCGCGGCTGACCTGGGACAGACCGCCGGCGATGTTGTCCACGAGGCGCTTCTTCTCGTCCTCGGACATCAGGCGGTAGAGCTCTCCGGCCTGGAAGAAGTCGTCGTCCTTGGCGTGGGCCGGGGCTGCGTGGGTGCCCGTGTGGCCGGAGACGGCGAGCGGGGCGGAGAGCGCCTGGTCCGTCTGGACCGGACCGTCGTAGGAGTTGGGCTCGTAGTTCTTGGCGTGCCGGTCGTAGCGGTTGGTCGCCATGAGACCGTCCCGGCCGTAGTTGTCGGCCCGGCCGCCGGAGACGGCCTTGGGGGCGTTCACCGGCAGTTGGGTGTGGTTGACGCCCAGGCGGTAGCGGTGCGCGTCGGCGTAGGCGAAGAGCCGGCCCTGGAGCATCTTGTCCGGGGACGGGCCGATGCCGGGCACGAAGTTGTTGGGGGAGAAGGCCGACTGCTCGACCTCGGCGAAGACGTTGTCGGGGTTGCGGTCCAGCACCAGACGGCCGACCCGCCGCAGCGGGTGGTCCGCGTGCGGCCACACCTTCGTCAGGTCGAACGGGTTGAAGCGGTAGCCGGCCGCCTCGGCCGCCGGCATGATCTGCACGTACAGGGTCCAGGAGGGGTAGACGCCCCGCTCGATGGACTGCAGCAGATCGGTCTGGTGGCTGTTGGGGTCCTTGCCCGCCAGCTCGGCGCCCTGCTCGCTGCTCAGGCAGCGGATGCCCTGGTTCGTCTTGAAGTGGTACTTGACGAAGAAGGCCTCGCCCTCGGCGTTCGTCCACTGGTAGGTGTGCGAGCCGTAGCCGTTCATATGGCGGTAGGAGGCCGGGATGCCGCGGTCGCCCATGAGCCAGGTGACCTGGTGGGTGGCCTCGGGGGCGTGTGCCCAGAAGTCCCAGACGTTGTCCGGCTCCTGCTTGCCCGTGAACGGGTCGCGCTTCTGCGAGTGGATGAAGTCGGGGAATTTGATGGGGTCCTTGATGAAGAACACCGGGGTGTTGTTGCCGACGAGGTCGTAATTGCCCTCCTCGGTGTAGAACTTCAGGGCGAAGCCGCGCGGGTCGCGGGCCGCGTCCGGGCCGCCCAGGTTGTCGGCGACGGTCGAGAAGCGGATGAACGTCTCGGTGCGCTTGCCGACGGTGCCGAGGAAGGCGGCGCGGGTGAAGGCGGTGACATCGTCGGTCACCTCGAAGTAGCCGTACGCGCCGGAGCCGCGGGCGTGCACCACCCGCTCCGGTATGCGCTCGCGATTGAAGCGGGCGAGCTTCTCCAGCAGGTGCTGGTCCTGGAGGACGATCGGGCCGCCGGGGCCGGCCGTAGCGGAGTTCTGGTTGTCGGCGACCGGGGCGCCGGCCTCCGTAGTGAGAAAGCGCGCCGTCAGCGTGGGCTTCGACATGGTGACCTTCCATACGGGAGCGCGGAAGTTCCCCTCCGCATGTCGGAGCGTAGGAAGGGCTCCGACCAAACGTCAACAGTTTGTTGAAACAATGCCGGCTCGGCTCTCCCTCAGGAATCGGTGGTGTGTCCCGAGAGGCGTTCGACGCCGCGCAGGAGAGCGGAGTGGTCCAGGCCGCCGTCGCCCTGGGCGCGCAGCGACGCGACGAGGCCGGCGACGACGGCACCGACGGGGAGGGCGGCGCCGACGCTGCGGGCGGCGTCGGTGACGATGCCCATGTCCTTGTGGTGCAGGTCGATACGGAAGCCGGGCGTGAAGTCGCGGGTGCGGAAGTTGTCCTTCTTGCGGGTCAGGACGGTGGAGCCGGCCAGGCCTCCGTTGAGGACGTCGAGGGCGGCGGTCAGGTTCACACCGGACTTCTCGAGGAAGACCACGGCCTCGGCGCAGGCCTGGATGTTGACGGCGACGATGAGCTGGTTGGCGGCCTTCACGGTCTGGCCGGAGCCGTGCGGGCCGCACAGCACGATGGTCCTGCCCAGCGCCTCGAAGACCGGCTTCGCGGCGTCGAAGTCGGCCTGCTCGCCGCCGACCATGATCGACAATACGGCCTCGATGGCGCCGGCCTCACCGCCGGAGACGGGCGCGTCCAGGACGCGGATGCCCTTGTCCTCGGCGTTCTTCGCCAGGTCGACGGAGGTCTGCGGGGTGATCGAGGACATGTCGATCAACAGCGCGCCGGCCTTGGCGTTCTCCAGGATGCCGTCCGGGCCGTAGCAGACCGCCTCGACCTGAGGGGAGGCCGGGACCATCGTGATGATCACGTCGGCGTCCTGGACGGCCTCGGCGATCGATCCGGCGGCGGTGCCACCGTTCTTGGCCAGGCGGTCGAGTTTGTCCTGTTCGAGCGTGTACCCGGTGACCGGGTAGCCGGCCTTGATCAGGTTCTCGGCCATGGGGGAGCCCATGATGCCGAGGCCGATCCATGCGACCGCCGGGCGGGAGGAAGCCGGCCGGGATGGGCGGGAGGAAGCACGACGGGATGGGTGGGAGGAAGCGGTGGGGTGGGTGCTCATGGGGATGCCTTCTCTCGGGCTCTTCTCGGACTCTTTCTCGGGCTCTTCTCGGGTCGGACTCTTCGCGGCTCTGGCATCTCGGAGCTCTCGCGGGTTCGGAGCTCTCGTGGGTGATGTCAGTGAGCGGCCCGCAGCGGGTGCGGCAGCCACGCGAAGGCGCTCGCGCTCGGGCGGTCGCCGGCCTTGTACTCGAGGCCGACCCAGCCGTCGTAACCGGCCTTCTTCAGGCGGCCGAGCAGGTCGACGAAGTCGAGGTCGCCGGTGCCGGGGGCGCCGCGGCCGGGGTTGTCGGCGATCTGGACGTGCCCGGTCCTGGCGGCGTAGGTGTCGATGACCGACGGCAGGTCTTCGCCGTTCATCGACAGGTGGTAAAGGTCCATCAGGAACGCGGTGTTGGCCAGGCCGGTCGCCGCGTTGACCGCGTCCACGACCTCGACGGCCCTGGCGGCCGAGACGATCGGGCAGTGCGGGGACTCGGGTGCATTGAGCGCCTCGATCAGCAGCGTCCCGCCCGCCTCGGCCACCGCCCGGGCGGCGAAGCCGAGGTTCTCCAGCGCCAGTTCGTCCTGCGTGGCCGGATCCACCCCCTCGACCCGGTTGCCGTACAGGGCGTTGAACGTCGTGCAGCCCAGCGACCGCCCGAATGCGACAGCCACCGGAACATTGGCCCGGAACTTCTCCGACTCCTCCCCGGGAATCGAGAGGGCTCCGCGGTCGGGGCCGGGCAGCCGGCCGGCGTAGAAATTCAGTCCGACCAGCTGTGCGCCGGCGTCCGTGAGCGCAGTACGCAGCGCGGCCAGCTCGGAGCGCTCCGGAACAGGGGCGTCCACCCACGGCCACCACAGCTCCACCGCTGTGAAGCCCGCCGCCCGTGCGGCCGCCGGCCGCTCCAGCAACGGAAGCTCGGTGAACAGGATCGACAGATTGACGTTGAAGCGCGTGTCCGTGAAACCCATCAGAGCCCGAGCTCCTTCCGTATAGTGGAATTCTTTTTCCTCTGAATGGAACACTGCCTGGCGTGCTCGGAGGCTGTCAAGGGGGCCTGGGGGCAATTTCTGGTGGCCGGGCCGAACCGCGCGTAGGTTGAGCGGCGTGCGATTGAGAGTTGAGTTCACGACGGAGCCGTTCGACCTGGACGAGGCGCCCGCCCATGCGCTGGTGGCCCGGGACGTCGTCACCGGCGCCGGGCTGGACGCCGTCGATGTCGGGCCGTTCGGCAATACCGCCGAGGGTGACGCCGGCCGGGTCCTCGATGCGGTGTCCGCGCTGCTGCGGGAGTCGCTGCGGGCGGGCGCCACCCGGGTCTCCCTCCAGGTCAATGTGATCGGGGACGCCGGGGCGGGCGAGGAGGGCGCGACGTGACCGGGCCCGCCGACCACCCGTTCGTCCAGGCGGTCAAGCCGCTGGTGGATGCGATGGGCGGAGAGATGGTCGCGCCGGACCAGGCCCGGGGCGACGATGTCGTACTGGCCTGGGAGGGGCGGGACCGGGTGGCCGTACGGCTCCCGCATCTGTCGGATTCGCTCGACCACATCCTCGCCGAGCTCCAGCGCCGGCACGGTATGCCGCTGGCGGAGCTGGACCGCAGGACCAAGCAGTCGGTGGTGCGGATTCTGGAGGCCCGTGGCGCTTTCTCGATCCGGCACGGCGTCGAGACGGTCGCCGGCGCTCTGGGTGTCAGCCGCTTCACCATCTACAACTATCTGAACAGGGAGAACGCCGCCGCGAAGGATGCGGACTGAGGCGATCCGGCCGCAGTCTCCCTTCCCCGCGTCTCGGGTACGGGAGGCGCTCCCGCCCGTACCGTCCCGCCCCGTCCCGTCCCGTCCTCCCCCGCCTTCCTCGCCAACCGCCGGAGCCGTCGTCCGTTTTCCCCGGACGGCGGCTTTTGCGTTGCCGAGTTTTCAACAAAGTGTTGACGTGGTGTTGCCAGAGGTCTTAGCTGTTTCCAGCCAAGCAAAGCTGTCCAGCACCAGGCCACGGAGGCTTCCCGTGTCTTCGAGCACACAGCGTTCTCCGGGGGGCGTCCCCGTAACCCCGGCGGGACTCGCCCGGTTCAACACCTCCGACGACAGCGCGGCCCGGGCCGTACTGCACGAGGTGTGCGCGAGCCGGGCGTGGGGGAGGGGGATCCTCGCCCGGCGTCCCTTCGCCACCGCCGGCGACCTGTACGCCGCGAACGACGCCGCCATGGCGGGGCTGACCGCGGCGGACCTGGCCGAGGCGATGGCCGGGCATCCGCCCATCGGCCGGCCGAAGCCGGGCGACCCGACCTCGCACCGCGAGCAGAGCGGGATGGCCGGCGCCTCCGACGCGCTCAAGGCGGAGATGCTCGAGCTCAACCTCGCCTACCAGGAGAAGTTCGGGCATGTGTTCCTGATCTGTGCCTCCGGCCGTACCGGGGAACAGATGCGTGACGCGGTCCGTAACAGGATCGACAACACGCCGGAACACGAGCGAGAGATTGTTCGGGTGGAGCTCGGCAAGATCAACCGCATTCGCCTGGCCCGTATCGCGGAGCACGCGGAAGGCGCGGACGGCCGGGAGAACGCGCGGAACGTGGAAGGAGACGCCGTATGAGCAGCGCGACGGGTGCCCGGACCTCGGTGTCCACGCACATCCTGGACACCAGCGTGGGCCGCCCCGCGGAGGGCGTCGCCCTCACGCTCTCGGTGCGCTCCGGCCACGACGCCGACTGGACCGTCCACGGCTCGTCCGCGACCGACACGGACGGGCGCTGCAAGGATCTGCCGGCTCTGCCGGAGGGCACCACCCACGTACGGCTCGACTTCGCCGTCGAACCGTACTTCGAGAAGAAGCGAGCCGATGCGCAGCAGGACGCCCCCGCGAATCGGGACAGCGGTCCGTTCTTCCCCGAAGTAGTGATCACCTTCGCCGTCGAACCCGGCGAGCACTACCACGTACCGCTGCTGCTCAACCCGTTCGGCTACTCCGTTTACCGAGGGAGCTAGCAGAAGATGACAGACATTTCCCGCCCGGCCCGCCCTGTGCTTCTGGGACAGAACCAGTACGGCAAGGCAGAGAACCGTGTCGTCAGGATCACGCGGGAGGGCGCCACCCACCACATCAAGGACCTGAACGTCTCCGTCGCCCTCTCCGGCGACCTGGAGGAGGTGCATCTCTCCGGCTCCAACGCCAACTGCCTGCCCACCGACACCACCAAGAACACCGTGTACGCCTTCGCCAAGGAGTACGGGATCGAGTCGGCCGAGCAGTTCGGCATCCACCTGGCCCGGCACTTCGTCACCAGCCAGGAGCCGATCAAGCGGGCCCGGATCCGTATCGAGGAGTACGCCTGGGAGCGGATCGAGACCTCCGACGCCAGCTCGAAGTTCATCGGCGCCGACGAGGTCAAGCACTCCTTCGTCCGCAAGGGGCAGGAGGTCCGCCTCACCGAGATCACCTACGACGGTGAGCGGTGGCAGGTCATCTCCGGTCTGAAGGACCTGGTGGTGATGAACTCCACCAACTCCGAGTTCTGGGGCTACATCAAGGACACATACACGACCCTGCAGGAGGCGTACGACCGCATCCTCGCCACGCAGGTGTCCGGCCGCTGGCGGTTCAACTGGACCGATGACGAGCAGCGGATGCCCAACTGGGAGCGGTCGTACGAGCAGGTGAGGAAGCATATGCTGCACGCCTTCGCCGAGACCTACAGCCTCTCGCTCCAGCAGACCCTCTACCAGATGGGTTCGCGCATCATCAACCACCGCACCGAGATCGACGAGGTGCGGTTCTCCCTCCCGAACAAGCACCACTTCCTGGTGGATCTGGAGCCGTTCGGGCTCAAGAACGACCATGAGGTCTACTACGCGGCGGACCGCCCGTACGGCCTGATCGAAGCCACTGTCCTGCGCGACGGTGCCGAACCCCGGATCCCGGTCGACCTGACCAACCTCTGAACCTGTTCTTCCGCCCTTTCCTCCACCCTCTCGGCACCCGGGGCCATCGCACGGCTCCGGCACTCAAATCCTCCTAGGGTCCTGCCGTGCCCTCCCCCAAGCTCTCGGCTCCGCTCGAGCAGGGGGTACCCCCATCCCCCCACTGAAAAGAGGAAGCACGATGGCACCTTCGGCAGCCCAGCGCATCGTCATCGAGAACTGTGCGATCGCGACCGTGGACGCCGACGACACCGAGTACGCGTCGGGGTACGTCGTCGCCGCCGGCAACCGGATCGAGTCGGTCGGCGCGGGCAAGGCCCCCGAGGGGCTGGAGAACGTGGTCCGCCGCATCGACGGCACCGGTCACCTGGCCACCCCGGGCCTGGTCAACACCCACCACCACTTCTATCAGTGGATCACCCGGGGCCTGGCCACCGATCACAACCTCTTCAACTGGCTGGTCGCGCTCTACCCGACCTGGTCCCGTATCGACGAGCCGATGGTGTCCGCGGCCGCGCAGGGCTCGCTGGCGATGATGGCCCGCGGCGGTGTCACCACCGCCATGGACCACCACTACGTCTACCCCAAGGGCTCCGGGGACCTCTCCGGCGCCATCATCCGCGCCGCCTCCGAGACGGGCGTCCGCTTCACCCTGGCCCGTGGCTCCATGGACCGCAGCGAGAAGGACGGCGGCCTGCCACCGGACTTCGCCGTGGAGACCCTCGAAGGCGCGCTCGCCGCCACCGAGGAGACCGTCAAGAAGCACCACGACGCCTCCTTCGACGCGATGACCCAGGTCGCCGTCGCCCCCTGCTCCCCCTTCTCCATCTCCACCGAACTGCTCCGGCAGGGCGCGGAGCTCGCCCGCCGGCTCGGCGTACGGATGCATACGCACGGCTCGGAGACGGTCGAGGAGGAGAAGTTCTGCCACGAGCTCTTCGGCATGGGCCCGACCGACTACTTCGAGTCCACCGGCTGGCTGGGCGAGGACGTGTGGATGGCCCACTGCGTCCATATGAACGACTCCGACATCGCGGCCTTCGCCCGGACGAAGACCGGTGTCGCCCACTGCCCGTCGTCCAACGCGCGGCTGGCCGCCGGGATCGCACGGGTCCCCGACATGCTCGCCGCCGGCGTCCCGGTCGGCCTCGGCGTCGACGGCACCGCCTCCAACGAGTCCGGCGAACTCCACACCGAGCTGCGCAACGCCCTGCTCATCAACCGCCTCGGTGCACACCGGGAGGCCGCGCTCAACGCCCGCCAGGCTCTGCGCCTGGGCACCTACGGCGGTGCGCAGGTCCTCGGCCGCGCCACCCAGATCGGCTCCCTGGAGCCGGGCAAGCTCGCCGACCTGGTGCTCTGGAAGCTGGACACGCTTGCCCACTCCTCCATCGCGGACCCGGTGACCGCACTCGTCCTCGGAGCCGCGGCACCGGTCACGCTCTCCCTCGTCAACGGCCGGCCGGTCGTCGAACACGGCCGTCTGCTGCACGTCGACGAGGACGCCATCGCCCGCACCGCACGGGCCGAGGCCCAGCGTCTGGCCCGGATCGCCGCCGAGGGCTGAGCACGACGGCGGCACCGCGCAGCCGACGCCACACCCCAGCACACCGCGCAGCCGACACCACACCCCGGCACCGCACCGCCGACGCCACACCCCAGGACTCGGCCGGGAGGGACGGCTCCCGGTCGACCTTGTGGATCCGGGCGGATCCGAGTGGGTCCGAGTGGATCCCGCTCTTCGTTCCGCTCGGATCCACAAGCGCCGGACGCCGGGGTGCGGGGCCTCCCCGTATCCCCGCGCCGGTCGGCGCCTTCCCCGGGTCGGAATCGGCCCGCACCACCTGGCAAGACCTCCGTGACAGCCTCGCCTCGCCGCGTCCGGCGAAGCAGAAATCGAAGGAGGCCCGCAGTGGCCGCACCTACCGGGCAGAAGTCGGAGGGGGACCGGAAACATCCGGTCGACGAGACCCTCCCGCCCTTCAAGATGTTCACCAGCGGCCTCCAGCATGTGGCCGCCATGTACGCGGGCGTGGTGGCTCCACCGATGATCGTGGGCCCGGCCTGCGGCCTGAGCACCACCGAGACCGCCTATCTCATGGGTGCCGGCCTCTTCACCGCGGGGATCGCCACGCTCCTCCAGACCCTCGGCTTCTGGAAGGTCGGCGCCAAACTCCCCTTCGTCAACGGTGTTTCGTTCGCCGGTGTCACCCCGATGGTCGCCATCGGCGAGACCGCGGGCCCCCACCACGCACTGCCGGTCATCTTCGGTGCGGTGATCGTCGCCGGTGTGCTCGGCTTCCTGTTCGCTCCCTACTTCTCCAAACTCCTGCGCTTCTTCCCGCCGGTGGTCACCGGCACCGTCATCACCCTCATCGGCATCTCGCTCCTCCCCGTCGCGTTCAACTGGTCTCGGGGAGGTAACTCCCAAGCCCCCGGCTATGGTTCCCTCACGAACGTCGGAATGGCCGCGCTGACCTTCCTGATCGTGCTCGTCCTGCGCCGGGTGCTGCGCGGCTTCCTCCAGCAGATCGCGATCCTGCTCGGCCTGATAGCCGGCACCCTGATCGCCATCCCCGTCGGCATCACGGACTTCTCCGCCCTCACCAAGGCGGACCTGATCGGCTTTCCGACGCCCTTCCACTTCGGCGCCCCGCAGTTCGACATCGCCGCCATCGTCTCGATGTGCATCGTGATGCTGGTCTGCATGACCGAGTCGACAGCCGACATGCTCGCCCTGGGCAAGATCGTCGACCGCCCGGCAGACGAGCGCACCATCGCGGGCGGCCTGCGCGCCGATACCCTCGGCACAGCCCTCAGCCCGCTCTTCAACGGCTTCGCCAACAGTGCCTTCGCCCAGAACATCGGCCTGGTCGCGATGACCAAGGTACGCAGCCGCTTCGTCGTGGCGACCAGCGGTCTGATCCTCCTGGTACTGGGCCTGTCCCCGGTGGCCGCTTCCGTCATCTCACTGGTCCCGCTGCCGGTCCTGGGCGGCGCGGGCATCGTCCTCTTCGGCTCGGTGGCCGCCAGCGGCATCCAGACCCTCACCACCGCGGCGCTGGAGAAGGGCGACAACGCCCTGATCGTGGCCGCCGCCATCGGCATCGGCCTGATTCCCATCGCCGCGCCGGACTTCTACCACCACCTTCCCAAGGACCTCCTGGTCGTCCTGGATTCCGGTATCAGCACCGGGTGTCTGGTGGCTGTCGTGCTCAACCTGGCCTTCAACGTTCCGCTGCGCCGTCCGCTGCGCTTGGCCGGCTTCCCACGTTTTCGTCTGCGGCGCCGTACCTCCGCATCGCCGTTGCGCCCGTCGCGGCGCCCCGCTCGTTTTTGATGGTCCTCGCCGTGTCGCCTGCGGCGGGCTGTTGCCGCTGCGCGGGGCTGTACGTCACGGGTGCGCCCCTCCGAACTTCGTTCTGCGGTGCGCCCCCTCCCGCGGGTGGGTGGAAGAAGACCGTGGGGGTGCACGTAAGGCACCACGCTCACGCAGTGGACCACTTACGTACACCCCCACCCAGGGTTATTACTCCCACTCCCGGGAGGGGCCGCTCCGCAGGACGAAGTCCGGAGGAGCGGACCCGCGCCCGACCAACCCACGCCCGCCGCAGGCGTAACGGCGAGCAACAAGCACGGCGCCGCAGCCGACAACGTGGGAAGGCCCTAGCGAAGCACCGCGTACGCGGGCAACGTGAGGAAGTCCACGTAGTCCGTGTCGAGGGAGACCTTCAGGAGGAGGTCGTGGGCCTGCTGCCACTTGCCGGCGGTGAAGGCCTCGTCGCCGAGCTCGGAGCGGAGGGCGGCCAGTTCCTCGGCGGCGATCGCGCGGGTCAGTTCCGGTGTGGCCTTGACGGTTTCTCCGGCGTGTTCGAACTCGACACCCGCGTTGATCCACTGCCAGATCTGCGAGCGGGAGATCTCGGCGGTGGCCGCGTCCTCCATGAGGTTGAAGATGGCCACCGCGCCGAGGCCGCGCAGCCAGGCCTCGATATAGCGGATGCCGACCTGGACGGCGTTCACGAGACCCGCGTACGTCGGCTTGGCGTCGAGGGAGTCGATGGCGATCAGGTCTGCGGCGGAGACGGAGACGTCCTCGCGGAGGCGGTTCTTCTGGTTCGGCTGGTCGCCGAGGACGGCGTCGAAGGAGGCCATGGCGATCGGGACCAGGTCGGGGTGAGCCACCCAGGAGCCGTCGAAACCGTCGTTCGCCTCGCGGTCCTTGTCGGCGCGGACCTTCTCGAAGGCGACCTTGTTGACCTCGGGGTCCTTGCGCGAGGGGATGAAGGCGGCCATGCCGCCGATGGCGTGCGCACCACGCTTGTGGCAGGTGCGGACGAGGAGTTCGGTGTAGGCGCGCATGAACGGGGCGGTCATCGTGACCGCGTTGCGGTCCGGGAGGACGAACTTCGCCCCGCCGTCACGGAAGTTCTTGACGATGGAGAAGAGGTAGTCCCAGCGGCCGGCGTTGAGACCGGAGGCGTGGTCGCGGAGCTCGTAGAGGATCTCCTCCATCTCGTACGCGGCCGTGATGGTCTCGATGAGGACCGTGGCGCGGATGGTGCCCTGGGGGATGCCCACGTAGTCCTGGGCGAAGACGAAGACGTCGTTCCAGAGGCGGGCCTCCAGGTGCGACTCGGTCTTGGGGAGGTAGAAGTACGGGCCCTTGCCGAGCGAGAGAAGGCGCTGGGCGTTGTGGAAGAAGTAGAGGCCGAAGTCGACCAGCGCGCCGGGGACCGGGCGGCCCTCGCACTGGAGGTGGCGCTCGTCCAGGTGCCAGCCGCGCGGCCGCATCACAACGGTCGCGAGCTCCCCGGCGGGCTTGAGGGCGTACGACTTGCCGGAGGCCGGGTCGGTGAAGTCGATGCGGCGCTCATAGGCGTCGATCAGGTTGAGCTGACCGGTGATGACATTCGCCCAGGTGGGGGCGGAGGCGTCCTCGAAGTCGGCGAGCCAGACCTTCGCGCCCGAGTTGAGCGCGTTGATGGTCATCTTGCGGTCGGTGGGGCCGGTGATCTCGACCCGGCGGTCGTTGAGCGCGGCCGGGGCCTCGGCGACCCGCCAGCTGTCGTCGGCGCGGATGGCCGCGGTCTCCGGGAGGAAGTCCAGCGTGCTGGTCCGGGCACTCGCCGAGAATTCAGTGCGGCGCTCGGTGCGTCGGGCGAGCAGTTCGTCGCGGCGCGGGGTGAACCGGCGGTGCAGTTCGGCGACGAAGGCGAGCGCGGCGTCGGTGAGGACCTCGCCCTGCCGTTCGGGGGTGTGCGCGGGGTCGGTTTCGACGATGGCCAGCGGGGACGGCGCTGGTGCGGACATGAGCTGTCACTCCATTCAGCGGCGGTGCCTGGCGGCCGCCGGGACACCGGGCGGCACCGGGTGCCGCGGGCTCCGGCAAGCGGTCGCGGGCGCCGTGTGGATTTCAGGGCGCTTCTGACCAGTGGAGACTAGTTTCCTTATCGCGGAAGTTCAATGGATTGTTGACGTCGAGATTCTTCGGTGCGAGAGAAGTGGTGATCGAATGTCTCTCGGTGCCATCCCGCTCACTCTCCATCACCGCTCTGTGTCGCCTCCGTCGCTTCCAGGCGTTGCAGGTCTTCCGGTGTGTCGATGTCGTACGGCTCGGCGATGTCGGAGCACTCGACGAGGGTGAGGGCGTCCGTATGCCGCTGGAGGTAGGCGCGTGCGCCGCGGTCGCCCTCCGCGGTCGCCGCGATCGCGGGCCAGCGGGCGGCACCGAAGAGGACCGGATGGCCGCGCCGCCCGCCGTACGAGGCGGCCGCCAGGTCCGCGCCCGTCGCGTACGCGGCGATCAGCCGGGCCACCGCCGCGGCGCCGATGCCCGGCTGGTCGACCAGGGACACCACGACCGCGTCCGCGCCCGAGCCGGCCAGCGCCGCTAGGCCCACCCGCAGTGAGGTGCCCATGCCCTGGGGCCAGTCCGGGTTCTCCGAGACCTCGTACGAGGAGAGGTCGGCTCGTGCGCGTACGGAATCGGCGGCCGCGCCCAGCACGATGTGTACCGGGTCGCAGCCGCCGGCCCGCAGGGCCCGTGCGGCGTGCTCGACCAGCGGCCGTCCCCGGTGGTCGAGCAGTGCCTTGGGCCGTCCCCCCAGGCGCCGGCCGCCGCCCGCGGCGAGCAGCAGGCCGGCCACCTTCCCTTCGGGCCGTGCCGGTGCCGGTGCCGGCGGTTCGTTCGCGGCGGCCGAAGGGGGCTTCGTCGGTGTCGGTGTCGGTGCCATGGGGACTGCCTACCTCATGGCACCGTGCGTCGTGGTCCGTTGGGTGCTCAGGCCGCGTCGCCGGATACCCGCGGGCGGGGGATGCTCGCCCGGAAGCGCTTCCCTGGCGGGTGGGTGCGTTCGTCCGGCCGGTGGCGTTCGGCGATGTAGCGGTGTATGTGGTCCAGGGTGATCTCCGACGCGTCGGACAGGCCGTATGCGCGGCAGATGAGCTGTACGACGCTGACGTCGGGTGGGTTCGGGCCGGGTCCGGTGCAGGGCTCCATGGCGTTCTCCGATCCAGTGATATGCCGGATATTTCCTCGGTGGGGAGAATGCACCGTCCGCCCTCCGCGTACGCCCCGGACCGGGGACGCCCATGCCAACGGGTGCCGCGGGGAACGGGCGTGCTGGCCCCGGGGGCCGACCGCTGATCCGATTTTTTCGCGCTCCGTGTGGCGCGGGCAGCGCAGAGTGGCGTTAACTGTCTCGCGATGTGGGCGGCAACGGTCTTGGAGGACGCCGTCGTTGTGGGACAGCCGCAGAGGGACGGACGAGTGAGCGAGGGTGCGTGCGACCCACGCGTCCAGGAACTGCGCGGGGCGGTGGCCCGGTTGCGCCGTCAGCTGGCCGTGCTGCCGGCGGAGTTACCGGACCGCGCGGCCGCCGATGACGAGCTGGCCGCGCTGGACGCGATGGTCAGTCAGGGGCTGCCGGAGGTGCCCAGGCTGCGCCGTTCGCTGCTGCTGATCGCCGGGGCGGTCGGCTCGGTGAGTGCGCTGTCGCCCGCGCTCAGCGAGGTACGTGAGGGCATCGACCGCTTCGGGGGACTGCCGCGCGGTCGGTGAGCGAGGCCCCATGGCCGGTGAGTGAAGTGCCTCAGGCCGGTGTCTGGTTGGCCAGCGCCACGGACAGCTGCGCCGCGACGTCCTGGAGCACGGGCACGATCTTCTCCGTGGCCGCGTCGGTCACCCGTCCGGTCGGGCCGGAGATCGAGATCGCCGCTGAGGTGGGGGAGTTGGGCACCGGCACCGCGAGGCAGCGGACGCCGATCTCCTGCTCGTTGTCGTCGACGGCGTACCCGAGCCTGCGCACGTCGGCGAGCGCCTCCAGGAAGCGGTCCGGGTCGGTGATGGTCTTCTCGGTCGCGGCGGGCATCCCCGTACGGCCGAGGAGCGCGCGGACCTCCTCCGGCGCATGGTCGGCCAGCAGGGCCTTGCCGACGCCGGTGGAGTGCGGCAGGACGCGGCGGCCGACCTCGGTGAACATCCGGACCGCGTGCCGGGAGGGGACCTGCGCCACGTAGACGATCTCGTCGCCGTCCAGCAGGGCCATATTGGCGGTCTCGCCGGTCTCTTCCACCAGGCGGGCCAGGAACGGCCGGGCCCAGGTGCCCAGCAGCCGGGACGCGCTCTCGCCCAGCCGGATCAGGCGGGGGCCGAGTGCGTACCGGCGGTTGGGCTGCTGGCGTACGTAGCCACAGGCGACCAGCGTGCGCATCAGGCGGTGGATGGTGGGCAGCGGCAGGCCGCTGCTGCCGGAGAGCTCGCTCAGGCCGACCTCGCCGCCGGCGTCGGCCATCCGCTCCAGAAGGTCGAAGGCGCGCTCGAGGGACTGGACGCCGCCGCTCGCGCCCGCGGGCTTGGGGTCGGCGGCGGAGGTGCTGGCGCTGGACGACGGCACGTCGCGTTCCTTTCAGGGCGGGGCGGATCGGTCCCGGCCGGGACGGGTGGGTGCCGGGTCCGACCGGAGCAGCCTACCGGTCGCCCCTACGGTGGCACACGGCCTCCCGCACTCCCGATCTCGTGGGCGTTCTCGCCGGTCAGGCCCGCATTGTCCCGGCGTATGGGCCGCTGGGCAGGCGCCTGGCGGTCTTCTTCCGGCGGGTTCGACGGGCCTGACCGCGTTTTGCTGAGTGAAACCCATTGTCCATTTGGTGGAATCTTCCGCATCCTGGTGATGCGTCGTGGGCGGTTCCGGATGGCGGTCGCGTCGGTGGCGAGGGAGGGTCTTGACGGGTCGGGGTCCGGAGGGAAGACTCTTTCAACAGTCTGTTGAATTCAGACGTATGTTCCCTTCCGGTTCCTTACGGTTCACTCCGGGCTCCGGATTCCGACCACGATACGAGGAGGAGGGGCCGGGTGCCCGAAACAGCACTGGTACTGCG
Organism: Streptomyces sp. NPDC001339; assembly: GCF_042895955.1. Taxonomy (NCBI): domain Bacteria; kingdom Bacillati; phylum Actinomycetota; class Actinomycetes; order Kitasatosporales; family Streptomycetaceae; genus Streptomyces; species Streptomyces sp. NPDC001339. The sequence continues at coordinate 296,413 of NZ_JBIAWT010000006.1, read as the reverse complement.
CTCCACGCGCGTCGTCACCCCACAGGGGACGCGCGCCGCGTCCGTCACCGTCAAGGACGGCACGATCGACGCGGTGCTCCCGTACGGCGCCCAGGTTCCGGCCGGGGTGCGGCTGGCGGACCTCGGGGACGACGTGCTGCTGCCCGGCCTCGTCGACACCCACGTCCACGTCAACGACCCCGGCCGTACCGAGTGGGAGGGCTTCTGGACCGCCACCCGCGCGGCCGCCGCCGGCGGTATCACCACCCTCGTGGACATGCCGCTCAACAGCCTCCCGCCCACGACCACCACCGCCCACCTCGCCACCAAGCGCGCGGTCGCCCGTGGCAAGGCGCATATCGACGTCGGCTTCTGGGGCGGCGCCGTCCCCGGCAACGCCAAGGACCTGCGCCCCCTGCACGACGCCGGGGTGTTCGGCTTCAAATGCTTCCTGTCGCCCTCCGGCGTGGACGAGTTCCCCGAGGTCGACCAGGAGCAACTGGCCCTCGCCCTCGGCGAGATCGCCGGCTTCGACGGCCTGCTGATCGTGCACGCCGAGGACCCGGGGCACCTGGCCGCGGCACCCGCACCGCACGGTTCCAAGTACGCCGACTTCCTCGCCTCCCGCCCCCGGATATCCGAGGACGACGCCATCGCCGGGCTGATCGGTCTCGCCCGGCGGCTCCACGCCCGGGTGCACGTGCTGCACCTGTCCTCCGGTGACGCGCTGCCGCTGATCGCCGCCGCCAAGCGCGAGGGCGTCCGGATCACCGTCGAGACCTGTCCGCACTTTCTGACCCTGACCGCTGAAGAAGTCCCGGACGGCGCAACGGAGTTCAAGTGTTGCCCGCCGATCCGGGAGGCCGCCAACCGGGACGCGCTGTGGGCGGGACTGGCCGACGGCACCATCGACTGCATCGTGTCCGACCACTCGCCGTCCACCGCCGACCTCAAGACCGCCGACTTCGGCGCGGCCTGGGGCGGTATCTCCTCCCTCCAGCTGGGCCTGCCCGCCATCTGGACCGAGGCCCGCGGGCGCGGCCACTCCCTCGACGAGGTGGCGCGCTGGATGGCCACCGCCCCGGCCGCGCTGGTCGGCCTCGGCCGGAAGGGCGCCATCGAGCCCGGCCGGGACGCCGACTTCGCGGTCCTCGCGCCCGAGGAGACCTTCACCGTCGACCCCCAGGCCCTCCAGCACCGCAACAAGATCACCGCGTACGCGGGAAAGACCCTGCACGGCGTCGTACGGTCCACCTGGCTCCGCGGCCGGAGGATCAATGACGGCGCCACCCTCGCCGACCCCACCGGCGAACTACTCGAACGGACCCAGCGCGCATGACCACCAACGCCGACATACCTCGCTACACCGGAGACGCCGACCCCTACGGAGGCGGCGACCCGTACGCCGACTACCGCACGCCCGGCCCCGCCGGTCCGCACTTCACGCACCTTCCCGACCTCGCGGACCGCCGGCTGGGCGCGAGCGTGATCGCCGCCAATGACGAGTTCTTCGCCGAGCGGGAGAACCTCCTCAAGCCCGGGCCCGCCCACTTCGACCCCGAGGTCTTCGGTCACAAGGGCAAGATCATGGATGGCTGGGAGACCCGCCGACGGCGCGGCAGCGGCGCGGCCCGCCCCTTCCCGGCGGACGAGGACCACGACTGGGCGCTGATCCGCCTCGGCGCGCCCGGTGTCATCCACGGCATCGTCGTCGACACCGCGCACTTCCGCGGCAACTACCCGCAGTCCGTCAGCATCGAGGGCACCTGCGTCGAAGGCGCCCCCTCGCCCGATGACCTGCTCGCCGGCGACGTCACGTGGACCACCCTCGTCCCGCGCACCGCCATCGGCGGCCACGCGGCCAACGGCTTCGCCGTCGACACCGGCCGCCGCTTCACCCATCTGCGCCTCAATCAGCACCCCGACGGTGGTATCGCCCGCCTCCGCGTACACGGCGAGGTCGTCCCGGCCCCCGACTGGCTCACCGCACTGGGCACCTTCGATGTCGTCGCCCTGGAGAACGGCGGCCGGGTCGAGGACGCCTCGGACCGCTTCTACTCCTCGCCCACCCACACCATCCAGCCGGGCCGCTCCCGCAAGATGGACGACGGCTGGGAGACCCGGCGCCGCCGCGGCAGCGGCAACGACTGGATCCGCTACCGCCTCACCGAACAGTCCCGGATCCGCGCGGTGGAGATCGACACCGGCTGCCTCAAGGGCAACGCGGCCGGCTGGGCGGCCCTGTCCGGACGCGACGGTGAGCGCGGTGAGTGGCGGGAACTGCTGCCCCGTACGCGCCTCCAGCCCGACACCGTCCACCGCTTGCTGCTCGACGACGCACCCGCCGCCACCCACGTCCGGCTGGACATCTTCCCGGACGGCGGCATCGCCCGCCTTCGGCTGCACGGTTCGCTCACCGCGGAGGGAGCGCGCCGGCTGGCCGCCCGTTACGAGCAGTCGGCCAAGGGCGTGTCTGATGGATCGGCAACCCCGAGCTGACCCATGAGACACGCCCTGCCCCAGGTTAGGGCCTGTCTCCCCGATCTCCGTGGATCAGCCTGCGGCGTCTGGTGCCGGGCACATCGACCGCGCCCGGGCAACGATGTCCGACCGCGCCCGGGTTCGGTGACCGGCCGCGCCCGGGCACGGTGTCCGCTCAACGCGATGTGGCGATGACGACCAGCAGGCTCATGAACGCCAGCAGCACATGGGTCGCCACGACGTAGATGAACACCCGGACGTAGACCCCGCGGGGCGGTTTGTTCTCGACGTAGGGGCGGGCCGGGGCTGCCCCGGCGGAGGAGGACGAAGAGGACGAGGGGGACGGTGTGGCGGCGGGCGGTGCGGTGGAACCGGTGGACGGGGGAGTGGGGTGGTCGGTCACGGCGTGGCTTCCTTCCCTGTTCACAGGCCGCGGCGGGGCGCGGCGTCGCCCAGGCACAGCTCGGCGGCGCCGCTCTGCAGCAGCGTGTGGACGAACAACAGGTCCGTGCCGCCCCGTGAGGCGGCGGCGATACGGTGCGGGGTCAGCGAGTCGAAGTGCGCCGCGTCCCCCGGGCCCAGCACATGCGCCGCGGCGCCCAGGGTCAGCCGTAGCCGCCCTTTGAGGACGTACAGCCACTCCTCACCGGGGTGCACCCGCACCAGCTCGCGCTGTGCCCGCTGCGGCACATGCACTCGCAGGGCCTGCATCGCCCGGCCGGCGCCCCCGGCGGTCCAGTACGTCCAGCCGCCGGCCTCGGACGGCTCCGCGCGGTCGGCCCGTACGACCGGATCCCGCTCGGCAGCGGTCTCGCCCAGCAGGTCGGATACCGTGGTGCCGTAGGTACGGGCGAGCGCTAGGAGCATCGGCAGCGAGGGCTGACGCCGGCCCGTTTCGAGCCGCGACAGATGCGCGGGCGAGAGGCCCACCAGCCGAGCCGCGGTCTCCAGCGTGAGACCGCTGCGTTTCCGCAGGTCGCGTAGGCGCGGCGGGACGGTGGAGAGCTCCTCCGGAGTGCCGGAGGGCTCCTCGGGGAGCTCGGTCATATCCCCGGTATAGCGATCCTTCGCCTGCCGGGCAAAGTTTTTGCCTCAGAGGCAAATGAACGCAAATGAAGTGCGAGCGCCTTCCTCAGTCGCTTCCTTCAGCTGTTCCCTTCGACTGGCCGTTCCCTTCGACGCCGTCCCCACTGTCCTCGGGGTACCAGCGCAGCTCGACGGTGTTCCCGTCCGGGTCCGCGACATAGATGGACCGGGCGACGCCGCGCGCGCCGTACCGGTCGACCGGGCCCTCCAGCACGGTGAAGGTCCCGGAATCGATGACCTCCTGCCAGTTCAGCGGGTCCACGACAAGGCAGATGTGGTCCATGGTGGACGAGCCGGCCGCGCCGGACTCGGCGGCCGGACGGGCCATCAGATCGATGAGCGTGGTCGGGCTGATCCGTACCGACGGGAACGCGACCTTCCCGGCCCGCCACTCCGCCAGCCGGACCGGCTCCAGTCCGAGCGGTCCGCAGTAGAACTCCAGCGCGCGCTCGATGTCCGCGACCTTCAGCACCAGGTGGTCGAAGTCCTTGACCCGCATGGGCGATCCTCCAGTGATGTGTGACGGCGGTCCGATTCAACCGGCCCGGCCGGGAATCGGGTACACCGGAACGCGTCGGCGTGTGCCTCCGGGGCCTCCTGCTGGGATGGCCGGTTCGGGCTCTTGTGAACTTCCGGGAAACTTCTCCCTCTTGATGTTGACAGGAACATGTCTACGCGCGTCATTCTGGACGGTATGAGAATCCCCCCACGGATCACCAGGCTCGGCGCCGTGAGCGCCCTCGCGTCCACCCTTCTCCTCGGCGGAACCGCGGTCGCCGCCACGCCCGCCACCCCCGCTGTCGCCACGGCCCGTTCGGCCGTGGCAGCTTCCTCGTACGCCACGGCGGCGTACGGGAAGGCCGTGCACATCCAGGACGTCGGCAAGATCTGCTACTCCCGGCTGCCCTCGCAGGCTCATGACACGCTCGACCTGATCGCCCAGGGCGGGCCCTACCCGTACCCGAAGGACGGGACGGTTTTCGACAACCGTGAGGGCGTCCTTCCGGCCCACGACACCGGCTACTACCACGAGTACACCGTCAAGACACCGGGCTCGCCCGACCGTGGTGCGCGTCGCATCGTTACCGGTCGGCAGGCGAACGAGGACTACTACACCGCCGACCACTACAAGTCGTTCGACCTGGTCGACCGCGGCTGCTGACACCCGAACACCGGCAATTCCACGGGCGGCCGGGGTGCGTATGCGCCCCGGCCGCCTTGCTGTGCGCACCCCGAAACGGGATTGTCAGTGGGGCCCGGTAGCGTTTCGGTGGATCGGAAGAAACGAGAGGAACGAGAAGAACGAGAAGAGGGCGGGCATCGGCGGAAAAGAGACCATGTGCGGTCACCTGCTGCGGCGTGTCCCAGAAAATGTCGTATCGGCCGTGCCTGGGGAACCGGACAGGCCGCGGAGACCGGAAGGCTCACGGATGTAAGCCTCGGAGACAAGGAAGGACGGCGAACTGCCGTGTACCGCTGGGAGATCACCCGGGCCGCGCTGGCGCAGCGGGTTTTCGCCATCGTCCGCAGCGAGACCTACGACGAGGCGAGCGCCACTGCCGACACCTTGCTGTCGGCGGGTGTCACGAGCCTGGAGATATCCCTCACCACCCCCTTCGCTCTGGAAGCGGTGACGACGCTGACGCGCGAACTGGGGGACGACGCGGTCATCGGCGCGGGCACGGTTCTTGACGGGGCATCGGCTCGGATGGCGGTCGACGCGGGCGCCCGCTTCCTGGCCTCGCCGAGCCTCGACGCCGAGGTCATCCGTACCGGCCACCGCTACGGCATACCCGTCTTCCCCGGTGTGTCGACGCCGACCGAGATGGTCCGCGCCCTGGAGCTCGGCGCCGACGCGCTCACGCTGTTCCCCGCCTCGGCGCACTCCCCGTCCTGGCTCAGGGAAGTCCGCGCCGCCCTGCCGCATGCGCCGGTGCTGCCGACGGGCGGGGTGACGGTCGACGGCGCGCCGGAGTGGATCGGGGCGGGCGCCGCCGCTGTCGGCATGGGTACGGCCCTCTCCGAGGGGGACCGTGACACGGTCGCCAAGCGCACCACCGAACTCCTCGACCGCCTCGCCGAGGCCGCCGCCCAGGATCCGGGCGAAGCCGCCGCGGGCCGCTACGGAGGCTGATGTCCCGTCAGCGTAGGTCGCTGTAGGACGCCTTCCGCTTCCGCCGGCTTCGCGAGCCAACCCCGCACTGCCGGTTCGGGGGCTTCACCGGCGGCGAACGGGTCTGCCACCCTGAGCGCTCCGGTCACCCGTAGCCAGGCCTGCAGGCCAGGCCTGCAGCCAGGCTCGCAGCCAGACCCGTAGCCAGACCCTTAGCCAGAGCTGGAGCCAGAGGAGCCCTATGCGGAGCAGTCCTGCGAAGCGCGCCGTCCCCCTCTCTGCCCTCGCCTGCCTGCTGGCCGTCACCACCGTCGCGCCGGCAGCACCCGTGGCTCCCGTGGCCTCCGCCGCGCCGCGTGCCACGGGGGCCCGGGCGGTGGGGCTCGCGGCGGCTGCCGGCAAGAAGGAGTCGGCCCTCGACGCCGTTCCGCGGCGCGGGGTGCTGCGCGTCTGCACGACCGGCGATTACCTCCCCTTCACCCATCGCGATCCCCGGACCGGCAGCTACCGCGGCGTGGATATCGACATGGCCCGGCATCTCGCCAGGAGCCTGGACGCCCGGCCCCGGTACGTGGCCACGACCTGGGTCACCCTGGTCGACGACCTGTCGGAGGGCCGCTGCGATATCGCCATGGGCGGCATCTCGATCACCCTCCGGCGGGCCCGTGCCGTCTCCTTCAGCCTGCCGACCCGGACGGACGGCAAGACGCCCCTCGTCCGCTGTGCCGACCGGGACAGGTACCGGACGCTGCGGCAGATCGACCGGCCCGGCACCACCGTCGTCGTCAATCCCGGCGGTACCAACGAGGAGTTCGCCCGCGCCCACATCAAACGAGCCACCCTCAAGGTCCACCCGGACAACACCACGATCTTCGACGAGATCATCGCGGGCCGCGCGGATGTGATGATGACGGACGCCGGCGAGACCCGCTACCAGGCGAAGATCCACCCCGAGCTCTGCGCCGTCCACCCCGACAAGCCCTTCACCTTCTCCGAGAAGGCCTACGCCCTGCCCCGCGGCGACGCCGAGTTCACGGCGTATGTGGACCAGTGGGTGCATCTGGCGACGCACGACGGCACCTATCGCGGGTATGAGGACGCCTGGATGAATCAGAGGTAACCAGGAGTGATCTTGAGTAACTGGAAGTAGTCAGGGGTGGGCGAGTCGTCTCCCCGCTCGGGGCGCGGTGCTCCCGATGGTGCTTGTCCGGACAATGTGACCTCTGGACTTCCCGTCATCTGCCGGGGCGGATACGCTCGCGAGGTGGGGAAACGCGATACCGAACAAGCCCTGGGCGCCGAGAGCCCCGTCCAGTTCAGCGTGGACCGGAACAGTCCGGTCCCGTTGTACTTCCAGCTGTCGCAGCAGCTCGAGGCAGCGATCGAGAACGGCAGGCTGGCGCCCGGCAGTCTGCTCGGCAATGAGATCGAGCTGGCCGGTCGGCTGGGGCTCTCCCGGCCGACGGTGCGGCAGGCGATCCAGTCGCTGGTCGACAAGGGGCTGCTGGTGCGCCGCCGGGGTATCGGCACCCAGGTCGTGCACAGTCAGGTCAAGCGGCCCCTGGAGCTGAGCAGCCTCTACGACGATCTGGAGGCGGCCGGGCAGAAGCCGGCCACCCGCGTCCTGCTCAACACCACCGCCGAGGCCGACGCCGAGGTCGCCGCGGCGCTGGGCATCGCCGAGGGAGCGGAGGTCGCGCTGGTCGAGCGGCTGCGGCTGGCGCACGGTGAGCCCGTCGCGCATCTGCGCAACCACCTGCCCGCCGGGCTGCTGAGGCTGGAGACCGCGGAGCTGGAGGAGACGGGTCTGTACCGGCTGATGCGGTCGGCCGGGATCACCCTGCACAGCGCACGTCAGTCCGTCGGCGCCCGCGCGGCGACCGCGGAGGAGGCGCGGCGGCTGGACGAGTCCGAGGGGGCGCCGCTGCTCACGATGCAGCGCACCACGTTCGACGACACCGGGCGGGCGGTCGAGTTCGGCTCGCACGTCTACCGGGCGTCCCGCTACGCCTTCGAATTCCAGTTGCTGGTGCGGCCCTGAAGATTGCCGGTGCGGCACGGAACTCGCTGGTACGGCTGGTACGGCCCTCCAGCGGCCGGGAGCGGCGCCCGTCAGCCGCGGCCGGTGACGCGTACGGTGTGAGGCTGATGCCGAGGCCGGCGCGACGTTCGATCGTCAGAATGTTCTGACAAAGGATTGACGTGGCTCATACCCCGCCGTTACAAACTCCTCCAACCGCATTCCGGCGGCCGTGGAGAAAAGGCGGTTCCACGATGACCAGCGTGCGTACGACCGGCGTCCGGGAAGTCGGGACCCCATGAACCGGGACAGATCACTGGTAACGGATACTTGGTCGCTTGGGCCCGGTCGGCGGGCACCGGCGGACGGTATCGTCCCCGGCCGGACCGGGAACCCCACGCGGCGCAGACAACCGACGCGCGGCGAAGCAACACAGCCGACACGGCGAGATCAACAGCCGACACGGCGAGATCAGCGGGAAGGGCGAGTCCTCGTGGCAAGGGTTCGGAGAAGGGGACGCGTCGTCAGCGCCGTGCTGGCGGCGGTGCTCGGCGCCTCCCTGGCGGGGTGCAGCAGCACCGGAGGCAAACGCGCCGAGGAGGAGCGCGCCGCCAAGGCTGCCGGCGGAAAGGCCGCGGTGAACACCCCGAGGTGGACATTCGCGATGGTCACCCACTCGGGAGACGGCGACACGTTCTGGGACATCGTGCAGAACGGCGCACAGCAGGCCGCAGCCAAGGACAACATCAAGTTCGTCTACGGACATGACGAGGAGGCCCAGCGGCAGAGCCAGCTGGTGCAGTCCTATATCGACCAGAAGGTCGACGGGCTGATCGTCTCGCTGGCCAAGCCCAACGCCATGAAGGACGTCGTCACCAAGGCCGTACGGGCCGGGATCCCGGTGGTCACGGTGAACTCCGGGGCCGAGGTGTCCAAGGCGTTCGGCGCGCTCACCCATATCGGGCAGGACGAGACGGTGGCCGGTGAGGCGGTCGGTGAGGAGCTGAACCGGCGCGGCCGCAAGAAGGCCCTCTGCGTCCTGCACGAGCAGGGCAACGTCGGCCATGAGCAGCGCTGCGAGGGCGCGGAGAAGACCTTCAAGGGCGAGCTGACGAAACTGTACGTCGAGGGCACGAACATGCCCGATGTGCAGTCCTCCATCGAGTCCAAGCTCCAGGCGGACCCGTCCGTCGACGCCGTCGTCACCCTCGGAGCGCCCTTCGCGCCCACCGCGGTCAAGGCCAAGGAGCAGGCCGGCAGCAAGGCCGAGATCGACACCTTCGACCTCAATGCCCAGGTCGCGGCCGGCCTCAAGGACGACTCCCTGGGCTTCGCCGTCGACCAGCAGCCCTACCTCCAGGGCTACCAGGCGGTCGACCTGCTGTGGCTGTACAAGTACAACGCCGACGTCCTCGGCGGCGGCAAGCCGGTGCTCACCGGACCGCAGGTGATCACCAAGAAGGACGCCGCGGCCCTGGAGGAGTACGCGAAGCGGGGGACCCGATGAGCGACACCCACGCATCCGCCGGCCGGTCCGCCGGGGGCGGGGACACCGACGGCCGGAACGCCGAGGGCAAGGACGGCGGGAACGCCCAGGGCAAGAAGGACGAACGGCTGCTGCGCCGCTCGCCGGCACGGCGCCTGATGAGCCGCCCCGAGCTGGGCTCGATCGTCGGCGCCGCCGCGGTCTTCGTCTTCTTCTCGGTCATCGCCGAGCCCTTCCTGAGGGCCTCCAGCCTGTCCACCGTCCTCTACGCGTCCTCGACGATCGGCATCATGGCCGTCCCGGTGGCGCTGCTGATGATCGGCGGCGAGTTCGATCTGTCGGCCGGTGTCATGGTCGTCAGCTCGGCGCTGATCTCGTCGATGTTCAGCTACCAGATGACCGCCAACACCTGGGTCGGTGTCGGGGTTTCCCTGCTGGTCACCCTCGCGTTCGGGGTGTTCAACGGCGTCCTGCTGACCCGGACGAAACTGCCCAGCTTCGTCATCACGCTGGGCACCTTCTTCATGCTGACGGGCCTCAACCTCGGTTTCACCAAGCTGATCAGCGGCACCGTCTCCACGAAGTCCATCGCCGACATGGAGGGCTTCGAGTCCGCCCGTGCGGTCTTCGCCTCGCATCTGACCGTCGGCGGAGTCGACATCCAGATCACCATCCTGTGGTGGATCGGGCTGGTCGCCCTCGCCACCTGGATCCTGCTGCGCACCCGCGTCGGCAACTGGATCTTCGCGGTGGGCGGCAACGCCGACGCCGCACGGGCGGTCGGCGTCCCGGTCACCAGGACCAGGATCGGCCTCTACATGGGCGTCGCCTTCGCCGCCTGGATCTCCGGACAGCACCTGCTGTTCTCGTACGACGCGATCCAGTCCGGCGACGGCGTGGGCAACGAGTTCCTCTACATCATCGCCGCGGCGGTCGGCGGCTGTCTGATGACCGGCGGCTTCGGCTCGGCGATCGGTGCCGCCGTCGGCGCCTTCATCTTCGGTATGGCCAGCAAGGGCATCGTGTACGCGCAGTGGAACCCGGACTGGTACAAGTTCTTCCTCGGCGCGATGCTGCTGCTCGCCACGCTCCTGAACGCATGGGTCCGCAAGCGGGCGGAGGACAAGGCATGACAGCGCTGGTCGAGCTGACGGACATCAGCAAGTACTACGGCCACGTCCGGGCCCTGGAAGGCGTGTCCCTGGAGGTGCACGCCGGGGAGATCACCTGCGTCCTGGGCGACAACGGCGCCGGCAAATCCACCCTCATCAAGATCATCGCGGGGCTGCACCGGCATGACGCCGGCAGCTTCACCATCGAGGGTGAGGAGACGTCCCTGTCCTCGCCGCGCGAGGCCCTGGACCGGGGGATCGCCACCGTCTACCAGGACCTGGCGGTCGTCCCCCTGATGCCGGTGTGGCGGAACTTCTTCCTCGGCTCCGAGCCGACCACCGGAGCCGGCCCGTTCAAGCGGCTCGATGTCCGTACGATGCGCGAGACCACCCGCAGCGAACTGCTGCGGATGGGCATCGACCTGCGCGATGTCGACCAGCCCATCGGGACCCTCTCGGGCGGCGAGCGGCAGTGCGTCGCCATCGCCCGGGCCGTCTACTTCGGTGCCAAGGTCCTCGTCCTGGACGAGCCGACGGCGGCGCTCGGCGTCAAGCAGTCCGGCGTGGTCCTCAAGTATGTCGCGGCCGCCCGGGACGCCGGACTCGGCGTGGTGTTGATCACCCACAATCCACACCATGCCTACCTCGTCGGCGACCGCTTCGTCCTCCTCAAGCGGGGCACGATGGCCGGCAGCCACACCAAGTCGGAGATCGCTCTGGAGGAGCTGACCCGCCAAATGGCGGGCGGCAGCGAACTGGAGCAGCTCAGCCATGAGCTGGCCCGCAGCACCACGATGAAGTTCCCCGGCGGCCACCGGCCCGACTGACCACCGGCCGCACCGCCCCGCGCCCCGCGCCGCCTCCGGGCCGCGCGGGGCGCTGCGCTGTCGGCCACTGTGCGCCGGACACCGCCGGTGATGCACAATCGCAGCGGACCAGCACACCGAGGCCCCGGCCTCCCGAGACCCCGCAGGGACGAGACGACTCTTGCGCGCACGCAGCCGCCACGACCACCACGGCGAACAGGGCCGCGACCGTAACGGCGAAGAGGTGGGTCGATGAGCATGTACCGGGACCGGGTGCACCGGGGATCCGCCCGGGCCACCGTGCTGCGCACGGTCGGCACCCGCGAGCGGCGCTCGCATCTGACCGCCCCCCGGGTGCCCACCGTGGGCATCGACATCGGCGGCACCAAGGTCATGGCCGGTGTGGTCGACGCCGACGGCACCATCCTCGAGAAGGTCCGCACCGAGACGCCGGACAAGTCCAAGAGCCCCAAGGTCGTCGAGGACACCATCACCGAGCTGGTGCTCGACCTCTCCGACCGGCACGACGTGCACGCCGTCGGCATCGGCGCGGCCGGCTGGGTCGACGCGGACCGCAGCAACGTCCTCTTCGCCCCGCACCTGAACTGGCGCAACGAGCCGCTGCGGGACCGCCTGGCGGGCCGCCTCGCGGTCCCCGTCATGGTCGACAACGACGCCAACACCGCCGCCTGGGCGGAGTGGCGGTTCGGCGCCGGCCGTGGCGAGGACCACCTCGTCATGATCACCCTCGGCACGGGGATCGGCGGCGCGATCCTGGAGGACGGCGCCGTCAAGCGCGGCAAATACGGGGTGGCCGGCGAATTCGGCCATATGCAGGTCGTGCCCGGCGGCCATCGCTGCCCGTGCGGCAACCGCGGCTGCTGGGAGCAGTACAGCTCCGGCAACGCCCTCGTCCGCGAGGCTCGGGAGCTGGCCGCCGCGGACTCCCCGGTCGCGTACAACATCATCGAGCGGGTCGGCGGCCGTATCGGCGACATCACCGGGCCGCTGATCACCGAGCTGGCCCGGGAGGGCGACGCGATGTGCGTCGAACTCCTCCAGGACATCGGCCAGTGGCTCGGCGTCGGTATCGCCAACCTCGCCGCCGCGCTCGACCCGTCCTGCTTCGTCATCGGCGGCGGGGTCAGCGCCGCCGACGACCTGCTGATCGGGCCGGCCCGGGACGCCTTCCGGCGCCACCTCACCGGCCGCGGCTACCGCCCCGAAGCCACCATCGCCAAGGCCCAGCTGGGCCCGGAAGCCGGCATGGTGGGCGCCGCCGACCTGGCCCGGCTGGTGGCCCGCCGCTTCCGCCGCGCCAACCGCCGCCGCGTCGAGCGCTACGAGCGCTATGAACGGACCGGCCGCCGATGACCGACACCGAAGCCCACCCCATGCCCGAGGACCGCCGCCCCGCCGCGCCGCCCGGCGCCAAGCGCCACCGCCCCCTGCTGACGGCGCTGATCGTCTTCCTGCTGATCGCGATCCCGGCCGGCTACATCGTCATCTCCGCGGAGCAGAGCCGCGACAGCGGTGCGGGGAAGCAGGCCGAGGCCGCGGCCACCGGCCTGACCAACGCCTTCCCCTCCAAGGTCCAGCAACGGATCTACAACGTCCCGGTCCCCATCGGCTCCACCCCCGTCTACTACTACGAGACCAACTCCTGGCAGAGCAGCTCACTGTTCGTCCAGTTCAGGACGAACACATGGGGCCTGAACCACTACCTCAAGGCAGTCGGCACCAGCCCCGCCGCCCTGCGGAAGGACCGGCACACGATCACGCCCGGCGACGCGGCGAAGGTCGGCTGGGACTTCGGCGCCGACCAGCCCTGGGCCGGCACGGCCACCCGGAGCCAGAATCCACGGCCCGCCCAGCAGATCATGGTCAGCTACGACGAACCGGGGCACCCTCTGGTGTACGTCGTCTCCACCGTGAACTTCTGACCCCGCGGCGCCGGACCGAGCAGGAACAGCCAGGCGCGCGGCCACCTCGGCCATCGTGAGCCGCATGTATCCCGAGGAAACCGTGTGGTGGCCAGGCCCAGTCCACGCTCAGCCAAGGCGTACGTGTACGGGCTCGCACCCGCATTCCGGCCCACCCGGCGGAAAATGCGGGTGGGCCGGTGACGGAGCGTCAGTTGCCAGTGACGGAGGCGCCTTCAGGGCCGTGTCGACGAGGATGTCGGCGACGCCGCTGTAGCGCGTGGGGTCGAGGAGGTCGGACAGTTCACCGGCGGACAGGACATCGTCCAGTTCGGGCAGCCCGGCGAGGACCGTGTGCAGGGGGCGCCTGGTGCGGTGTGCCTCCTGGGAGGCCCGGGTGAGCAGTGCGCGTGCGGCTCGTCTGCCGAGCCGTGGTGCCAGCACCGCCGCGATCCGCTCCGAGACGATCTGCCCGCCCGTCAGGTTCAGGTTGGCACGCATCCGCGCGGAGTCCACCTCGATGCCCTCGGCCAGCTCGACCGCTGTATGGGCCGCGCCTCCGGTCAGCCGCAGGCACTCGCGCAGCAACTGCCATTCCGCGTGCCACGCTCCGGCCGATCGTTCGTCCTCCGTCACCAAGCACTGTGTCAGGCCCGCTGCCATCACCGGCACTTGCAGCGCCGCGCTGCGCACGAGGGTCGCGAGGACCGGATTGCGCTTGTGCGGCATCGCGGAGGAGGCGCCACGGCCAACCGCCGTGGGCTCGGCGACCTCCGCCACCTCGGTCCGGGACAGGAACTGCACATCCATCGCGATCTTGCCAAGGGCACCGGCGGTGAACGACAGCGTCGCGGCCAGATCGGCGACCGGTGTGCGCAGGGCGTGCCAGGGCAGCAGTGGTACGGACAGGCCGGTCTCCTCGGCGTAGGCGTCGAGGAGACGGCGCAGGAAGTCCTCGCGGTCGAAGGAGTCCTGAGAGGAGTTCCGCGCTCCCGCCCCGTCCAGGGAGGCGTACTGCGTATAACCGGCCAGGGTGCCCGCCGCGCCGCCCAGTGCGAACGGCAGGCCGTGCGACAGCAGCCGGTCGACCCGTTCGAGCGCGTCCGTCACCAGGGAACGCCAGCCGGCGGCCTTCAGCCCGAACGTCGTCGGGACGGCGTGGAGCGCCAGTGTGCGGCCCGCCATCGTGGTGTCGCGATGCTGCGCGGCCAGCGCGGCGAGAACCTCCGCGACCCGGGCGAGGTGGGCGCGTATGAGCCCGAGGGCATGGCGGGCGACGAGCATGGCTCCGGTGTCGAACACGTCCTGGCTGGTCGACCCGCGGTGCACATATTCTGCCGCCTCCGGATCATCCGCGGCGACCACTTCGGTCAGCGCGGCGACCAGGCCCACCACCGGGTTCGCGGTCTCGCGTGCACCGTGGGCAACCGCCGTAAGGTCGATCCGGTCCGCTCGCGCCGCCGCTGTAATGGCCTTCGCCGCCGCCTGGGGGAGGACGCCGATCCGGGCCTGGGCACGGGCCAGCGCCGCCTCCGCGTCCAGCATGGCCTGTAACCAGGCGGTATCACTGACCACCGACTCGACAGGCGTGCCCGCCCGTACCGGCGACAGCAGCCCGGAGTCGGGCGAGGTGGAGACGTTCATGCCGTGACCTCCGTGAGCCGTCCTGATGATGAAGCGTCGTGCAACGGAGCCGGGCGGGCCGGGCCGACTGCCGGTGAGAGAGCCAGTACGGCGCGTGCGATGGCGTCGGAGTCCCCGAGGGTGACCGAGTTGACTCCGGGGCGGGTGCCCGCCGCCGTCACCCAGTGCACGGACTCGGTGGGTACACCGAACGCGAAGACCCGGGGATGCGCCCGCCCACGCCCGTCGACCACGTGGTACGGCCGCTGGGTGACCTCCAGACCTCCGGTCTCGTAGGTCCGGCCGCAGGCAGCCGGGATATGGAAGGTGCGGCACTGCCCGGTGTCCAGCATCTGGCGCAGCAGCGGCGCCCCGGTCTGCCGCAGGTCGACGTCGGGCAGCCGGGCCTCGATCAGGACCGACGCCCGGAATGCCGCCCCGGGCACGGCGGCGGATTCCGCGACGAACGCGGGCTCCCGGTGATCCACCCCGATCGCCAGGCCGGGGCCCACCACGTCGAGGACGCCCGCCTCCATAAGGGCCACCATCTCCTCGATGCGGGACACCGGGGGGCCGATCGACAGGAAGGCGTTGAGGCCGGTGTACCAGCCGTCGAGCTCGTCGCGGTGCGAGTCGCCGTCGAGACCGGCGTGGTCGACCACCAGCCGGATCTCGTTGCGCAAGTCGCGCAGGACGTCCAGGGCGGCCTTGTGCGGGTTGTCCACGTTGCCGCCCCTGGCCCGCCGTATGTCTTGCCGGAGGTGGTCCAGGAGCCAGCCACGGAAGTCGGAATGGTCGGTGAAGTGCCGGTCTCCGTAGGGGCGTTCGATGCGGTCCCAGCGCCACAGGTCACTTGTGGCGACGCCGAAGTCGAGCGCCGCGGCGGTCCGTGCCTTGTCGTCGGAGGCGGCCAGACACGCCTCCGCCAGGCGCTCGGCGTCCTGTTCGCGTCCCTGCGCGGTGAGCAGGGTCTCGTAGTAGACGCTCTCCACCTCCTTGGCGATCAAGGGCCACAGGGCGGCGGAGAAGTCCAGGCGGTAGCCGTCCCGGCGTAGTTCGGCCAACTCGTCGAGGACGGCCTGGGTCAGTACCCGGGGCAGGTGCCGGCCGTGGGGTCCCTTCTGGTTCTCGCCCCTGGCGTGGTACGGGATGCCGCGCCGGGAGCCGGCGATCAGCCGCGGTTCACGACCGGACGGCCGGTAGCGCAGCTGCTCCCCGACGCGGTCGAAGGTGCCACCGCGGCCGACGGTGAACAGTGCCATGTGGTCGAAGAAGTTCAGGCCCAAGCCGCGCAGGAGAACCGGCTGCGCCGGAGCGATGAACGATCCGTCGACGTCCGCCGGGTTGGCCGGAGCGAGGTGCGGCAGGCCCGCCGCCTCCGCCGCGCGGGCGATCTCGGTCCGTTTACGGGACGGCACGTGTCCGAGGGCGAGGACGACCGAGTCGAGCCGGGGGAGCCGCGTGCCGTCCTCCAGGGACAGGGAGAGCAGGCCCTGTTCGTCCGGCTCGGGTGTTTCGTTGAGCGCTGTGGCGGCGCTGCGGTGCACGGTGATGGTGATGTGGTCCGGGGCGGCGATGACGACCTCGCGGAACGCATCCTCCAGATAACTGCCGTACAGGGCGCGGGTCGGGTAGTCGTCGGGGCCCAGGGCGGCTGCCTCGGCCAGGGTGGTGTCGTCGTAACCGCCGAGCAGCCGCTCCAGCTCGCTCAGTGTGCCCAGACGCCGCGCCCATGCGTACAGGCTGGGGCCGGGTTCGATCGGGCCGGAAATGTCGACGGAGGAGTCGGTGTAGACGGTCACCTGGGAGGCGACGGTGTTCATCAGCAGTTCGCGTGACTGATCGGTCCGCCAGACCTGGCCCGCTCCAGGCCGGGCGGGATCGACCACGTGGACCGTGATGGCCGGGTGCGAGGCGGAGTGGCGTTCGTTGGCGCACAGCCGTTCCAGCACCGAAAGGCCGCGGGGTCCGGCGCCGACGATGCAGACGGTGAGCGGTGCAGTGCTCACAGGAATCTCCCCCAAGGGGTTGCAGCCCAGGAAGGCCGGCGCTCGTTCGCCCGGAGCGGGCCGGAGCCCGGAGACCGAGTGATCGAGCGGAGCCGGCGGCAGGCGGTTCGTTCCGGTGCGCCGAGACGATCTGACCATGCGAGATGACGAGCTCGGTGGTATGGCTGCCGTCATCGGGCACCCCCGTCCGACGTGTGAGGTGAAGGGAACGCAATGCCTGCAGCCGACCGGCGTATTGGGTGGCTCGAATGCTGAGGTGCAGTGAGCCTTGCAAACAGCACTCAAGGAACTGTTGGTCAAACTGTCGACGTGCAGTGCACGCCTGCCGAACCGTCGCGGGCTCAGCCCGGTGGACGGGGCTGCTCAGGACGGCTCCGACGCCGTGACGCACCAGCCGCAGCGAGGTCATCTCACCTGGTGACCAGCGGTTACGGGACTTCCGAAACACGCCTCGGCGTTCCCGGTCAAGAGTGAGAAGCGGCCAGGCAGACTTGATTTCAACCTGGTTACGAAAGGGTGCTACCTGGATCATGCGTATGGCTGGACTACGCGTTCGACTACCGAACAGTTCCAAGGGGGAACAGTGCAACTCGCCGTGTCTTCAGCGGATCAGGTATACGAAAGCACCCTTGTACCGGAGGAAGGGAAACCAGCCAGGACGTGCTGCGGACTACTGGGGCCCTTGCGCATCGGAGTCGATGATGCGGACGAACCTGTGAGTCTCGCCCCGAAAATACGCACCGTGCTCGCGATGTTGTGTGTCCACCCCGACCAAGTGGTCCCGGTCTCCGCACTGATGCGGGAGCTGTGGTCCGATCAGCCACCGACGAGTGGGCTGCGTACCCTGCAGACTTACGTCCTCAACATCCGCAAGCTGCTGTCCCAGATGGCCGGTCGCGAGCCGGCGGAAATCGCCCAGGAGGTGCTGGTCACCCGGTCCGGCGGGTACGTCCTGCAGAGCTCTGGAATGCGCCTGGACTGGCTGGACTTCATGGAGCTGGCCGACCGCGGCCGGGCGGAACTGGCAGCCGGTGACGGCCGCACCGGGATCCGGCTGCTGGAGGAGGCGCTGGGCCTGTGGCACGGCAACGCCCTCGCGGACGTGCCGACCGGACCCGTGCTGGAGTCGCGACGCCTGCATCTGGAGGAGTCGCGGCTGGATACGGTGGAGGCGCTGGTCGATGCCAAGATCGAGGCTGGGCTGCATCAGAAGGTGATCGCCGAACTCGCCTCGCTCACCAGCGAGCACCCGTACCACGAGGGGCTGCACGCTCAGTACATGCGTGCCCTCGCACTCAACGGGCGCCGGGCCCGGGCGCTGGAGGTGTTCGGCGGGCTGCGGGCCCGGCTGGTGGACGAGATCGGCATCGAGCCGGGCTATCCGCTGCAGCAGCTCCAGCTGAGAATTCTGAACTCGCATGCACCGGAAAGCCGTTAGCTTTCGGTGAGTTGAACGCCGAGCCGTCCCCCTGCATTTCGCGCCTGCCCAGCGGCGGCACCTATTCGACCCGAACCCTCGACACCGGCTCCGGGACGGGACCTCCGGAGCGACGGGATGCGGATATTCCCGGTTTTCCGGTTACCGTCTGTTCTTGGAATGCACCCGTTGCTCCGCATGGCCTCGGCAAACCCGTAGCGGAGGACCTCTTTTCACGGGTTGGCGGGCATGAACGCCTTGATCATGTGGGTTGCCGAAGACCCGCACGCTCGGAAGGGGCGGTCATGCCCGCCTGTGTCATGTCGTCGCACAGCCGACCGCCCCGGCCGCCCCGGTCCACGCATGCGAGCCCATGACCACCTCTCGGACCGGTGCCATCAGTGGATTGAGCGTTCCTCGTCACCGATCTCAACAGGGGTCTGGGACGGTGAACGGGCGAAGGCGTGCGCCACTAGTGCGACACCGTGACATCGCACGGCCGGCTCGTACCGCCACGGACTCTCCGCTGAACCGATCGATCTCACCTGGCCGAAGGGGCGTGTGACCACACCCCGGCACACGCCCGCGACGCACGCTCCGACGGACCCGAGCCTCCTCAGTGCGGATCGGTTCCGGTCCCACCCGGATGAACGGAAGTGAAGACAGCGCATGACCGTCATCACCGCGGCTCACGAACTCCTCGACGGCGATGTCTACATCGACCTGCAACCCAGTCTCGGCCTGCCACTGCACCTCAAATGTGAGGGCTTCAACTTCGCGGGGTCCATCAAGATCCAGCCCGCCGCGCGGATGATCGACGCGGCCCAGCGCGACGGCCTCATCGGACCGGACTCCGTGCTCATCGAGTCCTCCTCCGGCAACCTCGGCGTGGCGCTCGCCGTGATCGCCGCCTCCAAGGGGCTGAAGTTCGTCTGCGTCACCGACCCCAAGTGCAATCCCACGACCGCAGACCTGATCCGGGCTCTCGGCGCCGAGGTCGTCGTGGTGGACGAACCCGACACCGCCGGTGGCTACCTCGCCGCCCGCAAGGCGTACGTGAGCCGCCGCTGCGCCGAGGATCCGGCCTGCGTCTGGCTCAACCAGTACGAAAATCCCGCCAACTGGATCGCCCACTACGAGACCACCGCGGCCCTCATCGCCAAGGACTTCCCCGACCTCAACACCCTGTTCATCGGCGCGGGCACCGGAGGCACCCTGACGGGCTGCGCCCGCTACTTCCGCGAACACCGGCCCCAGGTCCGCATCATTGCCGTCGACAGCGTCGGTTCCGTGAGTTTCGCGGGCACGCCCGGACCACGGCACATCCCCGGACTGGGCGCCGGCGCACCGATGCCGCTGATCGACCCCGCACTCGTCGACGAGGTCATCCGTATCCATGAGATCGACACCATCCGCACCTGCCGCCGGCTCGCAGCCCGCGGCATCCTCCTGGGTGGCTCCTCCGGGACGGTGATCACCGCCGCCTCACAGTGGTTCGCCCACCGCCGCGGCACCCCGCACACCGCTGTGGCCATCGCTCCGGACCTGGGGGAGCGCTATATCAACACGATCTACAACGACACCTGGGTCACCCACCACTACGGCCATGACGACCTGCACAAGATCCTGGAGACGTTTTGAGCAGTCAGGCTGACGCCCCCCAGTTCTCCGTCGTCCCGGGCAGCACCGTCCACCAGGTGCTCGACGGGCGGCAACAGGAGATCATCGAACTCGTCGAGAAGGCATACCGCCTGCACGGCGAGGGCCGAACGGTCAACCCGCCGTCGTACTTCCTGCGGTTCCCGGAACGGCCCACCGCCCGCATCATCGCCCTGCCTGCCTCGGTCGGCGGCGACCGCCCGGTCGACGGCCTGAAGTGGATCTCCAGCTTCCCGGACAATCTCGATCGCGGCATCCCGCGCGCCTCCGCGGTTCTCATCCTCAACGACCCGGCCACCGGCTACCCGTACGCCTGCCTGGAGAGCTCCATCATCAGCGCCGTGCGTACCGCCGCCTCCGCCGCGGTCGCGGCCCGCGCGCTCGGTGGGAACCGGCCCGTCCCGCGCCGCGTCGGCTATCTCGGCACCGGGCTCATCGCGCGCTATGTGCACTCCTACCTGTCCGCACTCGACCGGACCCCGCGGGAGTACGCCGTCCACGACCTGTCGGCCGGCTACGCGCGAAGCTTCGCTGACCACTTGGCCCGTACCGCGGGCGACGCGTCCGTGCACGTCCTGGACTCGGCGCAGGAACTGATCCGCTCCTGCGACGTGATCGTATGCGCCACCACGGCGGGCACGCCCCACCTCCTGGAACCGTCCTGGTTCGCTCACCACCCGCTGGTGCTGCACGTGTCGCTGCGGGACCTGGGCACCGACGTCGTCCTGGACAGCTTCAACGTCGTCGACGACATCGAGCACGCACTGAAGGCGAACACCTCGGTCCACCTGGCGGAACAGCGCACCGGCGGCCGCGACTTCCTGAACGGCACCCTGTACGACGTGCTCACCGGCGCGCTGGAGGTACCGGCCGACCGTACCGTGGTCTTCTCGCCGTTCGGGCTCGGCGTACTCGACCTTGCGGTCGGGGAGCACGTCCACACCCGCGCCCGCGAGAGCGGCCGGCTGCTCGCCGTGGACGGGTTCTTCCACGACCTCGACCGTCACAGCTCCCCGGACGCGGGGGAGGGCCGGCGATGACCACCACACCGCAGCGCGCCGGCGCACCGGCACGGGTCTGGGCCGAACTCCCCCTGGCGCCCGGCACGGTGGTCCGCGCGAGGGAGCTGGCTCTGCGCGACGTCCGCGCACACGACACCGCGACCGCCTTGCTGGACCATGTCATCGGGCATGCCGAACGCGGCCCGGACCGCCCGGCCGTCGTCGAAGGCGACCGCACACTGAGCTACCAGGACCTGCTGATCCGGGTCGCCGCGACCCGGGACGCCCTGCACGCCGCCGGGGTGCGTGCCGGAGACGCCGTCGCTGCCATCGGCCCACGCAGCGCCGGCACTCCGGTCGTCTTCCTGGCGCTGGAGGCCCTGGGCGCCTCCTACGTGCCACTCGATCCGAGCTGGCCGGAGGTCAGGGTCCGCGATGTCCTCGCCCGCAGCCGGGCGGTGCTGCTCCTGGACTACTCGGGCGACGGCGACGCACCGCACGCCGCCCGATCGGCCGCGGCCGCCGAGCAGATCGCCGTCCTGCCGCTGCCCACAGAGAGCGCGGGCACCGCGCTCCCGGGCCGGGACGGCACCGACCGCTCCCGGGAGGTCCGCTACACGATCTTCACGTCGGGGACCACCGGCCGTCCCAAGGGCGCCACGGTCGAACACCAGGGTATGGTCAACCACCTGTGGGCCAAGGCGGCCGATCTGTCGCTGGGGCCCGACGACGCGGTGGCGTTCACCGCTCCGCTCGTCTTCGACATCTCGATCTGGCAGATGCTGTGCCCGCTGCTGGTCGGAGGCCGGGTGGTGGTGGTCGGTGACACGGCCATGAGGTTGCCCCGCTGGCTCATCGGCGTCCTCGACGCCGCGGCCGTCACGGTCGTGGAGCTCGTGCCCACCGTCGTCGGCTGGCTCGTCGACGACCTGGCCCGCCGCAAACGCGTCGGACTGCCCGTGCTGCGGTGGCTGCTCTCCACCGGCGAGGAACTGTACCCGGCCGTCGCGGAACGCGTCCTCGCGACTCTCCCGCACGTGTCCGTGGTCAACGCCTATGGCCCCACGGAGTGTTCCGACGATGTCACCCACCACGTGGTGGTGCCGGGCGACCTGACCCGTCCCCGGCTTCCGGTCGGCGCGCCGGTCGCCAACACCACTCTCCACGTGCTGGTCCAGGACGCGGAGGGCGGCCGCTGGCGGGCGGCCGAACCAGGCGAAAGCGGCGAGCTCTTCGTCGGCGGCACAGGAGTGGGGCTGGGCTACCTCAACGACCGCGACACCACCGACCGCACCTTCTTCCGTGACCCCTTCGACCCGGACTCCGCCACCGGCCGCCTCTACCGCTCCGGCGACCTGGCCCGCGTCGACGAAGGACTCGTGTACTACCTGGGCCGCAGCGACCGGCAGGTGAAGGTGTCCGGTGTCCGTATGGAGCTCGGCGAGATCGAGGTCGTCCTGAGCCGGCATCCGGCCGTCGAACAGTGCGCGGTCGTGGTCTCCGGTGATGGTGCGCACGGTGAACTGGTCGCCCACTACAGCCTGCGCGCCCCCATGCCCCAGACCGAGCTGCAGGAGGCGCTGAGCGAGGCGCTGCCGATGGCGATGGTGCCCAAACGCTGGCGGGAATGGGACGCGCTACCCCTGACGCACAACGGAAAGATCGACCACCGGTCGCTCCAGGCGGCCGCCGTCACCCCCCGGAAAGAGGCACCATGACGAGCGCGATACCGAAGACCATCGAACCCGGTGCCCCGGTGGGCGGGGCCGCGGCGGTGGTGCCGGACGGTACGGTGCCGGATCTCACGCAGCGCGTCGCCGCCGTGACCCGGGTTGCCGAGGAGCACCTCCCCGAAACCGAACGCGACGCGGTGTTCCCCGAACACGCGCTGGCGGAGATGCGCCGCACCGGGCTTCTCGGACTGCTCGTACCGGTCGAGTACGGCGGGCTCGGCGGTACGGTCGCCGACCTCGTCGAGGTGAGCATGGCCCTCGGCCGTACCGACATGTCAGTGGCGATGATCTTCGCCATGCACTGCCAGCAGTCCGAGGCGATCGTCAGGTACGCCGCCTCCCCGCTGCGCGAAGACCTGCTCTCCCGACTCGCCGCGGGGAAGCTGTACTTGGCATCGGTGACCACCGAACCGGGCAAGGGCGGCCACCTGTTCAGGTCGTACGCCCCCCTCAGCGAGGGCGACGGCACACTGGAGATCGACCGGACGGCCCCGATCGTGACCGGCGGCACCGTGGCGGACGGTTTCCTCATCACGATGCGCAGCCCGCAGGCCACGGCCGATCGCCATGTCTCCCTGGTCTACGCCCACCGGCACCAACTGCGGGTGGAGAGCGCCGGGGTGTGGTGCCCGATGGGGATGCGCGCCAGCCACAGCCTGCCACTGACACTGACGGGAACCATCCCCGCCCACCAAGTGATCGGCGAACACGGCGCCTTCCACCGCATCGCCCAGTCCGTCTTCGGGCCACTCGCCCACATCGGCTGGTCGGCGGCCTGGCTGGGCACCGCCGCCGGCGCCCTGTCCCGCGTCCTGCGGCTGCTGCGCGATCCGGCGGGCCGCAAACGCTTCGACCTCGGCTCGGAGCTGCTGATGACCCGGCTCTCCGGGGCCAGGGCACGGCTCGACACCGTGCACGCCCTGCTGCGTCGCGCCGAGGCGCTCGTGATGAGCGGTGCCGACCTGTCGGGGGCGAGCAGTCAACTCCTGCTGAACAACCTGAAGATCACTGCCGCGGAGGAGTGTCACCGGGCTGTCGACGGCCTGGTGGATGCCGTCGGGCTCAGGCATGGCTACCTGCAGGACTCGCCGACCCGACTGGAGAAGGCGCTGCGCGACCTGCGTTCCGCCGTGCTGAATTACAGCAACGACCGACTGCATCTGGCCGATGGGCAGTTGTGCCTGCTCGACCCGGACGTGCGCTTCGCCTGAGTCCGATGTGAATTCCTTCTTGTGCCACCGGAAATCAGCTGTTAGTGTCGGGAAAAGTGAGAGTGGCGCACAGTGAATTTGCGCCGATTCCCTCGGACTTGAATCCGCCGGTCCTCTTTTCGTAACCGTGCGCCGAGGTCGAAGAAGTCACCGCATCCACCCCATCACCAAGGGATTCTTATGCCTGGAAACGGTTCGGGAAATTCGACAGAGAACTGGAACACCGCGCTGCGCTACATCGCAGGACGCAAGGCGGCCGAGGAATCCCTGGGGTTCCTCGCGCACATCAGCGCAACCATCCAGCGGGCCGCCGACCTCAGGGAAGTCACCCCGGCGGTGGCCAAGTCCTGCGTCCCCTTCCTCGCTTCCGCCCTCTCACTGGGTGCCCTCGCCACGCACTCCCAGCTCGTGGTCCAGTCGCCGGCCGAGTTCTCCACGGCGCTGGACAACGTACGCGGCCTCGCCGAGGACAACGGTGGCGAAACGCTCGTGATCAGCGGCCATGACGGCCTGGTCAAACAGACGGATCCGAGCCACCTCGACCGACTGCGCCAGTGGAACGCGGAGTCGGCGGTGGGCATCCCGCTGGTCTACCGGGGGGTGCGCGGTGGCCACCTCGTTCTGCTGCGCGGTCAGGGGCACCGCCGGGGCCCGATCAGCCCCGGCGACCTGGCACTCATCTCCGAAGTGGCCGACCGGGTCGCGGCGTTCAACGCGTTCGCCACGCAATTGGCCGGTGCGGACGGTCTGTCATGACGGCGACCTGGCAGGACGTGCGTTCCTGGATTCTCCAGCGCAACCCGGAGCTCGGTGAGGGCGATCTGGATCCGGAAACCGACATCATCGAATCTCAGATCGTCGACTCCCTGCAATTCGTGGAACTGGTCCTGCACATCGAGGAGCTGCGCGGCGAAATGCTGGAGTCCATGGACGTGGACCTGGATTCCTTCCGCACTCTCAAAAATATCGAGCAGAATTTCCTTCTGCAGTAGCAGCAGACGGAAATCCAACGGGAAGACGCAGGGAGCGGCATGACGAGCGGACGATCCATCGTAGTTCAGGGCAGTCTGCGCGACGCCGTCGACGCCGTGGCCTTCCTGCCACCGGCCGGCAGCGTCACCTCACCCTTTCTCCCGATCGGGGCACTGCTGCCGCCCGCCGTACCGGCGCTCCACTGTGAGCTGCCGGGCCGCGGCCGACTGGCTCACGAGGAGGCGCCCGCCTCCGTGTCCGCCGCCGTGGACCGTTGGGTGGACGACCTCACCGCGCTGCTGCCGAAAGGCCGGCTGCACCTGTTCGGGCACAGCCTGGGGGCTCTGTTCGCCTATGAACTGGCCGCCCGGCTCGAAGAACATCCCCGATACGAGGTCACCGGCCTGTCGGTCTCCGGTGCTCCCACACCTGACAGCGCCCCCCGCGCCCTGGTGGCCGCGGCGTTCGAGGCTCTGCGCCGAGACCAGCGCCCCGCCGACACAGAGGGCGACGCGGACGGGACATGCCTGGCCCTGGATCTGCGCATGCGGCGGGAGCACCGCATCAGCCGGCAGTCGGTCCAGGTCCCGCTCGCAGTCTTCGGTGGCGAGTCCGACCCCTTCGCGCGCCCCGCCGGCATGGCGGAGTGGAAGCGCTTCACCACAGGCCCGTTCCTGGGGACGTTCACCTTCCCCGGCGGGCACGACTACTACCTCTCCGGTCACCTCCCGATCGCCACGACGATCGCCGACCTCGTCGCCGCGGCGACCACCCCGTAACACCCGCAACCGGAATCCCGTCAGTTCCCTCAGAACAGGAGCAGGACATGTCAGTTGACAATCAGAGCGTGCCCACAATCGACCAGTTGATCGACGTCGTCGGCAACAGCTCGGTCGGCATCACGGTGACCGACCGGACCGGTGCCGTTCTGCTGCACAACAAGGCACAGTCGATCCTCATGGGCGGGGAGGGCGCCCATCTCGGAGGCCGGATCCTGGTCGACGGCTCGGACGGACTGCCCAAGCTGCTGGAGCGGCTGGAGAAGGCGGGCCGGTTCGAGAACGTCCAGGTCACCTACCGCAGCGCCGACGGCCGGCAGGAGCGTGCCTCCGGCGTCAACGCCGTGGTGGCCGGCAGCGGCGACCAGACCCGGATCCACTGGGTGAGCCGGCCCGAGCTCGGCGAGCGGCTGCCGGTGTCCAGCACCAGCACGGAGGACCCCACCTCCGACGCGGCCACCTGGATCCGCACGGTCGACGAGCATGCGCATCCCGCTCTGGCGCCGACCGAGGAGCACGAGTCGATCCTGCGCGAGTTCTACGAGGTCGCGCCGGTGGCGATCCATCTGATCGGGGTCAACGGCACCGTCATGCACGCCAACCCGGCCGACGTCGCCCTGGTCGAGTACACCGCCACGCCGTCCGAGTACGTGGGCGGGCACATCCGCAAGATCTACGAGGATCAGGGACTGCTCGACGACTTCCTGTCCCGCTGGGACGAGGACTCCCCGATCATCAACTTCCGGGCGAATTTCGTCACCAGGGACGGTGCCCCGAAGCCGGTGCTGATCTTCTCGACGGCACGGGCGGCCGGCGGCAGCGTCTCCAACACCCGCTGCTTCGTCTTCAACGACCCGGAACCCCAGCGTGCCCGGGATGCCGTCAGCGCCTTCGGCTGGCCGGCCTGACGTGAGGCGGGCGGAGCCTGGGCCTGTCCCGGGCTCCGCCCGCCGCGGTACAGATCTCTACCCGACCTTCTCTGGGGTGACCGTGTCCAACGTGTTGGTAGTTTCGGGAAGTCCGTCACCGACGTCCAAGACCGAACTCGTCGGGGATCACATCACGCGGCGACTGGCCGAGTACGAATGGCACGCCGGGCACCTGAGGGTACGCACGCTGCCCCCTGCGGCGCTGCTCCACGCGGACGCGGCGGACCCGGCCATCGCCACCGCACTGGACCAGGTCTCGCGGGCCGACGGCATCGTGCTGGCCACACCCACGTACAAGGCGAGCTTCTCCGGGCTGCTCAAGACGTTCCTCGACCTGCTGCCGCAGTACGGGTTCACGCACAAGGCCGTGCTGCCGCTCGCGACCGGCGGCAGCGCCGCGCATGTCCTCATGCTGGACTACGCGCTGCGCCCGGTAGTCCACTCCCTGGGCGCCCGGCACGTCGTGCAGGGCTTCTTCCTGCTCGACAAGCACATGGCCCACGAGGACGGCGACCTGCGTATCCGGCCGGAGAGCGCCGAGATGCTCGACGAGGTGATCGAGCAGTTCCGCAAGGCTCTCGTCGCGACCTCCTGACGCGCCGTCGGCCCCGCCGCACCCATGCCCGGCATCCTCGGCCGCTGCTGGCGCCTCCCCCGTCTCCGGCGCCGCCCTCATGCCCCGGGACCATCCCTCCCCCTCTCGTCAACCACCAGATGTTTCACCTGAGTTGGAGTGCATCAACATGGCTGAGACCACCGCGAAGAGCCCGTGGCTCACCGGCTGGGACCCCGAGGACGAGGACGCCTGGCAGCGGGGCGGTTACCGGGTGGCCCGCCGCAACCTCGTCCTGTCCGTTCTGTCCGAGCACATCGGCTTCTCGGTGTGGACCCTCTGGTCCGTACTCGTGCTGTTCATGTCCCCGGAGACGGGGTTTGCGTTCGATGCCGGTGAGAAGTTCCTGCTGGTGGCCACGCCCACCGTCGTCGGTGCTCTGCTACGGCTGCCCTACAGCTACGCGGTGACCCGGTTCGGCGGACGCAACTGGACCGTGTTCGCCACCCTCCTCCTGCTCGTCCCCACGCTGCTCGCCGTCTGCTTCGTCCGGCAACCCGGCACCCCACTGTGGGTGTTTCTGCTGATCGGCGCCGTGGGCGGGGTGGGCGGCGGCAACTTCGCGTCCTCCATGACCAACATCACCGCCTTCTACCCGCAGCGGCACCAGGGCTGGGCACTGGGCCTCAACGCCGGCGGAGGCAACCTGGGTGTTGCCGCGGTCCAGCTCATCGGCCTCGCGGTCATCGCCGTTTCCGGCCGTGACCACCCCGAGTACGTGGCGGCCGTCTACCTTCCGCTCATCCTGGTCGTGGCCGTGCTGGCGGCCCGGCGCATGGACAACGTGGACGCCGTACGCGCCGCCCCCGGGGCCCAGCGCGAGGCCCTCAGGGACCGCGACACCTGGTGGATCTCCCTGCTCTACATCGGCACCTTCGGCTCGTTCATCGGGTTCGGCTTCGCCTTCGGACTCGTCCTGCAGAACGAGTTCGACGCGACCCCCGTGCAGGCGGTCGCATACACCTTCCTCGGCCCGCTCCTCGGCTCCTTCTCCCGGCCGTTCGGCGGCTGGCTGGCCGACCGCCTGGGCGGGGCACGGGTGACCCTGTGGAACTTCCTCGCCATGGGGGCCGGCACGGCAGTGCTGATCGTCGCTTCCCACGTGGGCTCCTTCGGCCTGTTCGTCGCCGGGTTCACGGCGCTGTTCGTGCTCAGCGGACTCGGCAACGGATCGACGTACAAGATGATCCCGGCGGTCTTCGCGCGGAAAGCGGAGAGCGAGGTGACCGGCGGCCAGGACGCCACGGGGGCCTTCGCCCGGGCCCGTCGGCTGTCCGGCGCCGTCATCGCCATCGCCGGCGCCGTGGGCGCCCTCGGCGGAGCGGCCATCAACCTTGCCTTCAAGGTTTCCTACGCTGACGGCTCCGGCACCGGCACACCCGCATTCGTCGCGTTCCTCGCCTACTACGTCCTGTGCGTCCTGCTCATCCGGGTCGTCTACCTGCGCCGTCAGCCGGCGGAGCCCGGCACCGCGCCGGACGGCCTCCGGGAGACCAGCCGTGTGTGAGGAGCCGCTGCCGGAGCCGGCTGTGGACACCCACTGCCCGTACTGCGCTCTGCAGTGCGGGACACGGCTGACCGGCGACCGCGCCGCCGGGGTGACGGTCGAACCGACCGGCTTCCCGGTCAACCAGGGCAGGCTGTGCCAGAAGGGCTGGACCGCGCCAGAGGTCCTCACCGTCGCCGACCGACTGCTCACCCCCCTGGTCCGTGGCCGCGACGGCCGACTGGCGGAAGCCTCCTGGGACACCGCGCTGGACACCGTCGCCGAGGGCCTGCGCCGGATCCGAGCGCACCACGGCCCCGACGCACTGGCGGTGTTCGGCGGAGGCGGCCTGACCAACGAAAAGGCCTACCTACTGGGCAAGTTCGCCCGCGTCGCACTGGGCACCGGCCAGATCGACTACAACGGCCGGTTCTGCATGGCGTCCGCGGCCGCGGCGGGCAACGACGCCTTCGGCATGGACCGGGGACTGCCCTTCCCCGTCACCGACCTGGCCCGGGCGCGGACGGTGCTCCTCGCAGGCGCCAACGTCGTGGAGACCATGCCGCCCCTGATGCAGCACCTGAAGCGGGCCCGGCTGATCGTCATCGACCCACGACACAGTGCCACCGCACACCGCGCCGCCCTGCACCTCCAACCCGCGCCGGGCACCGACCTCGCCCTCGGCCTCGGCCTGCTGCACCTCGCCATCGAGGAAGGGCTCGTCGACCGCGCCTACGTCGAGCGGCGCACCCGGGGCTTCGACGCCGCGGCGCGGCGCGCCCTCGGCTGGTGGCCCGAGCGCGTCGAGGCCGAAACCGGCGTGCCGGTGAGCGACCAGCGCACGGCCGTCCGCCTGCTCGCCGAGAGCCACCACAGCTACGTCCTCACCGGACGCGGCGTCGAACAGCACCGGCAGGGCACCGCCACCGCGGCCGCCTTCATCAACCTCGCGCTCGCCCTCGGCCTGCCCGGCTCCCCGGACGGCGGATACGGCTGCCTGACCGGTCAGGGCAACGGCCAAGGCGGCCGCGAGCACGGGCAGAAGGCCGACCAGCTCCCCGGCTACCGGTCCCTCACCGATCCCGCCGACCGGGCCCACGTGGCCGGCGTGTGGGGCGTGCCCCCGGACCGGCTGCCCGAGCCCGGACGGACCGCCTACGAACTGCTCGACGCACTCGGCGGCCGGACGGGACCGCGGGCCCTGCTCGTCCTCGGCTCGAACCCCGCGGTCTCCGCACCCCACTCCGCGCGGGTGGCCGAACGCCTGGCCTCGCTCGACCTGCTGGTCGTGGCCGACTTCGTGCCCTCGGAGACCGCCCGCATGGCCGACGTCGTCCTGCCGGTCACCCAGTGGGCCGAGGAAGACGGCACCCTGACCAGCCTGGAGGGGCGCGTCCTGCGCCGCCGCGCCCTGCTCACCCCGCCACCCCTGGTCCGCAGCGACCTGCGGATCCTGCACGACCTCGCTGTTCGGCTCGGCGAACCGGCCGACCGCTATCCCACCGAGCCGCGCGAGGTGTTCGAGGAACTACGCGCCGCCTCCCGGGGCGGGCGCGCCGACTACTCGGGCATCTCCTACGACCGGCTGGACGCGGGCGAGAGCCTCCACTGGCCCTGTCCGGACACCCCCGCACCCCACCCGGGCACCCCCCGCCTGTTCCTGGACCGGTTCGCCCACCCCGACGGGAGGGCCCGCTTCGCCGACGTCGACCACCTCGGCCCCGCCGAGGACACCAGCGATGACCACCCCGTGTACGCCACCACCGGCCGGGTCGTCACCCACTACCAGTCGGGCGCGCAGACCCGCCGGGTCGCCGAGCTGTCCGAGGCCGTCCCAGAGGCGTTCGTCGAGATCCACCCCGACACGGCCGCCCGCTTCGGGCTGACCGACCGGAGTCTCGCCCGGATCACCTCGGCCCGGGGCGGCATGACGGCCCGCGTCCGGCTGGATCCGACGCTGCGCGCGGACACCGTCTTCGTGCCCTTCCACTTCACCGGGGACGGCCGGGCCAATCTGTTCACCCATCCCGCCCTGGACCCGCGCAGCGGTATGCCCGAATTCAAGGTGAGCGCGGTCCGGCTCGATCCCCTCCCGGAGTGACGCCGTGAGCCGCATCCTCGTCGTCGGCAACGGCCCGGCCGCCAACCGCCTTGTCCAGCACCTGCACCAGCACGGCCACCAGGGTCCCGTCACGGTCCTGGCGGCGGAATCCCGGCCTGTCCACCACCGGCCCTTGCTGACATCCGTCCTGGCCGGCCGCCTCGACCCCGATGCGCTGCGCCTGCCCACACCGCCGGGCACCCGGGTGGAGCACTGCACGGCCACCGCCATCGACCGCGCCGGGCGGGTCGTACACGCCCGGCGGAACGGCGTGCCGGTCACCCACCCGTACGACGTCCTCGTCCTGGCCACTGGAGCCCGCCCCGTGATCCCCGCGCTGCCCGGTACGACGCTCCCGGACGGACGGCTCGCACCCGGTGTCACGACCCTGCGTACCGCCGACGACTGCGACCGGATCACTGGCGGCACCGTGGCGGTGCTGGGCGGCGGCCCGCTCGGCGTGGAGGCGGTGAGTGCGCTGGTCCAGCGCCATACCCCCACCACCCTGGTCTGCGCCGGCCCGCAGCCTCTGCACGAGCGGCTCGGCGTCACCTGCGCGGGTCTGCTCGGCGAGCGCCTGGAACACGCCGGGGTCACGGTCCTCCGTCACCGCACCGCCGTGCGCCGCCTCCCGGACCGGCTGGTCCTCGACAACGGTGCCGAGGTGCCCGCCGACACCCTCGTCCTCTGCACGGGAGCCGAGCCCGACGGGCGGCTCGCCCGCGCCGCCCGGCTGCGCGTGCGCACGGGGATCGTCGTCGACGACGAGCTGCGCACCGACGATTCCCGCATCCACGCCATCGGGGACTGCGCCGAGCACGCCGGCCGGGCGACGGCCGGCTACGAGTCCGCCCTCGCGCAGGCCGATACCCTGGCCGCGGTTCTCACCGGCCGCGAGGTGAGGCATCGGCCCGCCCGGCCCATCCTGCGCCTGCGCACCCATGCCGCGGACCTGTGCAGTGCCGGCTCGCCGGCCGCCCTCGACGACCCCGGGGTCCGGACGGTCGTTCTCGTCGACCGGGCCGGCCGGCGGTACGCGCGGCTCGGGCTGCGCGACGACCGCATCGTCGCCGCCGTGGTGCTGGGCCTGCCGGAGGCCGTCGCCGCCGTAAGCCATCTGTACCAACGGGCACAACCAGTCCCCTCCGACCGGCTCCGGCTGCTTCTGGGCATCCGGTCCGAGCCGCCTTCGGCCGATACGCGGGCGCACCCGGACACCGTGGTCTGCCGGTGCAACAACGTCCCCCGGCGGCGGTTGGCCGAGGCATGGCGGACCGGTGCCCGCACACCCCCGGCGCTGGCGAAGGCGACACGCGCCACCACGGGCTGCGGCGACTGCAGCGGACAGGTCGAGGAGCTGTGTGCTCACTGGGCGCACGCGGCCGAACGAGAACCGGAGCCGATCTCATGACCCGGACCCTCGTCATCATCGGCCACGGCATGACCGGTCACCGGCTCGCCGACACCGTACGCACCCTGGACACGGCAGGCGACTGGCACCTCATCGTCCTGGGCGAGGAACGTGATCCCGCCTACGACCGCGTGCACCTGTCCGCCTATCTGCGGGGCCGCGGCCGGGCCGAACTCTCCCTCGTGGGCCGGGAATTCCTGAGGGACCGCAGGGTGGATCTGTACCCGGGCCAACCCGCCGTGCACGTTGACCGTACGGCACGCACGGTCCTGACCGCCGCCGGGGAGGAGATCGGATACGACGCGCTGGCGCTGGCCACCGGATCACGCTCGTTCGTCCCGCCGGTACCCGGCCGGGAGCTGCGGAACTGCTTCGTCCAGCGGACACTCGACGACGTCGACGCCCTGCGCGCAGCAGTCCACCGCGGACGGCCCGCGGTCGTGGTCGGCGGCGGCTTGCTCGGTCTTGAGGCGGCCCACGGCCTGCTGTTGCTGGGCATGCGCCCCAGCATCGTGGAGTCCGCGCACCACCTGATGCCGGCACAACTCGACGCCGACGCGGCCCGAGTGCTCCAGCACGGCGCCGCGGACCTGGGGCTGGGGCTGCACTGCGGCACCACCGTCGCCTCGGTCGACGCCGGCCCCGCCGGCGCGGTGCGATCCGTCACGCTCGCCGACGGAACCGTTCTCGACGCCGACCTGGTGATCTTCGCCGCGGGTATCCGTCCCCGTGACGACCTCGCCGTCAGCCCGAGCCTGGAGCGCGGGGAACGGGGCGGCTTCCTCGTCGATGCCTTCTGCCGTACCGCCGACGAGCATGTCTGGGCCGTCGGCGAATGCGCTGCCGTGCTGGGCCGCTGTCACGGTTTGATCGCTCCCGGGTACCGCATGGCGGAGAGCGTGGCCCGGCAGCTGACGGGCCACCCCGCCGAGCCCTTCGACGGCACGGACACCTCCACCACGCTCAAACTGCTCGGTGTCCACGTGGCGACGTTCGGGTCTGCGCCCGTCCGGGACGGCGAGGCCATCGACGTGGCCTTCTCGGAAGGCATGACCCGCTACGCCAAGGTGTTCCTGCAGCCCGGCAGCGGAATCCTGCTGGGCGGCATCCTCGCCGGCGAGACCGGCTCCCGGACAGCGCTCGCACCCCACGTCGGCCGGCGACCGCCGGCCGGCCTGGAGCAACTGCTCCTGCCCTAGGGCCCTTCTGATGGGTCAGGCCCCAGGCCCTGTCGTCAAGCTCCCGCGACGGCCTCAGCCGGCCGACGGGCCGGTGAACTTGGCCAGTTGTCCCCGCTGGAGCACCACGACGGCGTCGCAGCTGCACTTGCAGTACTCGACGTCGCCGCCGGTGGTCCGGTGGCTGGACAGCAGCCGCCAGGTCGGCCGGAGCAGCGCCGCGGCGCAACCCCATTCCCGTAGCGGGCAGCCGTCCTGAGGGGGCGAGCCCTCCGGGGGGCTCACCTCGTGGCTCACCTCGGCGATGTGGTGTGCCCTCGGTGCCGCGGACCGGTCAGCGGTGATCGGGCCGGGTGGGAGAGAGTGCGGCATCGGTGTCGTCTCCCTTCGGAGGCGCCGCAGCCCCTGGCCGCGGCGATGAGGGTTCCCCCTGTTCGACCGAGGTCGAGAGCTTGGGGGAGGGTTCGGGCAGGTTACGGAACAACAGCCAGCTCAGCGCCGGCATCAGGATCAGAGGTGCCAGGGCGGTTCGCAGGGACGTCGCGTCGGCGATACCGCCGACGACAGGGCTCACCAGACCGCCGATGCTGACGGTCAGCCCGAGGGTGATCCCGCTGGCGGTACCGACCCGCGAGGGCAGGTAGTCCTGGCCGAGTGTGACCTGAAGCGAGAACGGGACGTACAGGCCGGCCGACGTCAGTGTCACGAACAGGTACAGGGCCGGGCCCGGCACGAACACCACGCCCGCGACCGCTCCGACCGTGAGCAGGTACGACCAGCGGCAGACCGTGACCCGGTCCCAGCGGTTGGCCAGCGAGCCGCCCAGCACGGAGCCGATCGCGCCGCCGAGGTAGAGCAGGAACAGAGCCGTGGTGCCCGCCGCGGCGCTGCCGTCCATGCGCTGCTTGACGTACAGAGAGATGAAGGTGCTCAGACCGACGAAGACGATCGAGCGGCAGACCACGGCCAGCGACAGTTTCACGAACGACGCTCGGTCGTCGTCCCTGGCCGGCAGCACCGCGCCGGCCCCGGCGGTCTTCCGCTGCCCCAGCGCACGCAACACGGGCAGGCACAGCACGCTGCCGGCCAGTGCCGGCAGCACCAGCAACGGCGTCAGACGCAGACCGCCCGTGGCCACGATGGCGGCGACCAGGAGCGGGGCCGATGCGAAGCCGAGATTGCCGCCCAGTGAGAACCAGCTCATGGCGCTGTGGCTGCCTTGACTGGTGAGCCGCGCGACCCGGGCGGACTCGGGGTGGTAGGCGGCCACACCGATCCCGGAGACCGCTACGAACACGAGGGTGAGCCCATAGTTGCCGCTGACCCCGCTCAGAGCGATGCCCAGACCGCCCAGCAGCGTGCTGACCGGCAGCAGCCAGGGCATTGCCCAGCGGTCGGTGAGGGCACCGAACACCGGCTGTGCCACCGAGGACAGCAAGGAGGCGGCCAGCACAATGCCGGAGACGGCGGCGTAACTATAGGCACGCTCGGCGACGAAGAACGGGACCAGAGATGCCACGGCGCCCTGATAGACGTCGACGCAGGCGTGTCCGACGGACAGCAGAGTGATCGATGTATTCCTTCGCACCCCGTCATGCTCCGGGCCCGGCACCGTGTCGCGCTTCCGATAAACTGCCGAATGATGACGCAGATCCGCCATCAGCCCATCGCCCCGACCGGCACCCAGTGGCTGACGTCCGGCGGCGCGATAGACGCCCACCGGCACGACGACCACCAGATCGTCTACGCCGGCCGGGGAGCGCTGACCATCACCACCAGCGCGGGTTCCTGGGTCGCCCCGGGTACCCGCGCCATCTGGGTGCCGGCCGGCACCGTGCACGCCCACCAGGCTCACGGCGAGCTCGAACTGCACCTGGTGGGGCTGCCTGCGACCGAGAACCCCCTGGCCCTGGACGCGCCGACCGTGCTTGCCGTGGGTCCGCTGCTGCGCGAACTGATCGTCGCCTACACCCGCACCCCGGACGATGACAGTCCCCAACGGGCCCGGCTGCGCGCGGTGTTACTCGACCAACTCCTGGCCTCGTCTCAGCAGCCGCTGCACCTGCCCACACCGTCCTCGCCCCTCTTGCAGACGCTGTGCGACATCCTGCGGGCCGATCCAGCCGACGGCCGCACCCTCGTCGAACTGAGCCGGCAGGTCGGGGCGAGCGACCGCACCCTGTCCCGGCTGTTCCACAACGACCTGGGCATGACGTTCCCGCAGTGGCGCACCCAGTTACGGCTCCACCACGCACTGATCCTGCTGGCCGAGAAGACACCGGTGACCGCGGTGGCGCACCGGTGCGGCTGGTCGTCGGCCAGCGCGTTCATCGACGTCTTCCGCCGCACCTTCGGGCACACACCGGGCTCTCACCCGAAGGCTTGACGGGGTGAGCGTTCCTCGGGCAGTCGGCCGCTGGTGTGGTAGCCGCCAGGCGGCTCCGAACGGAACACCAAGCGTCCGAGGCGGGCCGTATCCGCCCCTTCGGCGCCATGCGTGGGTGACGGAAACCTGTCGGACGGTGGTAGGTCGGTGGCACCGCACGGGAGTTGATGTACAGTGAAATCACCTCACTGAGCCGGAGGTAGGCAACCGAGGCATTCACTGCCTGTGTCCGCCCCCGCTTTCGTGTTCTGGCGCCTTGAGCGTCTGCGGCTCCCCGAGTCCCGGCGAGTTTCCGCGCAGCCTCCGCGCACGGCTTGAAGCCCTTGTTCCTTCTTGGGCCGGCCCCTTGAGCGCAGCCCCTTCCGGCGCAAGCAATCCCCCCTGCAACCAGAGACGTTCATGAGATGACGCCGCCGCCTGGCCGGGCGGCGGGAAGGGAAGGGCTGTGATAGGGGAGACCGAGGGGCGAAGCGGAGCCCGCTGGGCGCTGGTCTCGGTCGCGTTGGGTGTCTTCTGCATCCAGCTCGACTCGTTCGCCTTGAACCTGGCCCTGCCGCACATCAAGGATGAACTCGGCGTATCCACCGGACAGTTCCAGTGGGCGGTCAGCGCATACCTCCTGTCGTGCGGCACACTCATGCTGGGCGCAGGCCGCATGAGCGACCTGTTCGGCCGGCGCCGCCTGCTGATCGGCGGACTGGCGCTGTTCGGACTGGCGTCCCTCTGGTGCGCACTGGCACCCTCGCTGCCGGTGCTGGTGGCCGCCCGCGTGGTACAGGGCGCGGGCGGCGCATTGATCATGCCGGCCGGACTGGCGCTCCTGACGAATGTCTTCCCGCCCGCCGTGCGCGGCCGGGCCACAGGGTGGGCGCTGGGCATCGGCGGACTGGCCACCGCCTGCGGTCCGTTCGTCGGCGGCGCACTGACCCAAATGGTGTCGTGGCGGGCGGTTTTCTGGCTCAACGTGCCGCTGGGCGTGGTGGCTGCGATCTGCGCCCGCCGGGCCCAGGAGTCGAGGGACACCACGGTCTCCGGGCGCGTCGACTGGCCGGGGCTGGCCACCGGGACCGCCGCCATCGCGGCCCTGGCCCTCTTCATCGACCGTGGCCCGGCATGGGGTTGGGCGTCCCCCGCCGGCCTCGGCACGCTGTGCCTGGTGGCGCTGGCGCTGGTGGCCTTCGTACGGATCGAACTCCGCTCGGCCGATCCGTTGATCGCCCCCGCGCTGTTCCGCAACGGCGCCTTCGTGGCGCTGACCGTGGCGGGTGCGGTGGCCAATGCCGCGACGGTGGTGTTCCTCTTCGTCGTACCGCTCTCCCTCCAAGAGGGCCGGCAGCTCACGCCGTTGGCGGCCGGGGTGGCCTTCCTCGCCCCCGCGACGGCCATGGCCGCCGCGGGTCCCTTCGCGGGCCGGGTGACCAGCGCACGCGCCGTGCCGGTGATGGCGACGAGCCTGGGAGTGGGCGCGGTGGTCCTGCTGGGCGCGGCGTTCGTCTCCGGATTGCCGCCGCATCTCGCCGCGGTCACCGCCAGTGGGGCGGCGCTGGGCGTCGGCAACGCCCTGACACTGACCGCCACCCAGGGCGTCATCCGGCCCGAACGCGCCGGTGAGGCATCCGGCTTGACCAAGACGGTCATCACCGTCGCGGCCGGGCTGGGCGTGGTCGCCGCAGGCCCCGCGGCCGACCCCGGCGGCACCATGGCGACCGGAGACAACGGGCCCCTGGCCGTGGCGGGAGCCGGCTGTCTGGCGGCTTGCCTCGTGCTGGCCCTGTGGATGTGGGTCCGGCGCCGCCCGAGCGCTCGGCGGCCGCAGGAGCCGGTGCCTTCGGCGTCGGTGTCCCGGATCGCATCCTGGCCCGCTGGGCGGGACACTCCCACGTCAGGACGACCAAGAGGTGGTACGTCAAGCCGGATGGGGAGGATCTGCGTCCAGCGGCGGATGCCTGGAGCGGTTTGGCGGGCGGGCCCGACCCTGGCACATCAGAACTGGCACATGAGAAATGGTGAGATGTGGGAGCGCGAGCGGGTGAGTGAGACGACGGCGAAGACCCTGCAATACCGTCCTGATGGGCCAGAAGACGCTCCCGTACTTGTACCGGGCGCTGCGCTCGGGACCACGTGGCACAGGTGGGCGGAACCGTCTTCTGGCGTCCGCGTGGTCCAGGTCGGGAACGTTTGGCCTGGTCAGGCCCTTGTGATGCAACTGCGTCGACCCTGTTGGTGACACGTATGTGAGTGCTGTGACTGCTGTGGACCCCTGCCGGCTCGTCCCGGGACCGGGGCGGGCGCGACCAGTCGGCGGTGCCGAGTGACAGGCCATGGCTTCGCGCACAGCGCGTCGGAGAGCCTCTGGAGGGTTTTCCGAACCCGATTTGGGACCATGGCAATGTGCACGAGAATCCGGTTTTCGGCGGGGCCGAGCCGGTGGATGTGCTCGAGGTGGCGCCGACGGCCCGGACGGCGGTGGCGTGGCTGCCGCCGCGGACGCTCTGGCCGGTGATCCAGGACATCCGCTGGGAGCACGATCCGCAGGTACGGCGGTGGCCGCCGCATGTGAATCTGCTGTTCGGCTTCGTACCGGAGGAGGCGTTCGCGCGGGCCGTGCCGCTGCTCTCTGCCGGGGCGGCACAGAGTACGGCGTTCACGGCGCGCCTGGCCGGAGTGCGGTACTTCCGGCACCGGCACTACGCGACGTTGTGGCTCGATCCGGCTGCGGCCGACCCGGCACCGTGGGCTCGTCTCCACCGTGAGCTGGGGCTGCGGTTCCCACTCTGTCACGGGCGCGTCGGCCGCTTCACCCCGCATCTGTCCCTCGGCCGCACCCAGGACCCGAAGCGCCTGGCCGCCGAGTGCGCTGTGCGGCTCGGCGCGCTGTCGGCGGTGGTCGAGGAGGTGGTCTTGCTCTCCCGACGCGGCGAGGAGCCCATGCGGCCCCGGGCCGTGATCGCACTGGGCACGGGCGAGATCCGCCGACCACGGGATTGCTGATGAGTCGATGACTGCCCGCATCGCGGACCGTTCTCGGCGGTGTGGGCGGGGCGCCTGATCCGATGCGGAGTGGGCGGGACGGGAGCCGTGCACCTGCCGAGAAACACCGGGCGGGGCGGGCGGCGGAAGTGTCACCGCCAGGTGATCAACGGGATTCTGATCCGCCTGCGCACAGGTAGTCCATGGCGGGATCTGCCGACCCGGTTCAGCAGGTGGCAGACCGTGCATGACCGCCATCGCCGGTGGCAGGCGGCCGCGCCTTCCTGGCGTTGCCCCTGTCCCGTTGCCAGTGTCACCGCGGCACCTGACACTGAAGTCGATGTGGCTGTCGAGGACTTAAGGGGTGTGCATGAGGCCGCGGCTGTTTCGCATGCTGGAGTGGCACGAGCGCATCGAGGCGGAACGGCAGCAACCCGGAGCCCGGGTCTTCGTTTCCGACTACAACGGCGGGCACCCGTTCGTCGAGGAGTACCTCGGCGATCTCGCCGACGCCGCCCCGTACCGTCTCGCGGACATCACCCGCTACTCCGGCCTGGACGAGGACACCACGCTGCGGTCCAAGATCGCCGCAATGCACGAGCGGTACGACGGCGCCCCCTACACCATGGGGAACGTCATACCGGGCGGCGGATCCAGCAGCCTCCTGGGGACATTCACCACGTGGCTGGCCCTGACCGGTCGACGGCGGGTCCACTACGTGGCGCCCGTCTACTACAAACTCGCCTATCTCTTCCAGCGGTTGGGGATCGAGCCTGTCCCAGTCTCCCACCGTCACGCCTTCGAGCCCGATTTCGACCTCTGTCTGCCCGGCGAGCGGACCGTACTGGTACTGACCGACCCCGTCTGGTACGCCGGGCGGCGGGTACCCCGAGAGGTGTGGCAGACCATCGCCGCCTGGCAACGAGCCACCGGATCATTCGTGTTCGTCGACGGCACCTTCCAGTACATGCCGTGGGACGGCGAGCCGGCTGAGACGAGCGCCCGGCTCCCGATGGAGCAGACGCTGCGCATGATCTGCCCCACCAAGTATCTGTCGATCCACGGCTACCGTTGCGCCCACCTCCTCGCCCCGCACCACCTGCGCGACGAGCTGGCCGAACTCCACATCAACCTGCACGGCGATGTCGCCGTTTCCGACCGGCTCTTTGCCCATCGCGCCGCCGATCTCATGCTCGACAAGGGGAACGGCGCACTGGTCCAGCACATTCGGGACAACCACACCGCGCTTTCGGCCAGCGGTGCCCTGACCGCCCGGATGCCGATCGAGGCCGGCTTCTTCCTCTTCGCACGTACGCGGGTACCGCGCCAGCGGTTCCTGGCGCTCGACGCGAAGTTCTTCGAATTGGACGGCTATCGGGGCTACATCCGCATCAACCTGCTCAACACCCCTGGTGTCGAGGCGCTGATGGCCAGTGTCGCTCAGACAGGGCGGCCAGAGGGCATCAGTGGGTGAGCAGGTGCCGACGGCGCCAGACACCGGCGGAGATACGGGCCAGCAGCCTGGCGGCAGGATCGTCCGCAGCGTCCCCGGACGCGAGCGGTCCGGTGTAGCAGACGGCGAGGGTGTAGGGGGCAGCGTCTGGCGGGTGGACCACGCCGACGCTGTGCCGTAAGCCCGGGAACCATCCGTTCTTGCCCGATAGCCGGGTAGCCGGTGGCAGTCCGGCGGCGAGGTCGACTCGATGGACGTTGCCTTCCAGCAGCTTGAGCAGCTCCGGCTCCAGTGATTCCAGCAGCCGTACCAGGTCGAGGGCGGTCACCCGGTTGTGGACGCCCGACGCGCGGCCGGCATAGTCCTCGATACCGCGCGGACTGGCACTGCCCTGGACGCCCGCCCGCTGCCACACCCGGGCCACGGCCTCGTGCCCCACCCGCTCCAGGCACAGATTGGTGGCCAGGTTCGACGAGTGGGTGACCATGCGCCCGGCGAGCCAGCGCACCGTTGCCGTGCTGCCCAGTCGGTCCCAGGGCAGCGGATCACTGTCCGCAGCACGGCTGTTGGCGTACGTCGTGCCGGTGATCGACCTGAAGCGGTTCACCACGGGCACGGCCACGTCCAGGTCCATGCCACTGCGGTACAGCGCGGCCAGCACGGCCACCTTCATGGTGCTGGCCGCATCATGCGCAACCTCCGCATTCCGCAGCACCACCGGATCGCGCCGCCAGGGCGCTACAACCACCGAGAGCACGCTGCATCGTAAGCCGATCAAGCCCCGCAGCAAAAGCTGTGCAAGACCTACCCACACCCATGATGTGTCGTGTGCCCGCCTCCTCCAGGGCTGTTGTCATGGCCCGTTGTCCGACGTGTGCCTGACACTGGTTCGGCGGATCCCACCGCAGCTCCTGGACCGTCAGCCTTGCGCGTGCAACGCATGGGCGAGGTAACGCAGTAAACCCCGACGGGCTCCACGTGCCGCTGCGGTCGGCCCGCTGTCCGGCAGCGAGGCGCCCTTCGCCGCGCTCTGCGAGGCCGGCCTCATCGAGTACTCCTCGGCCCGACGACAGCACCGTCGGCTCAACCGCGGCGGCGACCGGCAGGCCAACGCCGCTCTGCACCGGATCATGCAGACCCGCCTGCGTTGCGACCCGCGGACTCAGGAGTACTGCGAACGTCGCATCAAGGAGGACAAGACTCGCCGCGAAATCGTCCGATGCCTCGAACGCTACGCTGCCCGAGAGGTGTTCCACCTGGTCAGGCCCGTATAGCCTTGGCCCCCGTCATAGGGGGCTGTCGTGACAGATGAGAGGGTCGGGCGGGTGAGTGAGACACCGATGAACACCCTGCAATACCGCGCTGACGGGCCAGAAGACGCCCCTGTCCTGGTCCTGGGTGCCGCATTGGGTACCACATGGCACATGTGGGACCGGCAGATCCCCGAGCTGACCCGTCACTGGCGCGTCATCCGGTTCGATCTGCCCGGACACGGCGGGTCGCCCGCTCACGCGGCGTCGTCCATCGCGGAACTGGCCGACCGTCTGGTCGCCACCCTCGACGCGCTCGGTGTGGACCGCTTCGGCTACGCCGGCTGCGATATCGGCGGTGCCGTCGGCACTCAGCTGGCGCTCACCCGCCCGTACCGGGTCACCTCGCTCGCGCTGGTGTCGTCGTCGCCCCGCTATGGAACCGCCGATGCCTGGCGTCAGCGCGGTGTGGTCGTCCGGACGAACGGACTCGATCCGATCGCCCGCACCGCTCCCGAGCACTGGTTCACCCCGGGTTTCGCCGGCGCCCAGTCCGCCATCGTCGAATGGGCCGTCCAGATGGTGCGGACCACCGACCCCGGTTGCTACATCGCCGCCTGTGAGGCGCTGGCTGCCTACGACGTACGGTCCTCCCTCGGCCGGGTCGGCGTCCCCACCCTCGTGGTCGCCGGCTCCGAGGACCAGGTCACCCCCACCACCGACGCCCGCACCCTGGTCGCCGGGATACCCGGTGCGAGCCTCGCCCTGGTGCCCGGTACCTCGCACCTCACCCCCGTCGAGCAGCCTTCGGCCGTCACCGAGCTGCTCATTCGCCACTTCACCACCGCGTGGCACGACAAGCCGGGGCCCGCCGGCCCGGCCGTCCTCGGTGCCCCCGCCGCCAAGCCACAGCTCGCGTCGCCGCTCCCGCAGGCGCCGCCCGCCGCCATCGAGTCCGGCCTCACCGCGCCCGAGCAGGCCGGCGGCGGCGCCTACGAAGCGGGCGTCAAGATCCGCCGCGAGGTCCTCGGCGATGCCCATGTCGACCAGGTCGAGGCCGCCACCGACGACTTCACCGCGGAATTCCAGCGCGTCCTCACCCGCTATGCCTGGGGCGAGACCTGGAGCCGTCCGGGCCTCGACCGCCGTACCCGCAGCATTGTCACGCTCACCGCGCTGGTCGCCCGCGGCCACCAGGAGGAGCTCGCCCTGCACACCCGCGCGGCCCTGCGCAACGGCCTCACCCCTGCCGAGATCAAGGAAGTCCTGCTGCACACCGCCGTCTACTGCGGCATCCCGGCCGTCAACTCCGCCTTCGCCGTCGCCCAGCGCGTCATACGCGAGGAGACGACGCCGGAGGGATGACGCCGGAGGCGTGATGCGGAGGGGTGACGCCGGAGGGGTGGGGGAGGCGGCGGGCGGGAACGGAGCGGCGGATGCCGGTCCCGGACGGTACGGGCGGGCGGGCGGCAAGATAGCCCCATGG
Source organism: Streptomyces sp. NPDC001339 (assembly GCF_042895955.1). NCBI lineage: Bacteria > Bacillati > Actinomycetota > Actinomycetes > Kitasatosporales > Streptomycetaceae > Streptomyces > Streptomyces sp. NPDC001339. The sequence continues at coordinate 253,741 of NZ_JBIAWT010000006.1, read as the reverse complement.
AACTCACCAAGAAGACCCACGCCTGCGTCCGGCTGGAGAAGGACGGGCAGACGCTCGTCATCGACCCGGGTGTCTTCAGCGAGCGCGACGCGGCCGTCGGCGCGGATGCGATCCTGGTCACCCACGAGCATATGGACCACTTCGACGAGGAGCGGCTGCGGGCGGGCATGGAGGCCAACCCGGGTGCCGAGATCTGGACCCTGGCCAGCGTCGCCGGGCAGCTCTCGGCCGCGTTCCCCGGCCGGGTGCACACCGTCGGCGAGGGGGACACCTTCACCGCGGCCGGCTTCGACATCGAGGTGCACGGTCAGTTGCACGCCGTCATCCACCCCGACATCCCGCGTGTCACCAACGTCGGCTACCTGCTCGACGGCGGTGCGGTGTTCCACCCGGGCGACGCGCTCACCGTCCCGGAGGGCCGTACGGTCGACACTCTGCTGCTGCCCGTGCACGCGCCGTGGAACAAGGTCGCCGAGGTGATCGACTACGTCCGCGCGGTCGCGCCCCGGCGGGCCATCGACATCCACGACAGCCTGCTCCAGGATCACGCCCGCCCGGTCTACGACTCCATGATCGACAAGCTGGGCGGCACCGACCACGGGCGGCTCACCCCCGGCAGCAGCACGGCGCTCGGCTAGGGCCTGTCCCTCCGCTCCCCGTGGGCCCGCTCCCCGTGGGCCCCATCTCCGTGGGCCCCATCCCCGCGGGCCGGACTTGCCGGGGCTCGGTTGTCAGTGCCGGGCGGTAGGTTTACAGACATGCGCATCGCGACCTGGAACGTCAATTCGATCACCGCCCGCCTCCCGAGGCTGCTCGCCTGGCTGGAGAACACCGGCACGGACGTGCTGTGCATCCAGGAGACCAAGTGCACCGCCGAGCAGTTCCCGTACGAGCAGCTCCGCGAGCTCGGCTACGAAGCCGCGGTCCACTGCACCGGGAGGTGGAACGGCGTGGCCCTGCTGTCCAAGGTGGGGCTGGACGACGTCGTCACGGGCCTCCCCGGCGGCCCGGACTACGACGGGGCGCAGGAGCCGCGCGCCATCTCGGCCACCTGCGGACCGGCCCGCGTCTGGTCGGTGTACGTCCCCAACGGCCGCGAGGTCGATCATGCGCACTACGCCTACAAGCTCCACTGGTTCGAGGCGCTGAAGACGGCGGTCGCCGAGGACGCGGCGGGCGCCCGTCCGTTCGCGGTCCTCGGCGACTACAACGTCGCGCCGACGGACGACGACGTCTGGGACCCCGAGGTCTTCGTGGGCGCCACCCACGTCACGCCGGCCGAGCGCGCGGCCCTGGCGGCACTGCGCGAGGCCGGTCTGTCGGACGTGGTCCCGCGTCCCCTGAAGTACGACCAGCCGTACACGTACTGGGACTACCGCCAGCTCGCCTTCCCCAAGAACAAGGGCATGCGCATCGACCTGGTCTACGGCAACGCACCCTTCGCCAAGGCCGTTTCGGACGCCTATGTGGACCGTGAGGAACGCAAGGGCAAGGGCGCCTCGGACCATGCTCCGGTCGTGGTGGACCTGGACCTGGACCTGGACATGGAGGCGTGACGGGCCCTGGACATGGAGGCGTGACGGGCCCCGGACATGGAGGCGTGACGGGTCCCGGGCCTGTAGTCGTGGCGGATCCCGGGACATGCGGGCGTGGCGGATCCCGGGCCCCCGGCTCCCGGTCCATGCGCGCGATCGCGCCGCGCGCCTGTGGCCGCGGTCATGGGCCGGGTGGGACCCTGCACACCATGAATCTGTCTTTCCTGGACAAGTGGCGCAAGCGTTCTGATGTCCGCCGGTCCGTGCCGCTCGCGGAGTCGGTGCGCGCCGATCCCGGAAGCGTCGCCGAGCTGCTCTCCGAGTGCGAGCTGTTGCGCGTCCAGGCGGCCTCCGCCGGAGGGGAACTGGACGACTCCGTACGGTCGTTGGAGCTACTGGACCAGCTGCAGCCGGTATGGCGGGACGACCCCGAAGTGCTCCTCTGGCTGGGCAATGACGCCGGCCTCTACCTCGGCACGGTCCTGGTGCGCACGGTGCGCGGCGCGGTCTGGCACATCTGGCCCGATGGCCGGCCGATGGTCCGGCTGGCGTCCGGGCGGATGATCGATGTGGTGGCCGCGGGCCACAACTGGGCCAGTACGGGCGCGCCGGAACTCTCCCAGGTCTACGCCGAGGCCTCCGAGTGCTGAGGCACCCGGCGGTTACCTGACGCATCGGCCCGTGTCCGATGTCCCCTGTCTGCCGACCTCTATCTGCTGATACGCGGTGATCAGTGCGTGTCAGCGGCGAAGTGCCCCCTTCGCCCCGGTAAGTTGCGGGCTCGCCGCTGTACGGACGAGAGGGGCGGGCCCGCATATGGCCGGTGAGGCGCTGATCGAACTGCGCGGGGTCAACAAGTACTACGGAAAACTCCATGTCCTCCAGGACATCGACCTCACCGTCGGCCGCGGTGAGGTGGTCGTCGTCATCGGGCCCTCCGGGTCCGGGAAGTCCACCTTGTGCCGGGCCATCAACCGCCTGGAGTCCATCGAGTCGGGCACCATCACGCTGGACGGCCGGCCGCTGCCCGAAGAGGGCCGGGCGCTGGCCCAGTTGCGTGCCGAGGTCGGCATGGTCTTCCAGTCCTTCAACCTCTTCGCCCACAAGACCGTGCTCGACAACATCATGCTGGCGCCGGTCAAGGTCCGTAAGCAGAAGAAGGACGAGGCCGCGCGGCGGGCCCGCGAACTGCTGGACCGGGTCGGGCTCGCCACCCAGGCCGACAAGTACCCGGCACAGCTCTCCGGCGGCCAGCAGCAGCGGGTCGCCATCGCCCGCGCGCTCGCCATGGACCCCAAAGCGCTGCTCTTCGACGAGCCGACCTCCGCTCTCGACCCGGAGATGATCAACGAGGTGCTGGAGGTGATGCGCCAACTCGCCCGGGACGGCATGACGATGGTCGTGGTCACCCATGAGATGGGCTTCGCCCGCTCCGCCGCCAACCGCGTGGTGTTCATGGCCGACGGCCGGATCGTCGAGGACCGCACCCCCGAGGAGTTCTTCACCACGCCACGCAGCGAACGGGCCAAGGACTTCCTCTCCAAGATCCTCAAGCACTGAACGGGGCGCCGCGATGCCGCACACCCACCCCACGCGCCCGCACCGCACCCTCCTGGCCCTCGTCATCCTCGCCACCCTCGCGCTGGCGGCCTGCGGCCGGGAGGGCAGCCCGCCGGTCAAGGGCCCGAAGGGCAGCGAACTGCCCCGGTACGCCGTCGCCAGGAACGTCCGCCTGCCGGACTCCCCGACCTGGCGGAAGGCCGAGCGCCGCGGCTACCTCGTCATCGGCGTCAAGGAGGACCAGCCGTACCTCGGCGAGAAGGACCCGGCGACCGGGCGCTACACCGGCTTCGACATCGAGATCGCCAAGATGATGTCGGCGGCCCTCGGCTTCCCGCCCGACACCGTCCGGTTCCGGACCATCGCCTCCGCCAACCGCGAGACGGCCCTGCAGAGCGGCCAGATCGACCTGTACGTCGGCACGTACACCATCAACGCCAAGCGCAAGAAGCTGGTGGGCTTCGCCGGGCCCTACTACATGGCCGGTCAGTCGCTGCTGGTGCGCGCCGACGACAAGGACATCAGGGGCCCGCGGGACCTGGCCGGCAGACGCGTCTGCTCGGCGTCCGGCTCCACCCCCTACCAGCGCATCCGGGCCGAGTACCCCAAGGCCGTCCTCGTCGCCTACGACACCTACTCGGCGTGCGTCGACAACCTGCTGACCTACCAGGTGGCCGCGGTCACCACCGATGACGCGATCCTGCTGGGCTACGCCGCCAAGGTGCCCGACGAGCTCAAGGTCGTCGGCACACCGTTCTCGAAGGAGCCGTACGGCATCGGCGTCCCGCGCGGCGACAACGCGCTGCGCCTCGCCCTCGACGACGCGCTCGCCGCGGACGAGAAGGACGGCGACTGGAAGAAGGCCTATGACGCGACGCTCGGCCTGTCCGGGGTACCGGCGCCCGAGCCACCCCCGATCGACCGCTATCCGGCGACCTGAGGAACCAGGGAAAACCGACCGATGAACGTTCTCCTCGACAACCTCTCCCTCTACGGGGAGGGCCTGCTGGGCACCGTGGAACTCACCGTCTACGCCTCGCTGCTCGCCCTCGGCCTCGGCTTCGTCATGGCGGCCTTCCGGGTCGCGCCGGTCGGCTCGCTGCGGGCCTTCGGCACGGCATGGGTGACGGTGCTGCGCAATACGCCGCTGACCCTGCTGTTCTTCGCGGTGGTACTGGGCCTGCCGCGCTTCGGCCTCGTCCTGCCCTTCACCCTCTTCGCCGTCCTGGCGCTGGGCTGCTACACCTCCGCGTTCATCTGCGAGGCGGTCCGCTCGGGTATCAACACCGTCCCCGTCGGCCAGGGCGAGGCGGCCCGCAGCCTCGGCATGACCTTCCCGCAGACCCTCGGGGACGTCATCCTCCCGCAGGCCTTCCGGTCCGTCATCCCGCCCATCGGCTCCACGCTGATCGCGCTCGCCAAGAACTCCGCGATCGCCGGCGCCTTCAGCGTCGTCGAACTGCTCGGCGTCTACAAGCCGCTCAACGAGCTCGGCTACAGCATCATCTGGAGCTTCCTCTGGATCGCCGTCGGCTATCTGCTCGTGACCCTGACCATCAGCGCGGCCTTCAACTACCTGGAGCGGCGCTTCGGAGCCGCCCGATGACCACCACCGCCCTGTACGACATCCCCGGCCCGCGGGCCCGGGCGCGGCACCGCGCCTACGGCCTCGGGGCGACGCTCGCGATCCTCGCCCTGCTCGGCTGGATCCTGTCCCTCCTCTTCGCCACCGGTCAGTTCACCGCGGCGAAGTGGACTCCCTTCCTCTACAAGGGAATTCAGGAGCTGCTGCTCGACGGCCTCGGCAACACCCTGCGGGCCTTCGGCCTCGCGGCGGTGCTCTCGCTGGTGCTCGGCGGGGTGCTGGCGATCGGCCGGCTCTCCGACCACCGCCTCGTCCGCTGGGTGAGCACGCTGGTGGTGGAGTTCTTCCGGGCGATGCCCCTGCTGGTCATGATCTTCTTCATCTATGTGGCGCTGCGGGTCGCGCCCCTGCCCGCCCTGGTCGCCGGTCTGACCCTCTACAACGGCTCGGTGCTCGCCGAGGTCTTCCGCAGCGGCGTCAACGCGGTCGACCCCGGCCAGCGGCAGGCCGCGTACGCGCTGGGCATGCACAAGAGCCAGGTCATGACGTACGTCCTGCTGCCGCAGGCGGTCCGGGCGATGCTCCCGGTGATCATCAGCCAGCTGGTGGTCGCCCTGAAGGACACCTCGCTGGGCTTCCTCATCACCTACGAGGAGTTTCTGCACGCCGGCAAGCTGATCGCGTCCAACCTCGACTACGACCTGCCGTTCATCCCCGTCGTCCTGATCATCTCGCCGGTCTACATCGGGATGTGCATGCTGCTGTCCTGGCTGGCCAACTGGGTCTCCCGGCGCCAGCTGCGCAACCCCAAGGTCGAGGCCGCCGAGGTGGCCGCCCCCGAGCCGGGCGCCCTCCTGCCGGGCAGCCATCACCAGCCACCCGCGTAGTGTGCCGTCGCGGCCCGGTCCAGTCCAGTCCAGTCCGGTCCAGTCCGGGTCCTGTCCTGTCCTGTCCGGTCAGCGTATGCGGCGCGCCATCCACGGGCTGAGGCCCTGCAGAACCAGCTCCTTGTACGTCTCGTCGCCGGGCAGTGGTACGACCAGCCACTGCTGCCCCGGCGGGAAGAACCGCGGCTTGACGTACGCCAGCCCGCCGTACACCGCACGCAGAAACGCCGGCACCGCGTCTCGCGGGACGTCGGCGAACTCCACCCCGTCCACGGTGATCTTCGCATCGTCCTCAGGGAAGAGCTGGACCGTCACGGCCGGGGACCCGCCCACCTCCACGAACGCCTCGTGCGGCAGCGAACCGTCCGGGTCCAGGACGGCGCCCACCCCGGCGGAGGTACGGCGGGAAGCCCGGTCCGCGCCGATGTCGTCGGTGACGGTGACGTCGAGACCGTACTCGTCGGCGACGGCACGGACGGCGGTGACGGCCGACTCGGTCGTCGGCAGCTGCGGGCGCGATGCGGAACTCTCCATACCCCGATCATCCCGCACCCGCTTCCGGGAGCTGCTGCACCCCGTCGCGCAGCACTTCGCGCAGCTGCTGCTCAGGTGCCGCTCATCAGATCGCTGAGCCCGGTGCGCAGCTCGTCCGCGTTCATCACCGGCTGGAGCGAGACCTTCGCGTGCAGGTCCATGAAGAACGATTCGATCAGCGGAGGTATCTGCGACGACTGCTGCATATCGAAGTAGTAGAAGCAGGTGCGGTCACCGTGGTCGAGGGTGAAGTAGGCGGCCTCCGGTTTCAGGGCGCTGAGCGCCGCCTCCATGATCTTGGACAGGGTTCCGTTCTTGATCAGCTCATTGCCCGCTTCGGTCGGTATCTGGGCCTTCAGGACCATCCTCATCGGGCTCACCCCTCGTCTGGATCTCGTGGAGCCATCTGGATCTCGTGGAGCCAACAGTGCAGCCACAGTGCAGCCACAACGTGGCCGTAGTGGAGCCAACAGTGGAGTCAGGAGGGGGAGTCGGGAGGGCAGTCACTGGGGGTATGCCCCTTTTCGTCCCTCTCCGTTCTCAGGGTCTCACGACGGCCCGCCGCCCGGTCACGAGCCGAGCCGGAGGTGCTCGGCGCGGCCTCCGGGCGGGACCTCCTCGGCCGCCGGCACCGGGCCCGGCGGTGTGCCGTCGCCGAACGGCCGGCCGCCCAGCTCCTCACGGTGGTGCGGGGTGAGCCAGGCCGACAGATCCGGCCCCAGGGGGACGATGCCGGTCGGGTTGATGCCCGTGAGCACCCGGTGGTAGTGCTGCTTGATGTGGTGGAAATCCACGGTGTCGCCGAAGCCCGGCGTCTGGAAGAGGTCCCTGGCGTACGCCCACAGCACCGGGTCCTCGGCCAGCTTGAACAGGTTGCACTTGAAGAGCCCGTGGTAGACGGCGTCGAAGCGGACCAGCGTGGTGAACAGCCGGATGTCGGCCTCGGTGAGGGTGTCACCCATCAGGTAGCGCCGGCCGGACAGCCGCTCGGAGAGCAGGCCCAGGCGCCGGAACAGATCGCGGAAGGCACCGTCGTACTCGCTCTGCCCGGTGGCGAAACCGGCCCGGTACACGCCGTTGTTGACGTCCCGGTAGACACCGGCCATGAGGATGTCCATCTCCTCGCGCAGCGGCTCCGGGCAGAGGTCGGGCGCGCCGGGCCGGTGCAGCGCCGTCCACTCCGTCGCGAAGTCCAGGGTGATCTGCTGGAAGTCGTTGGTGACGAGCCGCCCGCTGGGGATGTCGACGACGGCGGGGACGCTGACCCCGCCGGGGTGGTCCGGCTCGCGGGCGTCGTAGGCCTCGCTGAGGAAGCGGATGCCGAGGACCGGATCGCGTCCGTCCGGGTCCAGGGTGAAGCGCCAGCTCCGGTCGTCCTGGATCGGGTCCGGGATGGCCAGCGAGATCGCGTCCTCCAGGCCGAGCAGCCGGCGTGAGATCACGGCGCGGCTCGCCCAGGGGCAGGCCCGACTGGCCACCAGCCGGTAGCGGCCGGCCTCCACCGGCCAGCCGTCGCAGCCGTCCGCCGTGATGCGGTCGGTGAAGTGGACCCTGGCGCGCCGGAAAGGCCGCTTGCCGTACTCGGTGCCGCCGCACGGGACGGTGCCGTTGGCCGGTTCGGACATCGCGGGCTCGGACATCAGCGACTTCCTCCATTCCTTCCGCTTTCTTCCGCCTTCTTCGGATTTTTTCCGCTCTTGCCTTTCCTTCCGCTCCTGCCGTACCTGCCGCGTCAGCCCAGCTGCGTCAGATCCGGCCGCAGCCGGTGCCAGATCGGGTGCCGCAGCCGGCCGGCCGAGGTCCAGCCGGTGAACGCGACTTCGGCCACCAGCCGGGGCTCGGCCCAGTGCGCCCCCGTCACATCCACGGCGTTGACGAACGGGGAGCGGTCCAGCGGGATCACTCCCAGGTACCGCGCCAGCTCGTGGCGTTCCCGGTCGGACAGGCCCGAGCCGACCGCACCGACGTACCGGAGCCCGGCCGGCTCAGCCACCCCCGCCAGTACGGAACCGGGCAGACCGGCGAGACCGCCGTGCCCCTCCGTCCAGCCCCCGATGATCACGTCGAGGGTCTGCAGATGCTTGGTCTTGCGCCACTCGGGCGAGCGGACCCCGGGCAGGTACGCCGAGGCCAGCCGCTTCGCCACCACCCCTTCGAACCCGCCCCGCAACGAGGCCTCCCACGCCTGCCGCGCATGACCCTCCACAGCGGCCGGGGCCGACCAGTTGGCGCCGCGCAGCCGCAGCTCGGAGAGGACGGACCGGCGCTCGCGGTACGGCGTGCCGAGCAGCGATCCCCCCAGATACATCACGTCGAAGAGCACCAGGTGCACCGGGTACTCCATGGCCAGCCGGGCGGTGCGGCGCGGATTGACCACACCCATGCGGCGCTGCAGCAGCCCGAAGTCCGGCCGCCCGTGCGCGTCCAGCACCACCACCTCGCCGTCGAGCACCGCGGGCCGGCCACGCAGCTGCGCACCGAGCGGTCCCAGCTCCGGGTAGGTCGTGGTCGCGTCGTTGCCGGCCCGGGTGATCAACCGGATCGTGCCGTCACCGGGTGTGTTGACGATGCAGCGGGCCCCGTCCCATTTGACCTCGAACGCCCATGCCGCCTCTTCCTCCGCGCCGGGCAGCGGGCCGACCGTGGCCAGCATCGGCCGGATCACGGGGTACGGGGCCGAGCCGTGCTCGGCGGTCGGGGCCATGGTTCGATGATCGGCCGAGGCGTGGGCGTCCGCAGATCGGCAGTCCTCGGCGCCGTCCCGGCACCTGCGCACCGCCGCCCCGGCGTCTGTGTACCGCCGCCCCGGCGTCTGCGCACCCGTGGGCCGGAACGAGGAGGCCCCGGCCGAACGGGGGAAGTCGGCCGGGGCGGCAGCGCGGGCACGGGGGGAAGCCCGCGCGCAATTGAACCGTAAAACATTAGGGTGGATTTCGGGGCATGACGTGACGGTTCTCACCTGCTACGGACGTCCGCGTCGCGTGGGCACCTGGTGTCCCCGGTTCGCCGCCGGCTTCCCGTCGGCTCCGTCACGGCTCGATGGGCACCGGCCGGTAGCCATCGTCCAGCAGTCGCGGCAGATACCAGCGCAGCGCCTCGACGGTCTGCCGGCGAGGCCCGCCCCCGTCATGCGCGAGCACGATGCCGCCGGGGCGGATCCCCGCCAGCACCGCGTCCGCGATGTTCTCCGCGCCCGGAAGGGTCCAGTCCAGTGAGTCGGTCGCCCAGCCGACCGGCGACATCCCCAGCTCGTTGCAGATGCTCAGCGAGAGGTCGTCCCAGGCGCCGTACGGGGCCCGGGCCAGGTTGGGCGCGGCGCCGAGGACGTCGTCGATCAGAGCGCTGGTACGGCCCAGCTCGCTGCGTACGTCGTCCGGCGGCAGCCCGGTGAGCTGGGGGTGGCTCCAGGTGTGGTTGGCGACGGCATGGCCGTCCTCGGCGATGGCGCGCAGCAGCCCCGGAAACCCGACGGCGTTCTCCCCGATGACGAAGAAGGTGGCCCGGACGCGGTGACGGCGCAGGATCCGCAGGATCTGCGGGGTGTAGCGGGGATGAGGGCCGTCGTCGAAGGTCAGGAAGACCTCCCGGCGGCCGGCGCTGAGGGTGTAGGCGATGTCCGCGTGCGGTGCCGCGGCACCGGGGCCGGAACGGGAGGTTTCACCGGCCATGGGGCGCAGCCGGTACGCCGCCGCGGGCGGCTCCGGCGGGCGTGGCCGGGCCTGCGGCTCCGGTACGGCCTGCGGCTCCGGTCCGCCGCTGTCGCCGACTCCGAACAGCGCACGGCCGGCACCGAGCGCGCCGAGCCCGACCACCGCCTGCAGAAGCCTCCGCCTGGTGGTCGTCCGCTTGTCCGATTCCGTCGCCACTGCTCCTCCGGCGGTCCGCTGTGCCTGGCTGGCTTCCCACGTTGGCGGGTGCGGCGCCGTGTTGCGGCGTGCCGTTACGCCGTTGGCGGTGCGTCCCATGTTTTCGGCCGTCCCGCCGCCGGGGTTTCTCGCCATAACGCCTGCGGCGGGCGTGGTTTTGCCGGGTGCGGGTCTGCTCCTCCGGACTTCGTCCTGCGGAGCGGCCCCTCCCGTGAGGGGGAGGAAGGGGCCGGTGGGGGCGCGCGTACGTGGTTCCCGGTACGCCTCTGCCGCGACGGAGTCTGGTCATGGCGGGAAGAGTCCGGCAGCATCTACGGCGGCAGAAGCGAGGACTCAAGCACCCAACTCACGGGGGGCCGGACCTACAGATGACCAGAGCCCGACGTCTCACCATCCTGGGAGCGGCCGCCGCGCTGACCGGCTCCCTGGCGGCTGTCCCGGCCGCCGCCCAGTCCACCGCGCCACCGTCCGTGGCCACTCCGCAGAAGACCCCAGTGCAGAAGACGCCGGTCGCCGTCGGCTACGGCGGAGCGGTCGCCAGCGTCGACCCGGACGCCTCGGCCGCGGGGATCGAGGTGCTCAAGAAGGGCGGCAACGCCGTGGACGCGGCCGTCGCCACCGCCGCCGCCCTGGGCGTCACCGAGCCGTACTCCGCGGGCATCGGAGGCGGCGGCTACCTCGTCTACTACGACGCGAAGGCCAGGACGATACGCACGCTCGACGGCCGGGAGACGGCCCCGCGCTCGGCGGGCAAGGACCTCTTCCTGGACCACGGCAAAGCGATCCCGTTCGACGAGGCGGTCACCAGCGGGCTGAGCGTCGGCACTCCGGGTACCCCCGCCACCTGGGACACCGCCCTGAAGAGGTGGGGCAGCAGGTCACTCGGCCAGGTGCTGCGCCCGGCCGAGCGGATCGCCTCGCGCGGTTTCACCGTCGACGAGACGTTCCGCAAGCAGACCGCCGACAACGAAGCACGGTTCCGGGACTTCCCGGCGAGCGCCCGGCTCTTCCTGCCCGGCGGCAAGCTGCCGGTCGTCGGCTCGACGATGAAGAACCCCGATCTGGCGCGTACGTACGAGGAGTTGGGCAGGAAGGGCGTCGGCGAGCTCTACACGGGCCGGCTGAGCCGGGAGGTCGTGCATACGGTCAACAAGCCGCCGGTGCGCGCCGGATCCACCCGCACGGTGCGGCCCGGCGACCTGACCGCGCGGGATCTGCGGTCCTACGAGGTCCGCAACCACGCGCCCACCCACACCACCTACCGGGGCCTCGACGTCTACGGCATCGGGCCTTCCGCCTCCGGCGGCACCAGCGTCGCCGAGGCGCTCAACATCCTGGAGAAGAGCCGCCTGGGCGAGCTGAGCGAGAAGCGGTTCCTGCACCGTTATATCGAGGCCAGCCGGATCGCGTTCGCCGACCGCGGCCGCTGGGTCGGCGACCCGGCCTTCGAGGACGTACCGGTGAAGGGCCTCACGTCGAAGCGGTTCGCCGCCTCCCGGGAGTGCCTGATCAATGACGGAAAGGCGCTGGCCAGCCCGCTCGCGGCCGGTGATCCGTCGCACCCCGCTCGCTGTGCGGGTGCCCGTCCGGCCGCCCCGACGACGTACGAGGGGGAGAACACCACCCATCTGACCGCCGCCGACAAGTGGGGCAATATCGTCTCCTACACCCTGACCATCGAGCAGACGGGAGGCAGCGGCATCACCGTCCCGGGCCGGGGGTTCCTGCTCAACAACGAGCTGACGGACTTCTCGTTCGCACCGGCCAACCCGGCCGTGCATGACCCGAATCTGCCGGGGCCGGGCAAGCGGCCGCGCTCGTCGATCTCGCCGACGATCGTGCTCCGGCACGGCGAGCCGGTGCTGGCGCTCGGCTCGCCCGGCGGCGCGACGATCATCACCACCGTGCTGCAGACCCTGGTCAATCACCTGGACCGCGGCCTGCCGCTGGTCGACGCGATTGCCGCGCCCCGCGCCAGCCAGCGCAACGCGGCCGCCACCGAGCTCGAACCCGGGTTGTGGAACAGCCCCGTCCGACGGCAACTGGAAGCGCTCGGACACGTCTTCAAGCCAAATCCGGAGATCGGCGCGGCGACCGGCGTCCAACGGCTCCCGGACGGCCGCTGGCTGGCCGCCGCCGAGAAGGTACGGCGCGGCGGCGGATCGGCGATGGTCGTTCACCGGTCGTGACGACCTTTGGCCTGGGCCTCGGCCGTAACGTCCCCCGGTCGAGGCCCCGGACGTCACACTTCCGGTACGCCCCGGACCGCTGTGTGCCGTCCGTGTGTCGTCGATGTACCGCTCAGCGCGGCGTCGTTGATGGTCGCGGCGGCGCCGATTAGCCTCCTGGGACCGTTCGTTCGAATGGCGGTCCCAGGGAGGGCACGCAGCGTGAGCGTTGACGAGAGCCAGGAGAGCGTGGCCGGGGACCCGGCCCGGCAGACCGGCGCCGTGACCGGGGAGTGGGAGGGCCTCGCCGAGCAGGCCCGGGCACTGGCCGAGGGGCGGGTGACCTCGGCCGAGCTGGTCCGGCGGTCGCTGGAGCGCATCGAGGCCACCCAGCAGACCGTCAACGCCTTCCGGCGGGTACGGGCCGAGGCCGCGTCGGCGGAAGCCGCCGAGGCAGACCGCAGACTGGCCGCCGGCGAGCGGCTGCCCCTGCTGGGGGTGCCGGTCGCGGTCAAGGACGACACCGATGTGGCGGGCGAGCCCACCGCGTTCGGCTGCGCCGGCGACTTCCCGCCCAAGGAGCGCGACGCCGAGGTCGTCCGGCGGCTGAGGGCGGCCGGCGCGATCATCGTCGGCAAGACCAACGCCTGCGAGCTGGGCCAGTGGCCGTTCACCGAGGGCCCGGCCTTCGGCAACACCTGCAACCCCTGGAACCTCGCCCACACCCCCGGTGGCTCGTCGGGTGGTTCGGCCGCCGCGGTCGCCGCCGGACTGGTACCGGCCGCGCTCGGCACCGACGGCGCCGGCTCGGTCCGGATCCCCGCCGCGTGGTCCCATCTCGTCGGCATCAAACCCCAGCGCGGCCGGATTTCCACCTGGCCGGACCCCGAGGCCTTCCAGGGGATCACCGGCATCGGACCGCTGGCCCGGACGGTCGAGGACGCGGCGCTGCTGCTGGACGTGGCGAGCGGCAACCACGCGGGCGATCTGCACCGGCCACCGGCCATCTCGGCCCGTGAGGCGGCCGGCCGCGACCCGGGGCGGCTGCGGATCGCGCTCTCCTGGAGGCCGCCCGTCACCTTCACCCGCAAGCCGCTGCACCCGGACGTACGGGCCGCGGTCACCGGGGTGGCCCGCACCCTGGTCCGGCTCGGCCACTTCGTCGAGGAGGCGGAGCCGGACTACGGGCTGGTCGGGCTGGCCTTCGTACCGCGCGCCACGGCCGGGGTGGGGGAGTGGGCCGCCCGGGTCCCCGACGCGTCCCTCCTGGACCCCCGCACCCGGGGGGCGGCGCGGATGGGACGGCTGCTCGGTGGGCCCTTACTGCGCCGGGCCCGCGTCGCCGAGAGACGCCAACAGCAGCGGATCGGCGCCCTGTTCGGCTCCTACGACGTACTGCTGACGCCGACCACCGCCACCCCGCCGCCGCGTATCGGCACGCTCGCCAAGCTCAACGGCTGGCGTACGGACCGCGCCATGATCGCCGCGTGCCCGTACGCCTGGCCGTGGAACGTCCTCGGCTGGCCGGGCGTGAGCGTACCCGCCGGCTTCAGCGGTGACGGCCTGCCGCTGGGCGCCCAGCTCCTCGGCCCGGCCCATGCGGAGCCCCGGCTGATCTCGCTCGCCGCCCAGTTGCAGGACGATCTGCGCTGGCATGAGCGACGGCCGGCCGGCCGTCCGGCGGCGGCGAACGGGGAGAACGGGGAGAACCGGGAGAACGGGGAGAACGGGACTGGAGTCAGGCGAGGAGGCTGAGGATCGCCTCGGTCGTGTCGGTCTCGCCCAGCCGCGGGAAGATCTTCTCCAGGCTGTTGCGGTGGGACGTCTCGTCCAGGTCCGTCATGGCGTCGGTGGCGAGGGTCACGTGGTAGCCGTGCTCGTGTGCCGCACGGGCGGTGGACTCCACGCCGAAGCTGGTGGCGATACCGCCGAGGACGATCTGGGTGACGCCCCGGCGGCGCAGCTCCAGATCCAGGTTCGTGCCGTGGAAGGCGCCCCAGTGCTGCTTGGTGACGACGATGTCGCCGGGCTGCCGGTCGAGTTCGGGCACCAGCTCCGCCCAGTCCGCGGGCGGGGTGTCGCCCCGTAGCGGGGCCTCGGTACGGCCGGGAGCGACGCCGGTGACATTCACCAGGACGACGGGCAGTGCGCGCGCACGGAACGCCGCGGCCAGCCGGGCGCCGCGCTCGATGACCTCGGCGGAGGGCAGCGGAGCGGTGGGCAGGGCGGCGATCCCCTTCTGAAGGTCGATCAGGACCAGGGCGGTGGTGGGGTCGAGGGTGGTGGCGGGCATGAGGCACTCCTTGGGTGAGTCGTGAGTCGTGAGTCGTGAGTCGTGAGTCGTGAGTCGTGGGGTGGACGGGGTCGGGTTACGGCTACGGCTCCTGATGGGCGCGCAACGTGCGGTCGGTGAGGGTCAGAACGAGCAGCAGCACGCCCAGGACGACGCCGATGGCGGCGATCTGATGCAGCCCGGGGTCCGCGGCGCGCTGCCCGTACAGCAGGCCGATGAGGCTGGAGGCGACGATCGCGCCGAGGTACTGGGCGGTGCGCTGCAGCCCGGCGGCCGCGCCGACGCCGTCCGCCGGGGCCTGGGCGTACACGGCGGCCTGATTGCCGGTGGAGGCCAGGCCCTGCGGGATGCCGACGAGCGCGCCGGCGCACAGCAGCACCGGCAGCGGGCTGCCGCCCCGCAGCAGGAGGAAGACCGCACTGCCGGCGGTGAGACAGGCCGCGGCGACGGTCAGCGGGGCGCGGATGCCCCGCGTCCGGGCGCCGGCGATCGAGCAGAGGGCGGCCGCGCCGGACATCGGCAGCATGACCAGGCCGGCATGGAACGGCGAGTAGCCGTGTGCCTCCTCCAGCCACTGGCTGAAGCCGTAGAGCACGCAGTAGATGACCAGGTACGTCAGCCCCTGCCGGAGGTAGGTGCGGACCAGCGCGCCGTTACGGGCCAGCATCCGCAGGTCGAGGAACGGAGCGGGATGGCGCAGCTGCCACCGGACCAGGACGGCGGTGAGCACGCCGGTGGGTGCCAGCAGCGGCCACTGGGGGTCCTCCAGCCGCAGCAGGAAGAACATCGCGCAGGTCAGCGCCCCGGCGAAGAGGCCGATACCCAGAGGGTCGAGAGAACCGGCAGCGGGCGCGGTCCCGGGTGCGTGGGTGGCACCGGAAAGAGGCGGGGTTCCGGCGTGCCCGGCCCGCGCGCCGCGGTCGGCCGGGAGCCAGGCGAGCGCGCCGGCCAGCGCGAGCAGCGCCAGCGGGACATTGATCGCGAACACCGCCCGCCAGCCCGCGGCCGCGGTCAGCAGCCCGCCGAGGGCGGGGCCGACGGCGGCGCTGCCCAGGGCGGCCAGCGAGAGCCGTCCGAGGATCCGGCGCGGGGTGGGGCGTCCCACCCTCCGGGACTCGGCGCGCAGCAGCGCCATCGCCGCGGGGTAGGCGGCCGAGGTGCCGAGACCGAGGACGATCCGGGAGACGATCAGCAGGGTGAAGGTCGGTGCCAGCGCGCCGATCAGGCCCGCGGCGCAGACGCTGAGTGCGCCGGCGGCGAAGACCCGGCGCGGGCCGATGCGGTCGGCGAGCCGCCCCATCATGGGCTGGCCCACCGCACTGGAGAGGTACATCACGGAGATCAGCCAGGCGGTGTCCGCGGCACCGGTGCGGAAGTCCTGGCCGATGGCCACCAGAGCGGTGGCGATCATCGTGGAGTTGAGGGGGTTGAGCAGCGAGCCGAGCAGCAGCGGTGTCATCAGCCGGGCGCCGAAGGCGCGGCCGGTGCCGGCGAGTTCACCGCGATGGTCCGGCCGGGCGTCCGACGGTAACGGTGCCGGCCGCCGCCCGGCTGACGGGTCTGTCATGCCGACACCTCGCTCCGCTCCTGCACCAGTCGCTGGATCAGCCCGGTGGCGGCCGTCAGGGTCTGCTGTTCCTCCGGGGTGAGCCGGTCGGCGATGGCCACCGCGAGCCAGTTCCGCTTGGCCTGCCGCAGCCGGTCGATCATCCGGCGGCCCTCATCGGTGAGGGAGAAGACCACCTGGCGGCCGTCCGTCGGATGCGGGCTGCGGGCGAGGATCCCGCGCTCCTCCAGCGCGCCGACGGTCAGCCGCATGGACTGCGGGCGCACCAGCTCGGCGCGGGCCAGAGCGGCGATGGTGGCCGGGCCGTCGTGGGCGATCCGGCCGGCCACCGAGCGCTGGCTCGGGGTGAGCTCTCCCTCCGGGGAGGCGGCACGCAGATGGCGCATCAGCTGTGCGACGGTCGCGCTGAGCTCCGTCGCCAGGCGTTCCTGATTCCTGTCCGGCATGTCTCCAGTCTAGGATCCCAGCAGGAAAACTTGCAAGTTTCCCTGTCGAGATTCCCGATCCCGTCCCCGTCCTCCTCCCCGATTCCACCCATGCCCCCATCCCTGATTCCGCCCCGCCCTCCCGCGGGCGCGCCACGGTGGAGATGGTCTTGCCACGGTCCGTGACGCGGCTTACGGTCACCTCCACACGCGTAGACCGCGCCGCGACCAGCGTCGTGGCCTCGTGTGGCCGCAGGCTGACGCGTCGACAAAGGAGCAGCTCATGGCCGATGTTGTGCGTGCCGCACTGGTCCAGGCCACCTGGACCGGCGACACCGAATCGATGATCGCGAAGCATGAGGAGTACGCCAGGGCGGCGGCCGCGCAGGGCGCGAAGGTGATCGGCTTCCAGGAGGTCTTCAACGCCCCGTACTTCTGCCAGGTCCAGGAGCCGGAGCACTACCGCTGGGCCGAACCGGTACCCGACGGCCCGACCGTACGGCGTATGCAGGACCTCGCCCGCGAGACCGGCATGGTCATCGTCGTCCCGGTCTTCGAGATCGAGCAGTCCGGGTTCTACTACAACACCGCGGCCGTCATCGACGCCGACGGCACGGTCCTCGGCAAGTACCGCAAGCACCACATCCCGCAGGTCAAGGGGTTCTGGGAGAAGTACTACTTCAAGCCGGGGAACGCCGGCTGGCCGGTCTTCGACACCGCCGTCGGCAAGATCGGCGTCTACATCTGCTACGACCGTCACTTCCCCGAAGGGTGGCGGCAGTTGGGCCTCAACGGCGCCCAGCTCGTCTACAACCCCTCCGCCACCTCCCGCGGCCTCTCCGCCTACCTGTGGAAACTGGAGCAGCCCGCGGCGGCCGTCGCCAATGAGTACTTCATCGCCGCGATCAACCGGGTCGGCGTAGAGGAGTACGGCGACAACGACTTCTACGGCACCAGCTACTTCGTCGACCCACGCGGCCAGTTCGTCGGTGAGGTCGCCGGCGACTCCAAGGAGGAACTGGTCGTCCGCGACCTGGATTTCGGGCTGATCGACCAGGTCCGCCGGCAGTGGGCGTTCTACCGCGACCGCCGCCCCGACGCGTACGAAGGGCTGGTGCGGCCATGACCCCCGCCGCCCCCGACAGAACCGGCCTGCACGCCCGCCATCAGGCGGTCCTCCCCTCCTGGCTCACCCTCTACTACGACCGCCCGATCGAACTCACCCATGGCGAGGGCCGGTACGTCTGGGACTCCGAGGGCAACCGCTACCTCGACTTCTTCGGCGGCATCCTCACCACCATGACGGCGCACGCGCTGCCCGAGGTCACCAGGGCGATCAGCAAGCAGGCGGCCCGGATCATCCACACCTCGACCCTCTACCTCTCCCGCCCCATGGTCGAGTTGGCGGAACGCGTCGCCGCGCTCTCCGGCATCCCTGACGCCCGGGTCTTCTTCACCACGTCCGGCACCGAGGCCAACGACGCCGCCCTCCTGCTGGCCACCACCTACCGCCGCTCCAACCAGATCCTGGCGATGCGCAACAGCTACCACGGCCGGTCCTTCCCCGCCATCGCCGTCACCGGCAACCAGAGCTGGTCACCCACCAGCTTCTCCCCCCTCCAGACGCTCTACGTCCACGGCGGCGTACGCACCCGCGGCCCGTACGCGGCGCTGAACGACCGCGACTACATCGCGGCCTGCGTCGCCGACCTGGAGGACATGCTCCAGCAGACCGCGGGCGGGGTCGCCGCGCTGATCGCCGAGCCGATCCAGGGCGTCGGCGGCGTCACCGTGCCGCCGGACGGCCTCTACGCCGCGTTCCGTGACGTCCTCACCCGGCACGGCATCCTCTGGATCAGCGACGAGGTACAGACCGGCTGGGGCCGCACCGGCGACCACTTCTGGGGCTGGCAGGCGCACGCCGACAACGGCCCGCCGGATCTGCTCACGTTCGCGAAGGGCATCGGCAACGGCATGTCCATCGGCGGGGTGGTGGCCCGCGCCGAGGTCATGAACTCGCTCACCGCGAACTCCATCTCCACGTTCGGCGGCAGCCCGGTCACCATGGCCGCGGGCCTCGCCAACCTCAACTACCTCCTCGAACACGACCTTCAGGGCAACGCCCGACGGGTCGGCGGACTGCTCATCGAGCGGCTGCGGGCGGTCGCGGCCGGCCTCGACGCGGTACGCGAGGTCCGCGGCCGCGGACTGATGATCGGGGTCGAACTGGTCCGGCCCGGAACCGATGTACCCGCCCCGGAGACCGCCACCCTGGTCGTGGAGGCCGCCCGCGAACGCGGCCTCCTGGTCGGCAAGGGCGGCCGGTCCGGCGCCTCCCTGCGCATCGCGCCGCCGATGACGCTGACGGTGGGGGAGGCGGAGGAGGGGGCGGATATCTTGTCCGCCGCGCTTTCCGCTGCCCTTGGCCCTTCCGCTGCGCTTGCCTGACCTCCCACGTTTTTGGCTTTCCCGCCGTGGCGCCTGGCGGCGGGCCGTTGCCGCTGCGCGGGGCTGTACGTCACGGGTGCGCCCCTCCGAACTTCGTTCTGCGGTGCGCCCCCTCCCGTGGGTGGGTGGAAAGAGACCGGTGGGGGTGTACGTCATCCCGTATGCGCGCGCAGTGGACCACTCGCGTACACCCCCACTCACCGTTTTTTCTCCCACTCCCGGGAGGGGCCGCTCCGCAGGACGAAGTCCGGAGGAGCGGACCCGCACCCGACACACCCACGCCCGCCGCAGGCGCAACGGCGAGAACACGCACGGCGGGACGGCCGACAACGTGGGAAGTCAACCAAGCGCAGCGGCAAGCGCATCCGCCACGTCCCTGAAGAGGCGCGCATGCGCCCGCTTGCTGCAAGGCGCCTCCGGGTTCCACGGAAGAACCTGGGCGCGGGCCTCGACGGCCCGCCAGCTCACGTCGGCCCTTGGCGCCTCAAGGCGCTCCGCATTGGCCCGTACGTCCCTCAGTACGATGTCCGGGGCCAGCTCCGCGGCCTCCGCCCAGCCGACCGTGGACCAGTTCACCCCGGCTCCGGCGGCCGGTTCCAGCAGGCCGACACCGTGTTCGGACAGCGCCCGCAGATCGGGCCAGGAGCTGGGCCGGGCCAGATGCACCCGTTCCGGACCGGCGGGCGAGAGGGCCAGCACCCGGGCCCGGGGCCGTACGGCGTTGCCGGTGGCGTCCCGCAACGCGTCCTCCGCGGCGTCCAACTCGCGGGCCAGGGCGAGGGGTTCACCCTGGCCCAGTGATCCGGCCAGGGACGCGAATCGCTCGCGGATCCCGGCCAGGCTGCGGCCGGGGCCCACCGCGATGGTGGCGACCGGGACATGTATCTCCAGTTCGCGCGCGGTCTTCGGCTCCAGCCCGTAGACCTGCTCGCCGTCATAGGTCACCGCCACCACGAGGTCCGGCTCGGTCTCCAGCAGGGCGTCGGGGTGCAGCGCGGCGCCCGCGCCCAGGTAGGCGATCTCCGCGAGCGGCAGCTCACCGCTCTTGGCCGGGTCGGGGGCGGCGTTGTCGTGTTCGGACCCGAAGAGCCCCACGGGCCGTATCCCGTGGTCCCACAGGGTCGCCCCCGCCTGTATGTAGGCGACGATCCGGGACGGTCGATTCCCGGCCACTACCAGGCGGCCCCGGTCGTCGGAGAACTCCCACGGTGTGCGTTGTTCCATGACCTGCCGCCTTTCTGCGCCCTCTGTCATGAGGTTGCGTCACCGACGGGGATTACCCGCCGCATCGGCGGATATCTGCCCATCGCACCACCCTCGCACCCTTCTCCCGCGCCCCCGCACCCGTCGGCCGGGCCGCCGTTGAACCGCCCGGCTGATCGCCCGGTCGACACCGGCGTCCTTGCTGATTCATCGTCACGGTATTGCCGCAAGGGGTGACATGCTTCTACGGTGTCTCCTTCTCGACCGGAAATCTACGGGTGTAGACCAGCCGTGACGTGGCATCAGGCGGGGCAGGAAGGGAGCTGGGATGGTGAGCCGTACGGTCGTCCGGGGCGGTCTGGTGATCACCGCCGCTGAAGAGATCCACGCGGATGTACTGATCGAGGACAGCCGCATCGTGGCTCTTGCCTCCACGGGAACGCAGGAGTGGACCGCCGAGCGCGTCATCGACGCTTCGGGCAAGTACGTGATTCCGGGCGGCGTCGACGCCCACACCCACATGGAAATGCCGTTCGGCGGGACCCTCGCCTCGGACACCTTCGAGACGGGGACGCGCGCGGCGGCGTGGGGCGGCACCACCACGATCATCGACTTCGCGATCCAGCCGGCCGGCAAGTCCCTGCGGGAGGGGCTGGACATCTGGCACGCGAAGGCGGATGCCCGGTGCGCGATCGACTACGGCTTCCACATGATTCTCTCCGACGTGAACGAGTCCTCGCTGCGGGAGATGGACGGGCTCGTGAGCGAAGGGGTGACCTCGTTCAAGCTCTTCACCGCGTATCCGGGGGTCTTCTACAGCGACGACGGGCAGATCCTGCGGGCGATGCAGCAGTCCGCGGACAACGGCGGGCTGGTCATGATGCACGCGGAGAACGGCATCGCGATCGATGTGCTGGTGCGGCAGGCGCTGGAGCGCGGCGAAACGGAGCCGCGGTACCACGGCGAGGTGCGCAGGGCGCTGCTGGAGGCGGAGGCGACGCACCGGGTGATCCAGCTGGCGCGGGTGGCGGGCGCGCCGCTGTATGTGGTGCATGTGTCGGCGGAGGAGGCCGTCGCGGAGCTGACGGCGGCCAGGGATCAGGGGCTGCCGGTGTTCGGGGAGACCTGTCCGCAGTACCTGTTCCTGTCCACGGACAACCTGGCGGAGCCCGGCTTCGAGGGCGCGAAGTATGTGTGCAGTACGCCGTTGCGGCCGCGCGCGCACCAGGCGGCGCTGTGGCGGGCCCTGCGCACCGACGACCTCCAGGTGGTCTCCACCGACCACTGCCCGTTCTGCTTCGCGGGCCAGAAGGAGCTGGGCCGCGACGACTTCTCCAAGATCCCCAATGGCCTGCCCGGGGTGGAGAACCGCATGGACCTGCTCCACCAGGCGGTCCTGGACGGGCACATCAGCCGCCGCCGCTGGATCGAGATCGCCTGCGCCGACCCGGCCCGGATGTTCGGGCTGTACGGGAAGAAGGGCACGATCGCGCCGGGCGCGGATGCGGACGTGGTCATCTACGACCCGGCCGCCGAGCAGGTCATCTCGGCGGCGACGCACCACATGAACGTCGACTACTCGGCCTACGAGGGCAAGCGGGTCACGGGGCGCGTGGAGACCGTCCTGTCGCGCGGCGAACTCGTCATCGACCACGGCGAGTTCGCCGGACGTGCGGGCCACGGCATGTACACCCCGCGCGGCACCTGCCAGTACGTGAAATAGAGGAGGCCCACCGTGGAATTCGGACTCGTCCTGCAGACCGATCCGCCCGCGTCGGGGGTCGTCGACCTGATGCGGCGCGCGGAGCGCAACGGCTTTCGCTACGGTTGGACCTTCGACTCGACGGTGCTCTGGCAGGAGCCCTTCGTAATCTACAGTCAGATCCTGGAGCACACGACCGACTTGATCGTCGGGCCGATGGTGACGAACCCGGGGACGCGCACCTGGGAAGTGACGGCGTCCACGTTCGCCACCCTCAACGACATGTTCGGCAACCGCACGGTGTGCGGTATCGGGCGCGGTGACTCGGCGATGCGGGTCGCCGGGCGCAAGCCGAACACACTGGCCACGCTGGCGGAGTCGATCCAGGTCATCCGTGATCTGGCCGAGGGCCGCGAGGCCGAGGTGGACGGGCGGAGGCTGCGGATCCCCTGGGTGCGGGACGGGCGCCTTCCGGTCTGGATGGGGGCGTACGGCCCGAAGGCGCTGGCCCTGGCCGGGCAGCTGGCCGACGGCTTCATCCTCCAGCTGGCCGACCCGTATCTGACCGAGTGGATGGTGAAGGCGGTACGCGACGCGGCGGTCGCCGCGGGCCGCGACCCGTCGTCGGTGACGATCTGCGTGGCCGCACCCGCCTACCTCACCGACGACACCTCGCCCGCCGCGCTCGCGCACGCGCGCGAGCAGTGCCGCTGGTTCGGCGGCATGGTCGGCAACCACGTCGCGGACCTCGTCACCAAGTACGGGGAGCACTCCGACGCCGTGCCCGAGGCCCTCACGGCGTACATCAAGGAACGCGAGGGCTACGACTACGCTCATCACGGCCGCGCCGGGAATCCTGACACCGCCTTCGTACCCGACGAGATCGTCGACCGCTTCTGCGTCATCGGCACCGAAGAACAACACCTCCACAAGCTGAGGGAGTTGGCGGCACTGGGCGTCGACCAGTTCGCGGTGTACGCCATGCACGACGCCCGGGAGAAGCTCATCGACGGCTACGGGACGAGCATCATCCCCGCTGTCCGACAGTGATCTGGAAGGCGGATGCGCGCAACGCACTCCCGCGCTATGACGGCCCGGCGGAAGAATCCGACGGGCCGTCATTGTTTATCGAGGTGAGAAGAGTTCGCATGCCGGAATGAGTCGCTGATGCGGGCGGTACATGCCGACGATGGACAATCTCACTACCTCACTACGGGTGGCAGAGGATCCAGTACGTGATCAGGGGGATGAGGCCGCCGGCCGGATCGCCCCCTGCCCCCCTGACGGTACTTTCCAGAGCCGAGCACGATCCCGAACCGGTCGCGGATGTCCTGGCCTTCCATGCGGCGTCGTATGCCTTCTTGAGCGGAGGATAGATCAGGTCCTGCACCTTTTTCGACAGTTCAGCTTGAGCGCTGGGAGACCCGAAGATTCCTGTCTTGGAATCGACGAGTTTCGCCGTCAGAGTCTCCGCGCTCTTCGCGAACCCGCTATCGAAGGCCTTTGCCCAGTAGCCGCCAACGGCGTCAGGATTGAGATGAAAGGCCACCATGGTGGAGACAGCCTTTTCCAGATTCTCGGGTTCGTCCTTCCTGTTCGACGCGGCGTAAGCAATGATGTAGTTTTCTGCGTCGGTTGCAGAATTGTCGATCTCTCGCACGTTACCGGTGCTGTAATAGAGGGCATGCTTGTTGCCGGTGTGTGCGCTGGTCAGCTCGCTCCAGCGGAATCGGCTCCCGACCGGCCCCCAATCGCTGTCGGAGCACCGGCCTGAACCGGCAGACTTACAGTCTTCTCGCCAGCCGCTTCCCCGCGACGGAGGGTTGTTTTCCTTCCTCGCTCCGGCAACGGCCGGCCGCGAAGCCTCGTGCACCATCTTGGCCGCCGTATCCGCCGCAGTGGCTGCCTTCTCGGCCTGGGCCTTGGCTTCCGCCGCTTCCTTTCGTGCCTTCTCGCGCAACTCCTTGATCTCCTTCAGCACCCCCTCCTTTCGAGGCCCCCCGAACGAATCCAGATGCTGCACTCGAGACTCCGGCCACACGAGGGACGATTCGGCGGCATCCGCGGTGGCGGCCGCCTTCGCGGCTGCCGCCTTGGCCGTCTCCGCGTCCTTGACCGCCTTCAGGGCCGCGTCATTGGCCTGGGTCCACGCTGCGCCTGTCTTCTGGGTCGATTCCTCGGCTGCCTTCCGGGCCGCTTCCGCGTGCTTGGCTGCCACCTCGGCTTGCGCCTTGGCCTCTGCCGTGTTGCTCGCCGCCCAGTCGGCTGCCCGCTTGGCTTCCTTCTCCAACTCCTCCAGTACCGACGGTCCCACTGACGAAACCGCTTTTTCCGGATCCTTGACTATCGCCTCGGTGAATGCCGTGGCTTCCGCCTCTGCTTTGGCTGCCCGCTCGGCCTGCGCCTTGGCCTCTGCTGTGCCTTCCTTCTCGGCCAGCTCCTTGGTCCGCCCCGCGCGTACGGCCACCACATCGGCGAAGTCCTCGACCTTCTGCCTCAGCTTTTTCACCCATCCAGGGCCCTCGGCTTCGTGGTTGCTCGTCCACAGCTCCGGGATGTTCTTGAGGGCATCCAAGGCTTCCTGCGTTCCGTCCGCCGCTTCCTTGGCGTTCGCCCATCGCATCGCGTATTGGGAGTTGATTTCCTCGTAGGAGCTGTTCGCTCCACTGAAGTGGTGGTGAGGGATTACCTCAGCTGCTGTTGCTACGCCGGAGAGAGGTGAGGAGAGCAGCATCACACTTCCCACCACTCCGATGGCGGCCTGCACCATCTTCTTGCTGTTCACGTTCACTGCCTTTCGGTGGCTGTTTACCTGTGTTCGGCCGGGCCGGTCCGCACAGGCATGAAGTGCCGGCTCTCACACGGGTCATGGGGGTGAGCGGGCGCGCTTCTCCGCAAAATACGCAGGGGGAGCGCGGCGCCTGGGCTGGGGGCGACGTGAAGTTCGCCCGGATGACCGCAACGTGGGGAGGCCGCTGGATGTCGTGAAACTCCCGGCATCCCTATCGCCGCGCAGTGTCCGATCGCCGCGCAGTGTCCGAACTGCGTCGAGCCGCACCAGGTGACCGGCCTGAAGAGAGTCTCTCCCCGGGAGGGGACAAAACGCCAACACACGTTCGTCATCCCAGCGATCGCGTTTCGTGATGGGCCGGTATGTGGCAAGAACTAAGCCTTGGTCAGGAATGATTAAAGAGTCCACTGCATGTACTTGATCCCATTAATGGCGATTTACCATCGATGGATGGAACTTCAGCAGATGCGCTACGTGGTCGCGGTCGCCGAGACAGGAGGTTTCACGCGCGCTGCCGAGCGCTGTCACGTCGTGCAGTCCGCGCTCAGCCACCAGGTCGCCCGGTTGGAGAAGGAGCTAGGCTCCCGCCTCTTCGACCGCTCCAGCCGCAGAGTCCGTCTCACCGCGGCCGGCGCGGCGTTCCTTCCCGCTGCGCGGCAGGCGCTGGAGGCGGCGGAGCGCGCCCGTGCCGAAGTCGACGGTGTCATGGGAAAGATGCGCGGCCAGTTGACGGTTGGCGCGATCACCACCGTCGCGGCGGTAGACCTTCCCCGTGAACTGGGCCGGTTCTGTGCCCGCTACCCGCAGGTGCGGGTCGGCTTGCACGTGGCCATGAGTGAGGACCTGATCGAGAGCGTGCGCCAGGGCACATTGGACGTGGCATTCGTCGGCCTGTTCCCCGGGATGCGTCCCAAGGGCGTCCAGCTCAAGCCGCTGGCGTTGGGCGAACTCGTCGCCATCGTCTCGCCTGAACACCCGCTCGCCGACCAGGAGCAGACGGACCTGCGGCGCCTCGCCGGAGAGACCTTCATCGACTTCCCTGCCGGGTCCGCGGCGCGCCGGCAGCGCGAGGCGGCCTTCGAGGCGGCGGGCCTGACGACGCAGACGCCCTTCGAGGTGACCGATGTCCAGTTGCTGGCGAAGC
Source organism: Streptomyces sp. NPDC001339 (assembly GCF_042895955.1). Taxonomy (NCBI): domain Bacteria; kingdom Bacillati; phylum Actinomycetota; class Actinomycetes; order Kitasatosporales; family Streptomycetaceae; genus Streptomyces; species Streptomyces sp. NPDC001339. The sequence continues at coordinate 228,033 of NZ_JBIAWT010000006.1, read as the reverse complement.
TGGTACGTGCCGGCCTGGGGGTGGGGATGGTTCCGCAGGGCGTTGCCGCTGAGCTGAGCGGCGCGCACATCCTTCGCGTCCGTGACGCACCGACACGTGAAGAGCTGTTGGTGTGGAGCGCGTTCGGCCCCTCCCCGGCCGCCGCGGCATTCCTGTCGCAGCTCGGCAGCGGGTCAGGCGTGCTGCCGCCGGCGGACGGTTCATCCGGATGTCCAAGATCGCCTTCTCTCTCGCGAACCATGTAGCGCTTGATCCTTCGCTGACCGTTGAGGTGCGAAGCGGGCCAGAAGTACAAGTAGACTGTACAGTGGGTCTGTATTTATGGCGCTATCGTGCTCCGATGTCACCTGATGTGGCCGTCATGCCGGATGTTCGGTCCGGGTGGCCGTGAGCTCGTCGGGAAGCCCCAGCGGTATGCGTCGGGAGACCTCGCGACTGATGCTGCGACGAGGCTGGACGCCGCCGCGGTGAAGGAAAACCGGTGCCCTGTAGGGCACTTGATGAACAGGAGAATTCATGAATCACGCCAGCACGCCGGTGTCCGGCGATGGGTGGCCCGTCGTGCCTGAGCTCAGGCTCGACGTGGGGGCGCTGGAGCACAACATCCGTCTCATGGCGGACTGGTCGCGTGAGCGCGGCGTCGAACTGTCCCCTCACATCAAGACCACCATGACACGGGAGATCGTCGAGCGGCAGATGGCGGCCGGAGCCTGGGGTGTGACCGTTGCCACCGTGCGGCAGGCCGGCATAGCCCTGGGGTGGGGAATGCGCCGTATTCTCATCGCCGGCCAGATCGTTCACAGTACCGAGCTCGCCATGATCAGGCGGTGGCTGCGCCAGCTGCCCGACCTGGAGCTGTACTGCTTCATGGACTCGGTGGCCGGGCTTGCCCGCGCGCAGGTGGCCGTCGGCCAGCTGCACAATCCGCTGCGTCTGCTCGTCGAGGTCGGTGTTCCGCGGGGGCGTACCGGAATCCGCGAGCCGTCTCAGGCGGAGGCGCTCGCCGCGATGGCGCTCCATGGCCCGAGCGGTGTGGTCCTGGGCGGGGTCGCGGGGTATGAGGGTGTGCAGCTCAACAACCGGGACGAGAAGACGCTGGCGGCTGTGGACGGGCACTGCTGCACGACCGTGGAGGTCTTCCGTCGCCTCTCCCCGTTCTTCCAGGACGAGTGCCCAGTGCTGAGCATGGGGGGCTCCGCGTTTCCTGACCGGTTCGTCGCCGCCGTGGACGCGCTGCGCACGCAGCACCCGGACCTGCCGGTACTGCCGGTGGTGCGGTCCGGCTGCTATGTCACACATGATCACGGTACCTATGAGCGGGTATCGCCTCTGCCGGGGCTCAGGCCGGCGTTGACGGTCCGCGCGCTCGTCCTGTCCACGCCCGAGGAGGGACGTGCGGTGGTGGGCGCCGGCAAGCGGGAGCTGCCCCACGACGCCGGGCTGCCGGTGCTCGTCAGCGCCCGCGGGCCGTACGGGGTGCCGTTGGAGAAGGCGCGCGCCACGGCGGAACGGATCTTCGACCACCACCTGGTCCTCACCGACGTGCACGGGCTGAAGGTGGGGGACGAAGTCGACCTGGGAATCTCTCACCCCTGCGCGGCCTTCGACCGCTGGCCGCTGATCACCGTGGTCGACGACACCGGCCGCCCACGCGATACCTGGCGCCCCCGATTCCACTGATGCCCGTGCCGCCGCGTGCAGCGGGCGCGCCACCGCGACCACGAACCGTTCGAGACGCCGACCGAGCCCCTGGTCCGCCCGCGAGAGCGACCCTGCGGGCGGGGGCGGCGTGACCACCACCTGCTGACAACCGCGTCGACACGGCACAGTGCCGTACGAGATGGCCATGGGAGAGCTGAGAGAGATGGGCTACGACGGCAACAACGCCACGAACACCGCGCCCCGCGGCACGGGAGGCGCAGGCCGACGCCACCGCCGGCCACGGGCCGGGAGCAGGGCCCGGCGCATCGCCGGTGCCATCGCGCTGGTCGCTGCGGTCTGCGCCGGCGGGCTGGGCATCGCCTACGCCCAGCTCAACGGAAACCTCCGCAGTGTCGACATCGCCGGCGCTCTCGGCAAGGACCGCCCGGACAACGTCGACAACGGCTCGCAGGACATCCTCGTGCTCGGCTCCGATTCCCGTGCCGGCGAGAACGGCAAATACGGCAGAGACGAGGGCAGCGCGCGCTCCGACACGGCGATGATCGTCCATATCCGCGGTGACCGCCGGAAGGCCGCCGTCGTCAGCATTCCACGCGACACGCTCGTCGACCGCCCGATATGCACCACCCGCACCGGTGGCACGATCCCGGCCGCCAGGCGAACGATGTTCAACGAGGCCTACGCGGTGGGCGGTCCGGCGTGCGCCGTCAAGACCGTCGAATCCATGACCGGCATCCGGATGGACCACTATGTGGAGATCGACTTCTCCGGCTTCCAGAAACTGATCGACAAGCTTGGCGGGGTCGAGGTCACCACGGCAAAGAACATCCAGGACAAGCGGAGCCACCTCGATCTCGCCGCCGGCACCCACCTCCTCACAGGTGAGCAGTCGCTGGCCCTGGTGCGGACGCGCCACGGCGTCGGCGACGGCAGCGACCTGGGCCGTATCAAGCTTCAGCAAGCCTTTGTCAAGGCCCTGTTCGGCAGGGTCAGGTCGCTCGGACTGCTCGGCAACCCCGCCAAGCTCTACGGCATCGCCGACGTCGCGACGCGAGTGGTCACCACCGATTCCGATCTGGCTTCCATCGACAAGCTGATCGGCTTCGCCAACAGCCTCACCTCCCTTGACGCTCGCGGACTGGAAGCCATGACGCTTCCTGTCACGCTCGACTCCAAGGACCCCAACCGCGTGGTACCCCTGGCAGGCGCGGCCCAGCTGTGGAACGCCCTCCATGACGACAAGCCGGTGCCGTCGTCGGCCTTCCGTGGATCCATCGCGACCACGACCCAGGCCGACGGCGCCGTGAAGTGACTTCCGCCCGGTCTCGTGCCAGACGCCGCGGGGCAGGCGGGAGTTCGACGACAGGGCCTACGGCGGTGCGGGCCCGTCAGCTCTCGCTGAGCCGTCTCAGGAGGGCCGCAGCCTCGACGATCGTCTGCTGTTCGTCCGGAGTGAGGCGCTCGGTCATCAGTTGCGCGAGATGATCGCTGCCCGTTTGCCAGCGCTCCTCGAGCAGCCGGCGCCCCTGGTCCGTGAGCGCGATCAGGACCTGCCGGCGGTCCGTGGGATGGGGCCGGCGTTCCACGACGCCCGCCGTCTCGGCAGCATTGACGGTGGCGAGCATGGACTGGTGCTTCACCTTTTCGGCGCGGGCCAAGTCGGCTACGCTGCACGGCCCTTCCCACTCGAGCCGTTTGCCCATCGCGGCCTGTGACGGGGTCAGCTCCCCCGTGAACTGCTGGCGCATCTGCCGGATCAGCATGCTCATCGCCATCTGCAGATCCCCCGCTGCTTCTCGCAGGCGCGGGAAGGGTGGGGGAGGGGAAGGCCGACGTGACCTGGAGGAAGCCATGACCGGACGGTAACAGTCCTACAGGAAGGCTGCCCAATTCTCGTGGCGGACCCGTGCGATGCCGCGTGCCGCCCTTCCGGTGCACGCGCTGTGCGTCCGTGGCCGGCCCGGCCATCCCGCCCACGCCGGGCAATCCGCGGATCCGTGAACGCGGATCCGTGAACACCGAGAGGTGTTTCGAGGTGTTTCTACGGCACCCGTGCCGTCCATTCCTTGTTGCTGTACCGAGTGATGGCGAGTTCCTCGGCGCGGGCCATCTCCTCGGGGGTGACGTGGCCCCGGGTGAGCCCGTAGCGGGTGCGGAAGGAAGCGATCATGCGGTCGATCACTTCGGCGCGGGGGAGACCCGTCTGGCGGCGGAGGGGGTCGACGCGCTTCTTGGCGCTCTTGGTGCCCTTGTCGGACATCTTCTCCTTGCCGATGCGCAACACGTCGACCATCTTGTCGGCGTCGATGTCGTAGGACATCGTCACGTGATGCAGCACGGCGCCGGCGCCGCCGGCGAGGCGCTTCTGTGCGGCACCGGCGATCTTGCCTTCACTGGAGGCGATGTCGTTCAGCGGCTGGTACCAGGCTTTGATCCCCATGTCGCCAAGGGCGCTCAGAACCCAGTCGTCGAGGTAGGCGTAGGACTCGGCGAAGGACAGCCCGGAGACCAGGGAGGCCGGGACCGAGAGCGAATAGGTGATGGTGTTCTCAGCCTCTACGAACATGGCTCCGCCACCGGAAATCCGCCGTACGACAGTGACTCCGTGGCGAGCCGCACCCGCAGGGTCCACTTCGTTCCGGAGGGACTGGAAGCTCCCGATGATGACGGCCGGGGAGTCCCACTCCCAGACCCGCAGGGTCGGCGCGCGGCGTCCCGCGGCGACCTCCTCGGTGATGACCTGGTCGAGAGCCATGTGCAGGATGGGCGACTGCGGCTGCTCGTGGATGAGTTGCCAGTCGTGGTCGGACCAGTCGGTGGCCTGAGTCAGCGCTCGGCGCACGGCCACGGCGACTCCCTCGGCTGTGATGCCGTACATCGTGGTGCCCGCGGGAAGGGCAGCCTCGATACGGGAGGCGAGTCCCGCCGCGTCGGTGTCGGCAGGGGCGCCTTCCAGCGCGTGATCGATGGCTGCGAGGGCCTCGTCGGGTTCCAGGAAGAAGTCGCCGGCCACCCGGACATTGCGTAGCACGCCATCCTGGCTGTCCAGATCTACTCCTACGAGTTTTCCGCCAGGAATCTTGTACTCGCCGTGCACGCGGCTTCGCCTCCATCGTCGTGATCGATTCCACGATAACGCGCTACGGCGTATGTCCATTTTCTTGTGGAAGGGAGGGCGCGACCCGTGCAGGTGAGGGTGGAGGTAAGGAACCATACGCGCGTAGTGGACCAGCCCGTACGCCCCACCGGCCGTCTTCCCTCCCCTCACGGGAGGGGCCGCTCCACAGGAGACAGCTACAGGAGGAGAGAAGCCCGTGTTCACCACCCGTCCGACCCTCCAGGGAACCTTCGGCATGGTCTCCAGCACGCACTGGCTCGCGTCCCAGTCCGCGATGGCCGTGCTGGAGGACGGCGGCAACGCCTATGACGCGGCGGTGGCCGCCGGGTTCGTGCTGCATGTCGTCGAGCCGCATCTGAACGGGCCGGCGGGCGAGGTGCCGATCATCCTGGCGCCGGCCGGCGGGCCCGTACAGGTGCTGTGCGGACAGGGGCCGGCGCCGGCCGGGGCGAGCGTGGCGTACTACACCTCGCTCGGTCTGGAGCTGGTGCCCGGCACCGGTCCGCTCGCCGCCGCCGTCCCGGGGGCGTTCGACGCCTGGATGCTGCTGCTGCGCGATCACGGCACCAAGCCGCTCGCCGAGGTGCTGCGGTACGCCGTCGGATACGCCGAGCACGGGCATCCGGCCGTCGAGCGGGTCGGCGAGACCGTCGAGGCCGTGCGTGAGCTGTTCGAGACGGAGTGGACCTCGTCCGCCGAGATCTACCTGCCGGGCGGCAGGTCCGTCGCGCCGGGCGGACGCCTGCGGAACCGGCCGCTGGCGGCGACCTGGCGGCGGCTGATCGCGGAGGCGGAGGCCGCGTCGGCCGGGCGGGAGGCGCAGATCGACGCCGCCCGTCGCATCTGGCGCGAGGGCTTCATCGGTGCGGCGCTGGCCGACTTCGCGGCCCGGCCGGCGCTGGACACGTCCGGTGAGCGGCACGCCGGCACGCTCACCGGCGATGATCTGGCCGCGTTCGCCGCCACGTACGAGACACCCGCCACCTACGACTGGAACGGCTGGACCGTCGCCAAGGCGGGCGGCTGGTCCCAGGGGCCGGCCTTTCTGCAGCAGCTCGCCCTGCTGCCGGAGGAGCTGCCCGCCTACGGCAGCCCTGATTACGTGCATCTGCTCATCGAGGGCAGCAAGCTGGCGATGGCGGACCGGGAGGCCTGGTACGGGGACGCCTGGTACGGGGGCTCCGGCGAGGTGCCGCTCGACGCGCTGCTCGGCGACGGCTACAACGCCGCGCGCCGGTCCCTCGTCGGTGAGCGTGCCTCGTACGAGCTGCGGCCCGGCAGTCCGGACGGGCTCCGCCCGCGGCTGAGCGGGTACGTGGTGGCGGCCGGGGGCGGTGACGGCGGCTTCGATCCGCTGGGGATCTCCGGGAGCGGAGTGGGGGAGCCGACCGTTGGCGGCGGGACGGTGGCGGGCGCCGGTGCTGCGGATGCGCCTGCCGATGCCGTGTCCGAGGTCGACCGGAGCGGGGCCACCCGGGGTGACACCTGCCACCTCGATGTCGTCGACCGCTGGGGCAATCTCGTCTCCGCCACCCCCTCCGGCGGCTGGTTGCAGTCCAACCCCGTCGTCCCGGCCCTCGGCTTCCCGCTCGGCACCCGCCTGCAGATGGCCTGGCTGGAGGAGGGACTGCCCAACTCCCTCACCCCGGGGCGCCGCCCGCGCACCACCCTCAGCCCGTCCCTCGCGCTGCGCGGGGGCGTCCCGGTGATGGCCTTCGGCACGCCGGGCGGTGATCAGCAGGACCAGTGGCAGGTCCACTTCTTCCTGGCCGTGGCGCTGCGCGGGGCGGTACGCGGCGGCCTCGACCTACAGGGCGCCATCGACGCGCCGAACTGGCACCACGACTCCGTCCCCGGGTCGTTCTTCCCGCGCCGGATGCGTCCGGGGAGCGTGACGGTGGAGTCCCGGATCGGCGCGGGGACGATCGACGCACTACGGCGGCGCGGGCATCGGGTCACGGTGGGTGACGCCTGGTCCGAGGGGCGGCTCTGCGCGGTGGCGCGGGATCCGGAGAGCGGTGTGCTGTCCGCCGCGGCGAATCCGCGGGGGATGCAGGGGTACGCGGTCGGCCGCTGACGTGGCCCGGCAGCTGCCGGGGCGGTCCGGCCGGGGCAGGATCGCGGGCGGGTGGCGGTCACCGTCGGTGTCCGCCACACCTCGGTGTGACCTCCACGGCATCCGGAGTTCACCCGGTGTCCAGTCGGAGTGTCAGTGGGTCGTGGTTCGATGGATGCATGATCGAAGCACTTGGCACCCACGATGCGGGAGAAACCACGGATATCACCGACATCACCGACGTCACGCAAATCGCCGGAACTCCCACCATGACCTTCTCGCCGGACCTGTCCGGGGTGGACCTGGACGCCGTCGAGGCCGCCATCCGCAAGGCCGCGGCCGACGAGATCATGCCGCGCTTCCGGCAGCTCGCCGCCGAGGAGATCGTCGAGAAGAACGGTCCGCACGACCTCGTCACGATCGCCGACCGGCGCGCTGAGGAGCACCTCACCGCCTCGCTCACGGCTCTGCTTCCCGGCTCCCGGGTGGTGGGCGAGGAGGCGGTGCACGCCGATCCGGGCGTGCTCGACGCATTGCGCGGCGACGCCCCTGTCTGGATCGTCGACCCGGTCGACGGCACTCGCCAGTTCGTCCACGGCGACCCTGGCTTCGCCACCCTCGTCACGCTCGCCCACCGCGGTGAACTGCTCGCTTCCTGGACGTACGCCCCCGCGCTCGACCTGATGGCGGTCGCCCGCCGCGGCGCCGGCGCCCGCCTCAACGGCGTACCGCTGAGGGCCGGCAGCCCGGCCCCGGACGCGGTCCTCCAGGTCGCCACGTCCCACCACGACTTCACCGACGACGAAGAGAAGCGGGTGCTGGCCGCCCTGAACACCGGTGGCGTCGCCCCCCGTCCCTGTGGCGCGGCGGGCCTGGAGTACCTGCACATAGCCAGCGGCGAGCTGGACGCCACGGCCTTCAGCTGGGAAAACGCCTGGGACCATGCCGCCGGGCTGCTGCTCGTCCATGAGGCGGGCGGCGCGAGCGGCACGGTGGCGGGGGAGCCCTTCCGTATCGAGGGCGGCAATGCGCTGCCCTTCACCGCGGCGCGTGACGCCGAAACCGCGCGGCGTATCCTCGGACTGCTGGCGGCCGCCAACTGATCCTCACCGACGAGGGTCGGAGATGAGGGGAGTGGCGCAGGTGCCGAGGATGCTCGATGCCGTCGTTGTCGGGGCTGGGCCCAACGGCCTGACGGCGGCAGTCGAACTGGCCCGCCGCGGGATGTCCGTGGAGATCTTTGAAGCCCGTGACACCATCGGCGGCGGCGCGCATACCGAGGAGCTGACCCTCCCCGGCTTCCGCCACGACACCTGTTCGGCGGTGCATCCGCTCGCCGTGGGCTCGCCGGCCTTCAGCAGGATGCCGCTGGAGCGGTACGGCCTGGAGTGGCTGCACCCGGACCTGCCCATGGCCCACCCCTTCCCCGACGGCACGGCCGCCGTGCTCGCGCACTCCGTCGGGGCCACCGCGATGTCCTTCGGACCGCGCGACGCCGGTACCTATCGACGGCTGGTCGCGCCGTTCCTCGGCAGGTGGGAGTCGATGGCCCACGACTTCCTGCGCACCCAGTGGCTCGGCCTGCCGCAGGATCCGGTGACCTACGCCCGCTTCGGCCTGGTCGCCGCCCAGCCGGTGACGCTGCTCAACCGCCGCTTCCAGGACGAGAAGGCCCGCGCCCTGCTGGCCGGTCTCGCGGCGCACGCCATCGCCCCGCTCTGCGGCATCGGCACCTCCGGCATCGCCCTGATGTTCGCCCTCGCCGCGCATGCGAAGGGCTGGCCGGTGCCGCGCGGTGGGTCCCAGGCGATCTCCGCCGCGCTGGCCGGCCTCCTGCGCGCCCATGGCGGAGCGGTGCACACCGGCTTCGAGGTCAAGCGCCTCGACGACCTCCCGCCGGCCCGCGCGTACATCTTCGACACCTCCCCGACCGCGCTGGCCCGGATCGCCGGCCTGGGCAACGCCTACCGCGACGTCACGTACGGGCCCGCCTCCTTCAAGATCGACTACGCGCTGTCCGGCCCGGTGCCCTGGACGGCCGAGCCGGCCCGCCGCGCCGGCACCGTCCACATCGGCCCCACCAGCGAGGAGATCGGTGCCGCACTGAACGCCGCGGCCCGCGGCGAGGACCCGTCGGTCCCTTTCCTGATCACCGCTCAGCCCAGCCTGATCGACCCCACCCGAGCCCCCGAGGGCAAGCATGTCTTCTGGGCGTACGGCCATGTCCCCAACGGCTGGGAGGGCGACGCCACCGACGTCATCGAGCGGCAGATCGAGCGTTTCGCCCCCGGCTTCCGCGACCTGGTCCTGGCCCGCGCCGTCGCCGGACCGCCCCAACTCGCCGCCCGCAACGCCAATTACGTCGGCGGCGACACCGCGACCGGTTCCGCGGCCGGTCTGCGCCTGCTCATCCGCCCCAAACTCACCCGCGTCCCCTACGAGACCGCCCACCCCGCCGTCTTCCTGTGCTCCCAGGCCACCCCGCCGGGCCCTGGCGTCCACGGCATGTCCGGCCATTACGCCGCCAAGGCAGTGTGGCGCCGGTTGTCCGCAGGTGGTCGTTAGGGTGCGGCCGCGGCTCTTGCGCCGGTTGTCCGCGGGTGGTCGTTAGGGTGCGGCTGCGCCTCTTGCGCCGGTTGTCCGCGGGTGGTCGTCAGGGTGCGGCCGCGGCTCTTGCGCCGGGTGTTCGCGGGACGCCGCTGAGACGCGGGTGGTGCGCCTACGCTCGGATGCCATGGGCATCCAGCGCACCTCCCTCACGCTCGTCCAGGGCGACATCACCGAACAGGCCGTGGACGCCGTGGTCAACGCCGCCAACTCCTCGCTCCTCGGCGGCGGGGGAGTGGACGGCGCGATCCATCGCCGCGGCGGACCGGAGATCCTCGCCGAGTGCCGCTCCCTCCGCGCCTCGCACTACGGCCGCGGCCTGCCCACCGGCCAAGCCGTCGCCACCACCGCCGGCCGTTTGCCCGCACGCTGGGTGATCCACGCGGTGGGCCCGGTGCACTCCGGCAGCGAGGACCGCACCGAGCTGCTCGTCTCCTGCTACCGGGAGTCCCTCCGCCTGGCCGGCGAACTGGGCGCCCGCACCGTGGCGTTCCCCGCCATCTCCACCGGCGTCTACCGCTGGCCGATCGCCGACGCCGCCCGCATCGCCGCGGCAACGGTCCGCGCGGCGGTGGCCGCTGCCCCCGACGCCTTCGACGAGATCCGCTTCGTCGTCTTCGACGACCGTGCCCGCGAGGCGTACGAGACGGCCCTGGCCGGCGGCGACGGCGGTGACTGAGCTCCCGTGACACGGCCGGCGGAAGGCTCCGGCCCGCTCCGACCCACTCCGGCCGCCTCCGACCTTGATGTCGGATTCTCGCCAGCCCGGAGCCGTTCGGCTGAGCGATGCTGAGGGCATGCACACCGACACCGAGCGCTGTCTGCGCGCCGTGCAGTCCAAGGACGCCCGCTTCGACGGCTGGTTCTACACGGCCGTGCTCACCACCCGTATCTACTGCCGCCCCAGCTGCCCTGTCGTCCCGCCCAAGCCGGAGAACATCCGGTTCTACCCGAGCGCGGCGGCCGCCCAGCAGGCCGGATTCCGGGCCTGCAAACGCTGCCGGCCGGATGCCAGCCCGGGGTCACCGCAGTGGGACGAGCGGGCCGACCTGGTCGCGCGGGCGATGCGGCTGATCGCCGACGGCATCGTCGACCGCGAGGGGGTGCCCGGTCTCGCGGCCCGCCTCGGCTACAGCACCCGGCAGATCGAGCGCCAGCTCCTGGCCGAGCTGGGTGCCGGGCCGCTCGCGCTGGCCCGGGCCCAGCGCGCGCAGACCGCCCGGCTGCTGGTGGAGACCACGGCGCTGCCGATGGCCGAGGTCGCCTTCGCCGCCGGATTCGCGAGCATCCGTACCTTCAACGAGACCGTACGGGAGGTCTTCGCGCTCTCCCCGACCGACCTGCGGCAGCGTGCCAAGCCCGGCCCGGGTGCGGCGGTGCCCGGGACGCTCGCGCTGCGGCTGCCCTTCCGCAGGCCGCTGAACCCCGACAACCTCTTCGGGCACCTCGCCGCCACCGCCGTCCCCGGCGTGGAGGAGTGGCGGGAGGGCGCCTACCGCCGCACCCTGCGCCTCCCCTACGGGCACGGCATCGTCGCCCTCGCGCCCCACCCCGACCACATCGACTGCCGGCTGGCCCTCACCGACCTGCGCGATCTGGCCGGTGCCATCGCCCGCTGCCGCCGGATGCTCGACCTCGACGCCGACCCGGAGGCCGTCGACGGGCTGCTGCGCGAGGACCCGCAGCTGGCGCCACTCGTCGACAAGGCGCCCGGCCGCCGGGTCCCGCGTACCGTCGACGCCGACGAGTTCGCGGTGCGCGCCGTCCTCGGCCAGCAGGTCTCCACCGCGGCGGCCCGCACCCACGCCGGACGCCTGGTCCGTGCGCACGGTGAGGGCATCGACGACCCCGGCGGGGGCCTCAGCCACCTCTTCCCGTCCGCCGCCGCGCTCGCCGAACTGGACCCCGCGACACTGGCGATGCCCCGCACCCGGCGGGCCACGCTCACCGGCGTGATCGCCGCCCTCGGCTCCGGTGCGCTGCGACTCGGCGTCGGCAGCGACCGCGACGAGGCCCGGGCACAGCTCACGGCGCTGCCCGGCATCGGCCCCTGGACCGTGGAATGCATCGCCATGCGCGGTCTCGGTGACCCGGACGCCTTCACCCCCACCGACCTCGGACTGCGCCGCGCCGCCGCCGCGCTCGGACTGCCGCACACCCCGGCCGCCCTGATCCGGCACTCCGGGGTCTGGCGCCCCTGGCGCGCCTACGCCGTCCAGTACCTCTGGGCGACCGACGACAGTCACCCCATCAACCACCTCCCGACGAACTGAGCCCACAGCCATGACATTTCACTCGCCGGCACCCCACTCGTCGACGCCCGACTCGTCCCTGCCGCGCCCGCCCGCGCACTCCGAGGGCAGCGCTCCGATCACCCACACCGTCCTGGCGGACACCCCGGTCGGGCCGCTCACGCTCGTCGCCGCCGGTGACGCCCTGACCGGCCTGTACATGACCGGCCAGCGTCACCGTCCGCCCGAGGAGGCCTTCGGCGCTCCGGCGGACCCCGGTGCGCCTCCGTTCGCCGCCACCATCACCCAGCTACGGGCCTACTTCCGCGGCGAGCTGACCACCTTCGACCTGCCGCTCGCGCTGCGCGGTACGCCGTTCCAGCGGCGCGTCTGGGCGGCGCTGCGCCGGATCCCGTACGGCGAGACCCGCTCGTACGGGCAGCTCGCGGAGCAGCTCGGCGCTCCGTCGGCGGCGCGTGCGGTCGGCCTGGCCAACGGGCGCAACCCGGTCGGCATCATCGTCCCCTGCCATCGCGTCGTCGGCGCCGACGGCAGCCTGACCGGCTACGGCGGCGGCTTGGACCGCAAGCGCCGGCTGCTCGCCTTCGAGCGGACGGCGGACGCGCTGTTCCCGGCGGAGGGGTGCGGCTGACGCCGGGCTCCGTCTACGGGGCAGGCTCCCGTCTACGGGGCAGGCTCCCGTCTTACGGGGCGCCCGGCGGCCGGAGACCGTTGAGCAGGGCCCGTACGGTCTCGGCCGCGAACTCCTCCTCGCTCTCCGGGAGCAGTGTGCCGGGGGGCGCCTCGGAGTCGAAGAACAGGTCGAGGAAGGCGCGGTGGAAACAGGCCCCGATGAGGAGCAGGGCCGCCGCGTGCGGGTCGACCTCGGCCGTGATCCGGCCCAGGACCTGCTCGGCCTCCAGATACGCGGCCAGGTGCCGGGTGGCGTACTGCGGTCCCACGGTGCCGAGTTCGTGCAGTCGGCGGCGGTTCGTCGCCAGCAGCTCGGGGCTGGCGAAGAGTGACGCGGCCCCGCCTTCTCGACCGGCCCGGCGAGGGCCGCTACCGCCATGCCGTCGGGATCAGCGCTGAATCGCTCCGCTCCGCCGGGACCCGAGCGGCCTAGGGCCCTTCTGATGGATCTCCGCGGCGTCGCGACGCCCGGCACGCCGAGAGCACGCACCAGACGCCGCTCCTTCTCCCACGGAGATCCATCAGAAGGGCCCTAGCGGACGGCGACCGCCGCGCGTACCTCCGCCACCAGTCGCTCCGCCTCGCGCAGGGAGTTTTCCAACTCGCTTGCCGAGCGGCCGAGTTGGGCCAGCAGGACGGCGGCGCGGTCGGTGAAGCCGGGTGGGGTGTGCGGCAGGGTGCCGGCCGCCGCGAGGGCGCCCTTCTCGTTGAGGCACCAGACGCGGTGGTGCGCGTGCAGCGCCTGGACGAGGTAGCCGACCGCACGGGACAGGCACAGGGCGGCGTGCAGGACGTCGGACGCCGCGTACGACTTGGCCGCCATCGCCACCGAGAACCCCGCGTCCCACACCGCGGCCCCGGTCAGCGCCTCCCGCAGCGCCTCCGGATACTCCTGCGCTGCCTCCTTGAGGCCGGCCAGCTCCTCGTCGGTGTCGGCGAGCACCCGGCCCAGCGCCACCTCGCCCGGGTAGGCGGGTGACCAGAAGCCGAGCGGATGACCGGCCTGTACGCCGATCTCGAAGCGGCCCGCACGGCACTCCTGCCACACCCGCCGCACCCGGTCGAGGTCCCGAAGGATCCAGTCCACATGGCTGCCGTCGGGCAGTACGAGCCAGGCCCCGCCATTGACCCAGGGGCCCCAGGCCCCCGGCCCGTATACCTCGACGGGGTCGCCGACCACCTCCGTGGCCAGCGCCGCCAGCGCCGTCAGGTCCGGCTCTCCCCGGTAGTAGACCCCGAGATCCCAGTCGGAGTCCGGCCGGTGCGTTCCCCGCGCCCGGCTGCCCCCGAGCATCACCCCGACGACTCCCGGCACCTGCGCGATCCTGGCGGTGATGCCCTTCAGGGGCGTACTGGTCACGTCTTCCATGGCCGGCACCTTAGGGCGCCGGTGATCGGCACTCACCTCATTTAGCCGTGCACCGGGCTCATCCGGCCATGCCGTTCAGCCGCGCCCTTCAGCGATGCCGTTCAGCCGTGCCGTTCAGCCGTGCCGGGCAGGTGTTCACGCCGGGTCCGTGACTCCCGACGGCGGCACCCCGTCCTCCAGCTCGGCCGGGCCGCGGCCGTCCGCGAGGGCCCGCAGAGCGGCGCCGATGCGCAGGGCCATCTCGCGGTCCAGCAGGGTCTGGGCCTCGTCCCAGTGGACCATGCGCCAGGACAGCAGCTCCTCTTCCTGCAAGCGGATCGCGGCGAGCTGTTCCGGGGCGAGCACCCCGCCGTCGAAGAGGTACGACACCAGCGGGGGCCGCTCCTCCCCGCGGACCCAGTCGACGGCGAGCAGCGCGCCCAGCTCGATGTCCAGGCCGATCTCCTCGGCGGTTTCGCGGCGGGCCGCCTGGCGGGGCGACTCACCGGTGTCCGATTCGACGGTGCCGCCCGGCAGGTTCCAGGCGTCCCGGTAGTTCGGTTCCACCAGCAGGACGCGGCCGTCCGCGTCACGGAAGATGGCGCCCGCTCCCGCGAGTACACGGGGCAGACCGGCGATGTAAGTGGCGTAATCCGTGGTCGTCACGGCGTGAGCCTAGACGAGCCGGGACCGGATCAGTCCTCCGTGATGGATCTTCGAGGCGCACCCCCGGGGCGCTCGGAAGCGCCGACGCCGCCCCGCCCCGCCGTCGTCCGCTCCCGTCCCCTCCCGTCGTCTCCCCTGTTCGCCGGGCCGTTGGCCGGATAAGGTCGCAGCGGCGCGACTGCCCGTTCGAAAGCAAGGGGAAAGACGGTGGCGGACGCAGCAAGGACGAACGCGGCACAGGCACATCCGGACGCGCATCCACCCGTACCTCCGCGTTCCCGTGACCATGCCGATGCCCGTGTGCTGATCGCAGCGGACAAGTTCAAGGGGTCGCTCACGGCCATCGAGGTCGCCGAGCACGTCACTGCGGGGCTGCGGCGGGTGGTTCCCGGGCTGGAGGTGGCGGCCGTCCCGGTCGCGGACGGCGGCGACGGCACCGTGGCCGCGGCCCTCGCGGCCGGGTTCACCCGCCGGGAGGCCCGGGTCACCGGCCCCACCGGCGAGCCGGTGACGGCCACCTTCGCACTGCGCGGTGACGGCACGGCGGTGGTGGAGATGGCGGAGGCGTCCGGCCTTCAGCACCTTCCCGCGGGCGTCTTCGCGCCCCTGACGGCCGGCACGTACGGCACCGGCGAGCTGCTCCTCGCGGCGCTGGACGCGGGCGCGACCTCGATCGTCTTCGGTGTCGGCGGCAGCGCGACGACCGATGGCGGCGCGGGCATGCTCGCGGCGCTGGGGGCCCGGTTCCTGGACGCGGATGGTGCGCCGGTCGCCCCCGGTGGCGGGCCGCTGCGCGGTCTGGTGACGGCCGATCTGTCGGGGCTGGATCCCCGGCTGGCGCGGACCGTCTTCGTGCTCGCCAGCGACGTCGACAACCCGCTCACGGGACCCAAGGGCGCCGCGGCGGTCTACGGGCCGCAGAAGGGCGCCGGGCCGGACGACGTGGCCGCGCTGGACGCCGCGCTGGTGCACTACGCCGAGGTGCTGGAGCGCGCGCTGGGGCCCAGGGCCGCCGAGTACGCTCTGGCGCCGGGCGCGGGCGCGGCGGGCGGTATCGGCTACGGCGCTCTGGTGGGCCTGGACGCGACGTTCCGGCCCGGTATCGACGTGATGCTCGACGTCCTGGGCTTCGGCCCGGCGCTGGCGAAGGCCACGTTCGTGATCACGGGGGAGGGCTCGCTGGACGAGCAGACCCTGCACGGCAAGGCGCCGGCCGGGGTCGCCGCCGCGGCCCGGGCGGCCGGCCTGGACGTGGTCGCCGTCTGCGGTCGGCTCCTCCTGCCCGAGGAGGCCCTCCGCAGGGCAGGGATCCAGCGGGCGTACGCCCTGACGGACCTGGAGCCCGACCCGGCCCGCTGTATCGCGGAGGCGGGCCCCTTGCTGGAGCGGGCGGCGGAGAACCTGGCGCGCGACTTCCTGGTCTGAGCGCACGCCTTCCTGGTCCGGGTCACGGCTTCCCGGTCCGAGGCACGGCTTCCCGGTCTGGCGCGCGGCGACACGGCAGGTCGCCGGAGCCGTAACGCCGGGAGCCCCGGGCGAACGATTCGCCCGGGGCTCCCGGCTCTTGCTGGGGCGCGGTGGCTGTGCACCGCTCGTGTCAGGGAAGCTGCGCGGCGCGTGACTCGGCGCGGGACTCGCGGCGGTTGTCGCGGAAGGTGTTGACCCTCCGGGCCGTCGCGAACAGCGGGATCATCGCGCCCAGGACCACCTGCAGGGAACAGCCGGTCTGCAGCAGCAGCTGGCCGCCGGGGGCGTCCAGCGCCCAGGCCGCCAGCATGCCCATGCTGATGATGATCCAGCTGAGCATCGCCACCGCGAGGCGGCCCCGGGGCTTGGGGTACTCGACGCGGCTCACCATCAGCCAGGCCACGCCGATGATCGCCAGCAGCGTCGGCAGGAACGGCAGCTCCAGCAGCACGATGGCGACGACGGTCAGGGCGCCGAAGGGGCTCGGCATGCCCTGGAAGATGCCGTCGCGCAGGGTGACGCAGGAGAACCGGGCCAGCCGCAGGATCACCGCCAGCAGCACCACCACCGCCGCGACCACCGACACCCGCTGGTGCGAGTCCGGGGCGACCATGCCCCAGGTCACGACGAAGTACGCGGGCGCCAGGCCGAAGCTGATCAGGTCGGAGAGGTTGTCCAGCTCGGCCCCCATCGCCGAGGCCCGCAGCTTGCGCGCCACCAGCCCGTCGAAGAGGTCGAAGACCGACGCGAGCAGCATCAGGATCACGGCCATGGCCGCGCTGTGCCGGGCCATCCCGCCGTCCTCGGTCCCCGTGAGGTGCGGAATGAGGACCCCGGTGGTCGTGAAGTACACGGCCATGAAGCCACAGATGGCGTTACCGAGGGTGAGGGTGTCCGCTATTGACAGCCGCGTCGACAGCGGCATGTCATCCTCGTCCTCGTCGTTCTCGGGCGCCCAGCCCGCCTGTGTCTCAGGATCAATCACGGTCAAGTCGAGTCACCCCCGCGGTGGTCGCCTGGCCGACCTCGACCGCCACCTCGACGCCCTCCGGAAGGTAGATGTCGACGCGCGAGCCGAAACGGATCAGACCGATCCGCTCGCCCTGCTCCACCTTCGTACCCTCGAGAACGTAGGGGACGATACGGCGGGCCACCGCGCCGGCGATCTGCACCATCTCGATGTCGCCGAGCTCGGTGTCGAAGTGCCAGACGACCCGCTCGTTGTTTTCGCTCTCCTTGTTGAACGCCGGAACGAATCCGCCGGGGATGTGCTCCACGGACGTCACCGTGCCGGCCAGCGGCGCGCGGTTGACGTGGACGTTCAGCGGGCTCATGAAGATCGCGACGCGGGTGCGCCCGTCCTTCCACGGCATGATGCTCTGCACCACACCATCGGCCGGAGAGATGACGCGGCCCTGAGCGATCTCCCGCTCGGGGTCGCGGAAGAACCACAGCATGCCCGCCGCCAGGGCGGTGGTGGGCACGGCAACGGCGGCCCAGCGACCCGACCGGCGGGACCGGGCCAGGCTGACCGCTGCCGTGGCAACGGTCGGCAGGAGCCACGGCGACGCTCCGCGCGCGAGGCGGACGCGACCGCGTGGTGCAGAGGATTGGCTGTGGGGCATGGATGACCTTCGTAGCGGAGGGTGCCGCTCAGGTATACGGGGGACGGCGGCTTTCCCTGGATGCTATCGGTTACGAGCGGCAACTGGCCAAGAGCCAGAGCCAATCCGTGGCCGAAAGACCGATGACAGGGTGTGATCTTCGTCTAGGCTAAAAGGGGCATATCGGGCGTTCACGCCTGGATTCGGTACTCCTCCAGTAGCCGTCGCCCAATGATCATTTTCTGGATCTCGGCGGTACCCTCACCGATGAGGAGCATCGGGGCCTCGCGGTAGAGGCGCTCGATCTCGTACTCCTTGGAGAAGCCGTAGCCGCCATGGATGCGGAACGCGTCTTCCACCACCTCCTTGCAGTACTCGGAGGCCAGGTACTTCGCCATCCCCGCCTCCAGGTCATTGCGCTGGCCGGAGTCCTTTTTGCGAGCGGCATTGACCATCATCGCATGGGCCGCTTCGACCTTTGTCGCCATTTCTGCCAATTTGAACTGGATGGCCTGGTGCTGCGCGATCGGCTTGCCGAAGGTGTGCCGCTGCTGTGCGTACGAAACGCCCAGCTCGAAGGCGCGCTGGGCGACGCCGCAGCCGCGCGCGGCCACGTTCACCCGGCCGACCTCGACCCCGTCCATCATGTGATAGAAGCCACGTCCGGTCTCGCCGCCGAGCACCCGGTCGGCCGGGATGCGCAGCCCGTCCATGATCAGCTCGGTGGTGTCGACGCCCTTGTAGCCCATCTTCTCGATCTTGCCGGGGATGGTCAGGCCGGGCCGGACCTCACCGAAGCCGGCCTCCTTCTCCACGAGGAAGGTCGTCATCGACTTGTGCGGAGGGGCGCCTTCCGGGTGGCCCTCGTCCGTCCGGCACAGCACCGCCACGAGGGTGGACGAACCGCCATTGGTGAGCCACATCTTCTGCCCGGTCAGGACGTAGTCCGAACCGTCCCGTACGCCCTTGGAGGAGATGGCCGAGACGTCCGAGCCGAGCGCCGGCTCCGACATCGAGAAGGCGCCCCGGATTTCACCGGCCGCCATCTTCGGCAGGAAATAGTCCTTCTGCTCCTGCGTGCCGTGCTGCTTGAGCATGTACGCCACGATGAAGTGGGTGTTGATGATGCCCGAGACGCTCATCCAGCCACGGGCGATCTCCTCGACGGTCAGCGCATAGGTGAGCAGGGACTCGCCCAGCCCGCCGTACTCCTCCGGAATCATCAGGCCGAACACGCCGAGTTCCTTGAGGCCCTCGACGATCTGCGTCGGGTACTCGTCGCGGTGCTCAAGCTCCGTGGCGACCGGCAGGATCTCGTTGTCCACGAAATCGCGGACGGTGGAGAGAATTTCCCGCTGGATGTCGGTCAGGCCCTCGGTCTGCGCGAGACGGGTCATGACGGTCAGTTCTCCTTCCCGGCCGCGGGGGCCTGCTTGGCCGCGGGGGCCTTGAGCTCCGGGCGGCCGGGCTGCTCGCCGCCGCGCTCCTTGATGTACGTGGCCGTCGGCACCATGACCTTGCGCCGGAAGACGCAGACCAGGGTGCCGTCCTGCTTGTAGCCCTTGGTCTCGACGTACACGATGCCGCGGTCGGACTTGGACTTCGACGGCGTTTTGTCGAGCACGGTCGTCTCGCCGTAAATCGTGTCGCCGTGGAAGGTCGGCGCCACATGCTTCAGCGACTCGATCTCCAGATTGGCGATGGCCTTTCCGGAGACATCCGGCACCGACATGCCCAGCAGCAGTGAGTAGATGTAGTTGCCGACGACGACGTTCTTTCCGAAGTCGGTGGTCTGCTCCGCGTAGTTGCTGTCCATGTGCAGCGGGTGATGATTCATGGTGAGCAGACAGAAGAGGTGGTCGTCGTATTCGGTGACGGTCTTGCCCGGCCAGTGCTTGTACACGTCGCCGACGGTGAACTCCTCATAGGTACGGCCGAACTGCATCGCGCTCATTCCTCCGGGGCCTCGAACGTGGATGTACGGATCATGCCTGCGGCCCGGCCCTTGCCGGCCATGACGGGGGCCGTTTGGTTCATACGGGGACCTCCAGGGGGTCGAGCCGGTGGGCCCGCCGGATCTCGTCGACGATGCGTCCGATGATCTCCGTGATGCCGAAGTCCTTGGGGGTGAAGACCGCCGCCACTCCGGCCTCCCGCAGCGCGGTCGCGTCGGCGGCCGGGATGATGCCGCCGACGATGACGGGTATGTCGCCCGCCCCCGCGTCGCGGAGCTGCTTCAGCACCTCCGGTACCAGTTCCGCGTGCGAGCCGGAGAGAATCGACAGGCCGACGCAGTGCACGTCCTCGGCGAGTGCCGCCGAGACGATCTGTTCCGGGGTGAGCCGGATGCCCTGGTAGATCACCTCGAAACCGGCGTCCCTGGCCCGTACGGCGATCTGCTCGGCGCCGTTGCTGTGCCCGTCCAGGCCGGGCTTGCCGACCAGCAGCCGCAGCTTGCCGCCGCCCCCGGCGCCGGCCGACGAGGTCACCGCGGCGGCGGTTCTGGCCACCTTCTCGCGGACCACCGCCAGCGGACTGCCCTCCTCCGCGGCGACCGCCAGCGGGGCGCTGGAGACACCGGTGGGCGCGCGGAACTCCCCGAAGACGTCCCGCAGCGCCCAGGCCCACTCGCCGGTCGTCACCCCGGCCCGGGCGCAATCCAGGGTGGCCGGGAAGAGGTTGCCGTCGCCGGCCGCGGTCTTCTTCAGCACCGACAGCGCCTCCTGGGCGCGCACCTCGTCACGGTTGTCCCGCCAGTCGTGCAGCGCGCGCACCACGCGCGCCTCGTTGGCCGGGTCGACGGTCATGATGGCGGTGTCGAGATCCGCGGTGAGCGGGTTGGGCTCCGTGGACTCGAAGCAGTTGACGCCGACGATCTTCTCCTCGCCGGCCTCGATCCGGGCCCGCCGCTCGGCGTGCGCGGAGACCAGCTGCGACTTGAGGTAGCCGGACTCCACCGCGGCCATCGCGCCGCCCATCTCCTGGATCCGCTCGATCTCCGCCAGGCAGTCGGTGACCAGGGCGTCCACCTTGGCCTCGATGACATGCGATCCGGCGAAGATGTCCTCGTACTCCAACAGGTCGCTCTCGTGCGCGAGGACCTGCTGGATCCGCAGCGACCACTGCTGGTCCCAGGGCCGGGGCAGTCCCAGCGCCTCGTTCCAGGCGGGCAGCTGGACGGCCCGGGCGCGGGCGTCCTTGGAGAGGGTGACGGCCAGCATCTCCAGCACGATCCGCTGGACGTTGTTCTCCGGCTGTGCCTCGGTCAGGCCCAGCGAGTTGACCTGGACGCCGTAACGGAAGCGGCGCTGCTTGGGGTTCTCGATGCCGTAGCGCTCGCGGGTGATGCGGTCCCAGATGCGGCCGAAGGCGCGCATCTTGCACATCTCCTCGACGAACCGGACGCCCGCGTTCACGAAGAAGGAGATCCGGGCCACCACATCGCCCTTGCGGTCCTCGGGGACCTGCCCCGAGGCGAAGACCGCGTCCAGCACGGCGATCGCGGTGGACATCGCATACGAGATCTCCTGGACCGGAGTGGCCCCCGCCTCCTGCAGGTGGTAGCTGCAGATGTTGATCGGGTTCCACTTCGGGATGTTGTTGACCGTGTACGTGATCATGTCGGTGGTCAGCCGCAGGGAAGGCCCCGGCGGGAAGACGTGCGTCCCGCGTGAGAGGTACTCCTTGACGATGTCGTTCTGCGTCGTCCCCTGGAGCTTGGTGATGTCCGCACCCTGCTCCTCGGCGACCACCTGGTACAGCGCCAGCAGCCACATGGCCGTCGCGTTGATGGTCATCGAGGTGTTCATCTGCTCCAGGGGGATGTCCTGGAACAGCCGCCGCATGTCCCCGAGATGGGACACCGGGACCCCGACCCGGCCGACCTCGCCGCGGGCGAGGATGTGGTCGGGGTCGTAGCCGGTCTGCGTCGGGAGGTCGAACGCGACGGACAGGCCCGTCTGACCCTTGGCGAGGTTACGCCGGTACAGCTCGTTGGACGCCTCGGCGGTGGAGTGCCCGGCGTATGTCCGCATCAGCCACGGACGATCCTTCTGACGCTCAGTCATCACTGGTCCGTATCTTCGTGGTTCCGGTCTTCCGACGTCTCAGCTGTCCCGACTGTGCCTGTCGGTCCGCTCCGCTGACGCGTCCCGGAACAGGTTGATCGCGTCGAGGTGTTCGGCGCGCATCTCCTCATCGCGGACACCCATCCCCTCCTCGGGCGCCAGCGCCAGTACACCGACCTTGCCCTGGTGCAGATTGCGGTGTACGTCGTACGCCGCCTGTCCCGTCTCCGCAAGGGAGTAGGTCTTCGACAGGGTCGGGTGGATCTTGCCCTTGGCGATCAGGCGGTTGGCCTCCCACGCCTCGCGGTAGTTGGCGAAGTGCGAGCCGACGATCCGCTTCAGCGACATCCACAGGTAGCGGTTGTCGTACTCGTGCTGGTAACCGGATGTCGAGGCGCAGGTGACGATGGTGCCGCCCTTGCGGGTGACGTACACGGAGGCGCCGAAGGTCTCCCGGCCCGGGTGTTCGAAGACGATGTCCACGTCCTCGCCGCCGGTCAGTTCGCGGATGCGCTTGCCGAAGCGCTTCCACTCCCTCGGGTCCTGGTGGTGCTCGTCCTTCCAGAACTTGTAGCCCTCGGCGTTGCGGTCGATGATCGCCTCGGCGCCCATTCTCCGGCAGATCTCCGCCTTCTGGTCGGACGAGACGACGCAGATCGGGGTGGCGCCGCCGGCCAGCGCGAACTGGGTGGCGTACGAGCCGAGTCCGCCGCTCGCGCCCCAGATCAGCACGTTGTCGCCCTGCTTCATCCCGGCGCCGTTGCGCGACACCAGCTGGCGGTACGCGGTCGAGTTGACCAGACCGGGCGCCGCCGCCTCCTCCCAGGTCAGGTGCCGGGGCTTGGGCATCAGCTGGTTGGACTTGACCAGGGCGATCTCGGCCAGGCCGCCGAAGTTGGTCTCGAAGCCCCAGATGCGCTGCTCGGGGTCGAGCATGGTGTCGTTGTGGCCGTCGGAGGACTCCAGTTCGACGGAGAGGCAGTGCGCCACGACCTCGTCACCGGGGTGCCAGGCGTTGACGCCGGGGCCGGTGCGCAGCACCACGCCGGACAGGTCGGAGCCGATGACGTGGTACGGCAGGTCGTGCCGCTTGGCGAGCGGGGAGAGGCGGCCGTAGCGCTCCAGGAACCCGAAGGTGGGCAGCGGTTCGAAGATCGAGGTCCACACCGAGTTGTAGTTCACCGAGGAGGCCATCACGGCCACCAGCGCCTCGCCCGGTCCGAGCTCGGGCAGTGGCACGTCCTCGATGTGCAGCGACTTGCGGGGGTCCTTCTCCTTGCTGGGCAGGCCGGCGAACATCTCGGCCTCGTCCTTGTGCACGGTCACCGCGCGGTAGGACTCGGGGAGGGGCAGCGCGGCGAAGTCGGCGCTGGTGCTGTCGGGCGCGAGGATTGCGTCCAGGATTGCGGTCATGGGGTGCCTCCGGCGAAGTCCGCTTTGAGGGAAACGGCTTGAGGGAACGTCGGGGGTGATGCGGCGGTGGTGCCGTCGGTTCGGCCGGGTGGCGGTGCTCAGCCGGGCCTCGCCTCGTCGGTGTGGATGACCGAGGCGTGCGGGGCGCGGCGTGCGCGCGGTGCCTGTGACGCAGGCGTCCGGGCGGACAGTCGTACAGGACTGGTGGGACAGCCGGCGCGCGCTGGGTCTCTGCGCGCCGGCCGCCCGGACGCCCTCAAGGTATGACACCGCGTGCCAGTCCACAAGACACTGAGTGCCAACAATTTCTCTCAGATGTCACCCGGTCGACACGTATGAGCGCCGGATCCCCTGTTCGGAGGCGTGCGGATCACACAAAGAAATCCCGCCGGTACGCAGCGCGCGTACCGGCGGGATTGGGCCATTCGGGTGATGGGGCCATGGCCCGGTCGCGCTCCCGGCCGCGGGGCGCGATCATGTCCGTCCCCGGGCCCCGGGCGCGTCGGGTGCCGCTACCGCCGTTCCTTGATCGCCTTGCGGATCGTGCGCATGACCTCGTCCAGCGGCGCGTCCGTACGGGCCACCGCGACCAGCACCTCGCCCTCCCGTGAGACGGCCGCCGGGGGCTGCTCCCCGGTGAGGGCGCGCCCCGCGCCGATACCGGCGCCGAAGGTCTCGCGGACGATCTCGAAGGCGTGGTCCAGCTGGGTCTCCACATCGCCCTGTGCGCCGGCCCGCAGCCAGCGGCGCAGGACATGGTTGTGCGCGGTGACCACGGCGGACGCGGCGACCTCGGCGAGCAGCGGGTCGTCATCGCCCTCGCGGTGCGCGCCCTCGTCGAAATGGCCCAGGAGGTAGCGGGTGAACAGCCGCTCGTAGCGGGCCACCGAGGCGATCTCGGCCTCGCGGAGCGTGGGTACCTCACGGGTCAGGCGGTAGCGGGCCACCGATACGGCGGGGGAGGCCGCGTACATCCGCATGACCTCCTTGATGCCGCGGCAGACCGTGTCGAGGGGGTTCTCATGCGGCGGGGCGGCGTCCAGGACGGCCTCCGCGCGGACCAGGGTGTCGTCGTGGTCGGGGAAGATCGCCTCTTCCTTGGAGCGGAAGTGGCGGAAGAAGGTGCGCCGGGCGACGCCCGCGGCGGCCGCGATCTCGTCGACCGTCGTCGCCTCGTAGCCCTTGGTCGCGAACAGCTCCATGGCCGCCGCCGACAGTTCACGGCGCATTTTCAGCCGCTGTGCGGCCGCGCGGCGAGCGCCGGGAGTGGCGGTGTCGGGGGCGTCGGAAGGCTGCGTACGAGCGGGCTGGGACATGTGGGGACGGTACTGCATAATCCCCCGACCTGCGGCATGAGGTGCCGTTTCGGCCCTCGTCGGCCGGGGTGGACCGCCGTCCGGTTCCAGCAGTCCACCCCAGCCGCCCCCGCCCGGGCGCGGGCGCCGCGACGCGTCAGCGCCGGGCGTACTCACGGAAGCCGCGGCCGGTCTTGCGGCCGAGGCAGCCCGCCGCGACGAGGTGCTCCAGCAGCGGTGAGGGGGCGAGTCCCGGGTCGCGGAACTCGGCGTGCAGCACCTTCTCGATGGCCAGCGACACGTCCAGGCCGACCACGTCGAGGAGTTCGAACGGGCCCATCGGATAGCCGCCGCCGAGCTTCATCGCGGCGTCGATGTCGTCCGGGGACGCGTAGTGCTGCTCGACCATCTTGATCGCGTTGTTCAGGTACGGGAACAGCAGCGCGTTCACGATGAAGCCGGCCCGGTCGCCGCAGTCCACCGGGTGCTTGCGGATCTTGGCGCAAACCGCACGCACCGTGGTGTGCACCTCGTCGGCCGTCAGGACCGTACGGACGACCTCCACCAGCTTCATGGCGGGAGCCGGGTTGAAGAAGTGCATCCCGATGACGTCCTGCGGACGCGAGGTGACGCGGGCGCAGGCGATCACGGGCAGCGAGGAGGTCGTGGTGGCCAGCACTGCGCCCGGCTTGCAGACCGCGTCCAGCGCCCGGAACAGCTCCTGCTTGACGGCCAGGTCCTCGGCCACCGCCTCGACGGCCAGGTCCACGTCCGCGAACGCGTCCAGGGACCCGGCCGGGGTGATCGACGCCAGCGCGGCGTCCCGGACCTCGGCGGTCAGCCGGCCCTTCGCCACCGAGCGCGCCATCGACCTGCCGATCCGGGCCTTCGCCCGCTCCGCCTTCTCCAGGCTGCGGGCGGCCAGCACGACCCGGTGGCCCGCCTTGGCGAAGACCTCCGCGATACCGCTCGCCATCGTCCCGGAGCCGGCGACGCCGACCGCGGTGACCGTACGGCCGGCGACGGGGGCACCGGCGGCCGCCGGGCTCTCCGCGTCCGGAACCACCGTGGCGCTGCCGGGCGCGTCGTACGTGTAGAAGCCGCGGCCCGCCTTGCGGCCGGTCAGCCCCGCCTCGGCCAGCTGGCCCAGGACCGGCGCGGGGGCGTGCAGCCGGTCGTGGGACTCGGCGTACATCGCCTCCAGGACCGTACGGGCGGTGTCCACGCCGATCAGGTCGAGCAGCGCCAGCGGGCCCATCGGCAGACCGCAGCCGAGCCGCATGGCGGCGTCGATGTCCTCACGGGTCGCGTACCGGGACTCGTACATGGCCGCGGCCTGGTTCAGATAGCCGAACAGCAGGCCGTCGGCGACGAATCCGGGCCGGTCGCCGAGCCCGATCGGGTCCTTGCCCAGATCGCGGGCGAGTTGGGTGACGGCCGCGACCGCGGTCGGCGCCGTGAGCACCGAGGAGACCACCTCGACCAGCTTCATGGCCGGCGCCGGGTTGAAGAAGTGCAGCCCCAGGACCCGCTCGGGGCGCTGCGACTCGGCGGCCAGACGGGTCACGGACAGCGCGTTGGTGCCGGTGGCGAGGAGGGTGTCCGGACGCACCACCGCGTCCAGCCCGTCGAAGACCTGCCGCTTGAGCGCGTAGTCCTCGGGCACCACCTCGATCACCAGGTCGGCGTCCGCGGCGGCCCGCAGATCGGTGAAGGTACGGAAACGGGCCAGGACGTCCCGGCGTTCGCGCTCGGTGAGCCGCTCGCGCCGCACCGCGCGGGCGGTGGCGGCTTCGAGGGCGGCCACGGCCTTGCGGGTCGCGGCCTCGTCGATGTCGATACCGATGACCTCCCGGCCGGCCCGGGCCAGTACTTCGGCGATACCGGTGCCCATCGTGCCGAGACCGACGACCGCCACGGTGGAAAGGGGCAGCGCGGAGGCTTCGGCGGAGGCGGAGGCTTCAGCGGAGACGGTGGAGAGATCAGGGGTGGACTGAGGGTCCATCGCGAGACTCCTGAGGGTGTTCCCCCGAGGGCAGGGGAGACGTGACGACTGAGGGGTATGCGCCGGCGCGAGGCGCAGTGAAGGCGCAGCGGCTGGAGATGCGGCGGTGGGCCGCGGGGAGCCGCAGCGCCACTGGAGGCGCCGGCGGTGCGGGAGTCGCGGCGGCCCTGTCCCGGGGCCGGGCCGTTTCTCCGTACTGGTGTCGTGCTGTGCGGTGCCGAACCGACTTCACCGAAAAACTGGCGGCTGCGTCACCAGGCCGCCCGAGCAGGGGTGCTGCTCGCCCAGAAGGTTAACCGGTGGGTAACCGAAGCGCCAGGGGTATTCCGGGTCATTAGGCTGTGGTGCAGGCCACGTCGCAGGGACCGGGGCGGCCCGGCGGGAGGGAAGCGGCAAATGGAAGACGCATTCCACGAGTTGACGGACCGGGTGCGGGCCGAGCTCCGCTCCCCACAGGATCTGGTCGCCTACGAGCGGTTGCTGGGGCTGGCCCGCAAGAACACCCCCGCCGGGCGGGAGGAACTGGCCCAGATGCTGGTTGCCGTCGAACGCCCTCTGTGGGCCCGGGAGATCGCCGCGTTCATCCTCGGCTGCACCGGCGACAAGCGCGCCTTCGAGACGCTCGTCCTGCTGCTGAACTACCGCGACCCGGTGCGCTGCGCCACCGCGGCGCACGCCCTCAGCCGTCTCGGCGACCCGCGCACCGCCCGCGCCGCGGCCGCGCTCGCCACCAACCCGCTGCGCACCGCCTACGCCCTGCACCCCGTGCGGTTACTGGCCGAACTCCGCGCCCCGCAGTCCGTACCGGCGCTGATCGCCACCCTGGAGCGGCTGCTGACCCCGCACAACCCCTACTGGCGGGTGGCGCTCGCCTGCGTCGAGGGCCTGGGCGCACTCGGCGACCGGCGCGCCGTTCCGGCACTCACCGCAGCCGTCGCCCACCCCCGCCTGGCCGCCGCGGCGGCGGCCTCGCTGGCCCGGCTCGGGGTCCACGACGTGCCCGGGCGGGACGGGGCCAAGGCGCGGGAGTCCGAGCCACAGGAGTCCGAGCCGCAGGAGCCCGAGCCGAAGGGGAGCGGCGCCCGGACCGGAGGGGACGAGGCCTAGGGCCCTTCCCACGGAGATCCGTCAGAAGGGCCCTAGCCGTCTCCCGCGTTCGTCCACGGTGCGGCAACACCGGCGCATCCGTGCACCGCGCGGCAACACCGGGACGCGGTGTCACTCGCACGAGGGATAGTGGCGAAGAGCGGGCGACGGCGGCGGGTGGGAGCGGCCAGGATCGCGGAGCGGAACCACGCCGATCAGGCGGAGAACCAGTGCAGAGCAGGCAGACCACCAGGGCAGGAGAGCGCATGGCGACGCAGTGCAGGGTGTGCGGAGGCGGCAGGCGCACCCGGATTCCCCGGGCGCACCGTTGAGCCCCTGTGCCGGTCCGCACCTTCAGTGCGGAGGATGCCACGGGGACGGCCGGGTGGCCGGTGAGGTGCTCTGTGTGGACCGGAACGGCCGGGCCGGTACCGCCCTTTCCGAACACGGCTGCGGAGCGTGCGCGGCGCGCGGCTTCTTCTGCCGGGCCGATCCGCCGTGCCAGGGACGTCAGCAGGCCGGGGTTCCCATGATCCCCAGCAGGGACCTGCCTCCGGTCTGAACCCACCGGACCCACCGGCCCTCTCCGGTCGCCGCCCCGGAATTTGGGCGTGCCGCCGACTGGTGGTTGGCTTGGCGGCGCATCGCAGGACCGGCAGCCGACTACTGGAGGAAGACACACATGGGGCAGGTCGAGGCCACCACGCAGCGCGAGATCGCGGCGGACCCGGAGGACGTGTTCGACGCGCTCGCCGACTACTCCGGCATGCGCGGGAAGCTGCTGCCCGAGCACTTCAGCGAGTACGAGGTCCGCGAGGGCGGCGACGGCAAGGGCACCCTCGTCCACTGGAAGCTCCAGGCCACCAGCAAGCGGGTGCGCGACTGCCTGCTGGAGGTCGACGAGCCGACCGACGGCCAGCTCGTGGAGAAGGACCGCAACTCGTCGATGGTGACCACGTGGGTCGTCACTCCGGCCGGTGAGGGCCGGGCCAACGTGGACGTCACGACCACCTGGAACGGTGCGGGCGGTATCGGCGGCTTCTTCGAGCGGACCTTCGCACCCAAGGGGCTCGGCCGGATCTACGACACCATCCTCGCCAACCTCGCCAAGGAGATGGAGAAGTAGGCGGCATCCGCCACAGCCGCCACTCTGAGAGTGTGCCGTCACACTCACCGATTCGGGTGGTTTCCGGTGGGCCGAAGTCCGCGGCCCACCGGACCGCTTGTGCGCGGAACGCCCTGAGGGGAGCCCAATAGGCGCTCGGGGCAACGCACTTGAGGACCTCCCCCGCGCGCCCCCGGACGCTGCGGCGGCCGCAGCCGATGCGCGGGCGCACCACCCATTCGGCCTATTCGCGGAATGCCGCCCGCCGCACCACCGCGCGGCCGTACCGTGGTAGCGCTGGTGCAAGATCGGCGTACGGAGGAGCAACCGCCCATGGAGCGTGACCCGTCCCACGGCGCCGGCAGGTCCGACGCGGCGCCTCCGGGGACCGCGTCCCGGGACGCGGCGCCCGGACGGATACCGCTCGCCGTCGCGGTGGTGGACGCGGAAGGACGGATCTCCCACTGGAGCAGCGGCGCCCGCAGGCTCTTCGGGCCCGCCCGCGAGGAGGCGATCGGCGCCCCCGCCGTCGATCTGATGCCGGTCACCGGTGCGCTCAGCGGGGAGGAGTGGTCCGGTCCCGCGGGCGGCACGCCGGCCGGCCCGTCGCAGGGCGGTGGCCCGGACAGCCTCGACGCTTACGAAGGCGCGCACGAAGGCGCGTACGAAGGCGTGTACGAAGCCGAGGATGAAGGCACGTACGAAGGGCCCGGCCTGGCGGCCTCGTTGGGCGGCCGGATGCCCTATCCGTCAGCGGGCAGGGCGCGGATGGCCCTCGGCGCGACCGGCCCACTGGACCTGCTGTGGTGGGCGTACCCCCTGGTCGGACCGGGCGCCGGGCGGATCCTCGTCCTCGCCGCGGACGCCGGGAGTCTGGACGGCGAGCGGGGACGGGAACGGGGCGGGCACGAGCGGTTCATGCCGGGCTTCGCGCTGCACACCGACTTCCCCGGCGCCGAGGAGCTGGCCCGCCGGCTGCCGGAGATCCTCCCGAGCATGAGCCCCCAGGAGAGCGCCCAGATCGTCTCCCAGGTTCTGGAGCTGGGCTATCCGGTGCTGGAGATCAGCCGGCAGGAGCGCTTCCCGGTCACCCCGGACTGGGGCGTACCGCGCCGGGTCGAGCGGCGTACCCGGCTGCTGCGCGCGGCGAGCGCGGCGGCGGACGACCCCCAGGCCGCCGCTGCGGCCGCCGCCGAGCTGGCCTCCGATCTCGAATACGCCGCGGTCCGCGAGCGGTTGGAGTTCCTCAACGAGGTCAGCGGGCGGATCGGCTCCTCGCTCGACCTGGCCCGGACGATCCAGGAGGTCAGCGAGGCCGTCGTCCCGCGCTTCACCGACGTCGCCGGGACGTACCTGCGCGAACAGGTCATGGCGGGCGAGGGTTTCCCCGACGGGCCGCCGGACGCCACCACCATGTGGCACCGGGTCGCGGTCGAGCACAACGACGAGCCCGGGCGCTGGGACGACGTCATCCCGGTCGGCGAGGCCATGCCGTTCCCCGTCCATACGCCGTTCTTCCAGTGCATGACCACCGGGCAGCCGGTCCTCGTGCCGCGGATCACCGAGGAGATGGGCAACGCCATCGCGGCGCAGTTCGAGAAGCGGGACATCAGCCCGCTGATCAACGGCCGCTCGATGCTGATCGTCCCGCTCAAGGCGCGCCACGTCGTCCTCGGTTTCATGATCCTGCTGCGGCATCCTGAGCGGACCGAGTTCAACGACATGGACCGGGTGACCGGTGCCGAACTGGCCGCCCGCGCCGGGCTGGTCCTCGACAACGCGCGGATGTACACCTTCCAGGAGAACGTCGCCGAGACGCTCCAGGACAGCATGCTGCCGCGGATCGCGCCGCGGATGGCCGGCTGTGACACCGCCACCCGCTATCTGCCCGGCACCCGCCTCGGCCGGGTCGGCGGCGACTGGTTCGACACCATCAAACTGCCCGGCTCGCGGACCGCGCTGGTCGTCGGCGATGTCATGGGCCACGGCCTCAACTCGGCCGCGATGATGGGCCAGTTGAGAACCGCCGTGCAGACCATGGCGGCCCTCGACCTGCCGCCCGCGCAGCTGCTGCGCAGCCTGGACGACCTCGCCCAACGGCTCGGCGACAGCTACCTCGCCACCTGCCTCTACGCGGTCTACGACCCCATCGGACAGCAGCTGACGCTGGCCAACGCCGGGCATGTCCCGCCCGTCCTGGTACGCGCGGTGGACGGCCGCAGCCGGCTGCTGGAGCTGCCGACCGGCGCGCCCATCGGCGTCGGCGGGGTGCCCTTCGAGGCCGTGACGGTGCCGGTCGGGCCCGGTGACCGCCTCGTGCTGTGCACGGACGGCCTGGTGGAGGTGCGCGGCGAGGACATCGGGGTGGGCCTGGCCGCCCTCGCCGAGTCCGCCGCGCACCCCGCCGCGTCCATGGACGACGCCTGCGACGCCATCATCCGCGCGCTGAACGTCACCGACGACCGCAAGGACGATGTGGCGCTCCTGATGGTGCGGCTCAACGGCATCCCGCTGGACGCGGTCGCCGAATGGCGGCTGGCCATCGACGCCCGCGAGGTCGGGCGGGCCCGGGCCCTGGTGGGCCGGCAGCTCGCCGACTGGGGCCTCGACCCGGCCGTCGAAACGGCCCAGCTGCTGGTCAGCGAGGTCGTCACCAATGCCGTACGGCATGCGCACACCGAGCATGTGGTGCTGCGGCTGGTGCGCACCGACGCCCTGCTGTGCGAGGTCTGGGACGATGACCACGCCCTGCCGCAGCTGCTGAACGCCGGCGCCGAGGACGAGGCCGGCCGGGGCCTGCGGGTGGTGAGCCGGCTGGCCCGGGAGTGGGGGACCAGCCGTACGTCCGCCGGTAAAGCGGTCTGGTTCGAACAGTCACTGCCGAGGGGCTAGGCCCTGTCGTCAAACTCCCGCCTGCCCCGCGACGCCTGGCACGTACTCCCCCACGCCTGAACGGCGCGGGGGGACCCCCATCTGCGTTGTCGGGCTCGCCCCGATACGCCCAGTATCGGGGCGACCCTCCGCCTTGTGATCGCGCTCGGCTTCCGAAGGACGAATCAAGGAGCCGAGACGGAGCGAGCGGAGAGAGCGGAGTGCACCAGACGCCGCGGGGCCCGCCCTTCGGGCGAACGACGGGAGTTTGACGACAGGGCCTAGGGGGATCCGCGGGCCGCGCGTACCCGGCGGTGAACGGCTCAGGCGCGGGGCGGTGTACGCCCGGGGTGCGGCCCGCGCGCGGATGCGGCACTCGAACGCCGGGTGGAAGTGGTGTGCGCCCCCTTGCGCGGTGATCAGCCGCGCGCATAGCAAGGGGGGATGACCGCTTCGAGCCACACTCCGCAGGCATGGGAAGCCTTCTGGCGCGAGGTGCCGGCCGGCGTGGGCGAGACCTTCTGGGACTCCGACCCGTCGCTGACCGCCGCGCTCCATCTGCCCTGCTTCCGGCCGCACTTCGACGCCGGGCTGCCGCTCCTCGACCTGGGCTGCGGCAACGGCACCCAGACCCACTACCTGGCGGGTCACTACGGGCGCACCCTGGGGGTCGACCTCTCCCCGGCGGCGATCGGCCTCGCCCGGGCCGACGGTCCGGACTCCCCGGCCGCGTTCCGCTCCCTGGACGCCGTGGACAAGGCGGCGATCGACGCGCTGCACGGTGAACTCGGCGACGTCAACATCTATCTCCGCGGGGTACTGCACCAGTGCACCCCCGAGGACCGCGCCCGGATCGTGGCCCATGCCGCGGTGCTGCTCGGTACCCGTGGCCGGATCTTCGCCGTCGAACCGGCCGAGGCGTCCAAGGACATCCTGACGTCGCTGGCGCGGCGCCCCACGGGCCTGCCCGGGAAGCTGCGGGCGGTCCTCGCGCACGGCATCTCTCCCGGGGAGATGGCCGATACGGACGTCCCCCGGCTGCTGGAGGAGCACGGCCTCCGGACCCTCGCTTCGGGCCGGCTTCCGCTCTTCACCACGGAGTTCGACGACGACGGCAGGCGGATCGAGCTGCCGACGAACTGGGTGGTGGCGGGACCGTGACGTGAGCGGGGGGCTCGGCGGGGAGTGCGTGCGCCTCACACCGGTGACCGAACCGCAGCCGGGTGACGAGCGGGCGGTCGCCGCGGAGCACGGGCACCGAGGCGGCGCGCGGAGCGAGATACCCCAGGAGACCGCGCCCGGCGGGGAGCGGGACATCGCTGACGCCGGTGATGGCGGGGTGGACGGTGCGCAGCCGCTCCCGGTCGGCGGCGTCCATGCCCCAGGGCATCGGCGGCAGGGGCTGGCCACCCGGGCCCTTGCCATGGGTGCGGGTACGGGCGCTCATCCGCCGCGACACGGTGTCGAACACCAGCGCACCGCGGGGGAACGCCCCGGCACAGGCCGCGATCAGCGCGGTCACCTGGGCGAACTCCAGGTACATCAGCAGGCCCTGGGCGGTGACCAGGACCCCGCGCGAGGCGTCGATGCCCGTCATCCACCGGAGGTCGCGGGCGTCACAGGCGATGAGCCGCTGCCGCTCACCGTGCGGCAGCACCCGCCGGCGCAGCTCCAGCGGGGCGGCGAGGTCCACGGTCACCCACCGCGCCCGGCCGTTGTCCACCCGCCAGAACTGGGTCTCCAGGCCTTCGCCGAGAGCGACGACGGTGCCGTCCGGGTGAGTGTCGAGGAACGCGCGCACCACACCGTCGAAGCAGCGGGAGCGCAGCGCGATCGACTGGGCCATCCAGGGCCGGGCGGCGCCCAGGCACTCCTCGAAGGCGAAGTCCACCTCCGTCACCAGCTGGACCGCCCGGGGATCGGGCAGGACCGTGTCGGGCCGGGCGGCCTCGGCGGCCCTGAGGTGGAGGGTCCACAGTGCTGTGGCGGGGACACCTCGGAGGTCGGTCTCGATCATGCGGTGTTGATACCGCCGGTTCCGCCGCCCGCGGCGGAGGCCGGGGCGCGGGCCGGGGCGGCGGTCACCCGGGGGCAGGCATAGTCGTACCGCCGTGGACGCCCCGGCGCCGCGACGCCGCGCAGATCCGTCGGAAGCGCCCTAGGCCCTGTCGTCGCCTACGGCTGCGGCAGGGGGTGGCGGGGCCGGGTGGCGATCCGGGGGCGACGGGCGGCGGACGCGCGGCGGTGGGCGCCGGCCAGCAGGCGGCGGCTGCGCAGTGCCATCTCGATCTCGAAGCGGGCGCGGGGATCGCGGAGCCGGGAGCCGAAGAGCTTCTCCAGCTGGCGCATCCGGTAGCGCACCGTCTGCGGATGGATGCTGAGCGCCCTGGCCACCTCCGGGGCGCCCATCCCGCCCAGCCAGGCCAGCAGGGTGGCCTCCAGGCGCTCGCACCGCTCCGGGGTGAGGCCGGCCAGCGGCCGGAGGCGGCGGGTGATGAGGATGCGGGCCAGTGACTCGTCCTGGAGGAGCAGGAGCGCCGAGAGGTGGTCGTCGACGAAGGCCACCCCGGCGTCCGGGCCGTCGTGCCGTGCGGCCAGGTCGAGCAGCCGGGAGGCGGCGCGTACCGAGGCGGCCGCCTCGTGCGCCGGAACCGCGTGGCCGACCGCGGCGGCGCGATGGCGCAGGACGCCCTTCAGGCGGGCCCGTCCGCTCCGGTCGTCGGCGAGCGGGCCGGGGATCAGCAGCCCGGGTGCTTCGCCGGGCGCGCTGACGAGGCAGTCGCCGAGGGCGGCGGCCACCAGGTGGAGGTCGGTGTCGGTGCGCAGCATGACCGCGCGCACCGTCTCGGGCAGCGGGCGGGCGGTGCGCAGGGCCTCCTCGATCAGCCGGATGACCTGCGTGCGGGCGCCGTGCTGGAGGAGTTCCCGGAAGCGTGGATTGCGCTCGCAAAGTGATTGCGCGACCAGTTCGGTGAGGACTGCCAGCTGGTCCCCGGTGTCCTCGGCCGGCAGGTGGCCGGGCCGCGGTAACCGGACGCCGTTGAGTACTTCGCTCATCGTTCTGCCTCTGTCTCGTCCTGTGGGAGGCGGTCCGGGCCGTTGTACCGCACCCGGCACGTGCCGTCGGCACCTGACAGATCTCCGTCAAAACCCCGTCGGAATTCTGACGCATGACGTTCCGATTTGCGACAGAAACTGTGTGGGTTACGGCGCGACACGAGCATCCGCAGGTCCGGAATGCCGCGTCCGTGGCGGTGTTGCGCCCGGCGCGGTGGTCCTGGAGGGTGCTGGCGGGGCGTCACCCCGAAGGCCCTCCAAAGGGTTGGGGATCTCTTCGGCGTCCCGACAATGTGGTGAAGAACCGATGACAGGAATCATGACAGGAGCCGTGCGTACCGCCTCCTCGCTGCGATAGGACTGGTGACTGTGAAGATCCTTATCTCCGCCGACATGGAGGGCGCCACCGGCGTGACCTGGCCCGCCGATGTGCTGCCCGGCACGCCCCAGTGGGAGCGGTGCCGCCATATGTTCACGTCCGACGTGAACGCCGCGATCGCCGGCTTCTTCGACGGCGGGGCCGACGAGGTGCTGGTCAACGAGGCGCACTGGTCGATGCGCAACCTGCTGCTGGAACAGCTCGACGAGCGGGCGCAGATGCTCACCGGCAAGCACAAGGCGCTGAGCATGGTCGAGGGCGTCCAGTACGGCGATGTCGACGGCATCGCCTTCGTCGGCTACCACACGGGCGCCGGCACCGAAGGCGTCCTCGCGCACACCTACCTCGCCAACACCCTCACCGGCGTCTGGGTCGACGGCACCCGCGCCAGTGAGGGCTATCTGAACTCCCTCGTGGTCGCCGAGTACGGCGTCCCGGTCGTGCTGGTCACCGGCGACGACCGCACCTGCCAGGACGCGCTCACCTACGCCCCGCAGGCGCCCGGTGTGGCGGTCAAGGAGTATGTGTCGCGCTATGCGGCGGTGTGCCGGCCCCCGGCCCGTACGGCCGCCGACATCCGGGCCGCGGCCCGCAAGGGAGCGGCGCTCGCGGTGCCTCATGAGCCGGTCCGGCGCGGTCCGGTCCGTTTCGAGTTGGAGTTCGACGCGGCGCATCCGGTGGGTGCCGCGACATGTGTGCCCGGCGTGGAGCACAGTGGGGAACGCCGCGTCGCGTATACCAGTCAGAACATGTACGAAGCCATCCGGTGCTTCAAGACGGTCACCACCGTCGTGTCGTCGGCCCTGGAGGAAGAGTATGGCTGAGGTCGGAACGGCCGCTGACCCCGCAACCGCAACCGCAACCGGAAGCGGTGCTGAGGTGGACCGGCGGGCGCTGGACGAGGTCGTGCGGTTCACCTCCGAGCTGATCCGGATCGACACCAGCAACGCCGGAGACGGCCGCTGCCGGGAGCGTCCGGCCGCCGAGTACGTCGCCGAGCGGCTGGCCGGCGCCGGGATCGCGCCGACACTGCTGGAGCGCACCAAGGGCCGGACGAACGTGGTGGCCCGTATCGAGGGCACCGACCCGGACGCCGATGCCCTGCTGGTCCACGGCCATCTGGACGTGGTGCCCGCCGAGCCCGACGAGTGGAGCGTGCACCCGTTCTCCGGAGAGGTCCGCGACGGTGTGGTCTGGGGCCGGGGCGCGGTCGACATGAAGAACACGGACGCGATGATGCTCGCCGTGGTGCGGCGCTGGGCGCGCGCCGGTGTGCGGCCGCGGCGGGACATCGTACTGGCCTTCACCGCCGACGAGGAGGCCGGCGCCGACGACGGTGCGGGCTTCCTGGCCGGCCGGCACCCGGACCTCTTCGAGGGCTGCACCGAAGGCATCGGCGAGTCCGGGGCGTTCACCTTCCACGCCGGCGACGGGCTGCGGCTGTACCCGGTCGCGGCCGGGGAGCGCGGCACGGCCTGGCTGAAGCTGACCGCCACCGGCCGCGCGGGCCACGGCTCGAAGGTCAACCGCGACAACGCGGTCAGCCGGATCGCCGCCGCGGTGGCCCGGATCGGCGCGTACGAGTGGCCGGTCAGGCTCACCCCCGCCGTACGGGCCGCGCTCGGTGAACTCGCCGCGCTGCACGCCGTCGAGGTCGACCTCGACGCGCCCGGCCTCGACGTCGACGCGCTGCTGGACCGGCTCGGCCCGTCCGCCGAACTGGTCGCGCCCACCGTCCGCAACAGCACCAACCCGACCATGCTGACGGCCGGTTACAAGGTCAATGTGATCCCGGGATCCGCCCTCGCCTATGTGGACGGCCGGGTCGTCCCCGGTGGCGAGGCGGAGTTCCGCGCCACCCTGGACGAGCTCACCGGGCCCGAGGTGAGCTGGGACTACCACCACGGCTCGGTCGCCCTCCAGGCCCCGGTCGACGCCCCGCTGTTCGCCGCGATGCGGGCCGCCATCGAGCGCTTCGACCCGGACGCCCACACCGTGCCGTACTGCATGTCCGGCGGCACCGACGCCAAGCAGTTCTCCCGGCTGGGCATCACCGGTTACGGTTTCTCCCCGCTCAGGCTGCCCGAGGGCTTCGACTACCAGGCGCTCTTCCACGGCGTGGACGAACGCGTACCGGTCGAGGGACTGCACTTCGGCGTCCGGGTGCTCGACCACTTCCTGCGCGCCGCCTGACCGGCATCCGACTTCCCGACCGACCGGCGGACGAGAGGAACTCCAGCATGGCGACCGACTGCGGCGTGATGACCACCGCCCCCTACGGCACCTGGGCGTCCCCGGTGGACGCCCGCACGGTCGCCGCGCACGACGGCCGGCCGGCCTACGTCGGTATGGTCGGTGACGAGGTGTGGTGGACCGCACCACGGCCCGCCGAGGGCGGCCGGCGGGCACTGGTCCGCCGACGGCCGGACGGCACCGAGGAGACGGCGCTCCCCGCCCCCTGGGACGTCCGCAGCCGGGTGCTGGAGTACGGCGGGCAGCCGTGGGCCGGCACGGTCACCGACCGCGGCCCGCTGGTGGTCTTCAGCGACTACACCGACCAGCGGCTCTACGCCTGGGAGCCGGACGGCGGGGCCGCCCCGCGCCCGCTCACCCCGCTCTCCGGCACCGGCGGCGGGCTGCGCTGGGCCGACCCGGTGCCGCGCCCGGAGCTCGGCGAGGTGTGGTGCGTCCTGGAGGAGTTCACCGGTGACCGGCCGACGGACGTCCGGCGGGTGCTCGCGGCCGTACCGCTCGACGGCTCCGCCGCCGGAAACCGGGACCGGGTACGGGAGTTGAGCGATGACCGGCACCGGTTCGTGACCGGTCCGCGGATCTCGCCGGACGGACGGCGGGCCGCCTGGATCGCCTGGGACCACCCGCGGATGCCCTGGGACGGCACGCTGGTGATGACCGCCCGGATCACCGCCGAGGGCGGGTTCGAGGACATCCGGCCGCTCGTCGGCGCGCTCGGGACGGAGGGGCCGGACGGCGGCGCGGCCGGTGAGTCCGTCGCGCAGATCGAATGGGCCGCGGACGGCACGCTGCTGTACGTCTCGGACCGCGGCGGCTGGTGGGAGCTGCGGCGCACCGCCCCCGACGGCGGAGCGGCGGCGGGCCACGCGCTGTGCCCGGCCCGGCAGGAGGAGTTCGGCGGTCCGCTGTGGACCGTCGGACAGCGCTGGTTCCTGCCCCTGGACAACGGCACCCTCGCGGTGATCCACGGTCGCGGCGCCGCCACGCTGGGCATCCTCGACCCGGTCAGCGGCGACCTCGCCGACACCGCGGGCCCCTGGACGGAGTGGGCGCCCGCCCTCACCGCCCATGGCGGCCGCGTCATCGGCATCGCCGCCGGACCGCACCGTTCGTACGAGATCGTGGAACTGGACACCTGCACCGGACGCGCCCGGCCGATCGCCTGCCGGCACACCGACGCGGTCGACCCGGCGTACTACCCACGTCCGCGGAGCCGTACCTTCACCGGCCCCGACGGGCGGGAGGTGCACGCCCACATCTACCCGCCGCACAACCCCGGCCACACCGCGCCCGACGGTGAACTGCCGCCCTTCGTCGTCCGGGCGCACGGCGGCCCCACCAGCCGGGCCCCGCTCGTGCTCGACCTGGAGATCGCCTACTTCACCTCCCGGGGCATCGGCGTCGCCGAGGTCAACTACGGCGGCTCGACGGGCTACGGCCGCGCCTACCGCGAGCGGCTGCGCGGCCAGTGGGGCGTGGTGGACGTCGAGGACTGCGCGGCTGTCGCCCGGGCGCTCGCCGACGAGGGCACCGCCGACCACGCCCGGCTGGCGATCCGCGGCGGCAGCGCCGGCGGCTGGACCACCGCCGCCTCGCTGGCCTCCACCGACCTCTACGCCTGCGGCACCATCAGCTACCCGGTCCTGGACCTGACCGGCTGGGCCACCGGCGAGACCCACGACTTCGAGTCGCGCTACCTGGAGTCGCTGGTGGGCCCGTTCGCCGAGGTCCCCGAGCGCTACCGCACACGCTCACCGCTGCACCGCGCGGACCGGATCACCGCCCCGTTCCTGCTCCTCCAGGGCCTGGACGACGTGATCTGCCCGCCCGCGCAGGCCGAACGCCTCCTCGCCGCGGTCGCCGGGCGCGGAACCCCGCACGCCTATCTGGCATTCCCGGGCGAGGCCCACGGCTTCCGCCGCGCGGACTCGATCACCCGCGCTGTGGAGGCCGAACTCTCCCTCTACGCACAGAGCTTCGGGTTCGACCGCGGGGACGTACCGGTGCTCGCGCTCGCCTGATCGCCGCGCCGGTCCGCCTATGTCGCACTGGGCCGGTATGTCGCGGATCCGGAGGAATGGACGGAACTGGCGTCCTAACAGCGACGCGCCTCCGGGAGCATTGACATGACTGTGACTCATGTCACAACATGGGCGCGCCGTTACCGACCGGTTGGTACGACATGTCCTGTGGAGGTCCTGGTGCCCCGTGCCGTGTCCCGCCCCGCGCTGCGCACATCCCTCGCCCTGCTGGCCGGTACGGCTCTCGCCGCACCCCTTGCCCTGACCGCCCCCGCCCCCGCGGCCGCGACCGCCGACCCCTACAGCGTCACGGCACTGAAGGTCACCGTCCGGGTCGGCCACCGCACCTGCGCCATGGACGCCGATGTCTACCGCCCGGCCGGTGTCGACGCCAAGCACCCGGCGCCCGCTGTGCTCACCACCAACGGCTTCGGCGGCAGCAAGGCGGACGGCTCGACCGACATCATCGCCAAGGCCTTCGCCTCCCGCGGCTATGTGGCGCTGGCCTACTCCGGACTCGGCTTCGGCAAGACCGGCTGTCCGATCTCCCTGGACGACCCCAGGGTCGACGGCCGGGCCGCGAGCCGGCTGCTCGACCTGCTGGCCGGCACCCGGAAGGCCGACGACGGAACCAAGATCAACTACGTGGCCAAGGACTCCCGCGACGATCCCCGGGTGGGCATGATCGGCGGCTCCTACGGCGGGGCGATCCAGCTCGCCACCGCCTCCGTCGACCACCGCGTCGACGCCCTGGTCCCGCTCATCACCTGGCACGACCTCTCCTACTCCCTCGACCCCAACAACGCCGGCCGCGGCGTGGACGCCGACGGGTGGGTGCCCGGTGCGTACAAGTGGCAGTGGACCAGTGGCTTCTTCCTGCTCGGCGAGGGGCAGGGCCTGCTGCACCCGAACCTGGACCCGTCGCGGGCCGGTGAGGCGGGCTGCCTGCACTTCGTCGCGAGGGCCTGTGACACCAAGCGTCTGCTGGACTCCGGGCGGTACCCGCCGGGGCCGACCCGGGAGATGCTCGACTATGTGCGCAGCGTCTCCCCGGTCTCGTACCTCCGGTCGGTGACCACGCCGACGCTGCTCGTCCAGGGGCAGGACGACAGCCTCTTCAACCTCAGCGAGGCCACTGACACCTACCGGGCCCTGACCGAACAGGGCACCCCCGCCAAGATGATCTGGCAGCAGTGGGGCCACAGTGGCGGGATGAAGCACCCGGCACCCGGTGAACTCAGCCTGGCCAAGGGGAACCTGGAGGACAGCTACGTCGGACGGCGGATCCTCGCCTGGTTCGACCGCTATCTGCGCCACCGGAAGGGGGTCGACACCGGTCCGGCCTTCGCGTACTACCGCGACTGGGTGGCGGACGGGCCGACGTACGGCACCGCCCCCGCCGTCCCGCGGGCCAGCCGGCGGCTCTACCTCTCCGGCGACGGGGCGCTCGTCGGCGACCGCCGCGACGTGGTGCGCGGCACGCGTGAGTACCGCAACCTGCGGATCCCCACCAGCCACTCGGAGAGTTCGCTCTCCTCCATGCTCAACCTGCCGGACCGTCAGCCGTACGATCTCCCCGGCACCGCTCTGGCCTGGACATCGGCGCCGGTGTCCGGACGGCCGCTGGAGGTGGTGGGTGCGCCGGAGGTGACGCTCAAGGTGGACTCGCCGCGCACCGAGGAGGTGCAGAACTCGCCGGACGCGGCCGAGAAGCTGGTGCTCTTCGCCAAGCTCTACGACGTCGCGCCGGACGGTAAGGCGACGCTGGTGCAGCGGCTGGTGGCCCCGGCCCGGGTGCCCGATGTGACCCGCAGGTTCACCGTGGAACTGCCGGGCATCGTGCACCGTTACGAGCGGGGGCACCGGCTGCGTTTCGTCATCGCCGCGAGCGATGACGCCTATGCGGGCAATCGCGGGGTGAAGCCGGTGGCGGTCACCAGCGATTCCGAGAACACCGGGGTCCTCGAACTTCCCGTTGCCCAAGAGGAGTCGAAGGGTTCGGAGGGGTCGAAGGAGTCGGAGGATTCGGAGGGGTCGTAGGAGTGGACCGGCGGACGTTCAGGGTGACCGCTCAGTCGTCCTCGACCGTGATGGCCTGCACCGGGCAGGCCTGGGCGGCCTCGTGCGCCATCGGGTCGCCCGCGCCGTCCTCCCGGCCGGGGATGAGGACGCTGAAGCCGTCGTCGTCCTGGGTGAACACCCCAGGTGCGGTCAGAGCGCACTGACCGGCGCCGATACAGAGATGTGTGTCGATGGTGATCCGCATTCCGGACCCCTTTCGCTCATCTGTCGTCACGGCTGCCACCGGGCCGGCGGCAGTTCGGCCATTCCTTGCAGAGTGTCTCCCGGCGTGAACGGAATCCCAGCAGCCGGCGCGGCGAGTCGCGGATCCGGGATTCGGCCAACTTGGTTCCTCCCGGCCGAGTTGAGCCGCCATCAGTTCTCACCGGATCTCGCCGGGCCTCAGGCCGGACGCAGCAGGGTCTGGACGACGCCTTCCAGATAGCGGTCCCGCGCGGCGCCGGCCGGCAGGCTCTGCGGTACGGCGTGCCCCAGCTGGGCGTGGCCGAGGTAGGCGCTGTAGGCGAGCAGTCCGCGGTGTCGTGCCTCGTCCTCCGTGAAGCCCAGTTCGGTGAAGAGCGAGGCGATATAGCCGATGCGCCGTTCGGTGACCCGGGCCAGCGCGGCGGCCACCCGGGGCTGTGCGGCGGTGGCCAGCAGGGACATCTCCAGCGGGTCGTCGACGGACCGGGCCGTGCCGTTCCGCAGGAGCCGGCGCAGCCGCTCCGCGGGGTCGGGTTCGGCCGCCACTTCGGTGATCACGGCCTCGGTGCGGAGCTCCACCCAGCGCTCCAGGGCGGCTTCGATCAGCGCGTCCCGGTTGGTGAAGTGCCAGTAGAAGCTGCCCTTGGTGGCGCCCAGGCGGGCGGCCAGCGGTTCCACGGCCACTGCCGCGAGCCCGCCCTCGCCGATGGCCGCCAGGGCGGCATCCGCCCAGTCCCGCGCGGTGAGCCGCTGCCGGGTGCCGCTGCCGCCGGGGTCCTTCGCTCGCTGTCGCGCCATGTCCATACGGTACCGTACGGACAAACATACGCCACCGTATGGAGGTGCCCGTGCGTACCGTTCGCGACGTTCATGTCCGCACCATCCCCGCTTCGGCCGACGTCGTCGGCGCGCTGATCGACCGGCTCGGCAGCGACCGTGACCCCCTCTTCCCGGCGCCCGTCTGGCCGCCGATGCGCTTCGACCGCCCGCTGGGCGTCGGCGCCGACGGCGGGCACGGCTTCGTCCGCTACCGCGTCGCCGTCCATGAGCCGGGCCGCCGCATCCACTTCGCCTTCACCGGAATGGACGGCTGGCACGAGGTGACGGTGAGTCCGCTGGGCCCGGACCGCTGCCGGGTCGCACACCGGACGGAGGGCCGACGCACGCTCCGGCAAAGGCTGTTGTGGCACCTCGCGATCCGTCCGATGCACTGCACGGTCGTCGAGGAGATCTTCGACAACATCGAACGCGCCGCCGTCGGCCGGGTGCCGGCACCGG
Source organism: Streptomyces sp. NPDC001339 (assembly GCF_042895955.1). NCBI lineage: Bacteria > Bacillati > Actinomycetota > Actinomycetes > Kitasatosporales > Streptomycetaceae > Streptomyces > Streptomyces sp. NPDC001339. The sequence goes on along the minus strand of NZ_JBIAWT010000006.1, from coordinate 185,486 downwards.
TGCGCCGCACCCCACGCGTCCGGCTGCTCAACCGCCTGATCTGGGAGCGCCCCCGGCCCGTCGCCCTCCCGGCCGCCGCCGAACTGGCGCACCGGGCGTTCCCCCGGACCGACTTCCGCGACGCCTGGCAGATGGAGCTGCGGCCCGGTCTGCCGACCGAACCGGACGCCTGGGCGGGCATGTTCCACCGCGCGTCCTTCCCGGTCGTCGGACGCACGGACCGCGAGATCCTGCTCGGCCAGGACGCCCGGCACCTGGACTTCCGCGCCTCGGTCCTGGTGGCGGACGGCCGGGTCACGCTCGGCACGGTTGTCCGGACCCACCACGCGGGCGGCCGGCTCCACTTCGCCGTCGTCCGCCGTGTCCACCCCGTCATGGCCCGGCTGATGCTGCGCCGCACCCACCGCCGGCTGGCGCTCGCCGCATCGAGCGCGGCGGAGCGCGAGGGCGGTGGGGGTACCTTCCCTGCCCTTCAGGCATGGGGTAGGACCGAGCGGGTCTGACCGGCGGCTGCGGCACCGCCTTCGCTGGCGGGCCGCCGCGGCTCCTCGTACGATCCGTTGATGACCACGAGCGACCGCTACCTGGCGCAAGGCCCACGGGTGGGCATCCGGCACTTCTCCGCCGCCGACCGGGACGAGTTCACCGCCGCCGCGCGGGAGAGCACCGGACAGCACCACCCGTGGCTCTCCCCGCCGGTCACCGACGACGCGTACGACGGCTACCTGAGCAGGCTCCAGGAGCCGCAGCGTGCGGGCTTCCTGATCTGCGAGCTGGACAGCGGCCGGATCGCGGGGTACGTGACCGTCAACAACATCGTGCACGGCGCGTTCCGCTGCGGTGCGATCGGCTACGGCGCCTTCGCGCACGCGGCGGGCCGCGGTCTGATGAGCGAGGGCCTGCGGCTCATCCTGCGCCATGCCTTCGAGACGCTGGGCCTGCACCGCCTGGAGGCCAACATCCAGCCGGGCAACGAGCGCTCCCTCGCCCTGGTCGAACGCGCCGGCTTCCGCCTGGAGGGCTTCTCCCCGGACTTCCTCTTCATCGACGGCGCCTGGCGCGACCACGAGCGCTGGGCGATCACCAGCGAGATGTTCGCCGGCGGGGACGGGAAGGGGGCGCCCGTCGGGAAGGCGGCGCCCGTCGGGAATACGGCGCAGCGGACGCCGGCGGCGCAGGTCGCCTTCCGCCGCACCGTGCCGGTTTTCCGGATCTTCGACGTGGCCAAGGCCCATGAGTTCTACGTCGACTACCTCGGCTGCGCCATCGACTGGGAGCACCGCTTCGAGCCCGGTATGCCGCTCTACACCCAGGTCTCGCGCGGCGACCTCGTCCTGCACCTGTCCGAGCACCACGGCGATGCCACACCCGGCTCCACCCTCCACACCGAGCTGACCGGCGTCCGCGCGCTCCACGCCGAGCTGGCCGCCAAGGACTACCCGTACCTGCGCCCCGGCCTGGAGCACGACGGGTTCGGGACCTGCCTCACCCTCACCGACCCGTTCGGCAACCAGCTGCGCTTCAGCGAACCGGATGCGGTGGGCAGGTCCTAGCCAGGGCCTGTTGGGGCACCGGCCTGTGCCCGATGGGTCGCGGCGGCAGGCGTGGGGGGCGGGCGTGGGGGCGGGCGTATCGTGTGATCGAACCGACTCCGCTGGCCGCAAGCAGCCCTGTTCAGACCGGCGATGACCATGTTCCATGGTCAACAGGCGGCCACCGCAGCCGAGGTGGCCCGGTTCAGCATTGCGAGGCAGCCGTGGCCACGAGTGTGCGCCGTACCACCCTGACCCTTCCCGCCGCGGCCCTCGGCCCGGACAACCCGCTCCCCGCCCTCCGAGGCGGCCACGACCCGCACCGCGTCGAGATCCCCCAGGGCACCCGGTTGCCCGCCGATATGGCCCGTCAGATCGGCTACCGGCCGCTGCACTCGCTCCTGCCGGTCGCGATGCGCGACGGATACGGAAGGGTCCGCCGCAGTACCGGCCTCGACGCGCTGGTCATCGAGAACGACCGGCTGTGCGCCACCGTCCTGCCCGGCCTCGGTGGCCGGGTGTACTCCCTCTACCACAAGGCCACCGGCCGTGAACTGCTCTACCGCAACCCGGTCCTGCAGCCCGCCGCCTTCGCCCTCAACGGCGCCTGGTTCTCCGGCGGTATCGAGTGGAACATCGGTGCCACCGGTCACACCACCCTCTCCTGTACCCCGTTGCACGCCGCCCGTGTCCCCGCGCCGGACGGCGGGGAGATGCTGCGGCTGTGGGAGTGGGAGCGGCTGCGCGATCTGCCCTTCCAGGTGGATCTGTGGCTCCCGGACGGCTCCGACTTCCTCTACGTGGGCGTACGGATCCGCAACCCCCATCCGCACACCGTCCCGGTCTACTGGTGGTCGAACACCGCGGTTCCCGAAGCCGCGGGCAGCCGTGTCCTGGCCCCTGCCGACCAGGCCTGGTACTTCGGCTATCAGCGGACCCTGCGGCGGGTGCCCGTCCCGGAGTACGACGGCGGGGACCGGACGTATCCGCTCCGCAGCGAGTTCCCGGCCGACTACTTCTACGACGTGCCGGACGGCGCCCGCCGCTGGATCGCCTCGCTCGACGAGGGCGGCCACGGGCTGGTGCAGACCTCCACCGACACGCTCCGCGGCCGCAAGCTCTTCCTGTGGGGAGCCGGCCGGGCCGGGCGGCGCTGGCAGCAGTGGCTGACCGAGCCGGGCACCGGCGGCTACGCCGAGATCCAGGCCGGGCTCGCCCGTACGCAGCTGGAACATGTACCGCTCGACGGCGGCGGCGCGTTCAGCTGGCTGGAGGCGTACGGGCCGCTGGCCGCCGACCCGGCGACGGTGCACGGAGTCGACTGGGCCGCGGCCCGGGGTGAGGTGGCCGCCCGCCTGGCGGAGGCGCTGCCGCGTCCGGAGGTCGACGCCGCGTACGCCGCCTGGCTGCCGTACGCCGACCGGGAGCCGAAGGAGTCACTGGCCACCGGCTCCGGCTGGGGCGCGCTGGAGGCCGTCCGGTCCGGCGTCGACCTGCCCGGTACGCCGTTCGACGCGGCCACCCTCGGGCCGGAGCAGGAGCCCTGGCTGACGCTGCTGAAGACCGGAGCGCTGCCGGACCGCACCCCGGTTTCCGCGGCGGCGATGACCGCGCCGGCCTGGCGCGATCTGCTGGAGGCCGCCCCGTCGGGTCCGGCCACCGACTACCACCTCGGCCTCGCCCAGTGGCACGCCGGCGACCGCGCCCAGGCCGTCCGCAGCTGGGAGCGGGCGCTGGGACGTCCGGCGCAGGCCCCCGGGCAGCCACCCGGGCAGGGCGCCGGTGCGCTGCCGCTGTACTGCCTGGCCGTCGCCGAATCCGAGGCGGGTGAGGCGGGGCGCGCCGCCGACCGGTACGCGGAGGCCTGTGCGGCAGCAGCGGCGGAAGCGGAAGCGGCCTCGGCGGACGGCCCGGACGGGGACGGCCCGGACGGGCGCGCGTGGCACGGGGTGCACGTCGCCCTCGTCCGGGAGGCGGTGCCCGCGCTGCTCGCGGCCGGCCGGGCCGAGGAGGCCGCCGGACTGCTGGCGGGGCTGCCGCGGAGCGAACTCGCCGACGGGCGCTTCCAGTTGCTGACCGCGCGGGTGCTGCTCGCCCAGGGGAGGCCGGCCGCGGCCCGGGAGATCTTCGACACCGGCTTCGAGCTCGCCGATCTGCGGGAGGGCGACGAGACGCTCAGCGACACCTGGTACGCCATCGCCGAACAGCTGACCGCGGCGGGCGCACCGGTCACCGAGGACGTACGGACCAGGGCCCGGGCCGAGCATCCCCTCCCGGAGCGCTACGAGTACCGGATGCGGCCGGTCTGAGCTCTCGGACCCGGCCGATGCGGGACGCGGATGCGGCCGTGGCCGCTGTGGTGCCGCGGCAGCGGCGTCGCCGTCGCGCGGCGGCGGTCACCCCAGCGGCTTGTCCAGTACCGCCTTGGTGTGGCTGAAGGTGTCGATCGAGTACTCGCCGTGGTAGCGGCCCATCCCGCTCTCGCCGACCCCGCCGAACGGCAGCTCAGGGGCGGTGAGATGGGCGACCGGCAGGCCGAAGGCGAGCGCGCCGGAGGAGGTCTCGGTCAGCAGCCGGTGCTGGGTCTCGGCGGAGTCGGTGAACGCGTAGAGGGCCAGCGGCTTGTCGCGTTCGTTGATGAACGCGATCGCCGCGTCCAGGTCGGGCACCGCCACGATCGGCAGGACCGGCCCGAAGATCTCCTCCCGCATCACCGGGGCGTCGGGGGAGACATCGGCGAGGACGGTGGGCGCCAGGTAGCGGTCGGCGCGGTGGTGGGTGCCCCCGATGACGGTGCGGCCGCTGTCGAGGAGCGCGGTCAGCCGGTCGAAGTGGCGCTCGTTGACGATCCGTCCGTACTCGGGCGCGGTGGCCGGGTCCGTGCCGTAGGCCTCGCGCACGGCCTCGGCGAGGTGGGGCTCGATGTCCCGGGCGGTGTCGCCGATCGCCAGCACGTAGTCGGGGGCGACGCAGGTCTGGCCGGCGTTGAGGAACTTGCCCGCGACCAGCCGACGGGCGGCCGCGGCCAGGTCCGTGCCCGGGTCGAGGACGACCGGGCTCTTGCCGCCCAGTTCCAGGGTGACCGGTGTCAGATGCCGGGCGGCGGCGGTCATCACGATGCGGCCGACGGCGCCGTTGCCGGTGTAGAAGATGTGGTCGAAGCGCTGGGCCAGCAGCGCGGTGGTCTCCGGGACGGCGCCCTCGACGACGGCCACCGCCTCGGCGTCGAGGTGGCGCGGCAGCAGCCGGGCGAGGGCGGCCGAGGTCGCGGGGGCGAGTTCGCTGGGCTTGACGACGGCGCAGTTGCCCGCGGCCAGCGCGCCGACGAGCGGGGCGAGCGCGAGTTGCAGCGGGTAGTTCCAGGGGGCGATCACCAGGACCACGCCGAGGGGTTCGCGGACCACCCGCGCGGTCGCCGGGAGCAGCCGTTCGGGCAGCTCCGCGGGCCGGGGCGCCAGCCAGTCGTCGAGGCGGCCGAGGGTGTGGTCGATCTCGTTGAGCGTGAAGCCGATCTCGGTGCGGTACGCCTCCTCGGGGCCCTTGCCGAGGTCGGCGGCGAGCGCGGCGAGGAGTTCGTCGCGGTGCTCGGTGAGCAGGGTGCGCAGGGCTGTCAGCTGGCCGCGCCGCCAGTCGGTGGCGACGGTACGACGGCTGGCGAAGGTGGCGCGGAGACGGTCCACGACAGCGGAGGCGTCCAGGCCAGGGGTGGTGGGGTGGTCCAGGTCAGGGGTGGTGGCGTGAGAGGTCATGCCGCCGAGCGTACAGGAAACGAAAACTTTTCGTTTCGTAATGGTGGACCGCTAGACTCCGGGTGTGGCTGAACGCACCGAGAGCAACCAGACCGCGGCGGATGGGCCGACGCCCGCCCGCGGGCGCCCGCGGGACGCCGCCCGCGACCGGGCCCTCCTGGAGGCCACCGTCCAGGTCCTCCAGGAGAGCGGCTACGGCGGGCTGACCACGGCGGCGGTGGCCAAACGGGCCGGGGTCTCCACCGCGACCCTCTACCGCCGCTGGCGCTCCAAGGAAGACCTGGTCGTGGGCACCGCCGTGCGCTGGGCGAGCGACCTCGGCCCGCAGCCGGACACCGGCAGCCTCGAAGGCGACCTGGCCGCGCTGCTCCGTGACAAGGCGGAGACGCTGGAGGGCCCCGGCGGCCGGCTGCTGCACGTCCTCATCGGCGAGTCCGCGCACAACGAGGCGCTGGCCCGGGTACTGGACACCGCGATCATTCAGCCGGTGCGCGACCGGGCCGCCACCGTGGTGCGCCGCGCCGTCGACCGCGGAGACATCCCGCCGCCGGAGAACGCGCATGTGCTGGCAGACCTGGTCGTCGGCTCGATGGTCAGCCGTCTCTTCCTCACCCCCGACGCGGCGCACCGGGCCTCCGCGGACGGCCCCTCGTCCGGTGCGGCGGCGGTCCGCGAGCTCCTTCCGTTCCTGCTGCGGGCCCTGGGGGCGCGGGAGGAACGGCCGCGGTGACCGCCCTGGGCTCCGGGCGGGTGGCCGGGATCACAGGGAGGTCCACCGGGCGGGTGGAATGCTCCGACCGCCGGGACGGTTGACGCCTGCACGCGTTTCATGCGCGTGCACATACCGACCGGTACCTCCGAGGAGCACCCGTGACCACCACCGCGCCCTCCGCCTCCCGCGCGGCCGAGATCCTGTCCCGGCCCGTCAAGCTGAACGGTCTGACCGTCCCGAACCGCATCGCGATGGCACCGATGACGCGCATGTTCTCCCCGGGCGGTGTCCCCGGCGAGGACGTGGTGTCGTACTACTCCCGCCGCGCCGCCGCGGGTGTGGGCCTGATCGTGACGGAGGGGACCTACGTCGGCCACGAGTCGGCCGGGCAGAGCGACCGGGTGCCGCGGTTCCACGGTGCGGAGCAGCTGGCGGGCTGGGCGAAGGTCGTCGAGGCGGTACACGCGGCGGGCGGCACGATCGTGCCGCAGCTGTGGCACATCGGCATGGTGCGCAAGCAGGGCGAGCCGCCGTACGCGGACGCCCCCGCCGTCGGTCCCTCCGGACTGCGGATCGACGGCACCGAGGGCACCGGCAAGGCGATGACCCGGCGCGACCTGGACGACGTCATCGGCGCCTTCGCCGAGGCCGCCGCGGCCGCCCAGCGCACCGGGTTCGACGGCGTGGAACTGCACGGCGCCCACGGCTACCTCCTCGACCAGTTCCTGTGGGCGGGGACGAACCGCCGTACCGACGCCTACGGAGGCGACCCGGTGGCCCGGACGAAGTTCGCGGCCGAGATCGTCGCCGCCGTCCGGGAGGCCGTCTCCCCGGACTTCCCGGTCATCTTCCGTTACTCGCAGTGGAAGCAGGAGGCCTACGACGCGAGGCTCGCCGGGACCCCGGAGGAGCTGGACGCGATCCTGACCCCGCTCGCCGCGGCCGGCGTCGACGCCTTCCACGCCTCCACCCGCCGCTACTGGCTCCCGGAGTTCGAGGGCTCGGACCTCAATCTGGCCGGCTGGACCAGGAAGCTCACCGGCCGGCCCGCCATCACCGTCGGCTCGGTCGGCCTCGACGGCGACTTCATCCGCGGTTTCCAGGGCGAGGGCGCTCCGGTGCAGGGCATCGACAACCTCCTCGACCGCCTGGAGCGTGAGGAGTTCGACCTCGTCGCCGTCGGCCGTGCGCTGCTCCAGGACCCGGAGTGGGCGGCGAAGGTCCTGGAGGGACGGTTCACGGAGCTGGCGCCGTACGACGCGGCGGCGCTGAAGACGCTGAGCTAGGTACGGCTGTTGCGGGTGCCAGTGCCAGTGCCAGTGCCAGTGCTGGTGCGGCTCGGGCCCGGGGCGGTCGTTCCGCCGATCCGGTGATCTTCCCGGGGCCGGGAATGGCTCGGGGCCGTGCGGGGTTGTGGTGGACCATGAAGGCAATCACCGCGAAGAGCTACGGCGGCCCCGAGGTCCTCGAATACACCGACCTTCCCGACCCCAAGGTGGGCCCGGACTCGGTCCTGATCCGGGTCAGGGCGGCCGGGGTCAACCCCGTCGACTGGAAGATCCTTGCGGGCTACCTCGACGAGGCGCTGGATGTGTACTTCCCGCTCATCCCCGGGTGGGACGTGGCGGGCGTGGTCGAGGCGGTCGGTGCCGACGTCTCCGAGTACGCGATCGGTGACGAGGTCATCGGCTACGCCCGCAAGGACGTGTGCCAGAACGGCACCTTCGCCGAGCTGGTCGCCGCGCCGGTGCGGACGCTGGCACGCAAGCCCGCCGCGCTCAGCTGGCAGCAGGCGGCCGGGCTTCCGCTCGCCGGCCTGACGGCGTACCAGTCGATCGAGCGGGTCGGCGTGCAGGCCGGCGAGACGGCGCTGGTGCACGCCGCGGCCGGCGGCGTCGGCTCGCTCGCCGTCCAGATCCTGGTCGCCCGGGGCGCCCGTGTCATCGGCACGGCCAGTGAGCGCAACCACGACTTCCTGCGCTCCTTGGGCGCCGAGCCGGTCACCTACGGCGACGGCCTCGCCGAGCGGGTGCGGGCGGTGGCGCCCGAAGGGGTCGACGCGGCCCTGGACTTCGTCGGCGGGGGAGTCATCGACGTCTCGCAGGAGCTGCTCAAGGACCGCGGCCGGGTGGTGTCCATCGCCGACGGCCAGGTCAAGGAGAAGGGCGGCCACCTGGTGTGGGTGCGGCCGGACAGCGCCGGTCTGACCGTGCTCGCCGCGCTCGCGGACGCCGGGAAGCTGACCGTGCCGGTCGACACCGTCTTCCCGCTTCCCCAGGCCGCCGAGGCGTTCCGCCGGAGCCAGGAGGGCCGGACCCGCGGCAAGATCGTCCTGGAGGTGTCCTGACCGTAGGTGTCCTGGCGGTAGGTGTCCTGACAGGAGGTGTCCTGACGGGAGGAATCCTGAGCGGCCCGGAGCCTGGGGTGCTTCTGACGGCGCGGCGCGCGAGGGCCGTTCAGGCTTCCCGCGCCGTCTGCCGCCGGTCCACGTACTCGAAGACCGAACCGTCCGGGTGACGGGCCACGAGGTTGCGGCCGATCGGTGTGGGCAGCGGACCGGCGATGATGTCCGCGCCCACGGACTTGAGATCCGCCAGCGCCTCGTCCACGTCCTGCACGGCGAGGGTCGCGGTGATCTTCCGAAGCACCGACAACTCCGCCTCGGGGCCGCTCATCAGGAAGAAGCATCCGACGGCCGCCACCGCCACCCCGCCGCGCTGGAAGCGGATCGCCTCGGCGCCGGTCAGTCGTTCGTAGACGGTGATCGCGGCATCGAGATCACCGACGCACACCCGCAGTGAGGTCCCCAGAATGTCCATACGGGCAACCCTAGTTGGGCGGCACGGGGCGGTGCGATCTCTTGGCTCAAGATCTCACCGTGCAGGACGGCGGGGTCAGACCCGGCACAGGATCTCACCGTGCAGGACGGTGAACCAGCCGTCCTCCTCGGCGCCCCAGGCCTGCCAGGCCCGCGCCGCTCGGTCCAGCTCGGCCGGTGTGGCATGTCCGCCCTCCACCGCGTTCCGCGCGTACGAGGAGCTGACCGTGCGGTCCGCCCACAGCCCGCTCCACCAGGCGCGCTCCTGCGGAGTGCGGTAGCACCAGGTGCCGGCGGTAGCGGTGACCGCGTCCGGGGTGAAACCGGCCCGCCGGGCCCAGGCGTGCAGCCGGCGTCCGGCGTCCGGCTCGCCTCCGTTGGCGCGGGCCACTCGCAGGTACAGCCGCAGCCAGTCGGCCATCCCCGGGACCTCCGGGTACCACGTCATGGCCGAGTAGTCCGCATCGCGGACGGCGACGATCCCACCGGGCTTGGTGACCCGGCGCATCTCGCGCAGTGCCTGTACGGGATCGCCCACGTGCTGCAGCACTTGGTGGGCGTGCACTACGGAGAAGGTGTTGTCGGGGTAGTCCAGTGAGTGGACGTCACCGACTGCGAAGTGGACGTTGGTCAGGCCTCGCTCGGCAGCGGTGGCGCGCGCCTGCGCCAGTACCTCGGGTGCGTACTCCAGGCCGGTGACCTGCCCGTCCGGGACCAGGGTGGCGAGATCGGCGGTGATGGTGCCCGGGCCGCAGCCGACGTCCAGGATCCGCATATCGCGCTCCAGTGAATCCAGCAGGTAGGCGGCCGAGTTGGCGGCGGTGCGCCAGGTGTGGGAGCGCAGCACGGACTCGTGGTGGCCGTGGGTGTAGACGGCGGTTTCCTGCGGCATGGCCGGCTCTCCTTCGCATGCGTGGCGGGTGGTCCACCGTACGTCGTCGTCTCGCAAAATGAGAGTCGCGTATCATTATGCGGACTTTGGCGGTGTGCGGGCAGAGCCTGCGCGCCCTCCGCTGACGTGTCGCCCCAGGCGTCGGCCCGTGGTCTGCCAAGGTGGTCGGGGCCGCCCCTCATGTGAGGGGCCCACATATGAGGGGCCCACGATCGACCCCCCGTCGTATCGCCCCCCGTCGTATCGATCCCCCGTCGTGGAGTGGAGGTACCGATGCAGCCGACCGCCCCGGATCCGCAACCGGATCCGCCGGTGGGCCTGCCGGTTCTCCCGGACCTCGCCGCGCACCTCTCCGCGGCCGCCGGCCGTACCGAGGCCGAGCCTCCGGGCGGCGCCGTACCGCTGCGCACCGCCGCGTGCGGTTACTGGGAACGCCGCGGTCTGGAGACCGCTCCCGAGGACGTCCTGGCCGCGCCCGGGTTGACCCCCCTGCTGCTCGCGCTGTACGCCGCCGCGGACGGCGCGGTGGTGCTGCCGCGGCCCTGCTCCGCGTCGTACGCCCCACCGGCCCGGCTGCTCGGGCGGCCGGTGCACCTCGCCCCCGTACCGGCGGAATCGGGCGGGATGCCGGACCCGTTCGCGCTGCTGGAGACCGTCCGCCGGGCCCGGATGCACGGCGACTCCCCGCAGTTGCTGGTGCTGTCCGTCGCCGACGACCCGACCGGCACCTGCCCGGCACCCGAACAGCTTCACGAGGTGTGCGAGGCGGCGGCCGAGGAAGGGCTGTGGGTGCTCAGTGACGAGACCCGTCGCGATCTGCTGCACGATCCGCATGACACCGTGGTGCTCAGCCCCGCCGAGATGCTGCCCGACGAGGTCGTGGTACTGACCGATCTGCGGGCCACGCTCACCCCCGCCGCCTGGCCCGCCGCGCTCGCCCGCTTCCCCGGTACCCGCGGGGGCACGGTCCTGCGGGCCGCCGCGCTGGAGGCGCTGACCGCACTCGGCACCCCGCTCCCCGGACCGATCGCCTGCGCCGCCGCCCACGCGCTCGGTGAACCCGACTCCGTACGCGCCAGAACCGCCGCCATCGCCCGGGTCTACGGTGCGCTCGCCGCGGCGCTCCACCACACCGTCACCGAGGCCGGCGCGCTCTGCCGCCCGCCGCACTCCGGAAGCCACCTCTACGCCGATCTCGAACCCCTGCGCCGGCCACTCGCCGCCCATGGCATCGTCGAATCCACCGCGCTGGAACGGAGACTGGCGCCCTGGGCGGCACGCGGCGGACACCGCTTCGGCGACGACCCGCGCGCGCTGCGGGTACGGCTCGACGCGGGGGCGCTGCTGGGCGCCGACCCGGAGCTGCGGCAGCGCGTCCTGGACGCCCCGGACCCGCTCGAACTCCCGCATATCACCGAGGCGTTGACCGCTCTGTCGCGCGCCCTGTCCCAGCTCACGGCATCGGCGTCGGCACCCGGGGACGGCTGAGCCGCCGCTCCCGCGACGTTCCCGCTCTCCGTCGAGCCGCCCCTGGAGTCGCTGCGCCGCCCCTGGAGTCGCCGAGCCGCCCCTGGAACCGCTGCGCCGTGTCCGCGCCGCCCGCGCGAGGACCTCTGGGATCTGCCGGTGGGGGGCGCGGACGCTGGATGACGGCACATATGCCAGATATGGCAAGGGATTTCACGTACACGGGACATGACGCGACATGGGGTGAGATACCACGTACGGGTGACATGACGTTAGTCCGTGCGGCGGGCCGGAAAGCCTCTTGCCGGATCCGAGAAACCAGGGCGCCCTGAACAACAGATCACGTGGCCGTGAGCGCATGCCGCCACCGGCCGCGTACCGAAGAAAGGGCCTGTCTTGTCGCGCACTCTCCGTACCTTCGCCGCCACTGCCCTGCTGACCCTGGCGACCCTCCTGTTCGCCGCCCCGGCCCAAGCCTCGACAGCCTCGACAGCCCCGGCACCGACGGTCCAAGCGGTGGCGGTGGCGGCGTCGACGGTGGACGCCGACGCCTGCGATCCTGCCCTGAGCACCGCGGTCGGTGTCGGCTTGGAACTGGGCCTCGGTCTTGACCTCACGCAGGCCGTCGCTTTGGAACTCGGCATCGGCTAACTCCCCGCGCACCGGCCGGGCCCGCACAAGGGCCCGGCCGTCGCATGTCGTCAGGGAGCCGATCAGGCCGATCAGTCGGGGTGCCGGCAGGTGGCGCAGGTGCAGTTCTGGCAGGTGCAGCGCACGCACGCGTCGCCGCTGCAGGAGTCGCAGGCGCACTCGGCGTGATTGCAGGTCGGGCACGCGCAGTCGGTGCAGGTGCACACGGCGCATGAGTCGCTGCAGTGCGCACACTGACAGACGTCGCACTCGTCGTAGTGCGTACCGTCGGCGGTCCGGTGCTCGCGGTGCACATGCCCGGCGTGCAGGTAGTCGACGTGATCGTGGTGGACGACCGCGTCGTGTCCGCAGTCGGGCCCATGGGTGTGCTGGTGCGATTCCGCGGGCCGGTGCTGGAGCTCGGTGGTCATGGGATTCCGTCTCCGTCCTCCCCCGCTCCCTCTCTCCTCCCACCGTCGGCCGAGCGCGCGGTGATCGCATCCCCGGGCGGGGGAGCGCCAGGTCAGCGCACCGTCAGCGGCACGTCGGCGACGGGTCCACCCGCGCCATCGCGCGAACCTCACGTGAGTGATCATCTACTGGTGCGCCGGGCTGCTCCCTGCCCGGCCGCCCGACCGCTCACCGCTGAAACGAGGCCCTTGCTGTGAAACGCCCTTGGCATCGCCGCACCACCCACCCCCTCCTGGCCACTCGCGCGGTCCTCGCGCATCTCTCGCCGCGAATAGCGGAGGTGACGGGCCATGCGCGCTGAACGGCACGTGAGTGTGCACACGCGTGACAGCATCGCGGTGCGCGTGCGCGTGCGCCTGCGCGTGCGCAGGGCAGGCGTCGGGATCGTGGCCGGTGCCCTCTCGGCGGCGGTTCTCGCCGGTTGCGGCGGGGGGCCGGCGAGTGACGGCAAGAAACCCGGCCCACCGGCGACCGGGAGCCACGGCGTCAGCCCCCTGCGAAACCCGGACGGCACGAACCCGGGGCTCGCGCCCATCACCTCTTCGTCGGACAAGGCGGAGGCGCGGCGGCTCATCGAGAAGGTGCGGACGGCGGGCCGGGGCTCGAAAGCCGGATACACCCGCGACAAGTTCGGCTATGCGTGGATGGACACGGCCGACGGGGTGCCGCTGGCGCGGAACCGCTGCGACACGAGGAACGATCTCCTGGCCCGGGACGGACGCGAGGTTCGGTACCGGCCCGGCTCCGACTGCGTCGTCGAGTCCATGACCTTGGCCGATCCGTACACCGGCAAGACCATCGAGTGGCGGAAGCAGAAAGCCGCCGCGGTGCAGATCGACCATGTCGTACCGCTCTCCTACGGCTGGCAGATGGGCGCGGCCCGCTGGAAGGAGAGCAAACGCAAGCAGATCGCGAACGATCCGCTGAACCTGCTGCCTTCGGACGGTCCGGCCAATGCTTCGAAGGGTGACGCGGGCCCGAGCTCCTGGCTGCCGCCGTACGAACGGAACCGCTGTGCGTACTCGGTCCGGTTCGCCCAGGTCGCCGTCAAGTACGACCTTCCGGTGACGGCGGGGGACAAGCAGACGATGCTGGAGCAGTGCACGCGCTGACGGAGGTGAGCCGCCAGCGAGGGGCTGACGGGGACGGGCTGACGGGGACGGGCCGACGGGGACGGGCTGACGGAGGCGGCGCGGGACGGGACCGGTGGACCGCGAAAATTTCGGTGACCGATATAATTGGGCGGGTGACCGTCCGCTTCCCCCGAACGCGGCTGCGGAGCCTCCGGCATCCGGCGGCCCTGCTGACGGAGCGTCGTCGGCCCGAGCGCATACGCACCCGGCCGGGCGCCTGGCGGCTGGCAGTGGCGACGGTGTGCTTCGGAGCCTTCATGGGTCAACTGGACGCCAGCATCGTCACCTTGATCTACGGAAGCCTGCGCACGGAGTTCGGCGCGTCCCTGGCCGGCGTCGAGTGGGTGTCGCTCGCCTACCTGCTCACGCTCGTCGCCCTGCTGATCCCCGTGGGGCGGCTGTCGGACGCGTACGGCCGCAAGCTGTTCTACCTCTACGGGTTCCTGGTCTTCACGGCGGCGTCGGCGGCCTGCGGAGTAGCCGGTTCGCTCGGCATGCTCGTCGTCTTCCGCGTCGTCCAGGCCGCGGGTGCGGCGATGATGCAGGCCAACAGTGTGGCCCTGGTGACCACCAGCGCACCCCGGGAGAAGATGCGCACCGCGCTGGGGGTGCAGGCCGCCGCGCAGGCGCTGGGTCTGGCGCTCGGGCCGACGGTGGGCGGTGCGCTGGTCTCCGCACTCGGCTGGCGCTGGGTGTTCGGCGTCAATGTGCCCATTGGACTGGTGGCCCTGATCGCGGGTCAGTATCTGCTGCCCCGGACCCGGACCCGTAACCCGGCTCGTCGTTTCGACTGGCCCGGCCTGGCCCTGCTCGCCATGGCGACCACCTGCGGGCTGCTGGGGGTTTCGGCGGCCTCCGGGCTTCCGGTGCCGGGATGGGGCATCGCCATACTGTTCGTGCTCGCCGTGGGCGCGGGCGGAGCGTTCACCGTCCGGCAGCACCGGACGCCCGCACCGCTTCTCGACCTGGCGCTGCTGCGGGTACGGGCGGTCTCCTCCGGGCTGGTGGGGGCGCTGTGCGGCTATCTGGTGCTGTTCGGTCCGCTCGTCCTGGTGCCGCTCGTGCTGACCGGCACGGGCTCCTCCGAACTGGCCGCCGGGCTGGTGCTCACGGCGCTGCCCGCCGGCTTCGCCCTGGGCGCCACCGCCGCCGACAAGCTGCTTCCCGCCGCTCTCACCGAACGGGGCCGCTGCCTCTTGGGCGCCGGGGTGTGCGTCGGCGCGCTGGCGGCGCTGGCCGTCCTTCCCCTGACCACCGCATGGCTGCCGCCGGTACTGGTACTGCTCGGGCTGGGCCTGAGCACCTTCACCCCCGCCAACAACACCCTCATCATGCGGGCCATCCCGGCCGGCTCGTCCGGCACCGGGGGCGGACTGGTCAATATGGCTCGCGGTCTGGGAACCGCGCTCGGCGTCGCGCTGGTCACCCTCGTACTGCATCTCGCCGCCCGAAGCACCGGTCTCGACGGTCCCCGGTGGGCGATCCTGGTGCTGCTCGCCGTCTCCGTCGCCGCCGTCATCGCCTCCGGACTGAGCCCGCGCGGTCCGCTGCCACCCGGATCGCGGCCGCACCAGCGGGCCGGGCGGGACCTCCGGCACGGGGCGTAGGGCGCAATGCTTGAGGGGCTGAGGGGCTGAGGGGCTGAGGGGTTGAAGGGCTGAGGGTTGAGGACCTGACGACCTGACGACCGGCCTGAGGAGCAGCCCCGGGCCGTTGGGCCGAACGCGTGGGTACAGTTCCCTCATGCCCGCGCAGCCCCGATCCCGACTCCGACGTCCGGTCCCGCAGGCGGGGAACGTGCCCGATGCGCGTCTGCTCACCGAAGCCGTGACGCGTCTGCGACGTGCGCTGCGCGCCTCGATCCGGACCGATTACCCGTGGGAGACGCTGCCCATGGCCCAGGTGGAACTCCTCCAGGTGCTCGCGGAGCATTCCCCCGCGCGGATCGGGGACCTCGCCACCCGGCAGCGGCTGGCCGCCAGCACCGTCAGCGGACTCGTCGGGCAGATGATCAATGCCGGACTGGTCGCCCGTGCCGTCGACTCCGCCGATCGCCGGGCCTCCGTCGTCACGCTGACCGAGGCGGGCAAGGAGCAACTCGCCGCCTGGAACCGGGCCCACGAGAACCGTCTGGACGCCGCGTGGGAGGCGCTGGACGACACCGACCGGGCCGCCGTCCGCGCGGCGCTGCCCGCGTTGTTCCGCCTGGCCGAGCACCTCGAGGATCCCGGCACCTGAGGCTGCCTGGGGCTGCCTGAAGACGCCTGAAGACAAGAGGCGTGCAGGCTTGATCGTCCCCGCTGCTGTCCGAACGGTCCGAACTCCCATCGTCGGTCAGGGCGTTGGGGACCCGGCCGTGCAGGCGGTGCGGCGTGGCGCGCGTACTGCTCCAGTCCCCGGGGACGCGCTTGCCTGGGCGCGACCCCGGGGCCACCGGAGATACTTCATTGGTAGCACCGGGGGAGGGGCGCCGCCCGTTCTCCGGGGCCACACGTGGTACGGCAGTGCCGTTCGGCGGTCTTCACGCGTGACGGGACCGGTCCCTGGCAGTGCGAGGTACGGCGGTTCAACCGCGTCGGCCCGTCAGGCCATCAGCAGGGCCAGACCCTCAGCAGGGTCAGGCATCAGCAGCGTCAGGCCAACAACCTGGTCGGGTGGCCGGCCGGTCAGTCGTCGTAGTGGATGACGCCGGTTTCGTCCATCGTCGGGTGCAGCCGCATCGGGCCGTGGTCGTCCAGGTCCGAGGGGCGCGGCGACTCCGGGCCGTCGGGGCCGGACCTGACCATCCGCTCGACGCGGCAGATCCGGAACAGCCGGCCGTCCACCCGCACCTCGTTCGCGCGGCCGGCCGCCCGGAACTCCGCGGCAGCCTCCGCGTACTGGGCTTTCTCGCGGTCGCTGAACTCGTAGAGCAGGGGCCAGAATTCCTTCATCCCGTCGTGCAGCATCCGTCGTGCGTCGTGCGGGGTCGGCCTCGGCACGCCATGGGGCCGCCATCCCCGGTCGTCGCGTTCCACCACACCGAACCCCACGGGAAGCAGGACGACGTCCGGATGGGAGGTGCGCGCCCGCTCGGAGTCCTCGCGTACGCCGGCGGGAAACCGCACCCCGGAGTAGGCGAACCCCCGCAGTGCCAGCCTCATGGCGCCTGCCATCAGACCGCCCTCCCGGCCCGGTGCGAGGACGAAGTCCAGGTCCGGCGAAGGCACTTGACGCCGGTCGTCCCAGGAGCCGTCGGCGGGATCCGGGTCGGTGGGCCGGGGCGGTTCGAGACCGCTCTCGCCGCAGCGTGCGAACTCGTCGCCGCGCACCACCCGGTAGCGCACGCCGAGTACGGTCAGCTCGTCGACCCGCTCGCGTTCGAGCACCGCCACCGCGGCCAGCAGTTCGCGTCGGGCGCCGGGGTCGTCGGTGTCGTCCTTGGCCTTGAACCACAGCAGCGAATTCAGCCCGTCCCGGGCCTCCTGAGGCGTGCCGCTCGTCACGGGAGCGATCAGCCGCCACTCCTCCGACGCCGGGGATTCCTGCACGGCGAGGCCGAAGACCGGGCCGCGGAGTATGAGATGCGGATATCGGTAGGACGCCTCCACGGCATCGGCCTCGGCCACCCACTCCGTCGGGTCGTCGCGGCGCACCAGGCCCTCGTGGAGCCGGTCGATCTGTCGCTTCCAGTCATCGGCCATGCGCACATTGTTGTGGCTGCGCGGCCGGAACCTCGCCCGAATACGTGAAGTCAGTGCGTCACTAGCTCACCTCACGTACCGGGCGGTGACCCACGGAGAGTGGCCAGGCGTCGGTGGTACTCCTCCTCGTCGATCTCACCGCGGGCGAACCGCTCGGCGAGGATCTGCTCGGCGTTCGCCCGGCCCGGGCCCGGGGCGCCGGGCGGGGCGGGGCGCTCCCAGAAGGCGGCTGAGCCGCCGCGGCTGAACGCGCGGAAGAACAGGAGCACGACCAGGACGATCAGCGCCAGGAACAGCAGCATGCTGATCGACATGGCGAACCAGCCCCACCCGCCGTGGTCATAGCCGCCCCAATGGCCGTCCCAGAGCATCATCGGGTTTCACCCCCAAGGGCGGAGTCGCGGACCTGTCGCCCGCAGGGCACCTCAGGAGCGAGGCCCCTACCTGCATGGTCCCTCCGGCTGAGTCGCTTCGCGAGGGAGCACGGCGAGGGAGCCGGACGAAGGGACAGGGCGAGACGAAGGGGCAGGGTGAGACGAAGGTACGGGGCGAGGGGAACAGGGCGAGGGAGGGCGAGGGGAACAGGGCGAGGGAACAGAGCGAAGGGGCCTTATAAGGGGGCTTATGAAGAGGCCTTGTGCGGGGGCGGGCCGGACCGCCGTGGCGCGGCTGTGCGATGTGGGTCACGATGGGTGAAGTGGCGGTGCCGGACACAGCCGGAGCCGAAGGACCGCCATGGTGCAATCCGAAGGACAGCCATGGAGCCAGGAGTCATCACCGTAGGGCTCGACGGCGCGCCGGAGAGCCTGGCCGCCGCGCTGTGGGCCGCTGACGAGGCGGACCGGCGGCACGCGACGCTGCGCCTGCTGCACGCCTGGATACTGCTGGCCGCCGAGGCGCCCGACACACCCCCTGAGCGGGACCAGAACGCCGGTGCGCGGCGGATCGTGCGCGAGGCCCAGGAAGCGGTGCGGGCACGCCACCCGCATCTGCCGGTCATCGAGGACCTGGTCGGCGACGAGGCCCGGTCGGCACTGCTGCGCGCGGCGGACGAGTCGCTGATGCTGGTGCTCGGCTCACGGGCGCTCGGGATGTGGCAGAGCTACGCGTTCGGCGATACCAGCCTGGACGTCGTGGGCCGTGCCGAGGGGCCGGTCGTCCTCGTCCGGGAAGGCGGCGAAGCCGGGGGAGCACAACAGGGAGCACAACAGGGGCAGGAAGCCGCGGGAGCACAACCGGGCCGGGAGACCGAGGGGGCACGACCGGGGCAGGAGGCCGCGGGCGGTCGGGAGCCGGAGGCCGAGCCGGGGGTCGTCGTCGGGGTGAGCCTGAACGGCCCCTGTGAACGCCTGCTGGCGTTCGCCTTCGACGCCGCGCGGAGCCGCGGCTGTCCGCTGCGTGCCGTGCACGGCCGCGCGCTGCCGGTGTCCGCCTACGCCCCGTGGGGGCCCGACCCCGATGTCACGGCGGATATCGTCAAGGCGGCGGATGCCGAGCTGCGGGGCGCCATCGAGCCGTGGCGGGAGCGGTTCCCCGATGTTCCGGTGCGGCTGACCGTGCTGCCGGAAAGCCCGACGCGGGCGATCATCCAGACGGCCGTCGGAGCCGAACTCCTGGCGGTCGGCCGCAGACGGCAGCGGCCCCTGCTCGCCCCGCGCGTCGGCCCGGTCGCGCACGCCGCCATCCACCATGTGACCTGCCCAGTGGCCGTGGTCCCGCACGACTGATCACTACCACGACTGATACTGATCACGACTGATACTGGTCAGAGACGAGTCACCACTGGTCAGAGATGAGGCACCGTAGATGAGGCACCGCAGCGTCGCCGATCTGATGACACCCAACGCCGTCGTCGTCCAACGGGGCACCACGTTCCGGGAGATCGCGCGCCTGCTGGAGGAGTACGACATCACCGCCGTCCCGGTGATCGACGAGGACGAGCGGCCGGTGGGAGTCGTCTCCGAAGCGGATCTGCTGCGCAGGCATATCGACAAGATCGGTCCCGCCACCGCCGAAGCGCTCATGACCAGTCCGGCCGTGGTGGCGCGCCCCGAGTGGAGCGTGGTGCGGGCGGCCAGGACCATGGACGAGAAGAAGGTCAAGCGCCTGCCCGTGGTGGACGGTTCCGGCCGGCTGATCGGTGTGATCAGCCGCAGTGACCTCATCCAGCTGTTCCTGCGGCGTGACCGGGCGATCCAGGAGGAGATTCTGGAAGACGTACTGACCCGGACGCTGGGTGTGCCGCCGTCCGCCGTCACCGTCGAGGTCACGGACGGCACGGTGACGCTCAGCGGCGCCATCCGGCGCAGAAGCCTCATCCCCGTCGCCGTGCGACTGTGCGAGAGCGTCGACGGCGTGGTCGAGGTCGTCGACCGGCTCACGTTCGAAGAGGACGATACGGCCACGGACGACGACCCGGCCACGAAAGGCAACCCGGCCACGGAGCACGTCCCGGCCACACAGCCGCGGCGGCCGGCGGCCGAGTCGGCCCGGAGCACCCCGGACCTGTTCCCGTGAGGAGGCCACCGGCGGGCGGGTCCCGCAGGTGCCGTACGCTGATGAGCTGTCCACGGACCGGTCCAGGAGCAGACAGCAGCGATGACCGAAGCAGTACCCCCTCCGGCATTACCCTCACCCCCACCCTCGTCCTCACCTCCACCCTCACCTTCTTCGTCATCCCCGCCCTCTTCGTCACCCTCACTCCCGTCCCCGCCGTGGCCGCGGCTCGACGTACCGGACCGGATCCACAGCCTGCTCACCGCCGTGATGGACCTGGGGCGCGGCCTCGAACTGCCGCAGGTACTGCAAGGCATTGTGGAAGCCGCCGTCACCCTCACCGACGCCGAGTACGGGGCCCTGGGAGTGGTCGGCGACGGGCAGCGGCTGTCCCAGTTCCTGCCGGTGGGCATGGCCGATGACCTCGTGTCGCGGATCGGCCAGTCGCCCTGCGGTCACGGCATTCTCGGGGAGCTCATCCGCAACCCCGAGCCGCTGCGGCTGACGGATCTCACCCGGCATCCCAGCAGTTACGGATTCCCCGAGCACCACCCCCCGATGCGCACCTTCCTCGGCGTGCCCGTCCGCGTCCGCGACGAGGTCTTCGGCAACCTCTACCTCACCGAGAAGCGCGGCGGAGGCTTCGACGCGGATGACGAGAAGGTGCTGACCACCCTGTCCATCGCGGCCGGGGTCGCCATCGACAACGCCCGTATGTACCACGAGAGTCGCCGCCGGGAGCGCTGGCTCGAAGCGCTCGGTGAGATCACCCGCAGTCTGCTCGCCGGCACCGAGGTGAGCCGGGCGCTCCAGCTGATCGCCCGGCGGGCGATGGAGGTCGCCGACGCGGATCTGGCCGCCGTGCTGCTGCCGGCGGGGGCGGGCGACCGGCTCGTCGTGGAGGTGGCGCACGGCCGTCACGCCACACGCCTCCAGGGGCTGTCCGCTCCGGTGCACGGGTCGCTGGCCGGCCGCGCCGCCCGTACCCAGGAGCCCGTGGTCACCGCGGACATCGGCAAGGAGTCACGGGCGTACCGCTTCGACGGCGAGGAGGCGTACGGACCCACCGTGGCGGTGCCGCTGCCCATCGACACCGCGGCCTGCGGTGCGCTGCGGCTGAGCCGCCGGGCCGGCCGGCCGACCTTCGACGACACCGAGGTGACGCTGATCTCCGGCTTCGCCGACCAGGCGGCGATCGCCCTCGAACTCGGCCGGCGCCGCGCCGAGTCGGAGGAGCTGGCCGTCCTGCACGACCGCGACCGCATCGCGCGCGATCTGCACGATCTGGCGATCCAGCGGCTGTTCGCGACCGGGATGACGCTGCAGAGCGCGACCCGCCTGATCGACCGGCCCGACGCCGTCGAACGGGTCTCCCGGGCGGTGGACGACCTGGACTCCACCATCAAGATCATCCGGTCGACCATCTTCGAGTTGCGTTCGGCCGGCGACCCGCGCGGCGGTCCGGGCCTGCGCCGCCGGATGGCCGAGACCGCCCGGCTGGCCGCCCAGCCGCTCGGATTCACCCCGTCGCTGCGTATCGAAGGGCCGGTGGACTCCAGCGTTCCGGACGAACTGGCCGATCATGTCCTGGCGGTGGCCGCCGAGGCTCTGAGCAATATCGCCCGGCACGCCTCGGCCCGCCGGGCGGACATCGTCCTCGTCGCCGCGGACACCGGTGAGGGCCTCGCGCTCACCGTGACGGACGACGGGGTGGGGATCGGCGCGGCCGAGCACACCGGGGGACTGGCCAATATGCGGTCCCGGGCCGAGCAGTACGGCGGCACGCTGACCGTCGAGTCCGCACCGGACGGCGGTACCCGCATCGTGTGGCGCGCGCCGCTGCCTGCCGACTGAGAACCCGTCGGCCGGGGGTCCGCGACTCAGGGCCCGGGACCGAAGGCCCTACCGGGCGCCGTGTCCGTGCGGCTCGCGCAGACGCTCCGCCAGCATCGCCGCCTGGATACGCCGTCCCACGCCGAGCTTGGACAGGATGGACGACACCCGGTTCTTGACCGTCTTCTCCGCCAGGAACAGCCGCTGGGCGATCTGCCGGTTCGTCAGCCCCTCCCCGATCAGGTCCAGGATCTCCAGCTCACGCGGGGACAGCCGCTCCAGTTCGGACGAACCGGACGGCTCGGGCGCCGGCTGCGGATTGCGCAGCCGCGCCATCACCCGCGCCGCCGTACGGGGGTCGAGCATGGACCGGCCGGCCGCCACGGTACGTACCGCGGCCACCAGGTCGGAGCCGCCGATCTGCTTGAGCACATAGCCCGCGGCCCCGGCCATGATGGCGTCGAACAGCGCCTCGTCGTCGTCGAAGGACGTGAGCATGAGGCAGGCCAGTTCGGGCATCCGGGCGCGCAGCTCCCGGCACACCTCGACCCCTCCGTGATCGCTGCCGTCGCTAGCGCCCTCGCCGAGCCGTACGTCCAGCACGGCCACGTGCGGGCGTGCCGCGGGCACCCGGGCCAGTGCCTCCCGCGCGGTCGCCGCCTCGCCGGTCACGGCGATGTCCGGCTCGGCTTCCAGCAGATCGCGTACGCCCCGGCGCACCACCTCGTGGTCGTCGAGGATGAAGACCCGCACGGGGGCGGCGGGGGCGGCTGGGACCGCCTGTGTGTACTGCATAGATATGTCGCTTCCCACAGGAGAAAAGCCTACGAGCCGGTGGACCGGGCGGCCTACGAGCCGGGGGACTGGACGGCCTACGAGCGGGGTGGACCGGGACGGCCTAGGAGCGGGGTGGACCGGGACGGCCTAGGAGCCGAGGCGACCCGGACGGCAGGCCGGTGCGGCCGTGCGCGTGGCCCCGGCCGGCCACACCACGTCCACCGGGATGCCGCGGCCACGGGCGAAGGCCACCAAGTGCGCCGTGGCATCGTCTCCGTTGGAGGGGGAGCCGTCCCAGACCGCCAGCAGTCGGCCGCAGGTGGCGATCATCCGCTCGTCGGCGCCGACACAGGCGTCACGGTCGGCCGGGTCGTACGTCAGCAGGCGCATATGCTCGGCCAGCGCCAGCAACTCCCCGGCCGCCGTGCGGTCCCGGTACGGCAGCGCCGCGGGTACCACCCCCTGGGCGGGGAGCAGAACGACCAGCCTGTGGCCCGCCTCGCGCAGTGCGCGCCCGAACACCACCGGCAGTCCGGCGCCGGCCCGTACCAGTCCGTACGCGCCGTCGCCCAGCCGCGCCAACCGGGCCGGCAGTTCGGCCTGCACCAGCTTCCATGTGTCGGGCGTCAGGTCCGTGTGACCCACCGCCCCCACCGGCCCCACCGGCGCGATCACCGTTCCGCCCGTTTCCGCGGCATCCGCCACCTCCCGCTCCTCCTCGGCCACTTGCTCACCCACGTCCTCGCTCACGCCGCCCTCGCTCACGCCGCCCTCGTCCACGCCCTCGCCCTCGCTCACGAACGGTCCGCCGCGACAGGGTTTGTGCCCGGCGCCGGATCCGGAGGTCGGTATCCGGAGATCGGTATCCGGAGGTCGGTGAACGACCCGGAGGCCAGTGAACACAGTTCCGCCGTCCGGCAACAGGGGCCGAACGGCCCCTGGCGACACGCCACCGGGTGCCCTCTACTGAGGCGGTCAGACCTCCACCGGCCCCGCGTGCCCGCGCACCCGCGCGACGCGGACCGGCGGCGCCGTCCGAAGGGGTCCAAAGGGATCCGAAGGGACACGAACCATGCCCATGCCTCTCCCTCTGGACGGCACCGAGGCGCTGCGGCTACTGGCCGGCGTCCCCATGGGCCGGGTCGTCTTCACCCGCCATGCGCTGCCCGCGATCCGTCCGGTCAACCACATCGTGGACGACGGTGACATCGTCATCCGCACCCACGCCGACGCGGCGCTGGCCGCGCACACCCGGCAGGCCGATCCGGGTGCCGTCGTCGCCTACGAGGCCGACGCCATCGATCCGGTCACCCACCTCGGCTGGAGCGTGGTCGTCACCGGCTACGCCTCCCTGATCACCGAGCCCCACGCGCTGGCCCGATACGAGCGGCTGCTCCGGCCGTGGGTGGACCACGCCATGGACCGCGCGGTGCGCATCCGCCCCGGCCTGATTACCGGTTTCCGGCTCACCGGCTGAGCTGCTTCCGGCTCGCAGGCCGACCGGTTCCTGGCTCACCGGCTGACCGGTTCCCGGCTCATCGGTTGACCGGCCGCCCGTGGTCCCGAGGATCCGAGGCGCGGGGTCCTGTCGAGAGGGGGGCGCTCACGAGATATCTTGATGTCGAGCAATGTTGCAGACGTGGAGCGGAGCACCCGGTGACTGACTCGACCATCATCTACACGCACACTGACGAGGCACCCGCCCTCGCGACGTATTCCTTCCTGCCGGTGATCCAGGCGTACGCGTCGCGGGCCGGCGTCGGCGTCGAGACCCGTGACATCTCCCTGGCCGGGCGCATCATCGCCGGTTTCCCCGAGCGTCTGTCGGCGGAGCAGCGGATCGACGACGCGCTCGCCGAGCTCGGCCGGCTCGCCAAGACCCCCGAGGCCAACATCATCAAGCTGCCGAACATCTCGGCCTCCATCCCGCAGCTGAAGGCCGCGATCGCCGAGCTGCAGAAGCAGGGCTACGCGCTGCCGGACTACCCGGACGACCCGAAGACCGACGAGGAGCGCGACATCCGCGCCCGCTACGACAAGGTCAAGGGCAGTGCCGTCAACCCGGTCCTGCGTGAGGGCAACTCCGACCGCCGCGCCCCCGCGTCGGTCAAGAACTACGCCAAGAACCACCCGCACCGCATGGGCGAGTGGACCGCCGGATCCAAGACCAACGTCGCCACCATGGGCAACGACGACTTCCGCACCACCGAGAAGTCCGCGGTCATCCCCGCCGACGGCACGCTGCGCATCGAGCTCTCCGGTGACGACGGCTCCACCACCGTCCTGCGCGAGTCGGTCCCGGTCCTCGCGGACGAGGTCGTCGACGCCTCCGTCATGCGCGTCGCCGCGCTGCGCGAGTTCCTCACCGCGCAGGTCGCCCGGGCCAAGGCCGAGGGCGTGCTGTTCTCCGTCCACCTCAAGGCCACGATGATGAAGGTCTCGGACCCGATCATCTTCGGCCACGTGGTCCGGGCGTTCTTCCCCAAGACCTTCGCCAAGTACGGCGAGGTGCTCGCCGCCGCCGGCCTGACCCCGAACGACGGTCTCGGCGGCATCTACAAGGGCCTGGAGTCGCTGCCCGAGGGCGCCGAGATCAAGGCCTCCTTCGACGCCGAGCTGGCCGAGGGCCCCGAGCTGGCCATGGTCGACTCCGACCGCGGCATCACCAACCTGCACGTCCCCAGCGACGTCATCGTCGACGCCTCCATGCCGGCCATGATCCGCACCTCCGGCCACATGTGGGGCCCGGACGGCCAGGAGCACGACACCCTCGCGGTCCTCCCGGACAGCAGCTACGCCGGCGTCTACCAGGTCGTCCTCGACGACTGCCGCGCGCACGGCGCCTTCGACCCGTCGACCATGGGCTCGGTGTCCAACGTCGGCCTGATGGCGCAGAAGGCCGAGGAGTACGGCAGCCACGACAAGACCTTCGAGATCCCCACCACGGGCACCGTGCGGGTCCTCGACGCGGCCGGCGACGTCGTCCTGGAGCAGGTCGTCAGCGCCGGCGACATCTTCCGGATGTGCCAGGCCAAGGACGCCCCGATCCGCGACTGGGTCAAGCTCGCCGTCACCCGCGCCCGCGCCACCGGCACCCCCGCGGTGTTCTGGCTGGACGAGGACCGCGCGCACGACGCCCAGCTGATCAAGAAGGTCCGGGCCTACCTCGCCGAGCACGACACCGAGGGCCTGCAGATCGAGATCATGGCCCCGGTCCACGCGACCAAGTTCTCCCTCGACCGCATCCGCCGCGGCGAGGACACGATCTCGGTCACCGGCAACGTCCTGCGCGACTACCTGACCGACCTGTTCCCGATCCTGGAGCTCGGCACCAGCGCCAAGATGCTCTCGGTCGTCCCGCTGATGGCGGGCGGCGGCCTCTTCGAGACCGGCGCGGGCGGCTCGGCGCCCAAGCACGTCCAGCAGCTGGTCAAGGAGGACTACCTGCGCTGGGACAGCCTGGGCGAGTTCTTCGCGCTGGCGGCCAGCTTCGAGCACCTCGCGCAGAAGACCGGCAACGCCGGCGCCCAGGTACTCGCGGACACCCTCGACCGCGCGACCGGCACCTTCCTCAACGAGAACAAGTCGCCCAGCCGCCGGCTCGGTGGCATCGACAACCGCGGCAGCCACTTCTACCTGGCCCTGTACTGGGCCCAGGAGCTGGCGAAGCAGACCGAGGACGCCAAGCTCGCGCAGGCCTTCGCGGGCCTCGCCAAGACGCTCGCCGAGCAGGAGCAGACCATCGTCGACGAGCTGATCGCGGTGCAGGGCTCACCTGTCGACCTCGGCGGCTACTACCAGCCCGACCCGGCGAAGGCCGCGGCGGTCATGCGCCCGTCGAAGACCTTCAACCAGGCCATCGACGCCCTCGCCTGACGCCCGATCAGGTAACGGCCCTACTGCCCTGCCGTCAGGGGCGCCAGGGCCGCCAGGGCCGCCACTGACGGTCACCCCGCCCCGGCCGGCATCCGCCCGGCCGGGGCGGTCCGCTGTGCGCCGCTGTGCGCCGCTGTGCTCCGCTGCGGAGACCCGTCGGAGCCGCCGCGGAGATGCGTCAGAAGTGCCTCAGTACGGGGCGCAGCCCGTCCGGGCGGCGGTCCGCCGGCAGCGCGTCCACCGGCAGGAAGGCGCAGCCCAGCGCGGTGGCCCCGCCGTCCGCGACGTGGTCGTCACCCACCATCAGGACGGCGGACGGGGCGAGCTCCAACTCCCGGCAGGCGAGGGCGAACAGCCGCGGGTCCGGCTTCTGGAGCCCGTGCTCGTACGACAGCAGACAGGCGTCCAGGTACCGCTCCAGGCCATGAGCGCGCAGCACCGGCCGCAGATCCCAGCCGATGTTGCTCAGAACGCCGATCCGGACGCCGCGCCGGTGCAGCTCCGCCAGTACCTCGGCGGCGTCGGGGTAGGGGTGCCAGGCGTCCGGCGTCATGTGGCGGTCGTAGAGGGCGTCGTACAGCTCCGGCCGGGGGAGCGGGACGCGCCGGGCGAGGCCGGTGTACACCGCGCGGTGGTGGTGCGCATCGAGGTCGCGGCTCTCCCACTGCCGGGCCAGCCCGGCGGGGAGTTCGGCGGGCGGGGAGCCACCCGGCTGGGCGCCGGCCCGCTCCAGCTCGGCGGCCCGGCGGGGGATCTCGGCGTCTTCCATGGCCGTGCCGGTCGCGGTCAGCGCCGCGCGCAGCCAGGACTCGGCGGGCTCGATGCGCAGCAGGGTCCCGGAGAAGTCGAAGAGCACGCCCTGGATCGTCGTCATGAGAGCCATCCTGCCGGTGCGCGACGAGCCGGACCAGGGGCAGAGTCAGAGCCGGGGTCAGAGTCAGGGGCAGGGCCGGGACCGGATCAGGGGCAGGGGCAGATTCAGGGCCGTCCTCCGTCGGCAGGGCGCCGGCCCTTGCGCTCCTCCCGTGCGTTCCTCCACGCGGCCCTACGCCGTGAGCGCGCTCAGCCCGGGCATGAACGTCACCAGCAGTGGTACCACCGGCACCAGCGCCGCCACCGCCGTCATCCGCAGCCGCCGGCCGGGGGTGAAGCGGCGCGCGGGAGCCAGCAGCCGGTTCACCCGCGCCGGGACCTGGGCGTGCTGCGCCGGGCAGGGGCCGAACACCCCGCGATCCTCGTTGAGTTCGACGAGTGCCAGGGCGATGGTCAGTCGGCCGAAGCGGCGCGAGGCCACATCGTCCGCGGCCAGTTCGACCAGCCGGTGCACCTGGTCGCGGAACGCGGCGAAGACTGGGATCTGCGGGTGGCCGGCGGCGAGCGCCGAGGCACAGTACAGCAGGACGTCGTGCCGGGCCCGGGCATGGCCCTGCTCATGGGCGATCAGCGCGTCCAGCTGACGCCCCTTCAGGCGGCGCAACGCCGAGGTGGTGATGACCAGTTGGGGCGAGGCCTGCTGGAGCCACCAGGCCTCCGGGCGGTCGTCCTCCAGGACCACCAGCCGCTCCCCGGAGGGCTCCTCGCCCGGCAACAAGGGGGCGCGCCGCAGGAGATCGGTCCGGCGCTGCCGTCGGCGGGCCCGCGCCGCCCGCACCTCACGGGTGAGCGCCACCGCCGTCCATGCCCCGCCACCCGCCAGGACGAGGGCCAGCACCCCGGCCCACGGCCCGTACCCCTGGAGGGCATACGCCTCGACGACGGCCCGGGGCGCGAACCCGAACACCGGGCTGCGGACGGACTCCCAGGCGGCGGCCGCGCTCAGCGACATCGCGAGCACACAGCACAACAGGACACCGGCGACCACGCACTGCCACACCCACAGGGCGAGCACCGGTTCGCGGTCGGGCCAGTCGGACCGGGCCATCAGCCGCGGCGCCATCGTCGCGGCCAGCACGCCGAGAACCATCAGCGCGATCGGGACCATCATGCCGTCACCCTATGAGCGCCCCGGTGCCCATCGGTACGGCCGGGCAACGGAAGTGACGCATGCCACGCCCGCGGGGGGGGGATGGGCGACGCCGCGGCGGTCACATGGCGATCAGCATCGCCAGCATGCCGATGCCCATCGCTATCCGACCGGCCCGCGCCACCCCGGGTGGCGCCGCGTCCGTCGCCCCCGTGTCAGCCGTCCCCCTCTCCGCCGTCCCCGTGGTCACCGGTACCAGCCGAACCCCCGCCGCGATCACATACACGGTGAAGTAGGCGAGCGACACACCGGTCAGCAACGGCACCGCCGACGACGCGGTGTGTCCCGCATATCCCGCATGTCCCGCGCCGCCCAACGCCCCGGCATGCTCCAGCCCGCCCCCACCTCCGTGCCCGGAACCTCCGTGCCCGGACCCCGTCATCACCAGCGCCATGTACACCATCGCGCACGCCTCGACCACGTGATGCGGATGGCGTCGCGCCAGCGCCCACACGCCCGCCGCCCCGAAGGCCACGGCGAACAGCCACGGCGACCACGCCGACCGCACCACCACGGACACCGGCAGCGCCATCGCCGCCATCCCCAGTGCCATCAGCCCTTCCAGGCGCGTCTCCGCCCGCTGCGCGGCGGGCCCGGCGCGGGACCGCGAGAGGAAGTACGCGGCGGGCCCGCCGCACACCAGCACCAGCAGCCAGCCGACCAACGGCGGTCCGTGCACGAAGCACCTCCCCGGGGACTCCGACTCCCGCTGCCCGTACGCATCGGCTGCTGGATGCCCGGCCGACGCGCCGTACACGGCAGCGCACAGGGGCGCCTGGGGGCGCTTCGCGGGTCCCACGGCAGCGCACAGGCGCACAGGGGGCGCGGCACGGCCGACGTCAGGTCAGGGCCGGTAGCGCAGCGGGTGGTCCGCGGGGATTTCCACGAGGACGACTCTGTGGCCGTCCGGGTCGGCGATCCACATCTCGATGAGACCCCAGGGCTCCCGTACGGGCGGTCGCAGCACCTCCACTCCGCGCGCCAGCAGCTCCTCGTGCGCGGCTGCCACGTCCGCCACCTGGAGCCACAGCCGCAGGGTGTCCGCGGGCGGCTCCGCGGCACGGCCGGAGACCTCGAGAAAGCCGCCGCCGAGGAAGTACACCGTGCCGCGCTCGGACCCGGTACCGAACTCCCGGTAGATCTCCAGTCCCAGCGCCTCGCCGTAGAACGTCCGGGACCGCTCGGGGTCGGACGGCCGCAACAGCATCCGGCTGCTCAGTACATGCACCATGCCAGGACCCTACGCCGCCGGCCCGCCGAAGCCCCGGAGAACGGCGGTGACGAACGGTCCTGACCGCGGCCTCGATGAGTGCCCATGAGTGCCCATGGCCTCGATGCGTCGCACGCGCCACTTGTTAGCCTCGTATCAACCGTCCCACCCGTGTCAGCTGCCTCAGCCGTCCGGCCCGTCCCGCCCGAGAGGACTCCAGCCACCATGCCCACCAGTGAGCTGACTTTCCGTACCGCCCTCGACGCCGATATACCCGGGCTCGTCGAGCTCATCGAATCGGCGTACCGCGGGGACGCGAGCCGGGCCGGCTGGACGACCGAGGCGGACCTGCTGGAGGGGCAGCGCACCGACTCCGAAGGTGTTGCCGCCGTGGTGCGCGATGAGGCCGGCCGGCTGCTGGTCGCCGAGCGGGACGGCGAGCTGATCGCCTGCTGCCAGCTCGAACACCGGGGGGACCACGCGTACTTCGGGATGTTCGCGGTGCGCCCGGCGCTCCAGGGCGGCGGCCTCGGCAAGCTCATCATCGCCGAGGCCGAACGCACTGTCCGGGAGATCTGGGACGCCCGCGAGATGCGGATGACCGTCATCAAGCAGCGCGAGGAGCTGATCGCCTGGTACGAGCGCCGTGGCTACCGGCGCACCGGTCAGCTCAGCCCGTTCCCGTACGGCGACGAGCGGTTCGGTGTTCCGCGGCGCGCCGACCTGGAGTTCGAGCTACTGGTCAAACCGCTGGGCTGACTCTCACGCGGCCCTGCCCGGGGTGAGGCGTATGCGGCCTGCCCGGGCCGAGTCGTATGTCGTACAGGGCGTTGCACGGTGCCACGCGGCGCTCCGTGGCGCTACGCCGTGAAACGCACCGCGCGCCGGATCTCCGGCTGGTCGGTCACCACACCGTCGAGCCCCAGCCCGCGCGCCAGCCGGAGCTGATCGTGGGTGTTGACGGTCCAGCCCAGCACTTTCAGCTGTGCGGCGTGGGCCTGCTCGACCAGTTCCAGGGTGAGCCGGCGGATGTCCAGCGACAGCGTCGTGGCGCCGACGGCCTGGGCGCGGTCGACGACATCGGCGCCGTACCACTCGCCGACCAGCGCGGTGCGTACGCCGGGCAGCAGGGCGCGGACCGTGTCCAGCGCCTCGTCGTGGAAGGAGATCACCTCGACCCGGTCGGCCAGATCGCGTTCCCGCAGCACCTCGGCCAGGGTCCGCGCGGCCGCCACGTCCTTGATCTCCGCCTGCAGCGGCGTCCGGACCGCCGTCAGGACCTCCTCGAAGACCGGGATCCGTTCGCCCTGCCCGGCGTCGAGCTCCCGCAGCTCGGCGAGGGTGCGTTCGGCGACCGGGCCGGTGCCGTCGGTGGTCCGGTCCACCTCCGCGTCGTGCATCACCACCAGCGTGCCGTCCTTGCTCAGATGCAGGTCCAGCTCGATGACGTCGAGGCCTTCGCGCTCGGCGCGTACGAAGGAACGCAGGGTGTTCTCCGGCTCGACGCCCATGATCCCGCGGTGTCCGATGGTGAGAAAGGGCAAGGCTGCCTCGCTTCTGTCGGCTCGGTACGTGCTCGGCTCGGTACGTGCTGTCGGGTCCACGACGGTAACCGGCCCGGGTGGCGACGAGCCGGTTTGCCGACGGCATCGCGGTGTGTCCAGTACGGCTACCCGCCAGATCCCGTTCCGTACCCCGTCACCTGTGTGTGGCGCGGGACCCGGCCGTTGTGCGGCGGGACCCGGCCGTGCTGCCGTCCGCGGGGCATATGCCGCCGCCGGACGGGCAGGAGGAAGGGCGGGATCCTCTGCCCTGACGGGCAGGAAGTGTGGCAGTTCTCGCCATCCGCAGGAAAAATAGGCGTGAAGGTGGGGTCCTAAAGAAATATTTTTCGTCTGCCCCACTTGAGTGGGCGCTCTTGAGCTGGTTACCGTGTGCTCACCACACGATCTACCGCCGGAGGGCAGTCATGACGGAAATTCTTTCGCCCGTGGGTGTCCGGAAGGGCACTTCGACCGCAGAGAGTGTGGTCGACCACCCCGCATGGCCGGCTCTGAAGGACGCGGTCGAGACCATCCGCCCCTGGCAGTCCAAGGACGGCTCGATCGATCTCGGAGCGGACGGCGCCCCCGCCGCCGAGGCGGTCCGCGCCCAGGTCGAGCGGATGACCCGCGCCGTCGAGCAGCTCGCCCCGCTGCTCCCGCACAACGCCGCGTACCACCAGGCGCTCGTCACCGACCTGCGCCGATGGGCCGACGACGGTTTCGGCGTGCCGGACTTCCTGGACTCGCTGCTCGCCTTCCAGCCCGCCCAGCGGCGCGCCGACGGCCTCCAGCACCTCGTGCTGTTCCCCATGTACACCCAGAACGGCAACCCGGACCGCAACTTCGAAGCCGTCGTCCTGCGGATGGTCTGGCCGGACTGGCTCGCCGAGCTGGAGCGCAGCCGCTACGACAACCCCCTCTTCTGCGGCATCACCTTCGAGGACTTCACCGCCGGCTACGACACCAACTCCGCGGTGCTCTTCCCGGAGACCATCGCGGTGCGCAAGGCCCCCGAGCGGTTCAGCTGGGGCGGCATCTTCTGCGACCGCGAGGCCGCCCGGTTCCGCCGGGTCAGCACGGCCGCCGTCGGCACGCTGGGCCTGGAAGTGCCGGACGACATCCGCGAGATGCTCGACGACCAGAAGCGCTGCGAGGAGGCGTTCGTCCTGTGGGACATGGTGCACGACCGCACCCACAGCCACGGTGACCTGCCCTTCGACCCGTTCATGATCAAACAGCGCCAGCCGTTCTGGATGTACGGCCTGGAGGAGCTGCGCTGCGACCTCACCGCCTTCAAGGAGGCCGTGAAGCTGGAGGCCGAGGGTGTGTCCCAGGCGCGCGATGTGCAGTTCGCGGTGATCTTCGACCGGCTGTTCCGCTTCCCCGTCACCGGTGACCGGGTCCGCAACTACGACGGCCTGGGCGGCCAGCTGCTCTTCGCGTACCTGCACCAGCACGACGTCGTACGCTGGACGGACAACACACTCCACATCGACTGGGAGCGGGCGCCCAAGGTCACCAACGAGCTGTGCGGCGAGATCGAGAAGCTCTACCGCGACGGTATCGACCGGCCCAAGCTGGTCCACTGGTTCGCCGCCTACGACCTGGTCTCGGCCTACCTCGCCCCGCACCCGGGTTCGGTCTGGGCCAAGGGCCCCGACGCCCTCGACCTGGACCAGCCGCCGCGCAAACTCGTGGACGACGTGCTCCCCGACGAATTCCCGCTGAGCATGTTCTACGAGGCGCTCGCCAAAAAGCTGCGCGCTGTGATCGCATCGACCAAGGGCATCACGGCCCACAGCGACGCACTGGCGGCGGCATGAGGACCGACCGGAACGGCAACCGGCCGCAGGCCGTCCAGGACGAGGAGGCGACGGAGATGGTTACTTCGACGGGCGGCCAGGGGCCGCTGGAGGGCGCGGTCATCGCGGTGGCGGGCGCGGCCGGGCCGGCCGGCCGGGCCACCCTGCTGCGGCTGGCCGAAGCGGGCGCGGTGGTCGTCGGCTCGGACTCCCATCCCGAGCGGCTCGCGGAGGCCGTGGACGCGGCCCGTTACGCGCACGGCGGCGCCACGGTGATAGGAGAAACCGTCGACCTCCTCGACCTGGACCAGACCCGCGAGTGGGCAGCCCGTACGGAGAAGGAATTCGGCCGGATCGACGGCCTGGTGCACCTGGTCGGCGGCTGGCGCGGCTCGTCGACCTTCGCGGAGACCGACCTGGCGGACTGGGACCTCCTGCACAAGCTGCTGATCCGTACCGTCCAGCACACCTCCCTCGCCTTCCAGGACGCCCTGGAGCGCAGCGGAAACGGCCGCTTCGTCCTCATCAGCGCGGCGGGTGCCTCCAAGCCCACCGGCGGTAACGCCGCCTACGCGGCCTCCAAGGCTGCCGCCGAGGCCTGGACGCTCGCCTTGGCGGACGGTTTCCGCAAGTCGGGGGGCGAGCAGGGTCCGCGTGCCGCGGCTGCCATCCTGATCGTCAAGGCGCTCGTCAACGACCAGATGCGCGCCGAGCGACCGAACGCAAAGTTCGCGGGCTTCACGGACGTCACGGAGCTGGCCGAGGCCATCGCCGGGGTCTGGAGCCGGCCCGCGCAGGAAGTGAATGGACAGCGTCTGTGGCTGACCCCCAAGCCGTGACCGGAGCGAAGACCGACGCCCGGCGGCATCACGATCCCGAGATACGCGGCTTCGCGAGCGACAACTACGCGGGCGCCCACCCGGAGGTGCTCGCCGCGATAGCCCTCGCCAACGGAGGGCACCAGATCGCCTACGGCGGGGACGACTACACCGAACACCTCCAGCGGGTCTTCCGCAGCCACTTCGGGCAGCGCGCCCAGGCGTTCCCGGTGTTCAACGGCACCGGCGCCAACGTCGTCGCCCTCCAGGCCGTGACCGATCGCTGGGGCGCGGTGATCACCGCCCGCACCGCGCACATCAACGTCGACGAGTGTGGTGCGCCCGAGCGGGTCGGCGGGCTGAAGCTGCTGACCGTACCGACCGAGGACGGCAAGCTCACCCCCGAGCTGATCGACCGCGAGGCCTGGGGCTGGGACGACGAGCACCGCGCCATGCCGCAGGTCGTCTCGATCACCCAGAGCACGGAGCTGGGCACGGTCTACACCCCCGACGAGATCCGGGCCATCTGCGACCACGCGCACGAGCACGGCATGGTCGTGCACCTGGACGGCTCGCGGATCGCCAACGCCGCGGCGTCGCTCGACGTCCCGATGCGGGCCTTCACCAACGCGGTGGGAGTCGACATCCTCTCCTACGGCGGCACGAAGAACGGCGCGCTCTTCGGCGAGGCCGTGGTGGTCCTCAACCCCGACCGGGTACGGGCGATGAAGCACCTGCGCAAGCTGTCCATGCAGCTGGCCTCGAAGATGCGCTTCGTCTCCGTCCAGTTGGAGGCCCTGCTCGCCAAGGACCTCTGGCTGCGCAACGCCCGCCACGCCAACACCATGGCGCAGCGGCTGGCGGCCGGCGTACGGGAGATCGGCGGGGTGGAGATCCTCTACCCCGTGCAGTCGAACGCCGTCTTCGCGCGCCTGCCGCACGACGTCAGCGAACGACTGCAGAAGCGTTACCGCTTCTACTTCTGGGACGAGCAGGCCGGCGACGTGCGCTGGATGTGCTCCTTCGACACCACCGAGGCCGACGTGGACGGCTTCCTCGCCGCACTCCGCGAGGAGCTGCGGTCGGCCTAATCCCCACGTTGTCGTCTGCGGCGCCGTACCTTCCGTTTCGCCGTTGCGCCCGTCCGCTGCGCTTGGCTTGCTTCCCACGTTGTCGGCTTTCCCGCCGTACCTTCCGTTTCGCCGTTGCGCCTGCGGCGGGCGTGGTTTGGTCGGGCGCGGGTCCGCTCCTCCGGACTTCGTCCTGCGGAGCGGCCCCTCCCGGGAGTGGGAGGGAAAACGGTGAGTGGGGGTGTACGCAAGTGGTCCACTGCGGGCACGCAAGGGATCACGTACACCCCCACCGGTCTTCTTCCACCCACCCACGGGAGGGGGCGGACCGCAGAACGAAGTTCGGAGGGGCGCACCCGTGACGTATAGCCCCGCGCAGCGGCACCGCCCGCCGCCAGGCGCCACGGCGAGACGGAAGGTACGACGCCGCAGACAAAACCGTGGGGATAAGCCCAGCGGCTAGCTGACAGGCGCCGTGCCCCCAAGATGCGCCGGAATCCACCACGTGTCATCGGGCCCCTTGGGCCGTACCGGGTACGCGCGCTGAGCCGCCTCCAGCAGATCCTGCACACGGGACCGCAGGCGGTCGGTGATCTTCTCGGCCTGGTCCGCCGGATCGGCCTCGACCGGCGCGCCGACCCGGATGGTGATGGGGAAGTGGTTGCGCCCCAGATTGCGCTTGTGGCCCTTGGTCCACAGCCGCTGGGTGCCCCACAGCGCCATCGGCAGCAGCGGTACCCCCGCCTCCTGCGCGAGCCTCGCCGCACCCGACTTGAAGTGCTTCAGGGTGAACGACTCGGAGATCGTCGCCTCCGGGAAGACGCCGATGATCTCGCCCGAACGCAGCGCGGACAGCGCGTGCTTGTAGGCGTGCGTCCCCTGCGTACGGTCCACCGGGATGTGCTTCATGGCACGCATCAGCGGCCCCGACACCTTGTGCCGGAACACCGACTCCTTCGCCATGAAGCGCACCAGCCGCTTGGCGGGCCGCGCTGCCAGACCGGCGAAGATGAAGTCCAGGTAGCCGATGTGATTGCTCACCAGGACCGCCCCGCCACGGCTCGGGATGTGATCCGTCCCGGCGATGTCGAATTTCAGGTCGAGCGCCTTGAAGACGGTACGCGCGGCGCCGATCACGGGCGGGTAGACGAGCTCTGCCATTGTCCGGGGACCCCTTTTTCCATGCCTGGGGAGGGTTCTCCCGGCGGAAACCTACGCCGTCGTCACTGCGGCTTTGGGGAGATCGTCCCCCATCGAGGGCGCGGCGGCCAGCGTCGAGGGCGTCGGTGGCGGGAGATTCTCGTCACGTGAGGACCGGGCCGCCTTGTCACCCCGGGACCGGTTCAGCCGGCCGCCCTCCGCAGCAGAAGGTACATCTCGCATCCCAGGCAGTACCCGAAGGCGGCGTTGAGGAATGCCGCCGCGAGCGCACAGGCGGTCGCCGCGAGCCCCAGCCACAGGGGCCCGGCGACGTACCCCACGAGGCCCACCACCGCGAAGACGAGTCCGACGCCCTGGGCGAAGCGCGGCGGCGCGGTGTCCTCGACATCGGTCGGCGCGGACAGCCGCGGGCGCACCGCCACCCTGAAGATCCAGGCGTAGGGCGAGCGCTGGACCCCCGCCACCGCGCCCACGGCGAAGATCACCGCCTGGACGGCCAGCAGCGGGCCGCTCCCGCTGATGAGCACGGCTGCCAGTACGACGGTCGTCAGTGCTGCCCCGAACCTCGGGCCCCGCACGTCCACCACAGTCCTTTGGCCAGTCCTGTCGTCAGTCATGTCCCCACCCTCCCGCAGACCGGCCCGTCCGCGGGAGGGTGTACCACCCTCACGGAGGGGGAACCGGAAGTCCTTTCGATGCTTTCGGTCGCGCGAACCGGGAATCTTTCCGGGCCGGTGAACGCTGGACCCGGAGATGACTGGACTCTTGGTGTGCATCGCAGTGCTCGTGGTGGCGGGTGTCTTCGGCATGTGGCACCAACGCCGCAAGGGAAGGCTCACGGTGCGGAAGCGGGATATACGGGACGAGGCGCGGCGGCTGGGCGCGGCCGAGATCGGCGCGGAGCTGGGGGAGCGGGCCACCCTCCTGCAGTTCTCCAGCGCCTTCTGCCAGCCCTGCCGGGCCACCCGCCGCACGCTGGCCGAGGTCGCCGGCATGGTCGAGGGGGTGGCGCATGTCGAGATCGACGCGGAGGCCCGTCTCGGCCTCGTACGGGAGCTCAACATCCTGCGGACCCCCACGGTGCTCGTCCTCGACGCGGTCGGCCGGATCGTACGCCGCGCCTCGGGTCAGCCCCGTAAGGCCGATGTCATCGCGGCCCTCGGGGAAGCCGTCCGTGATTGATCTCCCAGATCCCGGCTCTCCCTTGACGCTGCGGGTCACGCATCGTCAGCCTGACGTGATGCGTCCAGGATTCCTTCAGAGGGGCAACGCCATCAGAGGGACAACTCCATGACGGCCTCGTCCGATTTCCTGACGGCCTCGCCCGGCCTCGGCGTGCCCCGCACCGCTTCCCCCGAACTCCTGCGCTCCGTCTTCCGCCGGCACGCCGCCGGCGTCGCGGTGATCACCGCCCACGGCTCCGGCCCGGTCGGTTTCACCGCCACCTCCCTGACCTCCGTCGCCGCCGAACCCCCGCTGCTCTCGTTCGGTATCGGCATCGGCTCGTCGAGCTGGCCGGTCGTCTCCGAGGCCGAGCACATAGGCGTCCACATACTCGGCGAGCACCAGCGGGAGCTGGCCACCGCCTTCGCGTGCAGCGGCGCCGACCGGTTCGGTCCCGCCACCTCCTGGCGGGCCGGCCCCGAGGGCGTGCCTCTCCTGGAAGGTGTCCTGGCCTGGATGGTGTGTCGGGTCGTGGCGCGGGTACCGGCCGGTGACCACCGGATCGTCCTCGCCCAGGCCGTCGTCGGCGACGCCACGGAACCCGGCCGTCCGCTCCTCTATCACCAGGGACGCTTCAACGCGCTGCGGGACTGAGAGGTTCCTGCGCGGCGCCCGCTTCACCCGTTCCGGGCCGTTGGCAAGGTCACATCTGGACGGCCTTGATTCGGGGCAGGAGACTGGATGTACTGGCGAGTAATATGGCGGTGGGCGTGGGGGATCCACATCCGACCGGGAGCCGCCCCAACAGGCGCCTATGCTGCCAGCACAAGGCAGTTCTGAAGAGACGAAGCAGGTAGGAGAGCCGGCGTGAGCTTGAGGATCGTTGTCTGTGTGAAGTACGTGCCCGACGCCACCGGCGACCGGCACTTCGCCGAGGACCTGACCGTCGACCGCGACGACGTGGACGGTCTGCTCTCGGAGCTCGACGAGTACGCCGTCGAGCAGGCCCTGCAGATCAAGGAAGCCGCCGACGGCGAAGCCGAGATCACGGTCCTGACCGTCGGTCCCGAGGACGCCAACGACGCACTGCGCAAGGCCCTGTCGATGGGCGCCGACAAGGGCGTCCACGTCGAGGACGACGACCTGCACGGCACCGATGCGCTCGGCACCTCGCTCGTGCTGGCCAAGGCCATCGAGAAGACCGGTTACGACCTGGTCGTCTGCGGTATGGCCTCCACCGACGGCTCGATGGGTGTGCTGCCCGCACTGCTCGCCGAGCGGCTGAACGTCCCTCAGGTCACCCTGCTCTCCGAGGTTTCGGTCGCCGACGGCAAGGTCACCGGCCGCCGGGACGGCGACACCGCCACCGAGCAACTGGAGGCCGCGCTGCCCGCCGTCGTGTCGGTCACCGACCAGTCGGGCGAGGCGCGTTACCCCTCTTTCAAGGGCATCATGGCCGCCAAGAAGAAGCCGGTCGAGTCGTACGACCTGGACGACCTGGAGATCGACGCGGACGAGGTCGGCCTCGACGGCGCCTGGACCAAGGTCGAGGACGCGGCCGAGCGCCCGGCCCGTACGGCGGGCACGATCGTCAAGGACGAGGGCGAAGGCGCCAAGCAGCTCGCCGAGTTCCTCGCGGGCCAGAAGTTCATCTAAGGCAGCCCCGACCCAAGGCAGCCTCGCGGGCCGGAAGTTCATCCACGGCCCGGCCTTCTCCCCACCGCCCTCATTCTTCCCGCAGGAGTGTCACCCCATGGCTGAAGTCCTTGTCTACGTCGACCACGTGGACGGCGCCGTCCGCAAGCCCACCCTCGAACTGCTCACCCTGGCCCGCCGCATCGGCGACCCGGTAGCCGTCCACCTCGGTGCGAACGCCGAGGGCGCCGCCAAGGTCCTCGCCGAGCACGGCGCCGTCAAGGTGCTCGCCGCCGACGCGCCCGAGTTCTCCGACTACCTCGTCGCCCCCAAGGTCGACGCGCTGCAGGCCGCGTACGACGCGGTCTCCCCGGCCGCCGTGCTGCTGCCGTCCTCCGCCGAGGGCAAGGAGATCGGCGCCCGCCTCGCGGTCCGCATCGGCTCCGGCATCATCACCGACGCCGTCGACCTGGAGGCCGGCGACGAGGGTCCGGTGGCCACGCAGTCCGTCTTCGCGGCGTCGTTCACCACCAAGTCCCGTGTCACCAAGGGCACCCCGGTCATCACCGTCAAGCCCAACTCGGCCGCCCCGGAGGCCGCGCCGGCCGCCGGCACGGTCGAGCAGCTCGCGGTGACCGTCGCCGACTCCTCCAAGGGCACCAAGATCGTCTCGCGCACCCCCCGCGAGTCGACCGGCCGCCCGGAGCTGACCGAGGCCGCGATCGTGGTCTCCGGTGGCCGCGGCGTCAACGGCGCCGAGAACTTCCCGGTCATCGAGGCCCTCGCCGACTCGCTCGGCGCGGCCGTCGGCGCCTCGCGCGCCGCGGTGGACGCCGGCTGGTACCCGCACACCAGCCAGGTCGGCCAGACCGGTAAGTCGGTTTCGCCGCAGCTGTACATCGCGGCGGGCATCTCCGGTGCGATCCAGCACCGCGCCGGTATGCAGACCTCGAAGACCATCGTCGCCATCAACAAGGACGCCGAGGCACCGATCTTCGAGCTGGTCGACTACGGCGTGGTCGGCGACCTCTTCGACGTCGTCCCGGCTCTGACCGAAGAGGTCAAGTCCCGCAAGGGCTGAGCCCGTTGGGCTCCACCGCGGAGCCCCGTCGGCCGTCTCCCGAGGCCCCGCGCGCGCACCACGCACGGGGCCTCTCGGCGTGCCCGGCGCCCTAGTCCCCCGTTGCGCCGTCGATCCGCTCGCGCAGCAGGTCGGCGTGGCCGTTGTGCCGCGCGTACTCCTCGATCATGTGGACGTAGATCCAGCGCAGATTCAGCTCCTTGCCGCTGCGCTCGTGGCGGAAGGTCTCGTCCAGGCCGCGTCCCTCGACCGCGGCATCGGCCGCCGCGATCTCGGCGCGCAGAGTCGCGAAGTCGGACTCCGCGCCCGCCGCCTCGGCGTCGTCGAAGTCGGCGTCGATGTTCCGTGCGAGGTCATAGAGGTCGTCGAGCTCTTCCGCGGCGAAGCGCTCGCGGAACCAGCTGCGCTCGACCAGCGCCATATGGCGCACCAGCCCGAGCAGCGTGAGGGTGGAGGGCGGAGCGCTGCGCTGGACGAGCTGCTCCGCGGTGAGGCCGGCGCACTTGGCGAGCAGCGTCTCGCGGTGCCAGTCGAGCCAGCCCTGGAGCATGTCCCGTTCGCCGGTCGCGGCCGGGATGTCGCTACGAGTGATCTGGGGTGCTGTCCATGTCATGCGGGTGAGTCTGACCTGGGCGGCAGTCATGCGCCATGGGGTTTTCGCCGTACGGGAGCGGGCGGGTGTTGACCTCGCCGAATGTGCACAGATAACTTCGCTGCACGGATTGCCGATTCCGCTGAGCGGAAAGAGCGACGACCTCCGGGAGGGTGTCGAATGGGGCAGCAGGAGACCGCGGCGACGAGTCTCGCGCACACCGTACGCGAGGAAATCGGCGCCGCTCTCGCCGCGGTGGACGCCGACCTGGCGCGGCGCTACCCGGGCGATCCCGGCACCCGCCAGCCCGTCCACACCGTCTATGTCCCCGGCGACGACTTCGCCGCCGGCACCCTCCGCTCCTGGGGCGAGCGGGCCCTGGCCGCCCTAGACGAGCACGCCCCCGACGCCGGTACGTTCGCCGCCGTCCTCGGCATCCCCGGCGATCTCGCCGAGGACGTCCACGCACGCGTACGCGCCAAGCTGCAACGCGAGCCCATCGAGGACCTGCGGATCGACTTCGAGGACGGCTACGGCCTCCGCCCGGACGCCGAGGAGGACGCGCACGCCGCCCGCGCCGCCGCGCTCGTCGCCGCGGCCTTCGAGGACGGCACGGCCGCCCCGTACATGGGCATCCGGATGAAGTGCATGGAGGCCGCCGTCCGCGACCGCGGCATCCGCACCCTGGACATCTTCCTCACCGGCCTCATGAATGCCGGCGGACTGCCCGACGGCCTGGTCCTCACGCTCCCCAAGGTCACCTACGCCGAGCAGGTCACCGCCATGGTCCGGCTGCTGGAGGCCTTCGAGAAGGCGCGCGGCCTGGCGCCCGGCCGGATCGGCTTCGAGATCCAGATCGAGACCACCCAGTCGATCCTGGGCGCCGACGGCCGCGCCACCGTCGCCCGCATGATCGAGGCCGCCGAGGGCCGCGCCACCTCCCTGCACTACGGCACCTTCGACTACAGCGCCTCCTGCGGCGTCAGCGCCGCCCACCAGTCCCTCGAGCACCCGGTGGCCGATCACGCCAAGGCCGTGATGCAGGTGGCCGCCGCGGGCACGGGCGTCCGGCTGTCCGACGGCTCGACGAACGTCCTGCCCGTCGGCTCCACCGCTCAGGTCCACGACGCCTGGCGGCTGCACCACGGCCTGGTGCGCCGCTCTCTGGCCCGCGCCTACTACCAGGGCTGGGACATGCACCCCGGCCACCTGCCCACCCGCTACGCCGCGGTCTACACCTTCTACCGCGAGGGCCTGGAGCAGGCCGCGGCCCGGCTCGCGGCGTATGTGACCAGGACCGGCGGCGATGTCATGGACGAACCCGCCACGGCCAAGGCCCTGTCCGGCTATCTGCTGCGCGGCCTGGACTGCGGCGCCGTGGACCTCGCCGAGGTCGCCCGGCGGACCGGTCTGACCCGCACCGACCTGGACGCGCTCGCGCGTCCGCAGCATCTGGCCTAGGCCCTGCCCTGCCCCGTCAGCGGCGCCCTAGGATCCGGGGGCCGGAGGGATCTCCCCGGATCCCCGTGCGATCAGACGCGTAGGGATCTCCACGCTGCGCGGCGGCTCGGCGGCGCCGTCGAGGCGGCGGAAGAGCAGTCCGGCGGCGGTGCGGCCCATACGGGCCGGGTCCTGGGCGACGACCGTGATCGCGGGCCGGACGAGATCGGCCAGTTCGAAGTCGTCGAAGCCGACGAGCGCGACCGGTCGCGGGTGTGCGCCGAGTACGCGGACGGCGGTCACGGTGACGCGGTTGTTGCCCGCGAAGAGCGCGGTGACCGGCTCGGGGGCGTCCAGCATCGCGGAGGCGGCGGCGCGTACGCGGTCCGGGTCGGTGGCGCCCAGCGAGATCCAGGAGCCGTCAACGGGCAGACCGGCGGCGGCCATTGCGGTGCGATAGCCGCGCAGCCGTTCTTGCGCCGTGTGGATCCTCGACTGGTCACCGATGAAGCCGATCCGGCGGTGGCCGTGCGCGATGAGATGGGCCACCGCGTCCCGCGCGCCGCCGAAGTTGTCGGAGAGCACGGCATCGGCGTCGATCCGGCCGGCCGGGCGGTCCACGAACACGGTCGCCATCCCGGCCGCGATCTCCGGTTCGAGGTACCGGTGGTCGTCGCCGGCCGGAATGACCACCAGGCCGTCCACCCGGCGCGCGCAGAGCGCGAGCACCAACTCCTGTTCGCGGGCCGGGTCCTCGGCGCTGGAGCCGTTGATCAGCAGGGCGCCGTGGCTGCGGGCGACCTCCTCGACGGCGCGGCTGAGCGGGCCGTAGAAGGGGTCCGCGAGATCCTCCAGCACGAGGCCGATGCTGGCCGTACGGCCCTTGCGCAGGATCCGGGCGGAATCGTTGCGGCGGAAACCCAGGGCCGTGATCGCTTCCTGGACGCGCCGTTCGGTGTCCGGGGTGACACCCGCTTCGCCGTTGACCACGCGCGAGACCGTCTTGAGGCCGACCCCGGCGCGCGCCGCGACATCCTTCATCGTGGGCCGGGTGCCATAGCGGCGGGAGGTGCCCCGCGCGGTGTCGGTCACGGTGTGCGGTCCCGTTTCTCTCGGCATCGGGGTGTGGCGTCGAGCATAGCCTCTAGACAACGTTGTCAATCGGGGGAAGACTGACGTCCTCACGCCGGCCGCCACCCCCGGCCCCCGGGCCCACCAGGAGATGTCACACCGATGCAGACGGACCTCACCGCGGCGTTGGATATCGGCGGTACCAAGATCGCCGGTGCTCTGGTGGACGCTGACGGCGGACTGATCGCCCGGGTTGCCCGACCCACGCCCGCCGACAGGGACGGGGCGACGGTGATGCGCGCGGTGGCCGAGGTGCTCAGGGAGCTGACAGCGGGGCCGGAGTGGGCGCGGGTGACGGCGGTCGGTATCGGCAGTGCGGGCCCGGTGAACGCCAGGGCCGGCACGGTCAGCCCGGTCAACATCCCTGGCTGGCGCGACTTCCCGCTGGTCGCCGGGGTGCGGGCGCTGGTCGGGGGGCGCCCGGTGGTGCTGGTGGGAGACGGTGTCGCGATGACCGCGGCCGAGCACTGGCAGGGCGCCGCGCGCGGGCATGCCAACGCGCTGTGCATGGTGGTCTCCACGGGCGTGGGTGGTGGGCTCGTTCTCAACGGGCGGCTGCACCCCGGTCCCACGGGCAACGCCGGGCACATCGGCCACATCAGCGTCGACCTGGACGGTGACCTCTGCCCGTGCGGGGCCCGCGGCTGCGTCGAACGGATCGCCAGTGGCCCCAACATCGCCCGCCGGGCGCTGGCCGACGGCTGGCTGCCGGGCCCCGACGGGGACACCAGCGCCGTGGCCGTCGCCGCCTCCGCGCGTGCCGGAGACCCGGTCGCCCTACGCTCCTTCGAGCGAGCCGCCCAGGCGCTGGCCGCCGGTATCGCCGCCACCGCCACGCTCGTCGAGATCGATATCGCGGTGATCGGCGGCGGGGTCGCGGGCGCGGGCGATGTCCTCTTCGCCCCGTTGCGTTCGGCGCTGCGCGACTATGCGACGCTGTCCTTCGTCTCGGACCTGACGGTCGTACCCGCCCAAATGGGCACGGACGCCGGAGTGGTGGGTGCCGCGGCCGCCGCACAACAGTCCCGTCTCGATGCCGTGGTGCCCGCACCCTGACGCCACCACGGGCCCCTGCGCGCCCCGTAGTCTGGTGTCGGCCGCGCCCCACGCCCGACGGCTGTCGCGCACCGACATCTACGCGACAGTCGGCGTACCGCGGCACGGCACCACGTAACACAGCACGGCGGAACGCGACATACCGGCAGGGATACCGGCATCGAGGGGGAACGGCGACGGTGACATCGGGGGAGCACGAGGAGCACGGGGCGGAAGAGGCCGGTGGCGTGAGCGGGCCGGAGCGTGACGAGGTGCCCGAGCGTGACGAGGTGCCCGTGGCCGCCGCCGCGAGTGGGCCCCGGCGCGGTACCGACGCCGATCTGACCGGCCGGGTGCTGGGCGGCCGGTACCGGGTGACCGCGCGGATCGGGCGCGGCGGCATGGGCGTGGTC
Source organism: Streptomyces sp. NPDC001339 (assembly GCF_042895955.1). Classification (NCBI taxonomy): domain Bacteria; kingdom Bacillati; phylum Actinomycetota; class Actinomycetes; order Kitasatosporales; family Streptomycetaceae; genus Streptomyces; species Streptomyces sp. NPDC001339. The sequence goes on along the minus strand of NZ_JBIAWT010000006.1, from coordinate 141,298 downwards.
TGCCGCGCCGTCGACGAGGTGCTGGGCCGTGAGGTCGCGGTGAAGGTCCTGCGGGCCTACACCGACGCCTCCGCCCCCGAACTGGCCGATCTGCGTACCCGGATGAAGCGCGAGGCGCGGGCCGCCGCACGGATCCGGCACTCCGGCGTGGTCACCGTCCATGACGTCCTCGAGGAGGACGGCCGGCCGGTCATCGTCATGGAGCTCGTGGACGGGCCGTCGCTGGACGACGCCCTCGCGGAGGGCGACCTCGGCCCCCGGGAGATCGCCTGGATCGGTGCCCAGGTGATGGACGCGCTGCACGCCGCCCATCAGGTCGGCGTACTGCACCGCGATGTGAAGCCGGGCAACATCCTGCTCGACGGATGGGGGCACCGCCCGGACCGTTCAGGCCCCGGGGGAGGGCGCGTGGTGCTCACCGACTTCGGTATCGCCAGCATCGAGGCCCCGGGCGACGGCGCGACCACCCACCTCACCCGCAGCGGCGAACTGGTCGGCTCGCTCGACTACTTGCCGCCCGAACGCGCCCAGGGTCAGGACCCCAGCCCGGCCTCGGACATCTGGTCGCTGGGCATGACGCTGTACGCGGCGGTCGAGGGCGGCGAAGCGCCGTTCCGCCGTACGTCGGTGTGGTCGACGCTCACCGCGATCGTCACCGAGCCGCTGCCCGAGCCCCGGCGGGCCGGCCCGCTCACGCCCGTGCTGCACGCCCTGATGGCCAAGAACCCGGCCGACCGGCCGTCCGCCGCGGCGGCCCGGAGCCTGCTGCAGGCGGTGGCCGAGGGGCGTGAGCCCAGCCCGATGCCGTCGCCCGGCGCACCGCATCTGCCCACGGCGACCGATCTACGGGCGGTCCCCGCGCCGCCGACTCCGCCCCAGCCGTTCGGCCCCCGGCCCGTTTCCGCGCCAACCGCTGCCGCTGCCTCCACACCGCCCCCTGCCTCCACGCCACCCCCTGCCTCCGTACCGACTCCGGCCACACCGACTCCGGCCACCGCGCTGCCCTCCGCCACCGCGTCGCACCCCGATCCGGCGTCGCGGCCCGCCCGGAGGCGTCGTCGGGTGGTGCCGGCGGTCGCCGCGGTGCTCGCCGTGCTCGCGGTCGGCGGCGGTGTGACGTACGCGCTGGTCGGAGGTGGCCCCGGCGATACCGCCGCGAACAGCGGACGAGAGTCGGGCACGTCGCCGGCGACATCCGGTGGCCCGGAGACGGCGAACTCGGCCACCGGTAACGACGATGCCAAGGACAAGGACAAGGACAAGGACAAGGGCACGGGCAAAGGCGGCAGCGAGGACAAGGGGGATGGCGCGGCGGGGCAGGCCGGCGGACGGAGCACCTCGCCATCCCCTTCGGGCCCGCCCTCGGACGGCGGGGCGTCCGAGGCCCCCAAGCCCGGTGGCGCGGGCGGGAGTTCCGGCGACGGCAGCGGCGGCGGTACGGGTGGCAGCGGCGGCGGCAGCGGCTCCGGGGGTGCGGACGGCGGTGGGTCCGGCGGCTCCGGGGGCTCCGGGGACGGCACCGCCACCGGTGGCAGCGGCGGCGACCCGACCCCGTCGACCTCGTGTGTGGCCATCGGCGGCGGCAAGACCAACTGCGATGTGTGGCGCACCACGAACTCGTACACCCAGTCCTTCCAACAGGTCGGCACCCTCAACATGGGCACCAACTACTTCTTCTGCCAGGCGAAGCTGGGCCGCCGTGAGACGTATGGGAAGTGGACCAATGTCTGGTGGGCCAAGACCGATGACGACAGCGGGAACACGGGGGTCTATGTGAGCGTTGTCTATCTCAAGGGCGGGGCGAACGACCAGCCCGTTCCCGGCCTGCCCGTCTGCTGACCGCTGCGGCGTCACCGATGTCCCCGGTGGTGCGCCGCAGATGTCCTACGTCCGGTGACCACTCCCGGGGCTCGTTCTCGCCCCATGCGCGGATGCTGTGGACGACGGGCCGCCGTCGGCCTTCGGGGCATCCCGCGCGGTGCGGTACCGCTGCTCGGTGTCCACCCCTTGGTTATCGCAGTTGCCGTACATGAGGTGACCCAGCAGCCGAACGCGGCGGGTGGGGGCGGTCAGCCTCTCGTCACGGTCCGCCCGCAGTTCTGGCCGACGGACCGCCACGGCCTATTGCGGTTCATGACCGTCTCATGACCGTCGGGTTTGTCGCCCGGCTAATTCGCCCCCGATTCTCTCCTGGGACCAGGCAGGAATGAACAGCGGCTCGGCTTCTGCTTTTCGTCCCACCGGCCGTCATACGCACCCTGGATGTCCGGTCCTCCGGCGCGATATTCCTCCGGGACCTGCCCTTCCCACCCCTGCGGCGGCATTTTCCCGCCGGTCCGGCACCGGGCGCGAACAAGGGATGACGAGCGCGTGGGGCGGCGACCGTAGACCGCGCGATGAGCCGCGGTCATATGCGGATTCCCGCACGCCAACGCGGGTACAAGCACCGGGTATGCGGGTGAGGGTTTCGGTACGGGAGGGGTGGGGGAGCGCTTGTTTGCCGGGGACTTCGCGGCGGGGGATGCGAGACCGGCCTCCTCCTCGCGATGCATTTCACGACCGGCGCGGCCATGGGCGCGGGAAGCCTCCCTGGCCGGGCCGGTGATCGAATGCGCAACGTTCCCGGTCATGCGCGCGGCCCGTGGTCCCGAGCGTTTCCGTGGCAGGGTGTTGCGGGCAACTCACCTGGGTCTAGGGAAGAGGGGAAACCGTGATCGTCTGGCTGAACGGCACGTTCGGTGCGGGCAAGACCAGTGCGGCTCATGAATTGCTCGACCTGCTTCCCGGAAGCACGCTCTACGACCCTGAACTCCTCGGCACCGGCCTGCGGTTGATGTTACCGGCCAAGCGACTGGAGGAGGTCGACGACTTTCAGGACCTGCCGTCCTGGCGGCGGATGGTCGTGGACACCGCCGCGGCGCTGCTCACTGAGGTGCCCGGTCCCCTGGTGACGCCGATGACGCTGCTGCGCCAGGAGTACCGCGATGAGATCTTCGGCTCCCTCGCCGCCCGCCGGATACCTGTACGCCACGTTCTGCTGCATGCGGAGGAAACGATCCTTCGGCAGCGTATAGCGCACCGTGCGGAGCAGTCCGGGGATCCCGAGGCCCACGCGGCCGATCGCCGCTGGAGCCTGGAACACCTGGGCCCGTACGCCGAGGCGCTGGCGTGGCTCCAGGGCGATGCGCATGTCGTCGACACCACGCGGCTGACCCCCCGGCAGACCGCCGAGCGGGTCGCCGACGCCATCCGGACCGGCGCCGGTGCCTGCGACATCGTGCAGACGCCCGAGCCGACCGCCGAGACGCTCGCCGCCGGTGTCCTGCTCTTCGACGACCAGGACCGGGTGCTGCTCGTCGACCCCACCTACAAGGCCGGCTGGGAATTCCCCGGCGGCATCGTCGAACGCGGTGAGGCCCCCGCCCACGCGGGCGTACGGGAGGTCGCCGAGGAACTCGGGATCGAGCTGCCGCACGCGCCCCGGCTGCTGGTACTGGACTGGGAGGCACCCAACCCCCCGGGCTTCGGCGGCCTGCGGCTGCTCTACGACGGCGGCACCCTGACCGACGACCGGATCAGCAAGCTGCTCCTGCCCGGCTCCGAACTGCGCGACTGGCGCTTCGTCACGGAGGCCGAGGCCGCACAGCTGCTGCCCCCGGTCCGCTGGAACCGCCTACGGTGGGCCCTGCGGGCCCGTGAGCGGGGGTGTCCGTTGCATCTGGAGGCGGGCGTTCCGTCCGCTGCGCTTGGCTAATCGCTGCGCTTGGCTTGCTTCCCACGTTTTTGGCTTTCCCGCCGTACCTTCCGTTTCGCCGTTGCGCCCGTCGCGGCGCCCCGTTTGTTCTTGGCTGTCCCGCCGTTTCGCCTGGCGGCGGGCTGTTGCCGCTGCGCGGGGCTGTACGTCACGGGTGCGCCCCTCCGGACTGGCGTCCTGCGGTGCGCCCCCTCCCGTGGGTGGGTGGAAGAAGACCGGTGGGGGTGTGTGTAGCCGATCGTCTGCGGGCAGTGGACCACTCACGCACGCCCCCACTCACCGTTTTTCCTCCCACTCCCGGGAGGGGCCGCTCCGCAGGACGAAGTCCGGAGGAGCGGACCCGCGCCCGAACAACCCACGCCCGCCGCAGGCGCCACGGCGAAACCGGAAGGTACGGCGGGACGGCCGACAACGTGGGGATCAAGCCAAGCGCAGCGAAACGTGGGGATCAAGCCGAGCGCAGCGAAACGTGGGGATCAAGCCGAGCGCAGCGAATAGTTCTGGAGGAAGATCGATTCGGCCAGTGACAGGCGTTCCAGCTCCCGCGGTGAGACGCTCTCGTTGACCGCGTGGATCTGCGCCTCCGGCTCGCTGAGGCCGATCAGGAGGATCTCCGCGTCCGGGTAGAGCCGGGCCAGCGTGTTGCACAGCGGGATCGAGCCGCCCATACCGGCCGTCTGCATCTCCTCGCCGTCGTACGCCTCCTGGAGCGCCGCCGCCATCGCCGCATAGGCCGGGCTGCTGGTGTCCGCGCGGAACGGCTGGCCCTGGCCGACCTGCTCGACCGTGACCCGCGCACCCCACGGAGCGGCGTTCTCCAGGTGCGCGGCGAGCAGCTTCGTCGCCGCCGCCGCGTCGGTGCCCGGCGGCACCCGCAGGCTCACCAGCGCCCGCGCACCGGCCTGTACGGACGGTGTGGCGCCGATCACCGGCGGGCAGTCGATGCCGATGACGGTGACCGCCGGCCGGGCCCAGACGCGGTCCGCCACCGAGCCGTTGCCGATCAGCCCGACACCGTCCAGGACTCGGGCGTCCTTCCGGAAGTCCTCCTCCGGGTACTGCAGGCCCTCCCAGGTGGCGTCCGCGGTCAGCCCGTTCACCGTCGTCGAACCGTCCTCGGCGCGCAGCGAGTCGAGGATCCGGATCAGCGCCGCCAGTGCGTCCGGGGCCGCGCCGCCGAACTGGCCGGAGTGCAGATTGCCCTCGAGGGTGTCCACCTGGACCCGCACCAGCGTCATCCCGCGCAGTGTCGAGGTCACCGTCGGCAGTCCGGCCCGGAAGTTGCCGGTGTCGCCGATGACGATCGTGTCGGCCGTCAGCAGCTCCGGGTGCGCTTCGGCGTACCGCTCCAGGCCGCCGGTGCCCTGCTCCTCCGAACCCTCCACGATCATCTTGACGTTGACCGGTATGCCGCCGTGCTCCTTCAGGGCGCGCAGCGCCGTCAGGTGCATGATCAGGCCGCCCTTGCAGTCCGCGGCGCCGCGGCCGTACCAGCGGCCGTCGCGCTCGGTCAGCTCGAACGGCGGGGAGTCCCAGGCCGCCTCGTCCAGGGGCGGCTGCACGTCGTAGTGCGCGTACAGCAGCACCGTCGGGGCACCGGCCGGGCCGGGCAGGAAGCCGTACACCGACTGCGTGCCGTCCGGCGTGTCCAGCAGGGCCACGTCCTGGAAGCCGTCCGCACGCAGGGCGTCGACGATCCAGCGGGCGGCCGCCTCACACTCGCTCCTGGGGAACTGGGCCGGGTCGGCCACCGACTTGAAGGCCACCAGCTCGGCCAGCTCGGTCCTGGCGCGGGGCTGCAGCGCGGCGACGGTGCGCGCGAGCGGGCTGTCAGACATGGAACGCTCCTTGTGGGCGCGGCGTTGTGACGGTACGGCCGTCCTGCCTCGTGAGCCGGACGGCCGGACGGAGGGCGTGGCTCCCGGGCAGGGCCCCGGGCGCGGCTTCCGGAACGAGTTCCTGGACCGGGCTCGCGGACCGGGCTCCCGTACCGGGACTCCCGGCAGGGCCGGATCAGGGGCCACCTCGACGGATATCCGTGTCCCCCGATCCTCCGAATCTTCCCACAGGCCGTCCGCGCGGCGGCGGCCCGTAGGATGCGGGCGGTACGCCAAGCCGGTCTCGAACGGGAGCAGAAGCACAGGTGAGCAGCGAGCGGGCAACGGAGGACAACCAGCGGGTGTGGGACGTCGTGGTGGTGGGCGCGGGGCCGGCGGGCGCTTCGGCCGCACATGCCGCGGCCTGTACGGGGCGTCGGGTACTGCTGCTGGAGAAGGCGGAGCTGCCCCGCTACAAAACCTGTGGCGGCGGCATCATCGGCCCGTCGCGGGACGCGCTGCCACCCGGTTTCGAGCTGCCGCTGCGCGACCGGGTGCACGCCGTGACGTTCTCGTTGAACGGACGGCTCACCCGTACCCGCCGCTCCAAGAACATGCTCTTCGGGCTGATCAACCGCCCTGAGTTCGACGCCCGGCTGGTCGAGTCGGCCCAGGACGCGGGGGCCACGGTCCGTACCGGCGTCACGGTCTCCAGGGTGGAGCAGCACGGCGCCGAGGTCCCCGACCGGCGCACGGTCGCGGTCGTCCTGGGCGACGGCGAGGTGGTGCTGGCCCGCGCCGTGGTGGGCGCGGACGGCAGCGCGGGCCGCATAGGGGCACACGTCGGCGTCAAGCTCGACCAGGTCGACCTCGGGCTGGAGGCGGAGATTCCGGTGCCGCAGCCGGTCGCCGAGGACTGGGCGGGCCGGGTGCTCATCGACTGGGGCCCGATCCCCGGCAGCTACGGCTGGGTCTTCCCCAAGGGGGACACCCTCACCGTCGGCGTCATCTCGGCGCGCGGCGAGGGCGCGGCGACCAAGCGCTACCTGCAGGACTTCATCGGTCGGCTGGGCCTGGCCGGATTCGAGCCGAGCGTCTCGTCCGGGCATCTGACGCGCTGCCGTGCCGATGATTCGCCGCTGTCCCGTGGCCGGGTGCTGGTGTGCGGCGACGCCGCCGGACTGCTGGAGCCCTGGACGCGGGAGGGCATCTCCTTCGCGCTGCGTTCCGGGCGGCTGGCCGGGGAGTCGGCGGTCCGTGTTGCGGAGGCACACGACGCGGTGGACGCCCGCCGTCAGGCCCTCCATTACGCCTCCGCCATCAAGGCCGGCCTCGGTGTGGAGATGGGCGTGGGTCGCCGGATGCTCAAGGTGTTCTCCCGCCGCCCCGCGCTGATGCACGCCGCGGTGACGACCCTCCGTCCGGCTTGGCAGGCCTTCGCGAAGATCACCCGCGGTACGACCACGCTCGCGGAGATCACGCGCACCAACTCCCTGGCCCGGCGGGCACTGGAGACACTGGACCGGGCCTGAACCCGGTGGCCGCACCGGCCCTGACCTGCCCGGGGCCGGTGCCGGGCTCGGATACTTGCCCTGACCTCCGCGCTGCGCCCGCCGCGTCGGGGCGCCGGTGCCTACACGCCCCCGTGCTCTTGCCATAGCTGGGCCAGTGTCGCGTCGCCGGTGATCTTGAGCGCGTCCCAGGGGAGGCGGTTCCACAGGGTGAGGTAGAGCTGCTCGGCCGGGCCTTCGAAGGTGCAGTCGACTGGCTTTCCGGCTTCCGACGCGGAAGCGTTGCTGCCAGTGCCAGTGCCAGTGCCAGTGCCAGTGCCAGTGCCAGTGCCAGTGCCAGTGCCAGTGCCGGGCGGGGGAGTGCGGATCGCGCGCGGCGGGGCGGTGGAGAGGTGGACGGTCCACTCCGCGCCGGGGACGTCCGTTGCGCGGACCTGGAGCGTCCGGGGGACGTTCGTGCGCAGACCGCTGCGGTCGAGATGGTGAATGCCCGTCAGGAGTTCGTCCACGCCGTCGGCGGCGAAGGCGGAGGGGAGTGGGGTGAGGGAGGCGCCGGCCGCCTGCTGGGCGTCCGCGCGGTGCACCGAGGTTTCGTGTGCCTGTCGGCGTGCCCAGAAGGTCAGCGGGGACGAGCTGGGCCAGAACGACCAGGCCCGCAGGTTCCGCGGGGCGGAGTGCAGCGCCAGGACGAGGTGGTGGTGGCCTTCGCGGAGCCAGCCGACCAGTTCCTCGTCGGCGAGATCGGGCGCCTCGGCGGGGCGGCTGGGCTGCTGTGCCCCCTGCGTCACGATCTCCGCCGCCCAGCGGTGGACCCGCCCGATATGGCGGACCAGATCGCGCATCCGCCACTCCGGACAGGCCGGAACAGGGGCGTCCGGCCCCGCCTCCTCGGCGGCGTCGGCGAGCAGGCCTCCGTCGAGGCGCAGTGTTTCGATGAACTCGGTGATCTCCATGCCGCCGAGTGTGCCAGCCGCCACTGACAATCGCCTTTGCGGGCACTGCCGTTGGCCGTCGTACCGCCCCGTGCGCGGTGCGGCCCTCCGGTGGTGTCGCCCCGTAATGCGGCCCATGTGTTTTGTTCAGTGGCGACACAAAGTCAGAATAGAGGGGTGACCCAGACTCGGACCACCAGGCTGGAGCGAGGCCGCAGCGCCCTCGGTCCCGCACTGGAACTCGTACACACCGGACGCGCGCCCACCCGCGCCGTCCTGACCACCGAACTCGGCGTGACCCGTGCGACCGCAGGCGCGGTGGCCGCCGAGCTCGCATCCCTCGGCCTGATCACCGTCGACTCCCGGCCCACCGCCTCGGCCGGCTCCCAGGGGCGCCCCTCCCACCGGCTGTCCGTCGACGCGAACGGGCCCGTGGTGCTCGCCGCGCAGATCCACGCCGACGGGTTCCGGGTCGCGCTGGTCGGTCTCGGGGGCCGCATCGTCGCCACGAGGAGCGGTTGCGAACCCACCCCCGCCGACCCGGCCCACGCCCTCGCCGACGTGGTCGCGGCCGGATCGGACCTGTTGCGCGAGACCGGACGGCGCTGCCTGGGTGCCGGGCTCGCGGTGCCCTCCGCGGTCGCCGAGCCCGACGGGGAGGCCCTCAACCCGCTGCACCTCGCCTGGCCTTCGGGCGCTCCCGTACGCGCCCTCTTCCTGCGCGCACTCGCCGATGCCGGCATCCCGGGCGTCACCGAGGCGATCGGTTTCACCGGCAACGATGTCAACCTCATGGCGCTCGCCGAACATCGGCACGGCGCCGGCCGGGGCGCCCGCGACCTGCTCTGCGTGGCCTCCGGCCACCGGGGCGTCGGCGGGGCGCTGGTGCTCGACGGCAGGCTGCACAGCGGTAGTTCCGGCCTGGCGCTGGAGGTCGGCCATCTGACCGTCCACCCCGAGGGCGCGCCCTGCCACTGCGGCAGCCGCGGCTGTCTCGACGTCGAGGCCGACCCGTTGGCGTTCCTCGTCGCAGCCGGGCGCGCACCGGGCCCCGAGGGCTCGCTGCTCCAGCAGGCCGCCGATCTGCTCCGTAACGAGTACGCCGACCCGGGCGTCCGTTCCGCGGCCGATCTGCTCATCGACCGCCTCGGCCTCGGCATCGCCGGACTCGTCAACATCCTCAACCCCGACCGGATCATCCTCGGCGGGCTGCACCGCGCCCTGCTGGAGGCCGATCCGGAGCGGCTGCGCGCGGTGGTCGCCGACCGCAGCCTGTGGGGGCGCAGTGGCGGTGTGCCCATACTGCCGTGCAGCCTCGACCACAACAGTCTGGTGGGCGCCGGGGAGCTGGCCTGGCAGCCGGTGCTGGACGATCCGTTGGTGGTGCTGGAGCAGTAGCAGTAGCAGTAGTCCGTCGAGGCGGCTGTCGGCTGCGGAGGGGGTCCCGGTTACGGAGAGGCCTCCGGCTGGGGGGAGGCGCCCGGCTGTGGAGAGGTCTCCGGCCACGCGGCGGCGAACGCCCTTGCCGGATTGGTGGTCAGAAACCGCGTCACCAGCTCGGCGCCCAGGGCGCGTTCGAGCCGCTGCCGGTGGCCACGCAGCAGATGGGGCATTCCGGGGCCGCCGTTGACCGGCCGGGCGTCGGCCGTCGTGGTGTCCCCGCCGAGCAGGATCCGGTCCCCGAAGCCCGCGTCGGCGAGCGAGGTCAGCGCGTCGGGCAGCCGCCAGTCGGTCGCGTGGTGTGCCCGGGAGGGGCCGTCGAAGGCCAGATAGGCGCCTGCCTCGGCGGCCGCCTGGTGCACCACCGGATCCGGCGCGCGGTTGAGGTGGCCCAGGATCACCCGGTCCGGCGGTACCGCCAACTCCCCGCAGAGCAGGTCGAGTACGTCCAGGGCGCCGGTCCCCAGCTCCAGGTGGACGCCGATGGCCGCACCGGTCGCCCGCTGGGCCTCGGCGGCCGCGGCCATCGTGTACCGGGCGTGCCGGTCCAGGCCGTGGAACCCTCCGGCGACCTTGATCATCCCGGCTCGGGGGCCGGTGCCGCCGATCCCCTCGGTCAGCTCGGCGACGAACAGCGCGGCTGGATCCGGACGGAGGCGGTCCAGCGCCTCCGGCGCGTAGTGCACTGCCTGGTGCAGCCCGGTGGCGGCGACGATCCGTACTCCCGACTCCCTTGCCAGCCGAGGGAGTTCGGCGGCGCCCCGCCCCATGCCGTACGGCGTCCACTGGACGACGGCGGCACCGCCGGCCGCGCGGAAGGCGGCCAGCTCGGCTGCCGCGGCCGTGGGGTCGGCCAGCTCCTGGCCGGGCAGCAGGGGGCTGCGCAGGAAGAGGTGGTCGTGCGCGTCGCAGACACCGAGGGCGGCCGGGGGGATGTCGCCCAGGACCGTACGGACGGTGGCTGCGGCGGGGCCGGCGCGCCCGCCTGCGGAGGCCGCCGTCAGCACTGCTGTTCCGCGGCCGGCCGCCCCGCACCGGGGGCGGACAGATGCAGCACCTGGAAGCGGTCGCCCGCGGACCGTGGCGCGGCGCCGTCCGCCCAGAGCGTGAAGTGGACCAGTTCCCAGTGCCGGGGGTCGATGCCCAGCGCGGTGGTGTGCACCCCGTCCGCCGCGGCCAGCTCTTCGTGCGTGACCACCGCGTCCGCGACCGCGGCGGCCACGTCGGCGCCCTCGGGAAGCGTCTCGGTCCGCCGGGTGAAGGTACCGGGAAGCGCCCCGGCGGCCGGTCCGGACCGGTGGTACAGCCCCTGCCAGTGCTGTACCACCGGCCGCCCGAAGTCACGGACCAGGCCGCGGAATCCGTCTCCGAGGAGGAAGCGGCTCATGGCCTCCGGATCGGCCCACAGGTAGAACGGCGCGTACTGATTGACGGGTGAGCCATCGGTCCCGCGCTCGCGGATTCCGTACGCCTTGAGGCCGAGCCCCTCGAAGTCGTCCAGGAGGTGGCCCCTGGACTTCACGCGGTGCCGGATGATCCGCATGTCGTAGTCGGCGGGCAGGGTGATGGCGTACTGCATGGCGTGCATGGGCATGGGGGCTCCGTACGTGAGGGCGGGGAGGAGTGGGGGAGGGGGACCGTGACGGTCAGTCGGCGGTGGCGGTGGCGGTGGGGCGGGCTGCGGTCGACTGGGCGGAGAGCAGGGCCAGTACGCCCTGGATGGCTGCGTCGAAGGGACCCGGGGCATCGGCCGCACGGGCCAGCACATAGCCGCCCTGGACCACGGCCGCGACGGTCGCGGCGGTCGCCGCCGGATCCAGCTCCGGGGACAGCTCGCCGCGCCGCTGTCCCTCGGTGAGGACGTCGGCGATCCGCCCCCTCAGCCAGCCGAACATCTCGTCCAGCGGCGCGCGCAGTGCGGCGCTCCGCACCACGTCGCGGTCCTGCGTCATCCGCCCGATGGGGCAGCCGCGCAACGCCTCTCGTTCGCGCAGCAGATAGGCCGCGACTCGGTCGTACGCCGTACCGGGCGTCGTCAGGCACGTCTCGGCGGCCGCCGTCATCTCCTCGGCGGTGCGCCGGATCGCCGCCAGCGCGAGGTCGGGCTTGCCTGAGAAGTGGTGGTACATGCTGCCCTGGCCTACGCCCGCGCGCTCCAGGATCGCCTTGGGGCTGGTGCCGACATAGCCCCGCTCCCACAGGAGTTCCTGGGTGCTCCGCACCAGCCGTTCGCGTGTGCCGAGCTGTTCCGGCATGGCGAGTTGTTCCGGTCCGCCGGGCTTCTCCTCGGTGCTCATGACCCCACTGTACATACCAGTAGTTACAGTGATCAAGGAGCGGTCGCGTCAGTCGCTCGCCGCGTCAGTCGCTCGCCACGCCGGTCGCCGCCGCGCCGGTCGCCGCGACGGCGGCCGGACGGGCGCTCTCCCGCGGTAGCGGATCTCCGTCCGCACGGACCGCGCGGACTTCCCCGGGGGTGGGGGTCAGGGCCGGGAGGGTGAACCACACGGCCTTGCCGTTGCTCTCCGGGCGCACCCCCCAGCTCTGACTGAGCGCCGCGATCAACGCCAGGCCGCGGCCGCAGGTCTCCCAGTCGCCGGCGGTCCGCAGGTGTGGCAGTCGCGGGTCCTCGTCGTGTACCGAGACCGTCAATTGGCCGAGGAGCGCGTAGAGTTCGACGGTGCAGTACTTGCTGGGGCGGGCGTGCCGGTGGACATTGGCCAGGAGTTCGGTCACACCCAGCGCGGCGGGGTCCACCAGGGCGTCGAGGTGCCAGTGCCGCAGTTGCGCCGAGACGATTCTTCGCACATGCCCGATGCGCGCCGGGACGGCTTGGAGCTTCACCGTGCAGTGCCTGCTGGGCTGCCTGATCACGACCACGACTCCCTGCTGAGGCCGGGCGCCCCTCCGTGCCGGCAGGGGCGAAGATCGGATCCAGCGATGCCGACGCGCCGACTACACCGCAGTGTCACCGCTGGTGAACCCTCAGTGATACGAGTCCAGGGTCAGTCAGGCGGTGTGCTCCCGCAACTGCAAACAGCCCGGTCGTGGCGGGCGGTTCAGGGGTGCTGTGGACGCGCCGCCTCAACGGCCTTGAGGAAGAGTTCCGGGGCGCCGAGGGTGAGCGAATAGCGGTGCCCGTTGAGCGTGGCCAGTGCCCGGTCCCGCGCCGCGAACAGCGGCCGGTGGGCCTGTACGGCCTGGACCGGGGCGCTGTCGATCTCCGTGCCGTAGCTGGTCAGCAGGGCCACCCGGCCGTCCCTGATGACGACCTGCCCGGCGCGGGTCAGTGACCGCAGCCAGCGCTCGATCCGTACGCCGGTCGCGTTGAACTCCGGCTCCGCCATGGCCGGTACCTCCTCGGTGAGACGGGCAGCTGCCCTCCACCGCCCCGTGGGGGACTCCGTCGCCCCTTGCCGGACTCCACGCCCCCGTGCGGGACTCCGCCGCCCCTTGGGAGAAGTGTGCCGTCACCCGTGCCCGGTGCACCAGTGCCGTCGGCGTCCGGTGACGTCGACGGGGCGCGCGACGAGCCCGCCCCAGGGCCTCCTTGGGGTCTCCCAAAGTGATGTTTATGCAGGTGAGAAGGGTGCGGAGGGTGGTTATAGTCGGAATCGGCCCGGCGATTCGCACGGGCTTTCCCACCACCCGAGGAGAGCACCCGTGAGCACCGCACAGCAGCCGCAGGGCCGGTCCGGCCGCGAGACCGCGGCCGGGGCCCCCGCCCCGGCCCCGATGCCGACCGTCGATGTCGATCATTCGGATCCGGACTACCGGAGCTGGCTCAAGGAAGCCGTACGCAAGGTCCAGGCGGACGCCAACCGCACCGCCGACACCCACCTCCTGCGCTTCCCGCTGCCCGAGGAGTGGGGCATCGACCTCTACCTCAAGGACGAGTCGACGCACCCCACCGGCAGCCTCAAGCACCGCCTGGCCCGGTCGCTCTTCCTCTACGGGCTGTGCAACGGCTGGATCCGCCCCGGGAAGCCCGTCATCGAGTCCTCCAGCGGCTCCACGGCCGTCTCCGAGGCGTACTTCGCCTCCCTCATCGGGGTGCCGTTCATCGCGGTGATGCCGGCCACCACCAGCCGGGAGAAGACCCGTCTGATCGAGTTCCACGGCGGCAGCTGTCATCTCGTCGAGGATCCGCGGACCGTCTACGAGGTCTCCGCCCGGCTCGCCGCCGAGTCCGGCGGGCACTACATGGACCAGTTCACCTACGCCGAACGGGCCACGGACTGGCGCGGCAACAACAACATCGCCGAGTCGATCTACCAGCAGCTGCGGCTGGAGCGCTACCCCGAGCCGGCCTGGATCGTGGCCACCGCGGGCACCGGCGGCACCTCCGCGACCATCGCCCGCTACGTCCACTACATGCAGTACGACACCCGTGTCTGCGTCCCCGACCCGGAGAACTCCTGCTTCTTCGACGGCTGGCTCACCGGCGACACCTCGACCCACTGCACCACCGCCTCCCGTATCGAGGGCATCGGGCGGCCCCGTATGGAGCCGAGCTTCGTGCCCGGTGCCATAGACCGGATGATGAAGGTCCCGGACGCGGCCAGCGTCGCCGCCGTACGCGCCCTGGAGACGGCGATCGGCCGCAAGGCGGGCGGCTCGACCGGTACCGGCCTGTGGAGCGCCCTGAAGATCGTTTCGGAGATGGTCGCCGAGGGGCGTACGGGATCCGTCGTCACCCTGCTCTGCGACCCCGGCGACCGCTACCTCGACAAGTACTACTCGGACGACTGGCTGGCCGCCCAGGGCCTGGAGATCGGGCCCTACGCCCGCACCATCGAGGTGTTCCTGGCGACGGGCTCCTGGCCGTCCTGACGGCGGCTCCGGCGGGGCCGGGTGCGGCCATCGGCGGCCGCCCGTGGTCAGCTTTCCGCCGGCCGTTCGCCCGCCACCACCAGCTCCGGAGGCAGCTCCGCGAGCTCGGCTCGCGCCTCGGCCGGCAGTCCCGAGTCCGTCACCAGTACGTCGACCTCGTCCAGTGTCGCGAACGAACTCAGCCCGACCGTGCCCCACTTGGTGTGGTCGGCGACCACCACCACCCGCCGCGCCGACCGCACGAAGTGCCGGTTGGTCTCGGCCTCCGCCAGGTTCGGCGTCGACAGCCCCGCCTCCGCCGATATCCCGTGCACTCCGAGGAACAGCACGTCGAAGTGGAGCGACCGGATCGCGGCATCCGCCACCGGCCCCACCAGCGTGTCCGACGGCGTCCGTACACCGCCCGTCAGCACCACCGTCGCGTCCCCCGGCCCCGGCCCCGCGCTCGGCCCCGTGTCCGGCCCCGAGCCGCCGCCGGCCGCTGCTCGCTGCGCGGTGTAGAACACCTCGGCGACGCGTACGGAATTCGTCACCACCGTCAGGTCCGGTACGTCCAGCAGCCGTTGCGCCAGTGCGTACGCGGTCGTGCCGCCTGCCAGCGCGATCGCGCTGCCCGGGGCCGCCATTTCGGCCGCCGCCCTGGCGATGTCCTCCTTCGCGCTCAGCTCCAGCGCCGACTTCGCCTCGAATCCCGGCTCATGCGCGCTCGGCTCGCCCACCGGCACCGCACCGCCGTGCACCTTCGCCAGCATGCCCCGCCGGGCCAGCGTGTCCAGATCACGGCGGATCGTCATATCCGACACGTTCAACTTGCGGGTGAGCTTATTGACGCGCACCCCGCCGCGCCGCCTGACCTCGTCGAGAATCAGGGCCCGCCGCTGCTCCGCGAGGAGGTTCTGGTTGTCGCTCACCCCGGCCCGTCCCTTCCGCCCGGCTCGCCCTGCCGGGTCGTACACCCCGGCTCACACCCGCGATCACCGGTGCCCTCATCCTCGCACGAGGCACTGACAGCGACGCCGCTCCGCCGCCCCGTCAGCCCGCCATGCCGCCGGAGAGGCCGCGCGGGGACGGGGGGACGGGGGGACGGCGAGCGTGCAACCGCAACCGCAACCGCAACCGCAACCGTCCGTCCGTCCCTCCCCCCGTCCGTCCCTCCCTCCGTCCAACCATCCGCCCATCCGCCCATCCATCCCTCCGGAACGGTGGCTACCGCCCCGGTCCGCACGAGAGAATCCCCCGGGGCACCGCATCGCACGGTGCCGTACAGAATTCGGGGGAAAACCAGTGGAGATCGTGGAACCGACGCCGTATGCCCGCCCAACGGGCCGTGAGGTGACGGGAGATGGGGTTACGGCGGCTCTGTCGGCCGGGCAGCCGGGAGGGACGGGCTCACCGCCGGACACGGCACCGGACGACGCCGTACCGGGGCTCTCGTTGGAGCTGCTGGTGCACGGCGTCGGCGGCGCCACTGCCCAGGACATGCTCGGTGATCCGCGCGTCCAGCTGATCACCGGCGATGACACCGCCGCCTGTTACCGCCGTACGGACGACGCGGACGCCGAGGAGCGGCCCGAGGACTACCGCGCGGAGCCGGTCCGCGAGGCGTACTGCTGGTCCAACCTCACCTCGGGCAACGGCGCCCGCGCCCTGTGGCTGATCCTGCTGCCCTTCATGGTCGCCAACCTCGCCCACTGGATGCGCCCGGCCGCACCACCCGGCCACTGGGCGCAGCGGATCTACGACCTGCTGGTCCGGATCATCGCGCTCACCCTCACCGTCCTGCTCACCGCTGCGGCCTGCGAGGTCGCCCTCGACCTCGCGGCCTGGCAGTGCGCCGGTACCACCGCCTGCGTGACCGGCAAATCCTGGCTGGGCTTCCTCAGCCCGGACCACGACGGCTGGTGGAGCGCGCCCGGCCGCCGTCTCGCGCTCGCCTCCGCGGTGCCGCTGCTCGTCATCGGCTTCCTGTGGTGGCTCTCGCACCGCACCTGGAGCGCGTACGAATCCGCCTCCCCGCCGCCCCGGCGGCCCGGCAGTTCCCGCTACACCCCGCACGCCGAACGCACCGCGCTCAGCCTGGAGGGCTTCTGGTACGGCCGCCGGCTGGTCGCCCGGCTGCGTGCCGCGCACACCACGGCGGGGATCCTGACCATCGCGGCGGTGCTGCTCGCGGCCGGGGCGAAGATCGACGGGGACGAGGAGAGCGGCGCGGGCGGCGCTGTGGGAGTGCTCGCAGCGGCGGGCCCGGTGCTGAGCGCCGTGGTGATCCTGCTGGCCGTCGCCACGGTCGGCGTCGTCTGGCGGACCGCGCGCAGTGAGGCCGCACCGGACGACACCTCCGACCGGCTCGTCGTGCGGGCCCTCCCGTACGCCGCGCTCGGGGTGCTGGCCCTGATCGTGCTGTACCTCGGCTGGGCGCGTCCCGGATCCCGCAGCGACGGTCCGCTGCCCGGCACCGGCGCGTTCGGCGGGATCGCGGTCTTCCAGTGCCTGCTGGTCCTGGCGCTGGCGGTGACCGCCTGGGTGCTGCAGCGCGCCGTCCGCCACGACGGCCGCACCGCGCTGCGCGGTATGGGCGGGCCGGCCGTCGCGCTGCTGGCCTGCGCGGTCGGCGGGGCGCTGTCCGGGGGAGCGGCGCAGCGCTTCGCGGACTGGATGGACGGCGGTGCGACGCCCGGCCAGGCGCACGCGCCGATCCCCGGTCCGCCGGTGCTGCTGTCCTGGCAGGCGTCCGTCCTGCCCGTCCTGCTGGTCGTGGTGGCGGGCGTCGCGGTGCTCGCCGCCGTCCGCGTGGCGGTCGTCCGGCGGCGGGTCGCCCAGGACGTCCCCGGGCTGTTCGATCCGGGTGAGCGCCCCGACGAGCGCCGTACGTGGCGGATCGCCGGCACCATCGCCCGCGCCGGGCTCACCGACGCGGCGCCCGTGCTCGTCGCGGCCGTCTCCGTGGTGACCCTCGTCCTCGGCGCGGGCGCGGTGGCCGGTGCCTGGCTCACCGAGCAGGCGCCCGGCCCCGCCACGGTGGACGCACCCCCCGTCGTGCACGCCGCCGCCGGCACCGCTGAGTCCCTCGGCTCCTGGCTGATGGGCGCCGGCGTCCTCCTGCTGCTCGCCCTGGGACGGCGCGCCTACCGCGACCGCTCCGCCCGGCGCACCGTCGGCATCCTCTGGGACGTCGGCACGTTCTGGCCGCGCGCCGCGCACCCCTTCGCACCGCCCTGCTACGCCGAGCGCGCCGTCCCCGACCTCACCTGGCGGATGGCCACCTGGACCGAGCGCTTCGACGGCCGTCTGGTGATCTCCGGGCACTCCCAGGGCAGTGTGCTGGCGGCCGCCGCCGTCTGGCAGCTGGACCTGGTCACCCGCAGCCGGGTCGCGCTGCTGACGTACGGCAGCCCCCTGGAGCGCCTCTACGGACGCTGGTTCCCCGCCTACTTCGGGCCGCCCGCGCTCACCGGCCTCCATCGCGAGATGGACGACTGGCGCAATCTGTGGCGGTTCACCGACCCCATCGGCGGTCCGATCCGCCTCACCTGCCAGGACGGGCGGCGGATCGACCAGGGCCCGCTGCGCGACCCGCTGGCCTTCGGCCGCAGCCTGCAACACCCGCTGCCCGCGCAGATCCTGGGCCACGGCGACTACCAGGCCGACCCGGCCTTCGAGGCGGCCCGGGCCGAGCTGGTCGCCCGGCTCGGACCGGCCCCGGTGCGGGCGCGCTCCGCCGTCGCGGCGTCAGGCGGGCTTCCCGTTCAGGGGAGTTCGGGGAGATCGTCGGCGTAGAGCAGGGACAGGTCGTCGGTGCTCGGGTCGGCCAGCTGCGCGACCCGGCCCGCGTGCCGCTCGACCATCGCCTCGAACGTCTGCCGCGCGGTACGGCCGTTGCCGAAGGACGGGCCCTTGGGGAGCGCGGTGAAGTACTTCAGCAGCGCCTCCCCGGCCCCCTCGGCGAGGCGGTACTCATGCTCCTCGCCCTGCTGCTCGACGATCCGCAGCAGCTCCTCGGGTGCGTAGTCGCCGAAGGTGATGGTCCGTGAGAAACGGGACGCCACACCCGGGTTGACGGCGAGGAAGCGCTCCATCTCCGCGGTGTAGCCCGCCACGATCACCACCACCGCGTCCCGGTGGTCCTCCATCAGCTTCACGAGGGTGTCGATCGCCTCCTTGCCGAAGTCCCGGCCGGAGTCCTCGGGGGAGAGGGCGTACGCCTCGTCGATGAAGAGCACCCCGCCCCGCGCCCGGTCGAACGCCTCCTGGGTACGGATCGCGGTCGACCCGATGTGCTCGCCCACCAGGTCCACCCGCGACACCTCGACCAGATGCCCGCGCTCCAACACCCCCAGGGAGGCGAGGATTTCGCCGTAGAGCCGCGCCACGGTGGTCTTGCCGGTGCCGGGGGAGCCGGTGAAGACGAGGTGACGGCGCACGGACGCGGCCTTCAGGCCCGCCTCCTGGCGCCGGCGGCCCACCTCGATCATGTTGATCAGGCTGCGCACCTCATGCTTGACGCTCTCCAGGCCCACGAGGGTGTCCAGCTCGCCCAGTACCTCGGCGGACGGCCGGCCGGCGGTCACCGGCTCCGCGGCCGCCGTCGCCGCCGTGGGCACCGGCGACGGGCTCTGCACCGGGACGTTGCCCAGCAGCCCGGCCGTCTGGGTCGCCGGCCGGCCGGCGGTGGCCGTCGCCCCGGCGACCGGTTCCTGGACGGCGCGGCTCTCGTCACTGGTGCAGTCCTGGACCGTCGGCCCGTCGCCCTGCCCGGTGCCGCCGTCGGCGAACTCGTAGCCGCCGCGCGCACACCGCTCCGTACGGCACCGCGTCAGCGTCGTGCGGCAGCCGTCGATGATGTGGAAGCCGAAGCCGGAGCTTCCGGTGACCCGGCAGCCGTGGAAGGTGCCGCGGCCCTCGGCGGAGACGTAGAACCCCGCCTCGGCCGGTGCGCTGACCGTGCAGCCCTCGATGGTGGGGTCGGCGCCCTTGGTGACGATCACGCCGGTCTGCGCCCCGTCGATGGTGCAGTGGGCCAGCGTGCCGCCGCTGCCGTGGTCGCGGAACCAGGCACCGGTCGCCGCCTCCCGGATCCGGCAGTCGTCGATCTGTACGGTCGCCCCGTCGCTCACCGACACCGCGGTGTTGCGGACCTGCGCGAGGTCGCAGTCGACGACATCGGCGCGGGAGCCGCGGTCCAGTACGAACAGCGCGTCCGGGACGTCGTGCACCCGGGTCGAGTCCAGTACGGCGGTGGCGCCGTCGCTGACCCACACCGCGGGGTAGTCGCCCGTACTGTCGTGGATCTCGCACTGGTTGGCGTCCACCCGGGTGCCCGGGTCCCAGACGGACAGCCCGTTGCGCCCGAAGTGCCGTACCGTGCTGCGGGTCAGCGTCAGCACCGACCGCGACCGCAGATCGATCGCGTTCTCCGGCACGTCGTGGATGTCGCAGTCGGCGAGGGTGAGCACCGCGTCGGTGTCCAGGGTGACGCCGTCGGCGGAGGTGCGGTGCACCGTGCAGTCCGTGAGGTGGGCGGTGGCCCGTGCCGCCACTTGGATGCCCGCGCCCTTGATCTCGTACAGCTCGCAGCCCGTGGCCTCGACCGCGCTGCCCTCGCCGTTGACCGACAGGCCGGCGCCCGAGGCGTGGTGGATCCGGCAGCTCTCCAGCCGCGGATGCCCCCCGCCGCGTACCGCCACGCCGGTCTGCCCGGCGGCCAGCACCTCACACTCCTCGAACAGCCCGCCGGCACCGTCCAGGACGCTGACCCCGACCCCGCCGGCGTTGTCGACCGTGCAGCGCCGCACCGTCGGCCGGGCCCCGCCGCGCACCTCGATACCGGACGCGGAGCGCGCCACCACCCGCAGGCCGGTCAGCTCCGGGGCACCGTCCTCCACCAGCAGCGCGGGCGAGGCCGAATCCATCGCTTCCAGGTGCAGGTCGTGGACGGACGCCGAGGCTCGTATCGTCAGCGCCACCCCGTCGGCCGGGGCGATCCGCACCGCGCCCCGCGCCCCGTCCGCACCGCGCAGCGTCACCGCGCGCTGGAGCACCAGATTCTCGCGGTACGTACCGGCCGGCACGGTCAGCACATCACCGTCCCCGGCGGCCTCCAGGGCGGCGGCGAGCGAGCTGTACTCCCCCGTACGGCGCCGCCAGCGCGACGTTCCGGAGTGCGTCACCTGGACCGGGCCCTGTGCCATGGCGATGTCGTGCCCCCACCTCGTGCGGCTGCTGTCCGCCCGGTAGCCGTCCGTCCGCGGATGTCCGCGTCCGGGTCCTCCAGGCCCCCAGCCGAGAGGCTGGCGCCACCACCGTAGCGCGCCCGGCGGGGGCCAGTTGACACGGTCAGCACCTGGTCAGCGGTGAAGGCCCGGCGCTCAGTTGGCGTCCGCCCGGCCCCAGTCCTGGCCCGCGCGCTCCCAGGCCAGATCCCAGTCGCGGAAGCGACGCACCATCAGGTGACCGACGACCAGCCGCCGCCCGCCCTCGACCAGTCCGACGGCCGCCACCGCGGTGCCCAGACCGGCCAGTGCCGCATGTGTGCCGGCCGCACCGGCGTCCATCGGCCGCGGCACCACCCGGCCGCGGTCGTCCGTCCAGATCCGGAACCGCTCACCGGGCTCCACCGGACGCGGTGCCGCGATCCGCCCGGTATGCGCGGTGCCGTCCGCGCCCGTCCACCGGCCGATGACCCGGAGCCGCGCATCGCGGTGCGAGGCGGTCTCCGGATCGGGGTCGAGCGGGGTCCGGGAGACCGGCCGGTCGACCGTGACCCACACCTGATGCCGCTGCTGGAGCTGTGCCCGTACGGTCTCCAGCAGGACGTCGTGTGCCGCCCGCCCGACGAACCAGCCCGCGGAGGGCGCCCCGAGGAGGATCAGGAGCGCGGCGGCGACCCCGACCCAGGCCTCGATCCGGTCGGTGCGGCGGCGCAGCGGATTGCGCTGCCGGTGCCATACACCGCGTACCGCGCGTACCGCTCGCATCGCCGTCCCCTCCCGCGTTCCTCTCCGGCGTTTCTCTCCGGTCTCTCCGGTCGCTCCGGTCTTTCCGGCGTTTCTCTCCCGCTTCGCGTCGTGTCATACCTCATCGCGGGTGCTCCGGGCGAGAGGTGCGCGGGGGGAACACCCGCACGGCCAGCGTGACCACGGCACCTTTCGTTCCCGTCCCTGTTCCCGGAGCTCCCGTGGTCCCCGGGGTGACCGCGAACCGGTCCGCCAGCCGGCGCGCCAGCCACAGCCCCCGGCCGTTCGCGGCGTCGTCCAGGCCCGGCGGCAGCTCGGGGATCACCGCCGCGCTGAACCCGGGGCCCGCGTCACTGATCCGGCACTCCAGTTCCTCGCCGACCCGGCGCAGCTCCAGCCTTCCTGAGCCGCCGCCATGCTGGACGGCGTTGCCCGCGATCTCGTCCACCGCCAGGACGAACTCGCCCCGCCGTGGCGCGGGCAGGCCCTCGTGGGCCGCGCACTCCTCGACCAGCAGCCGCAGCTGGGGCAGCAGGCGGGCGGTGAAGCGCCGCTGCAGCAGCCTGCGACCGGGCCCTTCGGACGGCTCCTCGGACGGTTCCCTGGACGGCTCCCCGTAGGGGCCCGCCGGATCGGGGTTCACCACGGACGACCCACCTCCGTCAGCACCAGCAGCGGTACCGTCCCACCGCCCAGCCGCCGCAGCAACCGGTGGTGTTCAGGGGCGCAGCGCACCTCGACGCGATCGTGGCCGGCCGCCCGACGGGCCAGAGTGAGCAGACTGACGGCGCAGCCCACCGACAGGAAGTGCAGCCGGGTCAGATCCACGGTCAGCCGCCGGGCCGGTGCCGTGTGCGCCAGTGCGATCTGCAGCGCGGTGGTGAACGCGGCCCGGTTCGCGGTGTCGGCCTCGCCGATGAGGTGCAGCGCGCCGTCCGGGTCGTCCGGGTCGCGTACTGGCCGCAGGCTGCCCAGGCGCTCCAGCAGCGTACGGGGGTGCGCCCGCTCCATGGCGGTGAGCACCGCGCGGTCGAAACGGCGGCGGTCGTAGGCGCAGATCTCCGTGTACGGCCGGCCGGCGAAGAGGGCGTGCGCGGAGGTCTCGCGCGCCGTCATCGCTTCGATGCCGATGCCGAGCGCGGCCACCCAGCCCATGTCGATGAACGCCCGCAGCCCGGCGTACCCCTCGGCCGCGGCCCGGTCCGTCTCCCGGCTCAGCCGGGCCATCTGCCGGGCGGCGGTGAACTCGGCATCCGGCCGGATCACCTCGCGCATACTGCTCACGACCAACTGGTCGCGCTCACGCGCCGACACCGTGCTGTGGCTGGGGAAGTCGATCCTGGCCAGTACCTCGTCCGCGGGCACCCCGGGGCACGGCAGGACCAGCACCTTCTCGCCCCGCGCCAGCCCGAGCCGTACGAACGCGGCGACGGCCTCCCAGCGCACCTCGTCGTCGCCGTAGCTCACGAAGGCGTGGTCCCCGGGCCGCAGCTGCTGGACAGGGATGAGAGAGCTGTCCCCGGTGTCCCTCGCAGGCATCGCCACGCGGTCTCTGTCTCCCGTCGCCCTGCCGCGCCGACGACCGGCGTCGTCGCGACCACCCCGGCGCGGCCACGACAGGACCTGGGGGCTGCGCCGACCCGTCAGTCGTCAGTCGAGTATCTCCAACGGGTCGCCGATACGGATCGTGCCGGTGGTACGAGATATCAGATTCTGGCCGAAGACCGGCCGGTCACCGTCACATGGGGCTGGAAACGGTTCCTGGGCAGGGGCCCTCTTCGGCCTTCGGCGTGGTCACCCTGTGGGACAAGGGAGTTGAGGCGGCTCGGTCGCTCTGTTCTCGGCGGCGACCAGCAGCCACCGTCGGTCCCGGCGAGCCCCCACGGCTCCATGACCGCCTCGCCGGGATCGGACCCCGCGGATTCAGTAGCCGCGCGGATACTGCCGGCCGTACGGATCGTCGTACGGCGAGGCGGGACGCGGTGCGACGGGAGCGGCCGGCCGCATCGCCTCGTACCCCGTCCCCATACCGGGGGCTGGACGCTGCGGCTGCTGCGGGGCCGGGTAGCCGCCGCGGGTGCCCGCCTGCTGCGGGATATAGGGCGCCGGAGTGTGCTGCAGCGGGGCGACCGGCTGTGCGGCGG
The DNA here is from genome assembly GCF_042895955.1 of Streptomyces sp. NPDC001339. NCBI lineage: Bacteria > Bacillati > Actinomycetota > Actinomycetes > Kitasatosporales > Streptomycetaceae > Streptomyces > Streptomyces sp. NPDC001339. The sequence continues at coordinate 117,914 of NZ_JBIAWT010000006.1, read as the reverse complement.
CACCCGGGTAGCCGTAACCGTGACTCGGCGAGGGCTGGGAGGGGGCGGCCGGCAGCGCCGGAAGCGACGACGGCAGCGCCGGCAAATGAGATGAACCCGTGTCGTAAGGAGACGGATTCACTCGAATCGGGGCGATCTGCGGGGTACCGCGTTCGGCGACGAGGCTGTCGTAGATCGGGGTGTCCGGGAAGGAGGGCGAAGCGTAGTAGCCGCCGCCGTAGGTAGAGCGGGGGGAGGTCATGCCTCATAAGTTAAGCCCACGATGTGCAGATTGGGGAGCCTGGAAAGAGGGTTGTTTCGCGTGTTCGGAGAGGCTCTCGATCGCCAATGTGAGCGAACTTGGGAAAATCGGTCGCGATCGCCCGTAGGGATCGTGTAAAGGCCTTGTTTCCTGGCTTCACTTTTTACGGGTGAGCGAGGGGTGTTCGGTGCGATCGGCCCAAGTGGGGTGAGCCGCGTTCCCGCTGACAGGTCAACCGGTGGCGTCAATCCCGCCACCGCGGGGCGCACCCCGCGCCCGCCCCCGTGCCGCTGCCGTTTGTCTGACAAAAAATCACCCCGACGGGGAGGTTTCCGTCGTCCCATTGACGCGGTGGGGCGGGTACCTAAGGCGCGATGCCGCAGCGATCGGGCTCACGGCGCCCCGTACGTCCGGCCCTTCCATGCCGCACCGCGCCCCCGGTAGTGCTGCACCGCCGAGTCCACCGTCATCAGGAGGTACAGCAGCGCCGTGAACGGCAGCAGCGGCGCGGACCACCACGGCTGCCCGTAGTAGCGCAGCATCGGCAGGTACGTCCCGCACATCACCGCCCAGGCCGCACCGCCCAGCGCCGCCGTCACCGGAGAGCCGCCCGCCAGCCCCGACACCAGCGCGGCCGGCGGGACGAGATACACCAGCGCCAGCCCGAGGACCGTGCCGAGCAGCAGCGGCGGCCGGTGCCGCAGCTGGGCGTAGGCGCTGCGGCTGACCATCCGCCACAGCTCCACCAGCCGCGGATACGGCCGCACACTGTCCACCCCGTCCGCCAGCCCCAGCCAGATCCGTCCGCCGGACCGCTTGACCACCCGGGCCAGCGCCACATCGTCGATCACCGCATGCCGGATCGCCTCCGGGACCCCTGCCCGCTCCGCGGCCTCCCGCCGCAGCAGCACACAGCCGCCGGCCGCCGCCGCGGTGCGCGCCCCGGGACGGTTGACCCAGCGGAACGGATACAGCTTCGCGAAGCAGTACACGAACGCCGGCACGAGCAGCCGTTCCCACGGTGTCACCACCCGCAGCCGCGCCATCTGCGACACCAGATCCAGGTCCGCCGACCGGGCCGCCGCCACCAACTCCCGCAGAGATTCCGGTCCGTGCGCGATGTCCGCGTCGGTCAGCAGCAGGTACTCCGGCGCCGTCCGCTCCCGCGCCAGTGCCACCCCGTGCCGTACGGCCCACAGCTTCCCCGTCCACCCGGGCTCGGGCTCGCCGGGCGAGGCGACGGTCAGCGGCAGTCCGCCCCGCTCGTCCGCCAGTCGCCGGGCCAGGGCGCCGGTCCCGTCCGTACTGCCGTCGTCGATCAGGAACACCTCCGCCCGGCCCGGATACTTCTGCCCGAGCAGCGAGGGCAGGCTCTTCGGCAGCACCACGGCCTCGTCCCGCGCCGGGACCACCACCGCGACCGACGGCCAGCGCCCGGGGTCCCGGTGGCCCGGCAGCCGGACATCCGTCCGCCAGAAGAAGCCCTGCCCCAGCAGCAGCCACACCCAGGCCAGCAGCGACCCGGTACCGATCCACTCCATCGCTCCCACGGCCGCAGTCTGCCCCAGCGCACGGCCTTCTCCGCGCTCCCCGGCCGTACGTGGCCCGCCCCAGCCGCATGTGTTCCGCCCCCCCCCGGAACCCGCGCTCCGGGCTGCCGCCGCACGCGCACGGTGCAGCCTGCTGCCGTGACGAGCCGGTATGACAAGTCGGACGTCCGACCCAGTAAAGTGTCCGGGTGAAGATCGCGCTCATGGACTCCGGGACCGGGCTGCTCCCCGCGGCCGCCGCCGTACGCCGCCTGCGGCCGGACGCCGATCTGGTCCTGTCCACCGACCCCGACGGCCTCCCGTGGGGCCCGCGCACCCCCGACGATGTCGCCGCCCACGCCCTGGCCACCGCCCGCGCCGCCGCCGAGCACCGGCCCGACGCGCTGATCGTCGCCTGCAACACCGCGTCCGTCCACGCGCTGCCCGCGCTCCGCGCCGAGCTGGAGCCCGCCCTTCCCGTCATCGGCACCGTCCCGGCGATCAAGCCTGCCGCGGCCGGCGGCGGCCCGGTCGCCATCTGGGCCACCCCCGCCACCACCGGCAGCCCCTACCAGCGGGACCTGATCGAACGCTTCGCCCATGGCGTGGATGTCACCGGCGTGCCCTGCCCGGGCCTCGCCGACGCGGTCGAGAACGCGGACGAGGCCGCCATCGACGCCGCCGTCGCGGCCGCGGCGCGGCGCACCCCGCGCGACATCCGGGCCGTTGTGCTGGGCTGCACCCACTACGAACTGGTCGCCGAACGGATCCGCGCCGCCCTCCAGCAGCCCGGCGCCCCCGCGCTCGTCCTGTACGGATCCGCCGACGCCGTCGCCGCCCAGGCGCTGCGGCGCATCGGGGCCGAGCCGGCGCCCGCGGCCGCCCCGACCGGCGGACTCAGCGTGATCCACAGCGGCCGCCCGGCCGAGCTGTCGGACGCCGCGCTCGCCTACGCCGAGGGACGGCTGCTCGCCTCGGGCCGTACGGTCACCACGGGGACGGTCTGAGCCGCATGGCCTGAGCGGGCCGTACGGATCCCGCCCACGGACCCCGTCCACGGACCCTGTCCATGGACGCCCTGAGTGGACACCCTGAGTGGACGAACGGCGCGTCCGGGGCGCTGCCCCGGCGTGCGAAGGCGCGTACGCTGCGTTTCATGAGGGACCACCCCCACGAGGGGGCAGCAGCCCCCGACAACCACGGCAGCGCCGATCTCACCGACTCCACTGACCTCGCCGACCGCGGCAACGGTACGGAACCGCCCGCGGGCGGCCCCCGCACGGAGTCCCCCGAGGTCTGGTACGGCCGTGCCACCAACCGCGTCCAGTGGCTCCTGGCCGCGGCGGGCGCGGGCTGTCTGGCCCTGGGCATCGAGCTCGCCGTGAACAGCAGCTGGTCCTCCGGCCTGGCCGCCTTGGTGATGTCGGTGGTCGGCCTGGTGGCGGTCGGTCTCCTGGTGCTCTTCGGCACGCTCGCCTTCGTCCATGTCGCCGTACGGGTCGACAAGGACTCCCTGGAGGTGCGGTGCGGCCATATCGGAGTGCCGCGCCGCCGGATCCCCCTGGACAACGTCATCGGCGCCGATGTCGCGCCCCAGGTCACGCCGCGCAACTGGGGCGGCTGGGGCTACCGCTGGCGCCCCGAGCAGGGCACGGCCGTGATCGTCCGGCGGGGTGAGGGCCTGGTGCTGAGGCTCGGCGACGGGCGGACGTTCACCATCACCGTCGATGACGCCGAGGGCGCCGTCCACGCCATCCGCCGCCGGCTCGCGGGGAACAAGGGGACCCCGGCGGGCGCCTGAGCGGCGGGGGCGGGCGCGGGGGTGAAACGGGGCGTGGGTGTGAATCAGGGTGCGCGCACGGGGGCGCCGTCGCACCGTTGTCCGGGGTATTTCCGGGAGGTCCCGTAGGGTCGGGGCATGGGAACCCCCGACTTCATCCGGGATCTCCGGAGCTCCATCGGCCGGCAGCTGCTGTGGCTCCCCGGGGTGACCGCGGTGGTCTTCGACGACCAGGGCCGGATCCTGCTGGGCAGGCGGACCGACACCGGTGGCTGGGCGGTGATCGGTGGGATCCCCGAGCCCGGTGAACAGCCGGCCGAGACCGCGGTCCGTGAGGTCTTCGAGGAGACCGCGGTACGGGTGGTGCCCGAGCGGGTGGTCCTCGTGGAGACCACGCCGCCCATCCACTACCCCAACGGTGATGCCTGCCAGTTCATGGATGTGACACTGCGCTGCCGGGCGGTCGGCGGCGAGGCGCGGGTCAACGATGACGAGTCCCTGGACGTGGGCTGGTTCTCCCTCGACGCGCTGCCGCAGCTGGACGAGCATGCGCTGACCCGCATCAAGCGGGCGCTGGACGCCGGGCCGACGTGGTTCCGTGGGATGGACAAGTCACCGGCCGGGGACCCCGCGGTCGCACGGCAGGGGGCAACCGAGGGGGCACCCGGCTGAGGGCTCCCAGCCAGAGCCCGTACCGCCAAAGCGCTCACAGCCCTTTGCTCACGGCCAAGCCCTCACGGCCAAGCCCTCACAGTTCCTCCGTCGACGGCTCGTCCATCGGGACGGACGGCTCGCCGGGCAGCGTCGGCAGCTGGGACCCGGGCCCGCCTGGGACGTCCGGTCCGGCCGGCTGCTCCGTGTGCATCTCGCGCCGGCCCGCGCGGCAGGCGGTGATCCAGGTCCCGGTGGGTCCGCTGTCGTACCGGCAGAGCCAGCCGCGCACGGAGAGCGCCCCCGGGGCGCCGGCGGAGTCGGGCGGCGCCCGCAGGAAGAACTCCGTCATCACCTCGCGCGCCTCCGGGCATTCGACCGTACCGTCGGCGCCCGGGTCCGCGTACAGCGAGACATCGCCGGCCGCGCCGAGTGCGCCCTTGATCTCGCCGCAGCTCACCGGCTGACCGGGGATGGCCGGTGAGCCGTCGGTTCCGGGGTCCGAGCTGTGCGGGTCCGGCACCGTACCGCTGCCGCCGGACGGCGCCCCGGAGGCCGGAGCCTCACCCTCCCCCGGCGCGCCGCACGCCGCGGAGGCCAGGCCGAGCAGCACGGTCGGCACGACGATGAGCCTGCGCATGTCGGTCTCCCTCGGGCGCTTGTGGCGGCGGCGCGCCGACGGCACGCTGCGTCGTACGACGCTAGGAGTCTCGCGGGGCGGTGGCGATCCGGGGCGGCTGTTCAGGTGAACGGACCCCGCTCCAGGTGCGGGGCGTGCCCGGCTGCGGCAACGTGGTCCCACGCCCGACCGGCGCTCGACTGGCGCCCGGTGGAGGCACGGTGGGCCCGCTTGCCCGTCTCTCAGAGCGTCGTCCACGGCCCGCCGTGCCCCCACCGGACACCAGGTTCTGCCGGACGCCCTCAAGGGGCCGGGCCTTCTCCGGACGACTACGCGGTCAGCACCGCCTCTCACCATCGCTTGTCACCACCGCCTCTTCCGGCGCTCCGCGAAGTGGTAGAACATCCGCGAACGCACCGTCGCAGCAGAGCGGAGAAGGGAGACCGCGATGTCCTCGAAGCGCCGTCGCAAGAAGAAGTCCCGTCGCAAGAACGGGGCCAACCACGGGAAGCGCCCCCAGTCCTGAGCCGAATCCGGCGACTGGTCCGGGACCGGTCCACGACCGGTTCTCCGCCGGGGTCACCTGTGGGGGTGGCCCCGGTCCGCTGAGGCCCCGGTCCGTGACGGCGACGGAAGCCGGAGAATGCCCCGCTTCACGGCAAATTTCCACGGTCAACTATCATCGACGGATGATCTTTATCGTCGTCAAGTTTCCCGTAAAGCCCGAGTACGTCGAAGAGTGGCCCCAGCACGTCGAGGCCTTCACCCAGGCCACCCGCGCCGAACCCGGCAACCTGTGGTACGAGTGGTCCCGCAGCCTTGAGGACCCCCACACCTACGTCCTCGTCGAGGCCTTCCGGGACGGCACCGGCGAGGCGCACGTCAACTCCGACCACTTCCGTGCCGGCATCGAAGCCATGCGCCCCCTGCTGCGCCGCACCCCCGAGATCGTGAGCACTACCATCGAGGGAGCGGACGGCTGGAGCGCGATGGGCGAGCTCACCATCGACTGACGAACCGGCTGATAGCCGGACGACAACCGGCGGCGCCAGGGCGCTTCTGACGGATCACAGATCACCGATCACAGATCACCGATCACGGATTACAGATCACGGATCACAGATCACGGGTCACGGATCTCCTCGGCGCCCTAGCCGACCAGATGCCCGAGGAACCAGTCCCTGGCCAGGTCGGCCACCTGGGCGAGGGCCCCGTGTTCCTCGAAGAGGTGGGTGGCGCCGGGAATGATTTCGAGCTGCGTCTCGCAGCGCAGCGCCTCCTTGGCCTCGCGGTTGAGGTCGAGGACCAAGGGGTCGTTGCCGCCGACGATGAGCAGCGTCGGCGCGCGCACACCGGGCAGCAGTGGGCCGGCGAGGTCGGGGCGGCCGCCGCGTGAGACCACGGCGCCGATGTCCGCGTTGGGCGCCGCGGCGGCCCGGAGCGCCGCCGCGGCCCCGGTGCTCGCGCCGAAGTAACCGATCGGGACGGAGACCCGGCCGCGCAACCATGTGGTGGCGTCGGTCAGCCGTCCGGCGAGCGTTTCGATGTCGAAGACGTTCGCCCGGTTGGCCTCCTCCGCCGGGGTGAGCAGATCGAAGAGCAGCGTGCCCAGCCCCGCCCGGTTCAGGGCGGCGGCCACCAGCCGGTTCCGCGGACTGCGGCGGCTGCTGCCGGAGCCGTGCGCGAACATCACCACGGCCTTGGCGCCGGACGGCAGCTCGAGGTCCCCGATGAGCCGGACCCCGGCGGCGTCGATCGCCACTTCTTCCGTCACGTCTTCCGTCATGCCTTCCGCCATGCCCTCCGTCGTGTCGGCATCGGCCGCATCCGTATGCGGAGCAGCGGGAGCAAGCGGACCCGTGAGCGTGTCCGTGTCCGTGTCCGTTCCGGTGTCCGTCCCGCTCGCGGCCCGCTCCAGCAGGGAGATGACCTCGTCGTCGGGGGTCTGGGAGAAGTCCCGGTACCACTCGCCCACGGCGGAGAACCCGAACGGCGTGGAGAGGCAGACGAATTCATCGGCCTGGGCGCGGAGCCGTTCGGCCGCATCCGGTGGCGCCACCGGCACGGCCAGCACCACTCGGGCCGCGCCCTGCGCCCGTACCACCTCGCACGCGGCGGCCGCGGTGGCGCCGGTGGCGATCCCGTCGTCCACCACGATCGCGGTCCGTCCGGTGAGGGGCAGTCGGGTCCGCCCGGCGCGGAACCGGTGGGCCTGACGGGCGAGTTCGGCCGCCTCGGCCTGCTCCACGGAGTCCAGATCGTCCTGGTCGAGTCGGCCACGACGGACGATGTCGTCGCTGATCACCCGTACGCCGCCCTCGCCGATGGCGCCGAACCCCAGCTCGCGCTGGTAGGGGACCCCCAGTTTGCGGACCACGATCACATCGAGCGGTGCGTGGAGTGCGCGGGCCACTTGGAAGGCCACCGGGACCCCGCCCCGGGGCAGGCCCAGAACGACCGGATTCTCCCCCTCCAGGTGCCGGAGCGCTTCGGCGAGGCGCTGCCCCGCATCAACGCGGTCGGTGAACAGCACAGTACGCACCCCCTACCCAGGGGAGACGGTAGCCACGTCCACACCTCACTTCGACGAAACCCCAGATGCCCACGGTCCGCAAGTCGGGCCGCGGGCGGCGGTGCCGGGGACGGGAGCGCGGATCGCACGGCCGGCGGGTCGGTGGTTACCGTCGGCGTATGGAAGGAATCGGAGCGGTGCTGATCGATATCGACGGTGTGCTCACGGTGTCCTGGAAGGCGCTGCCCGGCACGGTCGAGGCCATGCGACGGCTGCGTGCCGCGGGTCTCCCCTTGGCGCTGGTCACCAACACCACCTCGCGGACCCGCGCGGTGATCGCCGGTCGACTGGCCGGCGAGGGGTTTCCGGTCGGCCCCGACGACATTCTCACCGCCCCCGCCGTCACCGCGGCCTACCTGCGGGAACACCATCCGGACGCATGCTGTCTGCTGATCAGCAGCGGTGATGTCCGTGACGATCTGGAGGGTGTGCGGATCGTGGGCACCGCGGACGCCACCGATCCCACGGAAACCGCCGGTGCGGGGGCGGGCGGGGACGGGGGCGGGGACGGGGACGCGAAACAGGCGGCGCCGGACGTGGTGGTCCTCGGCGGCGCGGGCGAAGAGTTCGGCTACCCCGCGCTCAACGCCGCCTTCCGGCATCTGCAGCGCGGTGCCCGGCTGATCGCCATGCACCGGAACCTGTACTGGCGCACCGCGGGCGGGCTCGACCTCGACACCGGCGCGTTCCTGCTCGGGCTGGAGCGGGCGGCCCGGGTCGAGGCGGTGGTCACCGGCAAACCCGCCGCGACGTTCTTCGCCACCGCGCTGGCCCACCTCGGCGCCGATCCCTCGGAGACGCTGATGGTGGGTGACGACATCGAGTCCGACGTACTGGCGGCCCAGCGGTGCGGGATCACGGGGGTGCTCGTCAAGACCGGCAAGTATCTGCCGGAGACGCACCGGGCGGCCGACGGCACCCCGGACCACGTCCTCGACTCCTTCGCCGATCTGCCCGCCCTGCTCGCACGGTGATCCCGCACCGCGCTCACGTCCGAGGCCGAAGTCTGTATCGGGAGTGAGGCCTGTATCGGAAGTCCCGCCGTCCGCCCGGAGTGCGGTGTTCAGGCCTCACCCGCGGTACCGACCAGCGCCGCGATCCGCGCCGCCGTCCAGTGGCCACGGGCTCCCGGGCAGTCCGCCAGGTACGCGGCGGCCCGGTGCGGGCTCCATCCGTGCGCCGCGACGATGCCGGCCGCGATGTGCCGCAGGTAGGCCGCGGCGGGCGGATTGAGGCCCACGGTGCCGTCCGTGCTGCTCCAGGGGGCCGTGAAGGTCAGCACCGGGTGGCCGTCCAGCAGCCCGGTGCACACCAGGGTTTCGTAACAGCCCGGGCCGAGCCGGGCCCGGCCGTGCGCGAGGACCTCCGCGAGGTCGAGGTCCTCGCCCGGGGCGCGGTACATCTCCTGGGCCGCGATGTCGGAGAACTGAGAGAGCGTCAGGAGGTAGGCGTGGGCCGGGATTTCGCACGGCTCCGTGGCGCCGGGCCGCCCGCGGCCGGGGTCGTAGAAGGCCCGGCCGCCGGTCCAGATCTGCGACTCGGTGGCGAAGTAGAGCAGCCCGGGCAGCATGACCGGGACGGTATGGGCCGGGGGACTGGCGTCCCGGCAGCCGGGGCAGTCGCGTCGCCCGCCGCCGGGCCGCCCGCCGGCGAGGTAGCAGGCCAGCCGGTCCGGATCCATGTTGGAGCCGTACGCGGCGTACCAGAGCCGGCCGGTGCGGCCGGGCCCATGGGCGGCTTCGGGAGAGCCGGGCAGCGCTTCGAGGCGTCGGGGCCTGGTCACATGCCCACGTTACGCGGCGGGAGGCCTGGTCACATGCCCACGTTGCGCAGCAGGAGGCCCTGGTGGGTGACCCCACATGCCCACGTTGCGCAGCAGGAGGCCCTGGTGGGTGACCCCACATGCCCACGTCGCGCGGCGGCCGGGCGCGGCTGCGACGGCGCCGCCACGGGGGCACCATGGCACTGTGCTGCTGGCCGATCTCGCACACGTCTCGGGCGCGGTCGCCGCGACGCCGTCGCGTTCGCGGAAGATCGCGCTGCTGGCCGGCCTGTTCCGGGCCGCCACGCCCGAGGACGCCCCCGTGGTCATCCCGTATCTGGCCGGGCGGCTGCCCCAGGGACGGATCGGGGTCGGCTGGAGCGTGCTGCGCGAGCCGGTGCCGGCGGCGGACCGCGCCACCCTGACCGTAGGCGACGTGGATGCCGCGCTGACCGGCCTGGCGCGGGTCTCGGGGGCCGGGGCGCAGGGGGAGCGGCGTCGGCGGGTGCGGGAACTGCTGGCCGCGGCGACCGGGGAGGAGCAGCGGTTCCTGGCCGGACTGCTGACCGGTGAGGTGCGGCAGGGCGCGCTGGACGCCCTCGCCGTCGAGGGGCTCGCCGCGGCGGCCGAGGTGCCCGCCGCGGACATCCGGCGGGCGGTGATGCTGGCGGGATCGCTCCAGGACGTGGCACGGGCGCTGCTCGCCGACGGCCCGCCGGCGCTCGCGGAGTTCCGGCTCACCGTCGGCCGGCCCGTCGGGCCGATGCTGGCGCACACCGCCGCCTCGGTGGCCGAGGCCATCGACAAGCTGGGCGCGTGCGTGGTGGAGGAGAAGCTCGACGGCATCCGCATCCAGGTGCACCGCGACGGCGCGGACGTACGGATCCACACCCGGACGCTGGACGAGGTCACCAGCCGGCTCCCCGAGGTGACCGCGCTCGCCCGGGACCTGCCGGCGGCCCGCTTCATCCTGGACGGTGAGGTGATCGCCCTGGACGACGCGGGCCGGCCGGCGCCGTTCCAGCGGGTCGCGGGCCGCTTCGGCTCACGGGTCGACGTCTCCGCCGCGCGGGCCGCGCTGCCGCTGTCCCCGGTCTTCTTCGACGCGCTCTACGTCGACGGCCGCGAGCTGCTGGAACTGCCCGGTGCGGAGCGGCACTTGGAGCTGGTGCGGCTGGTCCCGGAGCATCTGCGGGTGCGCCGCTGCGTGGTCGGGGATCCGGCGGACGCCGGTGCCCGCGCGGCCGCCGAGGAGTTCTGGCAGCGGACCCTGCGCCGGGGCCACGAGGGTGTGGTGATCAAGGCACTGGACGCCCCGTACAGCGCGGGCCGCCGGGGCGCCGCATGGCTGAAGGTGAAGCCGGTGCACACGCTCGACCTGGTGGTGCTCGCGGCCGAGTGGGGGCACGGCCGGCGCACCGGGAAGCTGTCCAACCTCCACCTGGGCGCGCGGGGGCCGGACGGCGGATTCGTCATGCTGGGCAAGACCTTCAAGGGGCTCACCGACGCCACTCTCGGCTGGCAGACCGCGCGGCTCCAGCAGCTCGCGGTGGTGGACGACGGCCATGTGGTGACGGTGCGTCCGGAACTCGTCGTGGAGATCGCCTACGACGGACTGCAGACCTCGTCGCGCTATCCGGCGGGGGTGACCCTGCGCTTCGCCCGCGTGGTCCGCTACCGGGAGGACAAGACGGCGGCGGAGGCGGATTCGGTGGAGACGGTGCTTGCCGCGCACGATGTGGGCGGGGAAGCGCACGGGTCCGGGGGAGCGGCCCGGCGGACGGGTGGGGGAAAGACTGGGCGGACGGGTGGGGGAAAGACCGGGCGGACGGGTGGGGGAGAGACCGGGCGGACGGGTGGGGGAGAGACCGGGCGGACGGGTGCGGGAGCGTAGCCATGGCGGGCAGGCGCAGTGCCGGGCTGTTGCTGTACCGGCGCGGCGCGCACGGCGTCGAAGTGCTGCTTGCCCACATGGGCGGGCCGCTGTGGGCCGGGCGGGACACGGCTGCCTGGTCCGTGCCCAAGGGCGAGTACGTACCGCCGGAGGAGGCGTGGGACGCGGCGCTGCGGGAGTTCGAGGAGGAGCTGGGCCTCCCGCCGCCCGAGGGGCCGTACCTGCCCCTGGGGGAGGCCCGTCAGCCGAGCCGCAAGGTGGTGACGGTCTGGGCGGTGGAGAGCGATCTCGATCCGGAGCGGATCGTGCCCGGCGGGTTCGAGATGGAGTGGCCCCGGGGGTCGGGCGAGATCCGCAGCTTCCCCGAGGTGGACCGGGTGGCGTGGTTCTCGCCGGAGGAGGCCGGGGAGCGCCTGGTCCGGGGGCAGCGGGTCTTCCTGGAGCGGCTGGCGGACCGGCTCCCGTCCCAGGGCTGAGGCGGCGAGGCGGCGGTCATGGGCGGTTACGGACAGTTACGGGCGAGCCGTCGTCCCGCGGTGAGCGGCCGCCCTCGGTGATGCTCACAGCCGTGGCGCTTAGGCTGGACGCCATGAGCTCGGACAAGCGGTCGTTGGCCGTCACTGCGATCGCGGAGGCGGAGGAGTGCGCGGTACTGCGCGTCAGCGGGGAACTGGACCTCCGTACCGAGCAGGCCTTCCTCGCCGAGGCCCGGTCGGTGGTCTCGGCCGGCCACCGCTTCCTCGTGCTCGATCTGACCGCCCTGCGCTTCTGTGACTCCCGGGGGCTGAGCTGCCTGCTCGCCCTGGAGTGGCTGTGCCGTCGGCTGGAGGGCCGCCTGCTGCTGGCGTCGCTCGGCGTACGGATGCTGCGACTGCTCGTCGGCACCCAGTCCCTCGGCGTCTTCTCCTGCTTCCCGACGGTCGGCCATGCACTGGCCGCCGTCCCGGACGGCAGCCGCCCGGCGTGGCCGCCCACGTCAGAGGGCACGTCCGTGTGAACACGACGCCGCATCCGGCCGACGGCCGCTGACGGCTACGAGCCGGACGGCCGCCGACGGCCAGGAGGCCTATGGGGGCCACGAGAGCTACGAGAGCCGGGACGGCCGCACCTCACCGTCACCACATCCGCGACCCCCGGTACGCGCGCGTCAACGGCCCGTCGGACGCCTCAGGTGGCCCGGCCCAGGTCCTGGACGAGGGTCGGGGACGGGTGGGGGATCTCGCCGAAATCCTCGTCGTCGCCGTCCACGACGAGCTGGTTGATCACCTTCTCCAGGGCGGTCGGCAGGGTCGGCGCGAGCCCGCTGTGCCACTGGACGAGCAGATTGTGCCGGGCCGCGTCCGGCAGCAGGTGCTTGTCGTCGAAGGCCGCCGCGGCCGGGCGCTCCTCGTCGGGCGCGTGCGCGGCCTGCCGGCGCCAGTAGGCCGCGTCGCGGTACTCGCCGTCGCGGCGGTGGGAGAGGTAGAGGCAGTACGCGGCCGTACGGCTGCCCGCGCCGGCGCCGAAGTGCCACCAGAACTGTGCCGCGTCACCGCGCCCCGCGATATGCAGCAGACAGGCGAAGACCAGCGCGCCCTCGGGGTCGATGTGGTGGTCGTTGACCAGCCGCTCGAGGCTGGACGCGGCCGCCGCGGCGTTGACGACCAGCGCACAGGCCAGCTGGAGTTCGTGGGTGGCCTCGTCCCGGGCGCTGGGATAGGCGCTGGGAGCGCCGAGGCCGGCATGGGCCGGCAGCACCGCCGTCCGGGGACCGTCCCCGGCCTTCGCCCCCGGCCGGCCGGGGACGCCGAGGGCGCCGAGCGCCCCGGCGTCGTCGAGGTCACGGAAGTCGGCCAGACCGCCGATCCCGGACACCGCGGCGGCCGCGCTCAGCAGTGTCTCGACGGTCTCCCGGCGGTCGGCCGGACGGTGCTGCGACATGGTCAGTTCCCCCTGGTGTTGCCCTGATCGCCGGTGTTTCCCTGATGGACATCGCTGGCGTTTCCCTGGTCGATTCCGAGCGCCGCGGCGAGCTTGCGCTTGCCGCGGCTCGCATAGGAGCGGACGGTGACCTCGTCCACGCCGAGCAGCGCCCCGATCTGCGCGTCGCTGTAGCCGATGACATGCCGCAGCACGATCACATCGCACTGCCGCTCCGGCAGCCGGGCGATGGCCGCGTAAAGCCCCAACTGGCTCTCCAGCATGGCGAATTGCTGCTGGCACTCGCGCAGCAGGGCGTGGGTGACGACGGCGAACGCGGCGGTCTCGGTGAGCGCGGTGGGCTTCTGGTGGTCGTAGAGCCACTCGACGACACTCTCCTTGAGGACCGACCAGGCGTACGCGTCCACCGACGCCTGCCGCAGAGCATGGGACCACAGCCGGCCGAGCCGCTCGTAGGCGCCCAGCGTGACCTCACGGGCCGCGGGCTCGCTCCCCGTGTGCAGATAGGCGTACGTCAGCCACTTGCGGGCGTGGGTCGCCAGGAACGCCTCGAAGGTGAGGGACAGCTGTCGGTCGGAGGGGACCGGCGCGAGAACCGGTGGTGGGCTGGGGCCACCTCCCAGGGGCAGTGGGGGCAGGGCGAGCGCGGCTAACTCCGCGGTGCGGACGTGCGCGGGGGCGCACGCCGGTAGCAGTCGGTCGTGGTCTGCGCTCACGAGCCGTCCTCGTTCCGTTCGACGTGCACCGCTGGCGGGGCGCCGGCGCGCCGGCGGCAGCGGGAGGACGGTTTGCCCTCACTATCCAATGAACAGGAAAACGGAGCCGTATGTGGCACGGGGGGCGCAAAAATCTTTCGCTGCGTATTCATACGACTACCTGTGATAATGGCATGTGACGAACCGTGACATCTTCCCGGTCCGCTGTCACGCCCCTTGTCGGCCATGCGCCCGGCGCGATCCGAGGCCTACCGGCCAGTGGGCGAGCGGCCCGGTACCGGGAGGCGTGTGGTGGGCGCAAGGGGGCGCACGCTATTGAGGGTGCGCCCCCTTTCTTCTGCCGGATTACACCAGGGCGGGGCAGGCATGCCTTACTGGGGGAGTGGCGCGCGGTACCGGGAAGCGGAGTGCCGTACGTCCCGTACCGAGGCGTGCCGTACGTACCGGGGGAGGCAGCGGACGATGAGCGAGGACGAGCTCACGCACGAGGACGAGCTCACGCACGAGGACGAGCTCACGCACGAGGACGAGCTCACGCACGAGGACGTGCACGGGCGCGAGGACGACGTGCACAAGCGCGAGGAGGTGCACGGGCGCGACGACGGGTACCCGGGCGAGGACGGATACCCGTGTGCGCCCGTGGTGGACCTACAGCTGGACCGGGCCCACTCGTCCCGGATCTACGACTACTTCCTGGGCGGCAAGACCAACTTCCTCGCCGACCGGGTGGCCGCCGCCGGCGTGCAGCGTGTCTTCCCCGCCGCACAGGTCGCCGCCCGCATCAACCGCGCGTTCATGCACCGCGCCACCCGATTCCTCGCCGAGGCCGGCCTGCGGCAGTTCCTCGACATCGGCACCGGCATCCCCACCCAGCCGAACCTCCACGACATCGCCCAGGGCATCACCCCCGATGCCCGGGTCGTCTACACCGACAACGACCCGATCGTCCTCGCGCACGCCGCCGCCCTCCTGCGCGGCACCCCCGAGGGCCGTACCGCCTACGTCCAGGCCGACGTCACCGAACCCGAGGGCATCCTCACCGCGCCCCAGCTCCTCGACACCCTCGACCTGAGCCGTCCGGTCGCCCTCAGCCTCAACGCCCTGATGCACTTCGTCACCGACGACGGCGAGGACCGCGCCCACGCGATCGTCGAGATCCTCAAGGCCGCTCTCCCCAGTGGTTCCACCCTGGCCATGACCCATGCGACAGCGGATTTCGCCCCCGTGGCGATGCGGCAGATCAGCCGGATCTACGCCGACGCCGGTACCGTGCTCCAATTCCGCCCCCGTGCCGCGTTTCTTCGCTTCTTCGACGGCTGGGAACTGCTCGAACCCGGCGTCACCCTCTCCCACCAGTGGCGCCCCGACCGTCCCGAGGACGCCACCCACGTCGTCGACGCGGAGGCCTCCTGCTACGCGGCGGTCGCACGCAAGCCCTGAGCGGGGCCCGGCGGCCCGGGGGGAGGGCCCGCCACACCACCGGGCCACCAGGAGGTCACTCCTCGCGCCAGAGGCCGCTTCCTCCGGCGGAAGGTCACTCCTTCCGGTAGCCGTACGCCTCCCCGGCCGCCGCCGCGACCGCGTCCAGGTCCGCCCCCGCCGAGGCGGTGACCACCGCGGCCACCGCGCCCTCCACGAACGGCGCGTCCACCAGCCGTGCACCCTCGGGGAGTTCATCCCCCTCCGCGATCAGGGCCTTCACGGTCAGCACCGCGCTGCCCAGATCGACGAGGACCGCCACCCCCGCGCCCCGGTCCACGCTCCGCGCCGCCTCGATGATCAGTTCCGCGCTCGTGCCGAGCCCGCCGTCCTGCGTACCACCCGCGGCAGCCACCGGTGCCTCGGCGCCGCCCCCGGCCAGCCCGACGGCCAGCGCCGCCACGGACTCGGCGACCGGCCCGCTGTGCGACACCAGCACCACCCCCACCGGCCCTCGCTCGCTCCCCGTCATCTCCGCCCTCTCCGGCATCCCCGCACTCACGCGGCCACCTCCGCGAGCGTCGCGAACAGCAGCGCCGACGACGTCGCCCCCGGATCCTGGTGGCCGATGCTGCGCTCACCCAGGTAACTCGCCCTGCCCTTCCTGGCCTGCATCGGTACGGTCGCCAGCGCGCCCTCTCCGGCCGCCTCGGCCGCCGCCGCGAAGGACGTCTCCAGCGCCGCCACCCCCGGCACCAGCGCATCGAGCATCGTCTTGTCGCCCGGCGCCGACCCGCCGAGCTGCGCCACCGCGTCCACCCCGGCGCCCAGCCCCGTCCGCAGCTCCGCCACGGACACCTGCGGCGCTTCGCCCAGCGCCTTGCCGGCCCGGCGCAGCAGCGTCCCGTACAGCGGACCGGACGCGCCGCCCACACTGGAGATCAACTGCCGCCCCGCCGCCACCAGTACGGCACCCGGCGTGGCCGGCGGTTCCGCCTCCAGCATCTTCCGCACGGCCGTGAAACCGCGCTGCATGTTCCTGCCGTGATCGGCGTCCCCGATGGGGGAGTCCAGCTCGGTGAGCCGGTCGGCCTCCCGGTCGATGACGGTGGCGGCCGCCGCCATCCACCGCACGAAGAACGCGGCATCCAGCACTGCTTCGGACACGGACTTACTCCCCTTCAGTTCCTTCGGTGACTCGTGACGTTCGTTCGGTGACTCGTGGCGTTCGTTCGATGATTCCTGGTGTTCGTTCGGCGCCGGGTGTGCTGGTGCGCCGCTCACCGTCCCCAGCGGAGCGCCGGCGTCTGCACCGGCGCGTCCCAGAGCCGCAGCAGCTCCCCGTCGACCTGACACAGCGTCACCGAGCAGCCCGCCATGTCCAGTGACGTCACATAGTTCCCGACGAGCGTACGGGCCACGTCCACCCCGCGCTCGTCCAGCATCCGGCGCACCTCGGCGTTGAACCCGTACAGCTCCAGCAGCGGAGTGGCCCCCATACCGTTGACCAGCACCAGGACCGGCAGCTGTGGCCGCAGATCCTCCAGAATCGCGTCCACCGCGAAGTCCGCGATCTCGTGCGAGGTCATCATCGCGCGCCGCTCCCGCCCCGGCTCGCCGTGGATCCCCACACCCAACTCCAGCTCACCCGGCGGCAGATCGAACGTCGGGCTGCCCTTTGCCGGCGTGGTGCAGGCGCCCAGCGCCACCCCGAAGCTCCGCGAGGAGTCGACGACCTGCCGGGCCACCGCCGCCACCCGGTCCAGCGGCATCCCCTCCTCCGCCGCCGCCCCGGCGATCTTCTCCACGAACAGCGTCGCCCCAGTGCCGCGCCGCCCTGCCGTGAACGTCGAGTCGGTCACCGCCACATCATCATTGACCAGCACGCTGGCGACCTGCACTCCTTCGTCCTCCGCCAGCTCCGCCGCCATCTGGAAATTGAGCACGTCCCCCGTGTAGTTCTTCACCACGAACAACACGCCGCCACCGCTGTCCACGGCCGCCGCCGCCCGCACCATCTGATCCGGCACCGGCGAGGTGAACACCTCCCCGGGACACGCCGCATCCAGCATCCCCGGCCCGACGAACCCCCCGTGCAGCGGCTCATGCCCACTTCCGCCCCCGGACACCAGCGCCACCTTGTCCGCCACCGGCGCGTCCCGCCGTACGATCACCCGGTTCTCGGCATCCACCACCAACTCAGGGTGTGCCGCGGCCATCCCCCGCAGCGCGTCCCCGACGACCGTCTCGGCGACGTTGATCAGCATCTTCACGGGTACCTCCTGGGGCGGGTGAACCGGGGCTTCTTGCACCGGTCAGTTCGTCGGCCGCCAACGCCACCCACAAGGACAGGCCCGCGAGGGGAAGTTCGATGACGAAGGCGGTGATCAAGGCGACGAGAATGCCTCCGGCTTCTCCGCCGGGTGTGGTCATCACGTCGAACCAGGCGTCGACCACCAGCATGGTCGTGACCGCCACCGCCGCGAGGTTCACATGCCGGTGACGGCGGTGGGCGAGCACCGCGGTGAGGAGAATGAGCGCTGACAGGGCGATGTCGAAGCCCACCCACGGCGCGTCGTACGTAGCCAAGGTGGCTCGCCGGGGCAGCGTCACGGCTAGGTACAGAGTCCAGGGGATGAGCGCCAGGCCGAGGGCGGTGAAGAGGGGAACGACCCACCGTGGTGTGGGGCGGATCCGCCGTACCCCTCTCACCTCGGATTTCCTCACCTCGGATTTCCGAACCGCTCTCACACGCGCACCTTCGCACTTCCCTGTACCGCTGTACCCCTGTAGCGCAGTACCGCTGTACCCCTGTACCGTTTTCAGGCGCCGCCGGCAGCGGCAAACCGGTAGGAGCGTCAGGCTCGCCGGTCCGCTGCGCGTCGACGACCCTCGTCGCTGCCCCACAGCTTAGGTCTTATGACGCCTTGGGCCGATGCAAGGTTGCTGGTTCCGTCAGCCGGCGCGCAGGGCACCCTTGAGGGCGTTGTCCCGGACGTGGCAGTAGAACTTCGCCGGGTGGTTGTAGTAGCGCCACGGCACGGCATTCACCGAGCCGTCCACCTGCCGGAACTGCTCCATGGCCTCCTGGTAGCGCTCCGCCTTGGTCAGGCAGTACGCCAGCAGGTGCCTGACCTCCGGCAGCCTCGGATGGTCCGGCCGCGCCGCCGCGACATCCGCCAGCGCGGCGTCGATCAGTCCGGTCATCTCGGGCCAGCCGTACGCCGCCTCCGGCGCCTCGTCGTCGTTCTCCTCGTACCAGTTGAGCAGCGGAAACATCGTCAGCA
Source organism: Streptomyces sp. NPDC001339 (assembly GCF_042895955.1). Taxonomy (NCBI): domain Bacteria; kingdom Bacillati; phylum Actinomycetota; class Actinomycetes; order Kitasatosporales; family Streptomycetaceae; genus Streptomyces; species Streptomyces sp. NPDC001339. The sequence continues at coordinate 99,524 of NZ_JBIAWT010000006.1, read as the reverse complement.
GGTTGCCGAGCGGGGCCGTCGTCGCGGCCTGCAGGGCGAAGTCGCGGGCGAGCTCGGTGGATCCGCGCCACTTCGGCAGCCAGTACTGGAGCGCGTACCAGTGAGCCTCGTAGTGGTACGGAGCGCGGGCGGTGACCTCGGCCCACAGCTCGTGCAGCGCCTCGTGAGACGAGCCCAGGCCCATGTACAGAGGGATCTGCAGGAGGTACGGGGTCGGGTCACCCGGAAGTGCCAGGGCCTGGGCCCGGGCGAAGTCCTCCCGGGCCTCGTTCAGTACGCGGTGGAAGCCCGCGAACTGCTCGGCGGTGGTGTCCTTGGCCCAGCCCCCGCCACGGATCTCCCAGGCCAGCGATACTTTCGCGTCCGCCTGGACCACGGCCGCGTCCGGGTCGTCAGGGTGTGCGGCCTGCCAGGCGCGCAGCCAGGTGTCGTCGTCGGCCGCCCGGCTCGACACGATGCCGACGAGGTAGGAGCGGCGCTCCCAGTCCGTGCCCGCGGCGGCGAGGGCCTGTGCGGCAGGCTCCCACTCGCCTCGGGCGAGCGCCGCCGACACGGCTTCCGCCTCGGGGTCCGGGAAGGCCCGGTCCGCGTTCTGCCGCTCCGGCGGCAGCAGGTCCGCACCGGCTTCGGCGGCGAGCTTCGCCGTACGCCTTCTGGAGCGCAGCCAGAAGATGACGGTGATGGCGAGGATGGTCAGGGGGAGGATTCCGTGCACGGGTTTCTGTGATCCCATCAGGTCTGTGGGGGTTCTCGGGGTTCTCGGGGGTCTTGCGGTTCTTGGGTGTCTTGCGGTTCTCGGGATTCCTGGGCTCGGTGCCGCGGGGTCAGACGGGGTGCCGGTCCGGGAACGCGGTGGCATGGGGCGGGTGGGCGAGAAGCGTGCGGAGCGGGCCCGTGTCCGGTTCGGCCGCGGTAGTCGCCCGGACCGCCGCCGTCACCGCCTCCTCGACGTCTTCGGCCCCCGGCAGCAGCAGTCGCGCCCGCTCGGACCAGGACAGCGCCCAGCGCGCCCCGGCCCTCTCCACCAGCGCCAGCTCCGCCAGCCGGTCCATCCCCGACTCCAGCGCCGGCCGCAGGAACTCCCGGGCCGCCCGGCCGCTCGCCCGCGCCGCCTCCAGCGACTTGGGCAGATGGTCCGCGATCAGCCACAGCCGCCCCTCGTCGGCGGCGTCCAGCAGGGCCGTCAGGTCCGCCGAAGCGCTGGACGGAGCGCCGGCAGCAGCGCCGACAGCAGCGCCGGGCGAAGCGCTGGATGGCGACGCCCCTGCAGCCGTACCCGCCGGTGTCCCCGCCGGTGTCCCCGCCGGTGTCTCCGTCGGTATCCCCGCCGGAATCCGCGCCGGAATCCGCGCCGAAGTGCCTGCCGACGCCAGCGCCGTCCGCAGTGGCTCCGCGGCCGACTCCGCCAGCGCGTGCATCGCCCGGTGCGTCAGCTCCGGCCAGTCCACCCGTTCCCAGTCCCGTGCCTCCGGTGTGAGGACGGCGGCCTCCAGCTCCGTCAGCACCTGCTCGGCGTCGCACAGCAGCACCAGCGCCGGCCGCGACGAGGGCGCCGCGAGGCCGTCGTCCGGCAGTGCCTCGACCAGCCGGACCCGCTCGGCCACCGGAGGGTGCGAGTCGTACGGGGATGCCTCGCCCGGCGGCAGCTCGTCGCGCATCTCCGCCAGGCCGGAGCGCCGCTCCGGGTCGGTGAGCAGATGCCGTAGCCCGCCGAAGAGCTCGCCGCGCGGCGGGAGGAGGCCGACCTGGACGCCCAGCATGGCGTATCGGGCCAGGTAGAAGTCGTGTGCGGCGTCGAGGACCGCGGTCTCCCGCAGGGCCGAAGCGGTGGCGTCCCGGCCCGCGACGGCGGCCGCCACCCGGTCGGCGGCGAGTTCCTGCTGTCGGCCCACACTGTGCGTGGCCCGCAGATAGAACCGCGCGTACGCCTGGAACGGCTTGCCCATCACCCGGTAACCGAACCCGGCACCACGGGTGTTCACCTTCCTGCTCCTGGGCCGCTTCCCCTTGCCCACCGCCTTCGCGGCCGCCTTCTCCTGCCGGGACCGCGCCTTGTCGATCCGGTGCCGCTCCCGCTCCCGGAACGCCTCCACGGTCCGTATCACACAGTCGCGGCCGCGCAGAGTGATACCGGCGAGGCGGGTATCGGCGTTGCCGTAGTGGCCGAGCTCATGGACGATGACGGACCGCAGCTGAGGTTCGGTCAGGCCGATCAGCAGCGGCACACCGAGGTACAGGCGGCGCCTGCCGGGCAACAGGCCCAGCAGGCGGGAGTCCTCGGAAACGGCCGCGTTCACCTCGCCGATCAGGACGATCTCGTCGGGGGCCCGGGTGCCGGACCGCTCGGCCAGCGAGCGAACGGTGCGCCACAGTTCGGGCTGCTCGTCCTCGGTGACCGGTAGTCCCGCCGCCCCACCCCGCTCGGATGCGCCGAGCGTGCAGACGCCTCGCAGGAGAGGGAAGCCCAGCAGGGCGACGACCACGCTCACCTTGAGTGCGACCGCGAGCGACGCCCAGACCCAGGCCGCGACGGCAGCGCCGACAAGGACGCCGAGCACGGTGAGGACGAGCAGATAGAAGCCGGCCAGCAGGACCAGTGCGCGCAGCGCGCGCAGAGATGTGCCCACAGGGCAGAGTCCCCCCACATACAGGAAAAAATCGTGCAGGGGGATCATATGTGCGACTCGGGCGATGGTCAGGGCTATTTTCGCCGGAGGCTGAGCATGGTGAAGGGAACAGCGATCAGGTGCTCACCTCACCTCGCCTCACCGTCAGCGGACGGCGCTTCGGCCGGTGGCGACGCGGGAACGGCGGAGTCGGCATCCGAGGTACTTCTGCTGAGCCACAGGCTCAGCAGTACGCAGATCATCGCCAGGCCGAACAGCAGAAGGGGAACCGACTGGACGCCGAAGCTCTCGATGGCGGTACCGAGCGGCGGTGGGAAGGCGACCCCGCCGATCATCGAAGCGGCGATCACATAGGCACCGGCTCCCGAAAGGGTGGGGACGGCGCGGTTGAGCCACGGCAGGCAGGTGGGGAAGATCGGAGCGATGGCCAGGCCCACGCCGAGGTACGCGTACGGGGCCGCCGCCGGCACCGTGGCCAGCAGGAGGGAAGCCGCCATGCCCAGGCAGCAGACGATGACGATCGCCGGTGCCGGAAAGCGCAGGGTCAGTGGAACGGCGAGGAACCGGCCCACGGTCATCGCCAGCCAGTAGGCGGAGGTCGCGGTGGCCGCGGCCGTGGCCCCGTAGCCGAAAGTTTCCAGGTGAGTGGGTTCCCACCCGCCCACGCCGGTCTCGATCGCGACGTGGAACACGTAGATGCCGATGAACGCCGCGACGACGGGCAGGACTTGGGACCGTCCAGGAGACCGGTCCGCCTGCTTTTCGGGGCTCGGCTCCTTCTGCGCCACACCGCCCAGTGTCACCAGCAGGAGGACCGAGATGACGGCCGTGATGCCGAAGATCCAGGGGTAGTTCTCGGCACCGAGCCGGCCCGCCAGCGCGGGTCCGGCCACTGCTCCGATGCCGAAGTGAGCGTGCAACAGGTTCAGCATCGCGGTACTGCGGTGCCCGAAGCCCACGGAGAAGAGCTGGTTGAGCCCGTAGTCGATGCCTCCGAATCCGAGGCCGATGACGAACGCCGCAGCGAGGGACAGCGGCCATGCCGGCGACAGGGCGAAGCCCAGGGCGCCGAGCGCCATGAGGACGTAGGAGCCACCGAGCAACTGCCGGTTCCCCGCCGTGCCGCGTAACCGGTGGAAGAGCAGGACGCCCAGCAGTGCTCCGGCGAAGTGGGCGCTGAGCCCCAGCCCCGCCACGGCCGGGGTGATCCCGAACTCGGTACGCAGAGCCGGAATCGCCGGCCCGTACAGCGCCTGAAGAGCGCCGATCACCACGAATCCCGCGCAGGACGCGACCACGGCGGGGCGCGTGAACATCGCTGGTGTGCTGGTTTGTGGCGGGAGGGTTTTGGCGGACATGGCCATCGATGTCCTCCTGAGGAGACATGAGGGGATGGGGCATAAGGGGACGCGGGAAAAGGGGATGAGGGAGATGGGGATGAGGGAAATGGGGGGGGGAAGCAGGGGTTGGTTGACGTAGGGCGGGGGATGCGCACGGCGCGCGTGAGTCGGCGTCAGCGAGCAACCCGCCCATCGGTGAAGTGCACATCATGTGCGTGCGATTACACACTCAAGATGGGAGATTGTCTATCGGGATTGCCGAGGGGTGGCCGTGAAACCCCATGAGCCATGGAGGCGGAACTCGCAGTCGTGGTGTTTGTGTGCTACATCAGCGGGATGAACGTTGCCGAGCGTCACCGATTCATCCTGTCCCTCCTCGCGGAGCGCAACCGGGCCTCAGTGGCCGAACTCGCCCGCTCCACAAAGGCGTCGGAGATGACGATCCGTCGGGACCTGGAGCTGCTGGAGTCGAGGGGGGCGCTGCGGCGTGTGCACGGCGGGGCGGTCAGCGCGCTGCTCAGCGGTGTGGAGCCGCCGTACGCCGTGCGGGCCATGGTCGGCGGTGAGGGCAAGGCAAAGCTGGCCGACGTGGTGGTGGGGCTGCTCAGTGACGGGGAGACCGTGGCCCTGGACACGGGGACGACCGCGGTGGCCATCGCCAAGGCGATGACGGGCCGCCGGCTGACGGTCACTCCGCTGTCGCTGCACGCGACGATCCCGTTGGCCGACAGTGAAGGGATCCGACTGCTCCTCCCGGGCGGGCAAGTCCGGCCGGGCGAGCTGTCGTTCTACGGCCAGACAGCGCTCCGCACCTTCGAGGATCTGCGCTACGACACCTTCATCCTCGGGTGCTGCGGTATCGACGCGGCGAACGGGGCCACCGCGTACAACCTCGATGACGTTCATGTGAAGCGGGTGGCCGCACAGTCGGCACGTCGCATCATCCTGGTGGCGACCGCCGAGAAGCTGGGGCGGGTGGCGCTCGGCCGGATCTGTTCCGTCGACCAGCTCGACCTGGTGGTGACGGATGCGCGGCAGGGCACTCCGGCGGTCGAGGAGCTGCGCGCCGCGGGCGTGGACATCATCCATGCCTGATCATCCATGCCTGATGATCGATGACGCCCGCCTACCGCCTACGCCCTACCCCCACCGCCGGCCGCTCTTCCCCCTCACCCCTCCGGCGGTATTCGCCGTGGGTCCTCCGCATCGGGGCACTCGGTGTTCGGGCAGTGGCCGGCGATGATCACCATGGGTGTCGTGCCGGTGCCCGGGCGTTCCCGTCCGGTGAACAACAGGGGCGTACCGCAGCGATCACAGGTGACGGGCTTGCCGTCGCGCCGCTTGGTCGCAGCCGTGAGGATCCGGTTGACGTGATCACCGTCATGACTGCTCATGTGCTCACCGTAGCCGGGTTCGGGTGACGGCGGGGCCTCCTTGGCCCGTCAGCGGCGGGCGAAGGAGGCCTGGGATCCAGGGTGGTGCGGGCGCGGACCGCCCAACTCCAGGTCGGCGCGCGCACTGTGGAGATCGCGCGCACCATGGAGGGGAGGGGAGGGAGAGCCGAGATGAGTGCCGAGCCGATCCCCGACGTGTCGATCCCCGACGTGTCGATCCCCGATGCGTCGATCCCCGACGGGCCGGGGCACGTACCCAGCGAGCCGGAACCCGTGCCGCGCGATCCCGGTCCGATCGTGCCGGCCCCGGAGGAGCCCGGGCCGCTGGAGCCACCGGGGCCGGCGGAACCCCCGGGACCCCGGGAGCCGCCGGATACGGAGCCGGAAGAGCCCCCGGTGCCGGAGGAGCCACCTGACTGACCTCCCTGACCTCGACCGACCGACCGACCGGCCGCGGCGCAGGCTCCGCGTCCTCGTCGATGACACCGTCCGAGGGAGCGAAAACGTGGCGGGTTAGCATGTGAGCGCTGCCTAGCTCGAAAGAGAAGAAGCCTGTGACTGTCAACGAGGACACGTTCGCCAATTGGAAGAACCGCGAGGAGATCGCGGAATCGATGATCCCGATCATCGGGAAGCTGCACCGTGAGCGGGACGTGACCGTCCTGCTGCACAGCCGCTCCTTGGTGAACAAGTCGGTGGTCAGCATCCTGAAGACCCACCGGTTCGCCCGGCAGATCGCCGGGGAGGAGCTCTCGGTCACCGAGACGCTGCCCTTCCTGCAGGCGCTGACCACGCTCGACCTCGGTCCTTCCCAGATCGACATCGGCATGCTCGCCGCGACGTACAAGGCCGATGACCGCGGTCTGCCGGTGGCGGAGTTCACCGCCGAGGCCGTCGCCGGCGCGACGGGTGCCAACAAGATCGAGTGCCGTGCGTCCCGTGACGTCGTCCTCTACGGGTTCGGCCGCATCGGCCGCCTCGTCGCCCGCCTGCTCATAGAGAAGGCCGGCTCCGGCAACGGCCTGCGGCTGCGCGCCATCGTCGTGCGCGGGGGCGGCGGCCGGGCTGCCGAGGATCTCGTCAAGCGCGCCTCGTTGCTGCGCCGTGACTCCATCCACGGCCAGTTCCAGGGCACGATCACCGTCGACGAGGCGAACAGCGCGATCATCGCCAACGGCAACGAGATCAAGGTGATCTACGCCAACGACCCGGCGGAGGTCGATTACACGGCGTACGGGATCAAGGACGCCATCCTCATCGACAACACCGGCAAGTGGCGCGACCGCGAGGGCCTGTCGCAGCACCTGCGGCCCGGTATCGACAAGGTTGTCCTGACCGCGCCCGGTAAGGGCGATGTGCCCAACATCGTCCACGGCGTCAACCACGACATGCTCAAGCCGGACGAGCAGATCCTGTCCTGTGCGTCCTGCACCACCAACGCGATCGTCCCGCCGCTGAAGGCGATGGCGGACGAGTACGGGGTCCTGCGCGGCCACGTGGAGACGGTCCACTCGTTCACCAACGACCAGAACCTGCTGGACAATTACCACAAGTCCGACCGCCGTGGCCGCTCGGCGCCGCTCAACATGGTCATCACCGAGACCGGTGCCGCCTCCGCCGTCGCGAAGGCGCTCCCCGACCTCAAGGCGAAGATCACCGGAAGTTCGATCCGCGTCCCGGTGCCGGACGTCTCGATCGCGATCCTCAACCTGCAGCTCGCGCGCGAGACCACCCGCGAGGAGGTCGTCGAGTACCTCCGTGACGTGTCGCTGACCTCGCCGCTCAGGCGCCAGATCGACTTCACCAGCGCCCCCGACGCGGTCTCGAACGACTTCATCGGCTCGCGCCACGCCTCGATCGTCGACGCCGGCGCCACCAAGGTGGAGGGCGACAACGCCATCCTCTACCTCTGGTACGACAACGAGTTCGGCTACTCCTGCCAGGTCATCCGCGTCGTCCAGTACGTCTCCGGGGTGGAGTACCCGACCTACCCGGCCCCGGCGGTCTGACGGCCGATCGCCCGCCCGAACCGGCCGACCGCCCGGCGCAGCACGCCGGGCGGTCGGCCGTTCAGCCGAGGCCCGGGATCTGGGAGACCAGCAGGTCGATGAGTTTGATGCCGACGAAGGGGGCGATCAGGCCGCCGAGGCCGTAGCGGGTGAGGTTGCGGCGGAGGAGATCGTGGGCGGAGGACGGGGTGTAGCGGACACCGCGGAGGGCCAGCGGGATCAGCGCGACGATGATGAGCGCGTTGAAGATGATCGCGGAGGTGATGGCGGAGGTCGGGCTGTGCAAGCCCATGATGTTCAGGGCCGCCAGGCCGGGATAGGCGCCGGCGAACATCGCCGGGATGATGGCGAAGTACTTGGCGACGTCGTTGGTGATGGAGAACGTCGTCAACGCGCCCCGGGTGATGAGGAGTTGCTTGCCGATCTCCACGATCTCGATGAGTTTGGTGGGGTTGGAGTCGAGGTCGACCATGTTCCCGGCCTCCTTTGCGGCGGAGGTGCCGGTGTTCATGGCGACGCCGACGTCCGCCTGGGCGAGGGCGGGGGCGTCGTTGGTGCCGTCACCGGTCATCGCGACGAGCTTGCCGCCCTCCTGTTCCTGGGCGATCAGGGCGAGTTTGTCCTCGGGAGTGGCCTCGGCGAGGTAGTCGTCCACACCGGCTTCCTGGGCGATGGCCTTGGCCGTGAGCGGGTTGTCACCCGTGATCATGACGGTTCTGATGCCCATCCGGCGCAGCTCGGCGAAGCGTTCACGGATACCGTCCTTGACGATGTCCTTGAGGTGGATGACGCCCAGCACCCGTGGCCCGTACCGGTCGTGCACCGCGACCAGCAGCGGGGTCCCGCCGGAGGCCGCGATCGTGTCGGTGAACATCCGGGCCTCGGGCGGTACGTGGCCGCCGCGGCCGGCCACCCACTCGATGACCTGCGCCGCCGCGCCCTTGCGGATCGCGCACCCGGTGTTGTCCGCCCAGTGCAGATCGACGCCGCTCATCCGGGACTGCGCGCTGAAGTCGACGTACTCGGCGTGCCGCAGCTCCCCTTCGGCGGGTGCGCGCAGCCCGAATGTCTGCTTGGCCAGGACGACGACGGAACGGCCCTCGGGCGTCTCGTCGGCGAGTGAGGAGAGCTGGGCGGCGTCCGCGAGCTGTAGTTCGTCGATGCCGGGCATCGGGACGAAGGCGACCGCCGCACGGTTGCCGAGGGTGATGGTGCCGGTCTTGTCGAGCAGGAGGGTGTTGATGTCGCCGGCGGCCTCGACCGCGCGGCCCGACATGGCCAGGACGTTGCGCTGGACCAGGCGGTCCATCCCCGCGATGCCGATCGCCGAGAGCAGCGCGCCGATCGTGGTGGGGATGAGCGTGACGAGGAGAGCGACCAGGACCGCCGTCTGCTGGGCGGCGCCGGCGTACGAGGCCATCGGCTGCACGGTGATGACGACCAGGACGAAGACGATGGTGAGCGCGGCGAGCAGGATGTGCAGCGCGATCTCGTTCGGGGTCCGCTGCCGGGTCGCGCCCTCGACCAGGGCGATCATCCGGTCCAGGAAGGACTGCCCGGGACGCGAGGTGATCCGGACGACCAGGCGGTCCGACAGCACCGTGGTGCCGCCGGTGACGCCGGAGCGGTCGCCGCCCGATTCGCGGATGACGGGCGCGGACTCACCGGTGACGGCCGATTCGTCGACCGCCGCCACCCCCTCGACCACTTCGCCGTCCGCGGGGATCACCTCGCCGGCCTCGACCACCACGAAGTCGAACACCTGAAGGTCGGCGGCGGCGACGGTCTCGGTGCGGGCGCCGGTGAGGTCGAGGCCGACCCGCCAGTTGTCCCGCAGCCGACGTGCGGTGATGTCCGTACGGGCCTTGCGCAGCGATGCGGCCTGGGCCTTGCCGCGGCCCTCGGCGACCGCCTCGGCGAGGTTGGCGAAGATCACCGTCAGCCAGAGCCAGCCGCTGATCACCCAGGTGAACACGGACGGGTTGAGCAGTGCGGAGAGCGTGGTGAGCAGCGATCCGCAGGCCACGACGAACAGCACCGGGTTGGTGGCCAGCGCCCGCGGGTGCAGTTTGCGCAGCGCCTCGGGGAGCGACGTGAGCAGCACTTTCGGGTCGAAGAGCCCGCTCGGCTTCCGCCGTCGCCGGTCACCGGGTGCCGGGCCGCCAGGGGGAGCGGCGGCAGTCGGCCCGGTCACCGGTGTCGCCGGTGTCGTCGTTGCCGTCGGGGCGTGGGGGGCGGGAGCCATGCGGAGACCTTCTGCGAGACCTTCTGGGCGTGCGGCCTGCTGCCTGCGGCGGACGGCCGGGTGACCTTGGGGGTGAGGGACGAAGAATGAGGGACGGGAATGGGGGATGGGACGGCGATGAGGGGAGGGGGAGGGACAGGGGACATGAGGACAGGGGACGAGGCCACCATCGAAATACCGTCGCGTACCGCCATCGCGACTGGTTGGCGCTTCCCTGACGCGGGGAGCCCGGACCCTGACGGCTTCCTGACGTCTTCCCTATGGCTTCACGTACGGGTGAAGCCGGTGGCGAGGCGGGTGCGTGGGAGGTTGGACCGCGGCGCCCGAACACACCTATAGAGCTGTGACAGACCCTTTCGACGTGGCGATGCTGGTGCTCGACGTGGCGATGCTGGTGCGTGCCCGTTCCGGTCCCGATCCGGTGCCACCGGGGCGTTCAGCGGGGCATCGCCCGCAGCCGCTCCCGGAACTCCCTGACCCGGGGAGTCCTCTCGTAGGGAGCGAGCCGCTGGACCAAGCGGGGGAGGACGCCGTGCACGGAGCCCGTGGCGAGCTGCTGGCAGTGCCGGAGGGCGTGGAAGCAGTGATCGACCGCCGCCTCCACCTCGTTCCCGGCCAGTAGGGCGTGGGCGAGCCGGGCGTGCAGCAGCGCGTGGGCCTTGTGGTGGGTGACGGGCCGGACGGCCAGGGAGTGCCGCAGCTCGGCCACCGCACCCCGGTGGTCGCCCAGGCGTGCCAGTGCCTCCGCCCGCTGGTAGCGCAGCGCGGTCTGCGGATAGCTGGTGAAGGGGCCGTCCGGTCCGGTCGCCCGGGCGAGGTGGTGCTCGGCCGCCACCAGGTCGTGCGCGCACTGCCGGTTCCGGCCGGAGCCGGCCAGGGCGACGGCCCGGCCCGCGTGCAGAAAGGCGCGCGTGGCGGGCGGAACGGCCGAACCGGCGACGGCCAGCGCCGCCTCGCCGAGCGCGAGGGCCTGACGGGGTTCGCCCAGCCGGAGCGCCTGGGTGCTCAGGCAGCGCAGGGTGATGGCGTAGGAGCCGCGGTCTCCTGCCGCGTGGGCGAGCCCGAGGGCCACGGTGTAGTAGTGCTGGGCGAGGGCGGCATGGCCGACATCGGACGTCTTGGCGGCGAGCAGGAGCGTCAGATGGGCGGCACCGGTGAGCAGCGCCCGCCGCACCGGCGGTGGGGCCGGGGCGACGATCAGCGGCATCACCTCCTCGGACAGGTAGAGGGCCAGCGCCGGCCGCCCGTGGGCGCCGCCGTACTTCTCGCCCATCACGGCGCTGTACGAGGCCATGGTCTCCAGCCGTGCCGCGTCCGTGAGGGACGTCGGCCGCCCGGTACCGGGGGAGTGCGGTATGGCCGGGGGCGGCGTCTCCCAGCGGCTGAGCACAGGAGGCGGGGCGGAGACGACCGAACGGGCCAGGCGGGCCCGTCGGGTGGGGTCGGCGTCCGCCCGGCAGAGGGTGGTGAGCCGCCGCACCGGATCATCGCTCAGCAGCACCGCGGCCACCGCGTCGGTGGATTCGCCCGGCTCGCCGAGCCCGGTGTCCGCGGGCGTCAGCGGACGGCCGAGCCGGCGGCCCAGCGCCCGCGCCACCAGCTCGGCGACCGGTCCGCGGGGGCGGGATCCCCGGAGCCAGTGGGCCACGGAGGTCCGGTCGTAGCGCAGCCGCATTCCCTGGGCCGTACCCAGGGCGTTGACGGCGCGGGCGAGTTCGCCGGCGGACCAGTCGGCTTCGGCCAGCAGGGCGGCGAGTACACGATTGGGGGGACGCCTACGCTTCATGATCCATCAGGCCTTCCCGGGGCAGAGCCGGATCTTCCTGGAGATGAGCGGGAGTTGAGGGGCTGTCAGGGCGTCAGGATTCATGGTTCCGTCAAGCGGCGGACGCGGCTATGCCGCCGCGGATCCCAGGGAGGTTTTCGGCCATCGTCATCCGCCGCATCGTCATTCGCCGCGTTGCCGTCCGTCGCATCGTCATCCGCCGCATTGCCGTCCGGTCATCGCCGTCCGGCCCGTCAAGCCGTCGATGCGTCAGGAGTGGACAGGGCGGGCCGGGTGGGCGGTCAGGAGCATGAGGGCCACGTCGTCCTGGCGGTCCATGTCGGCGTGGCGGTTCTTGAGGAGGATGTCGGCGACACGGTCGGGGCTCCGGTGCGGTGCGGCGCACAGCCTGCGGGCGAGGTCGGCGACGGAGTGTTCCAGGTCGACGCCGGGGGTTTCGACCAGGCCGTCGGTGTAGAGGACGAGCATGGACTCCGGCGGCAGCGCGATCTCCGTGGCCTCGTACCGGGCTTCGGGGTCGATGCCCAGGAGGAGACCAGGGGGTACGTCCAGGACGGTGGTGGGACCGTCGCGGAGGCGCAGGATCGGGGGCGGGTGGCCGGCGCTGGCCAGACACGCCCGCCAGGTGCGCAGGTCGATGTGCACATAGAGACAGCTGGTGAAGAGGTCCGGGTCCAGGTCGGTCAGCAGCCGGTTGGTGCGGGCCAGCACCTCGCCCGGCGCGGCGCCCGCGGTCGCGTGGGCGTGCACGGCGGTACGGGCCTGGCCCATGAGGGCGGCGGCCCGCGCGTTGTGGCCCTGGACGTCGCCGATGACGGCGGCGACGCTCTGCTCGTCGAGGCGGATCAGATCGTAGAAGTCGCCGCCGATGTCCATCTCGCGGGCCGACGGCAGGTAGCGGGCGGCGACGGCGAGACCGGGTACCGAGGGCAGGCTGTGCGGCAGCAGCCCTTCCTGGAGGTCGTGGGCGAGCTGCTGCTTGGCGTCGAAGAGGCGGGCCCGGTCCAGGGCCTGGGCGATCAGTCCGGCCAGTGAGGTGAGGACCTGGCGTTCCTCCCGGCTGAAGGTGCGGGGCCGGGTGTACGACAGGATGCAGCAGCCGACCGGGCGGCCGGAGACGATCAACGGCAGTACGGCCCGCGCCGCCTTGCCGGTCATCCGCGGCAGGCCGGGGTAGTCGGTCTCCATCTCCTCGGGCGAGGAGTAGAAGCTGGGCTCGCCGGTGCCGAGGGCGCGCACGGCCGGGCTGTTGGCGGTGCTGAGGGCGGTGCCTTCGAAGTGTGCGACAACGTTCTCGGAGTAGCCGCGGTAGCCGATGGTCCGCAGCCGGCCGCCCTCCGCCGCGTACATGATCATGCCCTGGGCGCCGAAGGCCGGCACGATCTGGTCGGCGACGAGATGGACGATGTCCCGGGTGTCCACGGCCTCGGTGAGTGTGGCGGCCAGGTGCAGTACGTGGTAGATCTGCCCGGCCCGCATGGGCGAGGCCTCGCCCTCGGTGGGGTCGGGCACCATCGGGCCGTAATCCTTGTCCGTCGGGCTGATCCACACGCTCAGGCCGCGGCCGTCCGGGAACAGCCGGAAGGCGAGCCACTGGTTCGGTGCGCGGCAGGCGGTGACCGCCACCGGGCGGCGGCTGATCACCGCGGCGCGGTAGCGGTCCTCGAAGACCGGACCGCGCAGCCACGGCAGGACGTCCCAGGGCCGGGAGCCGATCAGCCGGTCCGCCGGCTCGCCGAGCAGCTCCACCGCACCGGTCGTGACCAGGGTGATCCGGCCGTCCAGAGCCAGCGCGCAGCAGCCGCCCGGCAGTCGTTCCAGACAGTCGACCGCGGTCAGCGCCTCCTCGGGGCCCGGGATCCGCACCGGCGGCTGCGTCAGGATGCGCGGGCCCTCGTCGGGCGGGGCGTGGCCGTCCGGCAGCGGGCTCCGGGCCAGCGCGGCCGCCAGGTCCCGGCAGGCGGTGTGCACCGCCGCCCGTTCGTCCGCCGACAGCTGTGGTGCGTGGTCGGCGGGCCACAGCAGCAGGAGGGCGCCCCGGCTGCCGGTGCCGTCCGTGATCGGCGCCGCGGCCAGCGAGAAGTCGTAGGGGGCCGCCACCGCCGTACGGGGGAAGTCACGGGCCATCTGCTGGTGGCCGGCCGCCCACACCAGCTGCTGCCGGCGCGTCGCGACCGCGACCGGGGCCGGGGCCGCCAGCGCGACCCGGTTCCAAGGGGTCAGGAACGGGGCCGGCAGGCCACTCATGACGGTCAGCTGCAGCACCGGCTCGTCGGGCGCCAGCACGTACAGCCCGGCGGCGGACGCCCCGGTCTCCCGGATCGCCGCGAGCAGTGCGCGGTCCACGGCGCGGGAGCCGGCCTCGCCGCTCATGGCGCACCTGAGCACCGATGTCGTCGTGCGCACCGCTGTCCTCGTGCACACCGCCGTCGTTGTGCCCACCGCTGTCGTCGTGACATCTGTCGTCGTGCCATCGAGACCACTCCGGCCCGTCGGCCCTCCCGCGGGTAGTGCCGACGTTACGCCGCTCGCTGGGCCGTGGCATGCGGCGGGTGCCCGGGGCGTCCTGGTGGGCCGGACATCGAGGTGGCCCGAATTGCCCAGGTATATTCATTACGCGGGATATTTATGCGGAATACGATGTAGATATCTGTGATGTGGGTGTGCTTGACGTGGCGCAATGCATGTCGTTTCCGCATCGTTTCTGCGCCACGGGAGCAGGGGCAGGAGTGGAGTAGAAGCGGGAGCGGGAGCAGGAGCAGGAGCAGGACATGAGATTCGGGAAGAAGGCCAAGGGCCTCGGTGAGACGGCCGCGGAGAAGGTCAAGGAGACCACCGGTAAGACGCTCGGTGAGGCCGGCCACGAGTGGAAGGGCAGGGCCGAACAGGCCAGGGAGCGAGTGAAGCAGGCGGTGGAGCGGGGCAAGCGCTCACTGAAGCACTGACCGCGTGTCTGCGGAAGCACTGACCGCGTGTCCGCTGAAGCGCTGACCGAGCGTCCGTGGAAGAGCCGATCGCGCGTTCGCGGAAGAGCCGATCGCGCGCTCGCGGAAGCGCTGACCGTGCGGTGACCATCACGGCCCGGATTTGATGCGGTGACCGTCGCGGCCCGGACTTGATGACGGCTCACGGAGTGCGGCGGCACCGGGGCCGTCCTAGGCTCGAGACATGCCGCGAACACGCCGTGCGCCGTCTCGTGTGGGAGCAGGGGGAATACGGCGTGTTCGCCGGCGTGGGGTGGCACCGGCGCTGATGGTCGTGGCGGCGCTGGCGCCGGCGGTGCCGCTCGGCGTCGGCGGGGGAATCGGCGTCGACGCCGGAACTCCGGTCGCCTCGGGCGTCGATGACCCCGGTCTGGCCCGTTTCTACCAGCAGCGGCTCCCCTGGAAGCCGTGCGGCCAGGATCTGCGGAGCCGTGCGGACGTCGAGGCGCGGAGCACCCAGGGTGCCAGGGAGCCGCCCACCGGTCCGCAGCGGACGGAGTGCGCCCGGATGGAGGTGCCACGCGCCTACTCCCATCCCGGGCGCGGTGCGATAAAGGTCCAGCTGATCCGGCTGCGCGCGACCGGCCCCGGTGAGCGGCTCGGTTCGCTGGTGCTCAATCCGGGAGGGCCGGGCGCTTCCGGAGTGAACTACCTGATCGACAACGCCAGTGCGTTCGCCCGGCTGGGGCAGCGCTACGACCTCATCGGCTTCGACCCGCGCGGCACCGGCCGTACCGCACCCGTCTCCTGCGGCAGCACGCTCCCCCCGCCTCCCGGGGGTGCGGCGGACGACACCCTCGCCGCGAAGGAGAAGCGCCTCAACGAGGCCTGCGGGCGGTACTCCGGCGGGCTGCTGCCATGGGTCGGAACCCCCGATGTCGCACGGGACATGGACGTGCTGCGCGCCGCGGTCCACGACCGCGCACTCAACTACCTGGGATTCTCGTACGGCACCAAGCTCGGCGCGGTCTACGCCCACCAATTCCCCGGCAGGACCGGCCGGATGGTGCTGGACGGTGTCGAGGATCCGACCAAGAACACCTGGCAGACCGCGCTGGCCCAGGCCCGGGGCTTCCAGCGGGCGCTGAACGACTTCGCCGCCGACTGCGTCCGGGAGAAGGGCTGCCCGCTGGGCACGGACGCGAAGCGGGCCCAGGCCCAACTACTCGCCTGGTACCGGAAGTTGGGCGATGCGCCGATGAAGGTGGCGGGGGAGACCCTCGATCAGGCGACCTATGTCTACGCCCTGCGCGAGGCCCTGTACCGCAGGAGCGACTGGCCGGTGCTGCGGCAGGCACTGGCACGGCTGCGCAGTGGCGACGGTACCGGGATCCTCCGGCTCGGCAAGGGCGGCGATGCCGGCGATGCCGATCAGGCCGGCCACGACGCCTTCCGCGAAGCCACGCGGGGGCAGTCGGCGCCGCAGGACGAGCTGCCGCCCCAGGACCAGCTGGCGCTGCGGGCGATCTCCTGCCGGGACACCTCGGAACGGTACGACGCCGACGACTACCCCAAGGCCCGGCGCGAACTCACCCGGGCCTCCCCGCTGTTCGGACCGGACATCGCCCCGACCCTGCTGGACTGCCACGGCTGGCCCGTCGCGGGCGACGACACCTCCCGTGACGTCTCGGCGCCGCACGCACCGCCCTTGCTGCTGGTCGCGACCACCCGCGACCCGGCGACGCCGTACCAGGGCGCCTTCCATATGGCCCGGGAACTGGGCAACTCCAGCGTTGTCCTGACCTACCGTGGTGAGGGGCATGCCGCGTACACCACGGGCGACTTCTGTGTCCAGGGGTATGTGAACGGCTTCCTCCTGGACGGCAGGATGCCGGAGAAGGGGACCTCCTGCGGCTGAGTGTGCGAAGAAGCAGACGAGGCGTGTGGCTGATGTATGCGGCCGAAGTGTGTGGTTACGTGTTGGCTACGTGTGTGGCTGACGTGTGTGGTGGGGCCCCTGGTCTCAGCCGGCCCGTCGCCCGCCCCTGCTCGCGGTCCGCTTCGTGGCCGGTTTCTCCGCGGTGGTCTTCCCGGCGGCCGTCTTCGTCGCCGCGGTGGCCTTCTTCCGCGTGCGGGTGCCTTTCTTCTCCGACGCCCGGGCCCGCCCGGCCCCGTCGTCTCCCTTGCCCTCCTTGCCCTCCTTGCGCCCCTTGCCTTCCTCGTCCTCGCCACGGGACCGCCTGGCCGCGCGGACGCTGTCCTGCAGGGCTGCCATCAGGTCCATCACCTCACCGGCGGGCCGCTCCGCGCCGGCCGCGAACTCCGGCTCGCGGTGCGCCAGCTTCGCCGCCACCAGCTCCTCGACCGCCTCGCGGTAGTGATCGTGCACATCGTCCTCGGACAGTTCACCGAAGGAGTCCATCAGTGCCTCGGCGGCCGCCACCTCCTTGTCGGCGACCTCTACCTCCCGCTCGGGCAGCACCCCGTCCATCGGACGGATCTGGTGCGGCCAGAGCAGCACCTGCATCACCAGCGCGCCCTCCATCGGGCGGATCATGGCCAGCGTCTCCCGCCCGTGCAGCGCGATCTTCCCGAGCCCGACGCGCTGATGCCGCTCCATGGCATCACGCAGCAGCACATACGGCTTGAGCGCGGCGGGGGTGTCGACGCCCAGGTAGTACCCCTTGCCCATCTGCAGGGGGTCGATGTCCCCGCCTGCCACGAAGGCCAGGATCGTCAGTGTTTTGGCGGTCGGCAGCGGCAGTGCTTCCAGGTCCTCGTCGGTCAGCGGGACGACGGTGTCGCCGTCGCCGGGCCGGTAGCCGCGGCCGATCTCGTCCGGAGGGATCTCGGTGCCGTCCAGTGAGCACACGGGCTGGTTACGGACCCGACCGCCGTCCGCGGTATGGATCCGTACGAAGCTGACCGCCGCGGAGCTGTCGGTGGCGTTGTACGCGGCGACCGGGATCGTGACCAGGCCGAAGCTGATCGAGAACTTCGCCGTGGGGCGCATGGGTGCCGCCTTCATCGGTGCCATTCGGCTCCATGCTAGGCGGGGCGGGCATACCGTACATCCCGGGATAAGAGCGGCACATTCCGTGGTAAGCCGGACAAGGCGCGGAAGAGAAGAGACGACCGGAAGAACGAGAACGAAGAACGAAGAACGAAAAACGAAGGACCGGAGGACACGGCATGGCAGGGAAGGTCCCCCACGCTCTCCCCAACGCTCTCGTCAGCGCTGTCGGACGCCCGTACGGAGGCACCGCGTGAGCCCCGGCGGCGGAGGCGGCGGACAGCGGGCCGTCGCCCACAGACTCCTGGACCGGCATGGCACGACCTATGCCGCGCAGGCCGGAATCCGTCTCGGGAACACCCCGCAACCCCTCTACCAAGTGCTGGTCCTGGCCGGTCTGCTCAGCGCGCGCATCCGCGCCTCGGTGGCGGTGGCGGCGGCACAGGCGCTCTTCGACGCGGGGATGCGCACCCCGCAGCGGATGGCGGAGGCGAGCTGGCAGCAGCGGGTCCACGCCCTGGGAGAGGGCGGCTACCGGCGCTATGACGAGCGGACCGCCACCCAGCTCGGTGACGGTGCGCGACTCCTGCTGGACCGGTACGGCGGCGATCTGCGGCGGATGCGGGACGCGGCCGGCGGGGATGTCGCCGCACTGCGTGCCGCCCTGCGCGAGGTGCCGGGCATCGGGCCCACCGGTGCGCACATCTTTCTCCGCGAGGTGCAGGGCGTATGGACCGAACTCGCCCCGTACCTCGACGCCAAGGCCGTCCAGGGAGCCGAGCGGCTGGGCCTGCCGACGGAGGCCGGGCGGCTGGCGCGGCTGGTCGGCGAGGACGACCTGGCGGCCTTCGCCTCGGGGCTGGTGCGCGCGGCGCTGGAGCGGTCCGTCGTGGACGATGTCCTGGAGGCGGCGCACGCCTGAGCCCGCCGCTGCCGGGGCGCCCCCCCACGTCACCTCCACACACATCTCAGTTCAGCGCACACCTCGGTACGCATCTCAGTACACGGATCAATACACATCACGGACGTACCTCTTGTCGGCCGCGAGCTGCTTGACGTAGCCGGCGGCCGTGTCCTCCGTCAGCCCGCCGTGTGCGACCGCGATCTCGCGCAGCGCACGGTCGACGTCCTTGGCCATCCGGGACGCGTCGCCGCACACATAGAAGTGGGCACCGTCCCGCAGCCAGGACCACAGCTGTGCGCCGTGCTCCCGCATCCGGTCCTGTACATAGACCTTGGCGCGCTGATCGCGGGAGAACGCCGTGTCCAGCCGGGTGAGCAGACCGTCCCGGCGGAACCGGCCGAGTTCGTCCTCGTAGTAGAAGTCCGTGGCGCGGCGCTGCTCGCCGAAGAAGAGCCAGTTGGGGGCGTGGTGGCCGCGGGCGCGCCGTTCGTCGAGGAACCCGAGGAAGGGGGCGATGCCGGTGCCGGGCCCCACCATCACCATCGGGGTGGCCGGGTCGGCCGGCGGCCGGAAGTGGGCGGCGCGCTGCACGAAGACCGGCACCGGGCTGCCGGACTCGGCGTCGGCCAGGAAGGCGGAGGCCACCCCCTTGCGCGGCCGGCCGAACCGGTTCTCGTACCGGACGACCGAGACCGTCAGGGTGATCTGCCCCGGGTCGGTCAGCGGGCTCGACGATATGGAGTACAGCCGTGGCCGCAGCCGGGGGAGGGCTTCGGCCCACTCCGCGGCCTCGGCCCGTACCGGGTGCTCGGCGAGTACGTCGACCGCCTGGCGGCCCCAGGCCCACTGCGCGAACTCGCCCTTGTTGTCGGGCCGCAGCAGTTTCCTGAGGACACGGTCACCGGTGTGTTCGGCGACCATCCGGAGCAGACCCGGTGTGATCCGGGTGATGTCGAGATGGCGGCGCAGCGCCGTACCGAGCGCCACCTCGCCCAGGTCGGCGAGATCGATGGTGGCGGCCGGGTCGAGGCCGGTGACGGCCAGCCACTCCGCCACCAGTTCCGGGCAGTTCCGTGGTCGTACGCCGAGCGCGTCACCCGCCTCATAGGCCAGGGGGGTGCCCGTGGCGTCACGGGTGTCGAAGGTGAACCGGCGCACCTCTTTGGTGGCACCGGGACGGCTCAGCAGCTGATTGCCGATGAGCCGGGCGGTGGCCGGGGCGGCCTTCGACGGGCGCGCCGGAGCGGCCGGAGCGGGCGCTTCGGCCGCCGCACCCGTACCCGTATCCGTATCCGTATCCGCGGAGCCGTCGGGACCCTTACCAGCCGGCTCCTCACTAGCTGATTCCTCACCGCTGAGCCCCGTACCGGCCTCCTCCAGAGCCCTCAGCACCCGCTCCAGCCACTGCCCCGCCGGCTGCTCGTAGTCCGGCTCACAGTCCGTACGCGGCACCAGCCGCACCGCGCCCAGCTCGGCGAGCCGGGCGTCGAGCCGCCGGCCATGGCCGCAGAAGTCGTCGTACGAGGAGTCGCCCAGCGCCAGGACGGAGTAGCGCACACCCTCCAGCCGCGGGGTGTCCGGTGCGTTGAGCGTCTCCCAGAACTCCGATCCGTTGTCGGGGGCGTCGCCGTCGCCGAAGGTGCTGGTGACGATCAGCAGGTCGGCGGTGCGCGGCAGGGTGGCGGGCGCGCTGTCCATGCTGAGCAGCCGCGCGTCCCGCCCGCTGCCCTCCAGCCGCCGGGCCGCGTCGGCGGCGACCTCCTCCGCGTTGCCGGTCTGCGAGGCCCACAGCACGAGGACCGTACGGGCACCGGCGCCGCCGCGCGCTTCGGCGACGGGGCCCGCCGGGCGCTCCTCGGTCCGGCGCTCCTCGGTCCGGCACCCCTCGGTCCGGCACCCCTCGGTCCGGCACTCCTCGGTCACGGAAGGGGCATCCGTGCTCCGTGAGAACATCCCGGCCAGCACCCCGTTCACCCACAGCGCGCTCTCCGGACGGAACGGCGCGTGCGTGGGCAGGACGGGGGTGCCGACGGGGGTGCCGACGGCGGTACCGGAACGCAGCCCGGCGAGGAAGCCGGACAGATAGCGGTGCTCGGGACCGGTCAGCGCCGGCGGTGCGGTGTCGGGTATGCCGAACACCTCGGCGAGCAGCGCCACCACGCCGTTCGCGCCGCCGTTCCCGCCGCCGTGCCCCGTACCGGTTCCGTGCCCCGTACCGGTTCCGTCCCCCGTACCGGTTCCGTCCCCTGTACCGGTTCCGTCCCCCGTACCGGTCCCGGCCGCCTCGCCGAGGCACGCCGCCTCGCCGGTGTACGCCGCCGCCGAGCCGCCCCCGCTCCCCGTGACGTCCCCCGCGACCCGGGCCAGCGTGACCGCGCACGCCTTGAACTCGGGCTGGAAGGAGACCGGATCGACCGCGTCATGGGTCACCGCGTTGACGCTGAGGTACTCGCCGAACAGGTCGTTCCAGTGGAACGGGGCGAAGCAGTCGCCCGGCCGTACCCGGTCGGTGAGCACGGCGGGCAGCACGGCCCGTCCGCGCCGCGAGGCGACCTCCACCGCATCGCCTGCCGCGATGCCCAGCGCCTCCGCGTCCCGCGGATGGATCTCCACGAACGGCTCCGGGTCGAGCCTGCCCAGCTTGGCGATCTTGCCGGTCTTGGTCAGGGTGTGCCACTGGTGCGGCAGCCGCCCGGTGTTGAGCAGGTACGGGAAGTCGTCGTCCGGCATCTCGGCCGGGGGGAGGTGCGGCCGGGCGAAGAACGTGGCGCGACCGCTCGGGGTGGGGAAGGAGAGCCGGGGCCGGGAGCCGTCCGCCCGCACCGCCGGCTCCTGGCTGACGCCGTCGTTCAGATACCGCACCGGGTTGCGGTCCGGTCCGTCGACGGCCGCGCTGGGCCACTGGACCGGAGTGCTCCGCAGCCGTTCATAGGTCACCCCGCGCAGGTCGTATCCCGTCTTCGGGTTCCAGGCGCGCTTGATCTCCTCGAAGATCTCCTCCGCGCTCGTGTAGCCGAAGGCGTCCTCGTACCCCATCTCGCAGGCGATCCGCGCGATGATCCGCCAGTCCGGCCAGGCCTCACCGGGCGGATCGGCGGCCTGCCTTACCAGGGTGAGATTGCGCTCCGAGTTGACCATCACGCCCTCGGACTCGGCCCACATGGCGGCCGGCAGCACCACATCCGCATAGGCGTTGGTCTCGGTCTCGGTGAAGATGTCCTGGGCCACGACGAACTCCGCGGCCTCCAGGCCCTCGATGACCGTCCGGCGGTTGGCGACCGAGGCGACGGGGTTGGTGCAGATGATCCAGCACGCCTTGATGTCCCCGTCCGCCATGCGGCGGAACACCTCGACGGTGCCCTGGCCGCCGTCGTCCGCCCGCAGCGTCCCGGCCGGCAGCCCCCACAGCTTCTCGGTGAACGCCCGGTCCCCGGCCACCAGCGCCGACCGCTGACCGGGCAGGCCCGGCCCCATGTAGCCCATCTCGCGCCCGCCCATCGCGTTGGGCTGGCCGGTGAGGGAGAACGGGCCGCTGCCCGGGCGGCAGATCGCGCCGGTCGCCAGGTGCAGGTTGATCAGCGCGTTGGTGTTCCAGGTGCCGTGGGTGCTCTGGTTCAGCCCCATCGTCCAGCAGCTCATCCAGGAGTCCGCCGTACCGATCCACTCGGCCGCTCGGCGCAGCTCCGCCTCCGGGATCCCGGTGATCCGCGAGACCGTGTCCGGCGGATAGTCCGCG
Source organism: Streptomyces sp. NPDC001339 (assembly GCF_042895955.1). NCBI lineage: Bacteria > Bacillati > Actinomycetota > Actinomycetes > Kitasatosporales > Streptomycetaceae > Streptomyces > Streptomyces sp. NPDC001339. The sequence goes on along the minus strand of NZ_JBIAWT010000006.1, from coordinate 77,546 downwards.
AGGAACTCCGGCATCGCCTCCCACCCCTCGGTGAATTCGGCGATGAACTCCGCGTCGGTCCGGCCGTCGTCGGCCAGCAGCCGCAGCAGTCCGTTCAGCAGCGCCAGGTCCGTCCCCGGCGCGATCTGGAGGAAGAGGTCGGCTTTGGCCGCGGTGGCGGTGCGCCGCGGATCGACCACGATCAGCTTGGCGCCGGCCTTCACCCGCTCCATCATCCGCAGGAAGAGGATCGGGTGGCAGTCGGCCATGTTGGAGCCGATGACGAGGAACACGTCGGCGTGCTCGAAGTCCTGGTACGAGCCGGGCGGGCCGTCGGCGCCCAGCGACAGCTTGTAGCCGCTGCCCGCGCTGGCCATGCAGAGCCGGGAGTTGGACTCGATGTGCCGGGTGCGCACAAAGCCCTTGGCGAGCTTGTTGGCCAGGTACTGGGCCTCCAGCGTCATCTGCCCGGAGACGTACAGGGCGAGGGCGTCCGGTCCGTGCTCGTCGACGATCTCCCGCAGCCGCGCGGCGGTCTCCTTGACCGCCGTCTCCATCGCGGTGGCCGCCGGCTCGTCGCCGCGGTCCGCGCGCACGAGGGCACGCGTCAGCCGTCCCGGTGCGGTGAACAGCTTGGCACTGGTCGCGCCCTTGGTGCACAGCCGGCCGCGGTTCGCCGGGTGCGCCTTGTCCCCGGTGGCCTTACGGACGGTGCGCCGCCCCTGGCCGTCCGTCGTGATGTCGAGGACCATCCCGCAGCCGACACCGCAGTACGAGCACGCCGTCCGTACCTGCGTGGTGCGCTCTGCCGGGGCTTCCGGTGCGGTCACGGGCGGGCCCTTTCGTGGTCGGTCGGGTGCTCGGTCCGACCTTATGAATGGCCCGTTAACCAGGTGTCACATCAAGCGATCAGGGGGCGTTACGGCGGCCACACAGTGCCCGTCGGCGTCCCGTGAGAACCGTCCGCACGGGCGCGTGGGGAGGGGAGGGACGGCGATGTCCCAGGTCCGACCGGTGGAACGCCCGGCTGAACGCCCGGCTGAACACTCGGGCTAACCCGGACGAACCCAGACGAACTCCCGATTGAGCGACTCAAAAAGTGTAGTCATTGCACTTCCTTAGTCGCTATGCTTTTCTGGGAGTATGAACCCCACACCACCCCGCATCGCGATCATCGGTGCCGGCCCCGGAGGCCTGACCTGTGCCCGGGTGCTCCAGCGGAACGGCGTACCGGTCACCGTTTTCGACCAGGAGGCCTCCGCCGACGCCCGTCCGCAAGGCGGCACGCTCGACCTGCACCTGACGACCGGCCAGGCGGCCCTGGAAGCGGCCGGTCTGCGCGAGGCGTTCACCGCCCTCGCCCGGCCCGAAGGGCAGGAGACGCGGCTGCTCGACCACACCGCCGCGGTGCTCTTCCGGCACACCCCCGCCGACGGCGAGACCGGCCGTCCCGAGATCGACCGGGGGCAGCTGCGCCATCTGCTGCTGCACTCGCTCGCCCCCGCGACGGTCCGCTGGGGCCACTTCCTGCGCACCCTGCACCCGCTCGGCGACGGCCGGCACCGGGCCGAGTTCGACGACGGCCACACCGAGACGTTCGACCTGGTCATCGGGGCCGACGGCGCCTGGTCCCGGGTGCGCCCGCTGCTCTCCGACGCCACCCCGCACCACACCGGCGTCACCTTCGTCGAGTGCGGCTTCGACGACGCGGACGCCCGTCATCCGGACCTCGCCCGCCTCGTCGGCGACGGCACCATGATGGCGGCCTTCGCCGACCGGGCGCTGATCGCCCAGCGCAACAGCCACGGCCATATCCGCGCCTATGCCGCGTTCCGGGGCTCACCGGACTGGGCGCTGGAGGCCGGGGTGCGTATGGACGACACCGAGGCGGTGCGGGCCACCCTGCTCGACAGGTTCGCCGGGTGGGACGACCGGCTGCTGGCGCTGCTGCGGGAGAACGACGGCGGGTTCGTCGACCGGCCGCTGTTCGCGCTGCCCGTGCCGCACACCTGGACCCACACCCCCGGCCTGACCCTGCTCGGCGACGCCGCGCACCTGATGAGTCCGTTCTCCGGTATGGGCGCCAACCTCGCCATGCTCGACGGCGCCGAACTCGCCCAGGCCCTCGCCGGGCACGACGACCCGGACGAGGCGGTGCGGGCGCACGAAGCGGTGATGCTGCCCCGCTCCGCCGAGGCGGCCGGGGGTGCCGCCCGCGCTCTGGCGACCGCCCTCGCCCCCGACGCCCCGCAGGGCGCCCTGCGCCATATGCGCCTGATGTACGGACAGGACGGGACATGACCACCGCGAACGGGCCGGCGCCCGGCCGCCGGGAACGCAAGAAGGCGCAGACCCGCAAGGCGCTGGCCGATGCCGCCCTCCGGCTGTTCCTGGAGCGCGGCTACGACCGGGTGAGCGTCAAGGACGTGGCCGAGGCCGCGGACGTCTCGGTGACCACGCTGTTCAAGCACTTCTCCGGCAAGGAGGCCCTGGTGTTCGACCGGGACGCCGAGCTGGGCGCCGCGCTCGTCGCCGCCGTCCGCGACCGGGAAGCGGGCCGGACGGTCCTGGACGCGCTGCACGAGCACCTCCGTGAGGTGCTGCTCTCGGCCCGTCGGGCACCGGAGTTCCGCGGGTTCCGGGAGCTGGTCGAGACCACCCCGGCGCTCGTCGAGTACGCCCACCGGATGTGGCTGCGCCATGAGGAGGCCCTGGCCGGTGCGATCGCCGAGGCGGCCGGCGGCGCGCCGGACGCGGTGCCGGTGCGCGCGCTCGCCCACTATGTGCTGACCGCCCCGAGGCTTGCCGGCGGCTCCCGCGATCCCGGCCGCGCGCTGGACGAGATCTTCGCGCACCTGCGGAACGGCTGGTCCGGTCTGGGCCTGTGAGCCGGATCCGGGCCTGTGAACCGGATCCGGGCCGGTGAGCTGTGTCCGGGCCGGGGACACCCTCCGGTTGCGGGCCCCCTGCCCCCGTCGCACGATCGGCAGCGTACGGACAGCGAGCGGCGGCGTACGGGCCCGGCCGCGGCCCGGCCCCCGCCCGGCGCAGAGGGGCGGACGGCACTGTGAAGATCACCGAGCCCACCCCCGGCGCGCCCTGCTGGGTGGAGCTGGCCACCGAGGACATCGAGGCCGCCGCGGTCTACTACCGGGAGGTCTTCGGCTGGCGCGCCGAGACCGACCCGCGCACCGAGGCCGGCGGCTACACCGTGCTGTACCTGGGCGCCGCCCCGGTCGCCGCGGTGACCCCGCCGTACGTCCCGGGGCAGCCGGCCGCCTGGACCGTCTCGTTCGCGACGCGGGACGCCGATGCGCTGGCGGCGGCGGTCACCGCGGCCGGCGGACGGGAGCTGACGGCGCCGCGGGAGGTCTTCGGCCTGGGCCGGTTCGCCGTGCTGGCCGACCCCGAGGGCGCCGTGTTCTCCGTGTGGCAGGCCCGCTCCTTCGACGGGGCCGCGGTGCTCAACGCCCCGGGCTCGCTCGGCTGGGTCGAGCTGGCCACCCGTGACGAGGAGGCCGCCAAGGCCTTCTACACCCGGGTCTTCGGCTGGACCGTGGGCACGCACGAGGACTATCCCCAATGGGGCGTCGACGGGGCCGACTTCGGCGGGATGAGCGCACTGGACGAGTTCTACCCGGACGACGTCGGGGCGTACTGGCTGCCCTACTTCGCGGTGGCCGATGTCCACGGGACGGCCGCCCGGGCAACGGAGTCCGGGGGCACGCTGCTGGTGCCGCCCACGGACGTTCCGCACGGGCCGCGGATCGCCGTGATCCGGGACCCGCGAGGGGCTTCGTTCGGGATCCATCGCGTGGGCACCGAGGGCTGATCGCCGAGCCCTTCCGGGGTGCGGTCTTTTTGTCACACGATCGGCTGCCTGTACGTCGTTGCACCGCATTCCGGGCGTGTTTTGCGCGTAATGTCCACTCCGCGCCAATGGGTGGCATTGCGCGTCAAGAACAGGAGACCCCTATGTCCACGACCGACATCCTCGTGGCCCGAGGCAAGAAGCTCGCAGCCGGCGCGGGCGCACTGACCGCGGCGGTCGCCCTCGGTGCGACGCTGTCCATTGCGTCCCCCGCCCAGGCGACGCCCGGGCCCCCCACCACCACCATGAAGCCGTTCGGGACCGTCACCAGCAAGAAGGGCCTGAGCGCGCGTCAGTACCCCAGCACCGACTCCTCCGTGAAGGGCTACTTCCACCGCGGTATGCAGGTCGGCCTGGTGTGCAAGGTCCGTACCCAGCCCGTCGGCGGCAACACCGTCTGGTACCTCACCCGGGAGGAGCGGGCGGCCTGGGTCGCGGCGAAGTACGTGACCAACAACGGTCACGTCAAGTACTGCAAGGACGTGCTGCGCGGCGGCATCCACCCCGGCAGCGACCACTACAACCGCGAGCTCGCGGGGCACGCCGTGGGGTGAACCGTCGGGTGAGAGGCCGGGGCAGTGGCCCGGTCCGGTGCGCCGTGGGCGCCGGACCGGGCCTTCGTGTGCCTCCTGCCCGCCCCGGACGGCCGTCCACGGGGCCGGGAGGGGCTCTTCCGTATTACTGAAACGCGTTCTACTGTGCCCCTCGACCGGATCCGACGGGCCGTCAGGACCGCGTGCACGGCCCCCCACGGACCGGACCACCGGACCGGACGAACGGGAGGGTCTGCCGTGCACCTCGACTACACCCCCGAACAGCTGCGGTTGCGCACCGAACTGCGCGCCTACTTCGCCGAGCTGACGCCGGCCGGCGCCGCCGCGCCCGCCCGGGAAGGCGCCTCCGCCACCGGCCCCACGGCTCACCGGCGCTTCTACCGCGAGACGGTACGCCGCCTCGGCGCCGACGGCTGGCTCGGGGTCGGCTGGCCGAAGGAGTACGGCGGGCGCGGGATGACCCCGATGGAACAGTTCATCTTCTTCGACGAGGCCGCCCAGGCGGGCGTACCGCTGCCCCTGATGGCGCTGAACACCGTCGGCCCCACGCTCATGCGGTACGGCACCGAGGAGCAGAAGGCCCACTTCCTGCCCAGGATCCTCACCGGCGAGATCGACTTCGCCATCGGCTACAGCGAACCGGACGCCGGCACCGACCTGGCCGCCCTCAAGACCCGCGCGGTGCGCGAGGGCGACGAGGAGACCGGCCGCTACGTCGTCGACGGACAGAAGATCTGGACCACCAACGGGGACACCGCAGACTGGGTCTGGCTCGCCGTGCGCACCGCCCCCGTGGAAGAGGGGGTCCCGCCCCACAAGGGCATCACCGTGCTCCTGGTCCCCACCAGCGACCCCGGCTACTCCTGCACGGTCATCAACACCCTTGCCTCGCACGCCACCACCGCCAGCTACTACGAGAACATCACCGTCCCGGCCACCCACCGCGTCGGCCGGGAGAACCAGGGCTGGCGGATCATCACCAACCAGCTCAACCACGAACGCGTCACCCTCGCCGCCCACGGCACCATGGCCGTCCGCGCGCTGCGGGACGTCCAGCGCTGGGCGGCCGGCACCAAGCTCGCCGACGGCCGCCGGGTCATCGACCTGGGCTGGGTACGCGGACGGCTGGCCCGTACCCACACCCGACTGGACGCCATGCGGCTGCTGAACTGGCAGATGGTCGACGCGCTCCAGCAGGGCACGCTCACCCCGCAGGACGCCTCCGCGGTCAAGGTCTACGGCTCCGAGGCCCGCCGGGACGCCTATGCCTGGCTGATGGAGATCGTCGGTGCCGCGGGCCCCCTCAAGGAGGGCTCGGCCGGCGCGGTGCTCCACGGCGAACTGGAGCGCGGCTACCGCTCCGCCGTGATCTTCACCTTCGGCGGTGGCAACAATGAGATCCAGCGCGAGATCATCTCGTGGATCGGCCTCGGGATGCCCCGCGTACGACGCTGACCGGCCGGATCCGCCCAGCGGCCTACAAGCTCCACCGTTCCCCGGCCATACTGGGCGGACAGCAGGACGCGCGGGGGGAGCCGCGCGGCCGACTGGAGACGGGGACGGGGGCGGCGATCGGCGATGGTGGAAAGCAGACTGATCCACGGGCGGTACCGGCTGTGCGACACCATCGGGCGTGGCGGTATGGGCGAGGTCTGGCGGGCCCACGACGAATCCCTGGAGCGGCAGGTCGCCGTCAAATGCCTCAAGCCGCTCGGTCCCCGGCACGAACCGTCGTTCCTCCAGGTGCTGCGTGAACGCTTCCGCCGCGAGGCCCGGGTCGCGGCCTCCCTCCAGCACCGCGGTATCACCGTCGTCCATGACTTCGGCGAGGACGACGGCACTCTCTTCATCGTCATGGAACTGCTCACCGGCCGTAACCTCAGCCAGCTCCTGGACGACAACCGGCGCCAGCCGCTGCCCGTCCCGGACATCATCGACATCGCCGAACAGGTCGCCGCCGCGCTCGCCTACACTCACGAACAGGCCATCGTCCACCGCGATCTGAAACCGGCGAACATCGTCCGCACCACCGACGGCACGGTCAAGATCTGTGACTTCGGCATCGCCCGGCTCAACCACGACATCGGCTTCACCGCCCGCCTCACCGGCACCGGTATGGCCATGGGCAGTCCGCACTACATGTCGCCCGAGCAGATCGGCGCCCACCCCGTCGACCACCGCAGCGACCTCTACTCCCTCGGCTGTGTCCTCTACGAGCTGACCACCGGGGTCCCGCCGTTCGACCTCGGCGACGCCTGGGCGGTGCTCGTCGGGCACCGCGACACCGCCCCGACCCCGCCGCGTACGCTCCGCCCCGACCTGCCCGAGGCGTACGAGCGGATCGTGCTGGACCTGCTCGCCAAAGAGCCCGACGACCGGCCCGCCGACGCCGACGAACTGGTCAAACGCCTCGCCGGTGCCCGTCATCCGCACTCCGGCGGGGGTGCCGGGGACGTCACCGTCGCGGTCCCGCGGCTGCCTCCCTGGACCCGGGGCATCACCGCCGGCTCCCCGGCGGGCACCGCCCGGCACCCACGGCCCGGGCCGTCGGACCGGGCCCTCGCGGCCCTCACCGGCGCCTGGACACACGGTGGCCCCTCCCGGCCCGGCGACGCCCCCCGGGGCACCGCGATCGCCAGCCCGGCGCCCCGGGCCGGCCGGCGGGCCGCCCTCGCCGCCCGGCTGGAGACCGCCCATGAGCAGGGCCGCCAGGGCCGCTACTTCGAGGCGCACCAGATCTACGCCGAGGTGCTGACCGGCCAGGAACGCGCACTGGGCCCCGACCACCCGGACACCCTGAGCTGCCGTCACCACCTCGCGTTCAACCTCGGCCGGCTGGGCCGGCTGGCGGACTGCCGCGCCCTGGCCCAGGACGTCGCCGAGGCGCGCGCCCGGGTGCTCGGCGCACACCACCCCGACACCCTCACCACCCGCCACGAACTCGCCGATGTCCTCGGCAAGTTGGGCAACTGGTCGGCCGCGCTGCGGACCTACCAGGAGGTCGCCGCGGCCCGGGCGGCCTCGCTCGGCCCGGACCACCCCGACACCCTCGCCACCCGCTACGAGGTCGGCATCGGCCTCGGCCGGCTGGGCCGGAGCGCGGAGGCGCTCACGCTCTACCGCGACCTGGTCGCCGCCCGCACCCGCGCCCAGGGCGCCGACGACCCGGACACCCTCCGTGCCCGGCACGGCCTGGGCGTCAACCTGGGCCGGCTGAACCGCTGGCAGGAGGCGCTGGCGGAGGCCCGCGAGGTGGCCACGGCGCGCGAACGGGCACTCGGCCCCGACCACCCGGACACCCTGGTCAGCCGCCGGGAGACCGCCGTCGCGCTGGGCTGGCTCGGCCGTTGGGGCGACGCACTGGACACCTACCGGCAGGTCGCCGCGGCCCGCGAACGGGTCCTGGGCGCCGCCCACCCCGACACCCTGGCCAGCCAGAGCGACCTCGCCGAGTGCCTGGAACAGCTGTCCCGTCCGGACGAGGCGGCCGCCCTGCACCGCCGCGTCGCAGCCCTCCGCCGGGAGAGCGCCGCGCGGCCGCGGTAGTGCCCCGGACAGGCCCTGGGGATCGGCATCCACCACGGCTGAGGCCCCGGCGCCGGGCTCCCGCCCCGGCCCGGAGCCCGGCGGCGTCAGCCCGGGGTGACGCGGTAGAGGACCGTGCCGTGCGCCGGCACCTGCCGTGCCACGATGTCGCCCTCGCTGCGCAGGCGGCGGCCGGTGACCAGATCGCGCAGCGCGTAGGACCCGGCCTCCGGCAGCCCCGCCGCGCCCGCCGTGATGGACAGGGTGTGCGGCGCGTCCCCCTCGTTGAACAGCGCGATCGCCCAGTCACCGTTCTCCAGCGGCTTGGCCAGCACCGTGGAGTCCCGGCCCTGTTGCACGATCCGGCCCTGGACGCCGAGCGGATCCTGGTCGACGGCGATGATCTGCTCGTTGCCCAGGATCTCGCGCGCCGCCCCGGACAGTTTGCCGACATCCGTGCTGGCGATCAGCGGCGCCGCCATCATCGCCCACAGCGACATCTGGCTCTGCATCTCATGCGGTGTCAGATCGGGGTCGCCGACCAGCAGAAGGTCCGGGTCGTTCCAACGACCGGGCCGCTGGAGTTCCGCCAGGTTCGCGTTGTAGCGGAAGTTGTAGAGAATCGAGGCCCACTTCTTGGCCGGTGCGCTCTTCCGCAGCGCCACGTCCCGGCCGCCCCGCCACAGGTTGCCGAGCTCGGACGACCAGCCGATGACCTTGTGCCAGACCCCGTCGCCGTCGAACTGGAAGTAGGCGGGCGCCGAGACGGAGAAGGTGATCGGCCGGCCGGTACTCCGGAGCGCGCCGCTCAGCTGCCCGTACAGGTCGCGGTAGGTCTCCTCCTTGCCGTGCCCCCGGGGAACCGGCACATTGCAGCCGTCCGCCTTGACGTAATCCACCTTCCAGCGGGCGAACAGCTGGGCGTCCGCGCGGAAGTGGCCCAGGCTGCCCGGGTACTTCTCGCAGGTCAGCGAGCCGACGTCGGTATAGATGCCGAATCTCAGGCCCATCCGGTGCAGCTGCTGTCCGACGTACGCCATGCCGTGCGGGAACTTCACCGGGTCCGGTACCAGTTCGTCCCGGGGGCCGCGCCGCCTGGTCGTCCAGCAGTCGTCGACCGTGACGGTGTCGTAGCCCCGCCGCGCCAGCCCGGTCCGGACCAGCGCCCGGGCGTTGTCGAGGACCACCTTCTCGTTGATCTGGCAGGCGTAGTACGACCAGTTGTTCCAGCCCATCGGGGGAGCCGGGGCCAGATTCGGGTACGGCCCGCCGGTGTCCCGCGCGCCGGGGGCGGCGGAGGCCGGTGCGGGTGCCACGAGCAGCCCGGCCGAGCAGACGGCGGCGGTGCCGAGGCCGGCGACGGTGCGGCCGAAACGGGGTACCGAGGGGTGGGACACGGGTCACCTCATGGGTGTGCGGGCGGCCTGGGGCGCTTCTGACGGATCTCAGGAAGCGGGGGAGCGGGAGAGCGGGAGAGCGGCGCCGGGCGAGCACGGCCGGACGTTAGAAGCGGCCCGACGGCCGGTCAAGAAGCCGCACCGGGCGTACCGGAGGATTCAGCCGCGTGCGCTGGCGACCGGGAGCCCCGCGTGTTAGCAAGAGGCATGCCGGAACGGACTTCCTATGACGCGGTCATCGTCGGCGGCGGGCACAACGGGCTGGTCGCCGCCGGATATCTCGCCCGCGCCGGGCGCAGCGTGCTGGTGCTGGAGCGGCTGGACCACACGGGTGGCGCCGCGGTGTCGGCCCAGGCGTTCCCCGGCGTCGACGCCCGGCTCTCCCGCTACTCCTACCTCGTCAGCCTGCTGCCGCCGAAGATCGTGCGGGACCTCGGGCTGCGCTTCGCGGTCCGACGCCGCCCGGTCTCGTCCTACACCCCCGCGGTACGCGCCGGCCGCCCCACCGGTCTCCTGGTCGGCGGCGATGAGGCCCGCACCCGTGCCTCCTTCACCCGACTCACGGGTACGGACCGGGAGTTCGATGCCTGGCAGCGCTTCTACGGCACCACCCGACGGCTCGCCGAACGGGTCTTTCCGACGCTCACCGAACCCCTCCCCACCCGCGACGCGTTGCGCGCCGCCGTCGACGACGACACCACCTGGCACGCCTTGTTCGAACGGCCCCTGGGCGAGCTGGTCGAGGAGACCTTCTCCGACGACCTGGTCCGCGGTGTGGTCCTCACCGATGGCCTCATCGGCACCTTCACCACCGCCCACGACCCGTCACTGCGCCAGAACCGCTGCTTCCTCTACCACGTCATCGGCGGCGGCACCGGCGACTGGGACGTCCCCCTGGGCGGTATGGGCGCCCTCACCGACGCGCTCGCCGACGCCGCCCGCCGGGCCGGGGCCGAGATTGTCACCGGCTGCGCGGTGACCGCCCTCGCGACGGACGGCCGTACCGCGGAGGTGACCTGTGACCGGGGCACGATCGGCGCCCGCCGGGTCCTGGTCAACGCCTCCCCGAGGGAACTGGCCCGCCTCCTGGGCGAGGACCCGCCACCCGCGGCCGAAGGCGCCCAGCTCAAGGTGAACATGCTGCTCACCCGGCTGCCGCGGCTGCGCGACACCGAGGTGGACCCCCGCGAGGCCTTCTCCGGCACCTTCCACATCGCCGAGGGCTACGCCGGGCTGGAGCGCTCCTACCGTGAGGCCGCGGCCGGCGAACCGCCCTCCTCCCCGCCGTCGGAGATCTACTGCCACTCGCTCACCGATCCCTCGATCCTCGGCGCGGACCTGGTCCGCCGGGGCTACCAGACGCTCACCCTCTTCGGCCTGCACGCCCCGGCACGGCTGTTCACCGCCGATGACGCCGACCACGCGGCCACCCGTGACCGCCTGCTGGCGGCCACCCTCGCCGAGCTGGAGCGCCACCTCGCCGAGCCGCTCGCCGACTGCCTGGCCCACGACGCCGACGGCCGCCCGTGCGTCGAGGCCAAGTCCCCGCTCGACCTGGAACGTGAACTCGGCCTGCCGGGCGGCCATATCTTCCACCGCGACCTGGCCTTCCCGTGCGCGGATCCGCGGGACGAGCAGCCGGCCGGCGCGCCGGGGCGCTGGGGCGTGGGCACCGCCCACCCCAACGTCCTGCTGTGCGGGGCGGGCGCGGTGCGCGGCGGCGGGGTGAGCGGCATTCCGGGGCACAACGCGGCGATGGCGGTGCTGGAGGAGAGCTGAGACAGCCAGTTTTCTGACTACGTGTCAGAAAGCCCTTCCGTCGTCCCGGGGACTGCGGCATCCTGCGCCCATGCAGACGGAGCTGAGCGAGAAACTGGGAGTCGAGCACGCCCTGTTCGGCTTCACGCCGTTCCCCGCCGTCGCCGCGGCCATCAGCCGGGCCGGCGGCTTCGGAGTGCTCGGCGCGGTCCGCTACACGGCCCCCGACGACCTCATGCGCGACCTGGACTGGATCGAGTCGCATGTGGCGGGCAGGCCCTACGGCTTGGACGTCGTCATGCCCGCGAAGAAGGTGGAGGCCCCGAAAGATCACACACTGACCGAGGCCGACATCGAGGCGATGATCCCGGAAGGGCACCGGCAGTTCGTCCAGGACACCCTCGCCACGTACGGCGTGCCCGAGCTCGCCGAGGGCGAGGCGTCCGGCTGGCGCATCACCGGGTGGCTGGAGCAGGTCGCCCGCACCCAGCTCGACGTCGCCTTCGACTACCCGATCAAGCTGCTGGCCAACGCCCTGGGCCCGCCGCCCGCGGATGTCGTGGAGTGCGCCCACGACCGGGGCGTGCTCGTCGCCGCGCTCGCGGGCAGCGCCCGGCACGCCGTCAAGCACAAGGAGCGCGGCATCGACATTGTCGTCGCCCAGGGCTACGAGGCGGGCGGCCACACCGGCGAGATCGCCTCCATGGTGCTCACACCGGAGGTCGTGGAGGCGGTCGACCCGCTGCCCGTGCTGGCGGCCGGGGGCATCGGAAGCGGCCAACAGGTGGCTGCCGCACTCGCCCTCGGCGCCCAGGGTGTGTGGCTGGGTTCCCTCTGGCTGACCACCACAGAGGCCGATCTCCACTCGCCCGCCCTGACCCGCAAACTGCTCGCCGCCGGTTCCGGCGACACGGTGCGCTCCCGCGCCCTGACCGGCAAGCCCGCACGCCAGCTGCGCACCGCGTGGACCGACGCCTGGGACGACACGGACGGACCCGGCACCCTGCCCATGCCCCTGCAGGGCCTGCTGGTCGCCGAGGCCGTCTCCCGGATCCAGAAGTACGAGGTCGAGCCGCTGCTCGGCACCCCCGTCGGCCAGATCGTGGGCCGGATGAACAGCGAACGCAGCGTCCAGGCGGTCTTCGACGACCTCACCCGCGGCTTCGAGCGGGCCGTCGACCGCCTCCACCGCATCGCCGGAAGGAGCGGCCGGTGACGAGCACACCGCCGGACGATGTGCGCACGCCCCCCGCAGGCTTCTGGGCCCAGGCCGCGGCCGACCCCCACCGCACGGTCCTCGTCGCCCCCGACGGCGAGGAGTGGACCGCCGGCCGGCTGCACGCCGCCGCCAACCGCCTGGTCCACGGTCTGCGCGCGGCCGGTATGGAACGCGGTGACGCCTTCGCCGTCGTCCTGCCCAACGGCGTCGAGTTCTTCACCGCGTACCTCGCCGCCACCCAGGCCGGCTTCTACCTGGTCCCCGTCAATCACCACTTCGTCGGCCCCGAGACCGCCTGGATCGTGGCCGACTCCGGCGCCAAGGTGCTCCTCGCCCACGAACGCTTCGCCGCCCCCGCCCGCCAGGCCGCCGACGAGGCAGGCCTGCCCGTCACCCACCGGTACGCGGTCGGCACGGTCGAGGGCTTCCGGCCGTACGCCGAACTCCTCGACGGGCAACCGGAGTCGGCGCCCGTCGACCGCACCCTCGGCTGGGTCATGAACTACACCTCCGGCACCACCGGCCGCCCGCGCGGCATCCGCCGCCCCCTGCCCGGAAAGCCGCCCGAGGAGGCCTACCTGGGCGGCTTCCTCGGCATCTTCGGCATCCGCCCGTTCGGCGACAACGTGCACCTCGTCTGCTCACCGCTCTACCACACGGCCGTCCTCCAGTTCGCGGGCGCGTCCCTGCACATCGGCCACCGCCTCGTGCTGATGGACAAGTGGACGCCCGAGGAGATGCTCCGGCTGATCGACCGTGAGAAGTGCACCCATACGCACATGGTTCCGACCCAGTTCCACCGGCTGCTGGCGCTCCCGGGCGATGTACGGGCCCGCTACGACGTGTCCTCCATGCGGCACGCCCTCCACGGCGCCGCGCCCTGCCCGGACCACGTGAAGCGGGCGATGCTCGACTGGTGGGGCCCGTGCGTGGAGGAGTACTACGCGGCGAGCGAGGGCGGCGGGGCCTTCGCGACCGCCGAGGACTGGCTCAAGAAGCCCGGTACGGTCGGCAAGGCCTGGCCGATCAGCGAACTCGCCGTCTTCGACGACCACGGCAACCGGCTCCCGCCCGGCCAACTCGGCACCGTCTACCTGAAGATGAGCACCGGCGGCTTCCGCTACCACAAGGACGAGGGCAAGACGCGGAAGAACCGGATCGGGGACTTCTTCACCGTCGGCGACCTCGGCTACCTGGACGAGGACGGCTACCTCTTCCTCCGCGACCGCAAGATCGACATGATCATCTCCGGCGGGGTCAACATCTACCCCGCCGAGATCGAATCGGTCCTGCTGAGCCACCCGGCGGTCGCCGACGCCGCGGTCTTCGGCATCCCGCACGACGACTGGGGAGAGGAGGTCAAGGCCGTCGTGGAACCCGCGGAAGGACACCGCCCCGGCCCCGCCCTGGCCGCCGGCATCCTGGCCCACTGCGCCCGCCGGCTGGCCGGCTACAAACGCCCCAGGTCCGTCGACTTCCGCGCCGCTCTGCCCCGCGACCCCAATGGCAAGCTCTACAAACGGCGGCTGCGCGACCCGTATTGGGAGGGGCGCGAGCGGGCCGTGTAGGCGACAGGCCGCCGCGAGGGGACGGGACGGGGGCGCGGCGTGGACGACGGTGCTCCGCCCCGCCCGGCCGGTGTCCCGACCCCGCCCGGCCCGGCCCGGTGCCTTGACCCCGCGCGGGGCGCGCCCGAGGATCGCGCCATGACGCCAGCGCGGAGCAACACGGTCGACGGAATCCTGCGACGCAGCGCCCGCCGGGTGCCCGGGCGGACCGCGGTGCGGTACGGGGAGCGGGCCTGGACGTACCGGGAGCTCGACGGCGCGGTGACCGCCGCGGCCCGGGTGCTGCTGGCGGAGGGCCTGCGGCCCGGCGACCGGGTCGCGTCCTACGGGCACAACTCCGACGCGTATCTGATCGGCTTTCTCGCGTGCGCCCGCGCCGGCCTGGTGCACGTCCCGGTCAACCACGGCCTCACCGGCGAGGACCTGCGCTACGTCCTGGAGCAGTCGGGCAGCGCCCTGGTCCTCACCGATGCCGCACTGGCGTCCCGGCTGCCGGACGCGGTACGCGCCCTGCCGCTCCACGGCGCGCCCGACGGGCTGCTGGAGCGGGCGGCGGCGTACCGGGCCGCGGACGGGGACGGCGACGGCGACAGGAACGGCGACGGGGACGGTGCGATGGGCCCGCTGCCCGAGGTGTCCGACGACGACCTGGTCCAGCTTCTCTACACCTCGGGGACCACCGCCCTGCCCAAGGGCGCGATGATGACGCACCGGGCGCTGGTGCACGAGTACACCAGCGCGGTCCTCGCCCTCGGCCTCACGGAGACGGACCGGCCGCTGCACTCGCTGCCGCTTTACCACTCCGCGCAGATGCACGTCTTCCTGCTGCCCTACCTGGCGGTGGGCGCGGAGAACACCATCCTGGACGGACCCGACCCGGACCGGATCTTCGCGCTGGTGGAGGCCGGCCGGGCGGACAGCCTGTTCGCCCCGCCGACGGTGTGGATCACGCTGTCCCGACACCCCGGCTTCACCACCGGTGAGCGGGAGTTGAGCGGGCTGCGCAAGGCGTACTACGGCGCGTCGATCATGCCGGTGCCCGTGCTGGAACGGCTGCGCGCCCGGCTGCCCGGGCTCGCCTTCTACAACTGCTTCGGGCAGAGCGAGATCGGGCCGCTGGCCACCGTACTCGGCCCGGACGAGCACGAGGGGCGAATGGCCTCCTGCGGGCGGCCGGTGCTGTTCGTCGAGGCGCGGGTGGTGGACGAGGAGGGACGGGAGGTTCCGGACGGCACTCGGGGCGAGGTCGTCTACCGGTCCCCGCAACTGTGCACCGGCTACTGGGACAAGCCGGAGGAGACCGCCGAGGCGTTCCGGGACGGCTGGTTCCACTCCGGCGACCTGGCCGTACGCGATGCGGAGGGCTACTTCACGGTGGTCGACCGGGTGAAGGACGTCATCAACTCCGGTGGGGTGCTGGTCGCCTCGCGCCAGGTGGAGGAGGTGCTCTACGAACACCCCCAGGTGGCCGAGGTCGCGGTCATCGGGCTGCCGGACGAGCGATGGATCGAGGCGGTGACCGCGGTGGTGGTACGGCGCGCGGACGGTGGCGGAAACGGCGCCCCGGCGGTGGGGGAGCGGGAGCTGATCGAGGCGGCACGGGCCCGCCTGGCGCCGTTCAAGGCGCCCAAAAGGGTGGTGTTCGTGGACGCGCTGCCGCGCAACGCCAGCGGAAAGGTCCTCAAGCGCGCGCTGCGCGAACGGTTCGGCACGCCCTGAGCGGCGGCGGAGAGCCACTGTCAGTGCCCCCTGCCATGCTGAGGAACGGCGGGACAATCCCCGCGCAGACCTCGATCCGTACGACGGAGGAGCACCCATGCTGACCACCGACTACGTCCCCGGGACACCGAACTGGATCGACCTCGGCGCCCCCGACGTCGACGCCGCGGCCGCCTTCTACTCCGCCGTGTTCGGCTGGAGTTTCCAGTCGGCCGGTCCGGAGGCCGGCGGGTACGGCTTCTTCCAGCTCGACGGCGAGACGGTCGGCGCTGTCGGTCCGTGCCAGGAGGAGGGCGCGAGCCCCGCCTGGACCGCGTACTTCCACACCGCCGACGCGGACGCCACGGCCAAGTCGGTGGAGCGGGCCGGCGGCAAGGTGCGGGTCGCGCCGATGGACGTCTTCACCGCGGGCCGGCTGGCCCAGTTCACCGACCCCACCGGTGCCGACTTCGCCGTATGGCAGCCGGGCGACGTCCCGGGCCTGGAGAAGGTCATGGAGCCGAACACCCTCTGCTGGACGGAGCTGTACACCACCGACGCGCCAGCGGCGAAGGACTTCTACCGCTCGGTCTTCCTGTGGAGCTATCAGGACATGCCGATGGGCGGCGACATGGTCTACTCGGTCGTCTCCGCGCCCCGCGGCGGCACACCGGAGGACACCGGGCAGGGCGGCATCTTCCAGTTGCCGAAGGAGAATCTGGCGGCCGGTTCGACGTCCGAGTGGCACCCGTACTTCGGCGTGACCGACTGCGATGTGACCTTCGCCGCCGCCACCGCCAACGGCGCCACGGTCCTGATCCCGCCGTCCAACGCCCCGGGCGTCGGCCGGATCGCCATGGTCACGGACCCGTTCGGGGCCCCGTTCGCGCTGATCAAGGGGGACCCGAGCACGACCTGAGCGCCTCCCGGGCGGGGACCGGCTGCCTTGCCGCTCCGCGGGCCTTCGAGGTTTTTCCAGGCCTTCTCAGGTCTTCAGGTCCTGTCGCGGGGCCGGGCATCCACGATGCGCTTGATCTTGCCCACCGAGCGCTCCAGGGTCTCCGGCTCGACGATCTCCACGGCGACCGCGACCCCGATGCCGTCCTTGACGCCGCGTGCGATCAGCCCGGCGGCCGCGGTGCGCTGGTCGGGGGTGGCGCCGGGGCGCGCCTCGGCACGTACGGTCAGCCGGTCCAGCCGGCCCTCGCGGGTCAGCCTCAGCTGGAAGTGCGGGGCGACACCGGGAGTACGCAGCACGATCTCCTCGACCTGTGCGGGGAAGAGATTGACCCCGCGCAGGATGATCATGTCGTCGCAGCGCCCGGTGATCCGCTCCATCCGGCGGAAGGCGGGCCGCGCGGTGCCGGGCAGCAGACGGGTCAGATCACGGGTGCGGTAGCGGATGACCGGCATCGCTTCCTTGGTGAGGGAGGTGAACACCAGCTCGCCGTGTTCGCCGTCCGGCAGTACCTCCCCGGTGACCGGATCGACCACCTCCGGGTAGAAGTGGTCCTCCCAGATGTGTGGCCCGTCCTTGGTCTCCACGCACTCCTGGGCGACACCGGGACCCATCACCTCCGACAGGCCGTAGATGTCCACCGCGTCGATCGCGAACCGTTCCTCGATCTCGCGGCGCATCTCCCGCGTCCACGGCTCGGCGCCGAAGACGCCCACCTTCAGCGAGGTGGTGCGCGGATCGACGCCCTGCCGCTCGAACTCGTCCAGCAGGGTGAGCATGTATGACGGCGTCACCATGATGACGTCGGGGCGGAAGTCCTGGATGATCCGCACCTGCCTGGCGGTCATCCCGCCGGACGCCGGTACGACCGTGCAGCCGAGCCGCTCCGCGCCGTAGTGGGCGCCCAGCCCGCCGGTGAACAGCCCGTATCCGTAGGCGATATGGACAGTGTGGCCGGGCCGGCCGCCGGCTGCGTACAGGGAGCGGGCGACGACATCCGCCCAGAGGGAGAGATCGCGCTCGGTGTAGCCGACGACCGTCGGCAGGCCCGTGGTGCCGCTGGAGGCGTGGAGGCGGCGCACCCGCTCCTTGGGGACGGCGAGCATCCCGAAGGGGTACTGGGCGCGCAGATCGTCCTTCACGGTGAACGGGAAGCGGGCGAGGTCGCCGAGCGAACGGCAGTCGTGCGGATGCACCCCGGCCCGGTCGAAGGCCTCCCGGTAGACCGGGACGTGGTCATAGGCGTGCTGCAACGAGGCGCGCAGCCGGGTCAGTTGACACGCCCGCAAGGCGTCCGGGGAGAGCCGCTCCGCCTCGTCGAACGTCACCCCACCGATCGCCGTCTCGCCGGGCGCCGCACCGTCCGGAGCCCTGCCGGTATCCGCTTCCCGCATGGAATGCCACCGCCTCATCTGCCTACCGATCATTCGGTAGCTGAACGCGGGTCCAAGTAATCAGCGCGCGGCGATCACGTCAAGGGTGGTGACGCGGGTGGCCCATCGGTGGACAGGCAGGCCCCGGTCGCGGCGGCCAGGACGGGGTGGGCCCTGTTCATCCGCGGTCGAGGACCCGGCGGGCGGCCTCGGTCCACTGGTCCTTCTCGGCCTTGAGCACCCGGAACTCCTTCGCGTGGCGCCGAATGACGTCGTTCTGCGTCCGGGTCTCCACACCGGACCAGACCGAGACGAGATCCGTCTCCGCCTTGCACCGGATATCCGCCTGCGCCACGGCGATCTCCCGCCGGGTGGGCCGTGCGGACTTCCCCCACTCGGCATCACCCGTGACCTTGAGAGGTGAGGAGTAGCGAAAGCCCTTCTCCGCCATGCACGCACTCCACTCGCGGATGACGCGCACCACTTCCCGGTCGTTCCTGGAGGCGTTGAACTCCTCACCGATGCGCCGGTTGAACAGCGACTGATCGGCGGGGGTGATCCCGCGGAGCAGGCTGTCGTGCGCCTTCTTCCAGCATCCGCCCCCGCCCTTCCGGCCGAAGGCGGCCAACTGCTCCCGGTCCGGCAGGTTCTTCCGTTCGTTCCAGGCCGCCTCGCGGCGGGTCAGCTCCCCTGGCTCCGGTGGCAGGTGGTAGCCGAAGCGGGCGGCGATATCCGCTTCGATGAGGCCGTAACGCCGCCGATTCGGCGGGTCCTGGTCGACACCGCTCGGCCGGGGCAGCGCCTTCCAGGCCATTCCCTGAGCGCGCATGCAGCCGCGGATCAGGACGTCCTCGGCGGACTCGACGGCGTGGATCGCGGGAGTGGACATCGCATACGCGTCGAACGGCAGGACCAGACGTCGCGCCTCCCCGCCGACGGCGGGAGCGGCCGGAACGTCCGCCTCCTTCTCCTTCCGTGACGGCTGCCCCGCGGTCGCCGACGCACACCCGGTGACCAGGACGAGGAGAGCCAGGACGGCACGCGCGGAACGGGACGACATGGTGAACCTCTGACGGTGATGAGGAGGCGGGCGGGCATGAGCCGGGGGCGGGGCGCCGGCGAGAACCGGTGCCCCGCCCCCACCGCGCGCTTACCGGAACCGGACGCAGCTGGCCTTGTTGTCGAACCCGTTGTTCGTCAGGTCGGAGTCCACACTGTGCGGACGGGCGGAGTACCTGGCGCCGCCGCAGCCGTGGCCGTCGTCGGCGTCGGCGTACAGGTCGATCCAGCGGTCCGTGGTGTTCTTCATCGAGCTGGTGCCGTTGTTGATCGTCCTGCCGTTGTGCTCGCCCCCGATCCACTTGTTGTTCGCGAAGTTGCCGTCGGACGTGGCGAAGGGGTAGTACCCGTTCTTGAAGTTGTCGTCCTTGAAGACGTAGAACTTACCGGCGTTCAGGCCGATCGCGGTGGCAGCCGCGGCCGGCGCGGACTTCTTGGCGGGCGCGGCTCCGGCGGTCGCCGTACCCATACCGAGCAGGGTCACCGCGCCCAGCGACGCGGCGCCGAGTGCCAGGACGAGCTTGCGCTTCATGATGTCATCTCCCCCAGATTTCATGGTCGGTCGATGCGGCGGTGGGCGGAAGCCCGGCCCCCGTGGTCCGAGGGGCACCGCTGTGTGGCAGGGACGATTCAAATGCCGGGCGGGCGGCAAGTACAGGTGATTCGAGGAGGCTCGAATGAGGATCTCGGCCCGCCTGAGCCTTGGACTGCCGAGACCTCGGACTGCCGAGACCTTGGTCCGTGGAGCCTCGGTCTGCTGAGGCCTCGGTCCGCGCCGTACGCTGTCCCCGCACTCCGCGGGGAACTCCCCGGCCAAGCCCGAGGTTCGAGAGAGGCCGACCGTGCAGCTGACCACCCCGATGCGCCGTGCGCTGATCGCCGGCGCCGCCGTGACCGCCCTGTTCACCGGAGCCGGCGGGGCGGCCGCCGCGCCTCCCGCCCCGGTCTCCCTCCCGGTCCCCCTCCCGCTCTCCGCCCCGGCCGGCGCGTCGGCCCCCCTCGCCACGCACTCCCCGTACGGCCGGCTGCGCCCGCTCGCCGCGCTGTCCGCCGAACGGCTCGCCCTCGGCGACCTGGTGGCCGCCGCGAAGTGGGGCACCGGCAGCCCGATCGACGACCCGGCCCGTGAGCAGCAGGTCCTGGACGCGGTGGCGGAGCGGGCCCGGCAGCTGGGTGCCGACCCGGAGGCCACGGTGCGGATCTTCCGGGACCAGATCGAGGCCAGCAAGATCGTGCAGCGCGGCCTGCACCGGCGGTGGGACGCCGACCCCGCCCAGGCCCCGGCCGGGCGCCCGGATCTCGGTGAGATCCGCAAGGAGATCAACCGCGTCAACGGCGAGCTGGTCCGTGCCCTCGCCGCCACTCCCGAGGCCCGCTCCGCGCCCTCCTGCGGACCGCTGCTCACCGTGGCCGCCGCGCGGGAACGCCGGGAGCGGCAGCTGGACACGCTGCACACGGCGGCATTGGCCCGCTCGCTCCGTTCCGTCTGCGAGCCGAGGGTGTGACACCCGGGAGCAGACCGGGCGCCGAGGGGTGACACCGGTGGCGGGCGGAGTGCCGAGGCGTGAGACCCGGGAGCAGACCGGGTACCGAGGGGTGACCCCCGGGGCCGGACCGGGTCACGCCTCCCGTTCGCCGGCTGCCACCGCCTTCGCCCAGCGGTAGTCCGCCTTGCCGCTGGGCGACCGCTGGATGCGGTCGGCGAAGACCACGGTGCGGGGAATCTTGTAGCCGGCCAGCCGGGAACGGCAGTGGAGCTGTAGGCCCGCCAGGTCCAACGGTGCCGCGCCGTCCCGCAGTTCGACGACGGCCGCGACGCGGCTGCCCCACCGCTCGTCCGGTACGCCCGCCACCAGCGCGTCGTACACGTCCGGATGGGCCTTCAGCGCCTCTTCGACCTCCTCCGGATAGACCTTTTCACCGCCGGAGTTGATGCACTGTGAGCCTCGCCCGAGGACGGTGACGATGCCCGCCTCGTCGACGGTGGCCATATCGCCCAGCAGCACCCACCGCTCGCCGTGTGCCGCGAAGAACGTCTCGGCGGTCTTCCCCGGATCGTTGTAGTAGCCCAGCGGTACGTGTCCGCGCAGGGCGAGCCGGCCCACCTCCCCGGCCGGCACCGGATCGTGGGTGACCGGGTCCACCACCGCCGTGGGGGAGTTGAGCCGCAGCCGGAAGCCGTGGCCGTGGCCGGTTCCGGAGTCATCGGTGGCCGTCCCGTTGAAGCCGGACTCCGACGAGCCGAAGTTGTTGAGCAGCACGGCGTGCGGGACCAGTTCGCGGAACCGGTCGCGTACGGTCCCGGAGAGGACCGCACCGGAGCTGGAGACGCTGAGGAGCGAGGAGCAGTCGACCCCCTTGAGCGGTCCGCCCAGGGCATCCACCAGCGGGCGCAGCATCGCGTCGCCCACCAGCGACACACTGGTGACCCGCTCCCGTTCGATGGTCCGCAGCACCTCCTCGGCCACGAACTTGCGGTGCAGGACGACCTTCTGGCCGAAGTGGAAGGCGATGAACGCGGTCAGCGTGGAGGTACCGTGCATCAGCGGGGGAGCGGGGAAGAAGACGAGGCCCGCACCGCCGGCCGCGACCCGCTCGGCCAGCTCCTCCGGCCGCTTCACCGGCTCTCCGGTGGGGGCTCCGCCGCCCATCCCGGAGAAGAAGATGTCCTCGTGGCGCCACACCACCCCCTTGGGCATGCCGGTGGTGCCGCCGGTGTAGATGATCAGCCGGTCATCGGCGGAGCGCGGGCCGAAGCCGCGTTCCGCCGAGCCGGCGGCCTCGGCATCCGCGAGCGCGACGGGCGCGAGGGGCGGTTCGGGGGCGCCGGCGGGCGGATCGCCGACCCGTACGAGATGGCGGAGCGCCGGTGCCTGCGGGAGGGCGGCGGCGACCCGCGCGGTGAACTCGGCGTCGAAGACCAGGCCGACCAGGTCCGCATCCCGGTAGAGGTAGGCCAACTCCTCCTCCACATAGCGGTAGTTCACATTGACCGGTACGGCGCGGATCTTCAGGCAGGCGTACAGGGCCTGGAGGTAGGCGACGCCGTTGTACAGATGCAGCCCGACGTGGTGGCCGGGGCCGATGCCCCGGTCGCTCAGATGGTGGGCCAGGCGGTTGGCGGCCCGGTCCAGTTCCGCGTAGGTCAGACGGCGCTCGGCGCCGGTCCCCGGGTGGTCGATGTACACCAGCGCCTCACGGCAGGGAACCGTGTCGGCGATCGACTCGAAGAGGTCGGCAAGGTTGTACTCCACGTCTCCTCCAGACCGGGCGGAACAGCGGCTCGGGGCCTGTCCGCCGTCATTAGAGCGCCGCGGACGGGAGCAAGGAAGGGGACCGGCGAAGAAATCTGACTACCTGTCAGCAAACTCTTGAAGTCGGTGTGCGGCTGCTGCACCCTGTTCTCCGTCGCGGACGGCGAGCCGGAAGGACGCACATGGACGGGACCGAGGGCACCGAACACCTCACCGTGGAGCGCGTAGGCGCGACACTGGTGCTCACCCTCAACCGGCCGGAGGCGAAGAACGCCCTCTCCCTGCCCATGCTGGTGGGCCTCCACGACGGCTGGATCGCCGCCGACGAGGACGACGCGATCCGCTCCATCGTCCTCACCGGCGCCGGGGGCACCTTCTGCGCCGGTATGGACCTCAAGGCCCTCGCGGGCGACGGTATGGCGGCCGGCGAGCGCTACCGCGACCGGCTGCGCGCCGACCCCGACCTCCACTGGAAGGCGATGCTGCGCCACCACCGCCCCCGCAAACCCGTGATCGCCGCCGTCGAGGGCCACTGCGTCGCGGGCGGTACCGAGATCCTCCAGGGCACCGACATCCGCGTCGCCGGTGAGAGCGCCACCTTCGGCCTCTACGAGGTCCGGCGCGGACTGTTCCCCATCGGCGGCTCCACCGTCCGCCTGCCCCGCCAGATCCCCCGCACCCACGCCCTGGAAATGCTGCTCACCGGCCGTCCCTATCCGGCCCGCGAGGCCGAGCGGATCGGGCTGATCGGCCATGTCGTACCGGACGGCGAGGCGCTGCCCAGAGCCCTGGAGACCGCGGAACGGATCAACGCCTGCGGGCCGCTCGCCGTCGAAGCCGTCAAGGCATCCGTCTACGAGACCGCCGAGCTGACCGAGGCCGACGGCCTGAAGGCCGAACTCGCCCGAGGGTGGCCCCTCTTCGACACCGCCGACGCCAAGGAAGGCGCCCGGGCCTTCGCGGAGAAGCGCCCACCCGTCTACCGGCGCGCCTGACGCCAAGGAGAAACCGTATGCCAGAGGCGCCCGAGGCCCTCACCGCACCCCTCGTCGTGGAGTTCCCCTTCACCCGCTCGCTCGGCCCCGTCCAGAGCGCCTTCCTCACCGGACTGCGCGAGCGCACCGTCCTCGGCGTCCGGGCGGACGACGGCCGGGTGCTCGTGCCGCCCGTCGAATACGACCCGGTCACCGCCGAGGAGCTCCGCGACCTGGTCGAGGTCGGCACCGGCGGCACGGTCACCACCTGGGCCTGGAACCCGGACCCCCGCCGCGGACAGCCCCTGACCACTCCCTTCGCCTGGGTCCTGGTCCGCCTCGACGGCGCCGGTACCGCGCTGCTGCACGCACTCGACGCCCCCGGCCCCGACGCCGTACACACCGGCATGCGGGTCCGGATCCGCTGGGCCGCCGAGCGCACCGGCGCCATCACCGACATCGCCTGCTTCGAACCGGACGACAGCACCACCGACATCACCTGCCGCGCGCCCGACGACAGCACCGCACGCCCCGGCCGACCCGCCCCGCACAACGGCCGGTTCACCGACCCCGTCACCGGGATCACCACCCCCGCCCGGCTCGACTACACCTACGCACCCGGCCGCGCCCAGTCCCGCTACCTCCAGGCGCTCGCCGGCCACCGGATCCTCGGCGAACGCTGTCCGTCCTGCCACAAGGTGTACGTCCCGCCCCGCGGCGCCTGCCCCACCTGCGGTGTCGCCACCGACGCCCAGGTCGAGGTCGGCCCCCGCGGCACCGTCACCACCTTCTGCATCGTCAACATCAAGGCCCGGCACCCGGCCCACCAGGACATCGAGGTCCCCTACGTCTACGCCCATATCGCCCTGGACGGCGCCGACCTCGCGCTGCACGCCCGGATCGGCGGGATCCCCTACGACCAGGTCCGCATGGGGCTGCGCGTCGAACCCGTATGGACCGGGAGCGGACTCCCCCACGGCCCTCAAGGCACGGGAGGTGCCCCCGTCCCCGACCACTACCGCCCCACCGGCGAGCCCGACGCCGACTACGACAGCTACAAGGAGCTGATCTGATGGGTGCCCCGCTGCCGGGGGCTCCGCCGCGCGAGGTCGCCATCGTCGCCTTCGGGCAGAGCCGCCACGTCCGCGACAGCGCGGAGACCTCCGAGGTCGAGATGGTGCTGCCGGTGCTGCACGACGTCCTGGCCCGCACCGGCCTCACCGCGCGCGATATCGGCTTCACCTGCTCCGGCTCCTCCGACTACCTCGCCGGCCGGGCCTTCTCCTTCACCATGGCCCTGGACGGCGTCGGCGCGTGGCCGCCGATCTCCGAGTCCCATGTGGAGATGGACGGCGCCTGGGCACTGTACGAGGCCTGGGTGAAGATCCTCACCGGCGAGGCGGACACCGCCCTGGTCTACGCGTACGGCAAGTCCTCGCCCGGCGACGTCCGCGCGGTCCTCACCCGTCAGCTCGACCCGTACTACGTCGCCCCGCTCTGGCCCGACTCCGTCGCGCTCGCCGCCCTCCAGGCCCAGGCCCTGATCGACGCCGGACTGACCGACGAGCGCGAACTGGCCGGGATAGCGGCCCGCAGCCGGGCCGCCGCCGAGTCCGGTCCGTACGCCCAGCTGCGCGGCACGGTGTCCGTCGGCGAGCCCCTCGTCGCGCCGCTGCGCACCGGCGACTGCCCGCCCATCGGCGACGGCGCGGCCGCCGTCGTCCTCGCAGCCGGTGACACCGCCCGCCGGCTGACCGAACGCCCCGCCTGGATCCGCGGCCTCGACCACCGCGTCGAGGCCCACAGCCTCGGCGTCCGCGATCTCACCGACTCGCCCTCCACCCGGCTCGCCGCGGAGCGCGCCGGCTACTTCGCCCGGCCGGTGGACACCGCGGAGCTGCACGCCCCGTTCACCTCCCAGGAGGTGGTGCTGCGCCGCGCCCTGAAGCTCGACGGCCCGGGCGGCGCGGACGTCCGGATCAATCCGTCCGGCGGCGCACTGGCCGCCAACCCCCTCATGGCCGCCGGACTGATCCGGCTCGGCGAGGCCGCCGCCCGCATCCAGCGCGGCGAGTCCGACCGTGCCGTCGCACACGCCACCTCGGGCCCCTGCCTCCAGCAGAACCTGGTGGCCGTCCTGGAAGGAGAGCCGCGATGAGCAAGGAGCCGGTGGCCGTGGTCGGGGTCGGCCAGACCCACCACAGGGCGGCCCGCCGCGACGTCTCCCTCGCCGGACTCGTCCGCGAGGCCGCCCGACGCGCCCTGGACGACGCCGAGTCGACCTGGGCGGACATCGACGCCGTGGTGATCGGCAAGGCCCCCGACTTCTTCGAGGGGGTGATGATGCCCGAGCTCTACCTCGCCGACGCCCTCGGCGCGGTCGGCAAACCCCTGCTGCGGGTGCACACCGCCGGCTCGGTCGGCGGCTCCACCGCCCTCGTCGCCGCGAACCTCGTCGCCGCCCGGGTCCACCGCACCGTCCTCACCCTCGCCTTCGAGAAGCAGTCCGAGTCCAACGCCATGTGGGCCCTGTCCCTGCCGGTACCGTTCCAGCAGCCCCTGCTGGCCGGCGCCGGCGGCTTCTTCGCCCCGCACGTACGCGCCTATATGCGGCGCACCGGAGCCCCCGCCGCCATCGGCTCCCTCGTCGCCTACAAGGACCGCCGCAACGCCCTGAAGAACCCCTACGCACACCTCCACGAGAAGGACATCACCCTGGAGAAGGTCCAGGCGGCCCCGATGCTCTGGGACCCGATCCGCTACTCCGAGACCTGCCCCTCCTCCGACGGTGCCTGCGCCATGGTCCTCACCGACCGCGCCGGAGCCGCCCGCGCACCGCACCCGGCGGCCTGGGTGCAGGGCGGGGCGATGCGCAGCGAGCCCACCCTCTTCGCCGGCAAGGACTTCGTCTCCCCGCGGGCCGGCAAGGACTGTGCCGCCGACGTCTACCGCCAGGCCGGGATCACCGACCCCCGCCGCGAGATCGACGCGGTCGAGATGTACGTCCCGTTCTCCTGGTACGAACCGATGTGGCTGGAGAACCTCGGCTTCGCGGAGGCGGGCGAAGGCTGGAAGCTCACCGAGGCGGGCGTCACCGAACTCGACGGCGACCTCCCCGTCAACCCGTCCGGCGGAGTGCTCTCCACCAACCCCATCGGCGCCTCCGGCATGCTCCGCTTCGCCGAGGCCGCCCTCCAGGTGCGCGGCCGGGCCGGCGCACACCAGGTCGACGGCGCCCGGCGGGCCCTCGGCCACGCCTACGGCGGCGGTTCCCAGTTCTTCTCCATGTGGCTGGTCGGCGCCGACGCGCCGGCCACCTGAGGCCGAGGGGGCCGGCGGAGAGTCCTCTCGGGGACCCGGACGGGGGCACCTGACCTGGTCACTTGAGGGCGGCGGAGGCCGACGCCGGCCCCGGCCACGTCCTCTGTTCGTCCCCGTACACAGTGGTTACGCTGCTCACCACGGACGCCGAACCGAAGAGGAGCGGGACACGTGGCCGACAGCATCACCACCGAGCAGCGACTCGTCGGCGGGCCCCGGCCCGACCTCGACCTGACGCAGGCCGAGTGGCAGTCGAGCACCCAGGGCGTCGGCGATGTCCAAGTCGCCTTCGTCGAGGGCTATATCGCGATGCGGAACCGCCGCGAACCGGAGATCCCGGCGGTGATCTTCTCCCCGGCCGAGTGGCGCGCCTTCGTCCTGGACGCCAGAGAAGGGGCGTTCGACCTGACGTGACGCGGTGCGGCGCAGCTCCGGGCCAGGGCCTGTGCCGGAGTCCCGTCGTCCGCCGAAGGTCCGGACGTCCGCCGAGCATCCGGACGACGCCACTGAGGAGGGCTCCGGCCGGCCGCGCTGACGCCCCGTAGGGTGGCCCCATGACGGGTGAACGCGATCTTCAGGTGCTGCTGCGCGCGATGCGGCCCGAGCTGCACGACGGCCGGTACGTCTTCACCAGCGTGCCCGGTGCGGTCCCCGCGGGCCTGGCCCCGGTGGTGACCGTCGCCGAACCCGAAGGCCTCACCCTCGTCCTCCGCCAGGAGGAGGCCGACCGGACGGGTCTGGACTACGACTACGTCGCCGGCTGGATCACCCTGCGGGTGCACTCCGCACTGGACGCGGTCGGCCTCACCGCCGCCGTCGCGACCGCCCTCGCCGAGGGCGGCCTCAGCTGCAATGTCGTCGCCGGCTTCCACCACGATCACCTCTTCGTGCCCTACGAGGCGGCCGAGGAGGCCCTCCGCCGGCTCGACGCGCTGGCAGAGCGTGCCGACCGGGAAGACCGGGCAGACCGGGCCTGACCGGCAGCGCCCGCCGCGCGGCACCGACCGCACAATTACCCCCTACGCCCGCGCGGCTCGTCCGCCCGAGCCACGTACGATGGCGGCATGTCCTTCCTCCGCCGCCGTAGCGCAGCCACGCCCGCCGGTCCCGATTTCGACGTCCTCGCCATGGACCCGGGGGACTGGCCGGGCAATCTCGGTGCCGGGCTGCTGCCCGCGCCCGACGGGAGCTGCCAGGGCGTCTTCCTCCGCTACGACCTGTTCGGCGGACGCGGGCCCGCGATGATCATCGGCAATCTGCCGGAGGGCTCCCCGGCCCGCGAGCTCGCCGACGACGAGGTGCCCTTCGAAGTGGCCCAGTTGCTCGCGGCGCTCGGTCACGACGAGGCGGTGACCGTCGTCGAGCGGGAGGACACCCCGGTGATGCACGAGGACAACCTGCTGATCGTCAAGCGCATCAAGTGCTCCGAGAGCCGGATCTCCTGCGCCCAGTTCGACCGCAACGACGGTGTGCTGGTCACCATCGCCAGCTGGGACCGGCCGATCACCGACGACCTCTACGCCCTGCTCAAGCCGCTGCCGGCGGAGCTCTTCCAGCAGGGCTGACGGCGCCGGAGCCGGCCCGTCCCAGGGGACTCCGGGCCGTCCCAGGGGACTCCGGGCCGGACGGCGGGACTCTCCAGGCCGGGCGACAGGACTTCCGGCACCGGCCCTGGGAGAACCCCTGGAAACCCCTGTGAATCCCTGGAAACCCTAGGAATCCGAGGGCCGCACATCGACATCGGCCGCCCGGACGTACCCGACCCGGTGCCCCAGCTGGATCTGGTAGTAGAGGTCCTTGCCGCGCACGATCACGTGCCGGGAGACATCGAAGGACGGGGCGTAGAAGTACTCGCCGGGCATCCGGTCGCCGACCGCGTACCTCTGACCCGCAGTGATCCTGTACGGCAGCGGGGACACGGCTTGGTACGGCACCCCGGTCGGGTAGGCCTCCTGCTCCGGATAGGCGCGGCCGTAGACCGGGATCTCCGGGTGACCGGCCTTCGGGGTGGCGACCAGCCCCTTGGCGTCCACCGCGGTCGGCGCGTCCTGCGGATCGTGGAACCA
Source organism: Streptomyces sp. NPDC001339 (assembly GCF_042895955.1). Taxonomy (NCBI): domain Bacteria; kingdom Bacillati; phylum Actinomycetota; class Actinomycetes; order Kitasatosporales; family Streptomycetaceae; genus Streptomyces; species Streptomyces sp. NPDC001339. Next base: position 48,972 of record NZ_JBIAWT010000006.1, on the reverse strand, counting down.
CGCCAACTGCCCCAGGTACCAGATCGCCGTCCACTCGCCGAGCCGGCCCGCCACCGCGAACCGCTGCCCCGTCGTGGCGCGGGCGCCGGTGTCGTTCACCCCCTCCGTCGAGTCACCGCCGTCCGGGTGCAGCCCGATGTCCTTGACCAGCGGGGCGCTCTCGGTCGGTGCGGTGTGCAGCCGGATCGCCGTGGAGCCGTGCGGCGGGCAGCTGTCACCGGGCTTCTCGCAGCCGGTGTAGTGCGGCCTGTTCCGGTCGTAGTCGGGACGGATGGTGACCAGCCCGCCATGCGGTCCCGCCGTGCGGTGGAACGGCTTGCCCAGCAGTTCGAAGTAGTGCGCCCAGTCCCAGTACGGGCCGGGGTCGGTGTGCATGCCGGGGATCGTGGACGTCGTCGTGCCGGGCACATTGTCGTGGCCCAGGATGTGCTGCCGGTCGAGCGGCAGGTCGTACTTGCGGCTCAGATACTTCACCAGGCGGGCCGAGGAGCGGTACATCGCCTCCGTGTACCAGGCGTCCGGCGAGGCCAGGAAGCCCTCGTGTTCGATGCCGATGGAGTGCGCGTTCATGTACCAGTTCCCGGAGTGCCAGGCGACGTCCTTGGCGGGCACATGCTGGGCGATCAGACCGTCCGAGGAACGGACCGTGTAGTTCCACGACACATACTCCGGGTCCTTGATCAGCTTCAGGGTCACCTCCCACGACCCCTCGGTGTCGTGGATGATGATCGCGTCGACCTTCTGGTCCCTGGGGCGGTCCGCCTTGTCGTGGTTGCCGTAGTCGTGGTCGCCGAACTCCTCGTACGGTGCGGGGACCGACGTACAGGCGACCGTATGCGGGCACTCCGGCCGGTGTCCGTCGCCCGACGCGGATGCCTTGTCGGACATCGTCGCGAGCGCCGTGGCGTCCCGCTTGCCGATACGTTTCTCCTGCTGGTTGACGGGGGCCAGCCGCGGCGCGGGGGCCAGGGTCACCCGCTGCCCCGTATCGGTCGTACGGCTCTGGCCCCGCCGCATCACCGTGAACACCTCGTCCGCGAAGGCCTGGCCGGCGGCCGCGTCGTTCTGGCCGCCGTAGTGCGCCACCGCCGCGTACCACTGCGCCGGATCCGCGTCGGCGGGCAGCCCCAGCTTGCGCTGCTCCGCGGCGAGCAGCGCCGCACCGCCCAGCACGTTCGCCGCGGGGTCGGTGCGCAGCTTCCCGGCGGGCAGGCCGGTCAGCCTCGCCGCCGTCGGCAACGTCCGCAGCCGGGCGGGGAGTTCGGCCGGCAGGGCAGCCTGTCGTGCCCCGGCGGCGGGTACCCGCCTACGGGCCCGCGCGCTGTCGCCGCGGGCGTCCTCGTCGCCCGTGCTGAACTCCGGCACTCGCGCCAGGGCCGTCCGGGCGTCCGTCAGATGCATCGGACCGTAGCCCCCGGAGACACTGGGCGCGCCGCCGTGCGAGTCCCAGCGGGACGCGAGGTACGAGACGCCGAGCAGCACACTGCGTGGCACGTGGAAGCGGGCGGCGGCATCGGTGAAGGCGCGCTCCAGCCGGCTGTCCTTACGGGGCGGCCCGGCGTGCGCGGACGGCGCGCCCGAGAGCGGCAGCAGCAGGACCGCCGCGGCGAGGGCCGTGGTGGATCTGCGCAGTGCGGGGCGGTGGACTCTCTTCTCGCCTTCCGGGACGGATCCTCGCAAAACAACCTCCTCGAGCCGGCCCGAGCCGGGCGGTGTGACGGTTGGTGCGCAAACGCCGTACGGGGTGGGACCCGAGAGTAGATCCCCCGTCGGCTCCAGGGTCATACGTCCGCCGACGGGCCGTCAATCACCGTGCCAGATCAGGACTCCGCATGTCAGGGCATCTCAGAGGAGCCTTCCCGTACCGCCGCCGGGCCTACGGGGCGTCAGTGGAATGGCCCAATGAACAGCGGCGGGCGAGCAGTCACCTGGGGCACACGGGTGAGCGGCGCGCCCCGTACGAGGCGCGCCGCTCACCATTCCTCCTGGAGAGTGCCCGCGGCCCGGTGGCCCGGTGGCCCGGCTCGGCGGCCCGGCCCGGCGCCGACCCGGCATTCCCAAGGCGTGTCTCCCCGACCAGGCCGGAAGATGAGCCGGCCTGATCGGGGAGACACGCCCGTAGGGGTTGTTCGAACAGATCCCCTAGGGGTTGCGAGGGCCCCCTGCGGGGCCACAACCAGGCGGGGCGGGGAGATATTCCCGCGGTTCGCCATGACCAGGATGGTGGCGATGACGACGACGGGGACGACGGGGACGACGGGGACGACCGGGACGGCAGGCATGGCGGGGAGAACGTGGATGATGAGGATGGCGGGGACAACAGGGAAGGCAGGGCAGACGGGAAAGGTGAGGAAGGCGGGACAGGTGGCGTGAGGCGGGAAAGGCGGCACAGGTGGGGTGAGGCGGGGAAGGTGAGGAAGCCGGGGGCGGGGCATGGCCCCGCGGTCAGCGGGTGCCGACCGCGGCACGTACCGCACGGCGTGCCATCTGGCAGTCGTCGTGCAGTCGGCGGAGGAGGAGCCGTTGCTCCTCGCCTGCCGTGGGTACGCCGGGCTGTCCGGGAGCAGAGGTCCCCGTCGGCGCGGGCTCCCGCATGGTCCGTTGGACCGCGGTTTCATAGCGGCGGATCTCGCGGGTCAGGATCAGCATCAGATTCACCAGGAAGGCGTCCCGGGAGGCCGGGCCCGCGTTCTGGGCGAGCTGGCTGATCTGACGGCGGGCCACCGGGGCGTCGCCGAGGACCGACCACAGCGTCGCGAGGTCGTAGCCCGGTAGGTACCAGCCCGCGTTGTCCCAGTCCAGCAGCACCGGGCCGGCGGGGGAGAGCAGCACGTTGTTCAGGAGTGCGTCGCCGTGGCAGAACTGGCCCTGTACATGCGACAGCCCGTGCATGAGTTTCTGCAGATCGCCCATGTCCCGGTCGGTGAGCAGCCCCAGGTCGTGGTATCGGCTGATGCGGCCCGCATAGTCCAGCGGGGCGTCGAACAGCCCGGCCGGCGGGCGCCAGAGGTTGATCCGGCAGATGGCCCCGAGTGCGGCGCGGACATCCACGCGGGGCGGTGCCTCGGACGGGTGCCGGGTCATGGCCGCGACCCGGCCGGGCATCCGCTCGATGATCAGCGTGTAGTTGTCGGGATCGGCCGCCACCAGACGCGGCACCCGTACCGGCGGACGATGCCGGACGAATGCGCGGTATGCGCTTATTTCCTGCCGGAACCTTTCCGCCCATGAGGGGGAGTGGTCCAGTAAACACTTGGCGACGGCGGTCACCCGACCCGTCGTCCCGACCAGCAGGACGGACTTGCCGCTCCGGCGCAGCACCTGGACCGGATTGAACTCCGGACAGATGCGGTGCACCGAGGCGACCGCGGCGCGCAGCTGGGCGCCCTGGGGCCCGGACAAGTCGAGTCTCCCGCTGAGCGGTTGGGTGCCTGTCCCCGGTGCCCGCCGGGCCCGGCCGCCGGACAGACCGGAACCCGCCCCCGTGGAAGGGGAGGGGGCGAGGTACGGCCCGCTCCCCGCCGGGTGCGGACGGTACGGCCGAGCGGGGGCGGTCACGGCGGACGATGCTCCATACATGGGTGAGACAGATCCCTTCGTGCGCCGACGAGTTGCGTGCGTTCCCCGGCCCGGTGGAGGGCACCCGTGAACGGGCCCGTACACGAGGCCGATCCAGGGTCCCTGCGAAAGGGCGCGCACCCTGGGGAATGCGGTCCCGCCACCAGGCCGGGGGCGGCACACCTACAGAACACTCGGCTGCGGGTGGCAGACCATCTGGCGCACCCTGGCGAACCCTGGCGAATGGTCGCAGCGCATGTCACGGGCCGTTACTGTCAACTCAGTCGAGGAACCTGGGGGCTTGACGTGGACAGGCAGCCGAACACCCGTCTCGCGGACCTTTTCGGCCTGGCAGGCTGGTCCAAAGGCGAACTGGCGAGGCTCGTCAACCGGCAGGCGGCGGCCATGGGCCATCCGCAGCTGGCGACCGACACCTCACGAGTACGGCGCTGGATCGACATGGGGGAGACCCCCCGTGATCCCGTGCCCAAGGTCCTGGCCTCCCTGTTCACCGAGCGCCTCGGCCGTGTCGTAACCATCGAGGACCTCGGGTTCGCACGAACCGGTCGCTCGGGGAAGCGGCAGGCCATGGACGGTCTGCCGTGGGCTCCCGAACGGACCGCTGCGGTCCTCACGGAATTCACGGGAATGGACCTCATGCTCAACCGACGCGGCTTGGTGGGCGCGGGCGCGGCGCTCGCCGCAGGCTCCGCACTCACCGGCGCCATGCACGACTGGCTGCACACCGATCCGGCCCCGGCCGGCGCCGCACGCCACGACCCGTTCGCTTCCGACTCCCTTGACGAACTCGACCAGATCGGCCTCGACCGCTATGAGGCGGCCCCCGTGGGGTCGCAGGAGATCGACGCGCTGGAGCGCTCGGTCGAAGTCTTCCGCGCCTGGGACGCGGCCCGCGGCGGCGGGTTGCAGCGCAAGGCCGTGGTGGGCCAGCTCAACGAGGTGGGCGGCATGCTCGCCTACCGCCACCCCGACCACCTTCAACGGCGGCTGTGGGGCGTGGCCGCCAATCTGGCGGTGCTGGCCGGCTGGATGTCCCATGACGTGGGCCTGGAGCCCACCGCCCAGAAGTACTTCATCATCGCCGCCCATGCGGCACGCGAGGGCGGCGACCGCCCGCGCGCCGGGGAAGCGCTCTCCCGCGCCGCCCGCCAGATGGTCCATCTGGGCCGCCCCGACGACGCGCTGGACCTGATGAAGCTGGCCCAGTCCGGCTCCGGCGAGGAGACCCTGCCACGCACCCGCGCCATGCTGCACACCATCGAGGCCTGGGCCCAGGCGTCCAAGGGCCACGGCCAGGCGATGCGGCGGACGCTGGGCGAGGCGGAGGAGCTCTTCGTCTCGGACAAGGGCGATGTGCCGCCGCCATGCTGGATGCAGGCGTTCGACGCAGCGGATCTGCACGGTATGCAGGCGCTGGCCTTCCGTACCCTCGCCGAACACGACTCCTCGGCTGCCAGGGTCGCCCAGCACCACGCCAAAAAGGCGCTGGAGCTGCGACAGAACGGCTTCCAGCGCTCGCAGATCTTCGACTACATCTCGATGGCATCGGCCTGTTTCATCGGCGACGATCCCGAACAGGCCGATCGCTATGCCCGATTGGCGCTGGTCTCCATCGGCGAGAACTCCTCACACCGCACCTGGGACCGGCTCCGCGAGATGTTCCGGCTGACCGGCCAGTACGCGAATTACGCCAAGATCCAGGACCTGCGTGAGGAGATCCAGCAGGTCATGCCGAAGGCGAAGCCGAAGCCCAAGGGGCCTGGGATCAAGCCAGGGATCGGCGCGCTCGGACCGGGACTGGGGCAGACCTTCTCGGTCTGACGACTCAGCCCCCTTCCCCTTAGCCCACTGTCCACTGTCCGTAGCCCCCCTGGGCCCCTTGCCCGTAGCCCTGCCGCACGTAAGCCCGCCGCCGCACTCACCCCAACCCCATCAACCCTCTACCCACAACCCCACTCAACACAGGTTCCCTGTCGGGTACTTAACACGTAACACGGGCGCTCAACTCAAGGTTTCGGGCGGGTCGGCTTCGTGCTGCGCCGGACCCGCCCTCAGCCGTCCGTTGTGTGTCAGTCGCCCACCTTGGCGATCAGCACACATGCGTCGTCCTCGCGCTCGGTGCTGCCGAACTCCTCGACGACGATGCGGACGCTGTCCTGCGCACTTCGGGCTGTGCGGAAGCGCGGCGCCAGGGCGAGGAGCCGCTCGGCACCTTCATGAGCGGTCTCCGCGCCATGCGCGCGCCGCGGTACGAGGCCGTCGGTGTGCAGGACGAGCAGATCGCCGGGCTCCAGCTGCTCGGTGTGCTGGGTGTACGTCGCGCCCGATGTCGCCCCGAGCAGTACGCCCTTGGGCGGGTCCAGCGCGCGCCCCGCGCCGCCGCGGAAGAGCAGCGGTGCGGGGTGCCCCGCCTGAGCCCACTCCAACGTCCGGCTCCCGGGGTCGAACCGTCCGCACACCGCGCTGCCGAGCGCCGGCTGGGCGGCGGCGTCCAGCAGTTGGTTGAGCAGCCCCATCAGGGGCCCCGGCCGGTGTCCCGCGACCGCCATCCCCCGGAGCGCGCCGAGCAGCATCGCCATGCCGGAGGTGGCCGTGACGCCGTGCCCGGTGAGATCACCGACGCTCAACAGCGTCGTACCGTCCGGGAGGTGCAGGGCGTCGTACCAGTCGCCGCCGATCAGGGCGCTGGTGCCGGACGGCAGGTAGTGCCCGGCGAGATCGAGGGTGACCGGGCCGCTCTGCGAAAACCGCAGGGAGCCGCGCCACGGCGGGAGCACGGTCTCCTGCAGCTCGACCGCGAGCCGGTGTTCGGTCTGCGCGATCTGCCGCTCGCGGTGCAGCGAGTCACCGCTCTCGCGCACCGCCTGCTGGCTGCGGCGCAGCTCGCTGACGTCCCGCAGCACGGCCCACATACATGCGGTGCTGCCGTCCGTGTCGAGCACCGGCTCGCCCGCCATGTGCACCGTGCGCAGTGTCGCGTCCGGGCGCACGATACGGAATTCGCCGTCGAGCGGCCGGCCGTCCACCAGGCAGTCGGTGACCATCGTGGTCAGCTTCTCCTGGTCCTCGGCGTACACCAGGGACGGCAGCTCGTCGAGGGTCAGCGGGCCGTCGGAGGGGGACCGGCCGAAGATGGCGAACAGCTCGTCGGACCAGCTGACCTCATCGGTGAGCAGATTCCACTCCGCGCTGCCCACCCTGCGGAGCAGCGCACCGCGTTCGTGCGGTTCGGGGCCGGGCGGGGCGGCCGGCGGATCGTCCGCGTCCGCCGTGTCGTCACTCTCTGTGGGCAGTCCCTCTCTCAGCTGGTCGAGATGACCGCCGAGATCGTCGAGGTGGTGCACCGCGAGATCGCACAGTGCGCGCTGCCAGCGCAGCTGCGGGTCGGTGGCGAGGCCGGTGTCCACCGAGGACTCCCGGCGTACCGCGTCGAGGTCGCCGCGCAGGCGGCGGGCCTGCGTGATCAGTGCCTCGACCGTGTCGCGCTCGGGAGGCCGGTCGGCTGGGTGGTCCGCGAAGAGAGGGGACGGCATGACGTACTCCGTGATCGGGCGGCGCCGGGCTGAGGGCCGGTACCGACTGTTGCACAGGCGGCGACCGTGCGTAAGGGATTTGGCACTACCCGATACGGTGGTGCGTGTGGCATATGCCGCTGGCCCTCCTCTGGCATAGCTGGGCGGACCTGCGGAATATCGGCTTCCAGGCTAGGCTTCGGCCGCCGTACCGCAGGCGTTCCCGCCGATTCCACAGGGTCAACGAGGGATACCGTGCATACGGTCCGCGGTCACCGGCAAGAATGCCGGTCAGCGGAAATCCCGTTGCCAGCCTGTTCCCCGCACCGGATGCTGACCTCATGTTCGATCCAGACATAGCGCCCAGTGGCACCCTGCTCGGCCTCCTGCAGCGAGGCCGCGGCGACGGGACCCTGCATGCCCTCGCGGCGCCGCGGGCGGAGGCGCTCGCGGCGCTCAACGACAGCGTGCTGCGCGACCCCCGGCGCGACTGGCAGGTCGAGAACCGCTCGCTCTACTACGCGCGCCTCTACATGCAGCTCGACGGCGGGCTCGAGGAGATCGAACGGCATCTGTTCCACCCCGACGACCTGGTGGACACCGGCGAGGAGCGCACCGGCCTCGCCCTGTCCGTCCTCGGCCACCTCGCCGCGTACGGCAGGGACGCCGCCCGCTTGCTGCTGCGCAGCTACGCCGCGGCCGGCAGCAACTGGCGCTGGGCCCTGGACGAGCTGGCGCTGCGGGACGACGACGCGGGGCTGATGACCCTCGCCCCGGCGGTCCTGGCGCGCTTCCCGGAGACCGCGCAGGGCGAGGCCGAGCTGGCCGCCGCCGTCCGGGACGCCTTCGAGCCCCGCCCCTGGCGGCTGTGGGCCGAGGACCCCCGCTACGGCCCACGACTCACCGCCGCGGGGGAGCAGGGCTCCTTCGACCGCTGGCAGCGGCAGTTGCGCTCCCGCGGTCCGCGCCCGGGCTGGAGCGTTGCCGAGGTCCTGGACTGGGCCCAGCAGGGCTTGGACCTGGAGCCGGCCGAGCGCCGCCATATCGCCGCCGCCCGCTGCCTGTCCGCCGTGGTCGGCCCGGACGACCGCCCCGAGCTGCTGCGCGCCGGGCGCAGCGCACCGGACACGGCGCGGGCCGCGGTCCTCCACCACCTCGCCGAGCGCGGCGATCCGGACGTCCTCGATCTGATCGAGTCCGCCGCCACCTGCCCCTTCTCCACCGAGCAGCTGATCGTGGCCGCGCTGACCTCCTACGAGCGGATGCCCGGCGCCGCAGCCGTCGAACGGGCCCGGGTCTGGGCGCCGCGCGGGGACCGGCTGGGCGCGTCCGCCGCTGCCATGCTCGCCCGCCGCGGCGACCGGGGCGACGCCGAGCTGGTGCTGGCCGCGCTGCGCCGCACGGTCCGCGAGGAGGGCCCGGACGCGGCCGGCCTGTGGGAGCTGGTCGACGGTACCGGCCGCCTCGGTGTCGTCTGTGCCGCCCCCGTGCTGCGGCACATCTACCGCGAAACGTCCTCCTCCCACCTGCGCGGCCGCGCCGCCGCCGCCCTCGCCGCCACCGACCCCGGCTTCGCCGCCGGCTTCGCCGTGGAGTGCCTGTGGGACTGCGAGGAGACCACCCGCGAACTGGCCGCCCGGCACGCCGCCACCGGCGACGACCGGGTCGTCGAACAACTCCGCCGCCTTGCCGCCGACCCGGCGGAGGAAGCGGAGGTCCAGCTGGCGGTGCGCGATCGGTTTGGCGCCGAGTCGTAGCCATACGCTGCGCTTGGCTGGCTTCCCACGTTTTTGGCTTTCCCGCCGTACCTTCCGTTTCGCCGTTGCGCCCGTCGTGGCGCCCCGCTCGTTTTTGGCTGTCCCGCCGTGTCGCCTGGCGGCGGGCTGTTTGCCGCTGCGCGGGGCTGTACGTCACGGGTGCGCCCCTCCGGACTGCCGTCCTGCGGTGCGCCCCCTCCCGTGGGTGGGTGGAAGAAGACCGGTGGGGGTGTACGTGATCTTTTGCGCGCGCAGGGGACCACTCACGCACACCCCCACCGGCCTGTTCTCCTCCCCCTCCCGGGAGGGGCCGCTCCGCAGGACGAAGTCCGGAGGAGCGGACCCGCGCCCGACAAACCCACGCCCGCCGCAGGCGCCACGGCGAAACCGGAAGGTACGGCGCCGCAGACGACAACGTGGGAAGCCGGCCAAGCGCAGCGGAACGGCAGCGGAATGTTCCCCAGTTGGAAAGATCCAAGTGGCCCCCCGAACGCACGGCCCGCCGACAACAGCGTTATGCGTGTCGTCATCGTCACCGAATCCTTCCCGCCCGACGTCAACGGCGTCGCCCGCTGCGCCCTGGAAACCGCCCGGCACCTCGTCCGCCGCGGGCATGAACCGCTGGTCGTCGCACCGCTCGCGGGTGTGGTGCCGGCCGCCGGTACCGCTGGTACGTACGAGAGTCCGTGCCCGGTCGTCCGGGTGCGGTCGATGCCCTTGCCCGGGTACCCGCAGGTGCGGATCGCGCTTCCCGGACGGCGGCTGGCCGCGGCGCTCGACGGGCACTGCCCCGATCTGGTGCACCTCGCCAGCCCCTTCGTCCTCGGCGCTCGCGCGATGGCGGCCGCCGCCCGGCGGCGGGTGCCGACGATCGCCGTCTACCAGACCGATCTCGGCCGCTACGCCCGTACGTACCTCGGCGGCGGTACGGCGACGGCCTGGCGGCGCATCCGGGCGGTGCACGCCGCGGCCGACCGGACCCTGGCGCCGTCCAGTGCGGCGCTGCTGGACCTGACCGAGCACGGTGTGCCGCGGCTCCATCTGTGGCCGCGCGGCGTCGACTCCCGGCGGTTCCACCCCGGGCGGCGTGACGCGGTGCTGCGCAGCTCGCTGGTGGCGGGGCGGGAGCTGCTGGTGGGGTACGTGGGACGGCTCGCCCCCGAGAAGGACGTGCGGCTGCTGGCGCAGACCTCCCGGCTCCCGGGTGTCCGCACGGTCGTCATCGGCGAGGGCCCCAGCGCGGCCGGGCTGCGCACCGCGCTGCCGGAGGCCCGTTTCCTCGGCCGCCGCACCGGCGATGAACTCGCCCGGCTCTATGCGTCGTTGGACGTCTTCGTGCACACCGGGCCGTACGAAACCTTCTGCCAGACCGTGCAGGAGGCGATGGCCTCCGGCGTGCCGGTGGTCGCGCCGCGTGCGGGCGGGCCGATCGACCTGGTCGACCACGGCCGGACGGGCCTGCTGGTGACACCGGGCGACGGCGGCGCGTTCCGGGACGCGGTGCGCTTCCTCGGAGGCAGCGCGGAGCTGCGGGTACGGTACGGTGCCGCGGCCCGCCGGGCCGTTGCCGACCGTACCTGGGAGGCGGTGGGCGATCAGCTGCTGGGCCATTACGAGGCCGTGCTCGCCGACCGGACGGCGGTGGCCGCATGATCCGGCGGCACGGCACCGGGGCGGGCCTGCGGATCGTTCGGATCGCCAACTTCGTCACTCCGGCCTCCGGCGGGCTGCGCACCGCACTGTGCGAACTCGGCAAGGGCTACCGGGCCGCCGGGCATGAGCCGGTGCTCATCGTGCCCGGGCCGCCGGGGGCGGGCGGGACCGGGCGGACGGCGGGGATTCGCGAGGAACTCACCGCGCAGGGGCGGGTGATCACCCTGCCCGGGCCGGTGCTGCCCGGCAGCGGTGGCTACCGTGTGCTGACCGACCGCCGGCGGCTGCGGCTGCTGCTGACGGCTCTGGCCCCCGACCGGCTGGAGGTCTCGGACCGTACGACCCTGCGCTGGACCGGCACATGGGCGCGGCGGGCACGGGTGCCCGCGGTGATGGTCTCCCACGAGAGCGTGGACGGGGTGCTGCGCACCTGGGGTGTGCCCCGGCCGTTCGCCCGGGCCGTCGCCGACCGGCTCAACCGCCGTACCGCGCACGCCTACAGCCGGGTGGTGTGCACGACCGAGTGGGCGGCCGCGGAGTTCACCCGGACCGGCGCGCGGAATGTCGTACGGGCCCCGCTCGGGGTCGATCTCGAGGCCTGGCACCCGGACCGCCGCGGTCCGGAGCCGCGTCTGCGCTGGGCGGGCCGGGCGGAGTACCTGCTGTTGATGTGTTCCCGGCTGTCGCAGGAGAAGCGGCCCGGGCGGGCGCTGGACGCACTGGCCGAGCTGCGCCGGCGCGGCGTCGACGCGGCACTGGTGGTGGTCGGGGACGGCCCGCTGCGGGGACGTCTGGAGGCCCGGGCCCGGAGCGAGCGGCTGCCCGCGGCGTTCCTCGGGCACCTCGCGGACCGCTCCCGGGTGGCCGAGCTGCAGGCCGGCGCCGATCTCGCGCTGGCCCCCGGACCGGCCGAGACCTTCGGGCTGGCCGCCCTGGAGGCGCTCGCCTGCGGTACGCCCGTGGTCGCCAGCGCGGCTTCGGCGCTGGCCGGTCTCGTCGGTGACGGCGGTGATACCGCGCTCGATGACGGGCCCTCGTTCGCCGATGCGGTCCAGCGGGTGCTGGCCCGGCCCGAGCCCGCCCGGCGCGCCGCTGCCCGCTGCCGGGCCGAGGGCTACGGCTGGCAGCCCGCCGTCGACGCCTTCCTGGCGGCCCATGACGCGCCCCCGGTGCTCGGCCGGCCGGTCGCCGCGCAGGCGTCGACCCCTCCGCACCCGGCGGGCCCTCGGGGTGGGTGGTGACGATGGCGTCCGAAGGGGTGGCGATACGTGGCACGGGACCGATACCCGCGGGCCCTGAGAGTTTCGTGGCGCTCGGCGACTCGCTGACCGAGGGGCTGGGGGACCCGCTGCCGGGCGGCGGCTGGCGTGGCTGGGCCGCGCTGCTGGCCGGGGCACTGGGGGAGCGGCCGGGGAGTGTCGCGCTGGTCAACCTGGCGTTCAGCGGCGCGCTGGCGGCGGATGTGGCGGAGCACCAGTTGCCCGCCGCGCGTGCGCTGAAGCCGCGGTACGCCGCCCTGATCGTCGGTGCGAACGACACCTTGCGCGCCGCCTTCGCCATCGACCGGGTCGCGGCCGCACTGGACCGGGCACATGGCACGCTGAGCGCCGACGGCGCCGTGGTCCTGACGGCGTGTCTGCCGGATCCCGGCTGGATGCTGGGGCTGCCCTGGCCGTTGGCCCGTCCGCTGGCGCGCCGGATGCGGGCCGTCAACACCGTCGTCCACGCGCTCTCCGCCCGCCACGGCGGTGTGCATCTGCACCTCGCCGACGAACCCTGGGTCGCCGAACGCGCGTCCTGGAGCGTGGACCGGCTGCACCCCAGCGAACGTGGCCACCGGCTGCTGGCCCGCGGCTTCCATACGGTGCTCGCCGAGGCCGGCTCACCGGTCGGGCCGCCGCCCGGGCTCGTCCTCGACGGCCGGCCGCCGTCCCGTACCGGATCCGTGCTGTGGATGGCGACCAAGGGGACGCGCTGGGTCGCCGACCGGTGTACGGACCTGCTGCCCGGCCTGCTCGCCCTGGCGCTGCGGGAGTGCCGGTACGGGCTGACGGGCTCCGGGCGGCCGCTGGACGCCGCGGCCGAGCACGCCACCTGGTGCGCACTCGCCGCCCTGGACGCCGGCTCCGTACCGGAAGGGGCCGTACCGGAAGGGGCTGTACCGGAAGAGGCCGCCCCGCCGAAAGACACCGCCGCTACGGAGGGCGCTGCGACAATGGCGGGATGACGACCGGACGCTGGGAGTTCTGGATCGACCGCGGTGGCACCTTCACGGACGTCGTCGGCAGGCGGCCGGACGGGCGGCTGGTCACCGGCAAACTGCTCTCGCACCACCCCGAGCGCTACCGGGACGCCGCGGTGGCCGGCATCCGGAGGATGCTGGGGCTCGGCCCGGACGAGCCGGTTCCCGCCGAGCGGGTCTCCGTCGTCAAGATGGGCACCACCGTCGCCACCAACGCCCTCCTGGAGCGCACGGGCGAACCGACCGTGCTGCTGACCACCGAGGGTTTCCGGGACGCGCTGCGGATCGCCTATCAGAACCGGCCGCGGATCTTCGACCGGCGGATCGTGCTGCCGGAGGCGCTCTACGAGCGGGTGATCGAGGTACCGGAGCGGATCGGCGCGCACGGCGAGCTCGTCCGGCCGCTGGACGCGGACCGGGTACGTGAGGCGCTGCTGCGGGCCCGCGCGGACGGGCTGCGCAGCGCCGCCGTCGTCCTGCTGCACGGCTACCGTCACCCCGACCACGAGCGGGCCGTCGCCGAGCTGGCCCGCCGTGCGGGCTTCCCGCAGGTCAGCTGCTCGCACGAGGTCAGCCCGCTGATGAAGCTGGTACCGCGCGGCGACACCACCGTCGTCGACGCCTACCTCTCCCCGATCCTGGCCCGCTACATCGACGAGGTCGCCGCCCAACTCCCCGGCATCCGGCTGATGTTCATGCAGTCCAACGGCGGGTTGCGGGAGGCCGCGCGCTTCCGCGGCAAGGACGCCGTGCTGTCCGGGCCGGCCGGCGGCGTCGTCGGCATGGTCCGTTCGGCCGCCGAGGCGGGCGACGGCCACGGCCGGGTGATCGGCTTCGACATGGGCGGTACCTCCACGGATGTGTCGCACTACGCCGGTGAGTTCGAGCGGGTCTTCGGCAGTGAGGTCGCGGGCGTACGGATGCGCGCCCCCATGATGAACATCCATACCGTGGCGGCCGGCGGGGGCTCCGTCCTGCACTTCGACGGGCGCCGCTACCGGGTCGGCCCGGACTCCGCCGGGGCCGTCCCGGGACCGGCCTGCTACCGGCGCGGCGGCCCGCTCACCGTCACCGACGCCAATGTGATGCTCGGCCGGATCCAGCCCGGCCACTTCCCCGCCGTCTTCGGACCGGACGGCGACCAGCCGCTGGACGCCGGGACCGTCCGCACCCGCTTCACCGAACTGGCCGCCCGGATCGCCGCCGAGACCGGAGACGACCGCGGCCCCGAGGAGGTCGCGGCCGGTTTCCTGGACATCGCCGTGCTCAACATGGCCAACGCGGTCAAGAAGATCTCCGTCCAGCGCGGCCGCGACATCACCCGCTACGCCCTGACCTGCTTCGGCGGCGCCGGCGGCCAGCACGCCTGCGCGGTCGCCGACGCCCTGGGCATCACCACCGTCCTCGTCCCGCCGCTGGCCGGGGTGCTCTCCGCGTACGGCATCGGCGTCGCCGATGCCACCGCGATGCGCGAGCAGGCCGTCGAGGCGGAGTTCGAGGACGCCGCGGCCATGGAACGCGTCCACGAGGTCTGTGCGGCGCTCGCCGGTCGGACGCGTCGTGAACTCCACGACGACGGGGTGCCGGACGCGTCCATCACCACCCGGGCCCGGGTCCTGGTCCGCTACGCCGGGACCGACTCCACCATCGGTGTACCGCTCGCCGAAGCCGGCGCCATGGCCGCGGACTTCGTCCGGGCCCACCGCGAGCGCTACGCCTTCACGATGGACAAACCGCTGGTCGCCGAGGCGGTGTCGGTCGAGGCGCTCGGGGAGGCCGGCGGCGCCCGTGGATACGACGTACGGCAGGGGGGCAGGGAAGGGAAGTTGACGCCCACGGCGACCGTCCGGGTGTACGCCGCTGGACGACGGCGCGACGCCGGCCTCTACCGGCGCACCGACCTGCGCCCCGGTGACGCCCTCACCGGTCCGGCGATCATCGCCGAGGAGAACGCGACCACGGTCCTCGACCCGGACTGGCAGGCGGTCGTGGGCGACCGCGGCCACCTCCTGCTGACCCGGACCCGCCCGCGCGGCGACCGGGCCGCCGTGGGCACCGGAGCCGACCCCGTGATGCTGGAGGTCTTCAACAGTCTCTTCATGGCCATCGCCGAGCAGATGGGCGTCCGGCTGGAGAACACTGCACACTCCGTCAACATCAAGGAGCGCCTCGACTTCTCCTGTGCGCTCTTCGACGCCGACGGCAATCTGATCGCCAACGCACCGCACATTCCCGTGCACTTGGGATCGATGGGGGAGTCCATCAAGGAAGTGCTCCGCCGGCGCGGCGACGACCTGCGGCCCGGCGATGTCTATGCGATCAACGATCCTTACCACGGTGGTACCCACCTTCCTGATGTCACGGTCGTCACCCCGGTCTTCGCGACGAACTCCGGTACCTCTGACGCGGCTTCCGCTGCCGCGTCCGATGCCGCTTCTGATTCGGTAACGCACGGTGACGAGCTGTTGTTCCTCGTCGCTTCCCGCGGCCACCACGCCGAGATCGGCGGTATCACTCCCGGTTCGATGCCCGCCTTCAGCCGCACCATCGAGGAGGAGGGCATCCTCTTCGACAACTGGCTGCTGGTGCGCGACGGGAAGCTGCGCGAGCACGAGACCCGCGCACTGCTCACCTCCGGCCCGTACCCCTCCCGCGCCCCCGACGCCAACCTCGCCGATCTGCGCGCCCAGATCGCCGCCAATGAGAAGGGCATCCAGGAACTCCACCGGATGACCGAGGAGTTCGGCCTGGACGTCGTACGTGCCTACATGGGGCACGTCCAGGACAACGCCGAGGAATCGGTGCGGCGGATCATCGCCGGGCTGTCGGACGGGAGCTACCGCTACGAAACCGACAGCGGGGCGGAGATCCGCGTCGCGCTGACCGTCGACCGCGCCGCGCGCGGTGCCGTACTGGACTTCGCCGGCACCTCACCCCAGCTGCCGGGCAACGCGAACGCGCCGACCTCGGTGGTGACGGCGGCCGTCCTCTACGTCTTCCGCACCCTGGTCGCCGAGGACATCCCGCTCAACAGCGGCTGCCTCAAGCCCGTCGACGTCCGCATCCCGGAGGGCTCGATGCTCGCCCCCGCCCACCCCGCGGCCACCGTCGCGGGCAATGTAGAGACCTCCCAGGCGGTCACCGGCGCGCTCTACGCCGCCCTCGGCGTACAGGCCGAGGGCTCGGGCACGATGAACAACCTCACCTTCGGCAACGACCGGGTGCAGTACTACGAGACCGTCGCCAGCGGCTCGGGCGCCGGCGACGGCTTCGACGGCGCGGACGCCGTACAGACCCATATGACCAACTCCCGGCTGACCGACCCGGAAGTGCTGGAGTGGCGCTACCCCGTCCGGGTCGACGGCTTCGCCGTCCGCGCCGGGAGCGGGGGCGCCGGACGCTGGCACGGCGGCTGCGGTGTCGAGCGCCGGCTGCGCTTCCTGGAGCCGATGACCATCGCCCTGCTGTCCAACCACCGCAGGGTCCCGCCGTATGGGATGGCGGGTGGTGCCCCGGGGGCGCTGGGCGCGAACGTCATCGAGCGGGCCGACGGTTCGCACGAGCGGCTGCGCGGCTGTGACGCGGCGGAGGTCGGGGTGGACGATGTGCTGGTCGTACGGACCCCGGGCGGCGGCGGGTACGGGGTGCCGGAGCGCGGTTGACCGGCGGCTGTGTGAGTTCCGTGAACCGCGGCTGTGCGGGTTCCGTGTCCTACCGCATGCGGAGGAACCGGACCGGCGTCCCCGGCACCGCCTGTGCGGCCCGGGCCAGGTACCGCTCGGGGACCACGCCGATGACCGGGTAGCCGCCCGTCGTGGGGTGGTCGTGCAGGAACAGCACCGGCAGCCCGTCGGGCGGTACCTGGAGGGCGCCCAACGGCATGCCCTCGCTGGGGAGTTCCCCGGGGCGGGCGCGTTCCAGCGCGGGGCCCTCCGTGCGCAGGCCGATGCGGTTGCCGGCCGGGGAGACCCGGAACCGGCCGGTGGACAGGGTGCGCAGTCCGCTGTCGGTGAACCAGTCGTCGCGGGGGCCGGGGAGGAACGGCAGGAGCAGTTCGGTCACCGGCCCGGGGTGCGGGACGGCATCGGCGCCGGCCGGCGGGGCGTACGGGGCGCCCAGCGGGAGGACCGCGCCGTCGGTGAGCGGCTCGGGGCCCAGGCCGGAGAGCAGATCGGTGGCGCGGCTGCCCAGCACCTCCTCGGTGTCGATGCCGCCCGCGAAGGCGAGGTGGCAGCGCAGCCCGTGGGTGGCCGGTCCGGCGTCCAGCACGGCGCCCGCCGGGACGTGGACCGGGGCGCCCCAGGGGGCGGGGCGGCCGTCGACGGTCACCGGGCAGGGGGCGCCGGTGAGGGCGACGGTGGTCGCGGTGCGGACCCGTACGGCGCAGCCGGTCAGCGTCGTCTCCAGGGTGGCGGCCGACTCGGGGTTGCCGACCAGGCGGTTGGCGAGGCGGTGCGCCGGCTCGTCCAGGGCGCCCGAGCGCGGCACACCGAGGTGGGCATGGCCGGGCCTGCCGAGATCCTGCACGGTGGTGAGCGCCCCGGCCCGGACGACCGAGAAGGCGCGGTCGTTCATCGGGCGGTTTCCAGAGGCCCGGCTGTCTCCAGAGGCCGGGTGGTCTCCAGAGGCACGAAACGGACGCGGGTGCCCGGGGAGAGCAGCGCGGCCGGTTCCCGGCGCGGGTCCCACAGTACGGTTCCGGTGGTGCCTATCAGTTGCCAGCCGCCGGGGGAGGAGCGCGGGTAGACGCCGGTGTACGGGCCGGCCAGTGCGACCGAGCCGACCGGGACCCGGGTACGGGGGGTGGCCCGGCGCGGTACGTGCAGCGGCTCGGGCAGACCGGTCAGATAGCCGAATCCGGGGGCGAAGCCGCAGAAGGCGACGTGGAATTCGGTGCCGGAGTGCAGACGGACCACGTCGTCGGTGGTGGCGTCCCACAAGGCGGCCACGGCGTCGAGGTCGGGGCCGTCGTAGCGGACCGGGATCTCGACGGTGGGCCGGTCGCCGGCGGCGCGTGGCGGGATGTCCCAGGAGGCCAGCTCGGCGCGGAGCCCCCGCGGGTCGGCGAGGCCGTCGAGGAGGACCGTGCGGGCGGCCGGCACGATCTCGCCGCCGGCCGCCGTCCGGGAACCGCCCCCGGCCCACCGCAGGGTGCCGTCGGCGTCCCGGCGCAGCAGCTCGGCGTGGAGCGCCTCGGCCTCCACGGCGCTGTCCAGCTCGATCAGCAGCCCGTGTTCACCGACCGGCAGCGCTCTCATACGAGGTCTCATACGAAACTCCGTACGTGTACACCGGCGGCGGTCAGTTCGGACCGGATGCGCCGGGCGAGGTCCGCGGCGCCCGGGGTGTCGCCGTGCAGGCAGAGGGAGCGGGCGGTGATCCCGACCGGACCGCCGTCGCGCGAGGCCACGGTGCGGTCGCGGGCGATGCCGATGGAGCGTTTGACGACCTCGTCCGGGTCGTGGATCACCGCACCGGGTTCGCGGCGCGGCACCAGGGTGCCCTCGGGCGTGTAGGCGCGGTCGGCGAACGCCTCGCCGACGACGGGCAGTTGGGCGTGACCGGCGGCCTGGTGCAGCCGGGAGCAGGGCAGGCCGAGGACCGGGAGCCCGCCGCCCGGCAGTCCGCTGCCCGCGGTGCGGATGCCCTTGATGACGGCGCCGGCCTGCTCCTCGTCGTGCACACAGCGGTTGTAGAGCGCACCGTGTGGTTTGACGTAGCCGACGCGGCTGCCGGCGGCGCGCGCGAAGACCTCCAGCGCACCGATCTGGTAGGCGATCTCGTCGGCCAGTTCGTCCGGCGGCACGTCCATCGCGCGGCGCCCGAAGCCGGCCAGGTCGCGGTAGGAGACCTGGGCGCCGATCACCACCCCGCGCTCGGCGGCCAGTTCGCACACCCGGCGCATGGTGGCCGGGTCGCCGGCGTGGAAGCCGCAGGCGACATTGGCGCTGGTGACGACGGACAGCAGGGCCTCGTCGTCGGTGAGCCGCCAGCGGCCGAAGCCCTCGCCGAGGTCGGCGTTGAGGTCGATGACGGGGGTCATGTCCGTCCGTTCCGCGTTCGTTCCAGAGGCGCTCGGTCCGGCCGGCCCGTATCCGTAGTGGCTCTCTCCTCCGAGGGCACTCGGGCCGGCCGGCGTTCCGGACAACGTAGAGGATTGTTGAACGATCCGACAAGGGGTGCGCGGGATCCGGTCCGGGGTCCGTTGTTTTGTCCCCTCGGCTGGTATTGACTTTCGCCGGACGAGGCCCGGAGGAGGCCCGGACGGTGAACGGAGCGGTATGGCCGGCGGAGTGGCGAAGAACGATCAGCGGCGGCTCGCCGAGGTCTCGGAGCTGGCGCGGGACCGCGCGCTGCTGGGCCGTGCCAGCACCGCCGAGCGGGTCGCCGACATCCTGCGCGACCGGATCACCGAGGGCTACTTCCCGCCCGGCACCCGGCTCTCCGAGGAGGGCATCGGCGGCGCGCTGGGCGTCTCGCGCAACACCCTGCGGGAGGCGTTCCGGCTGCTCACGCACGAGCGGCTCCTGGTGCACCAGCTCAACCGCGGAGTGTTCGTGGGGGTGGTGACGGTCGAGGACCTGGACGACATCTACCGGGTGCGTACGCTCGTGGAGTGCGCGGCCGTACGGGGGGTGGGCCAGGGACCGTACGACGCCCGGGTGCGCGAGGCCGTCGCGGCGATCGAGGCCGCCGTGCGGGCCGGTGAGGCCGCCTCCGACGCGCGGGAGTGGCAGGACCTGTCGACCGCCAACATCCGCTTCCACCAGACGATCGTGGCCCTGGCGGACAGCCCCCGCACGGATGAGCTGATGCGCGGCGTGCTGGCCGAACTCCGGCTGGTCTTCCACGTCATGGCCGATCCCCGGCGCTTCCACGCGCCCTATCTCACCCGCAACCGGCAGATCCTGGAGGCGCTGCAGGCGGGCGACGCCGCCGAGGCCGAGCGGCTGCTGCGGTCCTATCTGGAGGACTCGCGCGTCCAGTTGTCCGCGGCGTACGCCCGGCGTATCGCGGAGGAGTGAGCGGGGTTCCGCGGCTGTGCGCCCCCGCGACGTTCCGCGGATTCTGTGCACAGACCTCTTGTCGGATCGTTGAACAATCGCCTAGCCTCCGCTGCAACCCCGGTGCACTCCCCGACGCAACCCCCCGCAGGAATTTCTCTCGCTGAAATCTCCGCACCCGTCTCGAACTCCCCGCTCGGACTCTCTGCACCCTCTCCCCGGCCCCCTGCCCCCTGGGGTCCCGTACGCGGAAGGCGGATCCATGATCGTGCTCCTCGGCGTGCTCGTGGTCGTGATCGGCTTCGCCACGAAGCGCAATCCCCTGCTGGTCGTGGGGGTGGCGGGCATCGCCACCGGCTTCCTGGGCGGACTGTCGCCCGGCAAGGTGCTCGCGGCCTTCGGGGAAGGCTTCGCCGGCAGCCGGGCGGTGACGATCTTCGCGATCACCCTCCCGGTCATCGGCCTCCTGGAACGCTACGGCCTCCAGGAACAGGCCCGCGCCCTCATCGCCCGGTTCGCCCGGCTCACCACCGGACGCTTCCTCGCGCTCTACCTGGGCCTGCGGCAGATCGGCGCCGCCGTCGGGCTGACCAATGTCTTCGGGCACGCCCAGACCGTCCGTCCGCTGGCCGTCCCGATGGCCGAGGGCGCCGCCGAGCGCACGTACGGCCAACTCCCCGGCCGGACACGGGAGAAGATCCGGTCCTTCGCCGCGAGCGCGGACAACGTGGGCCTGTTCTTCGGGGAGGACGTCTTCCTCGCCGTCGGCTCGATCCTGCTGATCACCGGCTTCGTCAACACCACCTACGGCACCCACCTCGAACCGCTGCACCTCGCGCTGTGGGCGATCCCCACCGCCGTCTGCGCCTTCGTGGTCCACGGCTGGCGGCTGCTGCGCCTGGACCGCGGACTCGAGCGCGAACTGCTCACCGCCAACGTCCGGTCCGACACCGCCACGGAGGCAGCACAGTGATCAAGGCAGAGTGGTTCTACTGGCTGGTCGGCCTCAGCTTCCTGGTGATGGCCTCCCAGATGGTCACCGACCGCAGTAACCCCAAGCGCTACGGCACCGCCGCCTTCTGGGGGCTGATCGGCGCCGGCTTCATCTACAGCAGTTGGGTCGTCACCAAGCAGGCGCCGGCCGAACCGCTGGGCGTCGCCGTGCTCGTCATGGCCTGCCTGGCCGGCTTCGGCTTCACCGGGCGCGGCACCCCGCGTACCACCACCCCCGAGGAGCGCACCGCGAGCGCCGCCCGGCTCGGCAACCGGCTGTTCGTCCCCGCACTCACCATCCCGGCCGTCGCCATGGCCTGCGCCATCGGCGTCAAGCACCTCTCCATCGGGGGCCGGCCGGTCCTCCAGGAGGGCAGCGAGACGATCCTCGGCCTGGGGATCGGGGCCGTGTCCGCCCTCGTCGTCGGCATGATCATGCTGCGTGAGAAGCGGGTCTCGGTCCCCGTGCAGTCCGGCCGCTCCCTGCTGGAGGCGATGGGCTGGGCGATGCTGCTGCCGCAGATGCTGGCCACGCTGGGCGCCATCTTCCAGGTCTCCGGTGTCGGCGACCAGGTCGGCAAGCTCGCCACCGCGATCCTGCCGGAGGATTCGCGCTACGTCGCGATCGTCGTCTACTGCGTCGGCATGTTCGCGTTCACCCTCGTCATGGGCAACGCCTTCGCCGCCTTCCCCGTGATGACCGCGGCCGTCGGCTGGCCCGTCCTCATCGGGCACTTCGACGGTGACCCCGCCGCTGTCCTGGCCATCGGCATGCTCGCCGGATTCTGCGGCACCCTGATCACCCCCATGGCCGCGAACTACAACATCGTCCCGGCCGCCCTTCTGGAGCTGAAGGACCAGTACGGGCCCATCAGGGCACAGCTGCCCACGG
This sequence comes from Streptomyces sp. NPDC001339, assembly GCF_042895955.1. Taxonomy (NCBI): domain Bacteria; kingdom Bacillati; phylum Actinomycetota; class Actinomycetes; order Kitasatosporales; family Streptomycetaceae; genus Streptomyces; species Streptomyces sp. NPDC001339. Next base: position 27,340 of record NZ_JBIAWT010000006.1, on the reverse strand, counting down.
CGGGGGTGCTGCTCGGCTGCAACATCGCGATCATGGCGTTGTTCGCCTTCTGAGCACCTTATGAGCACCTTCTAAGTGCTTTTGACCGCCTTCTGGGGCGCCTGCCCCGCCTGCCGTCCGGCCCGCCACCGCACGACGATCCGCACCGCTCGAGCAAGGAAGACGGAAGAAGACCGTATGACCCGGGTACTGCTGACCGGATTCGCGCCCTTCGACGGCGAAGCCGTCAACCCCTCCTGGCAGGCGGTACGCGCCGCCGCGGCCGAACCGCCGGCCGGTATCGAGGCCTTCGCCGTCGAGCTGCCCTGCGTCTACGGAGCGTCGCTCGCGGTGCTGCGGGCCGCGATCGAGGACACCCGCCCCGAGCTCGTGCTCTGCGCCGGCCAGGCGGGCGGTCGCCCCGACATCACCGTCGAACGCGTCGCCATCAACGTCGACGACGCCCGGATACCCGATGGCGCGGGCGCCGAACCGATCGACGAGCCGGTCGTGCCCGGCGGCCCCGCCGCGTACTTCTCCACCCTGCCCGTCAAGGCCTGTGTGGCGGCCGTCCGCGCCGCCGGGCTGCCCGCCTCGGTCTCGAACACCGCCGGCACCTTCGTCTGCAACCACGTCTTCTACGGACTCGCCCACCTCATCGCCACCGAATTCCCCGGGATCCGCGGCGGGTTCGTCCACGTCCCCTACGCACCCGGACAGGTCACCGACCGGTCCCAGCCGTCGCTGCCGGTGGCCGAGGTGGCCCGGGCCCTCCGGGAGATCACCGTCACCGCGGCCCGCACGCGCACCGACATCCGCGCGGCCGGCGGGGCCACCCACTAGCCGTCGCGGACCACGCCGTAGAATGACGCACCGGCCGACGCGTCGCCCGGCAGCCGCCCGTCAACGGATCCACCAGCCGTTCCGCCGTGAGCGGATCCGCGCCGTTTCGTCCGTTGTCAGTGCGACCGCCTACTCTGTGCGACGTGACTCATCCCGCCCCGGGGCCCGCTGCGCCCCAGCTCAACGGGGGTAACCGCCCCGCGCCGGGCCCGGCCGCCGACGAAGGCCTGGCCCGCCGGCTGCGTGCCCTCGCCTGCACCGCGCCGCTGCACGACCTCGACGTGCGCAAGGCCAACCTCGCGGGCGAGTACGGGGTCTACGCGATGGCGGAGGTGGCGCTCGCCGTCATCGACCTCGTCACCCTCAACATGGACTTCGACACCGGCGCCGACCACGAGGAGATAGTGGCGAAGGTGCTCCCCCGGGTGGCCGCCCAGACCCCCGGCCGCCCCACGGGCGAGCACGAGCGCGTCGCCCGCTGGGTGCTGGAGAACCTGATCAACGTCGGCAGTGTCGACCGCGGCTTCCGCGCCGTCTACGGCACCTTCACCACCGACGGTGAGTACGTCCGCCGCGACTACGACTTCAAGCTGATCGAGGAGGTCCCCGGCGCCGGCGGCACCGTCTACCTCCGCGCCACCGACGAAGCGGTCAATGTGCTGGTCGGCGCGCTCGACACGGACGTCACAAGTGCCCAGATCGCCGCCGAGGTCAAGCTGGAGGTGCTGATCAACCGCGGCCGGCTGGCGGACGCCCAGCTCGCCGCGGAACAGGCCCGCTACCGCACCGTCCAGTACGCCGAGGCGCTGCGCCGCACCCTGGACGCCACCCGGCGCAATGTCCGCGCGGTCGACTGGCTGGAGACCGTCCCCGACATGATCAGTGAGGCGCTCGATCACGTCGCGGAGCGCTACCGCCACGAGAACGCCATCCTCACCAACATCCGCAAGGCCCGCGACGAGACCGAGGAGCCCGACCACAAGCGCCGCGCCGCCGAACTGGTCGACATCGTCAAGGACTGCATCCGCCGCCACACCCAGCTCCAGTCCCGGCTGCTGGAGGCCGGCCCGCTGTTCCGCGCCGAACAGGACCGCCAGGCCTTCGCCGCCCCGGCCGCCCGCTCCGGGCTCGACCTGTACGGCCAGCTCGTCGCGCCCGTGCTGCCGCTCCCCGCCGAGCAGGCCATCCGCGTCACCGACGCCTTCTTCGCCCAGGGCACGGGCCTGCGCACCCCGTCGTCGGTCCGCGTCGGAGACCTCGTCGAGATGCTCCTCACCCCGCCCGTGGAGCGGGAACACCTCGGTGCCGAGATGCCCGAGCCCGATCTGGTGGCCACCCCCGACGACAGCCGCTTCAGCGAGGCGCAGCTCGACGCGGCCATGGCGCTGCTCGATCTGCCCGCCGACGCGCCCCGCCGGCTCTCCGGCCTGCTCGCCGAGGCCCGCCGCAGCGATCCCGAACTCCCCTACCTCGTCGCCCTGCTGGCGGTGCACGCCGCCAGTCCGCCGGTCGGCACGGCCTACCGCCAGGGCGAGCAGCAGCTGCTCTTCGCCGTCGACGACGGCACGGAGCTGATAGACCCCGAGTTCGGCGGCGCCGACCTCATCGTCGGCACCGCCCTACTGGACGCCGCGGGGATGGCGGCCGACCGCTCGGAGGTGGCCTGATGCACCACATCCAGGGCGTACCGCCGATACCCGGCGCCGGCCGCCGCCGGCCCCTGCCACCGCCCGGCCGCCGTCCCGTACACCGGCAAGCGCACATCCCGACCGTCCCCCGCAAGGAGCCTGTCCCGTGATCCAGTACGACGCCGACGAGGTGCCGCAGCCGGACCCGGCGTCCGGGACCGGCGAGCCGGGCCGGGGCGCGCCCACCGCCGACGCCGAGCCGGCAGCGGTGCGGCCCGCGTCCTTGGCCCCGGCCGACGCCGCCGACGCCGCGCGGCTGGTGTCGTTCGGGCTCCAGCCCAAGCTGCTGCCCGCCCGCGACGCCGAGTACGGGGAACTGCTGCGCCGCTATCGGGACGAACCCGCCTTCGCGCGGCTCGCCGACGCCGTCGCCACCGGTCTCGGACTGGTCGTCCTGGAGGTCTCCACCCGCGCCGGCATGGCCGTCACCGCCTCCGAGGACTCCGTCTTCGCGGTACGGATGGGCGACTACGCCCGCCGCGCCTCCGCCGACTCCGCCGACCGCTTCCTGCACGGCCTGGCGCATCTGGCGGTCGCCGCGCTGGCCTTCCCGCGCCCCGAGGACCTCGCCGACGACGGCTACATCGGCCGGATCACCGTCAACGGCGTGGACGCGTTCGTACGGCAGGCCTGCCGCCGCCTGGAGGAGCGTGCCGAGCAGGAGGGCGAGAACACCGACCCGGTCGCGGATGCCCCCGGCCTGGAGTCCGCCTGGCGGATCTACGCCCGGCGCAGCGCGACCGGCGCCACCAAGGACGCCCGCCGGCTGGCCGGTTCGACCACCGGCATCATCGCCAAGGCCGTCACCTTCCTCGTCGACTCCGGCTTCCTCCAGCGCACCGGCGACGACGCCGGAGGCACCTACCGCACCACCGCCCGCTACCAGCTCCAGGTCCGCGACATGGCCGGCGGCGCCGCCATGGCCGAGCTCCTGGACCTGGGCATCGTCCCCGTCAGCGACGGCAGCGGATCGCTCCTCCCGGGCGAGGACACCGACGACCTCGACCTGGTCGCGGACGCCGGGCTGCCGTTCCACTCGGGCTGACCGCACCGCCACCGGCCGCCGCCGCCCACCGCACGCCACCGACCGCACCACGACAACGAGAGTCCGCCATGTACGAGCTGTCCCGGGTCCGCCTCTACTCCATCGGGCCGGCCGGTGCGCGCTATGCCGACACCGTGCTGGACCTGCGGGGAGTCGGTGCCCCCGTGCCCCAGCCGGCACCGGCCCAGGCGGATTTCTTCGAGGACGAACCGGTCGGCCCGCCGCGCCGCCCCGCCCCCGCCGGCGTGCTCTTCCTGGAGAACGGCGGCGGCAAGTCCGTCCTCCTCAAGCTGATCTTCTCGGTCATGCTGCCCGGCCACCGCAACACGCTCGGCGGCGCCAGTTCCGGCGTGCTGCGCAAGTTCCTGCTCGCCGACGACTGCGGCCATGTCGCCCTGGAGTGGCAGCACGTCCTCACGGGCGAGACCGTGGTCGTCGGCAAGGTCAGCGAATGGCGCGGCCGGCAGGTCTCCAACGACCCGAGGAAGTTCGCCGAGGCCTGGTACAGCTTCCGGCCCGGCCCCGGTATGAGCCTGGACTCGCTGCCCGTCGCCGAGGCCACCATCGTCCGCCCCCGCCAGGAGAACGAGGGCAGCTCGGGCGCCCAGGGCCGCCGCCGCACGATGAAGGGCTTCCGCGACGTCCTCACCGAAGCCGGGAAGAACTACCCCAATCTGGACGTCGTCTGGGAGGAGATCCACGAGCGCTGGAACGAACACCTCGGCGAGCTGGGCCTGGACCCGGAACTCTTCCGCTACCAGCGGGAGATGAACGCGGACGAGGGCGAGGCGGCCGGCCTGTTCGCGGTCAAGAACGACTCCGACTTCACCGACCTGCTGCTCCGCGCCGTCACCGACACCCGCGACACCGACGGCCTCGCCGACCTCGTCCACGGCTTCGCCCACAAGCTCGGCCGGCGCGCGGAGCTCACCGCCGAACGGGACTTCACCGCCGGCTCTCTCGACCTGCTCACCCGCATCGCCGACGCCGCCGAACAGCGCGAACGCGCCCGCGAGGTGCACGCCGGCGCCGAGCGCCGCACCCGCGGCCTGGCCCAGCGGCTGCACGCCCGCGGCACCGAGGAGCGCGGCCGCGCCGCCGAGCTGGCCGAACAGGTCGCCACCGCGGCCCACCGCGTCACCGACGCCGAGCGGACCCGCGAGCGCCGCGCCCTGGTCTCCGCCGAACTCGCCTACCGGCACGCCTCGCTGGCGCTCGCCGCCGCCGAGAAGGGCGCCGCCGCCCAGCGCCGCGAGCTGAACGACGCCCGCACCCTGCACAGCGCCTGGCAGGCCGCGGAGACCGTGCTGCGGCACCGCGCCGCCGCCGACCGCTCCGCCCGGGTCGCCGCCGCCATCCGCGAGGCCGAACGGGACGCCGCCCCGGCGCTCGCCGCCCGCGCCACCGCCGCCGCCGACCTGGTCCGCGCGCTGCACGCGGCCGCCGAGGCCGGGGAGCGGATCGCCAACGAGGAGGAGGAGCGCTCCGCCGCCCTCCAGGAGGCCGGCGAGTCCGCACACCGCAACGCGACCACCGCCGCCACCCACGCCCAGCGCGCCCGCAGCGAGGCCGACCACCTCAAGCAGCGGCTCGCCGAGGTCGCCGAGGAGACCGCCGAGGCCGTCCGGGCCGGCTGGCTCGACGACAGCGCACCGGACGCCGACCCGGCCCGCGCCGCGCTCGCCGCCTCGGACGCCGAGAAGACCGCCGTCGAGGCCTGGGACGCGGCCCGTGAGACGGCGCGGCAGGCCACCGACCGGGCCCGTGAGGCGACGTCCCGGCACTCCGCCGCCGAACTCGCCGCGGCCCGTGCCGAGGACGCCGCCGAGGCCGCCGGCCGGTCCTACGACGCCGAGCGCCGGGCCGCCGAGTCGATCGGCGCCGAGCAGCGGCTCGCCGAGCTCCTCGGGCTCCCGCAGACCCCGGCGAAGCCGGTGGCCGTGCCCGCGCCCCGTACGGCGACGGCCACCCCCGAGCAGAGCACCCCGCGCCGCCCCGCCGCCGCGGGGCCGCTGACCGCCGAGGAACTGGACCGTAACGCCGACGCGCTGCGGGAACTGCTGGAGGACGGTGTCGCGGCCGCCGAGCGGCAGCTCTTCGACCTGCGCACGGCCGCCGCGGACGACGCCCGGATCCTCGGCGCGCTGGGCGACGGCGGCCTGCTGCCCCCGGGCCCCGACGTGCTGGCCGCGGTGGAGTACCTGGGCGAGCACGGCGTCCCGGCGCTGCCCGGCTGGCGCTACCTCGCCCAGTCCGTGGCCCCCGCGGACCACGCCCGGGTGCTCGCCGCCCGCCCCGAGCTCGTCGACGGCGTGATCATCACGGACCCGGACACCCACGCCCGGGCCCGCGAGGTGCTCGCCCAGGCCGCGCTGCTGCCGCGCTCCGCGGTCGCGGTGGGCACCGCCGCCGCGCTGCTCGCCCCCACCCCGGCCCCCGACGAGCGGGACACGGACGTCTTCCTGGTCCCGCCGAACCCGGCGATGCACGACGAGTCCGCCGCCGACGAGGAGCGCCAGGCGCTGCGGACCCGCGCGGCGGCGCGGGACGAGGAGATCCGGGCGCTGGCCGCACGCCTCGCCGGGGACCGCGCGCTGGCCGCCCGGCTCGGCTCGTGGCGTACCGGCTGCCCGGCCGGCCGGCTCGCGGAACTGGCCGCCGCCGCGGAGCGGACCCGTACGGCCGCGGACGAGGCCGCCGCCGAACTCGCCGAGGCCCGTGCGGCCCGCGCCGAGGCCGAGGAACTCGCCGCCGAAGCCACCGCGGTGCGCGACGCACGGCAGGAGGCCGCGCAGCGCGCCCGCCGGGCCGCCGACCTGCTGGCGGGGCTCGCCCACCGGCTGCGGGAGCGCTCCGCCTGGCAGTCCCGGATGCGGGAACTCGCCGATGAGGCGGCCGAGTTCGAGGACCGCGCCGAGGAGCGCGTGGACCGCGCCCGGGCCGCCGACGAGGACCGTCGGGCCGCCCAGCGCGCCGCCGACGACGCCCGGCGCACCGCCCACGCCCTGCGCGCCGAACGAGCCGAGATCGCCGGCGTACCGGACGACCTGGAGGAGACGCCCGAGGCCGCGCACGCCTCGCTGCCGGCGCTCCGCGAGGCCTACCGCGCCGCCTCCCAGCTCTACGAGAAGGTCGGCGTCGGCGCCGATCTGCGCGCCGAACAGGCCCGGGCCGAGGGAGACGAGTCGGCCGCGCTGGCCGAGCTGAACCGCCTCACCAACAAGGTCCGCACGCGCGCCGAGACTCTTCTGGAGAGCCCGGACGCCGCCGACGGCCCGTCCCGGCAGGCCGCCGCCGCCCGCGCCGAATCGCTGGTCCACAAGCTGGAGAGCCGGGCCTCGGCCGCCAGCGAGCAGCTCGGCCGGCTGCGCGGCGAGGCCGAGCGGCTCGCTCCCACGGACGGCGAGGCGCACACCGAGCTGCCCGAGGAGCTGGTGCCGGCGGACGCCGACCGCGCCAAGGAGCTGCTGCGCACCGCGTCCGGTGAACTGGCCACCGCCACCGAGGCGCTGGAGGGCGCCCGGGAGCGGCACGAGCAGCTGCTGCGCGCCCACCGCGCGGCCGAGGACGCGGCCGGCGGATTCGACGAGACCGCCGCCCTGCTGCGTGATCTGCTCCGGGACCACCAGGACACCGAGGACGGGGCGGAGGCGCCGATCGAGCCGTACGCCGGCTCCCTCGCCGACGCCCGGCAGGCCGCCGCCGAGTCCCGCCGCTCGCTGCGCGGCTGTGCCGCCGACCTGTCCGCCGCCGAGGCCGCGGTCCGCGAGGCCTCCGACGTCCTCGTACGGCACGCCAACTCCACCCGCTACGAACAGGTCCGCACCCCCGCCCGGCAGCAGATCCGCGAGCTGCCCGCGGCAGCCCTGCCGGACCACGCCGCCAAGTGGGCGGAAGCCTTCGCGCCCCGGCTGCGGGTGCTCACCGACGAACTGGCGCAGCTGGAGCGCAACCGCGACTCGATCGTCGACCGGCTCCGCGGCATGGTCGAGTCGTCGCTGACCACCCTGCGCTCCGCCCAGCGGCTGTCCCGGCTGCCCGAGGGGCTGGGGGAGTGGTCGGGCCAGGAGTTCCTGCGGATCCGCTTCGAGGACCCCGACCAGGCCACGCTCGCCGAGCGGCTGGGCGAGGTCATCGACGAGGCCACCCGCTCCGCCGTCAAGAAGAACTCCGACCTGCGCCGCGACGGGATGTCCCTGCTGCTGCGCGGGGTGCACGCCGCCCTCCAGCCGCGCGGCGTGGCCGTGGAGATCCTCAAGCCGGACGCGGTGCTCCGGGCCGAGCGCGTCCCCGTCGGCCAGATGGGCGACGTCTTCTCCGGCGGCCAGCTGCTGACCGCCGCGATCGCCCTGTACTGCACGATGGCCGCGCTGCGCAGCAACGACCGGGGCCGGGACAAGCAGCGGCACGCCGGCACGCTGTTCCTCGACAACCCCATCGGCCGCGCCAACGCCACCTATCTGCTGGAGCTCCAGCGGGCCGTCGCCGATGCGCTGGGCGTCCAGCTGCTCTACACCACCGGCCTGTTCGACACCACCGCGCTGGCCGAGTTCCCGCTGGTCATCCGGCTGCGCAACGACGCGGACCTGCGGGCCGGCCTGAAGTACATCAGCGTCGAGGAACACCTGCGGCCCGGCCTGCCGCAGCAGGACCCGGCCGGGGACGTGGTGCACGGCGAGATCACCGCGACGCGGATGTTCCGCCGCCCCGAGGAGCGTTCCGACGAGCCCGCCCCCGAGGAGGAGACGAACGAGGAGGAGACGAACGAGCAGGGGGCGAACGCCGGCTGACCGGACCCGCGGACGTGCGGTGACCCGTGCGGGGGGCTGCGGTCACCGTCGCCGTGGCAGGTGGGTGTGCCGGTATGCCGGCAGCCCGTCAGGGATCCGTCAAGGGGGGACTCTCCGGCGGGGCGGCCCGGCGGGCCCGCCGCCGTTCGCGGCGCAACTGCCGTGCCGTGCTGCTCGGTTGTGAGTGCACTCCGTGGCGCTGCACCCAGACCTGCCGGGTCACCCAGACGTCGAGCACCGCCCAGGTGGCGACCACGGTGGCGGCGACCGTGCCCAGTGCCGCCGGGAAGGCGAACCAGGAGCCGGCCAGGGTGGTCAGGAACGCCACCATCGCCTGAATCAGGGTGATCGCCACGATGATCACCGCGCGCACCGCGGCCGTACGCACCGGGTCGGGCATCCTGGGCCGGGCCGTCGGCTCCTCCTCCCACAACGGTCGCCATCCGGTGTCCATGAACGCGTCACACTCCCCGTACTCTCCCAGAATGCCCGGCTCCAGGGCGGTTGCCCGGGTTTCACCGGTTACCGTCCCACGGTGCGTACCCCACCCCCTCCATGGTCGGGCACCGGAACGGCACGGAGTGCCCCGGGGCGGAGCGGAACCGGCCAACCTGCCCCCCCGGACTCGCCGGGAATCGTAGGGGCGGGCTTTCCGGGAATGGCCGGACAACGTATGACGATCCCGCCCCGGAGTTCTGACCCGGCGTCATACGGGGCCTTCGGGTTGGTCACCCGGCAGTAGTAGGCTCACGCCGTTTGTTGACGGAACACCGCTCCCGGGCAACGGGGTTGACGGAGGGGAGGCCATGCGCTTTCGCGGAAAGTCGGTCCGCCGGAAGATCGTGGCACTGCTGCTCGTACCGCTGGTGTCCCTCACGTCCCTGTGGGTGTTCGCGACGTATCTCACGGGCCGCGAGGCCAACCGGCTGCTGGCCGTCGGCAACGTCGTACAGCGCCTGGGCCACCCCGTCGAGGACGTCCTCCAGGCCCTCCGGCATGAACGCCGCCAGAGCCTCCGCTACCTGGCCGACCGGCGGGGCGCCGACGCGCTCGGAGCGCTCCACGGCCGCACCCGCGCCACCGACGAGGCCCTCGCCCGGCTGCGCGCGGACGCCGCCTCCCGCGACGTCCGCGAGGATCTGACCGACGGCGCCGGCGACCGGCTGGACACCGTCCTCAGGGGCCTGGCCGCGCTCCCCTCGCTGCGCGCCCGAGTCAAGGACAACACCGCCACCCGCGACGAGGCCATGGAGGGCTACAACTCCCTGGCCGATCCCGGCTACGACTTCCTGGCCGCGCTCCACACCCCGGAGAACGCGGAGTTGGACAAGCAGGGGCGCGCACTGGTCGGCCTCGCCCGCGCCCGTGAGGCCGTCTCCCGCGAGGATGCGCTGATGTCCGCCGTACTCGCCTCCGGCACCATGAGCGGACGCGATCTGCGCGCGCTCTCCGACCGGGCCGCCGAGCGCCGTGTCCTCTACGGCACCAGCCTCCCCCTCCTCCCCGCCGAGGACCGCGGCGGCTACGAGGACTACTGGCGCTCCGCCCCGGCCCGCGAACTGGCCTCGTACGAGGACCGGGTGATCGCCGCCGGCGCGCGGGCCGGGCCGCGGGCGGTCAACGCCGAGCGCTGGAGCACCACCGCGGGCAGGGTGCTCGGCGACCTCGAACGGCTGGACAAGGACGCCGGCGACCGCTATCAGGAACGGACGGCACCGGTCGTCACCCACACCCTGCTCAAGGCGGCCGTCGCCGGAGTGCTCGGCTTCGTCGCCCTGCTGGTCTCGGTCATCGTCTCGTTCCGCATCGGCCGCCGCCACGTCCGGGACCTGACCCGGCTGCGCAAGGCCGCCCACGAGGTCGCCGGCGTACGGCTGCCGAGCGTGATGCGCCGGCTGGCGGCCGGCGAGCAGGTCGATGTGGAGACCGAGGCACCCCGCCTGGAGTTCGGCCCGGACGAGACCGGCCAGGTCGGCCAGGCGCTCAACACCCTCCAGCGGGCCGCCGTCGAGGCCGCCGTCAAACAGGCGGACATGCGCCGCGGAGTATCCGAGGTGTTCGTCAACCTCGCCCGCCGCAGCCAAGTGCTGCTGCACCGCCAGCTGACGCTCCTGGACGCCATGGAACGGCGCACCGAGGACACCGGCGAACTCGCCGACCTCTTCCGGCTCGACCACCTGACCACCCGTATGCGACGGCACGCCGAGGGCCTGGTCATCCTCTCCGGAGCGGCCCCGTCCCGCCAGTGGCGCAAACCCGTCCAGCTGATGGACGTGGTGCGGGCGGCGGTCGCCGAGGTCGAGGACTACGAGCGGATCGAGGTGCGCCGGCCGCCCCGGCTCGCGGTGGACGGCCCCGAGGTATCGGACCTCACCCACCTGATCGCCGAACTCCTGGAGAACGCCACGGTCTTCTCGCCGCCGCACACCGCCGTACAGGTGCTCGGCGAGCGGGTCGCCAACGGCTACACCCTGGAGATCCACGACCGCGGCCTGGGGATGGCGCCCGACCAGCTGCTGGAGGCCAACCTCCGGCTCGCCGAGACACCGGAGTTCGAGCTCTCCGACACCGACCGGCTCGGGCTGTTCGTGGTCAGCCGGCTCGCCCGGCGGCAGCACATACGGGTCTGCCTCCAGCCCTCGCCGTACGGCGGCACCACCGCCGTGGTCCTCATCCCGGGCGAGATCCTCACCGAGACCGCCGGCGGCGGCCGGGCGGACGACGCGGCGGCTGCGGTCCCGCTCTCCGGCGGTCCGGTGGAGCTCGAAGAGCCCCTGGGGCCGGAGGAGTCGGGGCCGGCCGAGGGCGAGGGCGTCCTGTTCGGTAGCCGCGCCGGTGACCGCGCTGGGGAACGTGCCGGTGACCGCGCCAGGGACCGGCGAGGCGAGCGGCACCGGGCACCCGGCGCGGACCGCGGACGCGGCACCGATCGCAGGCGCGAGCGAGCGCGCCGCGGCCCGGGTGCGGCTCCGTCCCGGCCGGCCACCGGGCCGCGCGGTATCGCGGCCCTGCCACCCGTCTCCGGCGGCGAACCGCATCAGCAGACCCGGGACCAGGCGCCCGGGGGCCCTTCCTCGGCTGCCGCTGAGGGGACCCCCGTCAGGCCGAAGGCCGGGGAAGGACTCGCGCCGCTGCCGCGCCGCCCCCGCCCGCCGGTGCTGGTCGCCGACCATGGCCGGACGGTCGAGGGCCGGGGCCGCGAGGACGACGCGGACGCGGTGGACGGGAACGCGGTAGGCGGGAACGCGGCGGACTCATCCGGTGGGAAGCCGCCCGCCCGGCGTCCGTCCGACGCGGACACGGGCGCCGACGCGGACACCGTCGCCGGGGCGGACACCGGCGTCGGGGCGGGCGACACCACCCCGCCGCCCCGGAACCCGCCGCGGGCCACCACCTCCACCGGGCTGCCCCGCCGCGTCCGCCAGGCCAGCCTGGCACCGCAGCTCAGAGCGGAGGGCGGCCCCGAGCAGCCCCCGGGCGACCGACGGCCCGAGCCATCCGCGGACGACCGGGACGCCGAAGCGGTACGCGCCCGGATGGCCTCGCTCCAGCGCGGCTGGCAGCGCGGCCGCCGCGACCACGGCGATGACGACCACGGCGATGGCGACAACTGCGACGACAAAGGCGACGACCACGGCGACGACTCGCCGGAGACTGACGCACCACCAGGAACCACAACGGGAGGGGACGGTCCATGACCGCATCGAAGGCAGCAGCGACCACCGCATCGGGTCCGGCGAGGGGATCCGGTGAGCTGAACTGGCTCCTGGACGAGCTGGTCGGCCGGGTCGGCTCGATCCGCAAGGCCCTCGTCCTCTCCAGCGACGGCCTGGCCACCGGCGCCTCGAAGGACCTCACCCGCGAGGACGGCGAGCATCTGGCCGCGGTCGCCTCCGGCTTCCACAGCCTGGCCAAGGGCGTCGGCCGGCACTTCGACGCCGGACGGGTCCGCCAGACCATCGTCGAACTGGACGAGGCGTTCCTCTTCGTCAGTGCGGCCGGCGACGGCAGCTGCCTGGCCGTACTGGCCGATGCCGACTCCGACGTCGGCCTGATCGCCTACGAAATGACCCTGCTGGTCAAGCGGGTGGGTACGCACCTGGGCACCGCGCCCCGGTCCGTCCCGTCCACATGAGTGGGCAGGGCGGCCGGGCGGCGCGGGAGCGGGCGGCGGCCCGCTGGTACGACGACGAGGCCGGTCCCGTCGTCCGGCCGTACGCCATGACCCGCGGGCGCACCCGTACCGGCGCGGCGGGGCGCCTCGACCTGATCGCCCAGGTGGTCGCCGAGAGCCGTACGCCGCGGGCCGCCGACGACGGGACGTTGGCGCCGGAGCACCTGGAGATCGTCGAGCGCTGCCGTCGGGCGCCGGTGTCGGTCGCCGAGCTGGCGGCCGGACTCGACCTTCCGGTCGGGGTCGTACGGGTCCTGATCGGCGACCTGCTCGACGCGGACCTGGTCCGGGTCGGTCGGCCGGTGCCGCCGGCCGAGCTGCCGGACGCCGAGGTGCTGCGCGAGGTGATCGACGGCCTTCGCGCACTCTGACCATCGACGACCATCGACGGCCTTCGCGCACTCCGACCGGGGCCAGGGCGCCTCAGGGCCTCTCCGATGGATCAGCTCCCAGGACGTCGGCCTGTCCGATGGGACACGCCCTCCCCGGACAGAACACCTAGGACGTCCCCGAGCCAGCCTCCGGCAGCCAGCCGAAGCTCCGCTCCACCGCCCTGCGCCAGTTGGCGAACTCCCGTTCCCGGGTGGCCCCGTCCATCCGCGGCGTCCACTGCGCGTCCTGCCGCCAGTGGCCGCGCAGCTCGTCCAGGTCCTGCCAGACACCGGTCGCCAGACCGGCCGCGTACGCCGCTCCGAGACAGGTGGTCTCCGAGATGACCGGGCGGATCACCGGTACCCCCAGCACATCCGCCTGATGCTGCATCAGCAGTTGGTTGGCGGTCATCCCGCCGTCGACCTTGAGCCGGGTGAGCCGCACGCCGGAGTCCTGGAACATCGCCTCCACGACCTCACGGGTCTGCCAGCTGGTCGCCTCCAGTACGGCACGTGCCAGATGCGCCTTGGTGACGAAGCCGGTCAGCCCGGTGACCACGCCCCGGGCGTCGGGACGCCAGTAGGGCGCGAAGAGACCGGAGAAGGCCGGCACGATGTACGCCCCGCCGTTGTCCGGGACGCTCGCCGCCAGCGGCTCGATCTCGTCCGCGGACGCGATGATGCCGAGCTGGTCGCGGAACCACTGCACCAGCGATCCGGTGACGGCGATCGAGCCCTCCAGGCAGTAGACCGGCGCCTCGCCGCCGAGCCGGTAGCCCACGGTCGTCAGCAGCCCGTTCTTGGACGGAACCGGGCGCTCACCGGTGTTGAGCAGCAGGAACGAGCCGGTGCCGTAGGTGTTCTTGGCCTCGCCGACGCCGTAACAGGTCTGCCCGAACACCGCGGCCTGCTGGTCGCCCAGCGCGGACGCCACCGGCACCCCGTCCAGCTGCCCCACGGCCGTGCCGTACACCTCCGAGGACGACCGGATCTCCGGGAGGATCGCGGCGGGGATGTCCATCGCGGAGAGGATCGCCGGATCCCACTGGAGGGTGGTGAGGTCCATCAGCAGGGTGCGGCTCGCGTTGGTCACGTCCGTGACGTGCACCCCGCCGTCCGGGCCGCCGGTCAGGTTCCAGATCAGCCAGGAGTCGATGGTGCCGAACGCGATCTCACCGCGCTCGGCACGGGCCCGCAGACCTGGCACCGTGTCCAGCAGCCAGGCCACCTTCGGCCCGGAGAAGTAGCTGGCCAGCGGCAGTCCGGTGGCGTCCCGGAAGCGGTCCTGGCCGTCCGTGCCGCCGAGTTCGGCGCACAGCCGGTCGGTGCGGGTGTCCTGCCAGACGAGGGCGTGGTGCACCGGCCGGCCGGTGGCCCGGTCCCACAGCACGGTGGTCTCCCGCTGGTTGGTGATGCCCAGCGCGCTGAGCTGGTCCGCCCGCAGCCCTGCCCTGGCGAGCGCGCCCGCCACCACGGCCTGCACCTTAGACCAGATCTCGGTGGCATCGTGCTCCACCCAGCCGGGTCTGGGGAAGATCTGCCGGTGCTCGCGCTGGTCGACGGCGACGATCGCCCCGCCGTGGTCGAAGATGATGCAACGGCTCGATGTGGTGCCCTGGTCGATCGCGGCGACGTACTTCTCGGTGTGCGCGGATGTCCCGCTGTGCGCGGATGTCCTGCTGTGTTCCGTCATGCCGTCACGCCTCCTGAAATCCTGGTGAAGTCCTGGAGCTGGGTGGGGGCGGGCGCCCGCCGGTGTCAGAACGCGCTGATCGGAACGCGCCTATCGGAACGCGCCGATCGGAACGTGCAGATCAGAACACGCAGACGTGGACCAGGCCCGCGAGCACTGCGCCGATCAGCGGTCCGGCCACCGGGATCCAGGCGTAACTCCAGTCGGAAGAACCCTTGTTGGGGATCGGCAGCAGCGCGTGGACGATACGCGGACCGAGGTCGCGGGCCGGGTTGATGGCGTAACCGGTGGGCCCGCCCAGCGACAGCCCGATGCCGACGACCAGCAGCGCCACCAGCAGCACGGTGATCCCCGAACCGTAGATCCCGGTCCGCGCGCCGGGGACCTGGCCGAGGCCGATGCCCTCGTTCTGGCCGAAGAACAGCAGGGGCAGCACCAGGCCGACGGTGGCGATGACCTCGGAGACGAGGTTGGCGGCCGGCTTGCGGATCTCCGGGGCGGTGGCGAAGATCCCCAGCGTCGGCTGCGGGGCGCCACCGGACCGGCCGTCGTTGGCGGCGAACTGCGCGTAGTACAGCGCCCAGGCCAGTACGGCACCGATCACCGCACCGGCCAGCTGTGCCACGATGTAGAGCGGTACGACCGACCACTCGGTGCCGCCCGCGACCGCCGAGCCCACCGTCACCGCCGGGTTGAGGTGCCCGCCGGACAGCGGCGCCGCGGTGTACGCCCCGGCCAGGACGCCCAGGCCCCAGCCGAAGGCGACCGCGACCCAGCCGGCGGACTGGGCCTTGGAGTGCCGCAGGCTGACCGCGGCGCACACACCGGTGCCGAAGAGAATCAGGACGGCGGTACCGATCACTTCACCGACGACGATGTCCCCAGGGGAATACATGGCGGCTCCTTGGCCCTCACCCGGGGACGTCCCCGGTACTCCGTGCAGGGTGTGTGTCACGGGCGGGCAGCGGGCAGCCGCTGCCACCCGGCCGGATGCCCGGGTCGGCGGTATACGGGGTGCGTGCGTGGTGAAGGGTGCGTGGTGTCCGGGTGCGCGGTGCCGACCGGCACCCGGAAGTGTTCCTCTGAGGTGATCGGGCGTCAAGGTCGCCTAGGGGAGGAGGGGTTGAGTCGTCGATTCCGGTCCGGCCGGCGGTCCCTCCGGCGGTCCGGCGGGCGGTTTCCCGGGAGCCGTCGCACCCCGCCGGATCTCGGTCCGCGCCGCGCCGGGCCGGCCCACCACCCAGCTCGCCCCCGGCAACGCCTTCGCCTCCTTCTTCAGCGGGGCGAGCGCCGCCGCGGCCGCACGGTGTCCAGGGACGCTGCCGGGCGGGCACACCACTGTCGCCAGCGACAGCGTCACCGGCCGCCCGCCCACCGGCCACACCACGTCCAACAGCGCCGCGGTGAACGGCTCCAGGCCGTCCGGCTCCGTCAGCACCAGGAAGTCATCGCCGCCGATATGGCCCACCCAGGACGCCGGAACCCCCGCCGCCACCTCGGCGAGCGTCCGCCCCACCGCGCGGATCAGCTCATCGCCGGCCGCGAACCCGGCGCCGTCGTTGACCTGCTTGAACCCGTCCACGTCCAACCAGCTCAGCGCGAACGCCCGCCCTTCGGCGATCCGCCGGTCCACCTCGCCGTTGACCTCGTCCGAACCGGGCAGCCGGGTCAGCGGATTGAGCCGTGCCGCCTCCTCCACCCGGCTCTCGGCCAGCGCCCGCAGGATGTCGGCGAGGTGCACCACGCCGATACAGCGGCCGCGCTCGTCCACCACAGCCACCTCGTCCGCAGTCCGGTCCCGGCCGCCCTCGGCGATCACATCGAGCACCTGCCAGGCGGTGGCGTCCGCGCCCACCGTCCGCGGCCGGTCCGCGAGCCGCAGCGCCGGCCGGTCGGCGTAGAGCGCATGCCCGTACCGCCCGGACAGCGACAGCAGGAACCGGTCCCGGCCGATCGCCCGTACGGGCACCCCGTCGGTGTCCACCAGCAGCACCCCCGACACCCCGGGGAAGCCGATGAGATGGCTGCGCACCGCGCCCGCCGACGCGGACATCGGCAGCAGCGCGGCAGGCTGCAGGAACTGGGTGACCGGCGGCCCGGACGGCGGGCGGTACGGCAGCGCCGGCCCGCTCACCGCCGGCCGTACCGCGCGCGGCAGATACACCTCGGTGGCCGGCCGCCGCGCCGGCGGCGCGAACAAATGCCCCTGCGCCAGCTGCACCCCGGCGTCCCGCACCGCCGCGTACTGCCGCTCGGTCTCCACCCCTTCGATGGCCAGCAGTCCGCCCACCCGCTCACACAGCTGCCGCATCGCGGCCACCGCGGCCTGCCGTCCCCGGTCGGTGTCCAGCCGCGCACACAGCGCGGCATCGAGTTTGACGAGGTCCGGCGCCAGCTCACCGAGCAGCCGCAGCGGCAGATCCCCGTCCCCGACCCCGTCCGCGCAGATCCGGTACCCCTCGTCGCGCAGCACCGACACCGACTCCAGCAGCGCGGCGTGCGGGGCATGGGTGAACGGTCCGACGAGATCCAGGGTGATCTCCCAGGGGCGCCGGCCGATGTCGTGGACGGCCTTGCCCAGTGACGTCAGCCGCGGCAGCTCGGCGACCGTGGTGGCGAAGACGTTGATGTGCAGCGGCAGCAGCGTCTCCTGGTGCGCCGCGGCGCGTACGGCGAGGGCCGCGAGTTCGGCGTCCAGGTCGGGGCAGCGCCGGGCAGATGTGAGGACGTCGACCGCGCCGGGCTCGGGGCGGGCGAGTGTCTCCAGCGCGGCGATCGAACCGGTCGAGAGGTTCACCACGGGCTGGAAGGCGAATCGAAGCTGGTCCGTCCAGGCAGGCACGGCAGTAGCTTGCCCCGCCACCCTCCGACCGGACTGTGATTAACGTACTGTTCACGTACGCTTCCGGAGCGTACGGCCGGCTCCCGCGCGATGCACACAGGACGTTCGACGGAGCGAGCGGCGCTTCACCCAGGAGCAGGCCACCCAGGAGCAGGCCACTCAGGAGCAGACCGCCCAGGAACAGACCGCCCAGGATCGGCAGCCCCGGTCACCGGACCGGGAAGTCGAAGTAGGTGTCCGGGAACGTCTCCGGTGTGAACGTGAAGTGCCACCATTCTTCCGGCAGGTTGACGAATCCGGCCCGCTCCAGGCCGTTCTTCAGCAGCAGCCGGTTCCGCAGCTGCCGACCGCGGATCCGCGGATCGAGGGTGTGCGCGAGCGTGTCGAAGCAGTCGAAGCCCGTACCCATATCGAGGGAGTTGTCCGGGAAGCGCTCGCTCTTCGGACCGTAACAGGGCTTGAGCGGCTCACCCGGCACATACGGGCGGGTGGGCGCCGCCGGCAGCCGCACCAGGGTCAGATCGACGGTACTGCCCCTGCTGTGACCGGACTTGGCGGCGATATAGCCGTCGTCGAACAGCTTCGCCTTGTCCTGCCGCGGATAGAACTCGGCCTTCATCCGCTGGTCGCCGAGGTCCTCGGCCCACCGGACGAAATGGTCCACGGCGCGCTGCGGCCGGTAGCAGTCGTACACCTTGAGCGAGTACCCGCGCTTCAGGAAGGAGCGCTGGGCACGGTGCAGGGCCCGGGCGGCGTCCCGGGTCAGCAGGCACCTCGGATGACGGTAGCCGTCCACCGGCACGCCCGTGAAATTGTGCGGGGTGACATAGCGCATCTCCTGGATGATCGTCGGGTCCACCGCGCGCAGCGCGACGAACTCCCGGGGCATCGTGGCCGGATGCGCCGCGGCGCGGACGGCACCCGGCGCCCGCGGCGGCGCGGCGGTGACGGTCATCAGGGCGGCGGCAGCGACGGCCAGGCCGCGCAGCGTGGCGGCGAGTCTCGGCATGGCTCCCGTCTACCAGGCGGGGCGGGGGAGCGGAAGCCCGTCCCTCCGACGGTTTGCGGCCCTGACCCATCGGACGGCAGGCCCTATGCCCCCTCCAGCCCCCGCACCCGCACCGGATATCCCACCGGCCGCCCGTCCCGCCGCTCCACGACCACCCGGTCGTCCTCCCAGCGCGTGGTGAAGCGCTCCACGGCCGGCCGCTCCCAGCCGTCCCCGGCGTCCGGCACCACCAGACCGCCGCCCCCGCGCCCGGCCGACGGTGCCCACACCTCCAGCTCCGTCGCCCCGTCCGCACCGGCCACCGGCAGCACCGCACCGGCCCGCGCCAGCACCGGAATCCGCGACAGCGGCGCGTCCACCCACACCCGCCCGGGACCTCGGTACGCCCGCCCGGTCGCGGTGTCGTACCACCGCCCGCGCGGCAGCCGCACCGGCCGCCGGGTCACGCCCGCCGCCAGCACCGGTGCCACCAGCAGCGCGTCCCCCAGGAGAAAGGCGTCCTCGCAGTCCCGCAGCGCCCGGTCCCGCGGCGCGTTCCACCACACCGGCCGGACGTACGGGGCCCCGGTCAGCCGCGCCAACTGGCCGAGCGTCCCGAAGTACGGCAGCAGCCGCTGCCGCTCGCGCAGCGCCGTACGGGCATGGCCCAGCACCTCCGCCCCGAACTCCCACGGCTCCCGGCGCCCCGCCCGGACCGCCGAGTGGGTACGGAACAGCGGAAGGTACGCGCCCAGCTGGAACCAGCGCAGATACAGCTCCGGGGACGGCTCGGCGGAGAACCCGCCCACATCGGGGCCGCTGTACGGTACCCCGCACAGACCCAGCCCCAGCACCAGGGAGAGCGACGCCCGCAGCCCCGGCCAGCCGGTCGCCACATCCCCCGACCAGGTGCCCCCGTAGCGCTGCAGCCCGGCCCAGCCCGAACGGGAGAAGAGGAACGGCCGTTCCTCAGGCCGCAGTTCACTCAGTCCCTCGAAGCCGGCCCGCGCCATCGCCAGGGCGTAGACGTTGTGCGCCTCCCGGTGGTCACCGCCGCTCCCCTCCAGCGCGTGCCGGGCCGAGCGCGGCAGTGTCGGCTCGCCGAACGGGGCGAACGAGACCGGCTCGTTCATGTCGTGCCAGAAACCCGAGAAGCCCTGCGCCAGCCGCTCCGCGTACCGCTCACCCCACCACGCGCGCACCCCGGCGTCGGTGAAATCCGGGTACACCGACTCACCGGCCCAGACGACCCCGCGCACCTCCCGGCCCCGCGCGTCCCGTACGAAGGCCCCGGCCGCCCGCCCGCCCTCGTACACCGCGTTCCCCCGCTCCGCCTTCACCGCCGGGTCCACGATCGACACCAGCCGCACCCCTTCGGCCCGCAACTCCCGGGCCAGGCCCGGCAGATCCGGATAGCGCGCGCGGTCGACGGTGAACACCCGGTGGTGGTCGTAGTGGTCGATGTCCATATGGACGGCGGACAGCGGAAGTCCGCGCTCCTGGTAGCCGGACACCACCCGGCGCACCTCGTCCTGGCCGCCGAACCCCCACCGCGCGTGCTGATGGCCCAGCGCCCACCGCGGCGGCAGCGCGGGCGCCCCGGTCAGCGCCGTCCACACCTGGAGCACTCGGGCCGGGGTACCGGCCAGCACCCAGTAGCGCAGCGGCCCGCCGTCCATCCGCAGTTGGCAGCTGCCCGGACGGTCGTGCCCCGAACCCACGCCCTCCACGCCCTCCCGGAGCAGCACCCGGCCGTCCCAGGAATTGTCGTGGAACACCAGATGGGTACCGGCGTCCGCCACCACTATCTGGACCGGCATCGTCAGCGACAGCGGATCGTCACCCGGCTCGAACGCACCGCCCGGATCGGTGTTCCACAGCCGGTACTCACCGTCCCGCAGCCGCGGCCCGTGCGCCCGGCCGCCCAGCCCGAAGAACCGGGCGTCCGCGGCCACCTCCGAGCGGAGCACCCACCGCGAGGCGCCGCAGGCCTCCGGCCGCCCGGTACGCGAGGCGTCCGGCTCTTCCGTATGGTCCCCGTCTTCCGTACGGTCCCACCAGCGCGGTGGCTGCTCCCGCCGCAGCACCGCCCCGCCGGGCGTCCGCACCTCCACCGCGCCGTACCGGGAGACCGTCACCAGCACCCGCTCGGACACCACCCGCCAGCCGCCCTCGGTATCCGGCTCCAGCACCGCCCGCGGATCGACCTCCGGACACGCCCCGGCCAGCGCGTACGAGGGCTCCGGTCCGGCACCGTCCCAGCCGCAGAACACCGCGCCCCCGGACGCCACCCGGACCCGCAGGGACGACCGCGCGAAGTGGATCACCCCACCGCCCGGCCGGGACTCGGCGCCCCGCGCCGGCCCCGGTACCCTCGCCCGCTCCGGCACCCGCCGCGGCAGCGCCCGGGCGTCCGCCCGCCGCGCCCGCCAGGCCGAGCGCACGGACCGCAGCCCCTGTGCCGGTCCGACCGCCCTGACCATCCGTACCGATCGCACCAGATCACGCCCGTCCATGCCGGTCAGCCTGCCATCGACACCCAGGTGCGCGGGCCGCGTTCAACCGCCGTTCACCTGCGCGGGGCCGGGTCGGCCACTCCGGGCCCGGCGGCCCGCCGTCCGGTGACCGAATCCCCTCGGTGACCGATTCCCCTCGGTGACCGAATCCCCCATCCCACCGGGCACGCGGGGACGGGCCCGGACCACGAGGCGACAGCACCGCAGACGCACCGCGGACCGCACCTGATCACATCCGGATGTGCGGCGTCCATCCTGGTTCCACCCTGGTGCACAAGTCGATCACATGGCATCGTCAGCGTCACACCGTCCAGGCAAGCCGTGCCACGCGCTCACGGGCACCACGGGAGACCCCCGCCGCCGTGCGCGCCGACGCAGACGACGCGTACCGTCCGGGAGCCGCATCATGACCACCGCACCGCAGTCCGCCCCCCAGCCGGAACCCCTCTGGCAGCCCGGCCCGGACCGTATCGCCGGCGCGCAGGTCACCCGCTTCCACCGCTGGGCCGCCGCCCACCACGGCGCACCCGTTCCCGCCCCGGGCGACCCCGCCGGGAGCTACGCCGCGCTGCACCGCTGGTCGGTCGACGACCTCCCGGCCTTCTGGCAGGCCACCGCCGAATGGTTCGACGTCCGCTTCACCACCCCCTACGAAACCGTCCTCGCCGACCGAACGATGCCCGGCGCCCGCTGGTTCCCCGGCGCCACCCTCAACTACGCCGAGCACGCCCTGCGCGCCGCCGAGGACCCGGCCCGCGCCGACCACCCCGCACTGCTCCAGGTCGACGAGAGCCACCGGCCCACCCCGGTCACCTGGGCCGAACTCCGCACCCAGGTCGGCTCGCTGGCCGCCGCGCTCCGCCGCCTCGGCGTCCGCCCCGGCGACCGGGTCAGCGGCTATCTCCCCAACATTCCGCAGGCCGTGGTCGCCCTGCTCGCCACTGCCGCGGTCGGCGCCGTGTGGACCTCCTGCGCCCCCGACTTCGGCGCCCGGAGCGTGCTGGACCGCTTCCAGCAGACCGAACCGGTCGTCCTGTTCACCGTCGACGGCTACCGCTACGGCGGCAAGGAGCACGACCGCCGCGACACCGTCACCGAACTCCGCGCCGAACTGCCCACCCTGCGCGCGGTCGTGCACATCCCGCTGCTCGGCACCCCGGCCCCCGAAGGTGCCTTGAACTGGTCGGACCTGACCACCGACGACACCGAACCGGTCTTCGAACAGGTCCCCTTCGACCACCCGCTGTGGGTTCTGTACTCCTCCGGTACCACCGGACTGCCCAAGGCCCTCGTCCAGTCCCAGGGCGGCATCCTGCTCGAACACCTCAAGCAGACCGGCCTGCACTGCGACCTCGGTCCCGACGACCGGTTCTTCTGGTACACCTCCACCGGCTGGATGATGTGGAACTTCCTCGTCGCCGGCCTGCTGGTGGGCGCCACGATCGTCCTCTACGACGGCAGTCCCGGCCACCCCGACATCGCCGCCCAGTGGCGGGTCGCCGCGGCCACCCGTACCACCCTCTTCGGCACCTCCGCCGCCTACGTCATGGCCTGCCGCAAGGCCGGTATCCACCCGGCCCGCGACCTCGACCTCTCCGCCCTCACCTGCGTCGCCACCACCGGCTCCCCGCTCCCGCCGGACGGCTTCCGATGGCTGCACGAGTCCTTCGCGGAGAGCGGCGCCGAGCTGTGGACGGCGTCCGTCAGCGGCGGCACCGACGTCTGCAGCTGCTTCGCCGGCGCCGTCCCCACCCTCCCCGTCCACATCGGCGAACTCCAGGCTCCCTGCCTCGGGACCGACCTCCAGGCCTGGGACCCCCAGGGCAAGCCGCTCATCGACGAGGTCGGCGAACTCGTCATCACCCAGCCCATGCCGTCCATGCCCACCCGCTTCTGGAACGACCCGGACGGCACCCGCTACCACGACAGCTACTTCGACATGTACCCCGGCGTCTGGCGGCACGGCGACTGGATCACCGTCACCTCGCGCGGCAGCGTCGTCATCCACGGCCGCTCCGATTCCACCCTCAACCGCCAGGGAGTCCGTATGGGCTCCGCCGACATCTACGAGGCCGTCGAACGGCTCCCCGAGATCCGCGAATCCCTCGTCATCGGTCTGGAACTCCCGGACGGCGGCTACTGGATGCCGCTCTTCGTCCACCTTGCCCCCGGGGCCACCCTCGACGACGCCCTCCGCGAGCGCATCAAGCACACCATCCGCGAACAGCTCTCACCGCGCCACGTCCCCGACGACATCATCCAGGCCCCCGGCGTCCCGCACACCCTCACCGGCAAGCGCATCGAGGTGCCCGTCAAGCGCCTCCTCCAGGGCACCCCGCTCGACAAGGCGGTCAACCCCGGTTCCGTCGACGACCTGGAACTGCTCCGCTTCTACGAGCAGGTGGCCCGCGACCGCGCGCGGTAGCCGGCCCACCGGCCCACCGGCCCATGCCGGACGGCGCCGGCCCGGAGACCGCAGGCCGCACGGCCCCTCAGCCGGCGCGGGATCGGCATTGTCAGACCCTCCGATTACTCTCAGTGACAAGTGGCGTTCGGTCCGCGCACGCCACACCGAGCACACTCAGAGCACACCAGGGGGAGTCATGACATCCACATCCCGGCCCGCCGATCGGCCCGCCCGCGCCCACCGCACCGGCGGACCGGCCGCCCGATCCAGCGGCTCCGCCGCCCGCCGCGCACTGCGCCGCGAAATCCCCAGCGCCGCCGCGGTCCTCGCCGACGAGCGGGACTTCAGCGCCATGCGCCGCTACCGCACCTTCCCGTTCGACGACCACAACAGCTACCTCCAGCAGATGGAGACCCTGCTGCGCACCCTCGCCGACCAAGGCGTACTGACGACCGTCAGCCTCTTCGACCCGGTCGCCTACGAGCAGTTCTGCGCCGACCTCGCCCTGGACCCGGACCGCCCCGACAGCCGTACCCGCTACACGGCCGAAGTCGCCCGTACCGGCGCGGCGTTGACGTACGAGGGCGAGCCGCTCAGCCGACTGATCCCGCTGCTCGTGGAGGAATCCGACCGCCAGGCGACCTGGCGGCACGCCTCGGCGCTGCTGGCCCGCGCCGGGAGCTGCGAGGAGTGCGGCGCGGACCTCGCCCACGCCGCCTTCGCCCGCGCCACTCAAGCGCTCCAGCAGCTCCTCGCCGCCCTCGGCGACGGAGCCCACCACCTGGTCTGCTCCATCGCGGCCGGTCATCCGTCCCTTCTCGCAGCCGTGCACACCACCACCCACGAGGGCGACCCGCGCCGGCTCGACGAATCCGAGAGCCTCCTCTTCTGTACGGTCCTCGCCGCCGGGTTCGCCCTGCGCACCCCCGGCGGCATCGTCTCCCGCACGACGGCCCACACGACCGACTCCACCGACTCCACCGACTCCGCTGCTTCTGCCGGTGGGGAACCCGCTCCCTCCGACAACCGCGTCGACCGCGGCCGTGACACCGTCCGCGGCTGGTCGCTCCGTGACTCCTGGCTCCGCCCCCTCAGCGCCGCCGAGGTCTTCACGGCCTACTGCACCGACACCGACACCGGCGAACCGATCCCACCCGAACACGGCGTCGACCACGCCCCCGGCCTCCCGCTCACCCCGCCACCCGACCCCCACACCCACCACTGATCCTTCGCTCACGGAGACAGCGAACGGCCGCCCCGCCACAAGGGCGGGACGGCCGTCAGAACTCCGCGATATGCGGGGCGCCGTGCCGGGGCGGGCACGGCGCCCATGGGGTCACTCCCCGGAAAGCACCGCCTGCGCGGCCGCCCGGGCATCGTCCGCGGTGTCCGCGGCCCGCGCCGCGGCCGCGGCACGCTCGCACTGCGCCAGCGTGTGCTTGGCCAGCGTCGCCCGCACATACGGAATCGACGCCGCACCCATCGAAAGGCTGGTGACACCAAGCCCCGTCAGCACACAGGCCAACAGCGGATCGGAGGCCGCCTCACCACACACACCACAGCTCTTGCCCTCGGCCTTCGCGGACTCGGCCGAAGCCGCCACGAGGTCGAGCAGCGCCGGCTGCCACGGGTCCTGGAGCCGCGACACGGCGCCCACCTGACGGTCCGCCGCGAAGGTGTACTGCGCGAGGTCATTGGTCCCCAGCGAAAGGAACTCCACCTCCTGCAGAATCGACCGCGCCCGGAGGGCCGCCGACGGAATCTCCACCATCGCGCCGAACTTCGCCTGCAGCCCGGCGTCCCGGCACGCGTCCGCGAACGCCTTGGCGTCGGTCCGGTCCGCCACCATCGGCGCCATGACCTCGAGGTAGACGGGCAGCCCCTCGGCCGCCTTCGCCAGCGCCGTCAGCTGCGTACGCAGCACGTCCGGGTGGTCGAGCAGCGTCCGCAGACCCCGCACGCCCAGAGCCGGGTTCGGCTCGTCGGCCGGCGTCAGGAAGTCCAGCGGCTTGTCGGCGCCGGCGTCGAGCACCCGCACCACGACCCGCCCCTCGGGGAAGGCCTCCAGAACCTTGCGGTACGCCTCGACCTGCTTCTCTTCGGACGGTGCCTTCTTGCTGTCGTCCAGGAACAGGAACTCGGTACGGAACAGACCGACACCCTCGGCCCCGGCCTCGACCGCCGCGGCCACATCACCAGGGCCGCCGACATTCGCCAGCAGCGGCACCTTGTGCCCGTCGGAGGTGGCACCCGGACCGGACGCCGCGGCCAGCGCCGCCTTCCGCGCCTCGGCCGCCCGCCGCAGCTCCGCCCGCTTCTCGGCGCTCGGCTCCACGAAGATCTCACCGGTGCTGCCGTCCACGGCGACCACGGTGCCCTCGACCAGCTCACCCGCACCCGGGAGCGCGACCACGGCCGGCACACCCAGCGCCCGCGCCAGAATCGCGCTGTGGCTGGTCGGCCCGCCCTCCTCGGTCACGAAACCGAGCACCAGCGACGGGTCGAGCAGCGCGGTGTCAGCCGGCGCCAGATCCCGCGCGATCAGCACATACGGCTCGTCGCTGTCCGGCACACCCGGCATCGGCACACCGAGCAGCCGGGCGACGATACGGTTCCGCACGTCATCGAGGTCGGCGACCCGCCCGGCGAGGTACTCACCCGCACCGGCGAGCAGCGCCCGATACGCCGCGAACGCGTCGTACACACCGCGTTCGGCAGTGCTGCCCACGGCGATCCGCCGCTCGACGTCCGCCATCAGCTCGGGGTCCTGCGCCATCAGCGCCTGGGCCTCCAGCACGGCCTGGGCCTCGCCGCCCGCAAGATTTCCCCGCGCTATCAGGTCGGCGGCGACAGCTTCCACGGCCTGGCGGGCACGCCCCTGTTCGCGCTCCGCCTCGTCCGCCGGAATCTGCTTGGCCGGCGGCTCCAGCACCGCCGTGCCCATGTGCCGCACCTCGCCGATGGCCACACCGTGGCTCACGCCGACGCCTCGCAGCGTTGTCTCCATTGCACCCGTCTCCGGTTGATGCGACGGCCGGGCCGCCGCGTTGAATGTCGTACCTGCCGTTCGGGACGGCGCCCGGCTCACTGCCAGGAGAAGAGCTGGTCGCCCGCCTTGAGGTCGCCGTCCTCGCGCACCTCACCGAGCGAGTCCGCGGTGGCCTCCAGCGCGACGACCGGGCAGACCGGCGACTTACCGGCCTCTTCGACCGCGGCCGGGTTCCAGCGCACGATCTCCTGGCCGCGGTGGACGGTGTCGCCCTTGTTCACCAGCAGCTCGAAGCCCTCGCCGTTGAGCTGAACGGTGTCGATACCGAGGTGAGTGAGCACACCGTGCCCCTCGGCGTCGACGACGACGAACGCGTGCGGATGCAGAGATACGAGGACACCGTCCACGGGCGAGACGGCGGTAGACGGCTCACGAACCGGGTCGATGGCGGTACCGGGACCCACCATCGCTCCGGAGAACACCGGGTCGGGCACAGCCGCGAGTCCGATGGCGCGTCCAGCGAGCGGGGACGTCACGGTGGTCATGGGAAGCCTCCCAGGGGTGGAGATTCATCAGGTCGCCGTCACTACCTGTCCTGGACGGCGCACCGTTCAGAAGCGTAAGTCATAAGAACTGACGGTTCCGCATGACAGGCCCCGGTTACGCTCCGCGAGTCCCGCTGAATCGATTTGCCTCGCCCACAGCCGAGCTGTACTGTCTTAGACCTGCCCCGGACGCCAGGCCGCAGTGAAATGTGGCCGGTCGATGGCGGGCAGTACTCCATTGGGTTTTGATCGCGACTCGCGAATTGACGCCTTCTGCATTCCTGCGGAAAAGCGTCGGTCCGGAAGCCGAAAAAGACCTGATAGAGTGTGAAACACCGAAGGGAAGCGCCCGGAGGAAACCCGGAAGGGACTCCAAAGGAAGCGTCCGTTCCTTGAGAACTCAACAGCGTGCCAAAAGTCAACGCCAGATATGTTGATACCCCGTCGACCGGAAACTTCCGGGAGATGAG
>NZ_JBIAWT010000005.1:0-655180 GCF_042895955.1 Streptomyces sp. NPDC001339 | reverse complement strand
GCCACCCTCTCGGGCTTCCTCCGGGCGCTTCCCTTCGGTCTTGCGTTTCCGACTCTATCAGACCCTCGCGGCTCCGATTTTCGCCGGTGCGATTCGGCCTTCCGGCCTCTTCGCGATTCCAACGTTACCAGATCCGTTTCCGTCTCTGGCCCCCTGTTGGAGCGGGGTTGACCGTCCGGCTTTCGCTTTTCGGCCTTTCCGACTCTATCGGATCTTCACTCGTTCCGCTGTCGGCCCGAATTCATTTCCGAATCCCCGTCGGAGGGGTTTGCCTTTTGGCTTTTCCGACTTTACCAGAAGGGCCTCGGTCGAATTGATCGGCCGAGACTTCCGGTAAGTGGTCGGTTGCGCTTCGCCGAATGGAAATTCTGGCCGAAGCGGAGAAGAGACTAGCCGTCGCAGGGCGAACTTGTCTAGTTCGTTGCAACCGTTTGAATCTACCTCCCCCTGCCGCCCGTGTCAACGGGTTTCTGGGGCGAAGAGGAGATTAGCAGGTCAGCGGGGTGCGACGCACATCAGGCGGCGGTCGGGAGGGTGGTGTCGCGGTCGGTGGGGCCCACATCGCCGGTCGCTCCGGCGCGTACGGCTCGGCCGCCCAGGACGTACACGTACAGGAGGAAGCCCAGCTCGGCGAGCACTCCGATGCCGATGCGGGCCCAGGTGGGAAGGCCGGAGGGGGTGACAAAGCCTTCGAGGAGGCCGGAGAGGAAGAGGACTGCGGCGAGGCCGAGGGCGACGCCGAGGGCGGAGCGGCCTTCCTCCGCCAGGGCGGTGCGGCGGGTGCGCGGGCCCGGATCGATGAGGGTCCAGCCCAGTCGGAGGCCGATCCCCGCCGCGACGAAGACGGCGGTCAGCTCGAGGAGGCCGTGCGGAAGGATCAGGCCGAGGAAGGTGTCGAGGCGGCCGGCCGACGACATCAGGCCGATGCCGATGCCCAGGTTGAGCATGTTCTGGAACAGGATCCACAGGACGGGCAGGCCGAGGAAGGCGCCGAGGACCAGGCAGAGTGCCACCGCCTGGGCGTTGTTCGTCCATACCTTGGCGGCGAAGGACGCGGCGGGGTGGCTGGAGTAGTAGGTCTCGTACTCGCCACCGGGGCGGGTCATGGCACGGAGGTCTTCCGGAGCGCCGATGGACGCTTGGATCTCGGGGTGGGCGGCTATCCACCAGCCGAGGAGGACGGCGACCGCGGTGGAGACGATCGCCGTGGGTATCCACCAGCGGCGCAGGCGGTAGACCGCCGCGGGGAAGGCTGTGGTGAAGAAGCCCGCGACGTCTCGCCAGGAGGCCTTGCGGGCGCCGGTGACCGTACTGCGGGCGCGGGCCACGAGGGAGGTCAGGCGGCTGGTCAGCGCGGGGTCGGGGGCGCTGGAGAGGAGGAGGGAGAGGTGGGTGGTGGTGCGTTGGTAGAGAGCGACGAGTTCGTCGGCCTCGGCGCCGGTGAGGCGGCGCTTGCGGTGCAGGAGGGTTTCGAGCCGGTCCCATTCGGCGCTATGTGCCGTGACGAAGACATCGAGGTCCATACGGGGTCGCTCCTCGCAGCGCCGTGGGTGGGTACCGGACCCGGTCAGCTTGGCAGACTGGCCTGACCCGGCGTGGGCGGGGCTTGAGGACGGCGTGGGAACGAGCGAGAGGGAGTGGGCGCGGCGTGAGCGGACTCGTCACGGGCGAAGCGGTGGTGCTGGGGCTGCGGCCGGCCAGGCTGGCGAGCCGGGGGCTGGCGGTGGCGGTGGATGTGGCCGTGGCCTGGAGCGTCTATATCGCAGTGTCGATGCTGCTGCTGGGCGCGACGTCGTCGTTGGACGGCGCGGCGGTGGCGGCCGTGTCGGTGGCGGCGTTCGTCCTGGTACAGGTCGGGATACCGATCGTGGTCGAGACGCTGAGCCATGGCCGGTCGTTGGGGAAGGTCATCTGCGGGCTGCGGGTCGTACGGGAGGACGGCGGGCCGATCCGGTTCCGGCACGCGCTGGTGCGCGGAGCCATGGGGGCCATCGAGATCGTGCTGACGATGGGGGTGGTGGCGGCCATCGCCTCGTTGGTGTCGGCCCGGGGGCGCCGGGTGGGGGATGTGTTCGCCGGGACGCTGGTCATACGGGAGCGGGTGCCGGCGGCCCAGGTGGGGACGGCGTTCCCGCCCCCGCCTCCTTGGCTGGCGTCGGAGCTCGGGGCGCTGGACCTGTCGCGGGTGCCCGACGGGTGGTGGCTGACCGTGCGGCAGTACCTGACGCGGGTGGGGCAGCTGGATCCGCAGGTGGGTGCGGCGATGGCGGGGCGGCTGGCGGAGGACCTGCGGGGGTTCACCGGTGTGCCGGGGCCGGCGGGGGTGCATCCGACGGCGTATCTGGCGGCGGTGGCCGGGGAGCGGCAGGCGCGGGAGTCCCGGCGGACGTTCGGGGCGTCGGTGGGGGCCGGGGTCGTACCGGCGGAGAGTGGGGACGTGTCGGTGGGGAGTGGGGACGTAGCGGCGGGGAGTGGGGGCGTACCTGTGGACCTCGGGGTGGCGTCACCTGTGGATCACGGGGTGGCGTCGGTGGGGGTGTCCGAGCCGGCCGGCGTCGGCGAGGGTGTGGGGTCCGGGGCAGCTCCGGCGGGGGCTTGGGCGTCGCCTGGGGGCGGTGAGTCCGGGTCTTCCGGGGCCGGGGTGGGTTCTGGTTCTGGTTCTGGTGTGGCTTCTGGTGCCCGTGCCGGCGCTGTGCCGGGGAGTGGGGCGAGGGCCGAGGGCGGGGCGGACGTCGCCATGGGGCTCCGCGGGCCGGCCGTCAGCGGGCACGGGCGCGGGGACGAGGTTGGGAACGAGGGTGGGAACGGGGACGAGGGCGGTTCGAGTGGCGCGGGTGGGCAGCGGCGCCCGCGGTCCACGGGGTTCGCGCCGCCGGTGTGAGGCGTGTGAGAAGGCGGTCGCTCGGGATGCGTGCGGAGGGCTGGAGGGGTGGGCAGTGGGAGCGGATCACGCGGAGGAGTCGGGCGGGGGCGGCGGTGGGCTGAACGTCGACGGCGGTGAGTCGAGGGATTCGAGTTCGATGCCGGGGGCGGCGAGGACCACGTCGCCGGCGATGTGGACGGTGTGCTGCTCGCCGGTTTCCAGGTCGTTGACCTGGTATTCGTCGGCGATGAGGGGGGCGTTGTCAGTGGTGTGTGGTGTGCTTCTCATCAGGGCCCAGGACTGGTCGAGGGTGCGGGGCGCGAGGACGGGGGGTGTGAAGGCGACGAGGCGGGTGCGGACGGCGCCGGCGCCGAGGGTGGGGCGCAGCAGGCGGGCGGTGGCGATGAGAAAGGCGGGGGACGCGCCCGTGAAGGCGTGCGCGGCGACGTTGCCTTCGGTGGCGTGTTCCCCGGTCGGATCGGTACGTACCCAGGTGACGCCGTCCAGGGCGGCGCCACGGACCTGCCAGGCGGCGGCGTGGAGTTCGAGGCGGACGGGGCGGCCGAGGTCGTCGAGGGTGAGGTCGACGGAGCCGATGTGGTCGCCGGAGGGGCCGGTGATCTGGGAGACGTAGCGCCAGCCGGAGGGGCCGGTGGCGCAGTGGAAGTGCTCTTCACCGAGGGGGGTGTGATCGTGCGGATCGTGGAGCGAGTAGTGGCCGCGGGGCATGGGGGATGCAGTCCTTCGGGCGGCGACCGGCGAGGAGCGGCCGGTGGAGCGGGGGCAGTGCGGGCTGTACGGGCCTTTGCAGGTGCTCGGCCCTTGCGGCTTGCGGGGGTTCGGCCCTTGCGGGGTCCGGGGGAGCTTACGGGCCAGGCCCCCGCCGTGAGTGGCGAGGGCCTGGGGTCACCGGCTGCTGGGAGAGCGCCTCGGCGGACCGGCACCGGTGGTGCCGATCAGCCGGTGGGCACGGTGTGGCTCAGGAGCTGTGTGGCTCAGGAGCGGCGCCGATCAGTAGCGGTAGTGGTCGGGCTTGAAGGGGCCCTCGACCTCGACGCCGATGTACGCGGCCTGCTCCGGGCGCAGGGTCGTGAGCTTCACGCCGAGTGCGTCGAGGTGGAGACGGGCGACCTTCTCGTCCAGGTGCTTGGGCAGGACGTAGACGTCGGTCGGGTACTGCTCGGGCTTGGTGAACAGCTCGATCTGGGCCAGCGTCTGGTCCGCGAAGGAGTTGGACATCACGAAGGAGGGGTGGCCCGTGGCGTTGCCCAGGTTGAGCAGGCGCCCCTCGGACAGCACGATCAGGACCTTGCCGTCCGGGTGGGTCCAGGTGTGGACCTGCGGCTTGACCTCGTCCTTGACGATGCCCGGGATCTTGGCCAGGCCGGCCATGTCGATCTCGTTGTCGAAGTGGCCGATGTTGCCGACGATCGCCTGGTGCTTCATCTTCGCCATGTGCGAGGCGAGGATGATGTCCTTGTTGCCCGTGGTGGTGACGAAGATGTCGGCGGTCTCGACGACGTCCTCGAGGGTGGTGACCTGGTAGCCGTCCATGGCGGCCTGCAGGGCGCAGATCGGGTCGATCTCGGTGATGATGACGCGGGCGCCCTGGCCGCGCAGGGACTCCGCGCAGCCCTTGCCGACGTCGCCGTAGCCGCAGACGACGGCGGTCTTGCCGCCGATGAGGACGTCGGTGGCGCGGTTGATGCCGTCGATGAGGGAGTGGCGGCAGCCGTACTTGTTGTCGAACTTCGACTTCGTCACGGCGTCGTTCACGTTGATCGCCGGGAAGAGGAGGTCGCCGTCGCGCTGCATCTCGTAGAGGCGGTGCACGCCGGTGGTGGTCTCTTCGGTGACGCCGCGGATCTCGGAGGAGAGCTTGGTCCACTTCTCCGGGTTCTCGCCCAGGGTGCGGGTGAGGAGTTCGAGGATCGCGCGGTGCTCGTCGCTCTCGGCGGTGTCGACCGAGGGGACCTTGCCGTCCTTCTCGTACTCGACGCCCTTGTGGACCAGGAGGGTGGCGTCACCGCCGTCGTCCAGGATCATGTTGGGGCCGCCGGTGGGCGAGTTCGGCCAGGTCAGGGCCTGCTCGGTGCACCACCAGTACTCCTCCAGCGTCTCGCCCTTCCAGGCGAAGACCGGGACGCCCTGGGGGCTGTCCGGCGTGCCGTCGGGGCCGACGGCGATGGCCGCGGCGGCGTGGTCCTGGGTGGAGAAGATGTTGCAGGAGGCCCAGCGGACCTCGGCGCCCAGGGCGACCAGGGTCTCGATCAGGACTGCGGTCTGCACGGTCATGTGCAGGGAGCCGGTGACGCGGGCGCCGGCCAGCGGCTGGGCGGCGGCGTACTCCTTGCGGATCGCCATCAGGCCGGGCATCTCGTGCTCGGCGAGGGTGATCTCCTTGCGGCCGAAGGCGGCGAGGGAAAGGTCGGCGACCTTGAAGTCCTGGCCGGTGGCTGCTGCTGTCGTCATGCGTGCTGCTCCTCGGGAGTCGAGGCGGATGGGCGGGCAGTCTGCGGCGCGGGCCGGGGGTCCCCAGCATCAGCTGGCGGGAGGAGCGTACGCGCAGGCGGACACACCTCTCCCCTAGGCCGCAGCGCAGTCCGTCGAAGGCCCTCTCTCCCTCGGCCGGTCCGCGGGGCGGGCCGACCGACCGCCATCAGCAGCGACGTCTGGCACTGGTCACGAATCTACACCGATCGGCCCGGTGAACCCCAGCCAGGACGGACCGCTTCCGTGCGGTCCCGGCCATGGGAGGGCTGGGCGGAGGGGCGCTGGGAGAGGGCCGAGGGGGGACTGAGAGGGGACTGACAGAGGGGCTGAGACGGGTGGCGTCGGGGGCTTTGCTCATGCGGGGCCGTCGTGCAGGATGCCGGGAGCACGGGAGCACCCGGACGTCCGCTCCGCCATCTGCTCCGCCGTGCGCACGTCCGTAAGGAGAACCACGTGACCACCAGTTCAGCGGGATCCCCCGAGGCTGCGGGGAGGGACGGGCAGAGGCTGAAGCTGCTCGCCGTGACCGCCTGCCCGACCGGCATCGCCCACACGTACATGGCCGCGGAGAAGCTGGCGCAGGCCGCCGCGTCGCTCGGCCATGAGATCAAGGTGGAGACGCAGGGCTCCATCGGGGCTGAGAACGTACTGTCTGACAACGATGTCAAGGATGCGGACGGGATCATCATCGCCGCGGACAAGGATGTCGACCGGAGCCGGTTCGCCGGCAAGCGGCTGCTGACGGTCGGGGTCGCGGAGGGCATACGCCACCCCGAGCGGCTGATCGAGCGGGTGCGGAGCGCGCCCGTGTATGGAGGCGAGGCGGGTGGTGCCGGTGTCGACGGTGCCGAAGTCGGTGCCAGTGCCGGTGGCGACGACGGCGCTGGTGCTGGCGCCGGCGCTCATGTGGCGTCCGGTGGGGCGGGTGGTGCCGGCAGCGGCAAGGAGCGCGGCGTCGTCTACAAGGCGCTGATGAACGGTGTCAGCTACATGATCCCGTTCGTGGTGGTCGGCGGTCTGCTGATCGCGATCTCGCTGGCGCTGGGCGGGCATCCGCAGGCGGACGGCGGCCTGGTCATCCCCGAGGACTCGTTCTGGAAGCACGTCAATGACATCGGTGTCATCGGCTTCACGCTGATGGTGCCGATCCTGTCCGGCTATATCGCGTACGCGATCGGGGACCGGCCGGCGCTGGTGCCCGGCATGATCGGCGGCTGGCTCGCCAATACGGGCGAGCTGTACGGCTCCAAGGCGGGCGCGGGCTTCATCGGCGCGATCGTCACCGGCTTTCTGGCCGGCTATCTGGTGCAGGGGATCAAGAAGATCAGGGTTCCCCGGTTCGTGCGGCCGATCATGCCGATCATCGTGATCCCGATCGTGGCGACGACGGCGCTGGGGCTGTTCTTCATCTACGTCATCGGCCGCCCCGTCTCGTGGGTCTTCACGCACCTCACTGGCTGGCTCGGCGGGATGACGGGGTCCAGCGCGATCCTGCTCGGCGCGATCCTCGGCCTGATGATCGCGTTCGATATGGGTGGTCCGGTCAACAAGACCGCGTTCCTGTTCGGCGCCGGGCTGATCGCGTCCGGCAACCAGACGGTGATGGGCATGTGTGCCGCGGCGATCCCGGTGATGCCGCTGGGGCAGGGGCTGGCCACGCTGATCCGCCGACGCCTGTACTCCGAGCAGGAGCGGGAGACGGGGATGGCGGCGCTGTTCATGGGGGTCTTCGGAATCTCCGAGGGCGCGATTCCGTTCGCCGCGGCGCGGCCCGCGCAGGTCATTCCGGCGAACATGCTGGGTGGTGCGGTGGCCGGTGCGGTCGCGGGGATGGCCGGCGTGACGAATGCGGTGCCGCACGGCGGGCCGATTGTGGCGGTGCTGGGTGCGGTCGGCGGGGTGCCGGTGTTCTTCCTCGCCGTGGTGATCGGTTCGGTGGTGACGGCGCTGACGACGGTGGCGCTGGTGGATGTCGCGGAGCGGCGGAGGGACGGGGCGGCTGTGGCTGGGGCCGGGGCCGGTAGCGGGTCCGGTGCCCGTGCCGATGCCAGTGCCCGTGCCAGTACGAGTGCCGGTGCCGGTGTCAGTGCCAGTGCCAGTACGAGTGCCGGTGCCGGGACTCGTACGGGCGTGGCCGTCGCGGAGGATGCGCGGAGTGCCGAGGCTTCGGCGGCCGCCGCCCCCGCCGAGGTGCTTTCCGGCTACCTCACCGAGCGGACCGTCACCACGCAGCTGGCCGCGGGTGAGAAGGAAGCGGCAATCCGCGAGATGGCCGAACTGGCCGCGGCCGGCGGTGTGGTGGCGGACGTGGACGAGTTGATCCGTGTGGCGCTGGCGCGGGAGGCGCAGGGCACCACAGGACTGGGTGAGGAGATCGCCATCCCGCATGCCAAGACGGACGCGGTGACCGCGCCGGTCGTCGCCTTCGGGCGGTCCGCGGACGGTATCGACTGGGGCTCGCTGGACGGCACGCTCGCCAAGGTCGTCTTCATGATCGCGGTGCCGGAGGCGGCGGCTGGGGACGAGCATCTGCGGATCCTGGCGCTGCTGTCACGGAAGCTGATGGATGCCGGCTTCCGGGCGCGGTTGCGCGATGCGGCGGACGAGACGGCGTTGCTGTGCATGCTCCGGGAGATCCATTAGGGGGTCGTGAGGGGCTCTCAGGAGCCCCCCTTAGGGGACGTTCGAACGGATCCCCTAGGGGGCGCGAGGGCCCCCTGCGGAGCCACAACGCGGCGGTGCCGGTGACGTATTCCCAACGGGTCACGGAGACGTAACGGGTCACGGGCACGTATTGCCAACGGGTGCCGGGGACTTACCCCCAGCGGGCTCGGTAGCTGCCCAGTTCCCAGCGGGCTCGGTAGCTGCCCAGTTCCCAACGGGGTCCGCGGCTGCCCGGTCTCCAACGGTGCCCGTGGCTGCCCGGTTCCCAACGGGGTCCGTGGCTGCCCGGTCTCCAGCGGGGTCCGTGGCTGCCCGGTTCCCAGCGGGTCAGTGGCTGCCCGGGGTCTTGGCGGGGTCGGGGCCGGCGGCGGCGGTGGTCTCGTCGTAGATGTCCGGTTCGAGGTAGATGACGCGGGCGATGGGGACGGCCTCGCGGATGCGGGCCTCGGCGGCGTTGATGGCGTTCGTGACCTGGGCGGCGGTGTCGTGGCGCCGCACCGCGATCTTGGCGGCGACCAGCAGTTCCTCGGGACCGAGGTGGAGGGTGCGCATGTGGATGACGCGGCTGACGACCTCGCCGTCGACGATCGCGGTACGGATCGCGGCGACCTCTTCGGTGCCCGCGGCCTCGCCCAGCAGCAGCGACTTGGTCTCGGCGGCCAGGACCAGGGCAATCAGGACCAGCAGCGCGCCGATGCACATGGTGCCGATGCCATCCCAGACACCGTTGCCGGTGAGGAGAGTGAGGCCGACGCCGCCGAGGGCCAAGACCAGACCGACGAGCGCGCCCAGGTCCTCCAGGAGGACGACCGGCAGCTCAGGGGCCTTGGCGCGGCGCACGAACTGGGTCCAGGTCTGCTTGCCGCGCAGCTCGTTGGACTCCTTGATGGCCGTACGGAAGGAGAAGCCCTCGGCGATGACCGCGAAGACGAGGACGCCGATCGGCCAGTACCAGTCCTCCAGCGGGTGTGGGTCCTGGATCTTCTCGTAGCCCTCGTAGAGCGCGAAGACGCCGCCGATGGTGAACAGGACGATGGAGACCAGGAAGCCATAGATGTACCGCTCGCGGCCGTAGCCGAAGGGGTGCTCCTCGGTGGCCGCCCGCTTGGCCTTCTTGCCGCCGAGCAGCAGCAGCCCCTGGTTGCCGGAGTCCGCGAGGGAGTGCACGCCTTCGGCCAGCATCGAGGACGAGCCGCTGAAGGCGAAGGCCACGAACTTCGCTGCGGCGATCGCCAGGTTGGCGCCCAGCGCCGCGACGATCGCCTTTGTCCCGCCTGATGCGCTCATTGGTGCCGCGTATCCCTTCCGTCGTCCCATCGTCCGGATCATCCGGTTCATCTCGTCCGGATCATCCGGTTCGTCCCGGCTCTCCGGGCCCTTCCGGCCGTGCGGGCTTTACCGCCGCTTTACGGCCTGCGGCGGTCATTGTTACAGCACGGCGCGAGACGTCCGCCACTCAGCGTGCCCCTGCCCGTTCTGATGCCCGTCCTGATGCCCGTCCTGGTGCCCGTTCTGGCGTCACTGCCTTCGCGTGTGCTCCCCTGCGGCCCCTACGCCACGACGGTCGCGCGGAAGAGGGTGCCCGCTCCGGAGAGGGTGAGCCGCTCACCGGCGCGTACGAAGGCGGACTCGCCGGGGGCCAGGGTCAGTTCGCTCCCGCCAGGCTCCCCCGCGCGCTCCGGCACGCCCTCCGGGGCTTCGCCGGCCTCCGGGACCTTGTCGGCCTCCGGGGCCTTGTCGGTGCCGCGCAGCCGGACCGTGCCCGCCGTGCACAGCAGGATCTGCGGCGTACGGGAGACCAGGGCGCGCGGGGCGGCGCCGGGGGCGAGGACGAAGCGGGAGAGCCGGAACTCGTCGATCGGGGTGTCGTAGACCTCCTCGCCGGCGACCTCCTCGGGTCGCAGCACCCCGGCATCGCCGGCCTCGAAGCGGACCACGCGCAGCAGTTCGGGGATGTCGACGTGCTTGGGGGTCAGCCCGCAGCGCAGCACATTGTCGGAGTTGGCCATCAGCTCGACGCCGAGGCCGCTGAGGTAGGCGTGCGGGATACCGGCGCCGAGGAACAGCGCCTCGCCGGGCTGGAGCCGTACGTGGTTGAGCAGCATGGCGGCGAGGACACCGGGGTCGCCGGGGTAGTGGTGGGCGATACCCGCGTAGGCGGCGTAGGCGTCGGCGTGCGGTCCTCCCTCGGCGGCGCGCTGCCCGGCCGCGACGGTGGCGCGCTCGACGGTGCCGGCGATGGCGTGGTGCTCGGCCCCGAGTACGGCGCCGAGCACCTCGCGCAGGGCGGCCTCCTCGGGCGTGGCACGCAGGATGTCGACGTACGGGTTGAGGTCGTCGACGCCCAGGCCGTCCAGGAGGTCCGCGGCCTCTGCCGGGTGGCGGAAACCGCACAGCCCGTCGAAGGGGGTGAGCGCGACGATCAGCTCGGGCTTGTGGTTGGCGTCCTTGTAGTTGCGGTGCGGGGCGTCGAGGGGGACGCCGCGCTGTTCCTCGTCGGCGAAGCCTTCCTTGGCCTGGGTCAGGTCGGGGTGGACCTGGAGGGAGAGCGGTGAGCCGGCGGCGAGCAGCTTGAGCAGGAAGGGCAGCCGGGGGCCGAAGGCGCGGACGGTGTCCGGTCCGAGCTCGGCCTCGGGGTCCGCGTCGATCACCTCGGCCAGGGAGACCGGGCCCGCGCCGCGGTCGATGCGGGAGGGGGCGCCGGGGTGGGCGCCCATCCACATCTCGGCCTGCGGTTCGCCGGTGGGCTCGGTGCCGAGGAGCTCCGGGATGGCAGTGGTGGAGCCCCAGGCGTAGGGGCGCACGGTGTTGGCCAGGCGGTCCATTGGGTCGCTGCTTCCTGCTGGTTCCTGCTGATTGCTGCTGGTTGCTGCTGGTTGCTGCGGTTGCTGCTGGTTGCCGTCATGCGGCCGGCTGTCCGGTCGTACGGCTGGCTGTTCGGTCGCCCGACCGCGTATGCACGTGTGCGCGTAGGACGCGTCGGGCTGCTGGGCGAAGGGTCCGGCGCCGCGCAACGGCTCCGGGTCTCACAGACCACTCGGTCACGTCACTCGGTCACGTCACTCGGTCACGTCACTCGGTAGATCACTCGGTCAGATCACTCGGTGCCCGCGAGCGCCAGGTAAACGGCGCCGAAATCCGCGATGGCGAGCAGCTCCGCGGCCTTCTCCAGATCGCTGCCGGCGCCCGGTTCCAGCTCGGTGAGGGTGGTGTCGCGCTCCTCGGCGAGCGCCTTGGCCGCACGGGTGGCGGACAGCGGGCCGGGCTCCTGCTCGCGCAGCAGCACGATCCGGGCGTGCAGCGCCGTCGCGGCGGGCTGGTCGACCCGGTCGCGGAAGAAGTCGTCCGGGTCGGCGCCCTCGGTGAGGGGGCCGACGAGCAGGGTGCGGTGGGTGGTGAGCGCCTCGGGCAGTTCGGCGGCGAGGGCCGGTCGGCCGGCGAGCCCGGCCAGCTCGGTGGCGAAGTGCCGGCCGACGGCGTGCGCGAAGGTGCCCTCGGTCCATATCAGCGGGAGCGCGTCGGCGAGGTCGGCGGCGAGCGTCTTGCCGGGGTTGGTGTAGGTGGGGATGGCCGGGCCGCAGCGCTCGGCGAGCTGGTCGAGGCGGTCGGCGAGCTGGTCCAGGGCGTCCGGCGGGGCGCTGATCAGGCCGATCCGGTCGGTCAGCATCAGCAGCGGGATCAGGACGGACCAGAGGGTGCCGGGGGCGGCCGGGGGCGCGCCCTCGACGTCGAATTCGGCGTCGTACGCGGTGGTCGCCAGCGGTACGGCGAGGCCGCGGGCCTGGATGACGGCGTCGGAGAGCGGGCCTCCGGCCGGGGTGACGGCGACCACCGAGCAGCCGCGGCGGTAGGCCTGTTCGACCAGTTCGGCGAGGCCGGGATCGGCGGCGTCCGGGCCGGCGAGCAGCAGCAGGTCCAGCGGGCCGGCCCAGCCGGGGAGCGTCCAGCGCAGCGCGCCGGGCAGCGGGGCGACGCCGGTGGGCTGGATGAGGCTGACCGGGCAGGTGCCGCCGGCCAGGGCGCGCAGCAGGTCGGCGACACCGGCCGCGGCGGGTCCGGGGCCGGCGACGAGGACGGCGCGTGGCCGGCCGTCGGGCGTCAGCCGGGAGATGCCGGATTCGGTGGCGCTGCGGGCGGCGGTGCGGACCCGGGCGCCGGATTCGGCGACGCCGCGCAGCAGACCGAAGCGGTCGGCGCCGGCCAGTGCGTCAGGGGCATCGAGGAGTGACTCGTCGAGCATGGTGGGCGCGGCCTCCGATCGCCGGTACGGGCGGGGGTACGCGGGCGGCTGCCGGGCGGGTCCGGCGCGCCCGGTCAGGCAGGGCGGCTGGCTTCGTCGACGAGGAGTACGGGGATGCCGTCCCGGACGGGGTAGCCGAGGCCGCAGTCAGCCGAGGTGCAGACGAGTTCTGCGGGGTCCGCGTCGGTCCGGTCCTCGAGCGGGGCGTGGCACGCCGGGCAGGCGAGGATCTGGATCAAGCTGGCTTCGACCGGCATGGATGCGGCTCCTTCAGGGTGATTGCGGCGTGGCCAGCGTACCGCCGGACGGTGGGCCCCGGCCTGCCCGGAGGGAAGACGCGGAGGTGGGAGGGCTGCCGGAGAGTGAGGTGGGAGACCTGCCCGCGAGCTGCTGGGGGCGGGAAGCGTGCCCGGGGAGTGGTGGAGGCCTGCCCGGGAGCCGCCGGGGGCGGGAGACGTGCCCGGAGAGTGGTGGAAGCCTGCCCGGGAGCCGCCCGGGGGGGGCGGGAGGCGTGCCCGGAGGCGCCGCCGCCCGTCACCCCACATGAGCGCCCGCTCAGCCGCGGATGATCGCCAGGGCCTCGTCGCGGACCCGCTCGACGGTCTCCTGGTCGCGTGCTTCGGCGTTCAGGCGCAGCAGCGGCTCGGTGTTCGAGGGCCGTACGTTGAACCACCAGTCCTCGGCGGTGACGGTCAGGCCGTCCAGCTCGTCGAGGGTGATGCCCGGGCGGCCTTCGTAGGCCGCCCTGATGGCGGCGAGGCGCCCGGTCTGGTCGTCGACGGTGCTGTTGATCTCGCCGGAGGCCGCGTAGCGGTCGTACTGGGCGACCAGCTGCGACAGCGGGCCCTCCTGGCCGCCGAGGGCTGCCAGGACGTGCAGGGCGGCGAGCATGCCGGTGTCGGCGTTCCAGAAGTCGCGGAAGTAGTAGTGGGCGGAGTGCTCACCGCCGAAGATCGCGCCGGCCCTGGCCATCTCCTGCTTGATGAAGGAGTGCCCGACGCGGGTGCGGACCGGCGTACCGCCGTTCTCCGCGACGACCTCCGGGACGGACCAGGAGGTGATGCAGTTGTGGATGACGGTGGCGCCGGGGGCCTTGG
Organism: Streptomyces sp. NPDC001339; assembly: GCF_042895955.1. NCBI lineage: Bacteria > Bacillati > Actinomycetota > Actinomycetes > Kitasatosporales > Streptomycetaceae > Streptomyces > Streptomyces sp. NPDC001339. The sequence continues at coordinate 641,823 of NZ_JBIAWT010000005.1, read as the reverse complement.
CCAGTTCGCGGGCGGCGACCAGGGCGGTGATCGCGGAGGGGGACACCGGGTCGCCGTTCTCGTCGACGACGAAGCAGCGGTCCGCGTCGCCGTCGAAGGCGAGGCCGAGGTCGGCGCCGACCTCACGGACGCGGGCCTGGAGGTCGACGATGTTCTTGGGGTCGAGCGGGTTGGCCTCGTGGTTCGGGAACGAACCGTCCAACTCGAAGTAGAGCGCGTCCAGTTCGAGCGGCAGCCCCTCGAAGACGGTCGGGACGGTGTGCCCGCCCATGCCGTTGCCGGCGTCGACGACGACCTTCAGGGGGCGAATGCCCGACAGGTCCACCAGGCCGCGGAGGTGCGCGGCGTAGTCCTCCAGCACATCGCGCTGGGTGACCGATCCGGTGGCGGGCACCGGCTCGGGCGCGCCGTCCGCGCTCCAGCGCTCGACCAGTTCGCGGATCTGGGCGAGGCCGGTGTCCTGGCCCACCGGGGCGGCCCCGGCGCGGCACATCTTGATGCCGTTGTACTGGGCGGGGTTGTGCGAGGCGGTGAACATCGCGCCGGGCAGGCCGAGGGCGCCGCTCGCGTAGTACAGCTCGTCGGTCGAGCACAGCCCGATCTCGGTGACGTCCGCTCCGCGGGCCGCGGCGCCGCGCGCGAACGACCGGGACAGCCCGGGCGAGGACGGCCGCATGTCGTGCCCGATCACGATCGCGTCCGCGCCGGTGACCTCGACGAAAGCGGCTCCGAACAGCTCGGCGAGCGGTTCGTCCCAGTCGGTGGGGACGACGCCGCGTACGTCGTACGCCTTCACGAGGTGCGAAAGGTCTTTCACGAGGCAGTCCTCCTGGGGTGGGTTCGGCCACCCCAATTTATCCACGCGGGCGCGACAGCGGGACGGGAGGTACGGCGCCGGGGACGACGGCGTGGGGAACCGCGGGAAAGCCGCAGGAAACCGCAGGAAAGTCTCGGGAAACCGCGGGAAACGTGGAAAACCGCAGGAAGCCGCGCGAAGCAAGCCACGTGCGGCAGTGAGGCCGGGGTCGGTCGCGGACCCTCCGGGGATCAGGGGGATCAGTCGGGCGAGCGCAGCACCCGCAAGTGCCCGCGGCGGGCGACCTCCATGGGATGGGGGTCGCGGTCGCCGGGCGGCGGCGAGCCGTCGCCTGCGGCGCGTTCCTGGGGGCGGGCGGCCTCGCGTACCGCGTTCGCCAGCGCTTCGAGGTCGTCGCCGCTGGGGCGGGCCGGGCCGGAGTCGATGGCGAGGCGGACGACCTCCCAGCCACGGGGGGCGGTCAGCCGCTCGGAGTGCTCGGCGCACAGGTCGTAGCAGTGCGGCTCGGCGTAGGTGGCGAGCGGTCCGAGCACGGCGGTCGAATCCGCGTAGACGTACGTCAGCGTTGCGACGGCGGGGCGGCCGCACGCAGTGCGCGAACAGCGACGTACAGGGCTCACGACGTTGGACGGTACCGCACTCTTGAGCGGGCCGCGACGACTCTCCCCCGGCTCACCCAACCGTGTCGTCCCGCTTCGTCCGATGCGTCTGACCTGCACCCGCTCGGGACGACCTGGACCGGGAGCCCCGCGGCGGAGGGCGGAGGGCGGGGAATGCCGTCGGCGGTCGGTGCGTTTCCGGGCATCGCCCGGGGTCCGCACGGTGGGATACGCGATCGGATGGTGGGATACGCGATCGGATAAGGGGTGGAACCGAAAGCGATGAGGCCGGGTTCGGTCGGCCGGCGACATGGCGCATCTTGCCGTACTCGGCGGTTCCCGGGGGTGCCCGACGGCTACGCTCGATGCTGATGGACACCCCCGTACCGCCCCGACCGACGGAGCCGCGGCCTCGCCGCCGCGACCGTCATGGCCGTGGCATGCGCGGGCCGATCGCGCCGCCCCAGGTGCCGCTGTCGGTGACGCGTGCCGATGCCTTTGTGGATCTTGTGTATGACTCGCGGGACCGTCTGGAGCGACGGTGGCCGCAGCTCGCCCAGGTCGATTTCATGGTCGTGGAGGTGCCCGGTTTTGGTCCCGGCGACGGGCCGGGCGCGGTGGCCGACGAGGAGACCGTGCCGCTGGGACGGATGCTGCCGGCCGGGGGCGGACATCGGGACCGGATCGTGATCTACCGCCGGCCGGTGGAGATCCGCACGAAGAGCCGGGACGAGCGGGCACTGCTGGTGCACGAGGTCGTGGTCGAGCAGGTCGCCGAGCTGCTGGGGCTGGCTCCGGAGTCGGTGGACCCGCGCTACGGCCAGGAGTGATCCGCCCGTCGATCCGTCGATCCGTCGATCCATCAGCCCGTCGGGCCGTCGGGCCGTCGGGCCGTCGGGCTATCGGGCCCATCAGGGTCGATGGGTCAGTCCGTCAGGACCGAGAGATCCTGGCCGGCGGTGGGGACGAGGACCGAACCGCGGTCGTCGGGCAGCGGCTGGATGGTGAAGGCGGGCACCTTGCCCTGGGGCAGGGCGAGCGTCCGGGACGCGTGGACCGGACCACTGCCGGACTCGGGCTCGACGGTCAGTGCGTAGCCGCCCTTGAGGCCCTGGGGGCGGGGCGGGTCGATCTCGAGGGTGGTGCCGCCCTTGACCGTGTACGTCTTGGTGACCGGGGTGCCGCCGCCGCTGCCCGCCGAGGCGGTGACCTTCACCCGGGCGTCCTTGCCCTTCTCGGGGGCGACCAGGGAGAGGGTGCTGCCCTTGTCGCGGTTGTCGGCGGCGGTGGCGCGCTGCTCGACGGGGCGGGTCGCCGGGATGAACGCCATCTCCTGGTTGTCGCCCGTGCCGCGGGTGACCCGTAGCGCGGCGGCGACGGGGGCCTTGGAGGTGCTGTCCGCGGGGGTGAGCACCAGGGAGCCGGCCTCGCCCTTGGTGAGGTCCTTGAGGTCCACCGCGGTGGTCATGCCGCTCTTGACGTGCAGGGTCTCCAGGCCGGCGGGGGTGATCAGCCCGGTGGGGGTGGCCAGTTGGACCTTCAGGTCGGCGTCGGCGTCCCCGGGGGCGATGGCGACCAGCCGGACGGAGGTGGCGTCCTTGGGGATGCCGGGCAGCACCGCGCCGGGGGACGGGTCACCGGCGGCCGGCAGCCAGTCGCTGCCGAGCTTGCCGTCGACGGCCTGGACGGCGGCGCCGACCCGGCCCTCGCGGGCGGTGACGTGGAGGGTGGCGTCGGCGGTGGGAGCGGTGGTCAGGGTCGAGAGGAGGACGGGGACGTCGGTGTGCGGCGGGACGGTGATGTTCTCGCCCGCGGCGCCGCCCAGCGCACCGTCCTTGCCGCGCAGTTCGAGGTCGACGACGGCCGGGGTGGAGCCCGGGTTGGTGAGGTGGACGTAGTCCTGACGGCCGGTGCCGGTGCTGACGCCGGGGAACCAGAAGGCGGTGTCCGGGGCGGTGCAGCTCAGGCCGAGCAGGCCGCGGCCGGCGCCGGCCGCCACGGCGGTGGTCTGCTGGACGGTCCAGCCGGGGGCCAGGGCGCCGTCCGCGGCGCCGACGAGGGCCGGGGCGTCGGATCGGTCGGTGGTGGCGGTGACCGGTGTGCCGGCCTGTTGCAGGGGGACGACGGGCTTGGTGTCGCGCGGCGGGACGACCCGGCCGCCGGCCGTGGCCGCACCGCTGTCCTTGCCCGTGTCCGTGCCCTTGCCCTGGCCCTGGCCCTTGCTCGTGCCGCGGTCGCTGCCGCCGTCGTCCTTGACCGTGCCGGCAGGCAGCAGCTGGGCGGTGCCCTTCGTGGTGCCGGACCCTGCGCCCGACCCTGTGCCGGACCCGGCGGCGGCTCCCTTGGGGGCGAAGGCGGTGTAGGCCGTCTCGCCGACCTCGGAGGAGGTGGGGGCGGGGCAGAGCAGGGCGGAGCGCTGGACGGGCAGTCGGGTGCCGTCGGCGGGGGCGGCCGCGGTGCCGCCGTCCGGGGCGGCGACGGCGGCGACACCGGTGACCGCGCCCAGTGCGACGGCCACGCCGATCAGGGACATCATCGTGCGCTTCACTGCTGGTCGCTCCCGTCACGGCGCGGCCCGGAGGCGGAGCCGGGGTACGTCGTGCCGTCGTCGTAGGGCTGGTGTGGATCCTGGTGTGGGTGCTGCTGTGGGTGCTGGTGCTGGGTCTGCCGGCCGTAGCCGTACGGGTCGTAGGCGCCGGCCTGGTAGGGGTCGGCGGCGAACGGGTCGGCGGGGGCCTGGTAGTCGGCGGGGGCCTGGTAGGGGTCGGCCTGCGGGTACTGCCCGCCGTACTGGCCCGCCTGGTACGGGTCGGCGGGGGCGTACGGCTGCTGCTGTTCACCGGGCTGGGGCAGCCCGCCCGGTGCCGCCTGCCAGCTCTCCCAGCTCCCGTGGCCCTCGCGGCCGTCGTGACCCTCGTGGCCGTCGTGGCCGTCGTGGCTCCCGTGGCTCCCGTGCGACTGCTGCTGGGGGACCGCGGCGTACGGGTCGCCGTACGACGGGTCGCCGTACGGCGATTCGGCGTAGGGATCGGCGTACGACGGGTCGGCGTACGGATCGGTGGCCGCGACGATGTCCTGGGCGGCGCCATGGCCGGTGCCCTGGGGGCCAATGTCCTGGGCGGCGCCATGGCCGGTGTCCTGGACGGCGTCCTGGGCCGTCCCCTGAGCGGGCACCGCAACCGCCGCCGGACCGGGCGGCGCCTGCTCGCCGGGGACGGCCGGGCCGGTGCCGCTCTCGGGCGCGCCCGCCGCCTCGGCCTGGGCGCGCAGACGCCGCGCCCGGCGCCCCTCCCCGGCGGTCGCGGCGGCCTGGGCGGCGGCCACGTCCTCGGGCAGGTCGTCGTCGATCTCCCGGCGGCGGCCCGGCAGGGCGAGCACCACCAGGACGACGGCGAGCAGGCCCTGGGCCGACAGCCAGAGGGTGTGGCCGAGCGGGCTCTCGTGGGTGAGGTCGAGGGTGCCGCCGTGCGCGGGGAGGGTGAAGCCCTGGGCCCAGCCGTCGACGGTGACGGGCTTGAGCGGGGTGCCGTCCAGGGTGGCCTGCCAGCCCTCGTCGGCGGCGTCGGCGAGGCGCAGCTCCCGGCCGGCGGGCCCGGCGGGGATCGTGGTGTGCGCCTCGACGGGGCCGGCCTTGACCGGGGTGGGCACGGCGGCCTCACCGGTGGCGGCGCCGTCCTGGGTCCCCTGGGCCCCCTGGGGCCGGGGCGCGGCGATCGAGACGCGGGACACCTTGCTGTCGACCCGCCACAGGGCGCTGCCGTCGTCCTGGCTGAGCCGGGTCAGGCCGGGCGTGGCGTCCAGTACGCGGCCCATCGCACGCGGGGCCCCGTCCTTGACCAGGACGTAGCGGACGGCATAGCCGCCGAGCTGGCGCGTCTGGTCGGCGCCGGAGCCGGCCACGAGGTGCGCGACGATGCCGCCCAGCCGCTTGTCCTCGCCCGCCTCGGCGGCCAGGTCGGCGTCGCCGAGCCGGGCGCCGGAACCGCGGACCAGGGAGTAGCGGACCTGGCCGGGCGTGCCGTCGAGGACCAGGGTGCGGGCCCGGTCGGTGGAGCCGGACTCCTCGGCGACGAACGCCGGTACCTGTTCGGGGCTGCGGCGTTCCAGCGGCCCGCCCGCACCGGTGATCATCCAGCTGACCGCCGCGTACAGCGGGGCGAGCAGGCAGGCCAGCGCGATCAGCACGGCGACCGGCTGCTTCCAGCCGAATCCGAGGCTGGCCATACGGGTCCGGATGCCCTCGGCGCCGATCGCGGCGGCGCACAGCAGGGCCAGGCCGTAGATCAGCATGGCCGGGCCGGTCCAGCCGGAGCCGTTGCCGAGCGCCGCGCACAGCAGCCCGGTCAGCGCCACGGCCCAGGCGGTGCGGATCGCGCGCTGCCGGGTGTCGCGCAGCGTCGCGGCGAGGGCGGCCGGCACGATGCCGAAGAGCAGGACGCCGCCGGCCGCCCCGGGGCCGCCGGGGCTGAGGCCGATGAGGTCGAGGACGGAGGCGGAGCCGGCGCCGAAGCCGAGCCCGGGCTCCTGGAAGAAGCGGGACGGCCGGGTCAGCAGCGACAGTGACCAGGGGGCGAGGACGAGGAGCGGGACGAGCGCCACGGCCAGGAAGCGCAGCACATGGCCGGGAATCTGGTCGCGGCCGCCGGTCCGCCGCGCTCCCCCGCCGCTGTTGTCCGGGCGTCCTTGCGCGGAAGCGGAACCGGAAGCGGAACCGGAACCGGCGAGGCGCAGCACCAGCAGCCCGATGCCGAGGAGCACCGCGACCGGCCAGACGACCGGGGTGAAGGCCATGGTGACGGTGATCAGCAGGGTGTACGCCCAGGTGGCGCGCCAGCTGGGCCGGGTGTCCGCCGGGAGCCGCAGTCCGGCGGCGGCGATCGCGGCGCGCGCCAGCAGCGGCAGCAGGACGGCGAGCACGGCGGTGCCCAGCCGGCCGCCGGCCAGCGCGCCGGTGGCGGCGGGCAGGAAGGCGTACGCGACGCTCCCCCAGGCCCGCAGCAGCCGGGAGGCGACCAGCGGGCGGGAGGCGAAGTAGGCGGTGAGGCCGGCCAGCGGCACGGAGCAGACCAGCAGCAGGGTGAGGGCGAGGCCGGTGGAGCCGAGGAGGAGGCTGGAGGCGAGGGCGACGAGCGCGAGGTAGGGGGGCGCCGGGGCGGTGCTGCCCACGCCGACCGTGTGCCAGCTGCCGGCGTACGCCGACCACAGGTCGGAGGCGCTGCCGGGCGCGGGCAGCAGCGCGCCGCCGGCCAGTGCGCCGGAGCCGAGGAGTCCGCGGCAGGCGACCAGGGAGACCAGCAGCAGGACGGCGAAGAGCACCGGTGCGGGTTTGCGGGCGATCCGCTTGAGCCGGGCGAACTGCTCGATCTCCAGATAGTCGGCGTCGTCGCCGCCGGGTCCGGACTCGACGGCGCCGTGCCGGCCGGCCGAGGCCACGTCGGGTGCCGCGCGCCCGGCGAGGTTGCCGGCGACCTGCTCGACGGTGGCCCGTACGGTGGCGCCGGGCGGCGGGAAGAGCGACCGCAGTTCCCCGGCGGGGACCGCGGGCCGGCCCCGGCGTTTGCGGGCGGCGAGGAGGGTGCCGGGCCGCAGCAGGGTGCCGAAGAGCCCGGCGAGTTCGTCGAGGGCCTGGCCGGGGACCTTGCCGACGAGGTGGGCGACGACCCGCAGGACGGTGCCGAGCAGCATCCGCAGCAGGACGTACGGGAGGAGCCCGCCACGGGTGTTGGCGAGGAGGGTGTAGACGGCGCCGGCCTTGTCCACCCTGTGCGGGTTGGCGGTATGGCGGCCCACGCAGTCGATGGGGCGGCGCTCGCGGGCGGCGGCCTCGGCGTGCCGCAGCACGGCGTCCGGCGCGACCAGGACCTGGTGGCCGGCCGCCTGGGCACGCCAGCACAGGTCGACGTCGTCCCGCATCAGCGGCAGCCGGCGGTCGAAGCCGCCCAACTCCTCGTAGACGTCACGGCGGATGAGCATGCCGGCGCTGGAGACCGAGAGCACCGGGCGTACCTGGTCGTGCTGGCCCTGGTCCTGTTCGCGGCGGTCCAGGCCGGTCCAGCGGCGGCCGCTGCGGGCGATGCTGACCCCGGCTTCCAGCAGCTGACGGCGGTCGTACCAGCTGCGCAGCTTGGGGCCGACGATGGCGGTGGAGGGGCTGGCGTCGGCGACCCGCAGCAGTTCGGCGAGCGCGTCCGGCGCGGGCGCGCAGTCGTCGTGCAGCAGCCACAGCCACTGGACCGGTTCGCCGTGCGGCAACTCCGGCATGCCGTAGGCCTCGTCGCACCAGGTGCGGCTGACCGGGTCCCAGCCACTGGGGCGGCGCAGGTACGGCAGGTCGTCGGGGGTGAGGACGGGGGCGGTGCGGACGGCCTCGTCGACGGCGGTGCCGAATCCGGAGCGGCGGGCGAGGTGGAGGACCCGCTGGTCGCCGAGGGCTTCGCCGAGGAGCTGGGCGGAGTTGTCCGCGCTGCCGGTGTCGGCGCCGATGGCGTTCTGCACCGGGCGTTCCTGGCTGAGCAGGCCGGAGAGCGCGTCGGGCAGCCAGCGGGCGCCGTCGTGGGAGACGATCACGGCCGTGACGACGTGCCGCGGGAACTCTGGGGTAGCGGCTTCATAGGAGGCGGCGGCGTGGGCCGCCGGCTGGCTGTGCACGGACATCGAGGTACGGGCCCTCCGGACCCGGGAGTTCGGGACCCGCGGCGAAGTCGCTGACGGCACCCGCCCCCGGAAGACACTGCGACGGACTACGAGGTGACGCGCGCGCCTCGCGGGGCGGCGGCACATCTCGGACGGGGCCCCACACTAATGGTTCGCGCCGGGGCCCCGGCCGGGTCCGTACACAGCAGTCCGCCTCCGGCGGCGGGGGCGCTGGAGGCGGAGGGTTCCTTATCGGCGGATATGGGGAGTTGGGGGGCTGCGGCGGCGTGGTCCGTGAGGCCGCGCGCCGTCGGTCCGGACGGCTGCCTGATCATCGTCAGACGGCGGCCTTCTTGAGCCGGCGCCGCTCGCGCTCGGACAGGCCGCCCCAAATACCGAAGCGCTCGTCGTTGGCGAGCGCGTATTCGAGGCATTCGGACCGGACTTCGCAGGCGAGGCAGACCTTCTTGGCCTCGCGGGTGGAGCCACCCTTCTCCGGGAAGAAGGACTCGGGGTCGGTCTGGGCGCACAGTGCGCGCTCCTGCCAGCCGAGCTCCTCGTCCGCCTCCTCGACCAGCAATTCCTGGAACAGCTCGGTCATGTGCGCCCCTCGTCTGTCTTTACGTCCCCGTGATCAAGCCGTGATCGATTTCGGCTGAACGACACGAGTGAAATTACAAGTGTGGTGATCCGGGCCAGTCAAGCCGAGATCTGCTATTGAGCCTCTTATTCACTCGGCGGAACCAAGCGGTTGCGAAAAGTGTTCAAATCAGTAAAAACCAGGACACTTTCCCAGGCGCACCACCCGGCACGTCCGCTTCATCAAGAAAGACGCGATCGGGCGGCGCGCGCGTTGCACCCCGCACACCGAAGCGGGGAAGATCACAGTCGGATCACAGGACCGCAACGGCGTTTGGAAGCGCGGCTGCCGGTCGACTTCTCCGCCACCCGCACTGCACAAACCTTTCGTCGGGCGGAGTAACCGGATGAGGTGAATGATTCACGGCAAACCAGACATCCGGTTGACATCGCGCCGGGAACCCGGTCTCCTTGACCGCATGCCAGCCGCCACCGCGCCCCGCCCGACCCGCACCCACGGGTCGCTCCGCGCCGCGCGTGCCCGCTGTCGCTGTACCAGCTGTGCAGGCTGGGCCAGCTGTTTCCGCTGTTGTAGCCACTGAGCTCCAGCCCTCCGCTCGCACGACCCCGCAGAGCCCCACAGAGCCCCACGGCTCCTGCCCGGCGACACCTCTGCCGCGCCCCCCACAGGGAAAGCCGGCGCCGTGCCGCCCCCTCTCCCCCTCCGCTGACGTCGGGCGGTACGACGCCCAGCGCGTCGCCCCCGCCCCCTCGCCGAGGAACCCGAAACCGATGAACAGCGACGTCCAGATCGCCGGCGACCCCCTCGCCCTCCCCCACCTGCTGCCGCCCGTCCCCGCCCATCCGCACACCGTCGCCGGCTTCGCGGGCCTGGCCCGCTCGATCGCCGCCGACCGCACCGCCTGGGCCCCGCTCGTCCGGTACGACGCCACCACCCGCTGGTACCACCGGCTGCGCACCATCCCGGCCCGGACCGGGGCGGCCGGGGCGGCCGGGGAGGGCGGGACGGCCGGGGAAGGCGGGGCGGCCTCGCTCGGCTACGAGGTGTGGCTGCTGAGCTGGGTGCCCGGCCAGGGCAGCGGCCGGCACGACCACGGCGTGTCCTCCGGCGTACTGACCGTCCTGGAAGGCGAGTTGACCGAGCACGGCGGGACGACGGGACCCCGTACGCTCACGGCAGGCGCAGCCGGGCCGCGTACGCTCACAGCAGGTGCAGCCCGGCCCCGTACGCTCACGGCAGGCGCGCAGCGGGTGTTCGCCCCCGGATACGTCCACGAGATCGTCAACGACTCCCTCAGGCCGGCGGTCAGTCTCCACATCTACTTCCCCGGCCTGACCGACATGCCGATGCACCCGAGCCGGCGCACCACCGCCGGCACCGCAGGAATCGCAGTCGCCGCCCCCGAGATCCTCGCCCCCTGACGCCCTTTGACATCCTTGGGCCATGCGAATCGTGGTTCTGGCCGGCGGTATCGGCGGCGCCCGCTTTCTGCGGGGACTGAAGGCAGCGGCTCCGGAAGCGGACATCACCGTCATCGGCAACACCGGTGACGACATCCATCTGTTCGGCCTCAAGGTGTGTCCCGACCTCGACACCGTGATGTACACCCTCGGCGGCGGCATCAACGAGGAGCAGGGCTGGGGCCGGGCCGACGAGACCTTCCGGGTCAAGGAGGAGCTGGCCGCCTACGGCGTCGGCCCCGAGTGGTTCGGGCTCGGCGACCGGGACTTCGCCACGCACATCGTCCGTACGCAGATGCTGGGCGCCGGATATCCGCTCAGCGCGGTGACCGAGGCGCTGTGCGACCGCTGGCGGCCGGGCGTGCGGCTGATCCCGATGACCGACGACCGGGTCGAGACCCACGTGGCCGTCGAGGAGGACGGCGAACAGCGGGCGGTGCACTTCCAGGAGTACTGGGTGCGGCTGCGCGCCTCGGTGGACGCGAAGGCCGTGGTGCCGGTCGGCGCCGAGCAGGCCGCGCCCGCGCCCGGCGTCCTGGAGGCCATCGCGGCCGCCGATGTGATCCTCTTCCCGCCGTCCAATCCCGTCGTCAGCGTCGGCACCATCCTCGCCGTCCCCGGAATCCGCGAGGCGATCGCGGAGGCCGCGGCACCGGTCGTGGGCCTCTCCCCCATCGTCGGTGACGCGCCGGTGCGCGGCATGGCCGACAAGGTGCTGGCCGCGGTCGGCGTGGAGGCCACGGCGTCGGCGGTGGCCGCCCACTACGGGGCGGAACTGCTGGGCGGCTGGCTGGTCGACACGGTGGACGCGGGCCGGGTGTCCGAGGTCGAGGCGGCCGGGATCCGCTGCCGCGCCGTACCGCTGATGATGACGGATCTGGACGCCACGGCCGCGATGGCGCGCGAGGCGCTGACGCTGGCCGAGGAGGTACGGACATGACCGGCGCCGGAGGTACGACCGAAGGTACGGACGTGACCGGCGCCGAAGATGCGACCGAAGGCACGGAGGTGACCGGCGCCGAAGATACGGCCGAAGGCACAGGCGTGACCGGTGCCGCCGGGCCGCCCGCATACCGAGTGTGGGCGCTGCCGGGGATACCCGAGGTACGGCCCGGCGACGACCTGGTCAAGCTGATCACGGCCGCGACGACGACCGACGGGGTACCCCAACTCGCCGACGGTGACGTGTTGTTGGTGACCTCCAAGGTCGTCAGCAAGGCCGAGGGGCGGGTGGTCGAGGCGGATGACCGGGAGGCGGCCATCGACGCGGAGACCGTACGGGTGGTGGCCCGCCGCGGATCGCTGCGGGTCGTAGAGAACCGGCAGGGCCTGGTGATGGCGGCGGCCGGCGTCGATGCCTCCAACACCCCTTCCGGCACTGTGCTGTTGCTGCCGGAGGACCCGGACGCCTCGGCCCGCGCCCTGCGTGCCGGGCTGCGCGACGCGCTGGGCGTCGAGGTCGGGGTCGTCATCAGTGACACCTTCGGGCGGCCGTGGCGCAACGGCCTCACCGACGTCGCCATCGGCGCGGCCGGGGTGCGGGTACTGGACGATCTCCGCGGTGGCACGGACACGTACGGCAATCCGCTCAGCGCGACGATGGTGGCCACCGCGGACGAGCTGGCCGCGGCCGGCGACCTGGTGAAGGGCAAAGTGGCCGGACTGCCGGTCGCCGTGCTGCGCGGCCTGCCGCATATCGTCACCGTCACGACCGTCACGCCCGGGGCACCGGACGACGGAGATGACGGAAGCGGCGGAGGCGACGGAAACGACGGTGCCGGGGCACAGACGGGGGCACGGGCGCTGGTGCGCCCCCCGGAGGACGACATGTTCCGGCTGGGCACCTCGGAGGCCGTACGGGAGGCGGTGACGCTGCGGCGTACGGTGCGCACCTTCACCAGCGAACCGGTCGCACCGGGGGCCGTCCGGCGGGCCGTGGCAGCGGCCCTCACCGCCCCGGCGCCGCACCACACCACACCGTGGCGGTTCGTCCTCCTGGAGTCGGCGGAGTCCCGTACGCGGCTTCTGGACGCGATGCGGGACGCCTGGATCGCGGATCTGCGCGCCGACGGGAAGTCCGAGGAGTCCATCGCCCGGCGCATCCGGCGCGGCGACGTCCTGCGCAACGCGCCCTGCCTGGCCGTGCCGTGCATGGTGACGGACGGCGCACACACTTACCCGGACGCGCGGCGGAACGCGGCGGAGCGGGAGATGTTCGTGGTCGCGCAGGGCGCGGGGATCCAGAACTTCCTGGTCGCGCTGGCCGGTGAGCGGCTCGGCTCGGCCTGGATCTCCTCGACGATGTTCTGCCGGGATGTCGTACGGGACGTCCTGGAACTGCCCGGCGACTGGGAGCCGATGGGCGCGGTCGCCATCGGACACCCGGCGGAGGCACCGAAGGAGCGGGCGCCCCGGGCGGCCGACGATTTCGTGGTCGTCCGCTGACGGGTCGTCCGCTGACGGCCGGCCTCGCGGTCATGGCGTCTCGCGGTCACAGCCGGTCTCGCGGTCACAGCCGGTCTCGTGATCACGGCCGGTCTCGTGGTCACGGCCGGTCTCGTGGTCACGGCCGGTCTCGTGGTCTCCGGATCACAGACGGGCGATGTCCCCGACCGGGAAGCGAGGCGCCCGCCGTGGCGGGGCGACGCCGGACAGCAAGATCAGCTGGGCGGCGCGGTGGCGCTGGCCCTCGTAGGGCGCGAGGAGTTCGAGCATCTGCTCGTCGGTGGTGCCTCGGCGGCCGGTGAGGGCGTAGCCGATGATCTTCGGCAGGTGGAGATCCCCGACGGTGATCGCGTCGGGGGCACCGAGGGCGCGCTGCAGGGTCTCGGCGGCGGTCCACGGGCCGATGCCCGGTATCGCCGTCAGCCGGCGGGTGGCGGCGGCGAGATCCATCCGCGCGGCCTCCTCCATCCGGCCCGCGGCCCGCACCGCGCGCAGGATCGCGGAGGATCGCTTGGCGTCCACGCCGGCGCGGTGCCACTCCCAGGAGGGGATCAGCGCCCAGCCGCGCGGATCCGGCATCACCCGCATCCGCTCCCAGGGGCCGGGGGCGCCCGAGGGGCCGGGGGCGGGCTCGCCGTGCCGCCACAGGAGGAGCCGCCAGGCGCGGTAGGCCTCGTCGCTGGTGACCTTCTGCTCCAGGATCGCGGGGATCAGCGACTCCAGGACCAGACCGGTCCGGGCGAGCCGTACGCCGGGGTGGCGGCGGCGCGCGTCATGGACGACGCGGTGCCGGGCGGTGAGCCGCTCCGGGTCGTCGGACTCCCCCAGCAGGCCGGGCAGGTGCTCCAGGAGCCAGTCGGCGCCCGGGCCCCAGGCCTCGGCGTCGACCCGGCCGGCGGCCGGGCGGGCCGCGAGACGCAGCGTGCCGGGCCCCTCGGGCGTACGGGAGGACCGCCACACCTCGTCGCCGCGCACCGCGCACGCGGGATCGCCCGGGCCACGCCGCAGCACACTCAGCGTGCGGTGGAGGTCGTAGGGGCCGGGCGGGACCCAGGTGCGGGCGGGCATGCGGCCAGGTTAGGCGATCGGGTGCGGGCGCTGCCGGGCCTCGCGCGCTGCTTCCTTACTCTCAGCAACGATTACGGACAGTGATTTATTTCGTCCGCTGTTGCAGTTTGTGAGGAAGTGGTGACGGACAGGAGGCGGCTGGGTGTGGGCGCCGGCTGGTGTGGGCGCCGGCTGTGGGCGGCGGTGCGTAGACGGCGCCCGGATCCGTGTGTCTGTCCGTACCCGTGGCGGGGTGGTGCGTGTGTGTGTCCGTACCCGTGGTGGGGTGGAGCTACGCGTCTGAGGAGAAGCGGACCGAGCCCGGGGGGATCTCGGCGTCGCACCAGATGCGGATGCCGTCGCGCAGCTCGTTGTCCGCGCCGATCCGGGCGCCGTCGCCGATGACCGCCCCGTCCAGGACCGTACGGGCCCCGATGCGGGCCCCGGCGCCGATCAGCGAGTCACGGATCCGGGCGCCGTCCTCGACGACCGCGCCTTCCAGAACGGCGCTGCCGTCGATCTCGGCGCCGGCGCCGATGACGGCGCGCGCGCCGATGACGGTGCCGCCGCCGAGCTTGGCGTCCGGGGCGACCTCAGCGGTCTCCAGGACAAGGCGGTCGCCGCAGCGGCCGGGCACCGCCGGGGACGGGGCGCGGCCCAGTACCAGGTCGGCGGAGCCGCGGACGAAGGCCTGCGGGGTGCCGAGGTCGAGCCAGTAGGTGGAGTCGACCATGCCCTGGAGGTGGGCGCCGTCGGCGAGCAGTCCGGGGAAGGTCTCGCGTTCGACGGAGACCGGGCGGCCGGCCGGGATGGTGTCGATGACCGAGCGGTTGAAGACGTACGCCCCGGCGTTGACCTGGTCGGTGACGATCTCCTCGGGGGTCTGCGGCTTCTCCAGGAAGGCGGTGACCCGGCCGGTGTCGTCCGTGGGCACCAGGCCGAAGGCGCGCGGGTCGGCGACCCGGGTGAGGTGCAGGGAGACATCGGCACCGGACGTGCGGTGGGTGTCGACCAGGGCCCGGATGTCCAGGCCGGTCAGGATGTCGCCGTTGAAGATCAGCACCGGTTCGCCGGGGGCGGAGTGCAGCCGCTCGGCGACATTGCGGATGGCGCCGCCGGTGCCCAGCGGCTCCTCCTCGGTCACGTACTCGAGGTGCAGGCCGAGCGCCGATCCGTCACCGAAGTACGGCTCGAAGACCTCGGCGAGGTAGGAGGTGGCGAGGACGATGTGCTCGACGCCGGCGGCCCGGGCGCGGGCCAGCTGGTGGGTGAGGAACGGCACGCCGGCCGCCGGGACCATCGGCTTGGGCGTACGCATCGTCAGCGGGCGCAACCGGGTGCCCTTGCCGCCGACCAGGAGGATCGCTTCAGTCACTGTGCCCTCTGTTCGCTTCTCCGCACGCGCAGGGCAGCGGCGCGGCCATCGTCGTCGTCCGCGGCCGGGTGGCTGCACGTGCGACGCTCACGGTGTCTTCTCTGCTTCCTGCTGCTGGCGGCCGGTCGGCGGACCAGTGTAGGCAGACGACTCCGCGGGAAATGCCTAGACCCCGGGTCCGGGCGTCAGCCGGCCGGAGGTCGGCGGGAAGCCGGGGCAACGGCCGGGAAGCAGGGCGCGGAAGCCGGGGCAACCGCCGGCAAGCAGGTCACGGGAACCGGGGCAACCGCCGGGAAGCAGGCCACGGGAGCCGGGTCATCCGGCTGAGACCGGTCACTGAGACCGGTCGCTGAGACCGGTCATCGGCGGCCCTGCAGCTGTGCGGCCGTTTGGCGGGCGGCGGCGAGCTTGCTGTAGAGGTGGGCGCCGGGACAGTCGGTGGTGAAGCCGTCGCGGTGGCCGGAGAGGGTGTTCATCTGGACCTTGGCGCCCTTGGGGTAGCGGTTGCTGCCGGAGGACAGCAGCTGGATCTTGGCGCGCGGGTCGACGCCGTAGAGGCCGAGTTTCCAGGACGTCAGGCGGGAGATGGCGTCGATGGCCGGCTTGGGCGGCTCGGAATCGGTGAAGGTGCCGAGGACGGCGATACCGGTGCTCGCGTCGTTGAAGCCGAGGGTGTGGGCGCCCATCACGGGCTTGGCGACGCCGCCGGCGCGGCCTTCGTAGACCGTTCCGCACTTGTCGACGAGGAAGTTGTAGCCGATGTCCCGCCAGTGGTTGCTCTTGACGTGGAAGCGGTACATGGCGCGGATCAGCGAAGGAGCCTGTGCGCAGGTGTAGTTGTTGCCGGATCCGCTGTGGTGGACGAAGGCGGCGCGCACCGTCTTGTTGTACAGGAAACTCTTCTCGCGGAGCTTCTCGTCGGCGCCCCAGCCGGCCCGGGTGATGATCCGGGGGCGCGGTCCGACGGCGGTGCGGTCCGGGTGGGTGCCGCCCACGGCGGAGAGGTCGGCCTGGGCGGCGGCCCGGTCGGCGGCCGGGATCTCGGTGGCGCCGAGGGGGGCGAACTTGCTGTTGGCGGCGGAGGCCGCGGTGGCCTCGGGGCCGAGCGGGGCCGGCGGGTCGGTGCGCGCGCTGCGGTCCGTACCGGGCCGGCGGCCGGGGTCGACGAGTTCCAGCCGGAGCCCGCGGGGGACGGTGACCGGGCCTCGGTGGCCGGGCTCGGGGGTGATGCGCAGTTGTACGGCGTCGGAGTCGCCGACCCACAGGGGCGCGGTGCTGCCCCGTACGGCGCTGTCGCGGCGCTCGGCATTACCGGGGTCGGGGGCGTCGTCGTTGTGGGCCTGGACGTCCTGCCAGCCGGACCAGACGTGGCTCCCGGTGGCGCGGGTGCGGACCTGGACCCGGGCCCCCAGCTCGGCACGGGCGTCATCCCAGACGACGCCGAGCAGCGAGAACGGCCGTACGGTGCGGGGCGGCAGGCCGAGCGCCCGCGGGGTGGGCGCGCTCGCGGTGTCCCGGTCGGTGGACTGCGGGACCGGCGCGTCGAGGGTGGCCACCGGCAGGGACTGGGTGCTGCCCGGCAGTTCGCCGGTGTGCTCCGGGCCGGTGCGCTCCGGGTCCGTACGCTTCGGGTCCGTGCGCTCCGGGTCCGTGCGCTCCGGGTCCGGGGCCGGCGGGCGGGCGCCGGCCCCGGTACCGGCCCCGGTCCCGGTCCCGATGACGGTGCCGGTACCTGCGACGGTGCCGGTGCCGGGACCCGCGACGGCAACGGCGACGGCGACGGCATCCGGCGCGGAGGGCAGGGCGATGGCGGCGCTGCACGCCGCGCCGAGACAGCTCGCGAGGAAGGGGCGCATGGCAGCATCGTGAACACGGCCGACGGGAACCCGCCAACGCGGATCTGACGGGGCATCCGCCGATCCGGTGTCCCGGGCCTGCCGTGCCCGACCCTCCGTCAGCCGCCGCCCCGCGTACCCTTGCCGCGATGAACGCCACCGACCGCACCCCCGCCGACCTGCTGAGTTCCGCGCTCGCCGCGGACCCGGCCCGCCCGCTGGTGACCTTCTACGACGACGCCACCGGTGAGCGTGTGGAACTGTCCGTCGCCACCTTCGCCAATTGGGTGGCCAAGACCGCCAACTACCTCCAGGGCGATCTGGCCGCCGAACCCGGTGACCGGCTGGCCCTGCTGCTGCCCGCACACTGGCAGACCGCCGTCTGGCTGCTGGCCTGCTCCTCGGTGGGCGTGGTCGCGGAGGTGGACGGCGATCCGGCCGCCGCGGATCTCGTCGTCGCGGGGCCCGACCGGCTCGACGTGGCCCGGGCGTGCTCCGGGGAGCGGGTGGCGCTGGCGCTGCGCCCGATGGGCGGCCGTTTCCCGCAGCCGCCGGAGGGCTTCGCGGACTACGCCGTGGAGGTTCCCGGCCAGGGCGACCGGTTCGCGCCGTTCGCTCCGGTGGACCCGGGCGCGGTGGCGCTGTCCGTCGGCGGCGAGGAGCTGACCGGTGCCGGGATCGTGGCCCGGGCGCGGGCCGACGCGGGCGCGGCCGGGCTGCCGGAGGCGCCCCGTGTGCTGTCGGGGCTGCCGTTCGGCACCTGGGAGGGCCTGTCCTACGGGCTGTACGCGCCGTTGGCGACGGGTGGCTCGGTGGTGCTCTGCCGGCACGCGGAGCAGCTGGGCGCCGAGGCCGCCGCGGACCGCGAGACCAGCGAGAAGATCACGTTCCGGGCGCCGTCGACGGTCTGAGCCGACCGGGCTGCCACTGGCCGCCTGCGGTCTCGTCCGCCGGGCGGACGAGCCCGGGCGCTCCCGGCAGGACGGTTTGCCCGATTCGGTCCATGCTCGTGGGATGACCGATACCCCCGAGCCTCCCCGGTTCGCCGGCTGGGCCGAGCGCCCCGCCAGGGGGACGGGGGCGGGGCGGCCGGGGACGGGGCGGCCGGGGGCCCCGCGGCCGAGGCGGTCGGGAGGGCGGCGCTGGGTGGTCTTCGGGACGGCCGGTGTGCTGCTGGCCGCGTCCGGCCTCGGCTGGGTGCTGTACGCCGGGCTGAACGGCAATATCCGTATCGACAGCGCCATCGAGCGGGAGCTGCGCAAGTGGGAGTCGGAGCGGCCGCCGGGCGGGCCGCCGAACGCCGAGAACCTGCTGCTGATCGGGTCCGACAGCCGTGAGGGCGGCAACCGCCGGTACGGCAGCGTCGGCGGCCGGCGCGCGGACACCACGATGCTGCTGCACCTGGCGGCGGACCGGCGGAGCGCCACCGCGGTCAGCATCCCGCGCGATCTGATGGTGCGGGTGCCGCGGTGCGAGCGCTCCGACGGGCAGCAGACCGAGCCTCAAACGGCCCAGTTCAACTGGTCGTTCGCCTTCGGCGGGGCGGCCTGCTCGATCCGTACGGTCGAGCAGATGACCGCGGTCCGCATCGACCACTACCTCATCATCGACTTCGTCGGCTTCACGAAGATGGTGGACGCGGTGGGCGGCGTCGAGGTCTGTCTGCCGCGGGCGGTCCGTGACGACGCGGCGCGGCTGCGGCTGGCCGCGGGCCGGCAGACGCTGAACGGCGAGGACGCCCTGGCATATGTCCGGGCACGGGAGGGTCTGGGCGACGGCAGCGACACCCAGCGCATGGAGAGGCAACAGCGCTTTCTTGGTGCTCTGGTGAAGAGAGTGCAGAGTAATGGTGTCCTGCTCAATCCGGCCCGGCTGTATCCGGTCCTGGACGCCGCGACGAGTTCGCTGACGACGGACCCCGGGCTCGCGTCGCTGAGAGGACTGTACGAATTGGTCCGCAGTACGCGCCGCATTCCCTCCGACCGGGTGCAGTTCCTGACCGTTCCGCGCCGCGAGTACCGCTACGATCCCAATCGCGATGAACTCGTACAGCCGGACGCCGACCGGCTCTTCGGCCAGCTGCGCGGGGATCTTCCCGTAACGGTGGAGCCGGGGCGCGACACCGGGGCGGAGCCGTCCCGCCGCGGCGGCAGATCGGCCGGCGGGGTCCCGTCGGCCGGCGGGGTCTCGCGGGGCACGCCGGAAGCCCCCTCACCGCCGCCGGCGAGTTCCGGCCCGACCTTTCCGGGGACGACGGCGGAACGCGGGATCTGCGAATAAAGATGCCGCAAAGGACGCTTGGCGACTCGAATGGATTGGGCGGATTGCCCAGTTGTAGGGAAGTGGAATTTGTCACGCGCGTCGCGGGGCGCTGAACTGGGCGGATAGTGTGAGCGACCCGGCCGCCGCAGTTGGCCGGCCGATGACCATGCACTATTGACATGTACGCACGATCGACCTACCGAGCGCCTTGAGGGGATGGCGCCGCGTGGCACCGACGGAGGACTTCAGGCACCGTGGACGCGCAAGGCCGTGGGCGCGCGGGCGACAACAACGTCGATCCCGCCGATCAGTGGGTGTTCGACCCGAACACCGGCAGCTACCAGCTGCGGCTTGACCCCGCCGGTCAAGGCCCCGGCCGGCCTGCGAGACGCGGGACGCCCGGCGCCGGACGCACCACGCACCACCCCGGCGGCGAGACGGGCGACACCGACACCCGGCCGCTGCCGGTCCAGCGCCGCCACCGGACCGAGCGGCCCGAGGGCGACGCGGGTGAGCGGCGGCGGTCCGAGGGCGACGGCGGCAAGCGGACCGGGAACGGAGACGGGGACGGCGAGCCCCGCGCCACCGGCGGCCGGGCCGCGCGCCGGGCGGCCGGGAGCCGCACCGCGGCGTCCTCCTCGGCGGGAGGTCCGACGCGCCGGCGCAAGCCCAAGCCGAAGGCGACCGGCAAGAAGAAGGCGCTGTACTGGACGGCCGGTGTGGTGGGCTTCGTCCTCGTCGTCGGCTGCGGCGGCGCCTTCTACCTCTACCAGCAGCTGAACGGCAACATCAGCAAGGTCGACGTCGGCGTGGAGAACCCCGCGGTGTCCGACGGCCCGGTGAACCTGCTGATCATCGGGACGGACGCCCGTACCGGCAAGGGCAACTCCGGCTACGGCGACGCCGAGAGCGTCGGGCACGCGGACACCACGATCCTGATGCACATCTCCAAGGACCGGTCGAACGCCACCGCGCTGAGCATCCCTCGCGACCTGATCACCGACATCCCGGACTGTCCCACGACGCAGAAGGACGGCTCGAAGAAGGTCATCCCCGGTCAGCGGGGCGTGCGGTTCAACACCAGTCTGGGCCAGGAGAACCGGGACCCCGGCTGCACCTGGCGCACCGTCGAGAAGCTCACCGGCCTGAAGATCGACCACTTCATGATGGCCGACTTCAACGCGGTCAAGGACCTGTCCGAGGCGGTGGACGGCGTCGAGGTCTGCGCCTCCAAGGACATCGACGACCCCAAGTCGCATCTGAAGCTCAAGGCCGGCCGGCACACCGTCAAGGGCGAGCAGGCGCTGGCGTTCGTCCGTACCCGGCACGCCATCGGCTTCGGCAGCGACCTGGACCGGATCAAGATGCAGCAGCAGTTCCTCAGCTCGCTGATCCGCAAGCTGAAGTCGGACACCTTCTCCAGCCCCGGCAAGCTCTACAACGTCAGCCAGGCTGCGACCAAGGCGCTCACCGTCGACACCGGTATCGACACCGCGAAGAAGCTGCTGGACTTCGGCTCCGACCTCAAGCGGGTCAACCTCGACAAGGTCACCTTCGCCACGGTGCCGGTGCTGGACAACCCCAGCGACAAGGCCACCGTCATCCTGGACAAGGCCAAGGCCGACCCGCTGTTCGCGATGGTGCGGGCCGACAACACCCTGGCCAAGGGCGAGAAGAAGAAGCCGGAGAAGGACTCGAAGAAGGACTCCGAGCCGGCCAAGAAGGCCCCGGCGGCGCTGGTACGGGTCGATGTCACCAACGGCGGCGGCCCGATCGGCTCGGCCCAACTGACCGTGGACTGGCTGCAGAACACCAAGGGCGCCCGGCTCTCCACCAACGCCGGCAACGCCCCCGGGAAGCTGGACGCCACCCGCCTCGAATACGCCCCCAACCAGGCGGATCAGGCCGCGACGCTGGCCGACTGGATGGGCCTGCCCAAGAGCGCGCTGAAGAAGTCCGCGCAGGACGCCGGTGCCCGCGTACCGATGAAGCTCGTCCTCGGCAAGGACTTCACGGCACCGGGCACGCCGGTCACGGCACCGACCGAAACCCCGGACGGCGTACAGAACGTCAACGCGGACGACAAGAACATCTGCGCGAAGTAACGCGGCCCAACGCGAACCAACGCGCCGTAATCCGCATCATCCAGTAGTCCGCATCATCCGAGCGGGGGCCGGCCGCCGCCCACCCCGGGCGCCGGCCGCAGCACCGAACTGAACTGAACCGAACGGGGAGAAGGCCCAATGCCGCAGAGCAGTGTGCGTGGTGACCGGCCGGGCCGGCGGAACCGGCCGGACGCACAGCAACTGGGCTGGGACGACAGCCTCTACGACAACAAAGGACAGTCGCCGGACGCTCCGGACCGGACACCGCCGGCGGACGGCGACACCCCCGACAACGACCCCAAGGACCCCGAGGGCCCCAAGGACAGTAGCGGCGAGGGCGGCAAGGGCGGGAGAGGCAGCAAGGGCCGCAAGGGCGGCACGGGCGGCACAGGCAGCAGCGGCCGAAAAGGCCGCAAGGCGCTGCGCTGGTCCGCGATCACCCTCGCCGTCCTCATAGCGGGCACAGCCGGCGCCGGCTACTGGTACTACGAGCACCTCAACGCGAACCTCCACAAGGCACCGCGCTCCCTGGGCGGCGGCGGGCTCAAGAAGCCCGACCCCAACGCCTTCGGGCAGACCCCGATGAACATCCTGCTGCTCGGCTCGGACGGCCGGAACAGCGAGAAGAACATCGAGCTGGGCGGCGCCCGGCAGGACGCGGACCGCAAGCCGCTGGCCGACGTCCAGATGCTGGTGCACGTCTCCGCCGACCGCAGCAGCATGTCGGTGATCTCCATCCCCCGGGACACCCGGGTGACGATCCCCCAGTGCACCGACCCCAAGACGCGCGAGGTCTACCCGCAGACCACCGCGTCCATCAACGAGTCCCTCCAGCACGGCGGTCCGGGCTGCACCCTCGCCACCTGGCAGGAGCTGACCGGCATCTATATCGACCACTTCATGATGGTCGACTTCGCCGGTGTGGTGTCCATGGCCGACGCCATCGGCGGTGTCCCCGTCTGCGTCGACCGGAACGTCTACTCGCACGACAGCAAGGGCCACGGCAGCGGCCTGAAGCTCACCAAGGGCACCCACGCGGTCAAGGGCGTGCAGGCGCTGCAGTGGCTGCGGACCCGTTACGGCTTCGAGGACAACACCGACATCGGCCGGGCCAAGGCCCAGCACATGTACATGAACTCGATGGTCCGCCAGCTGAAGAAGGACGCCAAGCTCACCAACCCCGGCGAGCTGCGCGCCCTCGCGGAGGCCGCGACCAGCGCACTCACCGTGGATGACGGCCTCGGCACCGTCAAGAAGCTCTACGACCTGGGCGGTGACCTCAGCCGGGTGCCGACCGAGCGCATCACGATGGTCACCATGCCGTGGGTGTACAGCGCCGGCGAGGAGTACGTCCTGCCCAAGCCGGGCGAGGCGGACGAGACCTTCGCGATGCTGCGCAACGACACCGCACTGGACGGCAAGGACAAGGCGAAGAAGCCCGCCCCCGAGCCCAAGCCGTCAACTCCCAAGGACCAGCTGAAGGTTGTGGTGCAGAACGGCACGGACAGCAGGGTGACCGGCCCGGCGTCCGGCCGCGCCTCGGCCGTCCAGCAACGGCTGGCGGGCCTCGGCTACACCGCGGCCACCACCGACTCGGTACTCACCAGCCAGGCGGACACCACCCTGACCTACCACGGCAAGGACCAGCGGGGCGACGCCCTGGCCCTCGCCAAAGCACTCGGCCTGCCCAACAGCGCCGTACGCGAGTCCAGTTCGGTCACCTCGATGCGCCTGGTGATCGGCAACGACTGGCGGGACGGCACGACGTACCCGAAGAAACCCACCGACGACAAACCCGCCCACAAGGCCCCGGAGAGCGCCGACGCCCTGAACGGCGAGGACACCAAGGCCTGCATGAACGTGAATCCGCAGTACAGCTTCTGACGCGTGAGACGCGTGAAATGACCTGTGAAATACCCCCAGGCCCCGCCTGGTTGTGGCTTACAAGGGGTGCTCCCGCCCCCTAGGGGATCCGTTCGACCATCCCCTAGGGGCAACGACCAACACCGACGACACCCCGCAGCCGCTGAAGGCTGCGGGGTGTCGACATGTGTGCGGATGTGGTGTTACGGGTGTTACGCGGGGCGGAGGTCCCATCGGCGGCCGTCGGGAAGGTGCCATACGGCGACGTGGCCGTCGGGCTCGCGCGCGTATCCGAACTGGTCCTGTCCGGGGCGGTCGGCGTCGTTCCACCACTCCCACGCCGCCTCGACCTGCTGCCAGATTTCCGGCGATCCGCCGTACGTCACGGTGTCGAGCCGGTCGCCGGCGAGGGGCACGCGTGCCCACGAGCCGTCGGACTGCTGGAGCTGGAGAGACATGGTGCCGGTGGTTTCGTCGGAGTGGTAGACGAGCTCGGCGCCGGGCAGATGGAACGCCAGCAGCAGGCGGAACGGGTAGTGCGCCCGGATGTCTGCCGCGGTGACGTTGGTGGGGCGGGTGCCGGCCTCGTCCGCGTACGGGGTGCGCTCGCGCCGCGGGTAGGTCCGGGCGTCGCCGCGGGCGGCCATGAAGCGGCCGCCGGTGGTGGTGAACTGCCCGTACGCGCTGTGCTCGGCGTCAACCGTGAGGCATACCAAGCCACCCTCGATCCCGAGGTCGACGTCGGCGACGATCAGGCCGCCGGGGTGGGTCTGGGCGATCCATGACCGGGGAATGTCCGGCACTGAGCACGTGGCGATGACCCGGTGGAACCGGAACCGGTCCTCGGTGGGGTAACCGTTGCGCCCGTCCGCGGGTGCGAGGTGGGGCTCGTAGCCGATGGAGGAGAGTCGGCGCCGTGCGGTATCGATGAGGTCCGCGTCGACATCGACGGAGTGCACGCGTTGTTCGCCGAGGCGGGCGCACAGCAGGGCGGCGTTGTATCCGGTGCCGGTACCGATTTCGAGTACGCGGTGTCCGTCGTCGACGGCGAGGTCTTCCAGCATTCCGGCCATGAGGCTCGGCAGGGTGCTGGACGACGTGGGGATGCCGGTCCATGCGGTCTCGTCGACCTTCTCGGCGGTGTCCGGATCGAGGGCGGTGACGAGGGTGGTGTCTCGGTACACGCGCACGAGACGGCCTTCGTGCGCGAGGTGCTGCATGCGCCATACGGCGATGCCTTGATCGTTGGTCTCCTGCTCGTACCAGCGCGGCACGAACACGTGCCGGGGGACGGCGGCGAATGCCTCGGCCCATTCCGGCGTCCGGATCGCACCGGCCTTGGTCAGTTCCTCGACCATCACCGCCAAGTGCGGGCGGGCGGTGTCGATGGCGGATTCGGTCACGCGGTTACTCCTTGCAGCTCGTCGGCGGTGGCCGCAGTCCACCTTCTCGGGTCGGTCAGGATGGCGTCGAAATACTGGAACGCCGCCATCTCATAGTGGGTGTGGCCAGTGGCGCCCGCGTGCTTGAGGCACCAGTCCTGGGCCTCGTCGGGAGCGGCGGTGTCCACACAGAATTCCGCGCAGATGAGGCACTTGCCCACGTGCCTGAGGTCCATGCCCGGCTCGGCCCGGAGCGTCCATTCCAGGAACCGGTAGCGCGCCCTCACCACGCACCCCCGGAGTTCCGAGTCCGCGCCGCCTCGATGCACTCGACGAGCTGGCGCCGCATCGCTGCCAGGTCGGCCTCGGTCAGCTCATCCACCCAAGCGGCCCGCGCCTTGCATACCGCCCGCATGTAATCCAGCCGCCGGTACAACTCCCTATACCTAACGTGTCGGTTCCACGCTTCCTCGCTCCTGTAGCGCAGCCGCGACCACATGCCCGCGCTCATGTCCGCGCCTGCCTCAGAGTGGTTCCGTCCCTGAATGCTGTCTCAGGGAAGATGATCTCCGCGTCAGCGAGGGCGAGTTGACGATCCCGGTAGGCGTTCGCCGCCTTCCGATTGCCCGTGCGACCTTCGTTCGACATCAGCTCTCCCCCTTCGCGTGCGGGTGACGGCTGAGTTCGACGTTGCAGTCGACCACCGTCGTCTTGTCGCCGATGGCGCGCGCCTCGGTGCGCTGCCGGACCAGGGCGGCGCATACGTCGCACCCGTCGACCGGCTCGGGCTCCGGCGCGGGGAAGGGGTCCTTCAGGTGGACGGCGCGGCAGTTGCGGGGCATCAACCCATCACCTCCACACCGTGGATGAAGCGCGGCCCGGCATCGATACCGTGTGCCGCGAGCCATAGCGCCCGCCGTCGCCCGCGCTGCAACCGTCGTTCCTGTCGCTCCTCGGGCGTGAGGACGTACGGGCGGATCAGGGCCGAGTCCTCACCCCGCAGCAGCTCCTGCTGCCGGACCGGCACGCGGGGGAGTACAAGCGTCGGCGCGTCCGCGCGCCCCACGGTGGGCAGTTGGCCAGCGGACCGGTGACGCCCGCGCGCGGGCAGTAACACCCGCAACAGCAGTTCGAAGATCGTTCCGATAGTGTGGAGCATGCTTTCAACCTCCATGTGGTTGAGGCCACGCCCCCGGACCGACGTGCATCGGTTGCGGGGGTCTTCGCGCGTGGCCGTTCCTGTCTCGGAGAGGTCACTGGTGCCGCGCTCCTGGATGTCTTGCGGCAGCAGCCAGTAAGGCGCCGTTGACACACAGTCAAGCCGCCTGCCGTTAGCTTGCTCCTACTTGCAGGACTTCCGCAATATTGCGAATCGAATCCGCAGAGAGCTAGAACCGTTGTTCCCTTCTGCCTGCCCGCAATGTTGTGCCACACTCCGCACATGACCAGTGCTCAGGCGTCACCGCCGGTTATGCGGCGCAGACTTGGCGGGATGTTGCGCCACTATCGGAACGAATCTGCAATGACGCTGGCGCAGGCTGCATCTTGCGTCGGGTGGGAGAGCACTCGGCTGTCCCGAATCGAGACGGGGCAGTACCAGATCAAGGAGCAAGAGGCTTCAAGACTCCTGGGGGCGTACGGAGTCAGCGACCCCGAGGTCATCGCTGAGCTGACGCGAGCAGCGGAATCGAATGTCCGAGCATGGTGGGCTGCCTACTCGGACATACTCCCGAGGGCTTACGCCGACAGCATCGCGCTGGAAAGCGAGGCGACGCAGATCCGCGCCTACTTCCCGCAGTTGATCACTGCCATGCTCCAGACGCCTGCCTACGCCCATGCGATCATCTCCAGCTCTCCCCGTGCGGAGACACAGAGGGATGCTGATGCGCTCGTTCAGGTCCGGCAAGGGCGAAAGGCAATTCTGACCCGGGCAACCGGCCCCGCAGCGCTGCGCACGGTGATCGATGAATCCGCGCTCCACCCCCGCTCCGGGTCCACGTCTGACGTTATGCGTGACCAACTGCTCAGCCTGTTGGACATGTCGGAGCGCGACAACATCTCCATCCGTGTCATGCCACTGGACGCGCCCGTCCACTCAGGTTTGACCAGCAACATGACGATCATGGACTTCCGGCACCCCTGGCCGTCGCTGGTGACGATCGACCACATCAGGGGCGGCGTCTTTCTGGAACAGCCGGATGACGTACGCGCCTTCTCTGCGGCATTCGACGCTGTTTACGACGCAGCTCTGACTGTTGATGACTCGCAAGAAGTGATCAAGAAGTACATGAAGGGAAACTTCCATGATCGGTAAGGCCGTCAGGAATGCCAGCGACCTGGCAGAGGCGACCTGGTTCAAGTCCAGCTACAGCGGGACTGACCAATCCCAGTGTGTGGAGGCTGCCGACTTGACCAAGACTGCGTACGCGGCGGTCGCCATCCGTGACTCCCAGGCTCCCCAGGGCCCGGCGCTGGTCTTCTCGGCGGGCGGCTGGTCATCGTTCGTATCCGCCGTCAAGGGCGGGGAGTTCTCCGGCTGAGCCGCCCCACAGCGTCCCCGAACGGTCGGCCCCCGTCCTCCCGGGCGGGGGCCGTCCTCGTGTCGGCACGCTGTCGTTGCCGTCCGCGTCCGGCAACGCAAAAGCGCCCCCGCACATGGCCGTTGCGGCCTGCAAGGGGCGCTCGCGTCGCTACTCCGCCCCGCCCGACCGAGCGAGCACCGCTGGGCGGCGGCTGGCGATGACCTTCTTGGCGAGGGAGCGGGGGCTGGTCAGGAAGCCGACGCCCCAGGACATGTGCATGGTGGCCAGGGCGACGGGGATCTGGGCGCGGGCCTTGAGCGGGAGGCCCTTGCCCGCGGGGAGGGAGCCCGCGGTGATGGCGGCGAGGTAGCCGGCCGGGACGACGAAGCCCCAGGGGGTGAGGGTGGCGCCGGCCACCAGGCCCGCGGCGATCGCGACGACGGCGGTCGGCGGGGCGAGGTAGCGGAGGTTGATCGAGCCGGCGTGGTAGCGGGCGACGACGTGGCGCCACTTGCCGTAGTCCTTGTACTGCTTGGCGAGCGCCTTGACGCTGGGGCGCGGGCGGTACTGGACCTTCAGCTCCGGCGAGAACCAGATCTGGCCGCCGGCCTCGCGGATGCGGAAGTTCAGCTCCCAGTCCTGGGCGCGGATGAACTCCTCGTTGTAGCCGCCCTGCTGCTCCAGGGCCTCGCGGCGGAAGACTCCGAGGTAGACGGTCTCGGCGGGGCCCGCCTGGCCGCCGGTGTGGAAGGCGGCGTTGCCCACGCCGATCTTGGAGGTCATCGCGGCGGCGACCGCGTCCTCCCAGGCGTTCTCGCCCTCGGCGTGCATGATCCCGCCGACGTTCGCCGCGCCGGTCTCCTCCAGGAGGCGCACGGCGGTCGCGATGTAGTTCGGGGAGAGCATGCCGTGGCCGTCGACGCGGACGACGATCGGGTGCCGGGAGGCCTTGATCGCGGCGTTGAGCGCGGCGGGGGTGCGGCCCGTCGGGTTCGGCACGGTGTGGACCCGGGCGTCCTCGGCCACCAGCTCGGCGGCGATCTCGTCCGTACGGTCCGTGGACGGGCCGAGGGCGATCACCACCTCCATCTCGCCGGCGTACTCCTGCTCCAGGATGTGCCGGACCGAATTGCGCAGGTGACGTTCTTCGTTGAGCACCGGCATGATCACGGAGACGGCCGGGGGCTGCTGCTGCGGCATGGTTCCTCGGGGGTACGGCCCGTGGCGGAGCCGCCAGGACGGCAGCGCCCGCCGGGAGACTGCGGTATGCGGTATCGCGCCTCACGTTACCGCGAATGGCGGACGTCCTCGGACGCAGCCGGGTGGCGGGAGGGCGGACGCCCGGCGTGTGGCGCTTTACAGAAGATCGTATGGATCTACGGTGTTCTCGCCGTCTTCGTGGCGTTTTCGTGGAGGTGCCCGCCTTTGAATCCTCCCCTCCCTGAAGGGGAGGGGAGTCCTCACCCTTCAGAGCTGATGTGGGGATTTCGAGCTCACGCTGCCAGGCCGGGCAGCGCCCCGCCTGGACTTCCACGATCAGCACTAGCCGGGTTGAGACCAGCCCGGACCAGCATCACGCGGGCGGAGTTTTTGTCTCGGGGTGAGACGGCTCCGCACACGGTGCAGGCGTAGGTTCGTTCAGAGAGGGGTAGTGCGTGCTTGGTTCTCGCTCCGCACTGCGCACAGTCCATGGTGGTGTGCGCGGGGTGTACCAGGTGCACGGCGCGGCCGTGCTTGCGGCCCATTTCGACAAGGGCCGTCTTTGTTGCCGAGATGGCGGCGTCGGCGGCTTTGCGGGCCAGGGTGGTCTTGGCGAGGAATTTGGGACGGAAGTCTTCTACGGCCAGGGCGTCGTGGTCGCGGACGACTTTCTTGGCCCACTTGCGGCCGGTGTCCTGGCGCCTGCGGGCCACCTTCTTGTGCAGCTTCGCCGTCTGCGCCTTGGCCTGCCGGTAGCCCTTCGATCCGGGCTGCCCCTGCTTCGGTTTCCTGCGGGCCATCATGCGCTGGTACCGGGCGAGCTTCTGCGCGGCCGTGCGCCCGTGCTGGGCGTGGGGAAGGTCGTGGTCGTCACTGGTCGTGGTCGCGGCCTCCTTGACGCCCCAGTCGATCCCGATCACGCGTCCGGTCTCCGGCAGCGGCTGGACTTCGGCGGGTACGACGAACGACGCGTACCAGGCGCCCGTACTGTCCTGGTAGATGCGGACACTGGACGGTTCGGCCGGGAGATCCCGCGACCACACCACGGTCAACGCGACACCCCCAGCCACGTGCAGACGTCCGTCTTTGAGGCGGAAGCCACGCCGGGTGTAGTTGAGGGTCGGCCGTGCCTCACGCTTCTTCTTCCAACGCGGCATCCCGGCCCGCTGCCGCATCGGCAAGCGTTCCCTGATGTCCTTTTGCGCCTTGGCCTTCGACTTCCCGAAGTCCCGTATCAACTGCTGCTGCGGAACGCTGGATCCCTCACACAGCCACGGCGTGCCCTTGCGGGCCTCGGTCAGCATCTTGTCGAGCTGGGCCGGGCCGCACGTGCGCTTGGCAATGCCCTCGGGACGCCGCTTGTTCCACAGGTGGGTCTGCTTCGACTTCGCAACGCATTCGTTCCACAGCCACCGGCACCGGTCCCACTCCGCTTCAAGCCGACGCCGGGCCGTAGACGACACACGCAGGCGGAAGGTCCACCGGGCGTGCCCGGCATCCTCCGTATTCGCTGCGGCAGTCATGCACATCAACCTATCGGGGAGGACTGACAGTTGAGAACGATTGATCTTGGTTGGCTTGCCCGCCCCGTCAACAAGTGGACGCCGTTTCGCCCTGGCGGCGAAACAGCTGCCTCTGCCCTGCTCCGCGGGAATCCGATTCTCCCCCGCGAGCGGGAGGTGCCCCCACCCCGCCCTAAAGCACGGGGCATCCTCGGAGGAAACCTGTGACCACGCCGTTCCGCTCCCGCCACCGGGCCGGCCGTCGGGCCGCCCGGCGCGACGGGCAGCGGCGCCCGGGCCCGCGCTGGGGACTGCGGATCGGCACCGGCGCGTCCGTACTGCTGCTGTCCGCGAGCGGCGTCGGGCACGCGATGGTCACGGGCGTGGAGAGCGGCATCGGGCGGGTGGACGCCTTCACCGGGATGAGCAACCGGCCCGGCGGCGGCAACGGGCTGAACTTCCTGGTCGTCGGCACGGACGGACGCGACAAGCTCACCGAGGAGGAGAAGCGGCGGTACCACCTGGGCGGCCAGCCCTGTCACTGCACGGACACGCTGATGCTGGTGCATCTCTCCGCCGACCGGGACCGGGCCAGTGTCATCAGCCTGCCGCGCGACTCGTACGCCGAGGTCCCCGCCCATGTCGACCCGGTGTCCGGCCGGCCGCACGACCGGCGCGCCATGAAGCTGAACGCGGCGTACGCGGAGGGCGGCCCCAACCTGACCGTGCGGACCGTCGAGCACATGACCGGGGTGCATATCGACCACTACCTGGAGGTCGACTTCACCAGCTTCATGCGCGGTGTGGACGCGGTCGGCGGGGTGGAGCTCTGCACCGCGCGGCCGCTGCGCGACAGCTATACGGGGCTGGACCTGCCCCCCGGCAAGTCGCGCCTGAACGGCGGGCAGGCGTTGCAGTACGTACGCTCGCGGCATCTCGACGGCTCCGCCGACCTCGGCCGGATGCAGCGCCAGCAGCGCTTCCTGGCCGCCCTCATCGACAAGGTGACCTCGTCCGGGGTGCTGATGAACCCGATCCGCGTCAAGGACGTCGCCGGCGCGATGCTGGGGTCGGTGCGCGCCGACTCGGGCTTCACGGCCAACGACCTGGTCGACCTGGGGCAGGCGATGCGCGGGTTCACCCCGTCGTCGTCGGAGTTCACCTCCGTACCGCTGGCCAGTCTGGAACAGGCGGTGCCGGGCGTCGGCTCGACGGTGCGCTGGGATCCGGTGGCGGCGCCGAAACTGTTCCAGGCGATCCGCGAGGACCGGCCGATCGCGGTGCACCGGGACCGGCCGGAGCCGCGGGCCACGGCCGTGGAGGTGGCGCCCGACCGGATCCAGGTACGGGTCGCCAACGGCAGCGACCGGGCGGGGCTCGGCCCGGCGGTGGCCAGGGACCTGCGCGCCACCGGCTTCACCGTCGTGGGCCCCCCGGGCAGCGCCGCCACCGGCAAGGCGCCCCATACGGTCATCGCCTACGACCCGCGCTGGAACCGCTCGGCACGTTCGCTGGCCGCCGCACTGCCGGGTGCGCAGCTGCGGCCGGTGGCCGGGCAGGGACCGGTGCTGCGGGTGACGGTCGGGCGGGACCACGCGGAGGTCCGGCGGGTACGGGCCGAGCAGCCGGCGCGGGAGCCGGGCGGGATCGAGGCGATCACCGGCGATGAGGCGGTGTGTCCATGAGCGTGCCCAGGAGTGTTCCCGCGCCCCGTCGGACCGTGACCGGGCCGCCCTCGCAGCGGCCGGACGGGCGGCGCCGGGCTCGCCGGATGTCGGTCGCCATGGTGTCGGCGGGTCTGATCGCGGCCACCATGGCGGCGGCGCCGGCCGCGCCCGAGGCCCCGACCGGGTGCGGTGATCTGGTGCGCGGCCGGCTGTGTCTGCGCGGCCCGGTGGGCGCCACCGGGACGTACTCCGTGACGTACCGGCGGTACGACGGGGCACCACCGCGTGCGGCGGGTTCCACCGGGGCGGCAGGTCCCGCCGGGTCAGCAGGTCCCGCCGGGGCAGCAGGTCCCGCCGGGGCAGCGGATCTTTCCGGGGCGGCGGCCGCGCGGGCCGGGTCGGACGAGATCACCGTACGGCTCGGCTACCAGCGCAAGAACTCCCGGATCACGGCGTTCCCGGGCTGGTTCGGCGCCCGGCGCACGGCGGGCGGGGCGGTGGGGCTGAACGGCCGGGTGGAGATGCTCCCGGACGAATGCATCCGGGGCGTCATGGAGCACGGGCGGACGGTCTACGTCACCAAGTGGAGCTGCGGCTGACGCCCGGGACGCCCGGATACCCGGGCCGCCGACCCTTTTGTGAACGTGAAAGGTGTGCATGGTGTTGTGGCAGGTTGTGCTGGGCATCACCCCCGCCTCGGTGGCGCTCTTCCTCGTCATGGCGCTGGGCCTGGCGATGGCGTTCACCGTGTGGACCACGCTCGTCCCGGACAGCGGCGCGGCCCGCGGCACCGCCCGCGCGCTGCTGGCCTGCTGGCTGCTGGTACTTCTGGCGGTGACGCTCACGCCGGTCCAGCCGATCGGTTCGGGGGATGCGACGGTGTGGTGGCGGCCCGGTGAGGGGCTGTTCGAGCTCGGCGCCCAGCTGGAGCCCGGGGAGACGGCCATGCTGGTGCGCCGGCAGATCGCCGGTGCCGCCCTGTTCGTGCCGGGGCCGCTGCTGCTGCGCTTCGCGGTGCCACGCACCCCGGCCGCCCTCGCGTTCCTGCTGGGGGTGGGGCTGTGCCTGGCCATCGAGGCGGCGCAGCTGCTGATGCGGGCCGGCCGGATCGCCGATATCGACGATGTGCTGTGCGCGGCGGCCGGGACCGTCGTCGGTACGGCGCTGACGCTGCTGGCGCAGCTGGCGGTGACCGTTATGCGCCGTCTGCGCCGTCGAGGCCTTCCGCGACGTGCCGTTCGCGCAGCTCCATGATCGCGCGGCGCCGGGCGAGGCGGTGCGTACGGCGGATCTGCGCCTCCTGGTAGCGGCGCTTGTCCCGCTCGGTCTCGGGGATCACCGGCGGCACCGTGCGGGGTTTGCCGTGCTCGTCGACGGCGGCGAAGACGAGGTAGGCAGAACCGACCTGCTGGGCCGGGCTGGATTCGTTCCAGCGCTCGGCCAGGACCCGTACACCGACCTCCATCGAGGAGCGGCCCGTCCAGTTGACCTGGGCACGGACATGAACGAGGTCGCCGATCCGTACCGGCTCCAGGAAGGCCATCTCGTCCATGGAGGCGGTCACCGCCGGGCCGCCGGAGTGGCGCCCGGCCACCGCACCGGCCGCGTCGTCGACCAGTTTCATGATCACGCCGCCGTGCACCGTGCCCAGGAGGTTCGCGTCACCGGCCGTCATGATGTGGCTGAGCGTGATGCGGGACACGGAGGTGGGCTTGCCGGCGAGCTCACCCTCGGGGCCACTGGTGGCGTTTTCGGTCATGCGGCCAGCCTAAGCGGGCCCGTACGGGCCCTGGCCCCGCACCGTACGTGACGCCGGTCTCCCACGCGCACGATCCGGTCTTCCGCGCGCATGATCCGGTCTTCCGGGTGCCGGGCACGGGCCGCCCTCCGTGACGTCCGGTGCCGGGCACGGCCGCCCTCCGTGACGCACGCCTTCCAGCCCGTAGCTCTGCCACCGCCCCCGGCCCGTAGCTTGCATCAGCTCTGCCACCGTCCCCGGCCCGTAGCTTTGCATCAGCTCTGCAACAGCCGGGGCCCGATCCCGTACCCGCCCTATGGGGCACGCCTCCCCTCCAGGCACACTGCCACCTATGAACGAGTGGCCCAATGGATGGTCCGGGGACCAAGGCAACCGGTACGGACGCGGCAGCAGCGGCGAGCCCGAGGGTGCGCGCGCCATGCCGCAGGTACAGCGCCACACCGGCCCCGGCCGTCCGCGGCAGGAGCCGCCGCTGCCGCCGTCGCTCTCCCCTCACCGTGGTCGCGGCGCCACCGTGCCACCGCAGCAGTCCCAGGGCTACGACGGCGCGTACGGCGACGGCTACAACACCGGCCAGGTCTACGGTGGCGGCCGGGGCGGCCACGCCGGCGGGTACGACGGCGGATACAGCGCCCGGCCGCGCCCCGACTGGGGCCGGCGCATCAAGCGCACTCTGGTCGTCCTGGCCGTGGTGCTCCTGGTCGCCTCGGTCGGCACGTACTTCTGGGCGGACAGCAAGCTCCGCGGCGAGGTGGACCTGAGCAAGGTCATCGACCGCCCGGAGGGGGGCGACGGCACGAACTACCTGATCGTCGGCTCGGACAGCCGCGAGGGCATGTCCGACGAGGAGAAGAAGAAGCTGCACACCGGCTCCGCCGACGGCAAGCGGACCGACTCCATGATGATCCTGCACGACGGCAGCAACGGCCCGACGCTGATCTCGCTGCCCCGCGACTCGGACGTCGAAATACCCTCCTTCATCGGCTCGGACTCGGGCAAGAAGTACCCGGCCACCGGCCGGCACACCAAGCTCAACGCGGCCTACGCCGAGGACGGCCCGGAGCTCCTGGTCCGCACCGTCGAGCACAACACCAAGCTCCGCATCGACCACTACGTCGAGATCGGCTTCGCCGGCTTCGCCAACATCGTCGACGCCCTGGGCGGGGTCGAGATGGACATCCCCAAGGCGTTCAAGGACAAGTGGTCGGGCGCCGACTTCCAGGCGGGCAAGCAGACCCTCAACGGCCAGCAGGCCCTCGCCTTCGTCCGCACCCGGCACGCCTTCGCGGGCAGTGACCTGGACCGCACGAAGAACCAGCAGAAGTTCCTGGCCTCGCTGGCCTCCCAGGCCGCCACGCCCGGCACGATCCTCAACCCCTTCAAGCTCTACCCGACGATGGGTGCCGGCCTGGACACCCTCATCGTCGACAAGGACATGGGTCTGTGGGACCTGGGCCGGATGTTCTTCGCGATGAAGGGCGTCACCAGCGGCGACGGCGCGTCCATGAACATGCCGGTATCCGGCTCCCGCGGCGGCAACCTGGTCTGGGACCAGGCCAAGCTGCGGAAGCTGGTCCAGCAGCTGAACAACGACGAGAAGGTCACGGTCACCGCCGACTGACGACCGACCGCAGCAGCGCGGCCGACCGACCGCAGCGCGAGGGCCCCGGTTCGCACGGCGATCCGGGGCCCTTTCGTCTGCGTTCGTCTGCGCTTTCGGCGGCGCTTTCGTCTGCGCTTTCGTCTGCGCGGGCCGCGGGCTACTGCGGCAGGTTCCTGGCCATCACGATCCGCTGGACCTGGTTCGTGCCCTCATAAATTTGCGTGATTTTGGCGTCCCGCATCATCCGCTCCAGCGGGTAGTCGCGGGTGTAGCCGTAGCCGCCGAGCAGCTGGACGGCGTCGGTGGTGATCTCCATGGCGGCGTCGGAGGCGTAGCACTTGGCCGCGGCACCGAAGAAGGTCAGGTCCTCGCCCTTGGCGCCGGCCGAGACGCGCTCGGAGCGGGCGGCCGCGGCGTAGGTCAGCTGGCGGGCCGCCTCCAGCTTCATGGCCATGTCGGCGAGCATGAACTGGACGCCCTGGAAGTCGCCGATCGGCTTGCCGAACTGCTTGCGCTCCTGGACGTAGCCCTTGGCGTAGTCCAGGGCGCCCTGGGCGATGCCGAGCGCCTGGGCCGCGATGGTGATGCGGGTGTGGTCCAGGGTCTTCATGGCGGTGGCGAAGCCGGTGCCCTCCGCGCCGATGAGGCGGTCGGCGGGGATCCGGACGTTGTCGAGGTAGACCTCGCGGGTCGGGGAGCCCTTGATGCCGAGCTTCTTCTCCGGGGCGCCGAAGGAGACACCCTCGTCGTCCTTCTCGACGACGAACGCGGAGATGCCCTTGGAGCGCTTCTCGGGGTCGGTGACCGCCATGACCGTGTAGTACTCGCTGACGCCGGCGTTGGTGATCCAGCGCTTGACGCCATTGAGGATGTAGTGGTCCCCGTCGCGGACCGCCTTGGTCTTCATGCCGGCGGCGTCGGAGCCCGCGTCGGGCTCGGACAGGCAGTACGAGAACATCGCGTCGCCCTTGGCGAGCGGGGTGAGGTACCTCTTCTTGAGGTCCTCCGAGCCGGAGAGGATCACCGGGAGCGAGCCGAGCTTGTTGACGGCCGGGATCAGGGAGGAGGAGGCGCAGACCCGGGCGACCTCCTCGATGACGATGACGGTGGCCAGCGCGTCGGCGCCGGCGCCGCCGTAGGCCTCGGGGACGTGCACGGCGTGCAGGTCGTTGAGGGTCAGCGCATCGCGTGCCTCCTGCGGGAAGCGGCCCTCCTCGTCCACCTCGGCGGCGAACGGAGCGATCTTCGCCTCGGCGAGCGAGCGCACCGACTCGCGGAGCATGTCGTGCTCCTCCGACAGCCGGTACAGATCGAAATCAGCGGTTCCCGCCACTAACTCTCACTCCCCTGTGAGCTCCCGGCAGCGCTAACTACCGTTAAGTAACCCGTTCTCTCCGCGGATTCTAGGCGCCGGAAGCGGATCGCGGATACGTGAGGTTGCCGACAGTTGTCACCTGCCCACGGCAGGGCTGGAGTAGGCCATTCCCCGCACGACTATGCTCGGTCCGGCCGCTTTTCTCGCATGCGTCTGGAGCACCCATGGCCCTCAAGATCACCGTGATCGGCACCGGCTACCTCGGCGCCACCCACGCCGCCGCCATGGCCGAGCTCGGTTTCGAGGTGCTGGGACTGGACGTGGTGCCCGAGAAGATCGAGATGCTGCAGCGCGGCGAGGTCCCGATGTACGAGCCGGGGCTGGCGGACCTGCTGCGCCGCCATGTCGCCGGGATCGAGGGCTCCAGCGGGCGGCTGCGCTTCACCACCTCCTACGAGGAGGCCGGCGCGTTCGGCGATGTGCACTTCGTCTGCGTGAACACCCCGCAGAAGCACGGTGAGTACGCGTGCGACATGTCGTACGTCGACAGCGCCTTCGACGCACTGGCGCCGCATCTGACCCGGCCCGTACTGGTGGTCGGCAAGTCGACGGTGCCGGTGGGCAGCGCGGCCCGGCTCGCCGAGCGGCTGGCCGCGACCGCCCCGGCGGGCGCGGACGCCGAGCTGGCCTGGAACCCGGAGTTCCTCCGTGAGGGGTTCGCCGTCGAGGACACCCTGCGCCCGGACCGGATCGTGGCCGGTGTGGCCAGTGCGCGGGCCGAAGAGCTGCTGCGCGAGGTCTACGCCACGCCGATCGCCCAGGGCTCGCCGTTCATCGTGATGGACTACCCGACCGCCGAGCTGGTGAAGGCCTCGGCCAACTCCTTCCTGGCGACGAAGATCTCGTTCATCAACGCCATGGCAGAGGTGTGCGAGGCCGCCGACGGCGATGTGGTGAAGCTGGCCGAGGCCATCGGCCATGACGAGCGGATCGGGAAGAAGTTCCTGCGGGCCGGGATCGGGTTCGGCGGCGGCTGCCTGCCGAAGGACCTGCGGGCCTTCATGGCGCGCGCCGGCGAGCTGGGCGCCGACCAGGCGCTGACGTTCCTCCGCGAGATCGACTCGATCAACATGCGGCGGCGCGGCCATATGGTCGAGCTGGCCCGGGACGCGGTCGGCGGCGGTTCCTTCCTCGGCAAGCGGGTCGCCGTCCTCGGCGCGACCTTCAAGCCGGACTCGGACGACGTACGGGACTCGCCGGCGCTCAACGTCGCCGGCCAGATCCACCTCCAGGGCGGCCAGGTGACGGTCTACGACCCGAAGGGGATGGACAACGCACGGCGGCTCTTCCCGACCCTGGCGTACGCGGACAGCGCGCTGGAGGCGGTGCGCGGCGCGGATGTGGTGCTGCATCTGACGGAGTGGCGCGAGTTCCGGGAGCTGGACCCGGCGGCGCTGGCCGAGGTGGCCGGCGAGCGGCGCATTCTGGACGGGCGCAACGCGCTGGACCCGGAGCTGTGGCGGAAGGCCGGCTGGACGTACCGGGCACTGGGCCGCCCGCGGGCCTGACCCGCTCTCCCGCTCTCCCGCTCTCCCGTTCCCGCTCTCCTGCTCTTCCGCTCTTCCGCTCCCGGCGGGGCTACGTATCGGGCTCCGCGCGGCGGGCGCGGTAGGTGCGCATCTTCGCCCGGCTGCCGCAGACCGCCATGCTGCACCAACGGCTGCGGCCGCCCGGGCTCCGGTCGTAGAAGACCCAGCGGCAGTCGTACGCTTCGCAGGCCTTGAGCCGTTTCCAGGTGCCGTCCGCGACGGCGGTGGCGATGCCCGCGGCGATACGGGCGGTGAGGTGGGCGGCCCCCCGCAGCCCGGGTGCCGGGCGCAGGGCTGCGTCACCAT
Source organism: Streptomyces sp. NPDC001339 (assembly GCF_042895955.1). Classification (NCBI taxonomy): domain Bacteria; kingdom Bacillati; phylum Actinomycetota; class Actinomycetes; order Kitasatosporales; family Streptomycetaceae; genus Streptomyces; species Streptomyces sp. NPDC001339. The sequence continues at coordinate 603,936 of NZ_JBIAWT010000005.1, read as the reverse complement.
CGGGGGGCATGGCCAGGACGAGGGGTGCGGCGGCCAGGAGGCGGTCCAGGGCGCGGGCCGCCGGCTCGGGGACGGCGGTGCCCACGGTGTGCGCGAGGCAGACCGCCCGGAGCGCCTCGCGCAGCTCTTGCAGCTCACGTAGATCCTGCGGCTCTTGCGGCTGGTGCGGCTCTCGTGGCTGGTCGGGCTCTTGCGGCTCTCGCGGCTCTTGCGGCTCCAGAAAAGCGGCGAGGCCGCCCTCGGCGGTCAGCGCGTCCTCGCCGGTCTCGATGTCGAGGGTGTTCACCAGGTCCTGCACCAGCAGCAGGGATTCCGGAGCGGTTCGCGTTGCCACTCTTGCAATGTTACCGATACCTCGCCATCATGCAGTAACGCACCGAGTTACCGGTTGAATGGCTATGGGGGTAACGACATGAGTCTGATCACGCTCGACCTCGCCGCACTGGACTGTCCCGACCCGCGGGCGCTGGCCGCCTTCTATGCCGAGATGCTCGGCTGGCAGGTGACCGCCGACGGCGATGAGTGGGTCGAGATCGCGGGGGCCGAGGGCCGTCCCCTCGCCTTCCAGCGGGTGGCGGAGGGCTACCGGCCGCCGCAGTGGCCCGGCCAGGAGGTGCCGCAGCAACAGCACCTCGACTTCAATGTGCCGCGGGCGCGGATCGACGAGGCGGAGAGCAAGGTCGTCGCACTGGGTGCCAAGCTCGTCCGGCATGACGAAGGGGTGCGCAACTTCCGGGTCTATGTCGACCCCGTCGGGCACCCCTTCTGCCTCTGCTTCACGTAACCGTGCGGATACGTGACCGTGCGGATCACGTATCCGTACGGATCACGTGACCGTACAGCCGTCCAGCTGCTCGATCGTCGCGTGGGACGGGCCGCGCCGACCCTGTTCGGCGCGCGCCACGTCCTCCGCGGCGCGCAGCGTACGGACCGCGTTCTGCCAGGTCAGCTTGGCCAGATCGGCCTTGGACCAGCGGCGGTCCAGCAGTTCGGCGATCAGGCGGGGGTAGCCGGCGACATCGGCCAGGTCGTCCGGGGTGAAGGCGGTGCCGTCGAAGTCGCCGCCGATGCCGAGGTGGTCGATGCCGGCGACCTCGCGCATATGGTCCAGGTGGTCGGCGACGGTGGCCGCGGTGGCCTTCGGCCGCGGATGGGCGGCTTCGAAGGCCCGCTGGACCGCCATACCGGCCTCGGTCGTGTCGAGGTGGTGCAGGCCATGGGCGCGCATGTTCTCGTCCGCGCGCCGGGTCCACTCGACGGCCTCGGGCAGGACGAACTTCGGCACGAAGGTGGCCATGGCGACGCCGCCGTTGGCGGGCAGTTCGGCCAGTACGTCGTCGGGGATGTTGCGCGGGTGGTCGCAGACGGCGCGCGCGGAGGAGTGCGAGAAGATCACCGGCGCGGTGCTGACGCGCAGCGCGTCGCGCATGGTGTCGGCCGAGACGTGCGAGAGGTCGACCAGCATCCCGCAGCGGTTCATCTCCCGGACGACCTCCTCGCCGAAGGCCGACAGGCCCTGGTGGCGCGGTGCGTCGGTGGCGGAGTCCGCCCAGTCGATGGTGTCGTTGTGGGTGAGCGTCATATAGCGGACGCCGAGCTGGTACAGAGCGCGCAGGGTGGCCAGCGAGTTGTTGATGGAGTGGCCGCCCTCGGCACCCATGAGGGAGGCGATCCGGCCCTGGGCGCGGGCCGCCTCCATGTCATCGGCGGTCAGCGCCGGACGCAGGTCGTCCGGATAGCGGGCCAGCAACTGCCGCACCACATCGATCTGTTCGAGGGTGGCGCTGACCGCCGTGTCGCCCGCGTAGTCGGCGCGTACGTACACCGACCAGAACTGCGCGCCGACACCGCCGGCCCGCAGTCGCGGCAGGTCGGTGTGGAGATGCGCCGACTGGTCGGTGGCGATGTCCCGCCGGTCGAGGTCGTAGCGGACCTGTTCCCGCAGCGCCCAGGGAAGATCGTTGTGACCATCGACGACGGGCCAGCGGGCGAGCAGCTCCCGTGCGGCGTCCTCGGACGTCTCGGACGCATGGAGCGCATCGGGCGCTCGGCCCTCGGACGTGCTCACTGGGCGCCGCCGAAGCCGAAACCGTTCGGCGTGGCGACCTTGTTGCGCAGCCGCTTGCCCTTCTCGGTGGCCTGGTCGTTCAGCTCCTGCTGGAACTCCCGCATACGGGCGAGGAGTTCGGGGTCATGGGCGGCGAGCATCCGGGCGGCGAGCAGTCCGGCGTTGCGGGCGCCGCCGACCGAGACGGTGGCGACCGGCACGCCGGCGGGCATCTGCACGATGGAGAGCAGGGAGTCCATACCGTCCAGGTACTTCAGCGGGACGGGGACGCCGATGACCGGCAGCGGGGTGACGGAGGCGAGCATGCCGGGCAGGTGGGCCGCGCCGCCGGCGCCCGCGATGATCGCCTTCAGGCCGCGGCCGGCCGCTTCCTCGCCGTACGCGATCATCTCGCGCGGCATGCGGTGGGCCGAGACGACGTCGACCTCGTAGGGGATCTCGAACTCGGCGAGGGCCTGGACGGCGGCCTCCATGACGGGCCAGTCGGAGTCGGAGCCCATGACGATGCCGACGACAGGGTGTGCGGGGGAGGTCATTCGGTGATCGTTCCTCGCAGGTAGCCGGCGGCGTGCGCGGCGCGCTCGCGCACATCCGCCAGATCGTCGCCGTAGGTGTTGACGTGCCCGACCTTCCGGCCGGGCTTCACGTCCTTGCCGTACATATGGATCTTCAACTGCGGGTCCCGTGCCATGCAATGGAGATACGCGGAGTACATGTCGGGATAGTCGCCGCCGAGGACGTTGGCCATCACCGTCCAGCGGGCGCGCGGGCGCGGGTCGCCGAGCGGGAGGTCGAGCACGGCCCGGACGTGGTTGGCGAACTGCGAGGTGACCGCGCCGTCCTGGGTCCAGTGGCCGGAGTTGTGCGGACGCATGGCCAGCTCGTTGACCAGGATCCGGCCGTCGGCGGTCTCGAAGAGCTCGACCGCCAGATGACCGACGACGTCCAGCTCCTTGCCGATGCGCAGCGCCAGTTCCTGGGCCTGACCGGCCAGCTCGGGGTCGAGATCGGGTGCCGGGGCGATCACGGTGTCGCAGACGCCGTCGACCTGGACGGACTCCACGACGGGGTAGGCGACGGCCTGGCCGTGCGGGGAACGGACGATATTGGCCGCCAGTTCGCGGACGAAGTCGACCTTCTCCTCCGCGAGGACGGGCACGCCGGCGAAACCCCTCCTTTCGAAAAGCTGCTCCGCGGCCTCCTTGGAGGATCGCACGAGCCACACCCCCTTGCCGTCATAGCCCCCGCGAACGGTCTTGAGGACCACCGGGAACCCTTCCCCCTCCGCCGCGAAACGCGCCACATCCTCCGGATCGGAGACGATGCGGTGCCGTGGGCAGGGAGCGCCGATCGCGTCCAGCTTCGCCCGCATCACCCCCTTGTCCTGGGCGTGCCGCAGCGCCTCACGGCCGGGCCGGACGGTGATGCCGTCCGCCTCCAGAGCCCGCAAGTGCTCGGTGGGGACATGCTCGTGATCGAAGGTGATCACATCGCAGCCGCGGGCGAAGGCGCGCAGCGTCTCCAGATCGCGGTAGTCGCCGATGACGACATCGCTGACCACCTGGGCCGCCGAATCCTGCGGGGTGTCACTGAGGAGCTTGAACCTGATGCCGAGGGGGATACCCGCCTCGTGGGTCATACGGGCGAGCTGACCGCCGCCGACCATGCCGACTACCGGGAACGTCACGCCCCCAGGGTATCCGCCCGGCACCGCGGCACCGACTCCGGCTTGGACGATCCTCCGAATTCACGCGTTCGAAGGTCTCGGACGGATGACCCGCAAAGGTCAGCACGAACGCACCGAGCACTAGCTAGTGCAGAACGCACCGATCACTGGTCTCGGGCACGCGCGTGCGACGGACGCCGGGCGCGGGCCGCCCGGCCAAGGGGAGGCATCGAATGGAGAACAGCGGCATATCGGAAAGCGGCGGTATATCGGGGAGCAGCGGCATATCAGGGAGCGGAGGCATATCGGGGAGCGGAGGCATATCAGGGAGCGGAGGCATACCGGCGCACAGTGGGATATGCAAGGGCGGCAGCGCGCTGGTGATCGCCGTCGCGGTCGCCGCCCTGCTGATCGCCCTGCACTCCGTCGTCAGCCAGTTGTCCGCGCCGGAGGTCTATGGCGCCGACGACTCCGAGATAGCGGTCTCCGCCGGGGACCGCTTCAGCGTCAAGGTGGCGGACGACCCCGCCGGTGACCCCGCCGGCGGTTACCGCTGGATCATCGCCGAACCCCGCCCCGACCCCGCCGTCCTCAAGGCCGTCGGCCGGCGCGAGGTCCCCGGCGGGCCGCTGCCGTCCGGCACCGGCCGCGAGCGCTACCTGGACTTCGAAACGGTGCGCCCGGGCCGCACCGATCTCCGGCTGCTCCGCTGCCGGATCTGCTCGGCCGACGCCGCCGACGAGCCGGGAGCCCGCACCCTCAACTTCCGTATCAGGGTCGGCTGATCGTCACGGAATCGGAGCTGACCGTTACGGAGCCGACCGCTACTGACCGTTACGGAGCCGGCCTCCGCGGACGGGACGGCAAGGCGATCGGCACCGCCATTCGGGCGTGGTTAGCATGAGGGGGCGGGCCAGGGTTGACGGCCGCGAGACGCCCACGTCAGGGAGCTGAACCACCACCATGAGTAACCGGAGCGCACTGCTGTCCAAACTGGAGGCGCTCACGCGGGAACTGGTGAAATTCGGGGCAGTGGGCGGCGCCGGCGTCGTGGTCAACTTCGCGGTGTTCAACGTCGTACGGCACCTGACCGAGCTCCCCGTCGTCCGCGCCAGCATCATCGCGACGGTCGTGGCCACCGGCACCAACTACATCGGCTACCGCTACTTCACCTACCGCGACCGCGACAAGCAGCGCCGCACACGGGAGCTCACGCTCTTCCTGCTGTTCAGCGCGGTCGGCCTGGTGATCGAGAACGGTCTGCTCTACGTCGCGACGTACGGGTTCGGCTGGCACACCCCGCTGCAGAGCAATGTCTTCAAGTTCCTCGGCATCGGCCTCGCCACGCTCTTCCGCTTCTGGTCCTACCGCACCTGGGTCTTCCGCACCCTGCCCGCACGCGAGGCGGTGGAGACCGCCGAGTCCTTCCTCACCGACGACTCGCAGCGGCCGCACACCACCTCCCGGAAGTGAGCGGCACCTCCCCTGAAGTGAGCGGGACCTCCCGGAAGTGAGCGGGTCCTCCCGGAAGTGAGCGGGACCTCCCGGAAGTGAGCGGGACCTCCCGGAAGTGAGCGGGACCTCCCGGAAGTGAGCGGGTCCTCTCCGGAAGCGAGCGGGGGCCGTAGTCCCGACGGGAATACCGTCCTGGCCCGCCTCGTTGAGGCCCCGCAGGGGGCGCTCTCGTCCCCTAGGGGATCTGTTCGAGCTTCCCCTAGGGGTTCCCCGAGCCGTCGGCCCACAGGCTCGGTGCTCAGCGGCTCAGTGCTCGGCGGACAGCTCCGACTCCCGGGCCAGGAACAGCGCGAAGACCGGCGGCCGTTGCTGGAGCAGTTCCAGCCGCCCGCCGTCCGCCTCGGCCAGGTCCCGGGCGACGGCCAGTCCGAGCCCGGTGGAGTTGCGGCCGGAGACCGTCCGCTCGAAGACCCGTGAGCCGAGATCCGGCGGGACCCCGGGGCCGGCGTCGGTGACCTCGACGACCGCCTGGTTGCCGGTGACGCGGGTCCGCAGGGCGACCGGCCCGGAGCCGTGCATCAGCGAGTTCTCGATCAAGGTGGCCAGCACCTGGGCGACCGCGCCCGGTGTACCGACGGCCCGCAGCTCCTTCTTGCCGGAGCGGACGATGGCCCGGCCCGCGCTGCGGTAAGCGGGCCGCCACTCCTCGATCTGCTGCTTGACCACCTCGTCGAGGTCGAAGGCGACCGCCGAGCCGGTACGCGGATCCCGGGAGTTGGTCAGCAGCCGCTGGACCACATCGGTCAGCCGCTCCACCTGCGCCAGCGCGATGGCGGCCTCTTCCTTCACGGTGTCGGGGTCGTCGGTGACGGTGATCTCCTCCAGCCGCATGGACAGCGCGGTCAGCGGCGTACGCAGCTGGTGGGAGGCATCGGCGGCCAGCCGCCGCTCGGCGGTGAGCATCCGGGCGATCCGCTCGGCGCTGGCGTCCAGCACATCGGCGACCCGGTCCAGCTCCTGGACGCCGTACCGGCGGTGGCGCGGGCGCGGATCGCCGGACCCGAGACGCTCGGCGGTCTCGGCGAGATCGATGAGCGGCGCGGTCAGCCGGCGGCCCTGGCGGACGGCGAGTACCACGGCCGCGAGGATCGCCAGCAGTGCGACGGCCAGGATGACGAGCAGTGTCCGGCCGATCTCGGAGTTGATCGTGGAGCGGGGCTCCTGGACCGTGACCGACTCACCGCGGTCGCCGTGCTGCGTCGACTCGATGACCTTGCCGGACGGACGGTGCCCGATCTCGATCCGCGGTTTGCCCGGCACCGTGATCTCGGCGTACCGGTTGCCGGCGATCTGCTCGGAGAGCACGTCCGAGGTGATCTTCTCGCCGCTGCTCTGCCGGCTCTCGACTATCCCCACCAGCCGGACCGCTTCGGAGGCCACGCTCTCCTCCGCGCCGGCCTGGATGGTGCGGGTCTCGACGATGACGAGCGCGCCACCGAAGACGGCGATCACGACGAGTACCACGGCGAGCGTGGAGTTGATCAGGCGGCGGCGCACGGGCCCCTAGCTCTTCTCGAAGCGGAAGCCGACTCCGCGGACGGTGGCGATATAGCGGGGGTTGGCGGCGTCGTCCCCCAGCTTCTTGCGCAGCCAGGAGATGTGCATGTCGAGCGTTTTCGTGGACGACCACCAGGTGGTGTCCCAGACCTCACGCATCAGCTGGTCGCGGGTGACGACCCGGCCGGCGTCCCGTACCAGGACCCGCAGCAGATCGAATTCCTTGGCCGTGAGCTGGAGTTCCTCGTCGCCCATCCAGGCGCGGTGGGACTCGACGTCGATCCGTACGCCGTGGGTGGCCGGCGGCTGCTGGGGCTCGACGGTGGAGCCGCGGCGGAGCAGGGCCCGTACGCGGGCGAGGAGTTCGGCGAGCCGGAAGGGCTTGGTGACGTAGTCGTCGGCGCCGGCGTCCAGGCCGACGACGGTGTCCACCTCGTCGGCGCGGGCGGTCAGCACCAGGATGGGGAAGGAGTGGCCGTCGTTGCGCAGCCGGCGGGCGACCTCCAGGCCGTCCATACCGGGCAGTCCCAGGTCCAGCACGAGGAGGTCGATATTGCCCTGGAGACCGGCGTCGAGCGCCGTCGGGCCGTCCTCGCGCACCTCGACTTCGTAACCCTCGCGGCGCAGGGCGCGGGCGAGCGGCTCCGAGATGGACGCGTCATCCTCGGCGAGCAGTACACGGGTCATGGGCCGATGGTAGTCCGATGTATCGCGCACGCGGGGTGGACCAGCGCGGATGACGCACCGGGGCGGTCCGTACACCGGCGGCCGCTGTGAGCTGGGGCGGGGCGCTCGGGCGTGATCGCGCGCGGTCGCCCGGAGAGGGGCGCGCGGTTCCCCGGGCCGGTGTGAGCGTTGTCTCACGTATTCCCACCTCGAGTGAACAGACGTATGGTGTCCCGAACGTCCAAAGCACAACCATTGGGGCCCGTGACGCCACTGACGTCATCGGTCCCTCGTTGTGTGCGGGACTGGCCCCCAGTCCCGATACACAGTGATTGACCTGTCGACCGGGTCCACCGCGCAGTGCAGCACGGAGGGCGTGGATCCCGGTGTCGGACCGCTCTGCCGGTGTCTCCCCGACTGACCTCGAGGGACAGCACCGAACCCCCGGGGTGGGGGGACGGCGGGTCCACGCCGGTGCCGGTCATCCCCCACCGGGCGCGAAACGGCCTCCGAACGCGTCCCGAGCAGCAAGGAAGCACCCATGGCGTCGAGCCTGACGAAGGACGAGGACCGGCAGGGGACCCCTGTAGCCGGTGGCAAGACCTTCTTCGGCCATCCCCGCGGACTGGCCCCCCTCTTCATGACCGAGATGTGGGAGCGCTTCAGCTACTACGGCATGCGCGCCCTGCTCGTCCTGTATCTGATCGCCGGTGGCCCCGACGCGAAGCCCGGCAGCCAGGGCGGCGGCCTCGCCATGCCCGAGGCCAAGGCGGTGGCCATCTACTCCGTCTACGTGGCCATGGTGTACCTGCTCGCCATGCCCGGCGGCTGGATCGGCGACCGGATCTGGGGCCCGCGCAAGACCGTTGCCATCGCGGGTGGCGTGATCATGGCCGGTCACCTGGTGCTGGCCCTGCCGGGCCAGGCGACCTTCTTCGCCGGTCTGGCGCTGGTCGCGATCGGCTCCGGTCTGCTGAAGTCCAACATCTCCACGATGGTGGGCCACCTCTACGACGGCCCGCAGGACCCGCGCCGGGACGGCGGCTTCACGATCTTCTACATGGGCGTCAACATGGGCGCCTTCGCCGCTCCGCTCGCCATCGGCCTGGTCGGCCAGAACATCAACTGGCACCTCGGCTTCGCGATGGCCGCCGTCGGCATGGGCATCGGCCTGGCGTTCTTCCTCATCGGCAGCCGGCACCTGTCGCCGGTCAGCAGCACGGTGCCGTCCCCGCTGGTGGCCGAGGAGCGTGGCGCCCTGCTGCGCAAGGGCCTGATCTGGCTGGCCATCGCGGTGGTCTTCTACGGCGTCGTGGTCGGCACCGGCAGCTTCACCATGAACTGGATCGTCCTGCCGCTGACGCTCCTGGGCCTGGCCATCCCGGTCACCGTGCTGGCCCGCATCAAGCGGGACAAGGAGCTCACGGCCACGGAGCAGACCAAGGTCAGCGGCTACATCTGGTTCTTCGTCGCCGCCGCCGTGTTCTGGATGATCTTCGACCAGGCCGGTTCGACGATGTCCACCTTCGCCGAGAAGAAGACCGCGGACACCGTCTTCGGGCTGAGCTTCCCGTCCTCCTGGTTCCAGTCGGTCAACCCGCTGTGGGTCATGGCCCTTGCCCCGGTCTTCGCCTCGGTATGGATCAAGCTGGCCCGGCGCAACCGCGAGCCCAGCACCACGGTCAAGTTCTCCATGGCGATGGTCCTCATCGGCTTCTCGTTCGTGGTCTTCGCCTACGCGATGAGCCAGACCGCGGACGGCGGCAAGGTCAGCCCGGCCTGGCTGATCGCCATCTACTGCGTCCAGACGATGGGTGAGCTCTGCCTCTCCCCCGTCGGCCTGTCGCTCACCACGAAGATGGCGCCGCAGAAGTACGCCAGCCAGATGCTCGGCGTCTGGTTCCTGGCCGTCACGGCCGGCGACTGCATCACCTCGCTGCTCTCCACCGCCGGCGCGGACCTCAGCGGCACCGGGGTGGTGGCGGCCGAGGCCGCCCTCGCACTGCTCGCCGGGCTCGCGGTGCACATGTCCCGCAAGAAGATCATTGCGCTCATGGGAGACGTGCACTGATCCGCTTTCGCGGCTGACGCGTCGTCGCAGCCGCCGCGCAGGGCCCCGCCGCACCGGATGGTGCGGCGGGGCCCTGCGGCGTACCGGCCGGTGGAGACGGCTGTGCTCAGCGCCGCAGCCGCCGCCATGGGGTGACGGTGAGGAGCGCGCCGCCGAGCAGGATGAGGGTGCCGGCGAGGAAGCCGAGGGCGGTCAGCGCGCCGTCGTCGGCCGCGCCGGTCTGGGCGAGGCCGCCGCCCGCGCCGCCGGAGGCCCCTGCTCCGCCGGAGGCCTCCGCGCCACCCGAGGAGCCGCCGGACGAACCGGTCGTGGAGCCGCTCGTCGAACCGGTCGTCGAGCCGCCGGAGGTGCCGCCCGGCTGTGCGGCGGTGTCCAAGGCGAGCGAGACACCCGGGGCCTTCTCCGGGGTGCAGGTGGTGGTCGTTCCCAGAGCGTTGACGGTGAGCACGCCGGGAGTCAGCGTGGCCGTACCGGTGGCGCCCGGCGTGTAGGTGCCCTTGAGGTCGGGGATCTCTATCGGGTCGCCCGACTTGATCGGTTCGGCGTTGACGGGCCCTTCGGCCTTCACCGATCCCTTGTCGGCGCCGCCCACCGTGACGGCCATCGACGGTTTGACCGCGCCCTTGGGGATGTCCGCCGGGCTGGTCATGACGGACTTCTTGAACCGCACCGTCAGGTCGTATCCGCCGCTCTTCTTCACAGCGTTGATCTGGACCGGCGAGACCGCCTTCTTGTCGCCGATGGGCGTCTTGCAGGCGTACGGAACGCGGACTTCCTTGCCCTGGTACGCGGTGCCGTCGGGATCGCTACCGGAGCCGCCGGTCGAACCGCCGGCGGTGGAACCGCCCCCGGTAGAGCCGCCACTGGTGGTGTCGCCCCCGGTCGAACCTCCACCGGTGGAACCACCGCCGGTAGAACCGCCCCCGGTCGAACCGCCGCCGTCGGTCACCTTGACCGTGACCGCGGGCCGCACTGTCTCCTTGGGCGAACACTTGGTGTCCGTGGAGATCGGTTTGCTGACGTTGATGTTGTAGAAACCGGGGGTCAGCGTGATCTCACCGGGCTTCGTCAGCGTCAGCTTGCCCGTCATATCCGACAGCTTCATCGGACTGCCCTTGGGGATCGGCGGATTCTGCCGCGGCCCCTTCATCGGCAGCTCACCGGTCTGGGCCCCGGCGACCGTGATCGTGCCGGTCGGCTGGACGGTGTTCTCCCCCAGGTCGAGGATGTCGGGGTTCTTCGACGCGCCCTCCAGGGTCTTCCAGACCACCGTGATCTCGTCCCCGACCTTCGCGGTCGCGGGCGCGCTGACCGCCACCTTCGTGGTCCCCTCGATCGGCGGCAGCCCCGATATCGGCGGTGGCAGGCACTCCGTCCGGTACGAGACCTCCGCCGCCCGGGCAGGGCCGGCCAAGGTCAGCACGCCCGCTCCCGCGAGCGCCAGCGCGGCCACCGAGGCCGCCGCGGCTCTCCTCCGTGGCCTCATCTGCCTCATCTCCCTCATCTCCCTCATCTGCCTCATCACGCAGAACCTTTCGACGTCGGTCGTTCGGTGGGTGTGCTGGGCGGTGATGCGGCGCTGGACGGTGATGGGGTACTGGGCGGTGATGGGGTGGCGGACGGTGCGGCGTCCGGGGTGAACCAGGGCAGCGCGGCAGAGCCACCGGCCGTTCGGGCGGCGGCCCCGTGGCCGGCACCACCCGCAGCCCTACGGTTCGGACGCACCCGGTTCACGATCGCCATCCCGACGCGGAACACCGCCATCGGGACCACCAGGCACAGCAGCCCCCAGAAGAGCGTCACACCCCACGGCCTCGCGACCCCCCAGGGCTGCTCCGCCAGCACCTTGCCGCCGTACTTGAGCGAGACCAGATAGTCACCGTGCGCACCGGCCGCGAGCTCGACCGGCAGTCTGACCTCGGCCTTCCTGCCGGCGAGTACGGTCCCCCGCCACTGCCGCTCCTCCCACTGGGGCGCGAAGACGCCGTGTGAGGTGCCGACGTGGAACACCGGGTCCTTGGCAGGTGTGGGGCCGAGATTGCCGATCGTGACGGTCAACTCGCGCTGTGGCGGGGCACCGAACCAGGTCAGCAGGCCGCTGCTGCCCGTCAGCCGCGGCGGGGAGAGCACCGCCAGCCGGCCGCCGGTGCTCTCCTTGGGAAGCGGCGCGACGGGGTGGCCCGCGACCTGGAACGCGGCATCCACCGCGGCCGCCGCTCCCGTCACGGTCGACACATGCACCACACAGGGGCAGGGCTTGGGCGGCTCGGCGACCGGAAGGCTCTTGTGGAACGCCCCGTTCGCATCGGTGGTGACGGCCCGTCCGTCCCCGTTGGCGCACGAGTTGGTACCGCCGATCATGTTCTGTCCGCAGATCAGCAGGGTGAGCAGCGCCTTGGGCCGCCAGCCGCGGCCGGTCACGGTGATGCTGCCGCCCTTGCCCGCCTCCTCCTTGGAGAGCCGGACGGTGGGTCCACCGTCGGTCCGTACGGCTGCCTCGGCGGCAGCAGTGGTGGTGGTGCCAGTGATGATCGTCAGCAACAGGACAGCCAGAGCACCCAGCACCACCGCAGCCCCGCCCCGGCGCGTCCCCTTGGTGCGGCGGCGCCGCCGTACGGCCACCAGGGCGCCGCCCACCCCCGCCGCCGCCAGACACACCACCCCGGCAACAACTCCCCACGGAACCACCGTGTACGAGGCGGTGGCCGACCCATGTGCCCCGCCCGCGGCGGTCACCGTGAGCCGGACGTCGACCGCGTCCAGAGCGGGCGGGTCCGGCCACCGTTCCGTCAGCTCGACGGCCTGCCCGGGCCGCAGCGCGACCGGCAGAGTACGGGCGGCGCGCCGCAGCACCGGCCCGAACACCCCGTCGGCACGCACCGTGAGCCGCGGGGCGAGCGTCGTATTGCCACGATTGACCAGCGTGTACCGGATAACGTCCCCGTCCCCGTCCCCGTGCCCGTGCACGTCCCCCTGCACGTTCACGTTCTCGACGGTCAGCGCGGACAACGCCGGTGCGGTCACCCGCAGATGGAGCGGTATCGCCACACGCTGACCGGCGCCCTTTCCCGCCTCCATTCCGCTGGTGGCGACGATCGCACCCGAGCGCTCGCCGGGGACCGCGTCGCGCGGCACGGTCACCGTGAACGGCACGCTTGCGCGGGTACGCGGCGGGACCTTCACCTCGGACGAGGCCATCCTGATCCACGAGCCGGCACCAGCAGGGGCACTGGTGCCGGAACCCGAGCCGCGCAGCCGCACGGTGACGGCATGACCGGTCGGGTTGCTGAGGGTCAGCCGGTCGGCCGGAACCGTGCCCGGCGCGCCCTCCAGGTAGAAGTACGGTCGGTCCCGCGCACCGGGGTCGGTGCCGTCACCGGGCGCGGGCGCAGCGGACCAGCCCCGGTCCGCCGGCACCGCCACGGTCGTGGCCGCGGCCGCGGCCACGACGGGATCGCCCAACAGCGCGGCGGCGACCGCGAGGACCGCACCACAGACCGCGGCCCGGGTCCGGCTCCAGGTCCAGGCCCAGGTCCAGGTCCGAGTCCAGATCCGAGTCCAGATCCGCAACGGCATCAGGCGTGCTGCCGGGGCCGGGTCAGCCAGAGCACACCGGCCACACCGGCCAGCAGCACCGTGCCGCCGAGCGTGCCCAGCGCGATCGCGGAGTCCGCCGGCCCGGTCTGCGGGAGCTGTCCGCCGGATGAGCCACCGGTGGCCGTACCACCAGAGCCACTGGAGCTACCAGAACCGCCGGAACCACTGGATCCGCCGGAACCCCCGGAACCGCCGGACCCCTTCACATCGAGGGTCAGCGAGGGCTTGGGGTCATTGGCGGGGGTGCAGGTCGTGGTGGTACCCAGCGCTTTGATGGTGAGCGTGGCGGCCGTGAAGGTGACCTTGCCGCTGCCCTTGGGGGTGTAGGTACCGCTCAAGTCGCTGATCTTGATCGGGGTATTGGCCGGTATCGCACTGCCGTTAGGGGGCCCGGAGACCGGCACCGTACCGCTCTCCGCGCCGCCCAGCCTGATCAGCGCGCTGGGCTTCATGGCGCCCTTGCCCAGTTCCACGGGGCTGGAGGAGACCCCCTTCTGGAAGGACATCACCAGCTTGTACGCGCCGCTGCCGTCGGGGGTTCCCTTGATGTCGATCGGCGAGACCGCACCCTTGTCCCCGATCGGTGTCCTGCACTGGTAGTTGACGTCGACGACCTCGGCGTGGGCGGCCGGCGCGGCGAGCATCACCGCGGACCCCGCCGCCATCGCCACGGCAGCGGTGAGGCCGGCCGTCCGGCGCGGACACCTGCCGTGCTGTTCGTAGAAGCGGGCCACTGTCCGTTCCCCTCCTCCCGGGAGCGCACCGCCGGACGTAGCTGACGGCACATCAGATTGGCCGCTCAAGGTACGCCGGGGACCTTGCCGAGGGAAGGCACCGCACAGCCCCGATCGGTACGAGCCGACGCCGGCGGGGAAATCCGGCCGCGCGTACGACAGCAGGCGCGGAGGTCATCGGCAGGAGGAACGGAGGCCATCGGCAGCAGGCACGGAGGTCACGCACACCAGCCGACGGAAGTCATGGGCACTGGCCAAAGGAAGTCATGGGCACCGACCGGACCCGGACACCAGAACGCGGACCCCGAAAGGCCCGCGCTCCCCCGCTCTCCCGCTCTCTCCCCGTCCCACCGCTCGATCCGCGACCCACCCACCAAGGACGGTTCGATCCGCGACCCACCCACCAGGGACAGTTCGTTCCGTGTGCCCCACCCGTCAGGACGGCGCAGCGAGCTCCGCCCAGACGGTCTTGCCCGCGCCATCCGCATTGCGCACCACGCCCCAGTCCAGGCACAGCCGCTGCACGATGAACATGCCATGACCCCCCGGACGGCCCGGGCGGTGCGGACTGCGTGGCGCCGGCGAGCCCGCGCCGAGGTCGCTGACCTCCAGGCGCAGCACCTTGGAGGTGCAGCGCAGCCGCAGTTCCTCAGGCCCTTCGGCGTGCAGGCAGGCGTTGGTGACCAGCTCCGAGACGACGAGCAGGACATCTTCGGCCGCGGCACGCTGATCGGCATTGGCGGCCGGCAACCAGCCCCAGTCGTGCAGGGCCTGCCGGGCGAAGTCACGGGCACGCGCCACGGCGCCCCGGGTGCCCGCCAGGCGCAGCCGGCGGATCTGGCCCGCCGGGGTGGCGGCGGCCGGAACGGCGGCGGAAGCACCGGCGCCGCCCGGCTCCGGGCCGAGATCGCCCGGCGGGTACGGCCGGGTGGTGCTCATCAGCGCTTCACCTCACCGATTCGCCTATTCACGGAGAACAGATACCTGACTGATTGCAACGGATTCAGGTGTCTCCTGCCCGACCGGACCGCGAGAACACCCACTTCTTGGGTACGGAAGTTGTGACACGTACAACGCGCCCGGACCACGATGTTCCGGGCGTCGACGCCATGTCAGTCGGCCAGGGCCGTATCAAGGGAGTCGTGCACCGTGAAGACCGCGTCGGCGCCGGTGATCTCGAAAACCCGGGCAACCACCGGCTGCATTCCGGCCAAATGGACCCCGCCCCCTTCGGCCTCCGCTTTCAGGCGTGCACCGAGCAGCACATTGAGACCGGTGGAGTCCATGAACTCAAGGCGTGAGCAGTCCACCACCAGGCGTGCATATCCGTCATTCACACAGCCCTCCAGTGACTCACGCAACAGATCCGCGGTGTGGTGATCAAGCTCACCCGCGACCGTCACGACCGCGCTGGCACCGTGATGGCGGACTCCGACCTGAAGCCGCCCCCGGCTCGCACTGCCGACCGTCCCGCGGTCCATGCGCGCGCACCCCTCTTGCTGTCTCGACAACGACTGATCGATCGACTGATCGCTTACGACTGCGCTCGTGGAACCCTACGCCTTCCTGACGCACACCGGTAGCCGTACAAACCGCATATTGCCCAATATGCGGACAACACGCACTTGCCATCTTCAGGCAAAGGCAGGTAGGCGTAGTAAGGACACATTCGATACGGCCGGCTTTGGAGGCGCCGCACACCGCAGCTTCACACAGAGGCTTCGGCAGCCATATGCCGAGAACGATGGAGGAGACCATGTCACCCCGGCTCGACGAATTGCGCACCGACGACCACCGGCAGCCCGCATCGTCGACACCCCTGTCCGAACCGACCGGGCACATCCCTTCCCAGCCGCTCCCTGCCGAAACAGACCCGGCGGGTATGCCTGAGATCGACGGTCTGCCCGAGATCCCGCCGTTCGACGAGGTGGGTCCGGTAGACGCGAGGGCTCTGTCCAAAACCCTCTTCGAGCGACTGGAATCGCTTGAGGAAGGCACCCACGAATTCGCGTACGTCCGCAATACCCTGGTCGAGCTCAACCTCGCCCTGGTGAAGTTCGCGGCCTCCCGTTTCCGCTCCCGCAGCGAGCCCATGGAGGACATCGTCCAGGTGGGCACGATCGGCCTGATCAAGGCGATCGACCGCTTCGAGCTCAGCCGCGGCGTCGAGTTCCCGACGTTCGCGATGCCGACCATCGTCGGCGAGATCAAGCGCTTCTTCCGTGACACCAGCTGGTCGGTGCGCGTACCGAGGCGTCTGCAGGAACTGCGTCTGGACCTCGCCAAGGCGAGCGACGAACTGGCGCAGAAGCTGGACCGCTCCCCCACGGTGCCCGAGCTCGCCGACCGCCTCGGCATCACCCATGACGAGGTCGTGGAGGGGATGGCGGCGAGCAACGCCTACACCGCGAGCTCGCTGGACGCCCAGCCCGAGGAGGACGACAGCGAAGGCGCGCTGGCGGACCGTATCGGCTATGAGGACCACGGCCTGGAGGGCATCGAGTACGTCGAGTCCCTCAAGCCGCTGATCGCCGAACTCCCCTCACGCGACCGGAAGATCCTCTCGCTGCGCTTCGTCGCCAATATGACGCAGTCCGAGATCGGCGAGGAGCTGGGCATCTCCCAGATGCACGTCTCCCGCCTGCTCTCCCGCACGCTCGTACGGCTCCGCAAAGGGCTGATGGTCGAGGAGTAACCGGCGCGGCGACGCACCGCGGTCCCGGCCGGCCCACCCGCACCACGGCCGGCCACCGCCCGCGCACAGGAGGGCCTGCCCCGGGACCACCGGGGGCAGGCCCTCCTCTGCGTCACCGTCAGATGCGTCACCGTCAGATCAGAACTCCCTTGTGCCACACGGCCGATACGAGCGGCACGCCCGGCCGGTAGGCGAGGTGGACGTGCGAGGGCGCATCCAGGAGGGCGAGGTCGGCGCGGGCGCCGGGGGCGATCCGGCCGACGTCCGTACGGCGCAGCGCGCGGGCGCCGCCCGCGGTGGCCGACCAGACGGCCTCGTCGGGTGTCATCCCCATGTCCCGGACGGCCAGCGCGATGCAGAACGGCATGGAACTGGTGAAGGACGAGCCGGGGTTGCAGTCGGTGGACAGTGCCACGGTGGCGCCGGCGTCGAGCAGCCGACGGGCGTCGGGCCAGGTGGCGCGGGTGGAGAACTCGGCGCCCGGGAGGAGCGTGGCGACGGTGTCGGACTGCGCGAGGGCATCGATGTCGGCATCGGTGAGGTGGGTGCAGTGGTCGGCGGAGGCGGCGCCGAGCTCGACCGCGAGCTGGACGCCGGGGCCGTGGCCGAGCTGGTTGGCGTGCACCCGCGGCTCAAGTCCCCTGGCCTTGCCCGCGGTCAGGATGGCGCGGGCCTGGTCGCCGTCGAAGGCGCCCTTCTCGCAGAAGACGTCGATCCAGCGGGCGTACGGGGCGCAGGCGTCCAGCATCGGGCCGGTGACGAGGCCGACGTAACCGGCCGGGTCGTCGGCGTAGTCGGGCGGGACGATGTGCGCGCCGAGGAAGGTGACCTCGTCGGTCTGCTCGGCGGCGATGCGCAGTGCGCGGGCCTCGTCCTCGACGGTGAGTCCGTAGCCGGACTTGGTCTCCTGGGTGGTGGTGCCCTGGCGGAGCCCCTCGGCGAGGTAGCGGGCGACGTTGGCGCGCAGGGCGTCGTCGGTGGCGGCGCGGGTGGCGGCGACGGTGGTGCGGATACCGCCGGCGGAGTACGGGCGGCCGGACATCCGGGCGTTGAACTCCGCGGTGCGGTCGCCGGCGAAGACCAGGTGGGAGTGGGAGTCGACGAAGCCGGGGAGGGCGGCCCGGCCGCCGGCGTCGACGGCGTTGTCAGTGGCGGGTGCTTTGCTGGACGTACCGACCCAGGCGATGCGGTCGCCGTCGATGACGACCGCCGCGTCCTGGATCAGACCGAGGGGGCCTTCACCGAGGGAGGGGTCGTTGGTGACGAGCTGGGAGATGTGGGTGATGGCGGTGGTCGGCGCGGAAGTCGTCGTCATCGCGGGGGTGTTCTCCTTGAGCCGGGTACGGCGGGTGAGCTGCGTACGGCGGTTCAGCCGGGTGGGGCGGTCCAACCGGGTAGGGCGGTTCAGCCGGGTAGGGCGGTTCAGCCGGGTAGGGCGGTTCAGCCGGGTAGGGCGGTTCAGCCGCGTACGGCGGCGATGGACTCGGCGAGGGCGGTGGGTACATCGGCGAGAAGAGTGTGCACACCGTCCCGGACGATCTGCCGACCGCCCACGATGGTGTGCCGGACGTCCGCCGCGGAGGCGGCGAATACGGCCGTCTCCGCGGCCAGCCGGGGCAGCGGTCCGGCGGTGCGTACGGAGTCCAGCGCGATCGTGGTGAGGTCGGCGAGCGCTCCGGCCTCGATGGTGCCGGCGTCGTCCCAGCCCAGGGCGGCGTGGCCGTCGGCGGTGGCGGCGCGCAGCAGGGCGGCGGCCGTCCAGTGCCCGCGGGTGCGGGTGCGCAGCCGCTCGTCGAGCTCCATGGCGCGGGCCTCTTCGAGGAGGTCGATGACGGCGTGGCTGTCGCTGCCGAGCGACAGCGGGCTGCCGCGGCCCTGGAGTGGGGCGGCCGGGCCGATGCCGTCGGCGAGGTCGCGTTCGGTGGTGGGACACATGCACACACCGGTCGTGGAGTCGCCGAGCAGCCCGATGTCCCCGCTGGTGAGGTGGGTGGCGTGCACGGCGGTGGTGCGGCGGCCCAGCACGCCGTGGTCGGCCAGCAGCTGGGTGGGCGTGCGGCCGTGGGCCTCGTGGCAGGCGTCGTTCTCGGCGGTCTGCTCGGAGAGGTGGACGTGCAGCGGCGCCTGCCGCTCGCGGGCCCAGTCCGCGACGGTGCCCAACTGGTCGGCGGGGACGGCGCGTACAGAGTGGAGGGCGGCGCCGATACGGGCGTGTGCGCGGCCGTCCTTGAGCGCGTCGGCGCGTTGGGCCCAGCGGTCGGCGGTGCCGTCGGAGAAGCGCAGCTGGTGCCGGTTGGGCGGGGCACCGAAGCCGGACGAGAGGTAGGCGGTGTCGAGCAGGGTGATGCGGATACCGGCGTCGGCGGCGGCCGCGATCAGCGCCTCGCCCATCGCGTTGGGGTCGCTGTAGCGGGTGCCGCCGGGCGCGTGGTGGAGGTAGTGGAACTCGCCGACGCAGGTGATGCCGGCCAGGGCCATTTCGGCGTAGACGGCTCGGGCGAGCGCGTAATAGGTCTCGGGGGTGAGTCGGTCGGCGACGCCGTACATCACTTCGCGCCAGGTCCAGAAAGTCCCGCTGCCGACCTGGACGGTGCCGCGCAGCGCTCGGTGGAAGGCATGGCTGTGCGCGTTGGCGAGCCCGGGAATCGTGAAGCCGCGCAACACCACGGCCTCCGGCGGCGGTACGGGCGTCTCCTTCCGTACGGCCGCGATCCGACCGTCCGCCACGTCCACGGTCACGCCCGGCTCGACGTGGGTGCCGAGCCAGGCATGTTCGAGCCAGTACGACGTCATGGGTGCCGGTGTCGTCGGTGTTGCCTGCGTCGTCAGTGGCACGCGAGCCCCTCCAGTACGTCGGCGAGTGCGATGACCCCGGCGACGCAGTCGTCGTCCGCCGCCGCTTCGGCGGGTGAGTGCGAGACACCGGTGGGGTTGCGGACGAACAGCATGGCCGTGGGGACGGTTCCCGACAAAATACCGGCGTCGTGCCCGGCGCCGGTGCCGAGTACGGGCACCGGCCGTTCCCGCGTCTTACCGAGGATCGCGCCCAGCTCGTCCCGCAGGGCGTGCTGGAACTCCACCACGGGGGTGAAGGATTCGCGGACCACGGCCAGGTCGACGCCGTCGCGTGCGGCGCGCTCGGCGGCGGCCCGCTCGATCGCGTCGATCACGGTGTCCAGGGTCTCCTGGTCGGGGGCGCGGGAGTCCAGCCAGCCGCGGACGACCGAGGGGATGGCGTTGACGCCGTTCGGCTCCACGCTGATCTTCCCGAAGGTGGCCAGGGCGCCGGCCAGCCGGGCCTGCTCGCGGGCGGCGAGCACGGTCGCGGCGTAGCTGAGCATCGGGTCGCGGCGGTCCTCGAGGCGGGTGGTGCCGGCGTGGTTGGCCTCGCCGCGGAAGTCGAACCGCCAGCGGCCGTGCGGCCAGATGGCGGAGGCGATGCCGACCGGGGCGCCCGAGCCCGCGGCGGAGCCGCTGTCGTACAGAGCCAGCGCGCGGCCCTGCTCGACGTGGAGTTCGACGAACGCGCCGATCCTGGCGAGCCGTTCGGGGTCCGGGCCGATCGTCTCGGGGTCGTACCCGGCGCGCTCCATGGCCTGCGGGAGGGTGATCCCGTCGGCGTCGCGCAGCTGGTGTGCGTCCTGCGGGGTCAGCGCGCCGGCCGTGAGGCGGGAGCCGACGCAGGCCAGGCCGAAGCGGGCGCCTTCCTCGTCGCCGAAGTTGACGATCGCCAGTGGCTTGCCGAGCTCCGCTCCCCTCCTGCGGAGTTCGTCCAGCGCGGCGAAGGCGGAGACGACGCCCAGCGGGCCGTCGAAGGCGCCGCCGTCCGGCACGGAGTCCAGGTGGGAGCCGGTGACGACGGCTTCCCCGGGGGCCACGTCCTGGTAGCCGGTGGCGCCGAGCCAGGCCCACTGGTTGCCGTTGCGGTCGGTCTCGCAGGCGAGGCCGCGGGCCTCGGCCTGTGCCGTGAACCACGCGCGGCAGTCGGCGTCGGCACCGGTCCAGGCGTAGCGGCGGTAGCCCCCGGTGGCGGAGCTGCGGCCGAGGGGTCGCAGCTCCTGCCACATCTCGTGGAACGAGGCGGTCACTCGCCCTCGCCTTCGCCCTCGCGCATCGGGATGCGGACGCCGCGCTCGGCGGCCACTTCCTCGGCGCGCTCATAGCCCGCGTCGACATGCCGGATGACACCCATACCCGGGTCGTTGGTCAGCACCCGGCGGATCTTCTCCCCGGCCAGCGGGGTGCCGTCGGCGACGGTGACCTGGCCGGCGTGGATCGAGCGGCCCATGCCGACGCCGCCGCCGTGGTGCAGCGAGACCCAGGAGGCTCCGGAGGCGATGTTGACCATGGCGTTGAGCAGCGGCCAGTCGGCGATCGCGTCCGAGCCGTCCTTCATGGCCTCGGTCTCGCGGTACGGCGAGGCGACCGAGCCGCAGTCGAGGTGGTCGCGGCCGATGGCCAGCGGCGCCCGCAGCGTCCCGTCGGCGACCATCTCGTTGAACCGTTCACCGGCCTTGTCCCGCTCGCCGTAGCCGAGCCAGCAGATCCGCGCGGGCAGGCCCTGGAAGTGGACCCGCTCGCCGGCCATTTTGATCCAGCGGGCCAGCGACTCGTTCTCCGGGAAGAGGTCGAGGATCGCTCTGTCGGTCGCGGCGATGTCCTGGGCGTCGCCGGAGAGCGCCGCCCAGCGGAACGGCCCCTTCCCTTCGGCGAACAGCGGCCGGATGTACGCCGGGACGAAGCCCGGGAAGTCGAAGGCCCGCCGGTATCCGGCGAGTTGGGCCTCGCCACGGATCGAGTTTCCGTAGTCGAAGACCTCGGCTCCGGCGTCCTGGAAGCCGACCATGGCTTCTACGTGCCGGGCCATCGACTCGCGCGCCCGCTGGGTGAAGTCGGCGGGCTTCTCCGCCGCGTACGCGGCCATGTCGGCGAAGTCCATGCCGAGGGGCAGGTACGAGAGCGGGTCGTGGGCGCTGGTCTGATCGGTGACGATGTCGATCGGCGCACCCTCGGCGAGCATCCGCGGCAGTAGCTCCGCGGCGTTGCCCAGCAGTCCGATGGAGAGCGGTTTCCGCTGGTCCCGGGCCTCCACGGCGAGCTGCAGCGCATGCTGGAGGCTGTCCGCCCGCACGTCCAGGTAGCGGTGCTCGATCCGGCGCTCGATGGCGCGCGGATCGCAGTCGATGCAGATCGCGACGCCGTCGTTCATCGTGACGGCGAGCGGCTGGGCGCCGCCCATACCGCCGAGGCCGGCGGTGAGCGTGATCGTCCCGGCGAGTGTGCCGTGGAACCTCTTCGCCGCGACGGCCGCGAACGTCTCGTACGTGCCCTGCAGGATGCCCTGGGTGCCGATGTAGATCCACGAACCGGCGGTCATCTGGCCGTACATGGTCAGGCCGAGGGCCTCCAGGCGGCGGAACTCCTCCCAGTTGGCCCAGTCGCCGACGAGGTTGGAGTTGGCGATGAGCACCCGTGGCGCCCACTCGTGCGTCTGCATCACGCCGACCGGCTTGCCGGACTGGACGAGCATCGTCTCGTCCTGCTTGAGCGTGGTGAGCGTGCGCACCATCGCGTCGAAGGAGCGCCAGTCGCGGGCTGCCTTGCCCGTGCCGCCGTAGACGACGAGCCGGTCCGGGTGTTCGGCCACCTCCGGATCGAGGTTGTTCTGCAGCATGCGCAGCGCGGCTTCCTGCTGCCATCCCCGAGCACTCAGCTGCGTGCCGCGCGGTGCCCGCACGGGTCGCGGTCCCGACATGGGCCGTGCCTCCCTGACGTCGAATGGATCGAGCTATTCACATAGTGGGGCTGCTGAATATCGCCAGTCAACAGGGCGCGGCGACCCGCCCGCCGCGCGCCGCGCTCACCGGCCAACCGCCCCCTAAGGGTGAACCCTCACTCTCCCCCGACTTCCGAAAATTCGACTTGCCTGCCAGGAAAGCTCACGGTAACTTTCCTGGCAGGCAAGTAAACGGGGAACCGTCCGGGCACACCCCGGACCGCCTTGGGGAGGCGATGGCCATGACCACCACACAACTGGACGCCGAACAGGCCTGGCAGGAACTGCAGCGCATCCGCGTACCGCAGGAGCGGGTGTACGACGAGGTCGAGAGATGTGCGCAGGACGACGCCAAGACGACGTACCTGAGCGCCGCGCTCATGTGGGTCTTCCTGGCCACTTCGGGCCTTGACCTGCCCACCTGGGCGTTCTGGCTGGTGTTCACCACGTATGTCGCGCTGATCAGCGCCCTGGCCGTGATCTGCAACCGCCGGTCACGGATGCGACTGCACCGCTCCCGCCACAGCTGGCGTCAGGTCGCCACCCTCATCGGGAGCGCGGTCATCACGGGCACGATCATCGTGGTCTCGGGCCATCTGGTGGAGTCGCTGGCGCTGCCGTTCGGCAGCCTGATCCAGGCCACCGTCTCGGTGGGCTTCTTCGTGCTCTTCGTCGGCCCGGCGAACCGCTGGGCGATCAGCACACTGCGCACCCGAGACGCAAAACCCGTCCAGGCGGAGGCCTGCCGATGAGCACACCCAGCGGCTTCGACGAACTGATCCACCCGTCCACCCGGCTGTCGGTCGTGGCGCTGCTCGCCGCCACGGAGTGGGCCGACTTCTCCTTCATCCGGGACAGCCTCTCGCTCAGCGATTCGGCCCTCTCCAAGCAGCTCCACACTCTCGAAGAGGCCGAGTACCTGGAAATACGCAAGGAGGGCGGCGGCCGCAAACGCCGCACCAAAGTCCGGCTGACGAGCCGCGGCCGCACGGCCTTCGAGGGCCATGTGGCCGCCCTCCGGGCGATCGTCGAGGGCGCCGGCCCGAATGCCGCACCCACGACTCCGGCGCAGTCCGCGCCGGCAGAGACCACAGCACCACCACACCATCACCAGCAAAAGCAACACCACGCGGAGGCGGGCCGATGACCACAGCCGAACAGTGCCCGACCACGACCTCCACACCTGCCGTCGATACCGTGTCCACCGCCCAACCAGTCATCCATATACGCGAATTGCGGATGTCGTACGGCAGCACGGACGTCTTGCAGGGCGTCGACCTCGACATTCACCGCGGCGAAATCTTCGCCCTGCTCGGGCCCAACGGCGCCGGGAAGACGACCACCGTCGAGATCCTGGAGGGCTTCCGGCAGCGTTCCGCCGGTACGGTCCGCGTCCTGGGGACGGACCCGGCACGCGGCGGGGACGCCTGGCGCGGCCGGATCGGCCTGGTACTGCAGCACTGGCGCGACCACCGCCGCTGGCGGGTGGCCGAGCTGCTGGCGCACTTCGCCACGTACTACCCGGATCCGCGCGACCCGGCCGACGTGCTGGCCCTGGTGGGCCTCACGGAGCAGGCCGGCCAGCAGGTCGACCGGCTGTCCGGCGGCCAGCGCCGCCGGCTGGATGTGGCGCTCGCCATCGTCGGCCGCCCCGAGCTGCTCTTCCTGGACGAGCCGACCACCGGCTTCGACCCGGAAGCCCGCCGCGCCTTCCACGAGCTGGTCGAACGGCTCGCGCGCGACGAGGGCGTCACGGTCCTGCTCACCACCCACGACCTGGCGGAGGCCGAGCGGCTGGCCGATCGCATAGCGATGCTGGTCAACGGCCGGATCCAGGCCTGTGGCACCCCGTCGGAACTGGCCCGTCGGGCTGCCGCGGAGGCAGAGGTCCGCTGGACGGCCCCGGACGGCCGGGCCCGCCGCGAACGCACCGCGGATCCGTCCCAGCTGGTCTGGGAGCTCCACCGCGACACGGGCGGGCCGATCGCGGACCTGGAGGTCCGCCGCCCGACGCTGGAGGACACGTATCTGCACATGGTGCACCAGGGCGATGCGGCCGGTGCCGGGGTGCCGGCCGGGGAGCGCCTCAGCGCATGACAGGCATCGGCATCCCGTTCACAGACCGACAGGGGGACAGCAATGACAGGGGGAAAGCGATGACAGCGGCACCGGCCACAACCCACACCACCGGCCCAACCAGCCCGGACGGCACAACCGTTCATCACCAGGACCAGGCCCAGGAACAGGTGCAGGAACAAGTGCAGGACCTGAACCAGGACGGGAACCAGGGCCGGCGCCCGCACCGGGACGGCGGGCCCGCCACGTCCCGCCCGGCCGTACACCGCCGCTACTGGCGTGCCGGATTCCATCGCGGCGGGATCGAGGTGCGCCACCTCCTCCGCAACCCCAAGGAGACGACGGGCCACTTCGCCAACATCGTGGTGGCGCTGGTGCTCGCCGGCTACATCAGCTCCAAGGTGCCCGGCACCCAGGTCCCGATGGCCCATCTGATGCTCTGCGGCTTCGCCGCCTATCTGCTGTTCCAGGTCGGGCTGTTCAACCTCCCGCAGATCCTGGTGACCGAACGGGAGGAAGGCGCCCTGCTGCGGCTGCGCGCCACCCCCGGCGGTATACCGGCCTACCTGGTCGCCAAGGCGCTGCTGGTGGTCGTCATGGCACTCGGCCCCCTGGTGCTGCTGCTGGCCACCGCCGCACTGCTGGTGGACGGTCCGCTGCCGCACAGTCCCGCCGGGTGGCTGACGCTGCTCTGGGTGAGTGTGCTGGGCCTGCTCGCCGTCGTACCGCTGGGCGCGGCGATAGGTGCCGTACTGCCGAACCCGCGCGAGGCGCTCGCACTGATCATGCTGCCCGCGATGGGACTGCTGGTGACCTCCGGAGCGATGTTCCCGCTCACCTCGCTGCCCGTGGTGATCCAGAAGATCGCGTCCGTCTTCCCGCTCAAGTGGATGGCGCAGGGGCTGCGCTCGGCTCTGCTGCCGGACGCCGCGCGCGCCGCGGAACCGGCCGGCTCCTGGGAGCTGCCGACGGTCGCCCTCGTCCTCACCGCCTGGGCCGTCCTCGGCTTCCTCCTCGCCATCCCCCTCCTCCGCCGCGCCGCCCGCCGCGAATCCGGCTCCCGCCTCAGCGAACGCCACCGCAAGGCCACCCTGGCCGGTGCCGCCGGGCCCGCCTGATCCCCGCCACGGCGGAGAGGAGCACCGGGGGGAGCACCAGGGGGAACACCGGGGAGGAGCACTGGGAGGAGAGGCGCGGGGCGGGTTGCGATGGCGCCTGGGGCCTGCCCGGTGGTGGAGTGGAGGTATGAGGGTGATGGACCGGGAGCGTGCCGTACAGGCGGCCGTCGCGCAGGGGCTGGTGGGGGCGGGAGAGCCGGTCGCCGGGCTGCTGGATGTGGACGGGATCCGTCGGGCAGCGGGCGAACTGCGCGCCGCGTTCGAGAAGTTCGTGGCGCCCGGCACCCCGGTGCTGCACGCGTTCGCGGTCAAGGCCGCTTCGCTCGTGCCCGTACTGCGGCTGCTCGCGCAGGAGGGGCTCGGCTGCGAGGTGGCCAGCCCCGGGGAGCTGGCGCTGGCGCGGGCCGCCGGGGTACCGGTGGCGCGCACGGTGCTGGACTCACCCGCCAAGACCCTCGCCGAACTGCGGGAGGCGCTGGCCCTGGGGATCGCCGTCAACGCCGACAATCCCGAGGAACTGGCCCGTATCGACGGGCTGCTGGCCGCCGTGCCGAGTACCGCACCACCCATCGGTCTGCGGGTCAATCCACAGATCGGCGGCGGCAGCATCGGGGCGATGAGCACGGCCACCGACACCTCCAAGTTCGGGGTGGCGCTACGTGACGAGGGCGCCCGCGAGTGGATCGTCCGTGCCGCCCTGGCCCGCCCCTGGCTCACCCGGCTGCATGCCCACGTCGGCTCCCAGGGCATGCCGCTGGAGCTGATGGCCGCCGGCGTACGCACGCTCTTCGAGCTCGCCGAGGAGATCAACGCGAAGGCCGGCCGACGCCGGATCGACACCCTCGACATCGGCGGCGGTCTGCCGGTCAACTTCTCCTCCGACACCACCACCCCGACGTACCGCGAGTACGCCGCCCTCCTGCGCTCGACCGTCCCCGGGCTGTTCTCCGGCCGCTACGGGCTCGTCACCGAGTTCGGCCGCTCGCTGCTGGCCAAGCAGGGCATGGTCCTGGCCCGCGTCGAGTATGCGAAGACGGCGGGTGGCCGCGCCATCGCGGTCACCCACGCCGGCGCGCAGGTCGCGACCCGTACGGTCTTCGCACCCGAGTCCTGGCCGATCCGGGTCGTCGCCTACGATGCCGAGGGCCGCCCCAAAACGGGTGAACCGGTCGCGCAGGACGTCGCGGGGCCGTGCTGCTTCGCCGGCGACCTGGTCGCCGAGAACCGCCCGCTCCCACTCCTGGAGTCCGGCGACCACATCGCCCTGCTGGACACCGGCGCGTACTATTTCTCCACCCATTTCGCCTACAACTCCCTCCCCCGCCCCGGGATTTACGGCTTTTCGGCCGCCACCGACGGCACCGACGGCACCGTTCGCTTCGCGACGATCCGCAGTCCGCAGTCCCTGGACGAGCTGGTGGCGGAGAGCGGCGGCGCGTACGGGGAGGAGGGGGAGGAACTGGGCAGCCTCGGCCTCGGTGGGCAGCGGTAGACGCGGGAGGCGCGCAGGCGCCGTCACTCACGAACAGCCCCGCGCCAACGCCATCGCCATCACCATCACCATCACTACGAACAGCCCCGCGCCGCCGCCGTCACCATCACTCCACGAACAGCCCCGCGCCGCTGCCGTCACTCAACGAACAGCCCCCGCGCCGCCGCCTTCGTGTCGAACTCCTCCAGGCGGGCCTGGGCGTCGGGCAGGTCGTCGCACATCGCCTCCAACAGGACCCGGCCCAGGAGCATCGGGGCACAGGCCGTGTCGAAGGCCAGGCCGGTGCCGACGGGGGCCGGGAGGAGGAGGTCGGTGTGGTGGGCAACGGGGGCGAAGGCGCTGTCGGCGACGGTGATCACGGTCAGGCCGGAGGTCCGGGCGTAGGCGAGGGCGTCGACGACCTCGCGGGGGTGACGGGGCAGGGCGAAGCAGATCAGGGCGCTCGCCCCGGCGCGTACGGCGGCGTCGATGCGGTCGCTGAGCATGGTGCCGCCCTCGTCCAGGAGACGGACGTCGGGGTGGACCTTACGGGCGAAGTAGGCGAAGCCGGCGGCCTGGGCGGTGGCGGCGCGCAGGCCCAGGACGGGCAGCGGGCGGGAGGCGGCGAGCAGGCGGCCGGCTTCGGTCACCGGCGCGGGGTCGGCGAGCGCGGCGGCGAGGTGACGGAGATTGTCGATCTCCACCTGGACGGCCTGCTGGTACTCGTTGTACGAGCCGGTGTCGCCGACCTTCCCGGCGGGGGCGACCTCGCGCAGATGGCGGCGGAGCGCCGGATAGCCGTCGAAGCCGAGCGCGACCGCGAAGCGGGTGACGGAGGGCTGGCTGACACCGGCCAGCTCGGCCAGTTCAACACTGGACAGGAAAGGCGCGTCGGCGGCCCGGCGCACCATGCAGTGTGCGATCCGGCGCTGGGTGGGGGTCAGCCGGTGGCCCTCGAAGAGCTTCTGGAGGCGGGCGGCGGCGCCGGTGTCCGCGCCGCCGGTACCGCCGACACCACCGGCACCGCTGACACCACCGGCACCGCCGCTACCGCTGATGCCGCCGCGCTCCCCGTCCCCGCTCATCGCCTCTTCCTCCCGGCCGGTAGGGGCCCGGTAGGGGCCTTGTCCTGTGTCGACCGACTGTACGGAATTTCTGGCTCGCGCCGGCCCGGACTACACCTGCCGATTCGGACTACCTGCCGAGGCGGACTACCTGCCGAGGCGGACTACCTGCCGGTGCGGACTACGCCTGCCGGTGCGGACTACCTGCCGGTCCGGGCCGGTCCGGGGTACGCACAGCGCTCCACCGGCCGGCCGCCGCGTCTGGGGCCGGTTGTTGCGGGGACCGCCGCACCCCGGCCGGGGCCGGGGGCGGGACGACGGCGGTCCCCGCAAGGGACGCGATCCGGGCCCTGGCCGGTCGTCGCATCCGGGTGGCGATCGTGGAGGTCCGGGAGCCGCTCCGGAGGTCCGTATCGCCGTGCACATGACTGTGCCTGACGCGTGTTAAGTCCGTGCTGCGAGCACATGACGCATACGTACACCTGGTGCTGACGGGCCGTTTCCTGATGGCAATGTGCAGAACACAACAGGGCGCAGAACACAACAGGATGCAGAACACCACAGAACACAGCGGAAACGGCGGCCGCCCTGGGGACAGCCGCCGCCGCTCCGGCATCACTACTCGCCAGCCCTACGCGTCGGCACAACGCGTCAGTCCACGCATCGGCCCTACGCGTCGGCATCGCCGCGCGCCGACGCCGCCACGCGCCGGCGCGCTCCGTACCAGCGCGTTACTTGCCCGCCTCCCGGGCCAGGAACGCCAGCAGGTCCTGCCGGCTCACCACGCCCTTCGGCTTGCCCTCGACCAGGACGACAGCCGCGTCCGCGCCCTCCAGGACCGCCATCAGGTCGGAGACCGACTCGCCCGAGCCGACCTGCGGCAGCGGCGGGCACATGTGCTTCTCCAGCGGGTCGGTGAGGGACGCACGCTGGGCGAAGAGGGCGTCCAGCAGCTCCCGCTCGACGACGGAGCCGACGACCTCGGCGGCCATCACGTCCGGGTGCCCGGCGCCCGGCTTCACGATCGGCATCTGCGAGACGCCGTATTCGCGCAGGACCTCGATCGCCTCGCCGACGGTCTCCTCGGGGTGCATGTGCACCAGCGAGGGCAGCGCGCCCTCCTTGTACTCCAGGACGTCGCCGACCCGGGCCGCGGTGCCGCCCTCCTCCAGGAAGCCGTAGTCGGCCATCCACTCGTCGTTGAAGATCTTGGAGAGGTAGCCACGGCCGCTGTCCGGCAGCAGCACGACCACCACGTCGTCCGGGCCGAGCTTCGCGGCGACCTCCAGCGCGGCCACCACGGCCATCCCGCAGGAGCCGCCGACCAGCAGCCCCTCCTCCTTGGCCAGCCGCCGGGTCATCTGGAAGGCGTCCTTGTCCGAGACCGCCACGATCTCGTCGGCGACCGTACGGTCGTACGCGGTCGGCCAGAAGTCCTCGCCGACGCCCTCGATCAGGTACGGACGCCCGGAACCGCCGCTGTAGACGGAGCCCTCCGGGTCGGCGCCGATGACCTTGACCCGGCCCTCACTGGCGTCCTTCAGATAGCGGCCGGTGCCGCTGATCGTGCCGCCGGTGCCGACGCCCGCCACGAAGTGGGTGATCTTCCCCTCGGTCTGCTCCCACAGCTCGGGGCCGGTCGACTCGTAATGCGAGCGCGGGTTGTTGGGGTTGCTGTACTGGTCGGGCTTCCAGGCTCCGGGGGTCTCGCGCACCAGGCGGTCGGAGACGTTGTAGTACGAGTCCGGGTGCTCGGGGTCCACCGCCGTCGGGCAGACCACGACCTCGGCGCCGTACGCCCGCAGCACGTTGATCTTGTCCGTGGACACCTTGTCCGGGCACACGAAAATGCACTTGTAGCCCTTTTGCTGAGCCACGATCGCCAAGCCCACACCGGTGTTCCCGGAGGTCGGCTCGACGATCGTGCCGCCCGGCTGAAGCTCGCCGGACTGCTCGGCGGCCTCGATCATCCGCAGCGCGATCCGGTCCTTGACCGACCCGCCCGGGTTGAAGTACTCGACCTTGGCCAGGACGGTGGCCTGAATGCCCTTGGTCACGTTATTGAGCCGCACGAGCGGGGTATTGCCGACGAGCTCAATCATCGAATCGTAAAACTGCACGGTGGTCTCCGCGGTCGGGGGCACGCTCTCCTGCGCCCGTACTGCCAGCCTATTGCCCGGATGGAGCGGTGGTCCGACGCGTTGCGTTCCGTGCAGGAACGGGCAACACCCTGTTGTAGGGGTTCTTGCCGATTCAAGAAGCGTGGTGGAAGTACGCGCCACGGCCGCCGGTGGCCGTGGCGCACCCGTACCGCACGGGAGGTGCCCGGCCGATGCCGATGACGATGTCCAGGGCGAGAGTTGCGCGGCGGATCGCGACCGCCGCCGCGTTCGGCGGGGGCGGGATCGGCCTGCTGGGCGCCGCCGCCCTCGGGGTACTGCTGACCGAGGTCCGGCTGGCCCGCCGTACTGTCGGCGGCTCCAGCGACATCCCGCCGTGCGCGGACGGCCGCTACGGCGCCGCCTTCGGCCACCGCACCGACCGCCCGCCGCTTCGCATGGGCTTCCTCGGCGACTCCACGGCCGCCGGCCAAGGCGTGCACCGCGCCTCCCAGACCCCGGGCGCGCTACTCGCCTCCGGCCTCGCGGCAGTCTCCGAGCTGCCGGTGGACTTCCGCAATGTGGCGCTGCCGGGCGCGCAGTCGGACGACCTGGCTCGGCAGGTCGAGCTGATGCTGGCGGGCAACCCCTGGGCGCCGGACATCTGCGTGATCATGATCGGCGCCAATGACGTCACCCACCGGATGCCGCCGGCGCAGTCCGTACGCCACCTGTCCGACGCGGTGCGGCGGCTGCGCGCGGCGGGCTGTGCGGTGGTGGTGGGCACCTGCCCCGACCTGGGCACCATCGAGCCGGTCTACCAGCCGCTGCGCTGGGTGGCCCGGCGGCTGTCCCGGCAGCTCGCGGCCGCCCAGACCATCGGCGTGGTCGAGAGCGGCGGCCGTACGGTCTCGCTGGGCGATCTGCTGGGCCCCGAGTTCGAGGCGCGGCCGCGGGAGCTGTTCGGCCCGGACAACTACCACCCGTCGGCCGAGGGCTACGCCACCGCCGCGATGGCCGTCCTGCCGACGGTGTGCGCCGCGCTGGGGCTGTGGCCGGAGGAGGAACGGCCGGAGCCGGCCCGCGGCGAGGGCATTCTGCCGGTCGAGCAGGCGGCCGCCGAGGCAGCCGCCGAGGGCGGCACGGAGGT
Organism: Streptomyces sp. NPDC001339; assembly: GCF_042895955.1. NCBI lineage: Bacteria > Bacillati > Actinomycetota > Actinomycetes > Kitasatosporales > Streptomycetaceae > Streptomyces > Streptomyces sp. NPDC001339. The sequence goes on along the minus strand of NZ_JBIAWT010000005.1, from coordinate 572,673 downwards.
CGCCGCCAGCGCCTCACGGGGACCCTGGGCGCTGCTCAAGCACCGCAGGCGGCGCCGGCTGCCCGCGGAGGAGCCGACGGACGGATCACCCGTCACCGGATGACGCGGATCGCCGGCCCGTCACCGGGTGACGCGGATCGCCCGCCTGTCACCGGGTGACGCGACAGGGCGGAGCCGTACTGAGCCGAACCGCGCAGACGAGCAGACTGGCGGACGGGCACACGGGCACACGGGCACACAAGCGGGACGGCACGGACTACCACCCGGCGCCCCACCTCGCTACGGAATACCCGGCGCCCCCACGCCGTTCGCATAAGCACCCGCTTAGAAAAGAGGTCCGCATCACAGGCCGCACGTCGTGACCTCAGCAGTACGTGCGGGTAACTTCCCTCACAGTCCTTCTTTGTGCGCCCCTTGGCGCTTGCCCTTGGCGTTTGCCCTTGTTCTTGTCCTTCAGGAGCCGTGATGCCCGAAGCCGTGATCGTCTCAGCCGCCCGCTCCCCGATCGGCCGCGCCTTCAAGGGTTCGCTCAAGGAGCTGCGTCCGGACGACCTGACCGCGACGATCATCGAGGCCGCCCTCGCCAAGGTCCCCGAGCTGGACCCCCGGGACATCGACGACCTGATGCTCGGCTGCGGCCTCCCCGGCGGCGAGCAGGGCCACAACCTCGGCCGCATCGTGGCCGTCCAGATGGGGATGGACCACCTCCCCGGCTGCACCATTACCCGCTACTGCTCCTCCTCGCTGCAGACGACCCGTATGGCGCTGCACGCCATCAAGGCCGGTGAGGGCGATGTCTTCATCTCGGCCGGCGTCGAGACCGTCTCGCGCAGCGTGAAGGGCAGCTCGGACGGTCTGCCCGACACCCACAACCCGCTCTTCGCCGACGCCGAGGCCCGTACCGCCGCACGCGCCGAGGAGGAGGGCACCAGCTGGCACGACCCGCGCGAGGACGGCCTGATCCCGGACGCGTACATCGCGATGGGGCAGACGGCGGAGAACCTCGCCCGCCTCAAGGGCATCACCCGCCAGGAGATGGACGAGTTCGGCGTACGGTCCCAGAACCTGGCCGAGCAGGCGATCAAGGACGGCTTCTGGGAGCGGGAGATCACCCCGGTCACGCTGCCCGACGGCACGGTCGTCACCAAGGACGACGGTCCGCGCGCCGGCGTCACCGTGGAGGGCGTCGCCGGGCTGAAGCCGGCCTTCCGCCCCGACGGCCTGGTGACCGCCGGCAACTGCTGCCCGTTGAACGACGGCGCCGCGGCGCTGGTCATCATGTCCGACACCAAGGCGCGCGAGCTGGGCCTGACCCCGCTGGCCCGGATCGTCTCCACCGGCGTCTCCGCCCTCTCCCCGGAGATCATGGGATACGGCCCGGTCGAGGCGTCGAAGCAGGCCCTCGCCCGCGCGGGGATGAGCATCGGCGACATCGACCTGGTCGAGATCAACGAGGCGTTCGCCGCCCAGGTGATCCCCTCGTACCGCGACCTGGGGATCGACCTGGACCGCCTGAACGTCAACGGCGGCGCGATCGCCGTCGGCCACCCCTTCGGCATGACCGGCGCCCGGATCACCACCACCCTCATCAACTCCCTCCAGTGGCACGACAAGCAGTTCGGCCTGGAGACGATGTGCGTGGGCGGCGGGCAGGGCATGGCCATGGTGATCGAGCGGCTGAGCTGAACCGAACCGAACCGATCTGAACCGAGCCGGACCGAACCGAGCCGGACCGAACCGAGCCGGACCGAACTGAGTCGGACTGAACTGAGTCGGACTGAACTGAGTCGGCGTGGCTTCCTCGTCCCGCTGAAGGGCGTGCGCGGAGAGATGTGCGGAGAAAACGGACCAACTCCCGCCCCGCGCACACCCTTCGCGGTCACACAGACACGGGCGGCGACGGCAGCGTGAGCCGTATCACGCGTTAACAAGATCGCGACCCAATCTCCCCCAGGATTGTGACCAACGCCCTGGGGGCGAGGCGTTCTTGCAGGTCAGCAAGGGGGCACCCGTACGCAGAAGCCCCCTGGCCCCCAGCATTTCAGGACATAGTGCACCGGCAGCGGTCGCAGATCTCCGGCAGGCTGAGGTAGAAGTCGGAGAACATTCTGCTAACGGGAGTACGCCGGTGAACGAGCCGTCCGTCCGCGCCCTCCGAGTCGTCGGAACCGTCGGAGTCGTCGGAACCGCCGGAGCAGGCCGAGCCGCCACCAGGGTTCGCCCCGTAAGCGAGCGCATCAAGGGGGTCAGCCCCACCGGCGGTCGGGGGATGTCCATGTACGGATGCGCGGCCCGTGGCAAGTGGGCCGCCGAGCGAAGTGAGAAGCACGCATGAGCGAGCGCAGCATGGGGGTCGCCCCGGCCGGAGGCCGGTGGGGAGCCCTGGTGAGGTACGTGTCTCGCGCCCGCGCGGCGGAGCGAAGCGAGGTTACGGCATGAGTGTCAGCACCCTGGTCCTGCCGGTCCTGCTGCTGGCCGCGACCGTCGCCGTGGCACTGGGCGTCGTCGCCCTGCGCACCGCCCGTGCGCTGCGCCACCAGATCACCGAGCTGCACGCGGAGCTCGTCGCCACCCGTCAGGACGCCACCGCGCGCGCCGAGGCGGCACCCGTGGCGGACGCGGCGGACGCGGTCGGCGCGACCATTCCGGCCGCCCGCACCACCCCGGCCGCCGAGACTCCGCTCGCGGACATACGGGCGGCCGTCGCCGACGCGCTGGCGGAGGAGCGGGAACGGGAACTGGCCGAGGCCCGCGCCTTCTGGGCGGCGCAGGAGGCCCGGGACGCCGCCGACGCTCCGTCCCTGCTCGGCGGCCTGGCCGGCCTCGGCGACGACGGGCTGATGGACGCCCGTGCCGAGCAGTGCGAGCTGCCCGAGCGGCCGGAGTTCGACCGGCTCGACCGGCTCGACACCCAGCCGTTCCTGCCCCGCCAGGCGGACTTCGCCGGTATCGAACCGCTGCTGGGCCCGGACGCCCTGGAGCCGGTGGACGCGCTCGACGCCCTGGACGCACCGGAGTTGGAGCCGGTCGAGGAGACCGAGTCCGCCGAGCTGGCCGCCGCCCGCCGCCGCCACCCCTCGCATCCGGACTTCACACCGTCCCCGGTGATCAACGACCATGAGCGCACCGTGGCGCGCCTGGAGGAGCTGGCGCAGGAGCGCACCCCGGTCGCGGACGTCCGTCCCGGCCCGCTGGGCACCCTCGACGTCTATGTCTTCGCCGACGGCACCACGCTCTGCCTGACCCCCGGCCAGCGCGAGGCCGCCGAGCGCGTCGCCGGCGCACTGCAGTCCGGGCGCACCCCGGTGCTGCTGGGCGGCTCCGGGATCTCCGGTGCGTACGCACTGACCTTCTCCTGGGGCGAGAACCGCGACGAGAGCGCCTACATCCTCGCCGACCGCGTCATCGCCTCACTCTGACCTGGTCACTCCGCCCTGGTCACTCCGACCTGGCGCGACACTACGGGCACAGCACGCGTCATGGGGTTTGCCGCTTTCCCCTAAGGGACGGTCGAACAGATCCCCTAGGGGGTACGAGGCCCCCTTGCGGGCCACAACCGGCTGGGGTCGAGAGATATTCCAGGCTCTAGCAGCGCTCGGTCGGGCCCTAGCAGAGCTCGGCCGGGCCCTAGCAGAGCTCGGCCGCGGCGCGGATGAGGCGCAGGGCCTCTGCCAGTTCCTCGGCGGGGGCCACTTTCCGTTCCTCGGCGGGGGCCACTTTCGCGTCAGAGTGCGTCGTTTCGGCGGGCGGGCGGGCGGCCGCGGCCCGCAGGGCCTCGATGAGGTCATGTCCGGCCACGGCGAGCTGGTCTCCGACGGCGAACATCCCGGCATCCGGGAGTTCGCGCGGGGGCGCTCCGGGCCGTTCGATCAGCTGCGCTCGGGCCGCCAACCGGCGTGCCAGCGCGAGCCCTTCGGCGGCCGCGCCTTGGCTGAGCTTGCTCTGCGGCAGCGCTCTGAGGCGATCGGCGAGGGCATCCACGGCAGTCTGCAAAGGGGTCACGTCAAGCACGTCGTGAGACTATGCGCCACTCCCGGGTGGTTGCCAACGGCGGAACGCTCAGGCACGGTGTGCTGAAGAACCAGCATCGACCGCGTCCGGAGGCGCCGATGTCTCAGCTCTTCTCCGAAGAGACCCACCGGAACATGCTCTCCCGTATCCCGCACTGCACCGGCCGGGAAATCTCCGAATGGCTCCGCACCGTTGAAGAAGGCCCCGCCCTCTTCCGTTTCGACGAAAAGGTCAGCTGGCTCCGCGGTGAGCACAACCTCTCCTACGGACACGCCAAGGCGATCGTCCATGAACACGGCCTCTGGCGCGCCGCACGGAAGTTCTGACCCATACGCAATACGCAATACGCAATGCGTGTGACAGCGGAAGACGCGGCACGGGCGATAGCGCGAGGCGCAACGAAGTACCGCGAGGCACAACGGAGTACTACGAGGCACCACGCACAGAGCGCTCCACAGAACGAACGAAGGGCCCGCAGACATCGCGTCTGCGGGCCCTTCGTTCTGCGTCAGGTGTGACGTCAGTCACCGCGGAGGATCGAGATCAGCCGCAGCATCTCCGTGTAGATCCACACCAGCGTCACGGTCAGGCCGAACGCCGCCAGCCAGGACTCCTCACGCGGGGCGCCGTAGGCGATGCCGTCCTCGACCTGCTTGAAGTCCAGGGCCAGGAACAGCGCGCCGAGGACCACGCCGACGAGGCCGAAGGCGATGCCCAGGCCGCCGCTGCGGAAGCCGAGGCCGGCGCCGCCGCCGAACACCATGAACAGCATGTTGACCAGCGACAGCAGGACGAAGCCCATGGTCGCGATCATCACGAAGCGGGTGAAGCGGGCGTTGACCCGCACAATCCGCGTCTTGTAGGCGACCAGCATCGCGACGAACACCGCCATCGTGCCGAGCACCGCCTGCATGGGGGCGCCGCTCAGCTTGGGCAGGTCGTTGATGTGACCGCTGAGCGCGCCGAGGAAGACACCCTCCAGGGCCGCGTACGCCAGGATCAGCGGGGGTGACGGCTTGCGCTTGAAGGACTGGACGAAGCCCAGCACCATCGCGACCAGACCGGCGCCGAGGGCGAAGCCGAGCTTCTCGGTCAGGAACAGCCAGCCGACCGTGGCGCCGACGATGACCGTGCCGAGCGTCAGGCCCGTACGCATGACGACGTCATCCATCGTCATCGGGCGGGACTGCGGCGCGTACTGCGGTGCCTGGGTAACGGGCTGCTGGTCCTGGGCGTACGGGTTGCCGCCCTGGGCGTACGGATTACCGTCGCCCTGTGCGTAGGGGTTGGTGCCGGCGTACGGGTTCGCGGTGGGGGCCCCGGCCTGCGGCGCTGCGTTGAAGCCCGCGTAGCCGGTGTCGCGACTGAAGCCCCGTCGCGAGAAGACCGGGTTGCTGCTCCTCATCCTCACTCCTCCATGGCCGCCCTGCGCGGCCTTGACGGCAAGCGTAATGGCTTGGCAAAGGCGCGTCGCTAATACTTGAGCACGATCTTTCCCTGAATGTGACGTGACGCGTCCGCCATGAGGAGGACGTACGGGAGGGCGCGGACGTGCCCGGAACGGCGGAGTCCGGCCGGCCAGCGGACGAACCTCGCCCCAGCCCCCCCCCAGCTCGCAGCTCGCAGCTCCAGCCCCCCCCCCCCGCTCCGGAGTCCGCCACCAGGAGTCACCGCCGAACCAGAACGCATATTCCCGGCAAGGTCGGCACCGTCCGGTACTTCCCGCCGCTCCCCACCACCCCGCCACGTCACTCCGATACAGAATCCGATGAATGTCTGATGAATGTCCGATTGCAATGATTCGGACAATAGATCGTCAAGCGGGCCGCTCAGTAGATCCGGCCGGAGATCGGGCAAGAGATCACGCAACGGACATCGGCACATCACATGAGGAGCTGCAACCGTTTCGCCGGAGCGTTCGTCTTTCCCTCTAGCCGGAACCCTGTCCGGCGAGCGGATCCCCGAGATGACACGATGGTCGAGATCCGAACACCGGAACACCCGCTCCCGGCACACATAGCGACTTACCGTGCGTAACGCCATGGGTGCGATTGGTGGGAATCCCCGGGAGCGGACGGGTCTATTCTTGGCGGGAACCAGCAGCGAAAGAGGGTTGAGGTGCCTGTGCCTGACGTCTCAGTAGTCGTCATCGTCTACAACGACGCCGACCGGATGCCGACCGCGGTCCAGTCCGTGCTGGACCAGACACTCCGGGACGTCGAGGTGGTGATCGTTGATGACTGCAGCACCGACCGTTCCTACGACGTCGCGCAGAGCCTCGCGGCCGCCCATCCCGGGCGGGTCAGGGCCTTCCAGCTGCCGGAGAACAGCGGTGCGGGCGGCGAGCCGCGCAACGCCGGAATCCAGCACGCCACCGGCCGTTATGTGATGTTCCTGGACAGTGATGACGTCCTGGAACTCAATGCCTGCCGCAATATGGTGGAGGCCGCGGAGGAGACCGGCTCGGACATTGTTTCCGGTCTGTGCGTACGACTCCACAAGGACACCCGTAACCAGAAGCGGGACGAGTGGTATTCGTGGCTGTATTCCACGACGCGCACGCTGGAATCGGTCACCGAATTGCCGGATCTTTTTGTGTGGGACACGCTGTCCACCAACAAGTGCTACCGCCGCGATTTCCTCATCGAGAATGATCTCCGCTTCCCCAAGGGGATGTTCTACGAGGACCTGATGTTTATCGCCGATGCCTATCTCGCGGCGCGGCGCATCACCCTGATCCCCAATCAGGTCTACTTCTGGAACGTGTACACGAAGGCCGCCGTGAAGTCGGTGACGAACCGGCGGCATGAAATGACGAACTACGCGCACCGGCTGGAGATCCACCGGCGCATCGACGCTCTGCTGGCCGAGCGCGAGCTGACGGAGATGCGGCTCGCCAAGGACGTCAAATTCCTCAAGCACGACCTGGTGCTGCACCTGCGGGACCTGCCGTTCCGCGACGAGGCCTACCGCCGGGAGTTCGCCGAGCTGTCGCAGGAGTACCTCGCCGGTATCGACCCGGAGGCGTACGAGCGCGTCCAGCCGATCCAGGCCATCTGCGCGTACCTGCTCCAGCAGGGCGACTGGGAGAACCTGATCCCGGCGGTCGACACCCTCATCAACCGCGACAAGGTCTCCTCGCCGCTGGCCGAGCACAACGGCCGGATCTACTGGTGCGCGAGCCACCTCGACGACGAGTTCGCCCGCGGTGTGCTGGACGTGACCGACACCGGCTACCACGAGAAGCCGGTCAACCAGCTGTTCCTGCGCAACCAGCTGACCCGGTGCGAGGGGTCCGGCGGTTCGGTCTCCCTGGCGGGGCGGATCACCAATCCGCTCGGTGTGATCCCGCCGGACGCCCGCCTGACGGGCGAGCTGGAGTTCAGCGCCCGCCGGCGCAGCCTGCAGTCCTTCCGCTTCCCGGTGCAGGCGCTGCGCCACGAGGGCGACACCGTCCACTGGGAGGCCTCGGCGGACCTCACCGCCAAGCTGCGTCCGCTGGGCATCGTCGACACCATCTGGGACGTACGGCTGCGCCTGGACGTGAACGGGGTGCGCACCACCACCCGGCTCACCGTCGCCGACACCCCGCTGACCGGCGGGCCGCCGGTCCGGCCGCGGCTGACGCGGATGGTCGCCGACCACCTGGAACCGCATGCGTCGGCCCGGGGCCACCTGGCGTTCCGCCTGGTCAGTGAGGGCCGTAACGCCGAGCGGGTGCAGGAGCTGATCACCCGCGGGGTGCAGGGCAAGCCCGGGGCGCTGGCCAAGACCGGCCTCCGCAAGGCGAAGGCACTGCGCAAGAAGGTCACCTCCGGGGACAACAAGCTCCGCCTCTACCACGAGGTGTTCAGCCGGCTGCCGGTCAAGAAGCGCACGGTGGTCTTCGAGAGCCATCTGGGCAAGCAGTACAGCGACAGCCCGCGCGCCATCTACGAGGAGATGCGCCGGCAGGGCCTGGACTTCGAGGCGATCTGGTCGTACTCCGGCTCCACGAAGGACTTCCCGAAGGGCGTCACGCTGGTCAGGCGCTGGTCGCTGCCGTACCTCAAGGCGCTGGCGCAGGCCGAGTTCTGGGTGGACAACCAGAGCTATCCGCTCAAGCTCGCCAAGCGCCCGGAGACCACCTACATCCAGACCTGGCACGGCTCGGCGCTGAAGAACATGGGCTTCGACCAGCCGGCGCTGAAGGCGCAGACCCGGCAGCAGCAGGCGGAGCAGCAGCGTTCCCTGGACCGCTTCGACCGCTTCCTGGTCCGCACCGAGCACGATGTGCACACCCTCGCCAAGGCGTTCCGGCTCCAGGAGAAGACGCTGTTGCGGGTGGGCTATCCGCGCAATGACGCGCTGGTGCACGCCCGGAAGCGGGAAGCGGAACTGGGCAAGCGCGAACGCGGTCCGCTGGCCGCGGAGTTGGGTATTCCCGAGGACAAGACCGTCCTGCTGTACGCGCCGACGTTCCGCAAGCACGGGGGCCGGCACGGCCGTTTCACCCTGCCCTTCGATGTGGAGCGTTTCGCCGACCAGTTCGGTGACCGCTATGTCCTGCTGGTGCGCTCGCACTACCTCAATCATGTGGTGCTGCCGCCGACCGTGCAGGGCCGGGTCATCGACGTCTCGGCGCGTCATGACGTGACGCCGATCCTGGAGCTGGCCGACGGGCTGATCACGGACTATTCGTCGGTGATGTTCGACTACGCGCTGCTCGACCGGCCGCTGGTGTTCTTCACCTACGACTACGACGAATACGTGCACGAGGGCCGTGGTACGTACTTCGATCTGCTGGAGCACGCCCCGGGCCCGGTGGTCCGCACCGAGGACGAATTCCACGAGGCGGTCAAGTCGTTCGAGTCGCAGGCTCTGGATTACGCGCGGAGCCGCAAGGAATTCGTCGCCAAGTTCGGGGAATACGACCGTGGCGACGCCGCCCGGACCATCGTCGATCAGTTCTTCGCGCAGTGGAGCCGTTGATGACCAAGCCGTACGCAGCCGAGCCGCGGGACATCTTCTTCGTCTCCAACAGCGTCAACGAGATGGGCGGCATCACCAGTTGGTCGCACCAGATGGCGCGCCTGTTCAGTGAACGGGGCCACCGGGTGCACCTCGTCGGGATCGTGCCGGCGCCCGAGGGCCGGGCTCATGAGCTCGCCGACGACCTGCCGTTCGCGACCACCACGCTCTACGCCGAGCATCCGCCGACGGTCCGTCCCGCACAGGGCATCCGGGGCCGGCTCAACCTCGTCGAGCAGCGCCGCCGGGCCGCCCGGGAAGCCGGTATGCACGAGCAGGCGGCCAAGATGAGCGCACTGTTCCGGGCGGCCGAGCCGGGCGGGGTGGTGATCGTCACCCAGGTGTGGGCGATGGAGTGGGTGGCGCTGGCCGATACCGCGGGGCTGACGGTGATCGGTATGAGCCACGAATCGTTCGACACCTGTCGTAAGTCATCTCGCTTCGGTCGCGTCAAGCGGTTTTACGCGGACGTCGACCGGATGCTGACGCTCACCCGCGAGGACGCCGACCGCTGGATCCGGCAACGGATGGACAATGTCGGCTTTATGCCGAATCCGCTGCCTTTCTTCCCCGATGTGCCGTCGACTCGGTCCCGCAAGTGCGTGGTGAGCATCGGCCGACTGCACGAGGAGAAGGGCGTCGACCTGCTGCTGGAGGCCTGGGCGAAGGTCGCGCCGCGGCACCCGGACTGGACGCTGCGGATCTACGGCTCCGGCGAGGAGGCGGAGGCGCTGCGCAAGCAGGCCGCGGAGCTGGGAGTGACCGGCAGCATCGAGTGGATGGGGCGTACCAGCGACGTCCCCGGGGCGCTGCGGGAGAGCGCGGTATTCGCGCTGAGCTCGCGCGGCGAGGGCTTCCCGCTGGCCCCCATGGAGGCGATGGCGACCGCGGTGCCGTGTGTGGCCTTCGATGTGGCACCGGGCGTGCACGAGATCATCACGGACGGTGAGGACGGTTTGCTCGCTCCCCCGGGCAATGTCACCGAATTCGCCCGGCATCTCGACGCCCTGATGTCCGGCAAGGACCTTCGGGACAGTATGGGAGAGGCCGCGCGGGAGAACATCCAGCGGTTCGCCACGGCGGAGATCGTCGAGCGCTGGGAGAGCCTCTTCGCGCTCATAGAGCGCTAGCGCACACCCGGGCGCCTTGGCGCACACAGACGAGGAGGGCCGCCGGCATTCACCGGCGGCCCTCCTCGTTTTCCTCGCCGCTGCGAGGCCTTCCGTGTCACCGTGGGGCTTTCCGCGTCGCCGCAAGGCCCCCGAAACGTCGTTGAATTTTCAGTCGATTGCCTCTTCGGCTGCCTCGTCCACCCGCTGCTCGCGGGAGTGTGCCCGGAGCCGGACTTGAACCGGCACGGCCCGTAGGCCAGCGAGGTTTAAGCTCGCCGTGTCTGCATTCCACCACCCGGGCCTGGGGTCCCCCATGCCGTCTCAAAGAGGGCAGCACGAGCGTAGCCCGCGGTGCACGGCGCGTACCGGCCACGCATCCCGAGGTTGTCTTATTTTATTGCCAACTGAGGGGGCATCAGCGCTGGGTACAGGCCTTCGGCACATGCCGGAAGCCTCTCGTCGGCAACACCCGTAGTGGCGCATTTTCGGACTCGAATTGACGGAAACTCGACGCCTTCTTACCGTGCCCTTCACTCTCACGAGTGCCGGTCTCCGGCCGGCACGGACGGCGCCGCACCCTCGGGGGCCGTCTCCTCCCCAGGGATGACCGGGCTCTCTCCGGCTACGCCCCAGGGGTGGTCAAGGACGGTCACAGGGGTTGACGTCCACCCCTCTTCTTCTGGCCGACGATGGAAACGTTCGCTTGACGTCCGCGTCCGCACCCCCCGGCGCCCGCGGACCGCTGGTACCTCGTCCCGACAGGAGCTCCTCCCGTGACCACCCTCCACTCCGGCGTCTCCACCGCCGGCCGCAGCACCACGGTGGCCGCCCGCGCCACGGACCTCACCAAGGTCTACGGACAGGGCGAGACACAGGTGGTTGCGCTGGACGCCGTCTCCGTCGACTTCCGCCAGGCCCAGTTCACCGCGATCATGGGCCCCTCCGGGTCCGGCAAGTCGACCCTGATGCACTGCATGGCGGGGCTGGACTCGATATCCGGCGGCTCCGCCCGGATCGGCGACATCGAGCTGACCGGTCTGAAGGACAAGAAGCTCACCCAGCTGCGGCGCGACAAGATCGGCTTCATCTTCCAGGCGTTCAACCTGCTGCCGACCCTCACCGCACTGGAGAACATCACCCTGCCCATGGACATCGCCGGCCGTAAGCCGGACCGTGCCTGGCTGGACCGCGTGGTGGAGACCGTCGGCCTCGGCGGCCGCCTCAAGCACCGCCCCGGCCAGCTCTCCGGCGGCCAGCAGCAGCGGGTCGCGGTGGCCCGCGCGCTGGCCTCCAAGCCCGAGATCATCTTCGCCGACGAGCCCACCGGCAACCTCGACTCCCGCTCCGGCGCCGAGGTGCTGGGCTTCCTGCGCAACTCGGTCCGCGAACTCGGCCAGACCGTGGTGATGGTGACCCACGACCCGGTCGCCGCCTCCTACGCGGACCGCGTGATCTTCCTCGCCGACGGCCGGATCGTCGACGACATGCCGCACCCCACCGCCGACACGGTGCTGGAACGCATGAAGGGGTTCGACGCCAAGGGCCGCACCAGCTGACCGGCCCCAGCAGCACCACCACCGGACCTCTCTTCCAGGACTGAACCCATGTTCCGTACCGCCTTGCGCAATGTGCTCGCGCACAAGGCCCGGCTGCTGATGACCGTCCTCGCCGTGATGCTCGGCGTGGCCTTCGTCTCCGGCACCCTGGTCTTCACCTCCACCCTCTCCGAAGCGACCCAGGCCAGTTCCCGCAAGGGCTACGACAACGTCGACGTCGCCATCAAGCCACGCTCCTCGGACGGCGGCCCCGGCGCGCCCGGCGCGACCCCCCAGCTCGACCAGAAGCTGCTCGACCGGACGGCCCGGGTGCCCGGCGCCGCCTCCGTCACCGGCACCGTCTCCGGCTTCGCCGCCGTCGCCGACAAGAAGGGCGAGCTGACCAGCGACGGCTTCGCCAGCCGCGGCGCCAACTACTTCCCCGGCGACGACGGCAAGGACGCCCGCTACCCGATGCGCGGCGGTGTCGCCCCCAAGGGCCCGCACGAGTTCGCGCTGGACGCGCACACCGCCGACAAGGCCGGCTACAAGGTCGGCGACACCGTCCGGATCTCCGTGAACGGCCCCGTCCGCGAGCAGAAGCTGACCGGCATCTTCACCACCGACGACGGCGCCGTCGCGGCCGGCGGCAGCCTCGCGCTGTTCGACACCCCGACCGCGCAGAAGCTGTTCGCCGCACCGGGTGAATTCAGCGAGATCGACGTCAAGGCCGCGCCGGGCACCTCCCAGACGGCCCTGAAGGCGGCCGTCGAGAAGGTGCTGCCCAAGGACCGCGCCGAGGCCACCACCGGCAAGCAGCTCGCGGACGAGGAAGCGAAGTTCATCGCCCTGAGCATGAACGGGATGAAGACCGGCCTGCTGGTCTTCGCCGGTATCGCGCTCTTCGTCGGCGTCTTCATCATCGCCAACACCTTCACCATGCTGGTCGCCCAGCGCACCAAGGAGCTGGCACTGATGCGCGCGGTCGGCGCGAGCCGCCGCCAGGTGACCCGCTCGGTACTGGCCGAGGCGTTCGTCGTCGGCGCGGTCGCCGCGGTCACCGGCCTGGCCGCCGGCATCGGTATCGGCGCCGGCCTGCGCGCCCTGATGAACGGCACCGGCGCCACCGTTCCCGACGGTCCCCTGGTGGTCTCCCTCTCGACCGTCCTGGTCTCCCTCCTCGTCGGCATCGTCGTCACCGTCCTGGCCGCCTGGCTGCCCGGCCGGCGCGCCGCGAAGATCCCGCCGGTCGCCGCGATGAACAGCGTCCACGCCACCGCCACCACCAAGTCGCTGGTGGTCCGGAACACCCTCGGCGCGCTCTTCGCCGGCGCCGGTACGGCGGCTGTGCTGGCCGCCACGGGGATGTCCGACGGCAAGGCCATGATGAGCGGTGGCGCGGCGCTCCTGCTGATCGGCGTGTTCATCCTGACGCCGCTGCTGTCCCGCCCGCTGATCGCGCTGGCCGCGCCCGTCCTGCGCGCCTTCGGGGTCTCCGGCAAGCTCGCCCGGCAGAACGCGGTCCGCAACCCGCGCCGTACGGCCGCCACCGCCTCCGCGCTGATGATCGGGCTGACGCTGATCACGGGTATGACGGTGATCGCGGGCAGCGTGCAGAAGGGCATCGACAAGATGGCCACCGACGCGCTCAAGGCCGACTACGTCGTCTCCATGGCCAGCCGCACGCCGCTCTCCCCCGACGTGGCGACGAAGCTCGCGAGCCTGGACGAGGTCACCGCCTCCAGCCCGCTGCGCAACTCCCCCGCCCGGATCGGCGGCGCCCCCGAGTACCTGACCGGTGTCAACGGCAAGGACTTCGGCAAGCTCACCAAGCTCGACTTCACCCAGGGCTCGCTGGGCGAACTGCGCGGTGACCGTGCCGTGGTGGACGACGCCACCGCCAAGGAGAAGGGCTGGCAGCCCGGCTCCCGCTTCCCGGTGACGTTCGAGGACGGCAAGCAGGGCACGCTGACCGTCTCCGGTGTCTACCAGGGCAACGAGATGATCAGGGGCATCGTCCTGGACAACGGCACCCTGGCGCCGCACCAGAAGCACCCCACCGATATGCAGGTGATGGTCAAGACGAAGGACGGCGCCACCGAGGCCACCAAGGACTCCCTGGCCGCGTCGCTCGGCAAGAACCCGGCGATCACCATCAACGACAAGCAGGACGTCTCCAACGCCATCGCCCAGATGTTCAATCTGATGCTGAACATGCTCTACGGGCTGCTGGCCATGGCCGTGATCGTCGCCGTGCTCGGCGTCATCAACACCCTGGCGATGTCGGTCTTCGAGCGCTCGCAGGAGATCGGGATGCTGCGCGCCATCGGCCTGGACCGCCGCGGCATCAAGCGCATGGTGCGCCTGGAGTCGCTGGTGATCTCCCTCTTCGGCGGGGTCCTCGGCATCGGCCTGGGCGTGTTCTTCGGCTGGGCCGCCGGTGAGCTGATCGGCGGCTCGCTGCCGACGTACGAACTGATCCTGCCCTGGGGCCGGATCGGCGTCTTCCTGGCGGTGGCGGCGGTCGTCGGCGTCCTGGCCGCGCTCTGGCCGGCCCGCCGGGCGGCGCGGCTGAACATGCTGGCCGCCATCAAGGCGGAGTAGCGGGCAGAAGCAGAGGTGATGCGGGTGCGCCGGGTCCGGACGGGCCCGGCGCACCCGTGCGTCAGGCCGTCCAGGCCCGCGCCCGCGGCGGCAGCCCCGAAGCGCCCGACTCCGGAGTCCGGACCGCCAGGACCTGGTTGACTCCTATGCGGTTCCGCTCGAAGGACAGGGCCGAGGCCGCCATGTAGAGCCGCCAGACCCGGGCCCGGCCCGGCGAGGTGAGCCGCACCGCCTCGGCCCAGTGCCGCTCCAGGTTGGCGACCCAGCCGCGCAGCGTCAGCGCGTAGTGCTCGCGGATCGCCTCCACGTCCCGCACCTCGAAGCCGGCCTCCTCCAGCTGGCCGGCCGTCCGGCCGACCGGCGCCAGCTCACCGTCGGGGAAGACATAGCGGTCGATGAACTCATCGACGTGGTACGTCTCCTCGTCCGCGAGCGGGCGCCGCGCGATCTGGTGGTTGAGCAGCCGTCCGCCGGGCTTGAGCAGGGCGTACAGCGCGCTCGCGTACTCGGCGTACCGGGTCCGGCCGACGTGCTCGGCCATGCCGATGGAGGAGATCGCGTCGAACGGCCCGTCGTGGATCTCGCGGTAGTCCTGCACCCGGATCTCGATCCGGTCGGTGAGCCCGGCCTCGGCGATCCGCTTGCGGGCGTAGCCCGCCTGCTCCTCGGAGAGGGTGATGCCGACCGCCCGTACGCCGTACTCGCGGGCGGCGTGCAGCACCATCGAGCCCCATCCGCAGCCCACGTCCAGCAGCCGCTGGCCCTCCTTCAGGCCGAGTTTGCGGCAGATCAGGTCGAGCTTGTCGCGCTGGGCGTCCTCCAGCGTCGACTCCGGGCCCTCCCAATATGCGCAGGAGTAGACCATGGACGGGCCGAGCACCAGCTCGTAGAAGTCGTTGCCGACGTCGTAGTGGTGGCTGATGGCTTCCTTGTCGCGCAGCAGGGTGTGCAGCGGTCCGCGGCGGCGCCGGGCCTCTTCGGCGGGTGGTGCGGGCGGTACGGGAGCGCCGGCCAGGGACAGCAGTTCCCGGGCGGCGGCGCGGATCTCGGGGCGGGCCAGGGCGCGCAGGACGGCGGCGCGCCGCGGCGCGGGGGCGGCATCGCGCTCCCAGATCAGCTCGGCGAGCAGATCGAGCGCTTCGTAGAGGTCGCCCTCGACGTCGATGTCACCGGCCACCCAGGCCCGGGCCAGGCCCAGTTCGCCGGGTTTGAACAGCAGCCGGCGCAGGGCGCGGCGGTGGCGGATCACCAGGACGGGGGCGCCCGGCGGACCGGACTCACTGCGATCCCAGGCCCGGATGCGCACCGGCAGCGGGGCTCCCAGCACCTCCTCGGCGAGCTTGGTGAGCCGTCCAGCGGCGTCGGCCATGTCGCACACCTCCGTGTTGACGAGTCGGGGCACTCGGGCGAAATAGCTTCACCCGCCACGTAAACGCCAAGTGGGCGCCCGGATAATCCCGTTCACCGGTAAGAGAACCGCAAACAACCCGGAATTCGCCAGACCGGACACGCCAAAGGGCGCCCGCCCCACGGATGGCGGACGCCCTTCGGGCTGGTCGGGGTACCGACCGGGGTACTAGGAGGCCTTGGCCTTCGGCTTGTCGCCGGACTGGGCCGCCGCGGGGGCGGGGGCCGGCTTGGCCGCCTCGTAGAACTCCTCGCGGGGGTTCTCCATGGCGCCGAGCGAGACGACCTCGCGCTTGAGGAACATGCTCAGCGTCCAGTCGGCGAAGACCCGGATCTTGCGGTTGAACGTCGGCATCGCCATGCCGTGGTACGCGCGGTGCATGTACCAGGCGAGACGGCCCTTGAGCTTGATCTTCATCTTGCCCATGACGATCATCGCGACGCCCTTGTGCAGGCCCAGACCGGCGACCGCACCCTTGTTGGCGTGGCTGTACTCCTTCTGCGGGAAGCCCCGCATACCGGAGACCACGTTGTCACCGAGGACCTTGGCCTGCCGCAGCGCGTGCTGCGCGTTCGGCGGGCACCAGGCGTTCTCGTTGCCGTTCTTGCGGCCGACCATGTCCGGAACCTGGGCGTTGTCGCCCGCGGCCCAGATGTAGTCGGTGCCCTGCACCTGGAGGGTGGGGGCGGTGTCGACGTGACCGCGCGGGCCGAGCGGCAGGCCGAAGCGGGCCAGCGCCGGGTTCGGCTTGACGCCCGCGGTCCACACGATGGTGTTGGAGTCGACCTCGAGGCCGTTGTTGAGCTTCACATGGCCGTCGACGCAGGAGTCCATGCCGGTCTTGAGGTAGATCTCGACACCGCGGGACTCCAGGTGCTCCTTGCCGTAGGCGCCGAGCTTGGGGCCGACCTCGGGGAGGATCTTGTCGGCGACGTCGACCAGCAGGAAGCGCATGTCCTCGCGCTTCACGTTCTTGTAGTACTTCGCGGCGTCGCGGGCCATGTCCTCGACCTCGCCGACGGTCTCCGCACCCGCGAAGCCACCGCCGACGAAGACGAAGGTGAGCGCCTTGCGGCGGACCTCTTCGTCGGTCGTGGAGTCGGCCTTGTCCAGCTGCTCCAGGACGTGGTTGCGCAGGCCGATGGCCTCCTCGATGCCCTTCATGCCGATGCCGTTCTCGGCGAGGCCGGGGATCGGGAAGGTACGGGAGACCGCGCCCATCGCGATGACCAGGTAGTCGAAGGGCAGCTCGTACGCCTCGCCGACCATCGGGGCGATCGTGGCGACCTTGCGGTCCTGGTCGATGGTGGTGACCCGGCCGGTGAGGACCTCCGCCTTGGGGAGCACGCGTCGCAGCGGGACGACGACGTGCCGGGGGGAGATGCTGCCGGCGGCGGCTTCGGGGAGGAAGGGCTGATAGGTCATGTACGACCGCGGGTCGACGACCGTGACAGTCGCCTCGCCGTAGCGCATCTTCTTGAGAATGCGCCGAGCCGCGTACAGGCCTACGTACCCACCGCCTACTACGAGGATCCTGGGACGCTCCGTGGTGCTCATGCAATCGAGTATCCACCCCCAGATGGGGGGTCGCTCGTGAGCCCCTTCACAAGAACGCGGGGGGTATCTGCTACACTCCGCCGCCTTCGTGACGGACGCCATAGCCCAGAGTGGAACCACACCGTGCCGCGAGGCGTTGCGAACCCCCCTTGATCAGGCCTTGTCGCTCCCCGGGCGGCCGAACCACGCCCTCCGGCGGCACACCGTCGACGGACCGGAATCCGGTCAACCTCCGGGTCGAGGGGGCCTAGGACCTTCGAATGAGGGCCGGACGATCAGATTGTTCGCCCAACAGGAGGCTTTTTCATGTGAAGGATTTCACGAACCTTTTTTCCGGACCGCTCCGCGGGGCCCGCGCCGGCCCCCCGAAGGGCGCTCGGACGGGCATCCCGCCCGCTCAAAAGCCCTGCCGACAGGGGCCGTTAAGAAGTCGTCAAGGCCCGTCCCGTGCCTCCGCCGACCGCTCTTCGGCCACCTGCCGACCGTCCTCCGGCCATTCCGCGCCCTCAGCCGTCGAGGGCGCAGCTCCAGGCGATGCCGTCCAGAATGTCGTGTTCGCTGACGACGACCTCCCGCGCCCCGATCCAGTCCATGATCGTCGACAGGATGAGCGCCCCCGAGGCGATCACATCGACGCGGCCCGGGTGTATGGCCGGGATGGTGGCGCGCTCGGCGTGCGTCGAGTGCAGCAGACGCGTGGTGATCTCGCTGACCTGCTCGTACGAGATACGGGCGTGGTGGATCGCCGCGGAGTCGTACTCCTCCAGCCCCAGCGCGATCGCCGCCACCGTGGTGACCGAGCCCGCCAGGCCGACGAGCGTACGGGCCCCCGTGATCGGCACGAGCTGGGTGACCAGGTCGAGGGCCTCGACGATGTCGTCCCGTATCGCCTGGATCTGCGCCTCGCCCGGGGGGTCGACGACCTCGCCGTCCTGGACCAGGTGGCGCTCGGTCAGGCGGACGCAGCCGATGTCCACGGAGTGCGCCGCGACCACATGGGCGTCGCCGACGACGAACTCGGTCGAGCCGCCGCCGATGTCGACCACCAGGTAGGGCTTCGCCAGATCGCCGCCGACGAGTTCCTTGGTGGCGCCGGTGAAGGAGAACTCGGCCTCCTGGCCGCCGGAGATCACCTCCGGCTCGACGCCGAGGATGTCGAGGACGCCGCGCGTGAACTCCTCACGGTTCTCGGCATCGCGGGACGCGGAGGTGGCCACGAAGCGGACCTTCTCGGCGCCCAGTTCCTTGATGACGGCGGCGTACTCGCGGCAGGCGGCGAAGGTGCGCCGCAGCGCCTCGGGCGCGAGCCGCCCGGTCTCGTCCACGCCCTGGCCCAGCCGTACGATCTGCATCCGCCGGTCGAGCTCGGTCAGCTCACCGGTGGCAGGGTCGACGTCGGCGACCAGCAGGCGGATGGAGTTCGTACCGCAGTCGACGGCGGCGACGCGCTTCACTCGGCCGCTCCCTCGTCGGTCCCGCACTCCCCGCCCTCGGCACAAGGCGCCACACACGGCCCCTTCCGCCACCACTCCGGCAGCATCGCGATCGCCTCGTCACCGAGCGGATTCACACCCGGCCCGGCCGCCAGCGAGTGCGCGACCAGGACATGCAGGCACTTGACCCGGTCCGGCATCCCGCCCGCGCTGGGGAATCCCTGCAGCACGTCGATGGCGTCCCGGCGCCGGATGTAGTCCTCATGGGCCGCGCGGTAGGCGGCGGCCAGCTCCGGGTCGGCCGCCAGCCGCTCGGTCATCTCCTTCATCACGCCGTCGGCCTCCAGCGTGCCGATCGCGGAGGACGCGCGCGGGCACGTGAGGTAGTAGAGCGTGGGGAAGGGCGTGCCGTCCTCGAGGCGCGGCGCCGTCTCGACGACGTCCGGCTGGCCGCAGGGGCAGCGGTGCGCGATGGTGCGCAGTCCGCGCGGCGGGCGGCCGAGCTGCTCCTTGAAGGCGGCGATGTCCGCGGCGGTGGGCTCGGTGGGCTCGGTCTGGGGCGGAGGGGTTTCCATGTGCGCTTTCGGTGAGGTGGGTGGACCTGCGGGGAGCGGCGTTACGAGGCGGACCTGGTAGGACGTGGGCCTACCGGCCGTCGGCCGCGTCGACGTCGCTCCACAGATTCTCGTACCAGGGACGCTGCGCCGCCTGCGGGCCCTTGGGGGCGGTGCCGGCGCCGGAGCCGTCCTGGACGGTATATCCGGTCTCGCCCGGCATCACATAGTGCAGATGCCGGCGAGCCTGCTGGCGTACGTACGCGGGGTCCTGCCAGCGGGCCTTCTGCTCCCGCAGCCGGTCGAGCGCGGCCGCGGCGTCCTGGGCCTTCCGGCGCTGCTCGGTGATGTCGGACCGCTGGGAGACGTACTGCCTTATCGGGTACGCGAGCGCGACGACCAGGGAGCACATCACCAGCGCGAGCAGCGCGGCGCGGCCGGTGAGGCGGTTGCGGCGGGGCGGGCGGGCCCGGTAAACGCGGGCGGCGGCCTGCTCGCCGAGCGCCTTGAGTCGGGTAGCGGTCGAGAACCGGTCCGCGGGCACGTCGTCTCCCCTCCACTGGCTGCCGCCGGGACTGCTGAAGCACGGGACTGCTGAAGCACGGGACTGCTGAAGCAGGTACGTCCCCGGCAACGGTACGGGACCGTTGCCGGGGACGTGCTCAGACTGGCTCGGGCTCAGCCCTTGAACCGCGGGAAGGCGGAGCGGCCGGCGTACACCGCGGCGTCGTCGAGGATCTCCTCGATGCGCAGCAGCTGGTTGTACTTGGCGACGCGCTCGGAGCGGGCCGGGGCGCCGGTCTTGATCTGGCCGCAGTTGGTGGCGACGGCCAGGTCGGCGATGGTGACGTCCTCGGTCTCACCGGAACGGTGCGACATCATGCACTTGAAGCCGTTGCGCTGGGCCATCTCGACGGCGTCCAGGGTCTCGGTCAGCGAGCCGATCTGGTTGACCTTCACCAGCAGCGCGTTGGCGGAGCCCTCCTCGATACCGCGGGCGAGGCGCTCGGGGTTGGTGACGAACAGGTCGTCACCGACCAGCTGGACCTTGGCGCCGAGACGGTCGGTGATGACCTTCCAGCCGGCCCAGTCGTCCTCGAACAGCGGGTCCTCGATGGAGACCAGCGGGTACGCGGCGACGAGCTCCTCGTAGTACGCCGTCATCTCGGCGGCGGAGCGCTCCTGGCCCTCGAAGACGTACTTGCCGTCCTTGTAGAACTCGGAGGCGGCGACGTCCAGGGCGAGGGCGATGTCCTGGCCGGGGGCGTAACCGGCCTGCTTGATGGCCTCGAGGATCAGGTCCAGGGCCTCGCGGTTGGAGCCCAGGTTCGGGGCGAAGCCGCCCTCGTCACCGAGACCGGTGGCCAGGCCGCGCTCCTTCAGGACCTTCTTGAGGGTGTGGTAGACCTCGGCACCCCAGCGCAGCGCCTCGGAGAAGGACTCCGCGCCGATCGGGGCGATCATGAACTCCTGGATGTCCACGTTGGAGTCCGCGTGCGACCCGCCGTTGAGGATGTTCATCATCGGCACGGGCAGGATGTGCGCGTTCGGGCCGCCCAGGTAGCGGAACAGCGGCAGGTCGCTGGCCTCGGAGGCGGCGTGCGCCACGGCGAGGGAGACGCCCAGGATGGCGTTGGCGCCGAGCGAGCCCTTGTTGTCGGTGGCGTCCAGGTCGAACATCGCCTGGTCGATCAGCCGCTGCTCGGTCGCGTCGTAGCCGACGAGCTCCGGGCCGATCTGCTCGATGACGGCCAGCACGGCCTTCTCGACGCCCTTGCCGAGGTAGCGGTTGGGGTCGCCGTCGCGGAGCTCGATGGCCTCGAAGGCGCCGGTGGAGGCGCCGGACGGCACGGCGGCACGGCCCGTGCTGCCGTCGTCGAGGCCGACCTCGACCTCGACCGTGGGATTACCTCGCGAGTCGAGAATTTCGCGGGCTACGACGACGTCGATGGACGGCACGTTGTCTCCTTCATGGTGTGTCTGGAGTTCTGCAGCATGAGCCTAACGGCCCCGGGCGCATGCGCTCGCCGTCGGCCCGCCCCGCAGGACGAAAAGAGGCCCAAATGCGCAGTTCAACGGATGTTTCCCTGCATTGTTCGCTAGCGGGGAAATTTGCCGTATACCACACATGCCGTTATGGGATACCGCAGATGCTGCTGCGCGGTACCACGGACGCCGTCGCGGAGTACTGCGGATGCCGATGCGGCGTATCGCGGACGCCGTTGCGGAGTATCGCGGACGCCGTCGCGGGCCAGCGCAGATGCCCGGAGAGCGAGCAGCCCCGCCGCGGCACGCCGGGGGAGGGCGCGCCGCAGCGGGGCTGTCTCAGGGGGCGAGGCCGGGCGGGGGCCGGGTGGGGCTGGGCGCCCGCCGCCCGGGCCCGCGGGGTCCCGGTGCGGTTCGGCTCAGACGCCGAGCTTGGCTCAGACGCTGAGCTTCTGGCCCGGGAAGATCAGGTTCGGGTTGCCGCCGACGACCGACTTGTTGGCCTCGTAGAGGTCCTTCCAGTTGGTGCCGTGCGCCTTGGCGATCTTCGCGAGGGTGTCACCCGACTTGACGGTGTAGTTGCCCTTGCCGTCGGACTTCTTCGGGGCCTCGTACGACTTCGGGGCCGGCTCGGCCTCCTCGGCCTTCTTCTCGGCCTTGGGGGCGGCCTTCTCGGCCTTCTTCTCGACCTTCTTCTCGCTCTTCGGCGCGGACTTGGTCTGCGTGGAGGAGCCGGTGTCGACGTCGGCGGCCGGGCCACCGGAGGTCAGGCCACCGGCAGCGGCGCAGCCCCAGGCACCCGGGCCCTGCATGGCGAGGAGCTTCTCGGCGACGGCTATCTGCTGTTCCTTGGTGGCCAGGTCGGCGCGCGCCGCGTACTTGGTACCACCGGCGGCGGCCCAGCTGGAGTTGGAGAACTGCAGGCCACCGTAGTAGCCGTTACCGGTGTTGATCGACCAGTTGCCGCTGGACTCGCACTGGGCGACCTTCTCCCAGGTGGAGACCGAGGCGGCGTTGGCGGAGGTGGCACCCATCAGCGGGACGGCGACGGCGGCGCCGGCGACACCGGCGAGGGTGGCGACGCGGACGGCCTTGGAGGGACGACGGTGCTTGCCCTTGTTGATCAGCATGGTTCGTTCGTTTCCTCACCGACGCCTGCGAGGTGAGCTGTCGGGTTCGGACTGTGAGTGGCCCGGCCGGTGCGTCTGGCGCACCGGGCTTCACCCCAAGCCGACTGACCCGCTGTCACGGGCCTTGCCGGCACTTACCTTGGTTCCCCCGCTCCTGCCTACGGCGCTTACGCGTCAACTGCCTCCGACCACCGGCAGGATTCGGCGTGTGATCGAAGGGCCCGCTTTGGCGAGCGGTCATGACCGTAAGCAGTAATCCCCTTGGTGTTCAAACCCCATCTTCTGAACCAAGTTGACCGCTTTTGATCACGGCTGGGTTACATTTCCGCAGGTAGGAGCGGGTCCGACGGGGCTGGGCGACTCTCAGTTCGCCGGACGCAACGAGACCCTTGTCTCACTTTCTCCGCAACGGGTGAACGTGCCCCCATATCGGACGAAGGCGGCGAACTACGCCCCGGGGTGCCCGAGATCGAGCCGCTGGCCCGGGCGGATCAGATCCGCGTCGGAGCCGATGACGCCCTCGTTGCGCTCGTAGAGCTCGGGCCAGCCGCCGGGCAGCCGATGAGCCTGGGCGATGGCTGACAGGCTGTCACCCGGGCGCACGGTGTAGTCGCCGCCGGAGGCCGGGCCCGTAGCGCCGCCCGTACTGCCGCCCGTGCGGTGCGCGCCGTCGCCGCTGTCACCGCGGCTACCACGGTCGTCGCGGCTGTCGCGGTCGCCGCGCGAGGCGTGCCGGCCGCTGGAGGAGCGCCCGCCGTCCCCTTCACTCTCGTCCGAATTGCCGCGGTGCTTGCCCTTGGCGGGCCCCTGGTGCGGCGCGCCGGAGCTGTCCGCACGACCGGGCGCGTCATCGTCCGTACGGCCGCCGCCATCGGACGAGCCGGGAGAGTCGGAGGGAGCGGGAGAGTCGGAGGGTCCGGTGGAGCCCGACGGGTCGATGGAGTCCGAGGGGCCGGTCGAGCCGGCGGGGTCGGGCGAGCCGGAGGGATCGGTCGAACCGGACGGGTCGCTGTTACGGGACGGGTCGGCGGAGGGCGAGCCCTCCTCACCGCTCCCGTCACCGCCACCGGCACCGCGGCCGTCGCTGTCGTCGGTCGGCGCACCGGGATCAAAGGATCCGGGGGTGCGGTCCGGCCCCCGGGACGCATCGCCGGAGGGGGACTGATCATCGGAGCCGACGCCGGAGCTGGAGCCGGCGTCGGAGCCGTCAGGAGAGGAGGGCGACGGCGAAGGCGTCACATCGGAGGGCCGATCGGACGGCCGATCGGACGGCGCGCCGCCCGGGCCGTCACCGTTCCCGCCGTTCCCGCGCCACTCCCCCGAGGCGCCCGAGCGACCGTCCGAGGCACCGGCACCGTCCGTGCGGTCGGCACCGTCCGTGGAGCCGGAGCCGGAGTCAGAACGAGAACCGGAGCCGGAACCGGTACCGGAACGGGAGCCGCGACCGGAGTCGGAGCCGGTACCGTCCGCAGGGTCGGGCGTCGGGGTACCGGTGCCGCCGGGGTCGACCTGCGGCGCGCGGCCGCCCGTGGTCAGCCCCGCGTTCACCGCGCAGCTCGGCCAGGCGTCCGGCCCCCGGGCCGCGAGTATCGCCTCGGCCACCGCGATCTGCTGGGCGCGGCTGGCGTAGTCGGGGCGGGACGCGTAGGCCGAGCCGCCATGCTCGTCCCACATCTCCTGGGTGAGTTGCAGCCCGCCATAGAAGCCGTTGCCCGAGGCCGCGCTCCACACCCCGCCGCTCTCGCACTGGGCGACCTTGTCCCAGGTGGCGGTGTCGGCGGCGTGCGCACCGCCGGCGGAGAGCAGGGGCAGTGCGAGGGCGGAGCCGGTCACTCCCGCCGTGACAAAGATGGCCGGTGCTTGACGGGGGCGACGGTGTCGGCCATTCCCGGAACGCATGCGGATGCCTTTCGCGCGGCGGTTGAGTTATTCAACGACCGGTTCGAGTCTCTTTCGAACTCCTGTCGGTCATCGGTG
Source organism: Streptomyces sp. NPDC001339 (assembly GCF_042895955.1). Taxonomy (NCBI): domain Bacteria; kingdom Bacillati; phylum Actinomycetota; class Actinomycetes; order Kitasatosporales; family Streptomycetaceae; genus Streptomyces; species Streptomyces sp. NPDC001339. Next base: position 548,356 of record NZ_JBIAWT010000005.1, on the reverse strand, counting down.
CAAAGTAGCCGGGGTCACGGGTAGTCACAAGCCGGTGTAGTAAAGATCACGCACAGGTCACGCACCTGACGGCCCGTCACATTCTCTGCCGCATACGACCCGCCCCTGGTCAGGGGCTCGGCTCCGGATACCGCCCCCTCGGTCAGGGGCGCTCGGGTGTGAACTCCACTGGCAGCGACCGCAGTCCGCGCATGATGAGTCCGCCACGCCACCGCAAATCATCCGGATCCGCGGCAAGCCGGACGTCCGGGAGCCGGGTCAGCAGGGTCGCGAGCGCGGTCTGCCCTTCGAGCCGGGCGAGCGGTGCGCCCAGGCAGTAGTGGATGCCGTGCCCGTACCCCAGGTGCTGGTTGTCACGCCGGGTCAGATCGAGCACATCCGGTTCGGCGAAGCGCGACGGATCGCGGTCCGCGGCGGCCAGCACCACCAGGACCGGGTCGCCCTCGGCTATCCGCTGCCCGCCGAGCGTCAGCTCCTCGGTGGCGAACCGCCACGTCGCCAGCTCCACCGGGCCGTCGTACCGGAGCAGCTCCTCGACGCCGGTGTTCAGCAGCTCGGTGTCGCCCGCCACGATCGCCTTCTGGAGCAGTTCGCGCTGGGCGGGGTGGCGCAGCAGGGCGTAGGTGCCGTTGCCGATGAGGTTGACGGTGGTCTCGAATCCGGCGAAGAGCAGGATGAACGCCATCGCGGCGGCCTCGTTCTCGGTGAGGTGCTCACCGTGATCGGAGGCCCGGATCAGCCCGGATATCAGGTCGTCGCCCGGCTCGCTGCGCTTGCGGTGGATCAGCTCGGCGAGGTAGCCGCGCATCTTCTTCACGGAACGGGCGACTCCGCCGCGTGGTCCGCCTCCGTGCCGGATCATCATTCCCGCCCAGTCGCGGAAGTCGTCCTGGTCCTCGCTCGGGACGCCCAGCATGTCGCAGATGGCGTAAATGGGCAGCGGGAAGGCGAACTCATGGATGAGATCGGCCGAGCCCCTGGCCGCGAACTGGTCGATGAGGCGGTCGGTCAGCTCCTGCACACGCGGCGCGAACGCGGCGACCCGGCGCGGGGTGAACGCCTTGGACACCAGCCGGCGCAGCCGGGTGTGGTCGGGCGGGTCGATGTTGAGCAGATGCGTCATCAGGTTGGCGCTGCGCTCGCCCGGGATGCCGACCTTGCCCTTGCCGTGTGCGGACTCGCTGTGGTGCACCGGGTTCTTCGACAGCCGGGCGTCGGCGAGCGCCTGCCGCGCCTCGGCGTAGCGGGTCACCAGCCAGGCCTCCACTCCGCTGGGCAGCGTGGTCCGGTGCACCGGCGCATGCGCGCGCAGCCAGGCGTACGCGGGGTACGGATCGGCGGCGAACTCCCAGGTGAACAGCTCGGGCGCGGGCGCGGAGGCCGGGCAGGGCGCGGGCGCGGAGGCCGGGCAGCCGGGTGTGGCGTCGGAGGTCGGGCAGCCGGGTGTGGCGTCGGGGGTGGCGTCGGACTTGTCGTGCACGTTTCGACCGTAACCGGTGCGCAGTCCACCGCGCGGACCGACCGCTGCCGAACCCTCGGACGCCCTACGCCCCCGCCGCCGGACCGACCGCTGCCGAACCCTCGGACGCCCTACGCCCCCGCCGCCGGACCGACCGCTGCCGAACCCTCGGACGCCCTACGCCCCCGCCGCCGACCCCTCCGGCTCCCCGTCCGCCCCCACGCCCAGCCCCGCCAGAAACGCCATAGCCGCCGGCGACGGCCCGAGGGCGCTCCACACCACCCGCTCGGTACGCTCCGGAGCCGGCCGCACCCGGACGACGCACAGCCCCGGCAGCTCGGAGGCGAAGGCCTCCGGGACCATGCCGATGCCCAGCCCCGCCCGCACCAGCTTCGCCAGCGACTCCACGCCGGCCACCTCGAACGCCACCTCCGCGGTCAGCCCCGCCGCCCGGAACGCGTCATCGCGCTGCCGCCGGGCCGCCGACCCCTCCGCCCAGTCGACAAAGGTCTCCCGCGCCAGCCGCGACAGCGTGGTCCACTCCCGCCCCGCCAGCGGATGCCCCGGCGCCACCACGGCCACCAGCTCACCGCGCGCCAGCTCCTTCTCCCGTACGCCGACCGTGCGCGCGCCGGGCACCAGCCCGACGAAAGCGACGTCCAGCGTCCCCTCCCGCACCCGCTCGATGAGCAGATCGCTCATCCCCGTCTGGAGACTGATCCGCACCTGTGGATAACGGGTACGGAACGCGCCCAGCTCACGGGCGAGATCGACGGCCGCGACGGTCGAGATCGCCCCCACCGCCAGCCGGCCGCGTACCTCACCGGTCGCCGCCGCCACCTCGGCGCGGGCCCGCTCGGCCGCCTGCAGCGCCTGCCGGGCGACCGGCACGAACGCCTCACCCGCGGCGGTCAGCCGCACGCTCCGGCTGGTCCGGTCGAAGAGCCGCGCGCCGAGTTCCTTCTCCAGCCGGGCGATCTGATGGCTGAGCGCGGACTGCACCACATGACACCGCTCGGCGGCCCGGGTGAACCCACCGGTCTCGGCCACCGCGACCACATACCTCATCTGCTGGAGCTCCATAGCGGCAGAGGGTAAGGGATCAATCCGGTTCCGCGATGGATGCGATGAAAACTATGTGTTGGACTCATTGATGGTGCGGATCCCAGGCTGGGACGTGCCCGCCGCCGACATGGTCCGGGCGATGAACTACGAGGGGGAGAACCCACCATGAGACCCGTCAGCACCACACCCGGAGGCTCTGCCCGCACCCCCACAAGCCCACCCGCCGCACCCGCTACATCCAACACACCAGCCATACCCGCCACACTCGCTACATCCGGCACACCCGCCGCACCCGGCAGGACCAGCGACGGTCACCACCAGGGCGCCGGCGCCGGGCTGGCACGCGGCACGCTGCTGCTGATGTCGGTCGCCACCGGCCTGTCCGCCGCCGGCAACTACTTCGCCCAGCCGCTGCTGGATGTCATCGGCCGCGACCTCCAGCTGTCCACGTCCACCGCCGCCCTGGTGGTGACCGTCGCACAGATCGGCTACGGCCTTGGCCTGCTGCTGCTCGTCCCCCTCGGCGACCTGCTGGAACGCCGCCGCCTGGCGGTCACGCTGTGCGCGGCGACGGCGGTGTTCCTGACCGTCACGGCGAGCGCGCCGAACGCCGCCCTCCTGGTGACCGGCACCGCCCTCACCGGCCTGAGCTCGGTCGCCGCCCAGGTCGTCGTGCCGTACGCGGCGACCCTCGCGGCTCCCGCCGAGCGCGGCCGGACCGTCGGCACCGTCATGACCGGACTGCTGCTCGGCATCCTGCTGGCCCGTACGGCCTCCGGACTCCTCGCCGAGCTGGGCGGCTGGCGCACCGCGTACTGGATCAACGCCGCCCTGATGCTGCTGATGGCGGTACTCCTGCGGCTCCGCCTCCCCGCCCTCCGCACGACGGCCGGTCTGCGTTACCCCGCCCTCCTCCGCTCCACACTGGCGCTGTTCGCCCAGGAGCCGGTACTGCGCCGACGGGCGATACTGGGCGCGCTGTCCTTCGCGGGCTTCTCCGTCCTGTGGACCGCCATGGCCTTCCTGATGTCCGGCCCCTCCTACGGCTGGCAGGAGTCGGCCATCGGCCTCCTGGGCCTGGTCGGTGCCGCCGGTTCCCTGGCGGCGTCGGCCGCGGGCCGGCTGGCCGACCGCGGCCTGGCCCACCGCGTCACCGGCGCCGCGGCACTCCTGCTGCTGGGCTCGTGGGGTCTGCTGGCGGCGGGCGGGTCAGGCGGAGCATGGTCGCTGGCCGCACTGCTGGCGGGGATCATCGTCCTGGACCTGGCCCTCCAGGCGATCCACGTCACCAACCAGAACCTGGTCTACGCAATCCGCCCTGAGGCCCGCAACCGCCTCAACTCGGCTTACATGACCGCCTACTTCGCCGGCGGCGCGCTCGGCTCGGCCCTGACCTCCGCGGTCTGGGGCGCGGCCGGCTGGCGCGGGGTGTGCGTGGTGGGTGCGGGCCTCGCGGCGGCGGCCACGGCCGTATGGCTCTTCGACCGACTCCGCCCGCTTCCTTGAGCCTCCCCGCCCCGACCCCTAATTCTCGGTGGCCTCTGGCGCCTCGTTCTCGGTGGCCTCTGACGCCTCATTCTCGGTGGTCTCTGGCGCCTCGTTCTCGGTGGCGTCCGATGCCTCGGCGGCCACCACCGCATCCCGATACGTCCGGGCCGCCGCCCGAAGCGCCGCCTCCGGGTCGATGCCCTCCCGTTCCGCCCGTACGGCCATGGCCAGCAGCTCGTAGCCGATCCCCTCGCCGGCGGGCAGGGTGACGTCCAGGCCCGCCGAGCGCACCCGGGACGCCAGCTTCGCCGCCAGGGCGAGGCCGGGCTGGGCGAGCGGGATGCCCTCGGTCACCGACTCCCGCTGCTTCTCCTGCGCCTTCGTCCGCAGCCAGTGCGCCTTGACGTCCTCGGGCGTCTCGGCCGCCTCCTCCCCGAAGACATGGGGATGGCGATGGACCAGCTTCTCCACGATCGTGCCCGCGACGTCATCGATGGAGAACGGCTCCTCCGGGGCGTCCTGGGCGATCCGGGCGTGGAAGACGACCTGGAGGAGCACATCGCCCAGCTCCTCGCGCAGCGCCTCGCGGTCGCCCTCCTCGATGGCCTCGACCAGCTCGTACGCCTCCTCGATGCCGTACTTGGCCAGATCGCGGTGCGTACGGATGCTGCTCCAGGGGCACTCGGCGCGGATCTGGTCCATGACCTGGACGAGGTCGAGCAGCCGGGCGCCGGGCAGGTCGTACGAGCCGGGCAGCAGCTCCAGGTCGGGCATGGTCTCGCGGCCGGAGCCGGCCAGCCGCGCCAGGCCGTCGGTCAGCGCGCTCTCCCCGACGGCGGAGGTGAGGATGACGGCGGTGTGGTCTTCCGGCACGCAGTAGTCGACCAATTCGCGGGCCGTCAGGGCAGCAGTCTCCACCTCGATGCCGGCCTCCCGCAGATACGGCAGCTGCGGGTGCTCCGGGTCGGCGCACAGCACCCGCTGCGCCGCACGCAGGATCTGCCAGGCGGGCCAGGACAGGAGTCCGGGGGCGACCCGATGGCTGGTGGTGAGCAGGACCAGGCGTCCGGTGCCGGTGCCCTCGGGGCGGGCGTCGGCGCCGGAGCGGGCGGCGGAACCGGCCCCCGTAGCGGAGGCGGCGCCATTGGCGGAGGCGGCGCCATTGGCGGAGGCAGCGCCATTGGCGGAGGCGGCGCCATTGGCGGAGGCAGCGCCATTGGCGGAAGCGGATGCGGAGGCGTCAGCAGCGTTCACGCACCGAACGTAACGCACGCCACTGACAACGCCCGGCCCGCGGTACTCACCACGCCCGGCCCCCGGCCCCGGCCCCCGGCCGTCAGGCCTGCTGCCTGACGGGTGTAGTGGTGATCCACGGCTCCTTGGTACGGCCGAGGATGACCTGCCGGTCGTCCCAGGTCCCGAACCGCGGATTGACGTCGATGCCCATCGAGCGGGAGGTGTCGGACAGCGTCCGGGCGAGCTTCTGCTGGCCCTGGGGGGTGTTGCGGTCGGCGCGGAGGTGTTCGGCGATGCCGTCGAGCAGCAGCTGGTTGCGGACCATGCCGTCGATCTCGTCGGGGGCGACGCCCTGTTGGAGCCACATCGCCTTGAACCGCTCGGCACCGCCGGCCCGCTCCTCCGCCCGGGCACGCCAGTTCTGGAGGTCGCGGCGGGTGACCGTCACCCCGGCGTTCTCCGCGGTGCGCGCCAGCACCTCGTCGAAGATCATGCCGTTGAGGGTGGCCAGGCTCAGCCGGCCGGTGTTCAGGATCAGCTGGGCGCCCTCCGGGGACCGGGCCTGGGCGTCCCGGACGTCCTTCACCTTGGCCTGCAGCTGCGCGACGGTGATCCGCTTGCCGTCCACGATGGCCGCGGCACCGGGGTGCGCCTCGCTTCCGCAGGCGGCGAGCAGCGGGGTCGCGGCCAGCAGGGCGGCGGTGGCGGTTACGGAGAGCGCTGTCCTACGGCGGAACACATGGCCTCCCGGCAGATCGTGCGACGGAGTCTCGACCTTTGGTGATCGATGTTATGAAGTCGGCGTGGCCCAGGCCACTGCTTCGGCCAACGATCTACGATCCGTGGCGTACCGGGTTCCCGGGTTTCCCGGCGTCCGGGCGTCCGGGCTTCCGGGCTTCCGGGCTTCCGGGCTTCCGCGGCCCCGGAGCCCCCGCCCCCTCGTCGTCATCCCGAGGCCCCCGTCCGCGCGTTCGCCTTGTCGGCGTATGGCGTGACTCAACGACCGTTTCATGCGTTGTTCCACATAGCCCAGACGGCCACAAAGGTCTAGAAAGGTGCCTGATATGGACATCGCCGAACAGGTCAGGACGCTGTTGACCACGAGGTTTGGAGTGGATCCGCTCTCGGTGACCTCTGACGCCCCCTTGCGCAAGCTGGGTGTGGACTCGTTGGCGCTGGAAGAGCTGCGGTTGCTCATCGAGGACGGCCTGAAGGTCGACCTGGAGGACGCCGAGTTGACACCTCGGAACAGTTTCGGACAGCTGCTGGCGGCCGTCCATTCGGCAGCCGCGTGACCGCCGGGACGCAGACGCCGTACCCGGCCTTCGTGACCGGGCTCGGGATACTGACCGCGGCCGGCATCGGCACCGCGGCGAACTGGCACGAGGTCACCCACGCCGCTTCCCCCTCCGGCGTACGGAAGCCCGCCGAGCTGCGCGATCTGCCCACCGACTTCGTGTACCTCATCGACGGCCTGGACATCGAAACCGCCCTGGACGCCGCGACCCGCCGCCTGACGGACCGTTTCTCCCGACTGGCGGTGCTGGCCGCCCGCGAGGCGGTGGCCGATGCCGGGCTGGATCCGCGGGCGTGGGACGGCGACCGGGTCGCGGTCGTCATCGGCACCGCCAACGGCGGGCTCCCGGTGTACGACGAGCAGCACACCGCACTCCTGGAGCGGGGCCACCGCCGGGTCTCCCCCATGCTGGCCGTCCTGACCACCGGCAACGGCGCCGCGGCGAGCGTCTGCCGCGATCTGGGCGCCCGGGGACCGAGCCTCACGGTGAACACCACCTGCGCGTCGGGCACCGACGCGATCGGCATCGCCCGTCAGCTGCTGCGCGCCGGAATGTGCGATATCGCCCTCGCCGGCGGCGCGGAGTCGTCCTGCTCCCGGCTGATCGTGGCCAGTATGTGCAAGATGAAGGGGCTCTCCACCCGGCGGGACGACCCGGCCGCGGCCTGCCGCCCCTTCGACGCCGACCGGGACGGCTTCGTTCTCGGCGAGGGCGCCGGCCTGCTCGTCCTGGAACGGCCCGAGCACGCCCGGGCGCGCGGCGCACGCACCAGGGCCATGGTCGTCGGCTACGGCACGGCCAACGACGCGTACGCCCCCGTCGCTCCGCACCCCGAAGGCGCGGGCGCCGAACGTGCCCTGCGGGCCGCACTGGCCGACGCCGGGGTCCGCGCCACCGACATCGGGCACGTCAACGCCCACGGCACCGCCACCGCGCTCAACGACCTCATCGAAAGCGCCATGCTCCGCCGGGTCCTCGGTGAGCACCCCCTGGTCACCTCGACCAAGGCCATGACCGGCCACACCCTGGGCGCCGCCGGCGGGATCGAAACCGCCTTCACCGTGCTGGCGCTCCAGCACCAGCTCGTACCGCCGACAGCCAACCTCGAATCCCCCGACCCCGACGTTCCCGTCGAGGTGGTGGCCAAGGAAGCCCGCCCCGCACGGTTGCAGTGTGCGGTGAAGACCTCACTGGGTTTCGGCGGGCACAACGCCGCCCTGGTCCTCAGCCGCGGGTGAGCCACCGCCCTTGACAGCGCGTGTATCCACGCGAAGGAGACGAATGACCGACGAAGTAGTCAACGCCCTGAGCGTGGACGGGCTGTCCTACTCCTACCGTCTGCTGCGGCAGCCGGCCCAGCGGATCGAACCGGTGCTCATTCTGGGCGGTTTGCTGCAGGGCAAGGACGGATGGGAGCACTTCGAAGAACCGGTACTTCCCCTGACGAGCCTGATCACCATCGACCTGCCGGGTTCCGGCAAGGCCGACCCGATCCGCGACGACCAGGGCATGGACACCTTGTGCCGGGCGGTCGAGCAGGTCCTCGACGACCTCAGCATCGTCAGCGTCAACCTGTTCGGGTACTCCTACGGCTCCGCCATCGGCTTCGCCTTCGCCCAACGGCACCCCCACCGGGTCGCCCGCCTCCTGCTCGGCGGAGTACCGGTGGAGGTCACCAGCATGCAACTGGACACCTGGCGGAAGGCCGCGACCCGCGTGATGGACGGCAGGCCCGGGGAGTTCGTCGAGCTCACCCTCAACCTCTGGCTCTGCCAGGACGAACGCCGCTACGTACGCCACCGCAGACTGGCCCGCCGCTACGTCAAACGCCTGCTCACCCACGCCGTCGCCAACACCACCCACGGATTCACCATCCTGAACCGCGCCGCGACCGAGGGGATGCAGCCGTCCGGCGAGCTGCGCGGCGTACCGGCGCTGGTCTTCTGCGGCGAGCACGACACCGTCTCCGCACCCGAGAAACAACGCGCCTTCGCCGCCAACGTCGAAAACTGCCGCTTCCTCACCATCACCGAGTGCGACCACTGGCTCCCCTTCGAACGCTCCCAGGACGTCGTCGACCTGGTGGTCCGCTTCTTCACCGACCAGCCCGTAGAGGGCGCGCACTACGCAGCCCAACCGGAGGCACGGGCGGAGCCTGCTATGCGGTAGGCCGACGGGGCCGGGGCGGACAACGGCCAGGGTCTGCTCCAGGGGGCGTCGCCGCGTCATCACGGCATGGGGCCGGGCGGATGCCGCCATGAAATCCTGCACTGCATGAACGTTCTAGACATTCTCACGCCTTTCGCTCAGACCGGCCGCATCGACACGGCGCGCATAGGAGCCCAGCTCAAGGACGTCACCGAGGTGTTGGGGCCTCCGTGGAACCGGGGGTCCTCGACCGGAGCTGACGGGCTGCCGTATCTGTACGCGTACGGCAGCCTGGAGGTCGCCACCTGCCAGGCTCACTGCCAGGTGATCGACTCGATCGTCGTCCAGACGGACTGGGCCACGATGGAATGGCCGTCGCGGGAGCCGGGCCAGCTGGAGACGTTCCCCGGTTATCCCGCCTATGGCGAAGTCCTGCGGGCGCTGAGCGACGCCGGATGCCCTTGGGAGAACTACGAGCCGCTGACTCTTGAAGGCCAGTGCGCGATCCGCGTCCCCGCCTCGGGAGTGACCTTCGTCTTCACCACCGAGGACGGGGAAGAGCCCATGCTCTGCAGCGCATCGGTGGCCGTCCACCGCCCCCACTCCTGCGGCTAGGGCCTGTGCCGGAAGTCCAGTCGTCCGCCAGAAGGGCGGGCCGCGGCCGTTCATGGTCTTCATGCAGGGACCGCCGGCCGTACACGCCGCCTTCGGTTCCCGGCACGGTCATCCGATCCTGATCTCGTAGCGCAGCCGCTGAAGGTGTCCGGGCATGGCCATCCTGTCGACTTGGATCGGCCGGTCGTCGCCGTCCAGCGTGACCCGTGTCAGCTGGAGCACCGGTTCGTCCGTGCCGGTCTGCAGGGCTTCACGTTCCTCGTCGCTGGGCATCCGGGCAATCACGTCCTCGCGTACCCGGGCGCCTGTGTGCCCGAGCTCGGCGAGGAGCGAGACCGCACCGCCGGGAATCTTGGCCGTCCCGGCCAGACGGGTTCCTCGTGCGATGTGGGCGGGGTAATAGGTGTCGGTCAACTCGCAGGGCGCGTCGTCGAGATACATCACGCGGCGTCGCACGACGACGCTCTCGCCCTCGGCGATCCCCAGGCAGTCCGCGATCTCGGCTGGTGCCGCGATCTCCCCAGCATGGACGATACGTTGCCTGCCCCGGCGACCACGGGCAGCAGCCTCCGCGCCCCAGGCGTCGGGCTGCCCCTCCTTACGGGGCGTCAGATACGGCATCGAGGTACTGACCCACTCGCCAGTGCTCACGGCGTCCTCCTGCGTGGCTTATCCCAGATATGGGGTGGGGCGGTGATCCAGGAAGTGCTGAACACGCAGCCGCTGTGTGTGGTGCATGGGCAGCACGTCAACCTCGCTGCGGGCCACGAATCGCAACTCTGAGGACTCCTCCGAGATCGACAGTGAGCCACCGACGATCCGCGCGGTAAAGCACACGTTGAATTGCCGCCTCGCCTCACCGTCGCTGTACGCGATGATGTGGCGCGGGTCCGTGTACGTACCGACAAGCCCCGTGATCTCTACGTCCAGCCCGGTCTCTTCCTTGACTTCCCGCACGGCCGCTCCTGGCAATGAATCGGCCATGTCCATCCCACCGCCGGGAAGCGCCCACAGGTCGTTATCAGTCCGCCGCTGCAGCAGAATTCGCCCGTCGTCATCCGTGACGACGGCCGATGCAGCGACTACCAAACTGTTTGGCTCCGGCGCATTCGGGTCGGCGTAATATTCAGTCCGTGCCACTGCTCAGCCCTCCCGCGCGGGTTTTGCCGTATCCGACACGGCATTGAAACTTTCGGCATGGCCGTCGAACATCCGCCCCGGCGTCGTGGCGCCGAAGGTGCCACGACGAGTGCACCATAAGCGTTCATGCCCCACAACGGCGCATATGCCCCCTCGGCACTAGTCGTACTCACGTAGCGCAGCGACCAGTTGGGGCCCTTCCTTCGCCCCTCTGCGCATCAATACGGCGGCTGTGGTGTGCAATTCGTTCCAAGAGTGCGGGCGGCCGACGGCAGCGGCATCAGGGACGCTCGCCACGGCCACGGATGCGGCCTGCGCCGATTCGCCCGCTCCGGCGAGCGCGTGCGCCAGGCAGGCGCGGTACCACGTCTTGTCGCGCCGGTACTCGTCCGGCAGGGCGTCAAGCCCACCCGTGAGGTGGTCGATGGCCGCCTGCCAGTCGCGCAGATGCAGGGACGCCATGCCGCGTTGCAGGGAGAACCACGTCTCGTCGTAGAAGTACATCCACACCGGTTCGTCCTCGGGGTGCTCGGACGCTCGGCTGATCAGCTCTTGCGCCTCGTCGAGGAGGCGGTGAGCGTCGCCGTCCTGGCCTTGGAGTGCGTGTCCTCTGGCTGCCATCTGCGTGGCCATGCCCTGTACGCCGAGAGACGTGCCAGGCGCCGACCAGCGGGCCGCCTCAGCAAGCCGTACGCACCGCATTCCGCGTCCACCGGACCATGCCATGTGTGCCTTCATGCTGAGGGTTGTGGCTGCCATGTTGGCGTCCCCGGCCTCAAGCGCCCACTCGTGAGACCGGTCGTACCAAGCCAGGGCGGCAGCCGTATGTGCCTGGTCCTGCGCCATCCACGCCAGGAACTGCGCATGCTCGGAGGCAAGGCGGACCACACGATCCGCCAGGTCGCCCCGCGCGCCCGCATACAAGTCGACGACCGTCCGAAGCTGCTGCCGCATCACGTCCGCGAGGGGCCGGGACCCAATCGTGTCTTCCGCACGTCGGTGCTCGGCCAGCAGCCGGTCAAGCCAGTCGAGGGTTGCCGTGTCCACACGATGCGTGGCGTCGACCACGCTGGTCACCCTGGCCAACAGGTCTTCGTCCGGCGCCACGCCAGGGAGAGACAGGCCCTGTACCGGGGCCGCGTCGGCGGTCAGAGGCACGCTGGTGGACTGAAGAGCGGGCGGGACGCCGATCCCCGCCACAATGCGTTGCCGCACTTCCACGGAGGTCACCCTCCTGCAACCCCGCTCGATATCGGACACGTCCGGCTGGACAAGGCCGACGCGTTCACCGAGCTTCATCTGACTCAAGCCGGTGAGCTTGCGGTACGTGCGGAAGACGGCGCCCCAGTCCCCGCTGGTGACCGCCGCCGCAAGCTGTGGGTGGGACCACAGGTCTCCGGGATTTTCTCCCATACCTCAAATATAGGCGGGCTTGCAGGTGCATGGGATGGGAGCAACCGGACGCTGCTGCAAGGGACTTAAGGCAGACGACCCCGCGACCACGGGAGGTGGACCGGGGCGTGGACACGAACCCCTACGACAACGACCGTGCCACGCTTGGCGGGGCCGAATCGGGTACAGCCAGGCGGCTCCTGCGAGGGATCAACAAGTACGGCCCCACCCCGTACTCTGGCAGTGACGAGCTGCACAGAAAGGGGCAAGGCCGTGTCTTCAGATGCTACCCCCGAACCGTTCGCGGAACCGGTCGCGTTCGGCCAGCGCATGCAGATTCTGCGCACCCGTCGCGGCATGAGTCGGGGTGTCTTGGCCGGCCTGCTTGGTAAGTCGCCAAGCTGGGTGAAGCAAGTTGAGGGTGGGCGCCTGCACATGCCCAAGCTCCCCATGGTGCTGCGTATCGCTGAAGCCCTCCGAGTACGGAACCTCTCTGACCTCACCGGTGATCAGTCGATGGCAGTCGACTTGTTCACCGGTCCAGGACACGCCCGGTTGCCCCAAGTCCGCCAGGCCATCGACTCATTCCCATTGACGACACAGCGAGAGGCGCCACCCTCAGCGCATCTTCGAGAAAGGCTTTCCCGCGCGTGGAGCGCCCGGCATTCCGCCCCCCATCACAGGGATGTCATCGGAGCACTCCTGCCGGATTTGATCCGAGATGCACAATGTGTGGCACTGCAAGCCAACTCGGCGAGCGAGCGCCGGGTAGCCCAGGGGCTCATGGCAGAGGTCTACAGCCTGAGTCAGTTCTTCATCGCTTACCAGCCGGATGCATCTCTGCTGTGGCGTGTCGTCGAGCGCAGCATGATTGCCGCGCAGGAATCGGAAGATCCGCATGCCATCGGTGTTGCGGCGTGGCTGGCCGCGCAGGCTCACCGCGACAGCGGACATGCCCATTTCGACTCTGCCGACGCTGTGAACCTGGAGACGATCCGGTACCTGGAGACGTTCCTGCCCGATGCGAGTAACGACGTGCTCGCCATTGCGGGGGCACTGCAATTCGAGGCCGGATATACCGCCGCCCGCCGAGGCGACACGGGAACTGCTTGGCGTTACTGGGATACGGCACGCACTATGGCCGACCGACTGCCTGCCGACTACTACCACCCCGTTACGTCCTTCTCCCAGGCAGTCATGGGAGCACACGCGGTCACTATCGCGGTCGAACTGCACGCGGGTGCAGAAAGCGTCCGGCAGGCCGCTGCTGCGGACGCAGCAATAATCCCTTCCCGCCCCCGGCGCGCTCGGCACCGCATCGAGGAGGCACGCGGGTATCAACTCGATGGGCAGACCGAAGCGGCACTTGCCGCGCTCGACAAGGCCTACGAGGCGGCTCCGGAAACGATCCGCTACAACGGCTACGCCCGCCGCATCGTCTTGGAAGAAACGGACTCAAAGAGCCCGGCACAGCGACGCCGGGCCAGCGAACTAGCAGTCAAGATCGGCGTACTCGCGGCATGAACGAGGGGGCACAAACTGTGCCCCCTCTTTCTCCGCAGGGGTCCTACGGTCAGTCAACACGTGACTACGTGGCTGCCAGAGACCCCCGCAACCGCTGCTGACGGCCCGGGGGCATGGCCACCAACCCCTGGGAGGTTGACGACATGCGCAAACATAGCGCGTGGATCTTCGAACTGCTGTTGCGGGTGTTGCTGCCCGCGCGCGGGCGCCATCGGTCCACGGACGCGCTGCCCGCCGTGGGGTGCGCGGACGCGCCGACGCTCGCACTTCCCCGCGTGCCCGCACGTGAGTCGGGGCTGTTGCGGGGTGAGGACTCGGCCCTGATCCGTCCGTACGTCCTCACGCCCGAAGAGCAACAGGAGCAGCGCTTGCGGCGCGGGCGGCGGCGGGCGCTGTGGCTCGCGACGTACGGGGTCGATTCAGGGCCGCGCTGGATCCACGGTGTGGAGGTGGTGAGCTGATGCCCGGCAACTGCCGCCCCGTCCACCTACAAGATCCTCTTCCGCAACAGGAGCCCGAGCCGGTTGACGGGTGCGACGTGTGTGCCGCCCTGGTCCGACAGCGCTCGGCGGCGCGCACCGTCGGGGACATGTCGAGGGTGATCGACTGCAACATCGAGGTGCGCCGTCACCCGCACCTGAAGCGGGAGGGCCGATGACGACCGGGGCACGCACAGATAGTCAGTCGGCAGCGATCGCCTACCAGGGTCTTCAAACGGCGGCAGGGTCATGAGGGCGGGCGCGTGGTCGCGGCTGCGCTATCGGGTCGAGCAAGCGTGGAACCGGTACATCAGGTATCGGGAGCTGTACCGGCAGCTCGACCAGATGCGGGCGGATCTCAAGGCCCGTACCGCGTGGGTGGATGAGCTGACCGAGGAGGAGCTGGCGGAGATGCTGCGTGGTCTCGCCGCGTGCATCGACGCCATGCAGGCGGTGGGCAGTGATGCCCCGGACCGTCCGGAGGGCACGGCATGAGGGCCCGGTATCGGTTCGCTGAGTGGAGGCTGTCAGCCATGACGGGCATGGGGCTCCGGTACGTCGGCAAGTGCCTCACCTGCGCAGAACACTCCGTCGACACCGCCGACCCGGACGACGGACAGGTGTGGTGCCTGAGACACGCGGGCGCTACCGGCCACACCAGTTATGAGATGTCGGCATTCCAGTACTTCGACGCCATGATGACCGCCCCCCGGCCTTAGCGGCGGGCGGTCGAGGCCACCCGGCTCCTAGCACGCGCTGGGTGGGTCTGCCTGGACTGTGTACGCGAGACCAGCCGACCCGCAGCGCAGTAGCCACACCATCGGCCCCCGTTCGCCCACTACAGCGACGGGGGCCGACCCATGCCCGGCTGCCTTGAGAACGTCCGGGTGGGTGGTGGGGGTGGGAGGTGGGGGTGGGTGGTGGGGGTGGGTGGTGGGGGTGGGTGGTGGGGGTGGGTGGTGGGGGTGGGTGGTGGGGGTGGGGCCGCTTGCTGAACGCAGCGGCTTCCCTACCTCCTCGCTCCCGACGGCCCAGCACCGCGACGCGTGGCGCCAGGCCGTCCGGCCGTCCCGCCGTCCCGCCGTCCCGCCATCCCGCCGTCCCGCACGGGAACGGGCCGCGTGTGGGAACGGACCGCTCCGCAGTCGCGTCTCCACCACTGCCGGCCTGTGCCGTCGGCGGCCCGGCCGCCAGGCCGCCTGGCACATCCGTTCGAGTATCTTTCCGTGTAGTTGAGAGTGAGCGAGGACCCTCATGGACACGGCCGCAGCAACGGCCGGCGGTACCCCCGGGCCGGGCACGGGCACGGACGACGGCGGCAGCGTGCCGCGGCCCCGGACCGCCACCCCGGCCACGACCGCGACCGCAGGCCCCGCCCCGCGAGGCGCCCTCCTCGCTTCGCTGCGCGCGCCCCGGCTCGATCCGTACTGGACCGCCGGATTCTTCTTCCTCGCCTTCACGCTGCTGGCCCTGTGGCGCTTCCGCACGCTGTCCACGTCCTCCTGGGACCTGGGCATCTTCGAACAGGCGATACGCGGCTACGCCCAGCTCCAGGCGCCGATAGTCGACCTCAAGGGCCCCGGCACCAACATCCTCGGCGACCACTTCAGCCCCGTCCTGGTCCTGCTCGCCCCGCTCTACCGGCTCTTCCCCTCCCCCCTGACCCTGCTGATCGCCCAGGCCGCCCTGTTCGCGCTCTCCACGGTCCCGGTCACCCGCGCCGCCGCCCGCCACCTCGGCCGCCTGCCGGGCCTGGCCATCGGCATCGCGTACGGCATGTCCTGGGGCGTGCAGAAGGCCGTCGACTTCGACTTCCACGAGATCGCCTTCGCGCTGCCGCTGATCGCCTTCGCCCTCGAAGCGGTGCTGCGCGGGCGATGGACCGCGGCGGTGTGCTGGGCCGCGCCGCTCGTCCTGGTCAAGGAGGACCTCGGCGTCACCGCCGCCGCCATCGGCGCCCTCGCCCTGCTGCGCACCCGCCGGGCCAGTCCGCTGCCCATCGCCCTGGTCGCCTTCGGACTCACCGCCACCGCCGTCACCCTCGGCGTGTTCATACCTGCCTTCAACGGCTCGGGCTCGTACGACTACTGGAGCAAGTTCGGGGCCGACAACGGCGGCGCGACCATCCCGCTCGGCACCGCACTCAACACCACGCTGTGGGTACTGCTGCCCACGACCGGGCTCCTCGCGCTGCGCTCCCCTCTCCTCCTGGTCGCGCTGCCCACCCTCGGCTGGCGGTTTCTCTCCCACGAGTCGCACTACTGGGGCACCGACTGGCACTACAACGCCGTCCTGATGCCGGTGGTCTTCCTCGCCCTGGTCGACGCCCTGCCCCGGGCCCGGGCCTCTGTCCGGCCCTGGCTGCGGACGTACGCCCACCACCTGCCGGCCGCCGTCCTGGCCGCCGCTCTCGCGCTCACCACCACCCTGCCGCTGGCCCGGCTCACCGAGACGGCCACCTACCGCACGCCGCCGGAGGCCACCGCCGCGGCGAAGCTGCTGGAGCGGATACCCGACGGCGCCACCGTGGAGTCCGGCATCCGCCCGCTGAGCCGGCTCACCGACCGCACGCGGGTCTTCTGGATGGGCGCCACGGGCGGGCTGGCGCCCGACTACATCGCCGACGAACTCCGCGACGACCACACCCCGGAGCAGGTCCTCGCCGACGCGACGGCCCGCCACCCGAAGTCGAGGTACGCGGTCCTCGGAGGCGGCCGGGACATCGTGGTCCTCAAGCGGACGTCCCCGCGCTGACCGTCACACCAACGGGAGCAGGCCGGTTCACAGGTCATCGGGCAGCAGCCGGAAGCAGGCGTGGCCCGTCAGCGGCCGGATCACCCGGAAGTGTTCACGGTCCAGCGTCAGCACGGCATCGGTGCGGAACTCGGCCGCCAAGGCGGCGTTCATCGCGTCGGTGAGGCCGATCTCGAGGTCTTTGTACCGCGCCATCAAAGCCCGGGCGACCCTCAGATGCGGAGCCACTTCGGGGACTTCGTAGCGCCGCAGATCTCCCTTCTCCATGATGTGGTCGAGCACACGGATCGCGGCGTCTGCGCCGATTCGAGTGATGACCAGGTAGTCCAGCTCGGCCAGCACCATGGGCGAGATCACCAGATGGCCGATCCGGGACCGGGCCGTCCGGCATGCGGCGTGCTCCGCATCATGGCGGTTGAAGATCGCGAGGAGCGCCGAGGTGTCGGCGATCGCCACCGGGACGCTCACTCGCCGAACCCTTCAGCCAGCAGTTCGTCGACTCGCGCGGACAGGTCCGCGGGGCCGTCGAACAGCGGCAGATCGTCTTCATCACCCATGGGGTCGGTGGGGTACGGAGGCACGGGCTCGGCCTGCCCCACCGGGACCAGGGTGGCGATGTGCCGGCCGTTCTTCGTGACCGCTATGGCCTGTCCATGCTCAGCCGCGGCCAGCACCTTCGCGGATTGCTGGTTGAACTCACGAGCAGTGGTCGTCTCCATACCCCTAACGTACTACTCGTGTACTACATGGTCCACTGGCCCACGGCTGCTCCTCTACGACCCCAGAACCGTCGCCAGGAACTCCCCCACCCAGGCCAGCAGGTCGCGGCCGACCAGGGGCTTGCCGCCGATCTTGCCGGTGGTCGGGCGCGGCACCAGGATCTGGCGGGTGGCCGGCTTGAGGACCGTGCGGGGGTAGAGGCGCTTGAGGCGGAGCTCCTGGGACTCGCGGAGTTCGACCGGGCCGAAGCGGATGTTGCTGCCCTGGAGGGTGATGTCCGTGACCCCGCAGGAGCGGGCGAGCATGCGCAGGCCGGCGACCAGGAGGAGGTTCTCGACCGGCTCCGGCAGCTTGCCGTAGCGGTCGGTGAGCTCCTCGCGGACGGCGGCGATATCCGCTTCCGTGGACGCGGAGGCGATGGCGCGGTACGCCTGGAGGCGCAGCCGCTCGCCGGGCGCGTAGTCGTGCGGGACGTGCGCGTCCACCGGAAGTTCGATCTTGACCTCCAGGGGCGGCTCCTCCTCCACGCCGCCCTCCAGGGAGGCGCGGTAGTCGGCGACGGCCTCGCCGACCATCCGTACGTACAGGTCGAAGCCGACGCCGGCGATATGGCCGGACTGCTCACCGCCCAGCAGATTGCCCGCGCCGCGGATCTCCAGGTCCTTCATCGCGACGTACATACCGGCGCCCATCTCCGTGTGCTGGGCGATCGTCGCCAGGCGCTCGTGGGCGGTCTCGGTGAGCGGCTTCTCGGGCGGGTAGAGGAAGTAGGCGTAGCCGCGCTCGCGGCCCCGGCCCACCCGGCCGCGCAGCTGGTGGAGCTGGGAGAGGCCGAAGTTGTCACCGCGCTCGACGATCAGGGTGTTGGCGTTGGAGATGTCGATACCGGACTCGACGATCGTGGTCGATACCAGGACGTCGAACTTCTTCTCCCAGAAGTCGACGACGACCTGCTCCAGCGCGTTCTCCGACATCTGGCCGTGCGCGGTGGCGATCCGGGCCTCGGGGACGATCGCGCGCAGCCGCGCGGCGGCCCTGTCGATGGTTTCGACGCGGTTGTGGATGTAGAAGACCTGGCCCTCGCGCAGCAGTTCACGCCGGATGGCCGCACCGATCTGCTTCTCCTCGTACGGGCCGACGAAGGTCAGGACCGGGTGGCGCTCCTCGGGCGGGGTGGTGATCGTGGACATCTCGCGGATGCCCGTGACCGCCATTTCGAGGGTGCGCGGGATCGGGGTCGCGGACATCGTCAGGACGTCCACGTTGGCGCGGAGCTTCTTCAGCTGCTCCTTGTGCTCGACGCCGAAGCGCTGCTCCTCGTCGACGATGACCAGCCCCAGGTCCTTGAACTTGGTCTCGGAGGAGAACAGGCGGTGGGTGCCGATGACGATGTCGACCGCGCCCTCCCGCAGCCCCTCCAGGGTCGCCTTGGCCTCCGCGTCGGTCTGGAAGCGGGAGAGCGCCCGCACGTTGACGGGGAACTGGCCGTAGCGCTCGGTGAACGTGCCGTAGTGCTGCTGGACGAGGAGGGTGGTGGGCACCAGAACGGCCACCTGCTTGCCGTCCTGGACGGCCTTGAAGGCGGCGCGGACCGCGATCTCGGTCTTGCCGTAACCCACATCGCCGCAGATCAGACGGTCCATCGGGACCGACTTCCGCATGTCGTCCTTGACCTCGGCGATGGTGGTCAGCTGATCGGGCGTCTCCGCGTACGGGAAGGCGTCCTCCAGCTCGCGCTGCCAGGGGGTGTCCGGGCCGAAGGCGTGGCCGGGGGCCGCCATCCGGGCGGAGTAGAGCTTGATCAGATCCGCCGCGATCTCCTTGACGGCCTTCTTGGCACGCGCCTTGGTCTTCGTCCAGTCGGCACCGCCCAGCCGGTGCAGGGTCGGGGCCTCGCCGCCCACGTACTTGGTGACCTGCTCCAGCTGGTCGGTGGGGATGTAGAGGCGGTCGCCGGGCTGGCCCCGCTTGGCGGGCGCGTACTCGACGAGGAGGTACTCACGGGTGGCGCCCTGGACGGTGCGCTGCACCATCTCGATATAGCGGCCGACGCCGTGCTGCTCGTGGACGATGAAGTCGCCCGCCTGGAGCGTGAGCGGATCGATCTGCTTACGGCGGCGGGCCGGCATCCGCGCCCCGTCCTTGCCGGCCGCCTTCTGGCCGGACAGGTCGGTCTCGGTCAGCACGGCGAGCTTGAGGGACGGGTCGATGAAGCCGTTGTCGAGGGAGCCGCAGGCGACGTGGACGACCGACGGCGAGACCGCGGGCAGGTCGGCGTCGAGGCGGGCGGCGATCCCCTCACCGCCGAGGACCTCGACCGTACGGGCCGCCGGGCCGTGCGCCTCGGTCACATACACCGTGCGCCAGCCGTCGGCGAGCCACTGCTTGGTGTCGGCCAGCGCCCGCTGGGTGTCGCCCCGGTAGGTCTCGGGGGCGCGCATGCCCAGCTTGAGGGTGTCGCCGTCCTCGGCGGACGGCTCCTCGTCCGGGGCGCCGGGCTCGGTGCCGCCGGCCGCGAACGGCGTCACCGACCACCACATCATCTCCAGCTCACGGGCCCGGTCGCGGACGTCCGCGATACCCCACAGGGAGGCCGCGCCGACGTCGATCGGGGCCGCTCCCCCGCCCGCACTGGCGGCCCAGGACGCCTGGAGGAACTCCTGGCTGGTCGCCACCAGGTCGGCGGCCCGGGTCCGTACCCGCTCCGGATCGCACACCACACCCATCGAACCCTCGGGCAGCACGTCCAGCAGCAGCTCCATATCGTCGACGAGCACCGGCGCGAGCGACTCCATGCCCTCCACCGCGATGCCCTCGGCGATCTTGCCGAGCAGCTCGCCCAGCTCCGGATGCGCCTCGGCGAGGGCCGCGGCCCGTCCCCGTACGTCCTCGGTGAGCAGCAGCTCACGGCACGGCGGTGCCCACAGGCCGTGCTCGGCGACCTCCAGGGAGCGCTGGTCGGCGACCTTGAAGTACCGGATCTCCTCGACGTCGTCGCCCCAGAACTCGACCCGGAGCGGGTGCTCCTCGGTCGGCGGGAAGACATCGAGGATGCCGCCGCGGACCGCGAACTCACCGCGCTTCTCGACCAGTTCGACGCGCGCGTACGCGGCGGCCGCCAGCGCCTCGACGACCTCTTCCAGATCGGCCGACTCGCCCGTCCGCAGACTGACCGGCTCCAGGTCGCCCAGGCCCTTGACCTGCGGCTGGAGCACGGAACGGATCGGCGCGACCACGACGGAGACGGGGCCGGCGGTCGGGTCGTCCGCCCGCGGATGGGCGAGCCGGCGCAGCACCGCGAGACGGCGGCCGACGGTGTCCGAGCGCGGGGAGAGCCGCTCGTGCGGCAGCGTCTCCCAGGCCGGGAACTCCACGACGGAGTGCTCCTGGCCGGCCGGCACCAGGCTGCGCAGCGCGGCGGCCAGGTCCTCGGCCTCCCGGCCGGTGGCGGTCACCGCCAGCACGGTCCGCCGCGCCTCCCGGGCCAGCGCGGCGATCACGAACGGGCGGGCGGCCGACGGGCCCACCACATCCACCTGCCGACGGCGCCCGTCGGCCGCGGCCTGCACCGCTTCGGCGAGCGCCGGATCCCGTACGACGGCGTCGAGCAGACCAGTGAGGCTCATGAAAAAGTTCCGTCCCAGCAGGCGAGGCGAACAACGCGAACGGCCCGCGACGTGTCACGGGCGGGCGCTGCCCACGATACGCCCGACCACCGACAGCCTGCCGCCCGCGCGGAGGGGGCCCGGGCGGCGGCGCCTGGGCGGTGGTGCCGGGGTGGTGGTGCCTGGGGGTGGTGCCTGGGCGGGCGGCAGGGGATGGGGCGGGACGGTCAGCCTTCGGCGCTGCCGCGGGTGCGGGGGAGGCGGGTCTCCAGCGTGTCTTCGTTGTCGGGGTCGGGTCCCGCGGATCCTGTGGACCCCGCGGCCCACGCGGCTGCCGCTGACGGGGCGGGCTCCCCGGACTCCTTGGACTCCTTGTGCTCCTTGGGCCCCTTGCCCGGCTCGGATCCCGCGGACGAGGCCGATGGGGCAGATGGGGCAGATGCGTCGGACGAGGCGGAGCCAAGGTCGGCGTCCCCCGCCCCCTCCGGCTCCGGCGCCTTCCCGGTCAGCGCCGCCAGGCTGTTACGGACATGCGTCATATGGGAGCGGACCTCCTCACGCCGCTCCGCATGCTCCCGAAGGATCCGCTCCGTGGCCCGCTCGATGCGCTCCGCCTCGACCCTCGCCTGTGCCAGCAGCTCCGCTCCGCGGTCCTCGGCGGCCTCCTGCTGGTGCCGGGCGGCCTCCTCGACCTCCGCCTGCAGCCGGCGGTGCTCGGCGATGATCCCCTGCCCATGGGCGTCCAGCTGCGTGACCACCTGCTCCAGCTCCGCCTCCCGCTCCGCGATCCGCCGCCCAGCCGCGTCCCACTCCTCGGCCTGCTGCTTCTCCTGGTCACTCAGCATCTGCTCGGTACGGCGCATCATCTCGGCAAGCTCCTCGCCCGCCTCCGCGCGCACTTGCTCGGCCTCCTTGGCCGCCGCGGCCACCAGCCGGGTGGCCTCGTGCTCCGCCCGCTCCGCCGTACGCCGGGACAGTTCGTCCGCCTCGGTGCGCAGCGCGGACGCCGCCCCATCCGCCGCGTCCCGCACCTCGCGCCCGTACGCGTCGGCCTCCTCGCGGGCCTCCTTCGCGGCGTGCTCCGCCTCGGCACGCAGCCGGGCCGCCTCCGACTCCGACGTGGTCAGGATCAGCAGGGCGTCTCTGCCGAGGGTCTCGTACGCCGGCTCCGGCAGCTGTTCCACACGGGCACGCAGCGCGTCGAGTTCGGCCTCCATCTCACCGCACAGGACGGTGAGCCGGGCGGCACGCTCCCAGCACGAGTCGCGGTCGATGGAGAGTCCTTCGAAGCGGCGGTCCACGTCCTCCGGGCGGTAGCCACGCCCTCGTACGGTCTCGAACCCGTGAGGCGAAACCGATGCACTCATCCCTGAAGCCCCTCTGTGGAGTTACGCGCGGTGTCGTGTGGACGGGTGCGGAGCCGCGCCGGTGCGGCACTTCACCCAACTCACCCCACCTAGGATGCGTCATTTATCGCCAGAAGTCGGAATTGGATCATCCGCGTCTCCGGCTTTTCGTCATTGCTCCCCCACTGCCTCAAGTTCCTCAAGGGCGTGGGGGAGCAACGGTGGGCGCGCGTACCGGGCGTCGTGGGCCGGCGCCGCGGGGCAGGGTCGGCAGGGTCTGGGCAGGACCTGGGCAGAGCCTAGAGAAGGCCGTCCCACATCTGCTCCAGCAGGACCGACCACCAGGTCTCCGGCGACCCCAGCGCCGGCGGATCCAGGGCGACCAGCTGCGCCTGGAAGTCGACGGTCCACCGCCCCGCCTGCTCCGGCGTCAGCCCGTACCGCAGCCGCCACATCCGCCCCAGCATCGCCAGACAGCGGACGAACTCCGGCAGCCCTGTGTTCACGAACTGCGGCACGGCCGGCTGCCCGCCCGGGCCGGCCTCCAGGGGCACCGCCACGATGTTCGCGGACCCGTACTGCACACACAGCTGGCGGCCGAAGTCACTGCCCATGACCAGGTACGACCCGGCATCCGGCGCCGGCTGCACCCCGCGCTCCGCCGCCAGCTCCGCCAACGTCGGCACCGGACGGCCCGGTTGCGCCTGCGCCCAGAAGAACGGGCCGAAGTCGACCGGCATTCCGGCCCACACCAGCATCTGCGCCACCACATCGGGCACACCGTGCCGGGAGACCGCCCGCTGGTCGAAACGGAAGATCCCCTGCGGCCCGAAGGCCTGCTCCAGCTCCTGCCCGATCGCCTGCGGCGGGACCGGCGGCGCCGGCGGCACCTGCGAGGGATGCGGAAGCGGCACCCGGACCGGTGCCGGCCGCGCCGGGCCGTCCGCGACCTGGTGCAGTTCGCCCTGATGCTCGATGAGATGCCGTACGCCCTGCTGGCGCGAGGCGTGGTCCTTGCCGTACGCGGCGGTGTGACTGATCCGCACCTGCGGCCAGTTGTCCCGGATCATCCGGGCGCAGTAGCCACCCGGCAGATCACAGCTCTCCAGCTCGGTGTGCAGCTCCAGCACCTGCTGCGGCGGGACGTTCATCCCGCGCAGCTCGTGCAGCAGCTGCCATTCCGGATGCGGCGTACCGGGGGCCGAGCGGCGCACGATCTTCTGCTCCGAGCCGTCCGGCGCGCGGTAGCTCAGTACGGCCATATAGCCGGGGCCGACGGTCGGCTGGCCGCTGGGGGCGCCCTGCGGATAGCCGTACGCGCCGGGGGCACCGGCGGCAGCGGCGGCACCAGCGACACCTGGGCCGTGGCCAACGGGGCCGCCACCACCATGACCAGCGGGACCGCCGGGACCAGTGGGACCGGCAAGGCCCTGCGGGCCGGGCGGACCGGGTGGAGC
Source organism: Streptomyces sp. NPDC001339 (assembly GCF_042895955.1). Lineage (NCBI taxonomy): Bacteria > Bacillati > Actinomycetota > Actinomycetes > Kitasatosporales > Streptomycetaceae > Streptomyces > Streptomyces sp. NPDC001339. Next base: position 524,630 of record NZ_JBIAWT010000005.1, on the reverse strand, counting down.
GGCCGGCGGGGCAACGGGGCCGGGCGACGGCGCCGGGGGCACGGACGGGGGCGGAGACGGCATCCCGGGGGCGCCCGAACCGCCGGGGCCGGGCAGCGCGGCACCGCCGGCGAGCATCGTCGCCGCGGCATGCACACCGCCGCCACCGGCGTCGCCTGCCACGGGCGGGGCTGGCGGCGGCGGAGGCGGACCGACCTCGCCGCCCTGACCGGACCGCCCACCCGCGGGGGCGCCGGACTCACCAGGAACGCCGGGCACACCCGGCACACCCGGCACGCCGGGCGGCGCCGACGGCGGAGGAACACTAGGGCCACCGGGACCGCCGGGGCCAACGGCGGGCCGCGGCCGGCCCGAGGGAGCAGCCTGACCGGCCTGACCGCCCGCGCCGCCGCCAAGGCTCGCCTGGAGGGCCGCACCATCGGCGAGCATCGTCGCGGCGGCATGCACCCCACCACCGGGGCCACCCGTTCCGGGCCCACCGGCCCCAGGGCCACCGGGACCAGAACCGCGGGAGTCGGTGGCACCGACGGAACCGGAGCCGGCCCCGGAACCGGAGCCGGAGCCGGGCCCGTCGGCCGTACCATCCGTTCCGGCCCCGTCCGATCCCCCCGGCCCGTCCACCGCACTGAGATCCACGTCCGCCGCATCCAGCTGTGACACCAGCTGCGTCGGTACGTACCCGCCGGCCGGCACACCGGCCGCACCCGGGCCGGACGCCGCGGGTTCTCCCGGCACACCCGGAGGCGGAGGCGGAGGCGGCACGCCGGGCCCGGACGTGGCCGACGGCCCCCCGGCCGTCACACCCGGCGGAGGAGGCACATCGGCGACCGGCACACCGGACGGCGGCGGCAGCTCCGACAGTGCCGGAGCCGGCGGAACCGGCGGAGCCTCCGGAACCGGCGGAACGGCCGGAGCCACCGGAACAGCCGGTGCCCCCTCAGGAACCGCCGGCGCCACCTGCGTACGCGGCAACTGGCTGCCGCCCTGCAGCAGTTCGGTCTTGGCATCCGGGCGGGAGCGCGGCGTCGACGGAGCGTCGTCCGCCTCCTCGAAACCCGCAAGCGGCGGCGCGAAGACCGTCTGCGGCAGCCCCACCGAACGGTCCTCGGCGCCCTCGTCGGAATGCGTGGTGTCCGCCGCCGCCCACGGAACCGCCGCCGCGGCACCACCGGCGCCACCAGCAGGACCAGCGGCGCCACCAGCGGGACCAGCCGACGGCGCGGCCGCCGACGGCGAAGCGGCCTGTACCGGGACGGCCTGCGGCGGAGTGTCCTGCGACGGGACGGCTTGCGACGGGACGGCCTGCGCCGTCGGCGCGGCAGGCGCCACCGCGCCCGCGCCCGTCCCCGCCCCCTCCGTCGCACCGTCGCGCCGCCGGTCCGGGACGCCTCTCGCGTCCGCCGCCTCCTGGAGCCACTCCGGCGGCGTCAGCAGGAACGACGTGGCATTCAGGTCGATCCGCTGCGGCGGCTCCGCCGCACCGCCGCCACCGCCGTCCGCCGGAGCGCCGTACTCCTCCTCGTACCGCCGGATCACCTCGCCCACCGGCAGCCCCGGCCACAGCGTCGTCTCCCCGCTGTCCCGGGCGATCACCAGCCGGGACCGGCCGCCCTCCGCCGCCGGCCCTCCCTCAGAGCCTTCGGCACCGGGGGGACCCCCACCCCGGTCCTCCGCCCAGACCACAAAGCCCAGGTCGAACTCCCGCACCCGCACCTCGCGGTGGAGCTCCGCCGGCACATCGCCGTTCACCCACCGCTCCGCGCGCTCCTGCGCCTGCGCGAACGTCACCATGCCGGTCAGCCCCCCACCGGAACAGCGGCCGCGAAGCCACCGTCCACCATCAGGTTCGCCACGGTCTCCAGCTCCGGCGGATTGCCCACCAGCCGCTGCAGAAACTCATCGAAATCCGCACCGCACGGCAGCAACAGCCGCTCCACCCGGTCCTGCACCGTCCAGCCGTCCTGATCCCGCGCATCGTCATACGCGCAGAACCACACCGAACCGCGCGCCTCACCCCGCACCTTCACCGCGATCACCCCGCCCTGCGCGAACCCCACACCCAGATAGTCCTTGGTGAAGTGATCCCGCAGGCACTTGTTCACATAGACGAGATCGTTCACCGCGGCGTCATCGCGCACCGTGAAGAACGGCTGGTCCACCAGCAGCCCCAACTCCGCGTCCAGCGCCGCACCCACCGGCGCGCAGCCGCCCGCCGCCTTCAGGAACGACCGGTACGCACCCGGCAGCCGATAGCCCAGCGCCTCCTCGGCCTGCACCACCTGCTCCTCGCCCACCGACACCTCACGGAGCGGCAGCCCGAAGTGCACCGGACGGGTCTCCTGCAACGGCCGCGTGCCCCGCTTGTCATGCGCCACCGCCGCCGTCGCCAGCCCGCCGTGGTGCCGCAGCAACGCCTTCACCTCGACCGGGATCAGCTCCATCCGCCGCGTACCGGCCACGTGATGCCACGTCCAGCCGTGCGGCGTCGCCACCGACGGCACGTCTATCCACAGCTCGTGCCCCTGCGCGTGCAGCGCCGCATTCGCCGATACGAAATCCGTCAGCCGCAGCTCGTCCACACCGAAGCCCTCGGGCGGCTCGGCGATCTCCGCGGCCGCCCGCGCGTACGGCGTGAACTCCGGAAAGCCCCGCTCGTCCACCCGCACCCCCGCGGGATACCGCGCAGCACGCACCGGATCCGGAAAACGCACGACCTGCCCGGCATAGGCCGAATTCGGTGGCGCGGCCCGTCCCGCCGCCGCCTGAGGGCCGGGAAGAGCCCCCAGCCCTGGCCGACCTGTCGTCATCGCGGTTGCCCCCTGGCTGAAGCTGGATGTGAGGCACAGCCTATGCCGTACCGCAACACCCCCTCCGCCCAGCGCCCCCACCGGGCACCCCGCCCGTCAGCACCCACGCCACACCGCCCGTCAGCGCCCACGGCACTCGCCCGTCAGCCCCTACCGCACCCCCGCCCGTCAGCCCCACGACACACCGGCGTCACCCGCCGGACCGCCGCCTCCGAGCCCCCCGCGCACCACCCCGCCCACCAGCCCCGATACCCCGCGCCCCACACCCCGCCCACCCCGCGTGACATCGCCGACAACCCGCCCGACTACCGCAACACCCAGCACATTTGGCAGGCTGACCCCCGCAACCGGGGGATTGCAGGGAGGGAAAGCACCACACATGAGCACCACCGCACGCCACAGCACCGGACCCGGGGACCCGCGCATCGGCTGGAGCGGCACCGCCGGCACCCCGGACACACCCGCCCTCCACCACCGCCGCGACGGCATCCTCCCCACCATCGGCGCCGCCCTGTCCGTACGCGGACAAACCCTCACCTGCACCGCGAGCAAATCCGAACAACCCCCCGCACTCCACCCCCTCGTCCAGGACTTCCTCGACGCCCTCGCCACCGGCCAGCGCGAACGCTTCACCGGCCGCTGCCCCGAAGCCGTACTCCTCTCCCGCCACCTCACCGCCGTCGAAGCCAACCGCTCCAAACGCGCCTCCCGCAAACCCCTCACCAACGGCGAAGCCCGCCGCTCCCTCAAACACTCCAAAATCACCGCACGCCACATCCGCGAAGACGGCGACCCCCAGCACGGCAGCTACGCCCCGCCCTGCCGCTCCTGCGACGCCCTCCTCGCCCACTTCGGCGTCATGCCCATCGGAAGCTGACCCGCTCCCCCCATCGGAAGCCGACCCGCCACCATGCCGCCCACCGCACCCGGCCCCCGCACCCCCGCCCACGACCGCACCGGCTCCACCCGCTTCCCCGCCGCCGTCGACGTCGCCCTCCAGCAAGCCGGCTGGCAACCCGGCCGCTGGGACATAGAACAAGCCGAAAACTGGGCCGACACCCTCCGCGCCCACACCTCCCCCGCCGGCCACCGCCACACCCTCTTCCCCGCCGCCGTCGAAGCCTGGGCAGAGTTCGGCGGCCTCCACATCACCAGCCCCGGCCCCAGCCGCCACATCGCCCCCACCCCGTTCACCATCGACCCCCTGCACGGACTGCACCTCGCCCGCACCCTCGGCGACCTCGGACGCGCACTCAACACCGACGTCGCCCCCCTCGGCCGCGAAGAACTCACCGCCCCCGGCGGCACCACCCACGCCCAGGCCACCCTCGCCATCGACACCTACGGACGCGTCTACAGCCTCGACCACAGCGGGGACTGGTACCTGGGCGCCGACATCGACGCGGCACTGGGAACCCTGGTCCTCGGCACACAGCCGGCCCGGCTGGCGATCACCACCCACACCGCCGGGTAACCGGCGACGTCACCGGGTGACCGACGGCATCAGCAGGTGACCGGCGACATCAGTGGGTGACCGGCGACATCAGTGGGTGACCGACGGCATAAGCGAGTGACCGACCACCTACGGCGCAGACAGCACGGCAGCACAGCACCTACGGCACAGGGCACATCAGCCGGCGACGCGGGCGTCGGGCACCACCGCCGAGACCCGGAAACCACCGGCCTCCGTCGGACCCGAGACGAACACACCCCCCAGCTCCGTCACCCGCTCCCGCATCCCCACCAGACCGTTCCCCCCACTCGGCAACCCCGCCGACGCCGGATTGCCCTCACACGGCCCGTTCTCCACCTGCACCGCGAGCTCCCCCTCCCGATGCGCCAACCGCACCCGCGCCCGCGCCCCCGGCGCATGCTTGTGCACATTCGTCAGCGCCTCCTGGACCACCCGGTACACCGTCTGCTCCACGCGCCCCGCATACCGCCGCCGCACACCGGCCGCCGCCCCGCCTTCGACGGGCCCGTCCCCGTCAGCAGCCCTGTCCCCCTCAGCGGCCCCGTCCACCGAAAGATCCACCACCATCCCGGCCGCCCGGGACTGCCCCACCAAAGCCCCCAGATCAGCCAGACACGGCCCCTCCGCACCCACACCCGCCCCGGCCCCGGAGACCACCCCGGAAACCGACCCAGCCCCAGACGCAGCCCCAGACACCGACACCGACGCCGACGCCGATGCCCCCGAAACCCCCATCGCCACGGCCTCCCCCGACCGCGCCGCCGAACGTCCCTCCGCATCCGCCTCCGAGCGCGACTCCGCATTCGCCCGCACCCGCGACGCCACCGCCGCCAGCCGCTCCGGCGCATCCGCACCCGAAGCACCACGCCCCGCCGTCCCCTCGGCCGTACGCAGCACCCCCAGCATCTCCCGCAGCTCCGTCAGCGCCTGCCGCCCCATGTCCCCGACCAGCGCCGCGTTCTTCGACGCCTTCTCCGGATCCTTCAACGCCACCGCCTGCAGCGCAGCGGCATGCACCACCATCAGGCTCACCCGGTGCGCCACCACGTCGTGCATCTCCCGCGCGATCCGCGTCCGCTCCTCGTTACGGGCCCACTCCGCCCGTTCCTCGGCCCGGTCCGCCAGCAGCGACAACTCACGCTCCAGCCCGTCCGCCCGCTCCCGCAACGACTCCACCAGCCGCCGCCGGGCCCCCACGTACAAACCCCACAACACCGGCGGCGCCGTCAGCACCAGCCCCAGCGCGACCGACGCCACCGGCACGAACCACACCGACGGATCCCAGTCCTCCTGCGCCGCCATGTCCTGCCGCATGGTGAGGAACGTCGTCGCCACCGTCCCCACGACCGTCATCCCCGCCAGCAACGCCGTAATCCGGCGCGGCACCTCCGACGCGGCGAGCGTGTACAGCCCCACCACACCCAGCAGCCCGCCCATCTGCGCAGGCATCACCGCTATCGACACCAGCACGACCACCACGGGCCACCGACGCCGCAACAGCAACACCGACCCCACCAGCAGGCCGAACAGCACCCCCAGCAACGCGGGCAGCTGCGCCTTCTGCGCAACATCCACGCCCTCGGCCATGCACTCGACAGCCGAAGCCGCCGCCAGCGACACATCGAGCACGGCACTCCGCCGCCGGGCCCACCACCACGGCCCCGTCACCGGTGCACCGCGCACGCCCACACTTTCGCTTGCCCCCGTCGTGGTCATACCGACCAGCGTACGGGCGCCCCCTCCTTTCCCCCGGCCCTTTTCCCAGCACACTTCTGGCCCGATACGAGCCGTTACCGCCGGTCACCACTCGAACTGTTGAATCGCCCACATTTTCGACACTTCCGCACCCGCGCACACAGCACCCTGTTCCCATGTCGAACACACACCGCGCGCACCCGGATTACGCATCGTTACGATCCCAGGCCGTCGCCCTCCGCCGGGCAGGTCTCAGCCGCCGCCAGATCCGCGAACGACTGGGCGTACCCCTCACCGACGCCGCCCTGACCCACCTCCTGGAAGGCGAACCACCTCCCGAGTGGACCAAACGCCCCAACGCCAAGGACGACCTCCGCGAGAAGGCCCGCGAGCTCCGCAGGCAGGGGCGCGCCTATGACGAGATCGTGGCGGAGCTGGACGTCGCCAAGAGCTCGGTGTCGCTCTGGGTACGCGACCTGCCCAAGCCCAGGAAATCCCCGGAGGCGATGCATCAGATGCGCGAGGCGCGGTGGGCGCCGTACCGCGAGGCCCGGGACCGACAGATCGAGCAGACCAAGACGGAGGCGATCAGCCAGATCGGCGAGCTCACCGAGGACCGCCTCTTCCTGACCGGCGTCGCCCTCTACTGGGCAGAAGGCGCCAAAAGCAAGCCGTACGACCGGAGGGAAAGCGTCAACTTCGTCAACAGCGACCCAGGCGTCATCCAGGTCTTCCTGGCCTGGCTGCGCATGCTCGGCGTGGAACGAGAGCGACTGACCTTCCGAGTCATGATCCACGAGAGCGCTGACGTCGAAGGCGCCAAGCGCTACTGGGCCGATCTTGTCGGCGTCGACGCCGCGACGTTCCAGAAGACCACCCTCAAAAAGCACACCCCCAAGACCAACCGCAAGAACGTCGGTGAGGGGTACCACGGCTGCCTGGTGATCAGGGTGCTGCAAAGCGCAGAGCTATACCGTCGCATCGAAGGCTGGTGGTACGGCATAGTGTTGGGTGCCGAGCGGCGATCAACCTGACGGAATGTCCGGTTTAGCCCGCTTTACACTCCCCTGTGGTGTAATTGGCAGCACTGAGGCTTTTGGTGCCTTATGTCCGGGTTCGAGTCCTGGCAGGGGAGCCAGCTACAACAACACGAAGTTCGGGTCCTGACCACAAGGTCAGGACCCGCCGTCGTTTCCCCCGAGAAACGCCCCGGTATCCTTCGGATGACCACCACCCGAAGTAACCAAGAAGCCGAAGGGCATCCCGTGAGCGCCAACCGCCCGGCAGCCGTCGTCGTTCTCGCAGCGGGTGAGGGCACCCGCATGAAGTCGGCGACGCCCAAGGTCCTGCACACCCTCTGCGGCCGGTCCCTCGTCGGACACGTCGTCGCCGCCTCCCGCGAGCTGGACCCCGAGCACCTCGTCGTGGTCGTCGGCCACGCCCGTGAGCAGGTGCGGGCCCACCTCTCCGAGGTCGATCCGGCGGTGCGTACCGCCGTCCAGCATGAGCAGAAGGGCACCGGGCACGCCGTCCGTACGGCGCTGGAGGAGCTGAGCGGCGACGGGGTCGTCCTGGACGGCACCGTGATCGTGGTCTGCGGTGATACGCCGCTGCTGACCGGCGAGACCCTCAAGCAGCTCGGGGACACGCACGCGGCGGACAAGAACGCGGTGACGGTGCTCTCCGCCGAGGTCCCGGACGCCACCGGCTACGGCCGCATCGTCCGCGACGACACCACGGGCGCGGTGACCGCGATCGTCGAGCACAAGGACGCGTCGGGGGCCCAGCGGGCGATCCGGGAGATCAATTCCGGGGTGTTCGCGTTCGACGCGCGGCTGCTGGTGGACGCGCTGGGCAAGGTGCGGACGGACAACAGTCAGGGCGAGGAGTACCTGACGGATGTGCTCGGCATCGTCCGTGAGGCGGGTCATCGGGTCGGTGCGGCGGTGGCCGCCGATCACCGCGAGATTCTGGGGATCAACAACCGGGTGCAGTTGGCGGAGGCGCGCCGGCTGCTGAACGGGCGGCTGCTGGAGCGGGCGATGCTCGCGGGTGTGACGGTGGTCGATCCGGCCTCGACGTTCGTCGATGTGTCGGTGTCGTTCGAGCAGGACGTGACGGTTCACCCCGGGACGCAGCTGCTCGGTGAGACGTCTGTCGCCGCCGGTGCCGAGGTGGGTCCGCAGACGCGGCTGAAGGACACGGCGGTGGGCGCGGGTGCCGTGGTGTCGTTCTCGGTGGCCGAGGGTGCGCGTATCGGCGCGGGGGCGAATGTGGGCCCGTATGCGTATCTGCGTCCGGGTACGGATCTTGGCCCGAAGTCGAAGGCCGGTGCGTACGTGGAGATGAAGAACGCGTCGATCGGTGAGGGGACGAAGGTTCCGCATCTGTCGTATGTGGGGGATGCGACGATCGGTGAGTTCTCCAACATCGGCGCGGCGAGCGTGTTCGTGAATTACGACGGTGAGGCGAAGCACCACACGACCATCGGTTCGCATTGCCGGACGGGCTCGGACAATATGTTTGTGGCTCCTGTCACGATCGGGGACGGCGCTTATACGGCGGCCGGCTCGGTCATCACCAAGGATGTGCCCCCGGGTTCGCTGGCGGTCGCGCGTGGCCAGCAGCGGAATATCGAGGGTTGGGTCGCGCGTAAGCGGCCTGGAAGTGCCGCCGCGCAGGCTGCTGCGGCTGCTTGTCCGGAGTCCGAGGACGAGCGGTGAGGGTGCAAGGGTGCGTTGTGCGGGGCGTACCGTGTTGAACGCAGGCAAACTGTGATTCGAGGAGATTTGCTGTGACCGGGATCAAGACGACCGGCGAGAAGAAGCTGATGCTCTTCTCCGGCCGCGCCCACCCCGAGCTGGCGGAGGAGGTCGCGCATCAGCTGGGTGTGGGGCTGGTCCCGACGAAGGCTTTCGACTTCGCCAACGGCGAGATCTATGTCCGCTATCAGGAGTCGGCACGTGGTGCGGACTGCTTTTTGATTCAGAGCCATACGGCTCCGATCAACAAGTGGATCATGGAACAGCTGATCATGATTGATGCGCTGAAGCGGGCTTCGGCCCGGAGCATCACGGTGATCGTTCCGTTCTACGGTTATGCGCGTCAGGACAAGAAGCACCGGGGTCGTGAGCCGATTTCGGCGCGGCTGATCGCGGATCTGATGAAGACCGCGGGTGCGGACCGTGTGGTGGCGGTTGATCTGCACACGGATCAGATCATGGGCTTCTTCGACGGTCCGGTGGATCACCTTTTCGCGCTGCCGGTGCTGGCGGATTACGTGGGCGCGAAGGTGGACCGCGACAAGCTGACCGTGGTCTCCCCGGACGCGGGCCGGGTGCGGGTCGCCGACCGCTGGTGTGACCGGCTGGGTGCGCCGCTGGCGATCGTCCACAAGCGCCGGGACAAGGATGTGGCCAACCAGGTCACCGTCCACGAGGTGGTCGGTGATGTGCGGGGCCGGGTGTGTGTGCTGGTCGACGACATGATCGACACCGGTGGCACGATCTGTGCCGCGGCGGATGCGCTGTTCGCGAATGGGGCGGAGGATGTCATCGTGACCGCGACGCACGGTGTGCTGTCCGGTCCGGCGGCGGACCGTCTGAAGAATTCGAAGGTCAGTGAGTTCGTCTTTACGAACACGCTGCCCACGCCGTCCGAGCTGGAGCTGGACAAGATCACGGTGCTGTCGATGGCGCCGACGATCGCGCGGGCGATTCGTGAGGTCTTCGAGGACGGTTCGGTGACGAGCCTCTTCGACGAGCAGTGATCGACGACCAGTGATCGACAAGCAGTGATCGACAAGCAGTGACCCCTGAGTGATCGGCCCGCCTGGCTGATCGACTTGGGGGCGGCCTCCCCGCCGGGTAGACTCACGGAGTTGCTCGGCGAGGGAGGCCGTACTCGTTATGTACGGCGGTCCGTTATCGACGCGCTCTTCGTAGCAGGTCTGTCGTGGGCCGGGTGACGGCCAGTGGATCATTCACAACTACGAGGAGTGCAATCATGGCTGAGATCAAGCTTGCCGCCGAGCTGCGTACCAACTTCGGCAAGGGTGCTGCCCGCCAGACCCGTCGTGAGGCGAAGGTTCCGGCGGTCATCTACGGTCACGGTGCGGAGCCGAAGCACGTCGCCGTTGACAGCCACGCGCTGATGATGGCCCTGAAGACCCCGAACGCCCTGATCCGTCTGGAGCTGGACGGCAAGAGCGAGCTGGTCATCCCCAAGGCCGTGCAGCGTGAGGCCATCCGCAAGTTCCTGGTGCACGTGGACTTCCTGGCCGTGAAGAAGGGCGAGAAGGTCAACGTCGAGCTGCCGATCCACACCGAGGGCGAGCTGGCCCCGGGCGGCAACCTGCTCGAGCACGTGCTGAACACCCTGCCGGTCGAGGCCGAGGCCACCCACATCCCGGAGTCGGTGACCGTCTCCGTGGCGGGTCTGGACGCCGGTGCCTCGGTGCTCGCCAAGGACATCACCCTGCCGGCCGGCACCACGCTGGCCGTTGAGGAGGACGCGGTGGTCCTGCAGGTCCTCGCCGCGCAGGCGGAGGCTCCGGCCGAGGAGGCCGCCGAGGGCGACGAGGCCTGAGCCTCTCTCTTCTCTCCTTACACTCCTCACCACGTGTGAGTGTGTGTCCCAGCCGCCGCGCCGGTGCCGCCGAGGCACCGGGTGGCGGCTGGGCCGTTCCTGGACCAAGAAGGCATGGATGAGTGACGACACGAGCCCCTGGCTCATCGTGGGCCTGGGCAACCCCGGGCCGGAGTACGCGGACAACCGCCACAATGTGGGTTTCATGGTGGCCGACCTTCTCGCGGGGCGGATGGGCGGGCGTTTCAAGGCGCACAAGTCCCGGGCGCAGGTCGTCGAGGGGCGCGTGGGGGCGCCGGGGCCGGGGAGCCGCCGGGTGGTGGTGGCGAAGCCCATGTCGTTCATGAACCTCTCGGGCGGGCCGGTGACCGCGCTGCGGGACTTCTACAAGGTGCCGCTGGAGCGGATCGTGGTGGTCCACGATGAGCTGGACATCGACTACGGCACGCTGCGGCTGAAGCTGGGCGGTGGCGACAACGGGCACAACGGCCTGAAGTCGATCAGCAAGTCGCTGGGGCGGGAGTATCACCGGGTGCGGTTCGGGATCGGTCGTCCGCCGGGTCGTATGCAGGTGGCGGATTTCGTGCTGAAGGACTTTTCGTCGGCGGAGCGCAAGGAGCTGGACTACTTCGTGGACCGTGCGGCGGATGCGGTGGAGACGTTGGTGGCGGACGGGTTGGAACGGGCGCAGGGCACGTACAACTCGTAAGACTGCAGAGGGCGTACACCTCGTGAAGGGGGCAGGGCCGGTCAGGCTCGGACGAACTGTTTCCTTAGGTTGACCGGGTGCTGGTGGATGGCCAAGGATCGCCGCCATGCCCAAGAGCAGTGCGCGCACCAGTTCGGTGAGACGGAGTCGTGCCCGGCGGTTCGGTGAGAGCACCTATGGGGTGCTGCTGGTCGCCAGGACGGGGTTGATGGGGCTGCTGGCGCTGCTCCTGTTGGTGGCGGGTGTGTGGACGTCGTGGAACACGGCGCGGTACGCGATGCTCGTCGGTGCGAAGGAGCGGGGCACGTTGACGGTGTCGGCGTGTGCGGGTGAGCGGTGTTCGGGGCGGTTTGTGCCGTTGGAGGGGGAGGGGCGGGTGCGGCCTGGGGTGTCGATGGCGCGGGCGGTGGCGCCGAAGGTCGGTGGGCGGGTCGAGGTGGTGCTGAAGCCGGGTTCGGCGGATGCGGTGCGGACGGGTGCGGCCGGGGTGTTGCATGCGTGGGTGCCGTTTGCGGGGTCGTTGTTGCTGGCGGCGCTGGTGGTGGCCGGGGGGATGCGGTTGCGGCGTACGGCGTGGGTGATGGGGTTGTTGGGGGCGGTGTTGTTGGGGGCGGCTTTCGCGGCGATGTAGCGCGGTGGGGGGATGTACGACGGCGGCCCGTCCTGTGGGTGAGGACGGGCCGCCGTGGTGTGCGCGAGGGGGAAGTCGGCGGGTGTCAGCCGGTGTTGCGCAGGCCGGCGGCGACTCCGTTGACGGTGAGGAGCAGGGCGCGGGCGAGGACGGGGTCGGCTTCTTCACCGCGTTCGGCGGCGGTGCGCTGGCGGTGGAGGAGGGAGACCTGGAGGTAGGAGATCGGGTCGAGGTAGGCGTCGCGGATGTGGAAGGTCTTCTTCAACACCGGGTTGGAGTCGAGGAGTTCGGCTTCCTTGGTGATCCGCAGGACTTCCTGGACGGTGAGCTCGTGCTCGGCCCTGATCGCGTCGAAGACATGCTTCAGCTCGTCCGGCACCAGCGTGTCGACGTAGTGCCGGGCGATCCGCAGGTCGGTCTTGGCCAGCGTCATTTCGACGTTGGAGAGGAAGTTGCGGAAGAAGTGCCAGTGCTCGTGCATTTCGCCGAGGACGGTGTCGAGTCCGGCTTCGCGGGCGGCCTTGAGGCCGGTGCCGACGCCGAACCAGCCGGGGACGATCTGGCGGGACTGGGTCCAGCCGAAGACCCAGGGGATGGCCCGGAGGCCGTCGAGGCCGGCGCCCGAGTCGGGGCGGCGCGAGGGCCGCGACCCCAGGTGCAGTTCGGCGAGCTGGTCGACGGGGGTGGAGGCGAAGAAGTACGCGGGCAGGTCGGGGTCTTCGACGAGGCGGCGGTAGGCGCCGTGGGCCGCCTCGGAGACGGTCTCCATGGCGGCGTCCCAGCGGGCGAGGGCCTCGTCGGACTGGCGCGGCGCGGTGTGCAGCGCGGAGGCCTGGAGGGTGGCGGCGACCGTCAGCTCCAGGTTCTCCCGGGCCAGTGAGGGCACCAGGTACTTGTCGGAGATGACCTCGCCCTGTTCGGTGACCTTGATCTCGCCTTCCAGCGTCCCGTAGGGCTGGGCGAGGATGGCGTCGTGCGAGGGGCCGCCGCCGCGCCCGACGGTGCCGCCGCGGCCGTGGAAGAGGCGGAGCCGTACGCCGTGCCGGTGGGCGACGTCGCGGAGTAGGCGCTGGGCGCGGTGGATCTCCCACTGGCTGGTGGTGATGCCGCCGAACTTGGAGGAGTCGGAGTAGCCGAGCATGACCTCCTGGACGTCGCCGCGGAGGGAGACCAGGCGTCGGTAGGAGGGGTCGGAGAGCATCTCGTCGAGGAGCTGATCGGCGATCTTCAGCTCGTCGGTGGTCTCCAGGAGGGGGACGATGCCGATCTTGGCCCAGCCGGCGTGCAGGTCGATGAGGCCGGCTTCGCGGGCGAGGACGGTGGCGGCGAGGACGTCGTCGGAGCCCTGGCACATGGAGATGATGTAGGACTCGATGACTTCGGGGCCGAAGGTCTTCTTGGCCTTGAGGATGGTGCGGAAGACGCCGAGGGTCTTGGCGCCGGCCTTGTCGAGGGGCGCGGGGGTGGGGGCCAGGGGGCGGCGCGACCGCAGTTCCTTGGCGAGGAGCTTGCGGCGGTAGTCGCGCGGCATGTCCACGTAGCGCCAGGATTCTTCGCCGAGGCGGTCGAAGAGCTGGCCGAGGGCGTGGTGGTGGGCGTCGGCGTGCTCGCGGACGTCCATGGTGGCGAGCTGGAGGCCGAAGGCGGCGAGGGTGCGGAGGGTGCGCTCCAGGCGGCCGTCGGCGATCAGGCCGCCGCGGTGGGCGCGCAGGGAGGTCTGGATGAGGGTGAGGTCGTCGAGGAGTTCGGCGGTGCCGAGGTAGTCGCGGCCGGGGGTGTGGGGGGTGTCGTGGGCGAGGCGTTCGCGGGTGTTGATGAGCTTCTGGCGGATGCAGGTGGCCTTGAGGCGGTAGGGCTCTTCGGCGTTGAGCCGCTTGTAGCGGGGGCTGATCTCGGGGAGGAGTTCGAGGTCGCGCTGGAGGGAGGTGAGGAGTTCTTCGGTGGCGCCGCAGTTGCGGATGGAGTTGGAGAGGGCGCCGCGGAGTTCGTCGATGTGCTCCAGTGCGTCGGTGATCCCGTGTTCGTGCTGGAGGATCAGGACGTCCCAGGTGACCTGGGGGGTGACGTTGGGGTTGCCGTCGCGGTCGCCGCCGATCCAGGTGCCGAAGGTGAGGGGGCGGGTGCCGGCGGGCAGCTTGGCGCCGGCGCGTTCGAGTTCGGTGGCGAGGTCCTCGAGGACGTCGCCGACGGCGCCGCGGCCGAGTTCGTCGAGGTAGTAGATGGCGTTGCGGGCCTCGTCCGTCGGCTCCGGGCGGGCCACGCGCAGCTCGTCGGTCTGCCAGATGAGGTCGATGTTCTCGGCGAGCCGGAGGTCCACACGCCGCCTGTCGGCGGGATTCGCGCACTCCAGCAGTTCCGCGACGCGGCGGAGCTTGGTGAGGACGGAGCGGCGGGCGGCTTCGGTGGGGTGGGCGGTGAAGACGGGGCGGACGCCGAGGTTGGCGGCGGTGGCCGCGAGGTGTTCGGGGTCGGCGTCCTTGAGCATGTCGGCGGTGCGGGCGAGGATGCCGCCTTCGGCGGCGCGCTTGGCGCGCAGTTCGCGGCCGCGGTGGACCTGCTCGGTGACGTTGGCGAGGTGGAAGTAGGTGGAGAAGGCGCGGACGAGCTTGGCGGCGGTGGCCAGGTCGGTGTCGCCGAGGAGCCGGGCGGCGGCTTCGCCGTCGGAGCGGGTCAGGGCGCGGACCTGTTCGACGAGGTCCAGCAGCTCCTGTCCTTCCTGCCGGACGAGGGTTTCGCCGAGGAGGTCGCCGAGGCGGCGGATGTCGGCGCGCAGGGCGGGGGTGTCGCCGGCGCCGGTGTCGGGGGCCTGGGTGGGTGCGGGCGCGGCGGGGGTGTTGTCGGCACTGCTCACTGGTGCGGCTCCTTGCGGCGATCAGGGGCGTCGCACCGCGTCTCGTCGGAGGGCGGTGGCGGCTGGGGGACCTCCCAGCGTGAGCTGGGGGAGGTGGGCTGGTCTGCTGCGGGCGGGTTGCGGACCGCGCTGTCCGACGTCCCCAGGATAGGTCTGCCCGGTGTCGGCGGATCACACCGTCCGGTGCGTGGGCATCCGCGTCGTGGGCCGGTGTCTCCGGTGGTGTCTTCTCTGCGGGTCTTCCCCGTGGGCGGGGAGACACGCCCTCGGTGGTGTGGGGTCTGTCACGGCCTTGCCCGTGGCGGTGGCGCTGCCATACTTACGAGACCGTAGGTTACGGTCCCGTAGCCGTAGCCGTGCCCCCGAGCCCCCGACGAGGGACACCATGACCGTTGGTCCTGAAGCCGTAGAAGATCCACCGATTTCCACCGCTTCGTCCGCTCCGGCGAGCGGCGCCGCGCTGCCGTCCGCCACGCTGGGCGGCGAGCAGCGCAGGTCGGTCGAACAGATCACGCTCCTGCTCTTCATCACCGTCCCGTTCGTGGCCCTGGTGGCCGCGGTGCCGCTGGCCTGGGGCTGGGGGGTGAGCTGGCTGGATATCGCCTTGATGACGGTGATGTACTTCATCGGCTGCCATGGCATCACGATCGGCTTCCACCGCTATTTCACGCATGGCGCGTTCAAGGCGAAGCGCCCCCTCCGTATCGCGCTGGCGGTCATGGGGTCGCTGGCCGTGGAGGGCCCGCTGGTCCGCTGGGTGGCCGACCACCGCAAGCATCACAAGTTCTCCGATGCCGAGGGTGACCCGCACTCCCCCTGGCGTTACGGGGAGACGGTGCCCGCCCTGCTCAAGGGCCTGTGGTGGGCCCATATCGGCTGGATGTTCGACCAGGAGCAGACGTCGCAGCAGAAGTACGCACCGGATCTGATCAAGGACTCGGCGATCCGTACGGTCTCCCGCCAGTTCGTCCTGTGGACGACGATTTCGCTGCTCATCCCGCCGCTGGTCGGCGGCCTGGCCACCTGGTCCTGGCAGGGCGCTCTGACCGCCTTCTTCTGGGGCTCGCTCGTCCGGGTGGCGCTCCTGCACCACGTCACGTGGTCGATCAACTCCATCTGTCACGCGGTGGGCAAGCGCCCCTTCAAGTCCCGTGACCGCTCCGGCAATGTGTGGTGGCTCGCGGTCCTGTCCTGCGGCGAGTCCTGGCACAACCTGCACCACGCGGACCCGACCTGCGCCCGGCACGGCGTACTCAGGGGGCAGCTGGACTCCAGCGCCCGTCTGATCCGCTGGTGCGAGCGGGCGGGCTGGGCGTACGACGTGCGGTGGCCGAACGCGTCCCGGCTCGACGCCCGCCGTAAAGAGGCCACCGCCGCCGGGAGTGCCGCCCGCGGGTAGCCGGGGAAGGCATCATTGACGAGTGGCGAACGACAACAGCAGCAGCGCAGGCAACAGCAAGGCCAAGCCTTCCCCGACCGCGGGTACGCGGCGGGCGCGCCGGGTCCGGATGACCGGCGCCGAGCGCCGGGAGCAGTTGCTGGACATCGGCCGCACCCTGTTCGCCGAGCGCGGTTTCGAGGGCACGTCGGTCGAGGAGATCGCCGCGAAGGCCGGCGTGTCCAAGCCCGTGGTCTACGAGCACTTCGGCGGCAAGGAGGGCCTGTACGCGGTGGTCGTGGACCGCGAGATGCGGCAGCTGCTGGACATGGTGACCGGCGCACTGACCGCCGGCCACCCCCGCGAACTCCTCGAACAGGCCGCGTTCGCCCTCCTCGACTACATCGAGACGTACACGGACGGCTTCCGCATCCTCGTCCGCGACTCCCCCGTGGCGCAGTCCACGGGCACCTTCGCTTCGCTGATCAGCGATATCGCCACGCAGGTGGAAGACATCCTCGGCCTGGAGTTCAAGGCCCGCGGTTTCGACCCGAAGCTGGCCCCGCTCTACGCCCAGGCTCTGGTCGGCATGGTCGCGCTGACCGGCCAGTGGTGGCTCGACGTCCGTAAGCCGAAGAAGGCCGAGGTGGCGGCCCACCTCGTCAACCTGGCGTGGCACGGCCTGGACGGCCTGGAGCCCAAGCCGCGGCTGATAGGGCATCGGAAGGCCTGACGGGAAGGGGAAGGGGAGCGGAAGGGGAAGGGGAGCGGAACGGGGGCGACGGGGTTCGGCGTGTCGAACAGTGGCGCCTCAGTCGGCGGCGCCTTGATATCGCCCATCTCGTGATCGTCGTCTGACACACTGGTCGGCCAGCGTTTGTTTACCCGCCTCACCAGAACCGCGAAACGTCATCCGGAGCCACCAGGCCCAAAGAGGACTTTGCGGCCTTTACGGAACGAGGCGAGCCGAAACGGGAGCAGCAGGCCGAATGACCGAGATACAGTTCCGCATTTCGCAAGGCAGAATCGCGAAAGGATTCACCGCGCTGCCCGGATATGAGGCATGGGGGACTCTCCAGGGGACCGATCCGGGAAAGCCAGGTTCCGGCGCCGAAACACCACTGGCCCGGGTCCATCGCCACAGCGGAAGCGACGACCGCAATCCGGCCTTCACCCTCACCACAACGGCAGAACCTGCCCACACCCTGTGCACGATCACACCCCAGGCACCCCAGGCGGGAGCCGCCGACTCACAGACCGCCTACGCGGTGCATGACGGACACGGCCGCTTCATCGGCCGGATCATCCATGGCCGTTCTCCCCTGGGCATTCGACAGGCGTGGCACATCGAGGACGCGGGCAAGCAGTGCAGCGCGGTCGCCTACAAAGGCACGACTCTCGGCTGGATCGCATACTGGGCATTCTCGCCGTTCTGGGCCATATGGGCGCTGGTATTTCTCCTCAATGGCGACCTGCGTCCGGGCGGTTCACTGTGGAACAAGCCCCGTCGCGCCCGCTGGCGCCTGCGGTCCGGCGGAGGCGCGAGGAAGGTCGCCCTCGACTTCCGGCCCGTCTGGTATCGCACGGATTCCGAGCTGCTGGATGTGCACCTCAGTTACGCACAGGCCGCGCTGTACGGGGCGTAGCACCAAGACTGGGCAACGACGCCGCGCCCTGCCCCATGCAGCACCTGCCCCATGCGGCGCTACCGCAAGCAGCGTACGGAACAATCGATGCATTCAGCGAAATTTCCGATATACCCCATACCAGGCCATCCATCTCATTGCTACAGCTTTGCCTCCCCAGGATTGCTCCAAATTACCCTCTTTTTACCTCTGCGATTTCACCCCATCGGATGATCACGCTACGGTTATCCGGCGTGTGCGCCGGTCCGGAATCGTCGCGCCGAGGAAATAGCCGAGCCAAGGGGGAATCGCATTATGGCGACGGACTTCAAGATAGACATCGGGCGAGTCCAGCAGATGCTCAACAAGCTCTCGGATGCGGACGACCGCATGCGCGATGCCCAGAAGCGCCTGAAGAAGGTGGGCCCGAAGGCACTGGGTACGGACGGCCTCGATGACGCCTGTGACGAATTCCAGGGGCAGTGGGGCGACGGCATCAAGCGGATCGCGGACGCCTCCAAGGACATCAGCGAGAGGCTCAAGGCAACGCTGGACGCCTACAAGGCGGGCGAAGAAGAGAACGCCAAGGCAATGGGGAAGAAGTAACCGCCACTCCCTCCCCATTCCACTCCTCACTTCATTCCCGGTCCCAGCAACAGGCCTGATCGCAGAATCACCACAGGGGGAAAACGCATGTCCTGGCGCAGCATGTTCATCGAAGACGACTCGGCCTGGCCCGGGGTCGGCTTCAATCCGGCCAAGGGAGATCTGCACGCCATCCAGGCGCTCGCCTCGGATGTGAAATCCGTGGGCGACGAGCTGGAAGAGCTCGACCATCTGCTCAAGTCGGTCGGCAAGAGCGACGGCGCCTGGGAGGGTGAGGCGGCGCAGAATTTCGCGAAGAAGCTCGGCGAACTGCCCAAGTACCTGCGGCAGGGCACCGAGTCGATGCACGACTGCGCCAAGGCGCTGCGGGGCTGGCACACCCATCTGCAGGGTTTCCAGGACAAGGCCGGAAAGATCGAGGCGGAGGCCGCAACAGCCCGTAAGCAGGCCGAGGCGGACAGCGATCACTACAACAAGCTGTACGTGAAGTACCAGCCGATGTTCGGGCGGCCGATGGACGCGGCGGAAGCCAAGCGCATCGACAACGAGATGGAAACGGCCCGGGACAAGGCGAACAGCTCCCAGGACAAGCTGGACGATCTCGTCCGCGAGGCGGAGCGCATCTACGCCCAGTGGAAGGACCGCGCGGGCGAGGCGGAACGCGCGATCCTCAAGGCCTCGGAGAACCACCCGCCGGACATCCACTGGTGGAACCGAGCCATCGACGGCCTGAAGGCCGGCTTCCGGGCATTCACCGACTGGCTCGTCGAGCATGCCGATCTCCTGTCGACCATCTCGTCCGGGCTGGCCGCCGCAGCGCTGGCCTGCGAGTTCGTGCCCGTCCTCGGTACGGCGGTGGGTGCCGTCCTGGCCGGCGCCTCCGCGGTCTGTGCCGCCGGTGCCATGGCGGGGCACTGGATCGGTAACGCCCGTGGGAACGGCACCCCGGGGTGGAAGATCGGCCTCGATGCGCTCGGTGTCATCCCGGGTGTCGGCGGCATCGCGAAGTCGGCGTTCGCAGGCGCCAAAATCGGCTCACGCGCCGCGAGCATCGCCGGGGCCGGCGGGCTGGGGAAGGTGGCCGCTGGAGCCCAGGGCCTGACCCGGGGATACAAACTCGGCGAAAAAGTCTACGAAGGAGTGCGGTCCCCCCTCAGCCAAAAGGGTATCAATTACCTCCTCAAGGGAAAGTTCCCGGAGGGAGTACCAGCAAAACTTGAGGCCGGTATACAGCTGCCCATCAAGGCGGGGTCGTTCATCCATGGCGCGGAGAAACAGATCTCCGGACATTCGGGAGAAAAATAGGATCCCTCGCTGAACAACGAAACGGAACAACGACTCTTATGCTGTCGCAGCAGAAATCATCCAGACTGCACATAGGCTGGATAATGCCGCCGTTCGTTCACGAACTTCCCGTGAATGCCATGGATGACGAAACAGCGGCCGACCAGTTGTACACCCTGGCCACGGAACTCCTGCCGAATCACCCACCGGCGTACCAGTACCGCTTCGCACTGGGCCTCTCGGCCCAACTGGAGCCGATGGCGGCAGCCAACGTCATCTACGCCGGTCTCTGCCCGCTCGAGGTGGACGGACGGCCGAGCCTGTCGACCATCGTCATCAGCCAGATAACGCACGACAGCGAAGACGAGGCCGGGGCACTGCGCACGACCCGCGAGCTGCTCGAACGGAAGTATCCGGACGACGACTGCCAAACCGTGGAGCTGACGTGCGGCCCCGCCCTCACCCGTGAGGGCACGTCCTCGTTCGTCATCGACGCGGAATGGTCGGCATCGGGCCACGAACTGCCGGTCACGCAGTCGCAGATGCAGGCCTATATCCCCTTGCCGGACACCTCCGAAATGCTGGTCTTCGAGCTCAGCTCGCAGGTGGGCGAGGACTGGGGGCTGCATGCCGAGCTCTTCACCGAAATCCTCAACACCGTCGACTGGGGAACGGACCAGGAGGTCGAGGACTACCGGGCCATGCGGC
The DNA here is from genome assembly GCF_042895955.1 of Streptomyces sp. NPDC001339. Lineage (NCBI taxonomy): Bacteria > Bacillati > Actinomycetota > Actinomycetes > Kitasatosporales > Streptomycetaceae > Streptomyces > Streptomyces sp. NPDC001339. The sequence continues at coordinate 504,275 of NZ_JBIAWT010000005.1, read as the reverse complement.
AAAGCGCCCCGGCCGTGGTCGAGCCGGCGGAAGAAGTGAAGCAGGAACTGTACTGGCACTCCAGCCGGTTGATGGATGCTGTCGCCCTGCGCGGCAGCATGGGCGGCGGAGAGGTCACTTCCCTCACGTGTTCCTCATGCTGGGCCAAGGGCATGCGGTCCGCGTGCTCGGCACGGCACGACTGGTACATCGGCAACGTGGCGAGCGACGATCTCCTGCCCGCACTGCCGCGGGTGATCGAGTCCTTCGCCTCGCAAGGATGGCGGCCGGACGAGGAGGGCACCGGGGAAAGAGTCCACGTATGGGCCGGGGACGAGGCACCCGAGCGGTCGGCGGGTTATGCCTTCACCGCATCCGTGGATACCGGAGCCGGCACGTTCACCGCTGAGGTAACCGCGCCGTGTGCCCGCGCCTCCGCAACGTCCGATTCCCTGTTCGGCTGAGAGGAGCGGAGAGCGTTGCGGGCCGATCTGGAACAGAAGGTCGCCGCGGTACTGCCCGCGGGCGTGGCTTGCCTGGGTGGGTTCACCACGGCGCGCTCGCCGTTGTCCAGCGGTACGAACGGCTGCGACGTGCCGGACAGGCGGCGGCCCGTCGTGCTGACCGACGGGCGGTCCAGCTCGGGAGATTTCCTGGGAAAGCTCGGGAATTTCTTCTTCCGGGCCGCAACCGCCGATATTCCGTCACCCAGTAGTCGAGCCGATACGGCGCTCGATCCGGCCAAGAGGGCGAAGAGCCAGAAGAGGAAATCTCCGTTCTTCGGCGGCTGGGACAGCATGGCCGGCCAGTGGCTGGCAGCCGCTCAGCCGCGAGCCAAGGTGGGCGTGATCACCGCGGTCGCGCTCACCGAAAGGAATTTCCAGTTCGTATACGCCCAGTACAACCGCTGGAACGGGAAACTGGACGAGGCGATCGAACTGGGTGCGTCTTTCCGCCGAGATGCCCTTTCCTGGACCCGACTGAAAGACAGCAGCTTCAACGAGGTCCAATTCGGTTTCTCCGACGGCTCGTGGGGGACGTTGCTGGGCCCCGACGCGGAGGAACGCGCGCGATTCTTCCCGCACATGCTCGGCGAGGGTGACCCGATCCCGTAGCCGTCGGCACCCTCTCTGCGTGATTCGCCTCCAGAGAAGGGCCACTGCGGATTCCGTGTTCGGATGAGCGCAGCACGTCATGAGACTGGAGGAGTCAGATGCCCTTGAGGCCGGAGTTGTACGAAAGAGTCGCATCGGTGCTGCCCGGGAACGAGCAGTTCCTCGGTGGGTTCGATGTGCACCGGCCCATGTCAACGGACCGGGAGGACGATGCCGACGTACCGACCGCCCTGCGCCCCGAGGTGCTGAGCGGCGGAGAGGCGATAGCCGGGGACAAGGCGGGAGGATTTCTCTCGTTCTTCTTCACCGCCGCGACCAACACCGAGCCCAAGGAGGGCAAGGTGAAGGCCACGGGTGACCCCGCGGCGCGGGCCTTGCGGCAGAAGAAGAACGGCCTGTTCTTCGGGGAGTGGGAGAGCCTGGCGGGCCGGTGGCTGGCCGCCTCGCAGCCCCGCTCCCGGATGGGCGTGCTCACCGTACTCGTACTTACGGGAAGCCATCTGCGGTTCGTGTACGTACAGCGGCGGCGCGGCGGTTCGAAACTCGGCGACGCCGTGGCGGCGGGTGAGGCGTTCCCCCGTGGCCAGCTGGCGTGGACGCGTCGGCACGGCAAGCGGTCCACCGACTTCCAGTTCGGATTCACCGATGGATCATGGGGAACGCTGACGATCCCGGACGACAAGTACTTCCTGGAGCTGTTTCCGGGGACGCTCGGCCACAAGGACCCCATTCCCTGACGGGTCGATGCCGAGGTGGAGCCGGCCGACTCCGCCTTCGGGCAGGGAGTCAGGTAGGGCGCGGGCTCGGCGCCTCCGCGTGCTGGTGCCGGCCGGGTCGACGGAGTGGAAGCGACGGCAGCTCGGGAGGTGAGCCGTACCGGCCTCGAACCAGTGTCCCGCGCGAGCCGCGAAGGGGGTGGTCGAGGCCGGTGATCACGGCAGTCGCCTCGTGTCGGCCGGGAGGGTCGGCAGGGCGATCGGTAGGGCGATCGGTCGGAGAACGGGGGGCGGCGGGGAGGTCACAAGGCGGGTTTGTGGGCTACCGCGAAGATGCGGCGGAAGGGGAAGACCGTGCCGTGGCGGCCGGCCGGGTAGGCCTTGCGGAGGGCGTCGCGGTATTCGGCGAGGAAGGCTTCCTGGGCGGGCGGATCGTCCTCCAGGGCGGTCAGGACGGGGCGGAGGGCAGTGCCCTTGACCCAGTCGAGGACCGGATCGTCGCCTTGCAGCAGCTGGACGTAGGTGGTCTCCCAGACGTCGGTGGTGCAGCCGAGGTCGGTGAGGTGCTCGAGGTAGTCGGCGGGTTCGAGGATGTGAACGAAGCGCCGGCCGTGGGTGCCGAGGCGGTCGCGCCACCGCGGGGAGTCGCACAGTGCGCCGAGGAGGGCGTGGCTGGGCGAGGTGAAGTTGCCGGGGACCTGGAAGGCGAAGGTGCCACCGGGCGTGACGGCGTCCAGCCAGCGGGCGAAGGACTCGGGGTGGTTGGGGACCCACTGCAGGGCCGCGTTGGAGACGATCAGGTCGAACCGCTCGTCGGGGACCCAGTCGGCGGCATCGGCGGGTGCGAAGTCGAGGTGGCCGCCACCGGGGGTGGGGCCGGCATGGGTCTCGGCCTCCTTCAGCATCTCCGGGGAGTTGTCGTACCCGGTGATGTGCGCGTCGGGCCAGCGGACGGCGAGTTCGGCGGTGACATTGCCCGGGCCGCAGCCGAGGTCGGCGATACGGGCGGGGCGGCGCCGCACGGGGAGTTCTGGTATCCGGGCGATCAGGTCGTGGAAGGGGCGGGTACGGTGCCCGGCGTGGCGTAGGTATTGCTGCGGATCCCAGATGGGCGCTTCGTACATGTTCTGAACCCCTTTGCTGGTGCAGGGCTGTCTCAAAGCCGGCACGGCCCGAAGCAGGCCGTCTCGGCCAATGGCCGAGTCTCGCCGACGATGCCCCATAGTCCAGGAAAATATATCTTGACGTCAAGAGACTTCATGTCGACAGACCCTCTACACTGATCGTCATGGAGGACGAGGTCGACCGATTGGTCGCAGCATGGCGCCGGGAGCGCCCGGACCTCGACGTGGAGCCACTCGAGGTCCTCAGCCGTGTCTCCAGGCTGGCCAGACACCTCGACCGGGCCCGCCGCATCGCATTCGCCGAGGTGGGACTGGAGCCCTGGGAGTTCGACGTCCTGACGGCCCTGCGCCGCACCGGAGCGCCGTATCAGCTCTCCCCGGGGGCCCTGCTGACCCAGACGCTGGTCACCTCGGGGACGATGACCAACCGCATCGACCGGCTCGCCAAGAAGGGCCTCGTCGAGCGGCTGCCCGACCCCAGTGACCGGCGAGGAGTGCTGGTCAGGCTGACCGCCGAGGGCCGCGACAAGGCCGATCAGTCGCTGGCCGGACTGCTGGCGCAGGAACGCGCCATCCTGGCCGAACTCTCCCGCGAGCAGCGCACCGAACTGGCCGGACTGCTGCGGCGGTTGACGGGACCGTTCGACAACCTTCCCAGCTGATCCCGATTGCCCCGGCCAGGCCGTCGGCTTAAGCGGTCGACAGCATTCCGCCCGGGTGCACGGCAACCCTCGTGCGCAGGCGTGCGAAAACTTCTCGAAGCGGGACACGGGCGCGTGCTCCCGGAGCATACGGCGCGGGCGCGGTCGGACGAGGCCGCCGTCGGACGAGGCGATAACTGAGGGCGCGCGGGCATGAATTGCGCGCCCGTTTTCGCTTGGGGGCGCCCCTCCCCTTTTACGTCCCCTTGCCCGCCCCTCGTCCGGTGCACTTGGATCACGTCATGGACCAGCAGCACGCACCGCACCCGGCGAACGGCCCGTACGGCAGGCGGTTCGATGGCCGTACGGTCCTGGTGACCGGGGCCGCGGCCGGGATCGGGGCAGCCACCGCCGACCGGCTGGCCGCCGAGGGCGCCGCCGTCCTGCTGCTGGACATCGACGACGAGCGCGGTGAGCACCTCGCGCGGCGCATCCGCACGTCCGGCGGCCGGGCCTCGTACGCGCACTGCGATATGGCCGCGGAGGACGACTGGCGACGGGCCGTGGAAGCGGCACGGCGGCGCTATGGGCCGGTGGACGGCCTGGTGGTCGGCAATGTCTGCACGCCATACGAGGACCTGCCCTACGGGGACCCGCCCTACGGAGACCTGTCCTACGGAGACCCGTCCTACGGAGACCCGTCCTACGGGGAGCTGCCCGCGGACGAGGCCTCCACCGGGGGCGAGGCCGCTGCCGGGGACCGGGACCGGCGGCTCGCGGTGTGCCTGGCCGGTGCCTTCCTCGGCTTCCGTGCCGCTGTGGAGGATCTTCGGGTGCGGGCCGGCGCGGTGGTGCTGACCTCGCCGGTTCCCACACCGGTGAGGTCTGCGGGGGCGGCGGGGGTGGCGGGGCCGGCAGGGTCGACGGGGTCGGTGGGACGGCCCGAGGAGGTCGCCGCCGTTGAGGCCGGACTGACCCGTCTGGGGCGTCAACTGGCCGTCCTTTACGGGCCGGAGGTGCGGGTCAACAGCGTGCTGCCAGGTCCTGTACTGGCCGCGTCCGGCGGGCAGGAGCCGCAGGGCGCCGCCGCGGAGACGGCCGCGCGGCGGCTGGGGCGGCCCGAGGAAGTCGCCGCCGCCATCGCCTTCCTGCTCTCCCCCGAGGCGTCGTTCATCACTGGCACGAGCCTCGTCGTGGACGGCGGCCGCCGCGCCGCCGCCCCACCGGCCTGACGCTGCCCCACCGGCCTGACGCCGCCCCACCCGTCTGACGCCGCCCCACCGGTCTGACGCTGCCGGACAACGCCTCTACGAAAACGCCCCTACGGAACGGGTACCGAGGCCGCCGCGGCCGCCGTCTCCAGCTCGACCGGGCCCACCCCGGCCCGGCGGGCCAGCGCCACCGCCGCGAGGGTCGAGTGCACCCCCAGCTTGCCGAGCACGTTCTGCATATGCGTCCGCACCGTGTGCGGGGAGAGGAACAGCCGCTCGGCGACGGCCTTGCGCCCCAGGCCCGCCACCATGCAGCGCAGCACCTCGCGCTCCCGCGGCGTCAGCGACTCCACCAGCCGCTCGCTCTCCGACCGGTGCTTGCGGGCGGCGGTCAACTCCCGCAGGACACCGGTCAGTAGCGCCGGCGGAAGATGCGTTTCATCACGCAGCACACCGCGGATCACGGCGAGCAGCCGGGAGAGCGAGCAGTCCTTGGCGACCCAGCCCGAGGCACCGGCCTGGAGCGCGGCGGCGGCCCGGCGTGGGTCGTCGCGGTCCGCGAGGACGACCGTGCGCAGGTACGGGTGGCTGCTGCGCAGCCCGGAGACCAGCGCGATCCCGTCCCGCGGGCAGTTGCGCGGGACCGCTTCACGCGCCGGGCGCACCGCCGCGTCACGGGCCGTGGGCGCCGCCGCGTCACGAGCCATGGGCACCGCCTCACGAGCCGCCGGCACCGCCTCGCGGGCCGGGCCCGGCGGCTGTGCGGGCACCGCGAGGAGCGGTGCGGCGAGGTCGGCGTCGGCGAGCAGTACGTCGAACCGGCGGCCGTCGGTGGCCGCCCGGTCGAGCGTGCGCAGGGCCGCGGGAGCGCTGCCCGCGGCCGCGACGTCCACGTCCTGTTCCGCGGCGAGCGCGGCTGCCAGGGATTCGGCGAAGATGCGGTGGTCGTCGACCACCAGAACCCGGATGCGTTGCACAGAGACCCCCTGTCTCGGTGAACGGACCATAGCGGGCACGACGCCCGGATTGAAGATCGCCTCAACCGCACGGCCGCCGCCGTGCTGGCATGACTACCCCACCCGGCGCGCCGTACCCGAACGGTCTCGCCCCCCTGATCAGCACCGGCCCCCACCGGTGCAGGATCTCAGAGTACGGACGGTGTGCGGCAAGGGAAGGCGATTGGCGAAACTCCTGTCCCCGTCAGGCCATTTGGCGACGTTCCGGTGGCGGCCCGGTGACGGCCCGGTGGTCGCACGCCGCCCGGCGCGCCCTCCGGAGCGCCGTCCACCACGCCCTGCCCGACCCCACTCCCTGCCCGACCCCGTGCGCTACCCGACCTCATGCCCTGCCCGACCCCGTGCGCCACTGCTCCCGCCTCCCGTGCGCTACCTGATCCGGTGCGCTCCCGCGCTCGGGACGGCCTCGAAGAGCCGTGGGGCGGTGTACCCGGCAGCCGCGAACGCCTCGGTGACCGCCGCGCCGACGGCCACCGCGTCCGCCTCCTCGACGAGCACGACCGCCGAGCCGCCGAAGCCGCCGCCGGTCATCCGGGCCCCGAGGGCACCGGCCGCGGTGGCGGCCTCGACGACGAGGTCGAGCTCCGGGCAGGAGACGGCGAAGTCGTCGCGCAGCGAGGCGTGACCGGCCGTCAGCAGCGGGCCGATGGCGCGGGGACGGCCCGCGTCCAGGCAGGCGATGACCTCGGCCACCCGGTGGTTCTCGGTGACGACGTGCCGGACGAGGGGCTGGACATCGGCTACGTCCGGTGCGCCGGCCAGTCGCGCCAGCGCGTCGGGCAGCTGCGCCGGGGCCACGTCGCGCAGGGCCCGCACCCCGAGCGCCCGCGCGGCACGCTCACAGCCGGCGCGCCGTTCGGCGTATGCGCCGTCCCCCAGTGCGTGCTTCACCCGGGTGTCGACCACCAGGAGCCGCAGTCCCTCGCCCGGCAGGTCGAACGGCACCTGGCGGTGGGTGAGTTCGCGGGTGTCCAGGAACAGGGCGTGCCCTTCGGTGCAGCAGGCCGCGGCGGTCTGGTCCATGATTCCGCAGGGCACCCCGACGAAGGCGTTCTCGGCGCGCTGGGCGATCCGGGCCAGCCGCTGCCGCTCCAGGCCCAGCGCGAAGAGGTCGTCGAGGGCGAGCGCGGTGGCGACCTCCAGGGCCGCGGAGGAGGAGAGTCCGGCACCGGTGGGCACCGTGCTCTCGTAGTGCAGATCCGCACCGCCGACGGGCAGCCCGGCCTCCCGCATCGCCCAGACGACGCCCGCCGGGTAGGCGGCCCAGCCGGCCTGGGGCGGCGCCGGGCGCAGCTCGTCGATACGCAGGTCGACGACTCCGCCGTCGGCGCCGCCGGAGTGCAGCCGCAGCACTCCGTCGGTACGGGGCGCCGCGGCGGCGAGTGTGGTGTGCGGGAGGGCCAGCGGCAGCACGAAACCATCGTTGTAATCGGTGTGTTCACCGATCAGGTTGACGCGGCCGGGGGCCGCCCAGACACCGGTCGGCTCCGCCCCGTACACCTCGCGGAAGGCCACTGCCGTCCGGGGTGCGGCATGCTCCGTGTCTGTCACGCGGACTCCTCCGCCCTTCGCCGGGCGAACTGCCACGCGTCGGCGACGATCCCCGCCAGGTCGGCGCGGCGGGGCCGCCAGCCCAGCCGGTCGATGGCGGTCCGGGCGGAGGCCACCAGGACGGCGGGGTCACCGTCGCGGCGCGGAGCGGCGACCTCCGGGATGGGGTGCCCGGTGACCTTGCGGGCGGTCTCGATGACCTCGCGTACGGAGAAGCCGTTGCCGTTGCCGAGGTTGCAGATCAGGTGCTCGCCGGGGGCCGCCGCGTCGAGGGCGAGGAGGTGGGCCTCGGCCAGGTCGGCGACGTGGATGTAGTCGCGGACGCAGGTGCCGTCGGGGGTCGGGTAGTCGTCGCCGTAGACGGAGATCGCCTCGCGCTTGCCCTGGGCGACCTGGAGGACGAGCGGGATGAGGTGCGACTCGGGGTCGTGCCGCTCGCCGCAACTGCCGTAGGCACCGGCCACGTTGAAGTAGCGCAGGGAGACCGCGGCCAGCCCGTGGGCGGTGGCCTCGCCGCTGATCATGTGGTCGACGGCGAGCTTGCTCGCGCCGTACGGGGAGGTGGGGGCGGTCGGGTCGGTCTCGGTGATCGGGGTGCGCACCGGCTCCCCGTACGTCGCGGCGGTGGAGGAGAAGACGAGCGTGCGCACGCCCGCCGAGCGCATCGCGGCGAGCAGCGCCATGGTGCCGCCGACGTTGTTGTCCCAGTACTTCTCGGGTTTCGCGACGGACTCTCCGACCTGCGAGAACGCGGCGAAGTGCAGCACCGCGTCGTACGAGGCGTCGAACCACTCGGCCCGCTCGGCGCCGCGCTCCCCGTCGAACGCGGTACGGATGTCGCCCTCGATGAACTCGGCGCCCGCGGGGACGCCGTCCCGGAAGCCGGTCGAGAGGTTGTCGAGGACGGTCACCGTGTGGCCGGCCTCCAGCAGGTGCTGCGCCACGACGCTGCCGACATAGCCGGCCCCACCCGTCACCAGGTACTTGCTCATGACTCGCTCGCTGCCTCTCGCAGTCGTTCGGCCGCGGCCTCCGGCGGCACGTCGTTGATGAACACGTTCATGCCGGATTCGGAACCCGCGAGGAACTTCAGCTTGCCGGATGTCCGGCGAATGGTGAACAGCTCGAGGTGGAGGGCGAATTCGGCGCGCTGCTCGGCGCGCACCGGCGCCTGGTGCCAGGCCGCGATGTACGGGGTCGGGGTCGGCGCCGGCGCCGGGTGGGCGGACGGCGTGAGGGGCGGGGCAGGCGGGGCCCCGCGCCCCTGGTCGAAGATCCGGTCGAACCTCCGCAGGAGCTCCAGGTAGACCCGTGGGAACTCGGCGCGCGCGGCGTCGTCGAGGGCGGGCAGATCGGGGACGCGGCGCTTGGGGTAGAGGTGCACCTCGTAGGGCCAGTGGGCGGCGTACGGGACGAAGGCCAGCCAGTGCGTGCCGTCGAGGACGATACGGCGGCCGTCGGCGCGTTCGTCGGCGAGGACGTCATCGAAGAGGTTCCGGCCGCCGGTCGCCTCCCGGTGGGCGGCGAGCGAGGCGAGCATGCGCTCGGTGCGCGGGGTGACGAAGGGGTACGCGTAGATCTGGCCGTGCGGATGGCCGAGGGTGACGCCGATCTCCTCGCCACGGTTCTCGAAGCAGAAGACCTGTGCCACGCCGGGGAGTTGGGAGAGTACGGCGGTGCGGTCGGTCCAGGCGTCCAGGACCAGGGCGGCCTGTGCGTCGGTGAGGTCGGCGAAGGAGGCGTCGTGGTCGGAGGTGAAGCAGACGACCTCACAGCGGCCGTGACCGCCGGCCAGGGAGGGGAAGCGGTTCTCGAAGACGGCGACGTCGTAGTCGGCGGCGGGGATCTCCGAGAGCCGGCCGCCGCGGGAGGGGCACAGCGGGCACTCGTCGGCCGGCGGGTGGTAGGTGCGGGCCTGGCGGTGGGAGGCGATGGCCACGGAGTCACCGAGGAGGCGGTCGTGGCGGATCTCGGAGGCGGTGGCGACGGGGGCGAGGGGGCGCCGGTCGACGGCGTCCCGTACAGCGCCGCCCCGCGCGTCGTAGTCGTGGTCGTAGTAGATGAGCTCCCGGCCATCCGCGAGCCGCGTCGTCGTCTTCTTCACGTTCTTCACGCTCTTCACGTTCTGCACGGAAAGCCGCTCCTCACCCGACTCCGCCACCTCAACACAAACAAACACAATGAAGCACAACTAAACAATCGCGTCAACGCAGCCGCCGCGACCAGCAGGGCCAGCCGCGACCCGGGCCCCAGCCCCCAGCCCCGCACCCCAGCCCCCTCGCACGCATCCCTCAAGATCCAACAACTCAATCCAACAAAAGTCTTCAGTTTCCCGAGGTCTCGGCGTAGCTTTCTGTGCGTTCTGATCGCTTGCGTTCCGATCGCCCGAGGAAGCGAGTTCCCACCGTGATCACCCTGGCTGAAGGGCTCCGGCTCCCCACCAACGCCCTGGACTACACGATCCTGGCCCTCTACTTCATCGTCGTCCTCGGCATCGGATTCGCGGCACGACGGAGTGTCAGGACGAGCCTGGACTTCTTCCTCTCCGGGCGGTCACTGCCCGCCTGGGTCACCGGCCTGGCGTTCGTCGCCGCCAACCTCGGCGCCACCGAGATCCTCGGGATGGCCGCCAACGGCGCGCAGTACGGCACCTACACTGTCCACTGGTACTGGATCGGCGCCATCCCGGCGATGGTCTTCCTGGGCCTGGTGATGATGCCGTTCTACTACAGCTCCAAGGTGCGCTCGGTGCCGGAGTTCCTGCTGCACCGCTTCGGCCCCTCCTCGCACCTGCTCTCCTCGGTCATCTTCGCCGTATCGTCCGTACTCATCGCGGGCGTGAACCTCTACGCGATGGCGATCGTGCTCCAGGCGCTGCTCGGCTGGCCGCAGTGGGTGGCGATCGTGGTCGCCGGCTTCTTCGTCCTGGCGTACATCACCATCGGCGGCCTCTCCTCGGCGATCTACAACGAGGTGCTGCAGTTCTTCGTGATCCTTGCCGCGCTGATACCGCTGACCGTCGTCGGCCTCAAGCGCGTCGGCGGCTGGGACGGCCTGAACCACTCGCTGTCCTCCTCGCACGGCGAGGCGTTCCTCACCGCCTGGAAGGGCACCGGCATCGGCGAGAGCAACCCGCTCGGCGCGAACTGGCTCACCATCGTCCTCGGCCTCGGCTTCGTGATGAGCTTCGGCTACTGGACGACGAACTTCGCCGAGGTGCAGCGCGCGCTGTCCGCCAAGAACCTCTCCGCCGCCCGGCGCACCCCGCTGATCGCCGCCTTCCCCAAGGTCCTCATCCCGATGGTCGTGATCGTCCCCGGCCTGATCGCCCTGGTCATGGAGCCGACGCTGGGAAAGTCCGCGGATGGCCTCCAGTACAACGACGCCATACCGGTCCTGATGCGCGACCTGCTCCCCAACGGCGTGCTGGGCATCGCGGTGACCGGCCTGCCGGCAGCGTTCATGGCCGGTATGGCGGCGAACGTCTCCTCCTTCAACACCGTCTTCACCCACGACATCTGGGCCGCGTACCTGAAGAAGGGCCGCGCGGACGCGTACTACCTCGCGACGGGCCGCGTGGTGACCGCGGTCGGGGTGCTGATCGGCATGGGCACGGCCTTCATCGCCTCGTCCTTCAGCAACATCATGAACTACCTCCAGACGCTCTTCTCCTTCTTCAACGTGCCGCTGTTCGTGGTGTTCGTCATCGGCATGTTCTGGAAGCGGACCAGCGCCGCGGCCGGCTTCTGGGGGCTGCTCTCCGGGACCGTGGCCGCGATGGTCAACTACTTCTGGTTCTACCAGCAGGGCGTGATCTCCCTCCCCTCCGACCAGGGCGCCAACTTCGTCTCCTCGATCGTCGCCTTCGTCGTCGGCGCGCTGGTGATGGTCGCCGTCACCCTGGTGACCAAGCCCAAGCCCGCCGACTCGCTGGCCGGCCTGGTCTACGGCACCAGGTCACCCGGTATGGACGGTAGGGACGTGGACGGCAGGGAGGAACCGGCTGCCGAGGGCGACGACGCCTGGTACCGCAAACCGGCCCTGCTCGGCTGGGGCGCGGTCGTCCTGGCCGCCGCCTGCTACGTCCCCTTCTCCTTCTGAATCCTCCTGAACGCCTCCTGATCATGAACAGCATGGGAAATCAATGGAGTTGACCCACCATGAGTGACCACCACCACGAGGTCGAAGAGCTGGAGCGGACGTCAGCGACCGCCGCGCGCCTCTTCGACGTACGACGCGTCATCGGCGGCCTGTTCGTCGTCTACGGCGTGATCGTCACCCTCGCCGGCCTGAACGCGTCCGACGCGGACCTGAAGAAGGCCCAGGACATCAACATCAACCTGTGGACCGGCCTCGGCATGCTCGCCCTCGGCCTCTTCTTCCTGGTCTGGCTGAAACTCCGGCCGGCAGAAATGGCGGTCGGGGCGGAGAACGACGGCCGCCCCGGAAGCGGCTGAACCGACCCTCCCGGAAGCAGCTGAACCGACCGTCCCTGATGGCGACTTACTCCGAAGGTGGCGGATCTCCCGGCCCCGCCTCCCCGCCCGCCTCCGGCCCCGCCTTCCGCGCAGCACGCCCGCCACCGCCGCCACCACCACCCGCCCGGTCCAGCAGCCCGGTACGCGCCGCCAGTGCGGCGGCCTCCAGCCGCGACCCCACCTCCAGCTTCATCAACACCCGCTGGACGTGCGTCCGCGCCGTACTCGGCGCAATGTCCATGCCGGCCGCGATCAGCCGGGTGTCCTCCCCGTCCGCGACCCGCATCAGCACTTCCACCTCACGCGGGGTGAGCAGCTCCAGCAGCCGTGCCCCCTCGTCGTCCGGCTGTGCCGCGGGGTGCAGCAGCTCCTCGAAGGCCTGCTGCAACAGCTGCGGGGAGACCGCCGACTCCCCCGCCCGCGCCTTCATCATGGCGCGCTCCACGCCCTCGATCCGCTCGTCGTTGCGTACGTACCCGGAGGCGCCGGCCGCGAACGCCGCCGCGATCCCCCGCGGGCTCGGCACGGGCCCCAGCACCACCACCGAGACCTGCGGCCGCTCCTTCTTGATCCGTACGACCGGGTCGAACGCCCCCGGCTGGGCGGGCGCCGCGGTGCCCAGCAGGCAGACCTCGGGCGCCCGGCTCACCACCAGGTCCGCGGCCCCGGCGCTGGGCGCGGCGGCCGCCAGTACGCGGTGTCCGCGCAGCTTCAGCGCCGAGGCGAGCGCCTCCGCGAGCAGACGGTGATCGTCGACCACCATGAGCCGTACGCCCATCGACCAGCCCCTCCCCTTCGGCGCGCCCCACCGCGACCCGTCCGGGCCACTCGTCCCGGGAAGCTACACGCTCGGCTGCCGAAGCGCGCCCCCTACCGGGGAGAAGACCCCCGGAATGCTGGAATCCCGGCCAACCGGGGCCGATTGGCACCCTGTTGGCCGGGATCCGGCACTCGATCAGCCGGGATCCGGCACCCGGTTGGCCGGGATCAGCCGCACCTACGCGCCCCCTCCGAGGGAGCGTTGCGCGTGCGCCGCGCTGGAGTGCTACGCGTGCGCCGCGCTGAAGTGCTACGCGTCCTCCGCCAGTTCCAGCCAGCGCATCTCCAACTCCTCCCGCTCAGCGGTCAGCTCACGGAGCTGGGCATCGAGCCCGGCGACCTTCTCGAAGTCCGTCGCATGCTCGGCGATCTGAGCGTGCAGCGCGCTCTCCTTGCCCCCGATCTTGTCCAACTGCCGCTCGATCCGCTGGAGTTCCTTCTGCGCGGCGCGGGTGACAGCGGCGGACTTCTTGGGTGCGGCGGCCGCCGACTGCGGCGCGGGCGCCGCCGGTACCGCGGCCTCGATCAGCTTCTGGCGACGCTCCAGGTACTCGTCCAGCCCGCGCGGCAGCATCCGCAGCGTGGCATCGCCGAGCAGTGCGAAGACGCGGTCCGTGGTCCGCTCGATGAAGTACCGGTCGTGGCTGATGACGATCAGCGAGCCCGGCCAGCCGTCGAGCACGTCCTCCAGCTGCGTCAGCGTCTCGATGTCGAGGTCGTTGGTCGGCTCGTCGAGGAACAGCACGTTCGGCTCGTCCATCAGCAGCCGCAGGATCTGCAGCCGCCGCCGCTCACCGCCCGACAGGTCGCCGACCGGCGTCCACTGCTTCTCCTTCGTGAACCCGAACTTCTCGCAGAGCTGCCCGGCGGTCATCTCCCGCCCCTTGCCGAGGTCGACGCGCTCCCGCACCGCCTGCACGGCCTCCAGCACCCGCCAGGCCGGGTCGAGCTCGCCCACCTCCTGCGACAGATAGGCCAGCTTGACGGTCTTGCCGACGACGATCCGGCCGCCCGCCGGCTGCGCCTCACCCTCCGTACGGGCCGCCTCGGCCAGCGCCCGCAGCAGCGAGGTCTTGCCGGCGCCGTTCACCCCGACCAGACCGATCCGGTCGCCCGGGCCCAGCTGCCAGGTCAGGTGCTTGAGCAGTACCTTCGGCCCGGCCTGGACGCTCACGTCCTCCAGATCGAAAACCGTCTTGCCCAGCCGCGAGCTGGCGAACTTCATCAGCTCGGCGCTGTCCCGCGGCGGCGGGACATCCGCGATCAGCTCATTGGCCGCCTCGATCCGGAACCGCGGCTTGCTCGTACGGGCCGGGGCGCCGCGCCGGAGCCACGCCAGCTCCTTGCGCATCAGGTTCTGCCGCTTGGTCTCCTCAGAGGCCGCGATCCGCTCCCGCTCGGCCCGCGCGAAGACGTAGTCGCTGTACCCGCCCTCGTACTCGTGCACGTCACCACGCTGAACGTCCCACATCCGCGTACACACCTGGTCGAGGAACCAGCGGTCGTGGGTGACGACCACCAGCGCCGACCGCCGCGCCCGCAGATGACGCGCCAGCCACGAGATGCCCTCCACATCCAGGTGGTTGGTCGGCTCGTCCAGCACGATCAGGTCCTGCTCGGCGATCAGCAGCTTGGCCAGCGCGATCCGCCGCCGCTCACCACCCGAGAGCGGCCCGATGACGGTGTCCAACCCCTCGGTGAACCCCGGCAGATGCAGATCACCGAACAGTCCCGTCAGCACATCCCGGATCTTCGCGTTCCCGGCCCACTCGTGATCGGCGAGATCACCGATCACCTCATGCCGGATGGTGGCTTGCGGATCGAGCGAGTCGTGCTGGGTCAGCACACCCAGCCGCAGCCCTCCGCTGTGGGTGACCCGCCCCTCGTCCGCGCCCTCCAGCTTGGCGAGAATCCGGATCAGGGTGGTCTTCCCGTCGCCGTTGCGCCCGACGACGCCGATCCGGTCCCCCTCGTTGACGCCGAGGGAGACACCGTCGAGCAGCGCGCGCAGCGCGTACGCCTTGCTGACGGCTTCCAGATTGACGAGGTTGACGGCCATCTCACTCCTGCGCTTCCCATCGATGCGCTTCACATCGATCGACCTCCCCAGCGTAGTCGGCGCCCTGCCCCGCCCCTTCCGGAGTTTCTGACGCCAACCCACAGCACGTATACATCGCCGTATACAGCGCCCTATACTCAGGGCATGGCTGACGTGATGATCCGTGTACCCGCCGAGGTGCGCGACCGACTCGCGGTGATCGCCGAGTCTCGCGGGTCCTCGATCCGCTCCTTGGTCCAGGAATTCGCGGAATCCACACTGACCGACGAGGAACGCCGGGAGCGGGCGGAACAGACGCGCGCATACCTGGCGGAGAACTTCGGGGTCACGGTGTCCGACGAGGAGAGCGCAGCGATGGGCCGGCGCCTGCGAGAGGCTTTCGCTCAGGTATCGGGCGAGACCGGCGAAGCCGACGAGGCCGCCGCGTGATCCAGCACCATCTCGTCCTGGACACCCCGACCCTTCTGGCCCTGTCCGGGAACCGCCAAGTGTCGGCGTTAATCCACCGCGCGCATTTCGAGCCCGAGACACAACTGTGGGTTCCGGTGCTGGCGGCCCTTGAAGCGGACCGGGAGCATCTGGGCATCGCGGAGCACGTAGGGCAGCTGGAGGTCCTCCACACCGTCGACCTCGACTATCCGGCCATGCTGTCCGTCGCCCACCTGCACCGGGACGGTGTGCCTCTCGGGGTCGCCGCCGCAATTCACGCGGCACGACATCTGCCGGAGTGGGGTGCTGATGCGCTGGTCGCGACAGTCGACGCGAAGGCGTACGAAGGGCGCGGCGTCCCGGTTTTCGATCTCCACCGCTGATCTCCACCGCTGACGGCAAGGACTTGTCCGGGCGATCAAGTGCGGAGCCAGACGCCTCGTCGAGCTGGGCGGCCCGCCCTCCGGCACATGAGTAGACAGGTGAGTAGCCGTACCGATGGCGGGAGCGTACGGCGGACCTACCTTGTGCCCCATGAACAACGACCAGGCACCAGCCACCCTCCCGGCACCCGACGAGGCACGAACCGGTGAGGGCTTCGCCTTCGCCGGCCGTCTCGTCATCGGCCTGCTCCTGTTCGCGGGCGCCGGGTTCACCGCGCTGTTCGCACCGTTTCTCGCCATGGCCAGCGACGGCTGCTACGGCGGCGACGCCCGCCTGATCTGCACCACGGGCGGCCAGAACACCGTCGCCTCCCTGCCGCTCTTCGCCGCCTTCGCGGCCGCCGTCCTGACGGTGGTGGGCCTGGGCAGCCGGCGCACGGCGGGCGCGGCCTGCCTCGTCGCCGCGCCCTGCGTGCTGGCCCTGGCCTGGGTGGTGTCACTGGCCATCGCGGGCTCCTGAGCCCCCAACGCCGCCTCGATGGATCCCGTTGGATCCCGTTGGATAGCGTCCCCGCCATGACATCGGACACGGGCACCGCAGTGGAGACGGAACACGGGCTGATCTACTGCCCGAGCGGCAAGCGGCTGGACCTCTACCGTCCGGTGGGGGCGCCGCACCCGGCACCGACCGTCCTGCTGTGGCATGGCATCGGACCGGACGAGCGGGACGTCCTCGAACCACTGGCGCGCACGGCGGCGACACGCGGCCTGCTGGTCCTGGTACCGGACTGGCGCTCGGACGCCCCGGACGGCGGCCGGGCACACCTGCTGGAGTCCCTCGCCTTCGCCCGCAAGGAAGCGGGTGGGCTGGGCGGCGACACGGAGTCGATCGCGCTGGCCGGCTGGTCGGCGGGGGCCGGAGCCGCGCTGGGGATCGCCCTGCGGCCCGAGACCGCGGACGGCTGGCGCCCCCGGGCGGTGGTGGGCCTGGCAGGCCGCTACGACCTCCCGGCGCGGACCACCGGCACCGCCCCGCTGTCCGACCTCGCCGCAGGCCGGACCCCTGCCGTACCGGTCCACCTCGTCCACGGCAGCCGGGACACAGTCCTGGACGCCCAGCACACTCGCGACCTCGCCGAGACCCTACGAGTCGCCGGACGGACGGTGACGCTCCAGGAACCGGACACCGACCACGCGGGCGTGATCATGACCCAGTACGACCCGACGGCAAACCGCTGCGTACCGACCGTTGCGGGGCATGCCGTACGTGCGGGGCAGCTGGTGGCGGGGGTGCTGGCGGCTGCCGGGGGCGACTCGCGCGGGAGCAGTCACTCTTTGTGATGACGTGATCGGGATACGGCCGCTACCGTGGACTAGCAGGTCGACAGAATCCCGTCCATGGGAGGAACCATGGCTGCCGAGCCGATCCCCACGGCTGCCGAGCCACTCGTCGAGCCGACGCCGAAGTGGCCGAGGCCGCCGGTGGACGGCTGGACGGTGGACGACCTGTTCACGCTGCCGGATCTCCCGCCGCACACCCAATTGATCGACGGGAGTCTGGTCTTCGTGCGTCCGCAGCGGGCTTTCCACACGCTGGCGACGTACCTCTTGGAGCATGGTCTGCGCGCCGCAGTCCCGGACGAATTCCGCGTGCGGCGGGAGATGACCGTCATCCTCGACAAGCGCAATGGTCCCGAACCCGATCTGAGCGTGGTCCGGGCCGGCTCGGTCACTGGACCGAACCAGACGCGCCACCATGCCGAGGACGTGATCCTCGCCATTGAGGTCGTCTCCCCGGAATCAGAGTCCCGCGACCGCACGACCAAACCGTGGAAGTACGCCGCCGCTGGGATCGAGAACTTCTGGCGCGTCGAGCAGAACGGAACCGGCGACAGGCCCGTCATCCACGTCTACGAACTCGACCCGGTCACCAGGGCGTACGTGCACGCGGGCATGCACCGCGACCGGATCAAGGTCGACAGGCCCTACGCCATCGACATCGACCTGACCGCCATCGACGAGCTCTAAGGGTTTGGGCTCCCGACCGCGACACGGGGAATTGCGGTGCGGAGCAGCGGAAGCGGATCAGTCGACCCTACGGCGGTGAATCGTGGTACGGCGCAAGGACATTGACGGCTCGGAGAGCGTTCCCTGCTTCTACGCCGGCGTCGCATGCCCCAGGACCTGGCCGTGCACGTGGACCAGGTCCTGAAGACCGACGGCTTCTTCGCCCTGGCCCTGTCGACGTGAGCCGACCAGGGCCTGTCCGATGGGCCAGGCCCTGGCGCTACAGCCGGAGGCTTCAGGGCTGGAGGAGCATCGCGCCGGGCGCCGGGGAGGCCGCCACACGGGCAGACCGGCAGGTACCGGACGTCTCCAGGGCCTCCGCCACCTGCCGGGCCGACTCCGGGTCCTTGACCAGGAACGCGGTGGTCGGGCCCGAGCCGGAGACCAGGGCGGTCAGGGCGCCGGCCGCGGTGCCGGCGGCCAGGGTGGCGGCCAGGGAGGGGCGCAGGGAGAGGGCGGCGGGCTGGAGGTCGTTGGTGAGGGAGGCGGCGAGGGCGATGGGGTCGCCGGACTCCAGTGCCGTGAGGAGGGCGGGGGACGCCTCGGGGGCGGGGATGTGGGTGTCTGCCGTGAGGCGGTCGAACTCGCGGTAGACGGCGGGGGTGGAGAGGCCGCCGTCGGCGACGGCGAAGACCCAGTGGAAGGTGCCGCCGACGGGGAGCGGGGTCAGCAGTTCGCCGCGGCCGCGGCCCAGGGCGGCGCCGCCGACCAGGCTGAAGGGTACGTCGCTGCCCAACTCGGCGCAGAGGGTGATGAGTTCGTCGCGGGAGGTGCCGGTGGACCAGAGGGCGTCGCAGGCCAGCAGGGCGCCGGCGGCGTCGGCGCTGCCGCCGGCCATGCCCCCGGCGACCGGGATGTCCTTGGCGATGTGGAGGTG
Source organism: Streptomyces sp. NPDC001339 (assembly GCF_042895955.1). NCBI lineage: Bacteria > Bacillati > Actinomycetota > Actinomycetes > Kitasatosporales > Streptomycetaceae > Streptomyces > Streptomyces sp. NPDC001339. The sequence continues at coordinate 485,810 of NZ_JBIAWT010000005.1, read as the reverse complement.
GACGTTCGGCTCGATGCCGTGCCGGGCGGCGAGGAGTTCGGCGGCGCGGGCGGCGAGGTTCGTCCGGTCCAGGGGGATCTGGTCGACGTCGTGGCCTTCGGCGGTGATCCGCAGGGTGTCGGACGGGGTGGCGGTGACCTCGTCGTAGAGGCCGACCGCGAGGAAGACGTTCGCCAGGTCGTGGAAGCCGTCCGGGCGGGCGGCGCCGACCGCCAGCTGGACGTTGACCTTGGCCGGAACCCGGACGGTGACGGGTGCGGTCACTGGCCGGCTCCCTTGTTCTCGGCGATGCGGACGAACTCCTCGATGGTCAGCGCCTCGCCGCGGGCCTGCGGGGAGATGCCCGCGGCGACCAGTGCGGCCTCCGCGGCGGCGGCCGAGCCGGCCCATCCGGAGAGGGCGGCGCGCAGGGTCTTGCGGCGCTGGGCGAAGGCCGCGTCGATGACGGCGAAGACCTCTTCGCGGCTCGCCGTCGTCGCGATCGGCTTGTCGCGGCGTACGAGGGAGACCAGGCCGGAGTCGACGTTGGGGGCCGGCCAGAAGACATTGCGGCCGATGGCGCCGGCCCGCTTGACCTCGGCGTACCAGTTGGCCTTGACCGAGGGCACGCCGTAGACCTTGTTGCCGGGGCGAGCGGCGAGCCGGTCGGCGACCTCGGACTGGACCATGACCAGGGTCCGGTCGATGGTGGGGAACTCCGCGAGCATGTGCAGCAGCACCGGGACCGCGACGTTGTAGGGGAGGTTGGCGACCAGTGCGGTGGGGGCGGGCCCGGGCAGCTCGGTGACGTGCAGGGCGTCGCTGTGGACGAGGGCGAAGCGGTCGGCGCGGTCGGGCATCCGGGCCGCGACGGTGTCCGGTAGCGCGGCGGCCAGGACGTCGTCGATCTCGACGGCGGTGACCCGGTCGGCGGCCTCCAGCAGCGCCAGGGTCAGCGACCCGAGGCCGGGGCCGATCTCGACGACGACGTCGTCGGGCCGGACACCGGCGGTCCGCACGATACGGCGGACGGTGTTGGCGTCGATGACGAAGTTCTGGCCGCGCTGCTTGGTGGGGCGTACGCCCAGCCTGGCGGCCAGCTCGCGGATGTCGGCGGGGCCCAGGAGGGGGCCGTGCTCGTCGGTGGGGCTGGCGCTGTTGCTCACCCGTGAAGCTTACGGCCGCAGACCGGCCAGGGGCTCGCCCCCCGCCTCACGTAGAGCTTCTTGGCGCGGTAGGTCTGCTCCGCGGCGGGCGCGTCCTGGGGGCGGCCCTGGCCGCCGAGGGCCTGCCAGGTGCCGACGTCGAACTGGTAGAGGCCGCCGTAGGTGCCGGAGGCGTCGACGGCGTCCGGCCGGCCGCCCGCCTCGCACCGGGCCAGCGCATCCCAGGCGAGGTGGTCGACGCCCTGGACGGAGGTGGGCAGCTCCTGGGTCCCGATGTGCACGATCTGCGGGAGCGGGGGGCGCACGACCTCGATGTGCAGCCGCTTCGGTTTCTGCTTGACGCCGTTGACGGTGCGCAGCCGGTAGGTGACCCGCCGCACTCCGGGGCGCCCCTGCTGGACGACCGACTCGGTGCCGCGGGCGAGTTGGGCGTCGGCCCGTCGGACCGTACGGAACGGGATGGCCTCGTCGCGGACCTTCCGCGAACCGGTGATGCGCAGCACGGAGATGGTCTGGCCCTCGCGCGGGAAGCTCTCCGGCGGCACCGAGGTGGTGTCCTGGTTGCGCAGGGCCAGGCCGGCCTCGGCGAGGGCCTCGCGGACGGTGGCGGCGTTGGTGCGGACCGCGTACGTACGGCCGTCGGCGAGGAAGGTCACCGAGCGTTCGGTGCGTACCGCCAGCTCCATGCCGTGCCGGGCGATCCGCCGGGCGCGGGAGGTCGAGAGGTAGGCGCCCTCGGCGCGGACACCGAGCTCGCGGAGTGCGCCGTCGACGGTGTCCTCGGTGGTCCACACGGTGCGGCGGTGGCCGTCGACGGTGAGTGCGACGGGGCGGCCGTGGCGGACGACGATCTCCGCACCGCTGGTCAGGCCGGAGCCGGGGGCGGGCGCGACGATGTCGTGGTCACCGACGTCGAGCTGCTCGTCGCCCAGCAGCTCGTGCACGTCGTCGGCGAAGGTGTGCAGGGTGCGCGGTCTGCCGTCGACGTTGAGCCGGACCGCCTTGTCGTGCGCGATGAACGCCGTGGTGCCGCCGGCGAGGAACGCGACGACCAGCGCCCGGGGCACCAGTCGGCGCAGCCCCTCGGGGCGTTCGGGGCGGCGTCTGCGATGCCCGCGTGCGGCACGGTGACTGCTCGGTGACTGGCTCACGGCGCGCTCCCCATACCCACGGATGCGGTGGACGGGTCCACGGATGCGGTGGACGGGCGGAATGTAGCGGAGCGGAGGTGACTCTCCAAAGTTGCTCAGATACGGAAAGTGGTCACTTTGGGGTACGTGGGTGGACTTATCAGGACCGGATCAGTACCCGAAGGCACGCGCCGTGTTCGCCGCGACGGCGGTGGCCAGTGCGTCCTCCGTCATCCCCTTGACCTCCGCCATCGCCCGGAGGGTGACCGGAACGAGGTACGGGGCGTTGGCCCGTCCGCGGTACGGCGCCGGGGTGAGGAACGGCGCGTCGGTCTCGACGAGGACCAGCTCGGGCGGGGCGACGGCGAGCGCGTCGCGCAGCGGCTGGGCGTTCTTGAAGGTGACGTTGCCGGCGAAGGACATGAAGTAACCGGCCGCGGCGCAGACCTCCGCCATCGCGGCGTCGCCGGAGTAGCAGTGGAAGACCGTCCGGTCGGGCGCGCCCTCCTCGCGGAGGATCCGCAGCACGTCCTCGTGGGCCTCCCGGTCGTGGATGACCAGGGCCTTGCCGTGCCGTTTGGCGATCTCGATATGGGCGCGGAAGGACCGCTCCTGGGCGGCCATCCCGTCCGGACCGGTACGGAAGTAGTCCAGACCGGTCTCGCCGACGCCGCGGACCTGCGGCAGCGCCGCGAGCCGGTCTATCCCGTCGAGCGCCTCGTCCAGCGCGGCGTCCCCGCCGGCCGCCCGGGCACCCTGCCGCGACCAGCCGTCCGGATCCCCCAGGACGATCCGGGGCGCCTCGTTCGGGTGCAGGGCGACGGTGGCGTGGACGCTCTCGTACGCCGCCGCGGTGTCCGCCGCCCACCGCGAGCCGGCCAGGTCGCAGCCCACCTGGACGACTGTGGTCACCCCGACCGAGGCGGCCTTGGCGAGCGCCTCGTCGACGGTGCCGGCCTGCATGTCGAGGTGGGTGTGCGAGTCGGCGACCGGCACCCGAAGCGGTTCGGGCAGCGGCGGCGGGGTGTTCTTGTCGTCCTGCGGTGCCATGGCCGTGATCCTACGAGGACCCCGGATCAGGGGTCACTCGCGGTTGCTGCTGAGGACCCCGGGCCGGGGCTCGCTTGCGGTTGCTGCTGAGGACCCCGGGGCGGGACTCACTCGCGGTTGCTGTCGGCACTCACTTGCGGTTGCTGTTGTGGTGGTGCTGGAAAGGGTGCAGCAGGTCGGAGAGGTGCCAGTGGTGCTTGCCGCGGCCCGTGGCCTCCCCGCCCCCGGCTGCGTCCTCGGCCCGCCCGCCCTTCTGGGCCTTCGCACCGTCGTGCCGGCGTTGATGCATGTTCTCGATCGCATGGGAGACCTTCGAGACCTGACCGGAGCGCATGATGCGTACGACATCACCGCCGCAGTTCCGGCAACTGGGGCGGGTCAGCGGAGACGGCACCCGCTCGCCGTCCGCGTAGTAGACGACATGCGGCTCGCCCTTGCCGTCGATGTGGTGGACTATCTCGTACGCCTGCTCCCAGCCATGGCCGCACCGCATGCAGGCGAAGGCGTACGCCTCATAGGCGGCGGGCTCGATGCCAGTGGTCTGTGCGATCTCAGTCATCTGCGCTCCTCTTGTCCGCGGGACAAGGTGTCCGGGGACCGTTCGTCCCGCCCCCAGTGGACTCCCTTCCCGGCCGAAACGCAGCGGTTCAGGCATCCAATTGGCCCAGATTTGGCAGCAGCCATATAAAACGTCCGACTCCACCGCCCAGCGCTTTACCTTTCAGGGCAGCCTTTTACCTTCCGAAGCGTCGGTTATCCGCCCCTACCTCTTGGTTTTCACGGAATCAGGCCCCCAGGGCCTGTCCGAGAGGGGCAGGCCCTAGCCCGCCGCTGCATCCTTCGGGGCGTCCTTCGCGGCGTCCTTCGCGGCGTTCTTCGCGGCCACGACGGCGTCGAAGACCTCCCGCTTGGGCAGCCCCGCCTCCGCGGCGACCGCCGCGATGGCCTCCTTGCGCCGCTCCCCGGCTTCCTCACGGATCCGCACCCGGCGCACCAGTTCCCCGGCATCCAGCTCCTGCGGGCCGCTCTCGGGGGCGCCCTCGACGACGATGGTGATCTCGCCCCGTACGCCCTCGGCCGCCCAGGGCACCAGCTCGCCCAGGGTGCCGCGCTTGACCTCCTCGTACGTCTTGGTCAGCTCGCGGCAGACCGCGGCCCGCCGCTCCGCGCCGAAGATCTCCGCCATCGCGGCGAGGGTGTCGTCCAGCCGGTGCGGTGCCTCGAAGTAGACGAGAGTGCGCCGCTCGTCGGCGACCTCGCGCAGCCGGGAGCGCCGCTCCCCGGCCTTGCGCGGCGGGAACCCCTCGAAGCAGAAGCGGTCCACCGGCAGCCCGGAGACGGCGAGCGCGGTGAGCACCGCGCTGGGACCCGGTACCGCGGTGACCTTGATGCCGCGCTCGACGGCCGCGGCGACCAGGCGGTAGCCGGGGTCGGAGACCGACGGCATCCCCGCGTCGGTGACCAGCAGCACCCGCGCCCCGCCGGCCAGCGCATCGGCCAGCTCGGGCGTCCTGGCCGCCTCGTTGCCCTCGAAGTACGAGACGATCCGGCCGGCCGGCGTCACGTCGAGCGCCTGGGTCAGCCGGCGCAGCCGCCGGGTGTCCTCGGCGGCGATCACATCGGCGGCGGCCAGCTCGGTGGCGAGCCGCGGCGGGGCGTCCGCGACGTCACCGATCGGCGTTCCTGCAAGTACGAGCGTTCCAGTCACCCGTCCATCCTCCCAGCCGCGCCCCGGTCCGTAGGCATCCCCGTCCCCCGCGCCCCGGTCCGCCGGCATCCCCGTCCTCCCGTCCGCGCCCGGGTCCGCCGGCGCCCCCGTCCTCCCGTCCCCCTCCACGCCACCGCTCCACACGGCTCCCCGCGGCTTCCTGCCGTTCGGCGGCCTTCCCTCCGACCGGTCCACAGGGCGCTTCCCTACGATGGGCCGAGTGACAAGTGACACCACCGCGACCGACGCCGCCGCGCACCGCGCCCCGGAGCCGGGCCGGCAGCCCGCCGGATGGCAGCGGCGGCTGCGCCGCTTCGGATACCCGGCCCGCCCGCAGGCCGATGTCCGGACGCGGCTGGTGCCCCCCTTCCCCGGGCCGGAAGGCCGCCTGTGGGCGGTGTTCGGCCTGGGCCCGCAGGCCGCGGCCCGGCTGACGCGCTGGTCGGCCTGGGCCGGTCCGCTGCTGGTGGCGCTGTGCGCGGGGATGCTGCGGTTCTGGAACCTGGGCAGCCCGCGCAAGGTGATATTCGACGAGACGTACTACCCCAAGGACGCCTGGTCGCTGCTCCAGTACGGCTACGAGGGCACCTGGGCCAAGAATGCCAATGACGCGCTGATCGCCCACCCGCCGCAGATCCTGCTCTCGCCCGAGCACTCGTACGTCGTTCATCCGCCGATGGGCAAGTGGCTGATCGCGCTCGGCGAGTGGGCGTTCGGAATGAATCCTTTCGGCTGGCGGTTCATGGTGGCCCTGCTCGGCACGCTGTCGGTGCTGCTGGTCTGCCGGATCGGACGGCGGCTGCTGCGCTCCACAGCACTGGGCTGCCTGGCCGGCGCCCTGCTGGCGGTGGACGGGCTGCACTTCGTGATGAGCCGTACCGCCCTGCTCGATCTGATCGTGATGTTCTGGGTGGTGGCCGGGTTCGGCTGCCTGCTGGTGGACCGGGACCGTACCCGGGCCCGGCTGGCGGCGGCGCTGCCCCTCGGCCCGGAGGGGACGGCGCGCCCGGACGCGGAGGTCGGGGACCGGCTGCGGCTCGGCTGGCGGCCCTGGCGGATCGCGGCCGGGCTGTGCCTGGGCGTGTCCGCCGCGACCAAGTGGAACGGCCTGTACTTCCTGGCGGCGTTCGCGCTGATGTCGGTGCTGTGGGACGTCGCGGGGCGCCGTACGGCCGGTGCCCGGCACCCGTTCCTGGCGGTGCTACGCCGCGATGTGCTGCCGGCGTTCGGCTCGACGGTCGTCGTCGCCCTCGCCGCCTACCTCGCGTCCTGGTCCGGCTGGCTCGCCACCAAGGGCGGCTACTACCGCGACTGGGCGACCACGGCGGACGGCCAACGGGCGGGCTGGACCTGGCTGCCGGACTGGCTGCGCAGCCTGTGGCACTACCACACCGAGGTCTTCTCCTTCCACACCGGCCTGACCACCCCGCACACCTACCAGTCCAACCCCTGGAGCTGGCTCGTCCTGGGCCGCCCGGTCTCGTACTTCTACGAGGACCCCAAGGCCGGCCAGGCCGGCTGCACCGCGGCCGAGGGCTGCGCCCGGGAGGTGCTGGCGCTGGGCACCCCGCTGCTGTGGTGGGCGGCCTGCTTCGCCCTCCTCTACGTCCTGTACCGCTGGCTCTTCAAGCGGGACTGGCGGGCCGGTGCCATCGCCTGCGGCGTCGCCGCCGGCTACCTGCCGTGGTTCCACTACCAGGAACGGACCATCTTCCTCTTCTACGCGGTGGTGTTCGTTCCGTTCCTGTGCCTGGCGCTGGCGATGATGATCGGCGCCCTCGTCGGCCCATCGCCTCAGGCCCGCGGCGCGGCCGCTCCGGCGGAGGCGGGCCCCGCCCCGGGCGAGCGCCGCCGGACGGTCGGCGCGGTGGGCGCGGGCGTCCTCGTCCTCCTCATCATCTGGAACTTCATCTACTTCTATCCGATCTACACCGGCACCCCGATCCCGAAATCGGCGTGGCACCACCGGATGTGGCTGGACACCTGGGTCTAGGTGTCCAGGGCGCTTCTGACGGGAAGACGCAGGTGGGGCAAGTGGGGGCAGGTGCACACGGAGGCAGGCTCACGCGAGGGCAGGTGGGGGCGCGGCCCACGGCGGCGCCCCCACCGCCATGAGCGCCCTCACCCAGCCGGCGGCGCTCGTCGCGCGCCCGCGCCGAACCGGTCGTATCTTCCGACGCAGGGGGTCAGAATGATCACGATCGGAGAGGTCCACATCCATGCGCCTTCGCTCTCTCGCCCTTGCCGGCTGCGCCATCGCGCTGCTCACCGCCGCCGCTCCCGTGGCCGCCGCCCAGCCCAGCGAATGCAGTCAGTTCAGCGTCCTCACCATCCCCGTCCTCGAGGACTGTCAGGGTGGCCTGGGCAGCGAAACCTCGTTCGACACAGGGGAGAAGAAGGACTGAAACGGATTGAAAACGGATTGAAACAGGCCGCCGACGAGTGAGGTCCGCGCTGCCGCCGGTCGCCGGAGTCCGCCGACCCGCCGAGCCCGCGGAGTCCGCCGACCCGCGGAGTCCGCCGAGTCCGCCAAGTTCGCCGAGTCCGCCGCGGGTGTGAACGTGGGCACGTTGGGATGACCGGGCGTCAGGTGAGTGTGCCGCCGGAGAATCACGGGGCGCGTGCGACAGTTCTGTCACAGCGTTACAACAGCGCGTCACAGGACCGTGCCCTGATCGAGATTCGATACCTCCCCCGTGTCCCTTAGAGTGCGAAGCACGTTCTTGTGTGCGTATTCACGAACGAGGCTCCTGGGAGGGGATCGGTGGCATGCGCCGAGAGGTGAAGTACGGGCTGATCGGCGGATCGGCGGCCCTGGTAGCGGGAGTCGCGGGCGGCCTCGCGCTGTTCGGCGGTTCGGAGGACACGCCGCGTACGCAGGTCACGGCGGCGGACGCCAAGACGGGTGAGAACGCGCCCACGGTGCCGACCGGTCCGCCGTCCGCCAAGGAGGTGCAGACGGCGGGTCACGAGTTCCTGAAGGCCTGGCAGTCCGGGGACGCCGCCACGGCGGCCGGGCTGACGGACAACCCGGCGGCCGCCCAGGCCGCCCTGGAGAGCTTCGCCAAACAGGCGAAGTTCTCGAAGGTGACGGTGACACCGGGCACCCCGTCCGGCAGCACGGTCCCGTACACCGTCACTGCGCAGATCGACCACAACGGCACCAAGGCGCCCTACTCGTACCGCACCTCGGCGACCGTGCAGCGCGACAAGACCACCGGAAAGCCGCAGATCGCCTGGCGGCCGACCGTGCTGCACCCGGGCCTGGCCAAGGGTGACGAGCTGCGGACCGGGGAGGCCGAGGCCCCGCCGATCAAGGCCGTGGACCGCAACGGCACCGAGCTGACCCCCGAGGCACACCCGACGCTGGCCGGGATCCTGGACAGCCTGCGCGCCAAGTACGGCGACAAGACCGGCGGCAAGCCCGGCATCGAGCTGTTCATCCACCGCGCCAAGGCCGCCAAGCCCGACGAGCAGCAGCCCGACAAAACCCTCAAGGTGCTCTCCAAGGGCACCCCCGGCACCCTGAAGACCACCCTGGACGCCAAGCTCCAGGCCGCCGCCGAGAAGGCCGTCGAGGGCAAGAAGTCCGCCGCCGCGGCCGCCGTCAAGCCCAGCACCGGTGAGATCCTCGCGCTCGCCAACTCCCCGGCCAAGGGCTTCAACCTGGCCACCCAGGGCTCGCTGGCCCCCGGCTCCACGATGAAGATCGTCACTGCGGCGCTGCTGATGGACAAGGGCCTGACCGACCCCGGCAAGAAGCACCCCTGCCCCAAGTTCGTGACCGTCGGCGGCTGGAAGTTCCAGAACCTCAACAAGACCGAGATCAAGGACGGCACCTTCGCGCAGAGCTTCGCCGCGTCCTGCAACAACGCCTTCATCTCGCAGGCGTCGAAGCTCGGCAACGACGATCTGACGAAGGAGGCCCGGGACGTCTTCGGTATCGGGCTGAACTGGAACACCGGCATCCCCACCTTCGACGGCTCGGTGCCGGTGCAGAGCGACGCGCAGATGGCGGCCTCGCTGATCGGCCAGGGCGGGGTGCGGATGAACCCGCTCAACGTCGCCACGTTCGCCGCGACGGTCCGGGCCGGCTCCTTCCACCAGCCGTACATCGTCGCCCAGTCGCTGGACAACCGGGCGTTCGCCAAGGCCCCCCGCACGATGAAGCCGTCCACCCTCGACGGCCTGAAGTCGCTGATGAAGCTGACCGCGACCTCCGGTACGGCCGCCGAGGCGATGTCCGGTGTCGGCGGGGACATCGGCGCCAAGACCGGATCCGCCGAGGTCGACGGCCAGGAGAAGCCCAACGCCTGGTTCACCGCCTACCGCGACGACGTCGCGGCGGCCGCCGTCGTGCCGGCCAGCGGCCATGGCGGCAGCAACGCGGGCCCGGTGGTCCGCGCCATCCTCACCGCGGGCTGAACCGCCCCTGGGATTCCCGCCGGTATCCCCATCGCATGGCCCGTACAGCTTTCGCTAGCGTGCGGGCCATGACCGTTTCCGTGCCCGCCGAGCGCGCGTCGTGACCCCGCTCGTCGTCGCGGCCGTCCTGATGGCCGCCGTCACCCACGCCAGTTGGAACGCCATCGCCCACGGCATACGCGACCAGCTGCTGGCCTTCACACTGGTCGGCGGCGGCGGTGCGGTGTGCGGCGCCGCCCTGGCCGCCGTCGCGCCGCTGCCCGCCTCCGGAGCCTGGCCCTGCCTCCTGGCCTCCGTCGTCCTGCACGTCGTCTACCAGGTGCTGCTCATGCAGTCGTTCCGGCTGGGCGACTTCGGCCAGATGTACCCCATCGCCCGCGGCACCGCCCCCCTCGTCGTCACCGTGCTCGCGGCCGTCTTCGTCCACGAGTTCCCCGGCCGCTGGGCCCTGGCCGGGGTGGCCCTCGCCTCCGCGGGCCTGGTCGGCGTGGCCCTGTGGGGCATCCGGGGTTCCGGCGCCCCGCCGCACTGGCCGGCCATCGTCGCGGCGCTGGCCACCGGCCTGTCCATCGCCGCCTACACCACCGTCGACGGCGTCGGCGTCCGCGCCTCCGGCACGTCCCTCGGCTACGTCGCCTGGCTGCTGGTCCTCCAGGGCCTGGTCATCCCCGGCTACACGCTGGCGGTCCGCCGCGGCCGGCTCCTCACCGAGCTCCGCCCGTTCGCGGTCCGCGGCCTGACCGGCGGCGCCATCTCCGTCATCGCCTACGGCGTGGTCCTGTGGGCCCAGACGCGCGCGCCCCTGGCCCCCATCGCCGCCCTGCGCGAGTCCTCGATCATCGTCGGCGCCGCCATCGGCACCCTCTTCTTCAAGGAACGCTTCGGTGCCCCACGGATCGCCGCGGCGGCACTGATGGTGCTGGGGATCGGCCTGATGCTGCATACGGGTTGAGGCCAGTGGCCACACATGGGGTGAGGCCGGTGGCTGCGCGCGGCGTGAGCCCGGTGGCTACCGGTGGCTACGCACGGCGTGAGGCCGTTGGCCGCACACGGCGTGAGGCCGGTGAGCGTCATCCGATGACGCGCGAAACCGCCCGCAGCAGCGCCTGCGCACGCGGATCCGCCGTCACGTTCCGCTGCATGCCATTGGTGACGTACCCGAAGGCGACCCCGCTCTCCGGGTCGGCGCAGGCGAGCGCGCCCCCGCGCCCCGGGTGGCCGAACGAGCCCGGTCCCAGCAGCGGCGAGGCGGGCCCGTGCAGCATGAAGCCGAGGCCGAAGCGGGTGGTGACGAGGAGGGTGCGGTCGAGCCCGGCGGACTCCTCGGTGCGGGCGAGGGTGAGGGTCGCGGGCGCGAAGAGGCGGGGCCGGCCGTCGACGGCGCCGGTCAACGCCGCGTAGCAGCGGGCGAGGGAGCGGGCGGTGGCAATGCCCGCGGAGGCGGGAAGCTCGGCGGCCCGGTACTCCGGTGCGTTCTCGTCCGGCGCCGGCGAGATCGCGGCGAAGGCACGGCTGGTGAGGGAGGCGGGATCGGCGTACGCGTCGGCGACCGCCCGCTTGGGGCGTACGCGGAGGCCGGAGGCGGCGGGCGCGGGCGGCGCCTCGACGGCGGCGATCCGGCCCACCCGGGACTGCTCCGCCTCCGGCAGGCCTATCCACAGGTCGAGGCCGAGCGGCCCGGATATCTCGTCGGCTGTCCAGGTGCCGAGGGTACGTCCGGTGACCCGCAGCACCAGTTCGCCGATGAGCCAGCTGTAGGTCTGCGCGTGGTAGCCGTGGTCCGTGCCGGGCTCCCAGACAGGGGCCTGGGCGGCCAGCGCGGCGGGCCCGCTGACCCCGTCGATGGCCTGGGCGGGGGTGAGCGGGGTGTCCAGGACGGGCAGGCCGGCGCGGTGCGAGAGGAGGTGGCGGACGAGCACCCGCTCCTTGCCGGCGGCCTTGAATTCCGGCCAGTACGTGCCTACGGGGGCGTCCAGGTCGAGCAGTCCGCGCTGGTGCAGCAGGAGCGGGACGATGGCGGCGATGCCCTTGGTCGCGGACCGGATCACCTGAGCCGTACCGGCCTCCCACGGCGCGGCCCCCTCCGAGGCACCCACTGCACCCACTGCACCCGCCGCATCCGCCGCATCCGCGGTGCCTTCGGCGTCCCCGTCCTTCGTACCGGCCCACAGGTCGACGACCTTCCGCCCGTGCCGGTAGACGGCGACCGCCGCCCCCCGCTCTCCGCGCTGCGCGAAGTTGGCTGCGAAGGCGTCCCGGACCGGCTCGAAACCGTCCTCGACCGTGCCCTGGACGTCCACCACTGTTTCCCGCTTCCCACTCATCCGTCGCTTTCGTGACCCATCCATGGTGCAACGCCCGGATCGGTGCTGATGACCAGGGCGGCGGCCCGTGGCGTTCGTCACATGGCGGATGGTGTGGGTGCGTCACCGGGGGACGGCGCAGGGGACGTCACAGGGAGTGTCGCCGGGGCGTCATCGGGGACGTCACCGGGTGCGTCACCGGGGGACGGTGACCGACCGTGGGTCGAAGCCGAAGGGCAGCTCCAGCCGATGGCTGCGCATCAGTTCCTCATCGCACAGCAGCTCCTGGGTGGTGCCGTCGGCGACCAGCACACCACCGGAGAGCACGACGGAGCGCGGGCACAGTTCCAGCGCGTACGGCAGGTCGTGCGTGACCATCAGCACGGTGACGTCCAACGACCGCAGGATGTCGGCGAGTTCGCGACGGGAGGCCGGGTCGAGGTTGGAGGACGGCTCGTCCAGGACGAGGATCTCGGGGCGCATGGCGAGGACGGTGGCGACGGCCACCCGACGCCGCTGCCCGAAGGAGAGGTGGTGCGGCGGCCGGTCGGCGAAGTCCGCCATGCCGACCCGGTCGAGCGCCTCGGTGACGCGTGCGGCGAGTTCCGCGCCGCGCAGGCCCGCGGCGGCCGGCCCGAAGGCGACGTCCTCGCGGACGGTGGGCATGAACAGCTGGTCGTCCGGGTCCTGGAAGACGATGCCAACCCGGCGGCGGATCTCCGCGAGGTTGCCCTTGGCGACCGGCAGCCCGGCGACACGGACCGTGCCGGCGCCGGCCTCCAGGATGCCATTGAGGTGGAGTACGAGGGTGGTCTTGCCGGCGCCGTTGGGCCCGAGGAGGGCGACCCGCTCACCACGGCCGATGGTCAGGTCGACGCCGTAGAGCGCCTGATGGCCGTCGGGGTAGGCGTAGGCGAGCCCCGAGACGGCGAGGGACGGTGCGTCGGCCGACGGGTGCGAGGCGGTGGTCATGCTGATCATGCTGGTCATGGTGGTCAAAGGATCCATCCCAGGAGGCAGACGGCGAGCGCGGCGGCGGGCAGGGCGGCCGCGCGGGTCCAGTGGGTGCGGGTGGCGGTCGCAGTGGCGGCATCGGTGACGGGCATCGTGCCGGTGTAGCCGCGGCTGACCATGGCGAGGTGGACGCGCTCGCCACGCTCGTACGAGCGGATGAACAGCGCACCGGCGGACTTGGCGAGCACGCCCCAGTGGCGTACGCCGCGTGCTTCGAAGCCGCGGGAGAGCCGGGCGATCCGCATCCGCCGCATCTCGTCGGTGATCACATCGCCGTAGCGGATCATGAAGGAGGCGATCTGGACGAGCAGCGGGGGCATCCGCAGCCGCTGCAGCCCGAGCAGCAGTTCCCGCAGTTCGGTGGTGGCGGCGAGCAGCACGGACGCGGCGACGCCCAGCGTCCCCTTGGCGAGGATGTTCCAGGCTCCCCAGAGACCGGACTGGCTCAGGCCGATGCCCATGACGTCGACCTGCGGGCCTTCGGCGACGAACGGCATCAGGACGGCGAAGGCGACGAACGGCACCTCGATCAGCAGCCGGGTGAGGAGGAATCCGGCGGGGACGCGGGCGGCCGCGGCGGTGGCCGCGATCAGCAGCGCGTAGAGCCCGAACGCCCAGACCGCCGCGCGCGGGGTGGCGACGACGATCAGGACGAAGCAGAAGACCGCGGCGATCTTGCAGTGTGCCGGCAGGGCGTGCACGGGAGATTGCGCGTGCCGGTAGAGCCGGTGGGCATGGCCGGCGCCCATCTCAGGCGTTCTCCGCGGTGGGGGTCTCGGCGGCCGGGCGGGGTGCCGTGGGTCCGGCCGTGGGCGCCACCGTGCTCCTGCGACGACGGACGATCACGAAGACGCCGGTCCCGGCCGCCAGCGTCGCCCCGACCCCGATGACACCGGCCAGGCCACCCGCCAGCCGCGGATCGGCGATGTCCTTCACGCTGTAGTCGGCCAGCGGCGAGTCCTTGACCGCGTGCTCCTTGGCCTTGGCGTCGATGCCCTGGTCATGGGCGACCTTCTCCAGTCCGTCGGGGCTGGTGGAGGCGTAGTAGCTGAGGCCGCCCGCGCACACCAGGGCAGCGGCCAGCCCGGCCAGCCAGAGGCGGCGGGCGGAGCGACGACACGGGGCGGCGAGGGCGTCCGGCGTGGTGGGGATGGTGGGGGTGGTGGGGGTGGCCGCGGTGGCCGGTTCGGAGGCGCCTCCCGCCGTCGCCAGCGGCGAGATCCGCAACTCCAGCGGCTTGGCCAGCCCCCGCGCCCCGTACACCAGATCAGGCCGTACGGCGATCACGGCCCCCACCGTCAACGCGGTGATCACCGCCTCCCCCACCCCGATCAGTACGTGCACCCCGACCATGGCGGCGAAGACCTTGCCGATCGGCACCTCCGCCGTCCCACCCAGCGCATAGAGCGCACTGAAGGCGACCGCGGCGGCCGGCACCGAGACCAGAGCGGCAACGAACGCCGCAACAGTGACCGACTGCCTGCGCCGCGGCAGCACCTTCACCACCCCTCGGAACACCCCATAGCCAACCACCGTCGTCACCATCGCCATATCAGTGACATTGACCCCCAACGCGGTCAACCCACCATCCGCGAACAGCACTCCTTGCATCAGCAGCACCACCGACACACACAGCACACCCGTATACGGCCCCACGAGGATCGCCGCCAGCGCCCCGCCCAGCAGATGCCCGCTGGTCCCGGCCGCGACCGGAAAATTCAGCATCTGCACGGCGAAAATGAACGCCGCCACCAGCCCGGCCAACGGCGCCGTCCGCTCCGCGCCCGCCCCGGCACCGTGCTCCGCCCCGGCCCCGACGCCCCGCTCCACACCCGCCAGTTCGCGCCGGGCCCCCCTCAGGCTGACCGCGACCGCCGCAGCGGCTACCACACCGGTCGCCACCGACACCGGCGCATTGATGAACCCATCGGGTACGTGCATGACATGCCTCCACTCAGGCGCTGCAATCCAGCCAATGGTGAGGGCTACTGCAAAGCGTTTGCAAGAGCGCCATAGGCGCGGAACCTGGAGCCGCGCGGCGGGAATCACCACATCGCCGGACGCCCCTCACCAGCCAATGAACTCATTAAACCCACCACCGGGCAATAACGACTTTCACCCTGCTCCACCGCAATCAACCCACCTCTCCCCCCTTACCTCCCGCCCCGCCGACTCGCGCAACGGACAGAACTCCCCCTTCGCGCCACAGGAATAGAGAAATTACCCACGAACCCACAAGCGGCAAAGAGTTGGACAAAGCATCCATTCAAACAGGCTGGGCCCAACCGGGAGCCTTATCGTTTGACCGTGCAAACTTTGGCGTGAAACACTCCTGTTCGATTCGGGGTTCATCCCCGGCGTATCCGTAGTCCCTCATGCAGGGGGAGAGAGGATTTGTGATGCGGATATCCAAGAACGCCATCGCGCTTGCCACGGGCGCCGTGGCGGCACTGTTCGTCACCTGCGCGCCGGCTTACGCGTGGGAGTCCAACAACCACGTCTGGGGGGAGGGCGAGGAAACCCGTCGCTTCTTCGACCACAACGGACCGGGTTGGCAGCTCATCAGCCTCGACGGCTGCTCCACCAATTCCGGCGGGTTCAAGTCGGCCAAGATCGCCCAGAAGAACGACGTTTCCATGGCGCCCGACACCACGCTGGCCAGGTTCACGAACAAGTGCAACACGTCCACCAGTCACCTTGCGCTGTCGAGGGACGACACGTGGTACTACGTGCTGGAGAACCTCGATAACGGCGACACGCTGAAGATCAAGAAGTTGACGGTCATCAGCGGCGGCTGAAACACCTGAGACGTGCACTGGGGAGGGTGTGACCCGGCCCGGCCCCCTCCCCAGTCACCAGCCACCCGTCACCGGAGAGATCAATGAACCTGACATTCAGAGACTGCACCTTTGGTTACCGCAAGGGCAGGTCCATTTTCTCCGGCTTCGACCTGGAAATCGATCGCGGCAGTTCAGTCCTCCTCGGCCCCAACGGCGCAGGTAAATCGACCCTGCTGAAGCTGGCCGCAGGCATCCACTCGCCGTGGAGCGGCCGAATAGAATTCGGCGATATCAACACATCGCACCGGAAACACCGACGGGACTGGCGCATGCGTATCGGCTGGCTCCCGCAAGACATCACTCCGGTCCCCGGCCTCCGAGTCCGGGAACAGGTCGCCTACGCAGGATGGCTCAAAGGGCTCTCCAAGGCGGATGCCTGGGCGGAGTCCACATCCGCCCTGTCCCGTATGAACCTGCTCGATCTCAGCGAACGCCCCAGTCACCACCTGTCAGGTGGCCAACTGCGGCGGCTGGGAATATCTCAGACACTGGTCCATCGAGCCGACGTCGTGCTGATGGACGAGCCTACGGCCGGCCTCGACCCCGCACAGCGCGGATCCTTCCGCAAGGTCGTTGAAGACCTCGCACAGGATGTACAGGTGGTGATCTCCACCCACCAGACCGAGGACCTGGCCGATATTTTCGAGTCCGTGATCGTGCTGAGCAACGGGCAGCGCGTCCACCAGGGATCCGTATCGGACTTCCTGGCGCACGCGGAGCCGAACACGTCCGCGGAGCGTAAAGCTGAATCCGCGTACGGAAACATCATTAGCGGAGATGATTAAGACATGCCCTGGATTCGCCAGTTGCGCTCCTCGGCCTCGCTCTACGGCTTCATCGTCGTCCTCCCGCTGGTGTTTTGGCAGGTGGAGAGCCAGCAGCTGAACTACGTCAACGGGTACTGGTCGACGAGCATCAGCAAAGCCAGCCACCTGCTCTTCCTGATAGCGCCGATATGCGCTGCGTGTGGCGCATGGGAGGGCCATCGGGCGAAGACGGCCAAAGTCCACGAGGGAGCACCGGCCAGATCCGCTCTCCGCATCGCCGTCAATTCCCTGCTCCCGGTGTTCGCCGTGGGCGTGGCAGGCATGGTACTCGCGGTGGTGCTCCTCCTCCCGGGATCGCAGTTCCCCTTCCTCTCCACCATCACACTGCTCCCGGCGATGTGGCTGGTCTCGATCCTCGGCTACTCGTTCGCCGGATACGTCCTGGGCATCTCACTGCCGAACGCCCTCGCACTGCCCCTCGCGATTGCAGTGAGTTACGTCGTCATGGCGTATCCGCCGGCGATGGAACCGTTCTGGCTTCGCCACCTCACGGGTGGCGGCATCAACAACTGCTGCACGGTGAACCAGACGCTGGACCTACGGGCCATCACCACACCCATGCTCGTTCTGGGCACCGTTGTCCTCGCCTGCCTGCTCCTCATCCACCTGGGCCGACGCCTCCTTACGCTGGTAGTGGCCCTTGCCCTCATATCCGGCGGAATTCTCGGCGGCGTCCTCATGGTCCGTTCCATGACGGCGATTCCCGCAGTGGACCGCTCCGACAGCCGGTGCGAGGGCAACGCACCCCAGCTGTGCCTCTGGCCCGAGCAGGAAGTCAAGCGCCAGGAAATCCTGGAGAGCGCCACATCGGCATACCGCGCCCTCCAGGCAGCAGGCCTTCACCCCGCCACAACTCTCAGCACGAGCGGCAGTCCCTCGCCTTCGATCCGACTCTCCATGGACGATCGAACCCCGGCCGGCGAAATGCCCCTCACCATCGCCACCGGCATGCTCACTCACAACCTGCCCGAGTGCGTGAAGAACGGAAGCTATCCCGGCGGCGAAGCGTACAAGCCGCTCCAGGCCTGGCTGTCCCTCACCGGAGGAATGAGCACACAGGAGCTCTCACACGCGGGCATGGCCCCCGACGCACTCGCCCTGGCCGACAGCGTGAGAAAGCTCCCCGTACAAGACCAACTCCGCTGGTACACCTACAACCTCGCCAGCACGCACAACTGCTCCACCGTGCCCTTGCTGGAAGCCAAAGCACCTTCCACCGCCCAGACAAAGGCTGCCCAGACAAAGGCCGCCCGGACAAAGGCCGTCCAGGCGAAGGAAGTCCAGTGATCTGGTGGTTCCGGGTCCAGTGGGTCGGACCTTACACAGGGCTCCTCGCTCTGAGCCTGGTACTCGCCTCCGTATCCCACTCCTCATCCATCCCCCTGCCGAGTTCCGTGGGCGGCTTCACCTTCCCGGTCCCCATCCCTCTCCTGATTCCCCTGTTGCCCACACTCTGCCTCCTGATGGGCCTGGAGCGAGGAGAGAAAGCCGGCCAAGGCGCCGCCGTACGCCGCGTCTCCCTCCTGAATTCCGCACTCCTGCTGTCCGGCGTGGCCACCGCATACGCCTTCGGACTCCTGCACCACGTATCGGACAACGACCCCTCCGGCCTCGGCCTGGCCAGAAACCTGGCCGGCTATTCAGGGCTCGCGTTGGTGACGCGCTGGGCTTTCGGCGCCCGGGTCGCACCCATCGTGACGGTCAGCTTCCCGTTCCTCTGCACATTCCTGGGCCTGGACGCGGCCAGCAAACCCCTCCCATGGGCTTGGCCGATCGACACCGCTACCTCAACGTCAGCCACCACACTGGCCCTTGCCCTCCTCACCACAGGCATCGCCCTGTCCCATCGCGACCACCCGAGTCGGCTGGCAGGCAGCCCCGCGCTGCGCTGAGCAACCACGACCTTCGCCCCCTGCCCGTATCTCCCGGGCAGGGGGCGAAGGTCGTGCGGTAGCGGCGGCCGAATTCCCCTTGCCCTCTCAGAGGGTCGTTGCCCTCTCAGAGGGTCGTACCGTCCCCCGGCCAGGTCTGCGGCAGCGGATCAACCGCCCTGGAGAGCGTGCACCGAAGGGCTTCGGCGAGCGAGGCATCGGCGGTGGAAGCCGCCTGGTGCACTCGCTCTGCGCGCCCCCACAGCATCAGTGCCTGCACGGCCGCGTCCCGGATCTGAGGACGCCGGTCGCCCAGCGCCTCGACCAGCCCGGCCTCGGCCGGGTGGCCGTCCAGCGTCGAAGCCGCTCCGGCGTGGTGCAGCCTTCGTACGGACTGGATCGCCAGCAGCCGGAGCTGAGTTGACGGATCATCCAGGACCGCAACCAACGGGTCGAGGGCGGCCGGATCGGCCGTGTCGCCCAGGGCCATGACCGCGGAGACACGCACCGTGGCGCTGTCCACCCCCAGCCGCACGGTGTACCGCTCAACGGGCGGCGGGCTCAGGCGCTTGAGCCGGGTGTAACCCCACGGCGATCGCGGAAAGGTGTCGGGGTACGCCAGGGCGCCCCAGCTCATGACCTTCCGGACCAGACGGTTCTTCGGGGGACGGGGCTCCAGCAGGTCCCGGAAGGGCTCCACGTCCCGGTCCGGGTCCAGCTCTGCCGCGACCCGGACCGCGAGTCCGTGGAGATCGGGTTCATACAGGTCGTCGAGGTGGTCGAGCGCGGACATGCGCGCGACGAACCGCATGACGGCGGTGTCCGCTCGTGGGCCGCCGATCCTGTGGAGGTCCAGCAGAGCTCCGGAGAATTCCTTCTTCCGGTCGCCGAGCAGAATAGCCTCGGCCTCTTCGAGGCTCCCGGTTGTCATGCCACCCTTCCCTTCCTGCATCCCTTCCCGCTCCCCTTCCTCCATTCCCGCGCGCCGTGGGCGGAGAGAGGCGAAGAAAGAAGCATCTACTTCTTCGCCGCGAAGAACACGCAGCCCAAGGCGGCGAACGCGGCCTTCTGCTGAGCGGTCATCGCGCTGGGGTTCTTGGCTCCGTGCCAAGCGCCCTTGGCGCACTTGACGCCGTACTTCTTGGTGTACTTCCAGGCCGTCTTACCAGCCTTCTTGGCCCACTTCTTGGTCTTGTCCCACCACTTGGGGTCGGCTACCACCGGATAGGCGGTGGACTTGTCGGTCTGGATCGTCTGGACAAGTTCGTTGCCGTCGAGGCGGTAACTGGTGGCGACTGCCTTGCCGTTGTCGTCCTTGGCCCAGGGCGCTTCGAACGCCCCGATGATTTCTCCCTCACCATCGGTCGTACCGTCGGCGATGACCAGGCTGCCATCCTCGGTGATGATGGGGACGGCGTCCTTGGGAAGGTCCAGCGGGAAGCGGTACTCGGTGGGAGCGGACGCGTCCTTCAGCGTGATCAGGGCGCTCGCGCTGCCTTCCGTCGTGACCTGTGCGGCAACGTCCACGGCCCCGCCCTCCAGCTGCGGATAGACCACGGTGCCGCCGGTGGACGCGTGGGCCTTCGCCGCGTTCGAGCCGGGCAGGCCGATCTTGATCTGCGCCCCGGCGGGATCCGTCACCGTCATCTTTCCCGCGCTGGTGGCAGGCAGATCCACCCGAGTACCCGAGGCCTCCGCCGTCAGGCTTCCGTCGGCAGCCGACCGGGGAGCCGCGATCCGCGCGGCCCCCGTGGCCTTGTCCACCAACGCGGCGGCACGGGCGGCCGCTGCGGCTGCGCGGGCGGCCGCTTTCGCACGGGCGGCAGCATCGCCGGCGGGGTCGTGGGTGGCGGCGTGGGCGGGAGCCATGGTCGCGAAGACCGCACCGGCGGTGAGAGCGGCGATGGACGAGATCACCGAGGTACGGACAGAACGGCGTGCCGATATGTGCACAGAGATTCCCTCGTTTTTGAGCTATAACAGCGGGGCAAGTACACCTAAATGCCCCGACGTTGGTCTTTATGATCTTTGCATGGCGTCTCGATTGTGTATAGAGACGGCAAAGAGAGGTAGATCACAGACCGACTTGCCCCGCCATGCACCAATCG
This sequence comes from Streptomyces sp. NPDC001339, assembly GCF_042895955.1. Lineage (NCBI taxonomy): Bacteria > Bacillati > Actinomycetota > Actinomycetes > Kitasatosporales > Streptomycetaceae > Streptomyces > Streptomyces sp. NPDC001339. Next base: position 465,389 of record NZ_JBIAWT010000005.1, on the reverse strand, counting down.
GTTGCTCGCACGCTGAGCGTCGTCTCCCGGCCCTCTCCCCCCCGGGCATCAGCCGAACGACAGCACGCGCGCCGGCCGCTCGAACCACGGGCGGACGCTGCCGTCCGGCTCCCTCGTGAGCCCAAACCGATCAAGGCCGGGTCAGGACTCTTCGCATGCAGTTGCCGCCGAGGCGGTCGGCGTCAACGCCGCTCACCGACCACCGATTCCCGCGACGCTTGACGCTTGGCGATGGCCTGCTCCAGCTGGATGGCGTACAGCTCCATCTGTCCCGGGTCCATGACAAGGACCGACGGCCGCGTCGCACCGTCACGGTCGTGGATGGTGACTGGCAGCGCGGCCTGCTGAGCGCGGGGGTCGTAGGCGATGTCGCGCTGGTCGATGGTGACGTGTGAGATCAAGACATGTCTCCTCAAAGGGGTTAGGTACGCCGTGGGTTACTCACGCGACGGCTGAGCAGAAGCCCCGCCAGTCGTGTCCGGGGAGCCATCTTCAGATTCAGAAGTCGTTCGCTTCCCGAGCCCGGCACGTTCGCCCTGAGTGCGACCGAGCAGCCGGTCCGACGGGCCGAGTTGTGCGGCCTCGATTCGGTCAGCGAGCCGGGACAGCGGCCCGTCGCCATCCGTGGAGAGATAGCAGGGCCTGCCGTCTTCACCGGTCCACGGCAACCGCCGCAACGAGGCGCTATCGCCGTTCACCGCGCCACCTCCCACTGCTCGCAGGTGAGCAGGTACGGGCGGACCATGGCCGTTCCCCGCCCGTCGATCGGGGCATCTGTGGCGTACGGGCCCGGGCGCCGGACTGCATGCATCACGGCATTCGGCCTGGCAGCGCAGGAAGAGCGGGGAGGGTGGCTCAGTGGATCGGCCCGATGTCGGCCACGCGGGGCGAACCACGACCGTAGTCGATCAATGATCAGCACACTCTTTCCCGGCATGACCTCAACTCCCTTGCAAGAAGCAGGTGATGGACTCATGAGAAGCTTCTCATTGGAGTCCAATGAATGGCTGACTCGTGAGGAGAGTTCACCAATGTGGGTGACGCACGGCGGACGACCCACCCGTGCCAGCTCTTGCTGCATACGCTCGCCGCGTTGATCCATCACTGGACGCCGCAGATCAACGGCGAGCAGGAAGGAAAGGGCAAGGATGACCGCGACACTGACAGGCCCGGCCGGACGCATGCAGATCGCCCGTGGCCTGATCTCGCTGCGTGAACGATGCGGCCTGACCCAAGCGCAGGTTGCTGAGCGGGCCGGCGTCAGCAAGGCGACGGTGAGCCGCTACGAGATGTGGCAGGACCGCGCCCGGATCCGGTGGGCCACGGTGAAGGCGATCGCCGATGCCTGTGACGCATCCGAGAGTGAGCGCGACGCGTTGGTGGAAGCCGCACGGACACAAGCCGACGGCTGGTGGGTCGGGAACAGCGCGGTTCCGGAATGGATGGACCCGCTGGTCTCCTTCGAGCACGAATCCGAGTACGAGCACCTCTACGCAAACACCGTCATCCCCGGCCTACTCCAAACCCGGGAGTACGCCCTCGCCATCCACCAGGCACGCGAGGTCCGCAGCCCAAACGATGTGATCGAGCACATGGTGGAAGCCCGGATTCAACGCCAGGGCATCCTCCGCCGGGAACCCGCACTGCACCTGTGGGTTGTGCTGGACGAGGCCGTGATTCGCCGCACCGTCGGCAACGCGGGTGTCATGGCACGGCAGTTGGACCACCTCTACAACGTGGCACAGAGCCCTGCCGTCGAGATCCAAATCCTGCCGTTCAGCGCCGGAGCCCATGCGGCCGGTGCTGGCCACTTCGTCATCCTGGGCCGGAACGACGAACGGAACCCGCTCAACTCCATGGCCGTGGTCTACATCGAGATGCGGCGGCGTGGCCTGTATCTCGACGACGCGGAAGACGTGGCCGCCTATAAACTCACGTTCGACTACCTTCGCTCGCAAGCAGCCGACACCTCAGCGTCGTTGCGGCTGCTGGCCACAGCACGTCAGGAGCTGTCCCATGACTGATCGCTCGCCGTCCCGCACCGGGATACCCGCCACCGCCTGGTTCAAAAGCAGCCACAGCGGAGGCGAGGGCAACGAATGTGTGGAGGTGGCGGACTTCCACGGCCGAATCGCCGTCCGCGACTCCAAACACCGGCGAGGCCCCGCGCTGACCTTCCCAGTGGCGGCATTCGCGTCATTCATCGACACAGTCCGGGCCATCTCGGCCGACGGCTGAGAATCCCGTTCTCTTGCTAGGGAACCGTCGCGACCTCGTGGGTACGCGAGAGCCATCCGCCGAGCAACAGCCCGTTACGCCGAGGCCTCACTTGCCTACCACGAAGAGGATGGTCCCTCGTCAGAGGTGCTATGCAGGAAGGCGCGAGAGAAGGTCTGCCAACGCTTCGAGTTGGTCGTCAAGGGCCGCCACCTGCTCCGCAGGCAGAGCATCCCAGTTCTGGTCAACGGCAACCGAGAAGATGACTTCCACCCCAAAGGCGGCAGACTGGAATTTCTCCAACCATTCGGTTGGGGACATCTGCAAGTCAGCGGACAAATCTCCCAAGGCCTCCACTCCGCGGTCAGAAAAGGACTGCGAAAAGGACATCAGGTCGTCAGCCAGGGTTTTGAGGGACATTTGTTCGCGCTCAAATCTCGCCAGACTGTGTTCCACGAGGTGGCGTTGGTTTGCCCACCATTCCATTTCACTGTTCACTGCTTGATGATCCCTCCGGCAACCGTCACCACGCGACCCGTCTCAGAGTTCGTGATGACCGTGACACCTTCCGCATGATTGTAGTGTGCTGTCGTATTGGGGATCTTCCCAGCAACGACCTCCCCGTTTCTGACCGTGTCTTCGACCACAGACGGCATGATCCCGCGCTCCTGCATCCGGTCCAAGGCGTGCCCCGTGTAGGTGCGGCCGTTAATAGCTGTCGGAGCATTCGTGGCCGTCGCACCGTCAGGAACCGCTACCTTGACCTCCCTGCTGCCCCGGTTGATGGCCTTATCGTCCGCATCGCGCGAGCGAATGCTCGTGTCCTCGTGCTTGCCGCGGCGGCCAACTGGGTAGCGCGCGGTGTAGTCGCGCGGCTCAGCGGTCGAATGGGGCTGCTGTGCCTCGCGTCGCAGCATTCCAGCACGGCCCCCAGTCGCCACCGGCGCCCCCTCGGCCATTGCCAACTGGGGCTTAACAAAGGAAGCGTCAGGCAGGATGTGGCGGATGCCACCGCCGTCGCGGATGACCTTGGCCCCGCGGGCCGCGCCGCCCAAGGCGCCGCCCAGCAAGATGCCAGTGACACCAGCATCTTTGACCTCGGCGAGATTGATGCCGTGTTGGTCGCCGAGAAGGTTCCGGCCACCTTGGGCGACTACTACGTCGACGGTGATGGCTTCGATGCCGCCGATGGCGGCGGTGGCCAGGACTGTTCCGGCGATCTCGGCGACGGTGGCGGAGACGGCGATGCCAGCTGTGCTCGCCGCGGCGACGATGGCTTCGGTGGCGCCTACTGCGGCTACCTCGCTGATGCCGCCGGTGAAGAGCGCCAGGGCCGTACCGGCGACCAGGACCGCGCCAGCGATCTCCAGTTCGTGTTCGATCTTCTTCTTGGCTTCGGCGACCTGGTCGGCATATTTGTCCAGGGCTTTGGCCATGTCGCGGGCGGCGGTGGCCACGTCGTCGAGGTAGCCCTTGCCGCCGCCGTGGTACTTGCGCCAGAACGCCCCGAAGGCCTCGATCGACTTGCCTTTGTTGGTGTCGATGACGTCCTGGGCCTTTTTGTGGCAGGCGGCCGTGCAGTCCTCGACGTCATCGGCGTACGTGCGCCAGGCGCGGGCGGCTTCGCGGAGTTCGTCCTCGTCGCCTTCCGGAAACCACATGCCGGTGAGGTCCTGGACGATCTCCTTGGCTTTGTCGGCGGCACCCATCACTTACCGCCCTGTAAGCCGGACTTGGCGGACTGGTCCGCGTCTTCGTGGTTGGCCGCCATGTCGTTCATGGCCTTGGTGATGCTGGACAGGCCCTTGACCAACGCCGCGGCGGCCTTCTCGATCTGCGCCCGGTGTGGCGCGTAGGCGTGCTCGAACTTCTTGCCCTGCTCGTCACCACCCCACGGCTCCCCTAACCCGTCGAGTGCGTGCCGGAGTTTGGCCGTCGCTTGTTGCAAGGCGACGGACTCCCGGTGGAATGTCGGAGCGGCGGATTTCAGTTGGTCGGTGTCTATGTCAAAGCCGTCGCCGGTCATGTGATGCCTCCCCCTTGGCGCCTTTCTGTCACTGGGCGCGAGCCGCTGACAATGCGTCCGGCTCCCAGGTAGTGACGATGGCATACGGCACTGACAACCGCCCCGATGGGAGCGCAATCCAGCCACGCGGCCCACCGTCCAGACCAGCGCGCTGCACACCCATCTGCGCTGGCACAACGCCAACGCTCGGCACCCCGAGGTTCCTGGCCGCCGCTCTCCTCAGCCCGTGTCACCGGTCTCCCCGACCGCGGATCAGTTGGATCAGGTCCCAGCGGTTCCCGTACAGATCCCTGAAGACGGCAACCGTGCCGTAGGGCTCGTGCCGCGGTGCTTCTTCGAATACGACGCCGGCTGCCCGCATGCGCTCATAGTCATGCTCGAAGTTTTCGGTGTTCAAGAACCAGCCGACGCGTCCGCCGGTCTGGTCGCCAATACGAGCCTCCTGCCCACCGGTTGCGGCTCGGGCCAGCAGCACCGCCGTCCCCCTGGCGCCTGGCGGAGCGACCACAACCCAGCGTTTCCCGTCATCGACACGCGTGTCCTCCACGAGTTCAAATCCCAGGACGTCCACGTAGAAAGCGATGGCCTCGTCGTAATCACGCACGACCACGGTCACCAGTCCGAGATAAGGCATCCGACGATCTTGCCGTCAGCCACCTCGCCGGGCCACCCCAACCAGGCGAAACTTCACGGGCACGGCATCAGACGCCGCTCATGGGCTCGGGGTGGGGGTGGTGGGTGGGGGTGGTGGAGCCGCTCGCTCTGCCTCGCGACTCCGCCAGGCCCCGTAAACTCCGCAGGCTACGCGCTGAGTTAGACCCTTGGTCAGGGTTGCCCGTGTGGCTGATCCTGAAGGCGAGACGGGAGGAGTCGTATCGTGGACGTGGAAGCAACAAGGCCTCTTTCCGGGCGGCAGAATTTATCGGTCCGTCTGGGTGGTCACAACATCAAGTACGTTGATTTTGGCGGTGATGGAGTGCCGCTTGTCGCGCTGCACGGGGCGTTCGGGCGTGGGGCGATCTTCGCGGGGCTGGCTGAGGAGCTCGGGTCTCGGGTTCGGGTGATCGCGCCGGATCAGCGTGGTCACGGTTTGAGTGATCACACCGACAGCTACACGCGTGAGGACTTCGTCGAGGATGCCGTCCGGTTTGTGGAGCATCTGGGGGTGGCACCCGTCGTTGTGCTGGGGCACTCGCTCGGCGGGATCACCGCGTATCAGCTGGCTGCACGGCGTCCCGACCTGGTCAGGGCGCTGATTGTCGAAGACGTCGGGCCGGTGATGTGCCGCCCGGAGATCGCTGAGCCCGTGCTGGATGTCCGTGGGTGGCCGATGAGGGCTGCGACGCGGGCGCAACTCGCACGTGCCATTGAGCACGCCGGTGCCCCGGACAGTGGTTACTTCATGCAGAGTGCTGTTGCCGTTGCGGATCCCGGTCGTCAAGGGCAGTGGCGGATGCTGTTCGACTGGGACGAGATGATGGCGGTGCAGGAGAGTGGCCTGGGTGATTGGTGGTCTGACTGGCTTGCGTCCGAGTGCCCCGCCCTGGTGTTGCACGGTGGCAGGAGCCCGCTCCTTCCGGGGGAGCTGGCTCGGGAAATGACCGCGCGGAGGCCACATACTCGACTCGTCGAGTTTCCCGATGCCGGGCATTGGGTTCATGACGATGAGCAAACGGGTATGGCACGTGCGGTCATCGATTTCCTTGACGACACGGACGATTTTCCTGTGCCTCCTGGGCATCCTGGGTCTCGCGCGACTCCGCACTCGGGCTCGTAGCTCTCGTGGCTCGTAGCCCATAGCCCATAGCCCGTAGCCCGTAGGTCCAGCCCCGGCTCATATTCACCCGGCCGACTTGCCGCCCCCACGCCCTCCCGAAACCATGGATGGGTGAGCGATGCACGCGAGGGCGTCGGACCGGGGCCGGAGTCGAGTGCGAGTGATCCGGCGGCTGGGCAGTTGCGCCGCGTGCCAAACGTGCCAGATGCATCGAGCGGGCCAGACGCGGCGAACGGGCCGGACGGGCCAGGCGTTCCCGCCCCGCCCGGCGCAGCCTCGTACCTGCGCTTCCCGCACCTGCACGGCGACACGCTCTGCTTCGCCGTAGAGGACGACCTGTGGGTGGCGCCGATCGCGCCGGACGGGCAGGAGCCCGGGCGGGCCTGGCGGCTGACCGTGGACCGGACGCGGGTCGGGCATCCTCGTTTCTCCCCGAACGGGCGGCATATCGCGTTCACCAGCTGGCGCAGTCTGGATCCCGAGGTGTATCTGGCACCGGTCGAGGGCGGCCCGGCGCGCCGGCTGACGTACTGGGGCAGCACGGACGCCCGCGTATGCGGATGGACGCCGGACGGTCACATCCTGGCGGTGTCCTCGCACGGCCAGCCGTTCTCGTACTACTCCTGGGCGTACAAGCTGGCGACCGACGGCAGCCCGGGCCGCAAGCTGCCCTGGGGACCGGCCGCCGATATCGCGGTCGCCGACGTCGACGGTGAGCACAAGACGCTGCTGCTCACCGGCAAACCGCCGCATGAGCCGGCGTCCTGGAAACGCTACCGGGGCGGCGCGATGGGGCGGATGTGGCTGCACGGAACGCGGCTGCTGCCGGATCTGTACGGGCATCTCGACTCGGTCATGTTCGTGGGCGGGCGGATCGCGTTTCTGTCGGATCATGAGGGTGTCGGCAATGTCTATTCGTGTCTGCCGGACGGGACCGATCTGCGCCGGCATACGGATCACGCCGATTTCTACGCCCGGCACGCCTCGACCGACGGCGAACGGATCGTCTACCAGTGCGCCGGCGACATCTGGCTCGTCGACGAGCTGAGCCGGGATTCCGTACCGCGCAAGCTGTCGGTGCGGCTGGGCGGGCCGCGGACCGGACGCCGCGGCTACCAGGTCCCGGCCGCCTCGAACGTCACCTCGCTCGCCGTGGACGCCACCGGCCGCGCCAGCGCCGTCGGCGTACGCGGCAGCCTGTACTGGCTCACCCACCGCGACGGCCCGGCCCGGACGATCCACGACACCCCGGGCGTACGGGTCAGGTTGCCGGAGATGCTGGGGTCCAGCGGACGGATCGCCTACGTCACCGATGCCGAGGGTGCGGACGCCATCGAGATCACCAACCTCCCGCGCGCGAGTGAGGCCGGCGAGCCGCGCCGGCTGGCGGCGGGGCAGGTGGGCCGGGTGCATGAGATGGCCTCCTCGCCGGACGGTGAACGGCTGGCGGTGGCCGCGCACGACGGGCGGCTGCTGCTGGTGGACGTGACCCGGCCGGGCGAAGAGCCGACCGAGGAGGACCGGAGTGCGGAGGAGGAGGCGGCCGGGCCCGGTGGGGTGACCGAATTGATCCGTTCCGCCAACGGCCCGGTGCGCGACCTGGCGTTCTCGCCCGACTCGCGCTGGCTGACCTGGTCGCATCCGGGGATCGGCCGTTCGCTGCGGCAGATCAAGATGGCCCGGCTCGCGGACCGGCACATCGTGGACGTGACGAATGGGCGCTTCGAGGACGAACAGCCGGTGTTCACGCGGGACGGCCGCTATCTGGCGTTCCTGTCGTGGCGCGGCTTCGACCCGGTCTACGACGTGCACACCGGAGATCTGTCCTTCCCCCTGGGGTGCCGTCCTCATCTCGTGCCGTTGTCCTCCGCCACTCCGTCCCCCTTCGCGCTGTCGCCGGAAGGGCGGCCCGCGGCGGGCGGCCTGGATCCCGACGAGAATCCGCCGACGGCCGGGGAGGGAGCGGTGCTGGTGGAGGTGGAGGGGCTGGAGAACCGGGTCACACCGTTCCCGGTGGCGGCGTCCAAGTACTCCTCCCTGGAGCCGGTCAGCGGCGGCGGGCTGGTCTGGCTGCGCTGGCCCATCTCCGGCGCGCTGGGCGAGACCTTCGCCGACCCCGACAAGACCTCGAGCCGGCCCACCCTCGAACACTTCGACCTCACCAAGGCGCGGCGCACCGAACTCACCAGCTCCCTGGACGGGTTCGCGCTCAGCGGCGACGGCACCCGGCTGGTCGTCAACGATGAAGGTGAGCTGCGGGCCATACCGGCCACCGAGCCGTCGGACAGCGATTCCACGGTCTACCTGGATCTGCGGCGCATCCTGCACGACGTCGATCCGGGAGCGGAGTGGCGCCAGGGGTTCGAGGAGGCGGGCCGGATCATCCGGGCGTACTTCTGGGATCCGCAGATGTGCGGAATCGACTGGGACGCGGTGCTGGCGCAGTACCGGCCCATGGTCGAACGGGTCGCATCCCCCGACGAGTTCGCCGATCTGCTGCGCGAGGTGCTGGGCGAACTGGGCACCTCGCACGCCTATGTCACCGGCGCCCGGCGCAACGAGGGGCCACCGCACTACCAGCGCGCCATCGGCCTGCTCGGCGCCAACTTTGTGTGCAGGGACGGCCATTGGATCGTGCAGCGGATCCTGCCGGGTGAGTCGTCGGACCCCAAGGCCCGCTCACCGCTGGCCGGTACGGGCATCCGCGAGGGCGCCGAGCTCACGCATGTCGACGGCCGCCGGGTGGACCCGCTGACCGGGCCGTATCCGCTGCTGGCCGCGGCCGGCGGCACCACCGTCGAGCTGACCTTTTTCCCGCCGGACGGCAACGGCAAAGGCGGCGACGACGGTGACGGGAAAGGTGAAGGTGAAGGTGAAGGCGGCGGCAGTGACGGGAAACGTGAAAGTGAAGGTGAACGCAACGGCCATGCCCGCCGCGTCGCGGTGGTCCCGCTGGTCGACGAGCGGCCGTTGCGCTACCAGGACTGGGTCGCCAAACGCCGTGCCGTGGTACGGGAGCTGAGCGACGGCAAGTGCGGCTATCTGCACATTCCCGACATGGGCGGCTCAGGCTGGGCCCAGTTCAACCGCGATCTGCGGAAGGAGGTCTCCCGGCCCGCGCTGATCGTGGACGTCCGGGGCAACGCCGGCGGCAACATCTCCGAGTTGGTCATCGAAAAACTGACCCGCACGATCATGGGCTGGGACCTCACCCGCGACGCCGAGCCGGTCTCGTACACCAGCAACGCCCCGCGCGGCCCGGTCGTCGCGGTCGCCGACGAAATGACCTCCTCCGACGGCGACATGATCACCGCGGCCTTCAAGTTGCAGGGCATCGGCCCGGTGGTCGGGATGCGCACCTGGGGTGGGGTGGTCGGGATGACCGGTCGGCACCGGCTCGCCGACGGGACGGCGATCACCGTCCCGATGAACGCGGCGTGGTTCCGGCTCTACGGGTGGGGCGTGGAGAACCACGGCGTCGAGGTCGACATCGAGGCGCTGCGCTCGCCGCTGCACTGGGCCGAGGGGCGGCAGCCGACACTGGGCGTGGCGGTGCGTACGGCACTGGATCTGCTGGAGCGGCACCCGGCGGCGACACCTCCGGACCTCTCGGACGTACCGGACCGGCGGCGACCCGCACTGCCACCGCGGAACGGGGCGGCACGGAATGGGAGCACGGCGGATTCGGAGGCGGAGGGGGCATGAGGCAGAGGGGGCACAGCGCCAACTCCCCAACAACCCGAATCCCGAATAGCAGCCCGAATAGATAGCGCCAACTCCCCAACAGCTCAGGGAACATGACGATGGGCGCACCCGATCAACCGGGTGCGCCCTGCTCGCACTGCCCCATATCGCCGTTTCGCATTTCGCATGGTGTTTCAGGTTCGCATGGTGTTTCAGGACGGCCGCATCAGGTCTCGTCGTCGTAGCGGTACTGCTGCTCCTCGCGCAGTTCGTCCATCGGGTCCGGTGCGGTCCGGCTACGACTCTGGCCCTGACTCTGGGGCCGTCGGCCCTGACCTTGCCGCTCCGCACTCTCCTGTGCCTGCTGCGCCCGGTCCCTGAGTTCGTTGGCCTTGTCCTGGAACTGGTCCCTTATGCCCATGCTGTTCACTCCTAGTGAGGTGTGGGGTTGGGCCTCGACCAGCGTGACACGCCCGAACATTGCTCGCACTTCGATCACGGATGGGTACCCTCCGTGACGCCCTCCACATGTGCGGCGGCGCGCGCCTTCTCGTCCGCCTCCCCACCCGCGCCGACCAGACCGATCCGCACTCCGTCCAGCCGCTCGCCGAACCGCCGCACCTCACGCTGGCCCACCGTCCCGATGAGCGCCGGCAGACAACCCCGCAGCGACTGCATCCCGCGCAGCCACCACTGCCCGTAGACATGCGCGGAACGGCGCTCGATGCCCGCGACGAGCCGGTCGACCGCGGGACCCAGCGGATACGTCTTGTTCGACGGCCAGGGCATCCGGGCACGCATCTCACGGAACGTGTCGTCCCGGTCCGCACCGCGCACCATGTCGGTGTCGGTCCAGCTCAGATAGCCGACGCCGACCCGTACGCCCCGGTGGCCGACCTCCGCGCGCAGACTGTGCGCGAACGCCTCGACGCCCGACTTGGAAGCGCAGTACGCGGTGAGCATCGGCGCGGGGGTGATCGCGGCGAGCGAGGCTATCTGCAGGAAGTAGCCGCGGGATTCGAGCAGTACGGGCAGGAAGGCCCGCCCGGTGACCGCGCTGCCGATCAGGTTGACCTCGATGACCCGCTTCCAGGCGACCGGATCGGAGTCGACGAACAGGCCGCCGGTCGCCACCCCGGCGTTGGCGACGACCACATCGACCTTCCCGAAGCGGTCCTTGACCTCGCCCGCGATCTGGGCCATCGCCGCGTGGTCGGTGACGTCGGCAGGCCAGTGGTGTGCCGGCCCGTGGAGTGCGGCGGCCACCTTCTTCAGCTCGTCCGGCTCCAGGCCGACCAGCGCCAGCGTCGCACCGCGCGCCGACAGTTTGCGAGCCAGCAGGGCACCGACCCCGCGCGCCGCGCCGGTGACGACGATGACCTGCCCGGCCAGACTCCTGGCCCCTCTTCCGTTCCCTCGCCCGCTCACGCCGTCCTCCCCCTCTGCTCTCCTGTCGTCTCCTGCTGCTCCAGGTGGTCCTGCTGCTCCAGGTGGTCCTGTACGAGGACGCGCAGCCGGCCGGCGACCGTGCCCGGGTCCTCGATCGGTGTCATATGGCCCCGCCCCGGCAGTTCGGTCAGTTCCCGGCAGTCGGGGAGCACGGAGACCATCCGACGAGCGTGCACCAGCGGCGTCAGCCGGTCCTCGGTCCCCGCGATGACGGCAGTCGGCATCGTCAACTTGCCCACCCTGCCGGTCAGTTCAAGGCCGTACAGCACCTTGCCCCAGTGCGCCCGCACACCCGTCGGGCAGGCGTGCACGATACGGGCGCAGGCCTCGACCTGCTCGGGGGTGGAGCCGGCGCCCATCGTGGCGTACTTCAGTGCGCGCTTGGTGAGCGGCGATACGGGCCCGAGCGGTGTGCGCGAGTGCAGCAGCAGCCAGTGCGCGTGGCGCCGGGCAGCCGGGCTGCGGAAGGGGAAAACCAGGGCCTCTTCCGCGAGTTCGGCCGGTCCGGTGCTGCACAGCAGCACGGCGGCGGCTCGTGCGTGCAGCTGTGGCCGCTCGACGGCGGCCATGATCGTCATGCCGCCCATGGAGTGGCCGCCCACCACGGCGCGTTCGCGCGGCTCAAGGGTCCGCTCCAGTACGGCGATCAGGTCGTCGGCGAGGGCATGGGTGCTGTGGCCGGCGGGCCGGACTGCCGGGCTGCGTCCGTGTCCCCGCTGGTCGTAGACGATGACCCGGTGGTCGTCGGACAGTTCACGGACGACTGGGGCCCAGAAGGCGGTCGAGCAGGTCCAGCCATGGGCCAGCACGACGGCCGGGGCGTGCTCGGGGCCGTGGATCTCGGTGTAGATCCGGGCGCCGTCGGCGGAGGTGACGGTCATCGTCGTACGCGGCACCGGCGGGGCGTACGGACCGCTGGTGACGTGACCGGGGTGGCTGTGGCTGCGACTGCGGCTGCGACTGTGGCTGTGGCTGTGGCTGTGGCTGTGGCTGTGGCTCATCCTGCTCATGCGGTCGCCTCCGCAGGTGCACCGCCGGTGGACATCGCCATCGCCGTACCCGCCGTCGCACCACCCGGCCGCAGAACCTCGTACTCCGCGAGGTCGACCCGTCGCGTCACCTTCCTGAACTCCGTGGTGGTGCCCGGCCAGACGGTCGTATTCCGCCCCTCCGCATCCAGGTACCAGCTGTCACAGCCGCCGGTGCTCCACACCGTCCGCGCCATCCGTCGCTGAATCTTCCGTGTCCATTCGTCCACCGCGGACTGCCGCGCGTTCAAGGCGATCTTCCCTCCCAGAATGTCCAACTGCCGCAGAAAATCCACCATGTAGTTCAGCTGGGACTCGATCATCAGGATCATCGAGCTGTTCCCCAGCCCGGTGTTGGGCCCGATGATGGTCAGGAAATTCGGGAAGCCGGCCGCACTGGAGCCGCGCAGCGCGGCCATCCCGTTCTTCCACTCCTGTGCCAGCGTCGTCCCATTGGCCCCCATGACGCGCTCCGCGATCGGCATGTCCGTCACCCGGAATCCGGTGCCGAAGACCATCGCATCGACCTCGGCCGTACTTCCATCCGTACCCACGAGCGTGCTGCCCCGCACCTCTTTCAGCCCGGCCGGTACGAGGTCCACATTCGGCTGGGTCAATGCCGGATAGTACGTATTGGAGAGCAGAATGCGCTTGCATCCGATGCGGTAGTCCGGTGTCAGCGCGGCCCGGAGAGCCGGATCCTTGACGGCCTTCCTCATGTGCTGCTTCGCCATGAACTGGACCATCCCCAGCTCTTTGGGCCGCTTGGTGAAAGCGTTGACCTGCATCTCCCTGATGCCCCACAGCAGCCCGCGGCGGGCGGTGCGGGTGGCCGGGACCCTGCTGTGCAGCCACTGTTCGGCCGCGGTGATTCTGCGGTCGGCGCGCGGCAGCACCCACGGCGGAGTGCGCTGGAAGAGCGTGAGCCGCTCCACCTCCGGCTGAATGGCGGGCACGATCTGAATCGCCGAGGCCCCCGTGCCGATGACGGCGACGCGCTTACCGCGTAGCTCGTACTCGTGATCCCAGCGCGCCGAATGGAAGACCTTCCCGGGAAACCCGTCGATCCCCGGAACGTCCGGAATCTTGGGATCCGACAACGGCCCGGTGGCGGACACCACCACATCCGCCGTCAGCGCGCCGGACGCCGTATCGATTTCCCACCGCAGTTCGTCGCCGCTCCACCGCAGACTTCGCACTTCCGAGTGGAACCGGATATGTGGACGCAGCCCGAAATTGTCCGTGACCCGCTCCAGGTACGCACGGATGTGGGGCTGCCCGGAGAAGTTCCGCGGCCACTCCGGATTCGGGGCGAAGGAGAAGGAGTACAGATGCGACGGTACGTCACACGCGCATCCCGGATAGCTGTTGTCCCGCCAGGTCCCGCCGACCGAACCGGCCCGTTCCAGGACCACGAAATCGGTGATCCCCGCCCGGCGCAGCCGTACCGCCGCCCCCAGACCGCCGAAGCCCGATCCGATCACCGCCACCCGCACATGCCTACGGCCGCTACCTTCGCTGCCTTCGCTGCCTTCGCGCCCGGCCATCCGCCGCCTCCCGAGTCCGACGCCCGCTCTTGCCGCCCGTTGCCTGCTGCCTGCTGCCTGCTGCCTGCTGCCTGCTGCCTGCTGCCTGCTGCCCATTACCTGTTGCCACAACCCGACCAACCGCGCCAACCACGCCAGCAATCACTGGCGCAATCGAGCACACTGGGAGAGTAGGGCAGCCACGTACCGAGTGGTAGGGGTCGGGAGGCGGAAAGTTACCGCCGGTCACCCCGGCTCGACGTCCTGTCCCCGGCAACGGGCGACCGGCATAGGGTGCACCCGTGGCAGCGAACGAGACCTCCAGAGAGCACTCCACGCCCGAGCACCCCCGGAACGAGACCTCCGGCGAACGCCCCGGCGCGCACTCCACGGACGAGCCCGCGCAGCCCCGGGAAGGCAGCCGCCCCACGCGCGAACTCCGCATGGCCGAGCTGGCCGAGGAAGCCGGGATCACGGTCCGCACGCTGCGCTTCTACCGCGAGCGCAAGCTCATCCCGCCGCCGCGCCGTGAGGGCCGGATCGCCTGGTACAACGAGCACCACCTGGCCCGGCTGCGCACCATAGGCGCCCTCCTGGAACGCGGCCACACCCTCGGCGGTATCGCCGACCTCCTCTCCGCCTTCGAGGCGGGCCGCGATGTGGGCGAACTCCTCGGCCTCCAGAGCCCCTTGCTCCCGCCCTGGTCCGAGGAGACCCCCGTCCGCCTCACCCCGGAACAGCTCGCCGACCACTTCAGCCGGGACATCACCCCGGAAAACCTCAGCACGTCCTTCGACATCGGCTATCTCGCCACCGACGGCGACGAGTTCGTCCACATCAGCCGCCGCCTCCTGGACGCCTCCACCGAACTCGTCAACAAGGGCATACCCCTGACCGCCGTCCTGGAGGCCGGCCGCAAGATCCGCGCGCACGCCGACGCCCTCGCCGACATCTTCACCACCCTCATCCACACCCACCTCCTCCCCCACGACCTGGCACACACCCCCACTCCCACACCCACACCCACTCCCACCCCCGAAGACCTACAGCGCATAGCCCACACCATCGAAAGCCTCCGCCCCCACGCCAAGGGCGTGGTCGAAGCCGAGCTCTCGATGGCCATGGACCGCCGGGTCCGTGCAGAACTGGAGGGCCGCTTACGGGACCGGAACGGAGAGCAGGCGGACATGCGGGAGGAAGGGGAGGCAGAGGCATAGCCGGACCCCGCTGCCCTACGGCGGGCGAACGGGGCCGCGTCGTGCGGGAGTCAGAGGGGTGCCTTCAGTGTCCCTGGCTACAGGTCGAAGGCGACCGTCACCGGCGCGTGATCGCTCCACCGGCACGTGGCCAGTAGCGCTGTCGAAGGCACAGAAGCGCTCACCGACCCGGATACGGACTGGTCACTGCCAGAAGATCTCTTCCACAACGACCCGAGGGGCCTCGACCCGTAGATGATCGTGTTGCGAGCTCTATGTGAGACCAATGCCCTTGCCTTTCGGGACTTACGTCCTGGCAACTGGTGACCTTCGCTGGCGAAGAAGTAACACATTGATCTCACACTCTGTTAACAGAGGCTTTATGACCCGTTCCCGCAGAGGGGAGCGGCCGATGAAGGAGAACCGCCCCCGATGAGCGAACGGACTTCACTGCGGGACGCATTGTGGGATCCGAAGGTGCCCAGGCCCTTTCGCCGATTCCGCACCATGGCTGCCCGTTCCATCATCTTCTTCATCATCGTCTGTGTTGCCGGCACGGCGTGTGGCTTCAGTAATAGCTTCAGGTCCCTCAAGGAGCACGAACGGGACAGGGCTGCGGCTCAGGAGACCCGCGAGAAGTCCGAGGAGGCCAGGAGGGGCGTGAAAGTCGGCAAGATCGAGATCGGTGAGCACTCCTCCGTCGGCACCCTGCTCACCGTCACCAACCACTCATCCATGACCTTGTCCTACACCGTGAGTGTCGATTTCCTCGATGCCAGCGGCAAGCGCGTGGACAAGGGCGGAGCCGTCATCGATCGCCTGGATCCGGGCGAGACCGAGACAGCCAGGGTGACCGCGGCGAAGACCATAGGCTCCGGCAACGACAAATTGAAGATCGCCGAAGCAAAGGTCTTCAAGGTTCAGCACCTCGAACACCCTTAAAAAGATATCTGCTCACCCACGCCAATACGCTCCATTCGCCAAGCTGTTCGTGGGGTTCTTCATTCGGCGCCGGCAAAAACAAGCAGGCCCAGCCCCATTGCCAAGCCCATCACCACGAGCGCGCTGACGACAACAGCCACAACAACGCCAGCAACGCCACATCCGAGACGCATAAGTCTATTCCTCCCCAAGGGTGAGCCAAAGATTCGCCATCTTTACCCAAGGTGCACATCCCGCGCAAAATGATCTACAGAGGTTCGCTCAGCTGCGGCCCTATTTCCTTCTTGGCTTGAGGGTGCCGCAGACCAGGGGCGCGGATACCTT
Source organism: Streptomyces sp. NPDC001339 (assembly GCF_042895955.1). Taxonomy (NCBI): domain Bacteria; kingdom Bacillati; phylum Actinomycetota; class Actinomycetes; order Kitasatosporales; family Streptomycetaceae; genus Streptomyces; species Streptomyces sp. NPDC001339. The sequence goes on along the minus strand of NZ_JBIAWT010000005.1, from coordinate 449,220 downwards.
CGCATCATGGACTTCAACATCACCGCTGAGGAGGAAGCGGTCGCATTCCGTGTGGCCGCCGCGCTCCGGGCCGGCCGCTCCCCCACGGATGACGACCTGGCGGAGGAGCTGGGTGAAGAGGTTCGTCCTCTTCTCCAGTCCCTTCTTGATAAGGGCTGGCTGGTGGTGAACGAGGAGCGGGAGCTGTCTTTGTCGGTGATCGCGCGGGCTGCGGTGTCCAGCCGGAGGGATGTCGAGGGGCCGTGAGCGGATAGGCGTGAGGGGCCCCGCCCACGAGATGGGGCGCAGTGCGGAGACCTCACTGTCTGCACTGTCTGCCGGTTAGAGGGCGTTGTGGATCTCTGCGCATACCTCTGTTGCGGTCGGCCGGTCGGCTGGGTAGCGGTTCATCATCTGCGCGATGAGTCTCCCCAGCGGGCCCGGTACGTTGATCGGCCGGTGAGGCTTGTCCACGATGGCCTGGCGCTGGTCTTTCCGGTCGGCGTCGTCCGGGTAGGACACGTGTCTCCAGCCGGTGGCGGAGATGAACCATGAGGCCCCCAGCGCGTACACGTCGGCCTCTTTCGTGGGCACAGCCGTGCCGGTGGTCAGGATGCCTTGCGAGATCTCTGGCGCTTCGTAGTGGACAAGGCAGCCGCGGTACTGGAAGTCGTAGGCCGCGGGCACTGCGCCGCCCTGGGCCAGGCCCAGATCGATAAGAAAGGCTCCGTTGGACCCGAGGATGAAGTGATTGGGTTGCACGTCGCCGTGTACCCATCCCCTCTCGTGAAGGTGAGCCAGAGCAGTAGCACACGCGAGGGCATCGTTCAGGTTTGGTTCCTTGGGGTCGGTGGAATGCCGGCCCGGCTGCCATAGGTCGAAGAGAGAGGTTCCGTCGCGCCAGGGCTGGGCGCTCCAGGTGCCTTCGGCCCATTCGCCGAGGAGCACGCGCTCAGGAGAGATGAGCTGCCGCAGAATGGTAGCTTCACGAGCAGGTGCCAGGGCTGTCCACTTGTGAACTTCGGTCGGATAGCCGAGCTTGACCGCGTAGCGGCTCTCGGGGGTTTGCACGTCCCAAACGGTGGAGCCCCGCCGGTCTACGACGAGTTGCGTGGTGTGTGGTCCCAGGGCGTTTTTGACGTGTGTGGGGAGTCCCTCCACGGGGAGCGGGCCCGGCCTCAGGGCTAGTCGGGAGTCTCGGGGGTGTCGTTGTGGGAGCCGCCCCGCACGTGCTCCGCGATCTTCATACCGGCGATCACGGCCAGTCCGTACTCCGCCTGATCACGATGCTTGGAGCGCTCCTCGGCCAGCGCTGCGCACCGTCCGCAGCTCTTTACGGGCTCCGGGTCGAGGTCCCGAGGACTGTACGGCCAGGGAAGCTCAACGGGGCGTTCCTGGTAGCCGCTCATGCTCGACGCCTCCGGCCAGCCACGCGGGCGCGAAGACGGTCAAGCTCGTTCGGAGCCCTGTATTCGTCGGTCTCCCACGTCTCCTCGCCGTCCAGCGAAGTCAGGGTTACCGTGCCGGCGTCCCACCCCGCTGCTTTGCCGACCCGGCCGCTAAGCGCGTCCTTGACCAGCACGCCCGCTGACGGCACCCACGGGGCGATCACCGCGTACTCCGCTTCGCGTGCGGGTGGTTGCTCAGCTCCGTGTTGAGGTCAGCGACCTTGAACCAGTCCCCGCGCGCTTCGGCCAGCTGCCGTTCGTGCACCAGCGATCGGCATACGTCGCACTCTGCCGGGGGCTTCTGGGCGGGTTTGGGCTGGCTCAGGTGCACGGGCGGGGGCATCGTGCGCTGGCGTTCAGGGCTCGTGGGTTGCATAGCCACTCCTCTCCGTAGCGCTTCCGCTACCGGGGAGCCTCAGCGTGGCCTACAGTCGGAGTACCCATCAACTAGGGAAACCTGATTGCTGAGTTGAGGTTGACCATGGTGAACCGCAAGGAGTTGGACCCCGAAGCGTCACCCGGTGCCCGCTTCGGGGAGCGTTTGCGCAGGTTACGGGACGAACGCGGCTGGACGCAGGATGAGTTGGGTGAGCGTATCGGATGCACCGGTGCGCATGTTTCTGCCGTCGAAACTGCGCGGAGGCCACCAACCCAACGGTTTGCGATAGGCGCTGACAAGGCACTGGGGACGGCTGACTTGTTCGAGCGTGAGTGGCGCGAGATCAAGAACGGCAGCCTGTTGGAGGGGTTCCCGGAGTACGTCAGGCACGAGAGTCAGGCCGCAGAGATCCGACTCTTTGAAATGGGCGTAATCCCAGGCCCGCTTCAGATACGGGAGTATGCGGAAGCTCTAGAGGCCGTCAACGTACAGAGAGGGGATCTCACTGCTGAGCAGGCAGCCGAGCGGGTGGACTTTTTGATAGAGCGGCAAACAGCTCTTGTCCGCCCTCAGGCCCCTTTGGTGATTGTGGTACTGGATGAGAGCTGCATCCGTAGGCCAGTCGGAGGGCCCGCGGTCATGGAGCGCCAGTTGGCCCGCCTGATCGCGTTCGCCGAGCAGCCGAATACGTCGTTGCAGGTGGCCCCGTTCACCATGGGGGAGCGACAGCCGTTCCGCCGGCTGGTGCACCTGCTTACACTGGCGGACCGGTCTGTGGTTTCCTACGTTGAGTCGCAGACTCAAGGCCACCTAGACCGCGAACTCGCCTCCGTGGTGCCGCTGGTGAGGGCATACCATCAGCTACAGACTGAAGCGCTCTCCCAAGCGGATTCCGTTGCCATGATCGAGCAGGCACGAAAGGCAATCCCGTGACGACCGAACCCCTCAACTGGATCAAGTCCTCCTACAGCGGTGGCAACGGTGGTTCCTGCGTTGAGGTCGCCACCAATGTCCCTGGCGTCGTCCCCGTCCGAGACAGCAAGGACCCGCACGGCCCGCGCCTCATGCTGACCCGCGAGGCGTACACCGGTCTTGTCCAGTTCGCCAAGACCCACGGCTGATCTATCCCGGCACGCGTCTACGAAGACCAGAACGGCCCCCTTCACCACCGTGGTGAAGGGGGCCGGTTGTATCAGGCGGCCAGGTAGGCAGCCACCCTGAGTACGTCGTCCGGGTTCGCGGCTGGGCCAGCCAGCTTCCGGGCCTCCAGGAACAGTGCCTCCTTGTCCGGCCGGCCGACCCCGGCAGGCGGCGGTTCGGCAGAGCGGAACAGATCCGCCACGGCCGCCCGGTGGCACGCGGGCGCCCTGGGCTACCGCCCCGCCCTGGCTACAGGTCGTACGCCACCGTCACCGGCGCGTGATCGCTCCACCGCTGGTCATAGCTGGCCGCCCGCTCCACGTACGCCTTCACCGCGCGCTGCGCCAGGCCCGGCGTGGCCATCTGGTAGTCGATGCGCCAGCCCGCGTCGTTGTCGAAGGCGCGGCCGCGGTACGACCACCAGGAGTAGGGGCCCTCGGTGTCGGGGTGGAGGGTGCGGACGACGTCGACGTAGCCACCGTGGGTTTCGCTGAGGACCTCGGTGAGCCAGGCGCGTTCCTCGGGGAGGAAGCCGGACTTCTTCTGGTTGGCCTTCCAGTTCTTGAGGTCGGCCTCCTGGTGGGCGATGTTCCAGTCGCCACAGACCAGGACCTGGCGGCCGTCCGCCGCAGCGCGCTCGCGGAGGCCGACGAGGTACGGGAGGAACTCCGCCATGAAGCGTTCCTTCTCGTCCTGGCGCTCGGTGCCCACCTCGCCGGAGGGAAGGTAGAGGCTGGCCACGGTCACGCCGGGCAGGTCCGCTTCGACGTAGCGGCCGCTGGTGTCGAATTCCGACGAGCCGAAGCCGATCTGGACGCGGTCCGGCTCACGGCGGGTGTAGAGGGAGACGCCGGCCCGGCCCTTGGCCGCTGCCGGGGCGTGCACGGTGTACCAGCCCGCGGGCTCCCGCACCTCCTCCGGAAGCTGGGCGCTCTCGGCCCGTACCTCCTGGAGGCACAGCACATCGGCCGCGGTCTCCGCCAGCCACGGGACGAAGCCCTTCTTGGCCGCGGCGCGCAGCCCGTTCACATTCACGCTGGTCACAGTGAGCATCCGGGCACGATACCCATGGCGGGCAGGTGATCGCCTTCTCGTCCGTTCCGGCCAACGCTCGCACCCCCGTGCGATTCCCGTACCCTTCGCGGAATGGAGAGCGGAGTGGAGAGCGGAATGGAGACTCGGCCCGGCAAGATCACGATACGGCCGGTCCGGTACGACCACCCCGACGCGGTCCGGCTCGACGGCCTCGTCCAGCAGGAGTACGCCCGCCGCTACGGCGGCGACGGCGATATGACGCCGCTGGATCCGGAGATGTTCGCGCCACCGAACGGTACGTATCTGATCGCGTACGAGGACGGGCGGGCGCTGGCCACCGGGGGCTGGCGGGCCCAGGAGGACACCGCCGAGGGGTACGCGGCCGGGGACGCCGAGATAAAGCGGATGTTCGTGCTGCCGGAGGCCCGGGGGCGGGGGCTGGCGCGGCGGATCCTGGCCGCACTGGAGGCGGATGCACGGGCCGCGGGCCGCTCCCGGATGGTGCTGGAGACGGGCAGCAAGCAGCCCGAGGCGCTGGAGCTCTATGCGTCCAGTGGCTATGCACTGGTGGAGAAGTCGGAGAAGTTCGGTCTCTACCGGGGGTACGAGACCAGTCGGTGCCTGGTGAAGTCGCTGATCGGGCCTACTGACGGCTGAGCGCGCAGGGGCTGAGCCTGCCGGGGCTCAGTCCACGATCCCTTGTTTTTTGACAGGCCCCCTGGCCGCTCCCCATACTCATTCCACTAATGAACTAGCTAAATATGTCATCGATAAGCACAGCATCTAAGGGGGGATCCGGGTGAGCGACGACCCGAGCACGAGCCCGTGGGCCATCGAGGCCGAAGGGCTGGGGAAGCGGTACCGACGCGGCTGGGCGCTGCGGGACTGCTCCTTCCGACTCCCCGCCGGCCATATCTGCGCACTCGTCGGCCCGAACGGCGCGGGCAAGAGCACGTTCCTCGGCACCGCGACGCGGCTGGTGCAGCCGACCACCGGGACGCTGAAGCTGTTCGGCGTCCCGGTCAGCGACCCGGCCGTCCTGGAGCGGGTCGCCTTCCTCGCCCAGGACAAGCCGCTCTACCCGCGCTTCACCGTCGCCGACACCCTGAGGCTGGGCCGCGAGCTGAACCCGCGCTGGGACCAGGCGCTGGCCGAGCGGATCGTGCGGTCCGGAAACGTGCCGCTCGCCGCCCGGGTGGGCACCCTGTCCGGCGGCCAGCGCACCCGTGTCGCGTTCGCCCTCGCCTTCGGCAAGCGCCCCGATCTGCTGCTGCTCGACGAGCCGATGTCCGATCTCGACCCGCTCGCCCGGCACGAGCTGTCCGGGCTGCTGATGGCCGAGGCGGCCGAGCACGGCACGACCGTCCTGATGTCGTCCCACGTGCTCTCCGAGCTGGAGGAGATGTGTGACTACCTCGCCGTACTGGCCGAGGGGCGGCTGCGGATGGCAGGCCGGACCGAGGATCTGGTGCCCGCGCACACGCTGGTGACCGGGCTGGCCGACGGCAACGGCAACGGCGTGCCCGAAGAGCTGCGGCAGCAGCACACCCTTATCGAATCCCGGGTCACCGGGCGGCAGTTCAGCGCCCTGATCCGTCCCGGCGGACCGCTCCCCGACAGCTGGGAAGCTCTGGTACCGAGCATGGAGGAAGTCCTGTTGGCCTATCTGCGGACACCCGGAGCGCCCGGCCTGATAGCGAACGACGCCCATATTCCGGATGCGGCCCATGACGGTGCGCGTACCGGCGGCGCCGGGGAGGTGACGGCATGACGACCGGCGCGACGACCGGCATCGCGACCACGGCCGATGCCACGGCCACCGCCACCCCGTCCCGTGCGCTGCTGCGCGGCCTGCCCTGGCTGGTCTGGCGCCGGCACCGCACGTTCCTGCGGCTCCTCCTGCTGGCCACCGTCGCGGGCTGCGCGATCTTCGCGTACCAGCGCATCGGCCTGATGGACTTCCTGCACACCAAGGGCTCCTCGGCCGGCACCCAGGCCGCCTCGCACCCGGCGGACGAGCAGCTGCTCAACGACTTCCGCAACCACTTCGGGGAGCTGTTCCGCCAGAGCGCCTCATTGCTGGGGTTCCTGCCCCTCATCGCGGGCGTCTTCCTCGGCGCACCGCTGGTCGCGAGCGAGCAGGAGCACGGCACGATCAGGCTGGTCTGCACCCAGTCGGTGAGCCGGAGCCGCTGGCTCGCGGCCACGCTGGGCCTGCCACTGGCGGCCATCGCGGTGTGCACCGCCCTGCTGTCGGCGGCCTTCACCTGGCTCTGGACACCGGCCCACAACCTGGCGATGAACGGCAACTGGCTGGAGGGCGGCGCCTTCGACAGCACCGGCCCCGTCCCGGTCGCCAAGGCTCTCTTCCTCACCACGTGCGGGATCGCCATCGGCATGCTGATCAAGCGGGTGGTGCCGGCGATGGCAGCCACCGCCCTTCTCGGCTTCGTCTTCACCGTGATCTGGGCCGAGAAGGTGCGCAACCACCTCGGCACGCTGCGCAGCCTCAGCTATCCGTACGACGCCAGCGGCCCCGACCTGCCGCTGAGTTCCGTACGGATGGACGAGTGGGTATCCACCGCGGGTGGCAAGCTCTACGGAATCGGCACGTGCAGCAACGGGGACACCGAGGCCTGCCGGGCCAAGCTCGGCATCGTCAACCACACGACCCAGTACTTCGGCTACGGGCAGATGCCCGGAATGCAGTGGCTCGGCGCGGGCATTCTGCTGGCACTGACCGCCGTGGTGCTGGCGTTCGTGGTGTGGCGGGCCCAGAGGCGGCCGATCTGAACGGCGAGCCGCGGCAGCCTCCGGGCGACGCTTTGACACCCGGCACGGGCGGCCCGATCATCAATCGGTCGAGCCGCCCGTCCCGGCCGGAAACGGACAGAGCGGTGAGAGCTGTTATGGCGGGCAGAGCCGTAACGGCGGAATCAGCAGAGAGGTGGTGAGCGTCGTCGAATTCCGGATCGACCGTCGTAGCGGCGTCGCCACCTACCTCCAGATAGTCCAACAGGTCAAACAGGCGCTGCGGTTGGGCACCCTGGTGGAGGGCGACCGTCTGCCGACCGCCGCGCAGGTCGCCGCCACCACCAAGGTCAACCCCAATACGACCCTGAAGGCCTACCGCGAACTGGAGCGCGAGGGCCTGGTCGAACCACGCCCCGGCCTCGGCACGTTCGTCAGCCGCACCCTCGCCCGCCCCGAGTCCGCCGCGGACACTCTGCTCCGCGCGGAACTCCGCTCCTGGATGGAGCGCGCCCGGGCGGAGGGGCTGGACCGCGAGGACGTACGGGCGCTGGTGGACTCGGTGCTGGAGGAGCGGTACGGGGAGGGGTGACGTGGGGTTCGCTTCCTCACACCGCTCCCCGGTCCTCTCCCTGAGGTCCTTTCCCTCGCGCCACTCTGCGGCCCGCTTGACCCTCACCTAACGTCAGGCCGCACCCTGATCGCCGTACACGACGCCTCGTACACAACTCGTCGTACACGACGGCAGAACGAAAGGTGCTGCGATGAGCTACTCGGTCGGGCAGGTCTCCGGCTTCGCGGGGATCACGGTGCGCACCCTGCACCATTACGACAAGGCCGGCCTGCTCAGCCCCAGCGACCGCAGCCCGGCCGGCTACCGCCTCTACAGCGACGCCGACCTGGCCCGGCTCCAGCAGATCCTCTTCTACCGGGAACTCGGCTTCCCCCTCGACGAGATCGCCACGATCCTGGAGGACCCGCAGGCCAACGCCCTCGACCACCTCCGTGCCCGGCACCGCCTGCTCACCGACCAGATCACCAAGCTGCAGCGGCTGGTGGAGGTCGCCGAGCAGGCGATGGAGGTCCAGCAGACGGGGGTGGAGCTGACGCCCGAGGAGCGGTTCGAGGTCTTCGGCGAGGTCGCCTTCGACCTCACCTACGCCACCGAGGCCCACCTGAAGTGGCAGCACAGCGAGGGCCATCAGCGTTCGATGGCACGGGCCGCCGCACACTCCAAGGAGGACTGGGCGAAGCTCATGGCCGAGGCGGCCGACTGGCGGCGGCGACTGCTCACCGCCTTCGACACCGAGGCGCCGGCGGACGGGGAGCACGCCATGGACCTCGCCGAGGAGCACCGGCAGCACATCAGTCGCTGGTTCACCCCGTGCCCCACCGATATGCACGGCCGGATAGCCGACGACTTCGCCGCCGATCCGCGCGCCTTCGCCCTCGTCGTCCCACCCACCGAACAGCGCCCCGGCCTCGCCCCGTATCTGCGCACGGCTGTGCATGCCAACGCCGTGCGGCAGAGCGACCAGGACTGACGAGGAACTGACGGCCGGCGAGGGCCCGACGAGGGACTCACGAAGGCCCGACAAGGGACTCACGAGAGATTGACGAACCCATGGCAAAGATTCTGATCACCGCCGCCGGCTCGTACGGCGACGTCGCCCCGTACACCGGCGTCGGCGCCCGCCTCCGCGAGGCAGGCCACGAGGTCGCGCTGGCCACCCATGACACCTATGCGCCGCTCGTACGCGCCGCAGGCCTGGAATTCCGCCGGCTGCCGGCCGACCCCCGAACCCACCGCACCACCGGCCGCCCCAGCCACACCGACCCCGACTCGCCCGGGCACGGCACCCCGACCGGCAAACGCGACCTGATGCGCCGGGCCGCCGCCTTCATCAAGGAACTGGGCGCCGGAATCGCCGACGCCGCCGCCCCGCAGGGCACCGGAACCGGCCCCGAACTTCTCCTGCTCTCCGCCACCACGGCCCCGCTCGGCCGACACCTGGCCGAGGCGATGGACATCCCCGCTCTGGAGCTGCCCCTCGTACCCAACGCCCCCACCGGCGACTTCGCCCCCATCGTCAGCGGCGGCCGCTCCCTCGGCCGCTGGGGGAACCGCGCCGCCGGCCGCCTCTCCCTCCGTATCGTCGACCGTCTGTACAAGGACGCGGCCCGCGACCTGCGTACCCGCCTCGGCCTGCCGCCCGCCACGCCCCGTACGGTCCGCCGTCGCGCCGCAGCGGAGGGCCGACCGGTGCTGCACGGCTTCAGCGAAGTCCTGGTGCCCCGACCCGGGGACTGGCCCAGCCCCCTGGCCGTCGTCGGAAACTGGTGGCCCTGGCATGCCCCCGACGCTGAACTCCCCGCCATCGTACGGGACTTCCTCACCTCCGGGCCGCCCCCGGTGTTCATAGGCTTCGGCAGCATGGCGGCGAACGGCGACGGTGAGCGTCTGAGCGAGCTGGCCGTACAGGCTCTGCGCCGCGCCAAGGTCCGCGGCATTCTCCAGTCCGGCTGGGCCGGGCTCACCGCAAGTCCACCCGGCGGCACCCCTGCCACCAGCCCGACGGACGACGTGCTCACCATCGGCGAGGTCCCGCACGCCCTGCTCTTCCCGCACATGTCCGCCGTGGTGCACCACTGCGGCGCCGGCACCGCCGCGGCGGGTCTGCGCGCGGGCGTCCCGACGGTCCCCGTGCCGGTCGCCGCCGACCAGCCCTTCTGGGCCGCCAGACTGGCCTCCCTGGGTGTCGCCACCGCCCCGATCCCCTTCAAAGAGCTGACCGAGGAGCTGCCCCCGGACCGCGCGGTCGCCCGCCTGGCCCACGCCCTCGCCCAGGTCACCGGCGCCCCCGCCCGCCGCGACCACGCCGCCGCTGCCGCCCGCCGCCGCGCCGCCGAGGACGGCGCCGGTGCGGTCGTCCAAGCAGTCGACCGAACAGTTGACGCGGGAAACAGCCGGCAGTAGACGGTCGGCGCAGTAAACCATCGGAGCAGCAGTAAACCATCGGCGCAGTCGTGCCCCTGACGCCCCGACAGCTACCGGGTACACCGAACGTCCACCGCCACTGATCGGCACCCCGCAATATGACCAACCACCTGATCGGCGGCCCACCACCCCTCCCCGGGATGCGATCGCGCGCCACAAGGCGTGGGCTCGCAACTATGACCACGTTCCGTAAGAGCACCCCGAGCCGCCCGCGCACCCTGCTGCGCAGCCGGCTGCTGCGCGTCACCACACCGGTGGCCCTCGGCTCGGTCCTCATCCTGACGGTGCCTCAGGCGATCCGCGCCGCGCCCGCCGCCGAGCCCGCGCACCCGCATGCTCACGCGCACGCGCCCGCCGCCGAGCCCTGGCCCCCCGACGATGTCTGGACCCGCCCGCTGAAGGCCTGGACCCACTACCACATCAGCGTGCCCTACGGCATCCCCGGCGACTGGCAGGCCGGCCGCCACACCGGTGTCGACTTCGCCGTCCGCCCCGGGGTCCGGGTCAGGTCCGTCGGTTCCGGCACCGTCGTCCACACCAATCGGTCGGGCGACTACGGGAAGGCCGTCACCGTCCGGATGAACGACGGCCACTACACCCTCTTCGCCCACCTCTCCCGTATCACCGTCCACCCCGGCCAGCGGGTCCACGCCCGGACCCGCCTCGGCTACAGCGGCTCCACCGGACGCTCCACCGGACCCCACCTCCACTTCGAGGTCCGCGCCACACGCCAGTACGGCTCGGACATCGACCCCCTCACCTACCTGGCCGACCACGGGGTGCACCTACCGGACAACCTCCTCGACGACTGAGCCCGGCACCGTCAGGGGGCCTTTGCCGTCACAGGCCCCTCTGCCGTCAGGGGACCCTCTGCCGTCAGGGGTGCCCTTCCCCGCGACCCTTCCGATCTGCCACCCGAAGTCTTCCAGCCCCTCCGCCCCTTCAAGCAGGGACCCGGCTGCCACGGCCACCACCCCGGTAGCATCACGCGCAACGAGTGGCACAGGTCCCTCACGGCGAGGAGACGCGGGAGAGAGGCGGAGTGACCGGAGTGACGGACATGGCGCGGCTCAGAGTTCCGGTTGGCGCGGATGCGGAGCGCTGGGTCACCCGCGCCGGCTACCGACGCGTCCTGCTCGTCGTACACAACGTCACCTCCGCGACCCGGCTGCTGGACGTGGCGCCGCTGTTCGACTCCGATCTCCGTGTGCAGCTGTTCGTCACCTGCACCGGCTCCTCACCGTTCCTGGCCGGCGTGCCCGAGCTCCTCGCTGCCACCGGGCTGCCGGTGCTCCCGTGGGAACAGGCGAAGGAGACACCGGTGGACCTGGCGATATCCGCCAGTTACGGCGGCGAACTCCACCTCTTGCAAGGCAAGTTGGCCGTCCTCTCGCACGGCGTTGGCTACAATAAAAGGCTCGCAACACCGGACACCGGACACCGGACACCGGACACCGGACACCGGACACCGGACACCAAGACAGCCAGACCGCGAGACCCGGACAGCCGGACGGCCGGACACCGGACCGGTCTTCGGGCTCTCGCCGGAGTGGCTCCTGCACGACGGGCGCCCGCTCGCGACCGCCACGGTCCTGTCCCACCCCGAACAGCTCGAACGGCTCGCGGCCGCCTGCCCCGAAGCCGCGCCGACCGCCGTGCTGGCCGGAGACCCCTGCTACGACCGGATACTCGACGCCCTCCCCTACCGTGAGCGTTTCCGCCGCGCCCTGGGCGTCACTCCGGAACAGCGCCTGATCGTCCTCAGCTCCACCTGGTCGCCCCGCTCCCTGTTCGGCGACGGGAACGGAACGACGGACTCGGAGGGGACGGCCAACGCGCAGGGGAATGGGGAGGGAAATGAGGACGACCTGCTCCCCTGGCTCCTCCCCCGCCTCACCGGTGAGCTGCCCGCCGACGAGTACCGCACGGTGGCGGTGCTCCACCCCAACATCTGGTACGGGCACGGCCCCGGCCAGGTCCGCGCCTGGCTGGACCGGGCCCGACGAGCCGGCCTGACGCTGATCCCACCGCTGGAGAGCTGGCGCCAGGCGCTCATCGCGGCAGACTGCGTCCTCGGCGACCACAGCAGCGTCACCTACTACGCCGCGTCGCTCGGCGTGCCCGTCCTCCTCGGTGCCTTTCCCCAGCACGCCCTCGACCCCGATTCGCCCGTCGCCGGCCTCGGCCGCACGGCTCCCCACCTCCGCCGGCGCGGCAGTCTGCGCGGCCAGATCGACCAGGCCATCAACAGCCACGCCCCGGACCGCTATGCGTACCTGGCGGCCCAGACCAGTTCGTCACCCGGCGAATCGGCCGGTCAGCTGCGGCGCCTGTTCTACGGCCTCATCGGCGTCCCGGAGCCCGAGGACCGGCCGGCGCTGCTGGAGCCGCTGCCGCTGCCGTCGTACGCGCCCGCCGAACGCACCGCGCCCGTACAGGTGCTGGCACGGCTGCTCGGCGGCGACCCGCCGGAGATCGCGGTCACCCGCTACGCCGACGCCGAGTTCCCTCCTGAGGAAGGGTCCGCCGATTCCCAGCACATAGCGGTGCACGAGGACACCAGGGAGCCCGGCCGGCGGAGCATCGCCGATGTGATCCTGCGGTACGCCGTCGCGGAGGACCCCCGAGTCGGGCCGCCCGCTGTCTGGACCTCGGAGGTCCTGAGCCGTCACCCGTACTGCCGGCTCGCCGCGTACATCGACGGCCCGGACCGCTGCACCGTACGCACCCGCGGCGGTGAGCTGGTCCGGCTGACCGCGGCTCCGGCCCACGGCGGCAGCAGTGACACCGGCCGGACCGATCTCTGCGATCCGGCGGCCTACGCGTCCGCCCTGCACGCCTGGCTCAGCAGCGGCAAGTCACTCGCCGAGGCCTCACCCGGCATCACCGTGGTGACCGGTACCGCCCGCCACCCCCTCACCGTCGAGCCGTTGACCGAAGCCCCCGTTCAGCTCCCCTAGGTCGTGTCGGAAGTCCCGCCTACTCCGACTCCCCGAGACGGTCCCGCACCCGGGCCAGCGAAACGTGGTCCCCGGCCTTCTCGTACAGCTCGGCCGCGGTCCGAAGGGCCGCCGTCGCACCGCCGGAGTCCCCCAGTCCCTCGGCGCACCGCGCCCGCAGCTCCGCGGCGTCGGCGTGCTGGAGTTCGGCGCCCACGCTGCCCATCGTGGCGATGGCCTGGTCGAGACAGACCTGGGCCAGCTCGTACTCCCCGTCGTCCAGGTGCGTCTCGCCCAGGCTCATATACACCCGGCCCTCGTTGTAGAGGTCGCCGCCGTCCAGGGCCCGGAATCGGGCGAGTGCGCCGTGGAGCCGCCGGACGGCATCCGCGTAACGCCCCTGCCCGCGCTGGGCCCGACCGATGTGGTGTTCCAGAAGCGCCAGTGCACGCGGTACGTCCCCCGCGCCTTCCTCTCCCGGACCGATACGACCCAGAACCCGCCGCGCTTCCTCGAAACACGGCTCGGCCCCGTCCCAGTCCCACATCTTCAACCGCAGCAGCCCGAGGGCTTCCACGGCACTGGCCTGGCCGCGGTGATGCCGGGCCCGTTCCTCGGCCGCCCCGGCCTGTTCCAGGGCCTCGCGTGCGGCGTCGGCCCGGCGCGCCCCCATGTAGGCGAAGGCGAGCTGGACCAGCATCCGTCCCTCCGCCCGCGGGTCGCCGAACTCCGCGGCGTGCCGCCGCGCGGCCTCGACCCCCAGCAGGTGCGTTTCGATCCACTGTTCGTGGAAGCCCAGGCGCAGATGCAGCCCCCACATCGCCTCGCACAGCTGCCAGACCAGCGCGTCGAAGCCGTAGTGATCGGCAGCGCGCACGGCCGCGGCGAGGTTCTCACGCTCCCGCCGCAACTCCGCCAGCGCGGCCCGGCCGTCCTCGGGCCCGCTCCCCGTCGACCCGCCCACCGTCGGCCCGCTATCCCTCGGCCCGTTCAGCTCACGGTACGCGGGTCCGAGCCGCCAACGCTGCGGCATGACGCGGAAGTCGGCCTCCGCCGCCTGTCTCAGCAGCCGACCGACGATACGCCGGACCGCGTCCGCCTGGTCCCTGTGCCGGTCCTCGGCCGTGGCCAGCTGCCGGGCGTGTTCGCGTACGAGGTCGTGGAAGCGGTAACGCTCCTCGTCGATCTCTTCGAGCAGATGCACCCGCGCCAGTTCCTCCAGCAGCACGCGCGCCTCGTCCTCCCCGACGCCGACGGCCCTGGCCGCCATCCCGACGGTGAGGCTCGGCCACGCCCAGACCGACGCCAGCCGGTAGAGCCTGGCAGTCGGAGGCCTCAGCCCCTGATAGCTGACGTCATAGACCCGGCGCACCACATCCCTCGGCGCCCGCTCCTCCGGCTCACGCACCCAACCGGCCTCCCTCTGACGTCTGTCGACATCATGCCTGTCGGCCGCGGACCCGGATTCGGACTCGAACGCGGACTCCGACTCGGTCAGCTGCCTTGCCATCAACTCCCATGTCAGGTGCTCCCGTTCGGCGAGCTGGCTCCCGGTGGCGCAGAGTGCAAGCGGGAGCCCGGCACAGTGCTCGGCAACGGCGAGGGCGCCGGCCTCCCGCCCGGCCACCCGGGCGTCCCCCACAATCCGGGTGAGCAGCCGCACCGAGTCCGCCGGGGAGAGCGGCGGGAGCGTACGGGCCAGCGCCCCTCGCTCGGCCGCCAGCCGCCCCAGCCGCAGCCGGCTGGTGACGATGACCAGACAGCCCGACGAGGCCGGCAACAGCGGCTCGACCTGTGACTCGGAACTCGCGTTGTCCAGCACGACGAGCATCCGCCGGTCCGCCAGGCAGTCGCGGTACAGCCCGCTCTGGCGCTCCTCATCGGCCGGCATCCGCTCCGGCGCGACCCCGAGCCGCTCCAGGAACCGGACCAGCACATCGGTCGGCCGCGCCGCATTCGCCCCGGATGCGCCCGCCAGGTTCGCATAGAGCTGGCCGTCCGGGTAGCGCACCTTGAGCTGATGCGCGCAGTGCGTGGCGGTAGCGCTCTTGCCGATGCCACCGGGTCCGCTGAGAAAGACCACGGCCGGCGCACCCTCGGTCCGGCACTCCTCGTCCACGAACCGAGTGATCTCGTCCAGCACGGGTTCGCGGTCGGTGAAGGTCCTGCTCGTCGGCAGCAGCATCTGCGGCCGGGAAGCGCCGTGCGCCACGGCGGGAACGGCGCGCGGTGCCAGCCACTGGGCTTCTCTCGCCCATGCCAGTACCTCACGAGCGAACTCGGGCGACCTGGCGGCCACCTCCCAGAGCTGGGCAACCGCCGCCCGCCGCTCCCCTTCACTGACCGGCAACGCGATCCGCCCGATCTCCATCCCGCGCCCGCTCCCCTCCCCCTCCGGACCCGCCGCTTCTCCCGCTCCCTCTTCGCCCTCCCCCTCCCGCATACGCTCCTGCCGCGCCCGCCGCAGAAACCCGAACAGGGCCTCCGAACTCCGCCGCGCCACCTCCCCGCCGGCCCCCGAAAGAGCCCCCGAACTCACCGTGCTGACGGCCGACAACACCACCGACACAAACCCGTCCACTGCCACCCCCAACTCGCCGATCCACCAACGATATCGAGCCCCCAGCCCACACCATGGGCACCAGGAAACACGGGTACCAGGTACCACGGGCAGCCTCTAGGGTCGCCGGTATGAGTACCGCCACAGCTGCCATGGCCACTGCCATCGTCGGAGTGCTCGGCACACTCCTGGCGCCATTGGTCACGACATGGGCGACAAAGCGCCAGCGGACGAACGAGATCCGGGCCGAGGAGAGAAGACGGCTCTTCGAGGAGCGGCGCTCCGCGTACACCGCGATGAACCGTGCCTCCCGGCACTTCCACACGATGCTGAAGGACGCCCTCCATCGCCTGCGGGACGGGGTCTACACCGACGACGACCGAGCCCAGGTCGAGGAGGCACGGCGGGACTACCGCGACCGCTACGCCGAGGCCCAGATGGTCGTTCCCGAGGCAGTGCTCACCGCATCTCGCGAGGTGAACACGGTCCTGGCCGCGGTGGACGCCACCGCCAAGCGCATCGATCGCGGTCTGGCGAGAGACGGGGAGAGCGCGGAACAGGCGCTCCTCGACCTGAAAGCCGCAGAACCCCGGCTGACCGCCATGCGCCGGATCATGCGCGAAGACCTCGGCGTGGCCGACTGACCTTGCCGCACTTCGCTGTACTTCGGCACCGTATGTTGGCTGTACTTCGCTGCCATACGACGCGAATGGCCCCTCCGGGGCGTGGGGCAGGGCAGGGACCCGGCGCCCGACGTCGTCGGCGTCGGGCGCCCGAGCGCGCGGAATGCGGTTGAGGACCGTCAGAGGGCTTTGAGGAGTTCTCCCGCGGCAGCTTCGCCGGTTTCGGCGCCGCCTTCCATGAAGCCGAGGTGGGCGATGCTGCAATGCTCGCCGGCGAGGCGGATGTTGCCCTGGGGAGTGGCCTCGTAGCCGTTGAAGCGGTGGATGTAGCCGACGGGCAGGTAGGTGTAAGCGCCGTGGGAGTACGGGTTACGGTGCCAGGCGGAGAGCTGGGCGCGGCCGTTCCAGGCTTCCTGCGTGCCGGGGTAGTAGGCGTCGATGCCCTTGAGCGTCCGCTGGACGAGTCGGCGTACGTAGGGGTCGGATTCGGTGGAGAACGGGGTTGCCGGGGCGAGGTTCTCGGCCAGGGAGCCCCCTCCGTACTGGAGGAGGATTCCGCTGGGGCCCGGGTGAGTGCGGGTGGTCTCCCAGGTGAGCTGGACGTCATCGCCGGTGAAGGAGTCCCCGGCGGAGATGCCGGGCCAGGGACCGGTACCACGCCAGGGGCGGCTGGTGAACTGCATGTTGAGCTTGGTGCAGGTGCCCATGCGGGCGGCACGCAGCAGATGCGTCATACGGGCGTCGAAGCCGGCCCGGGTGAGGTCGATGCGCTGGAGTACGCCCAGGGGGACGGCCAGGATGGTGTGATCGGCGTGGACGGTACGGGTGGTGGTGCCTTCGGTGAACGTGAGGGTCTGGGTACCGTCGGTGTTGGCACGTACGGCTTGCAATGACCAGCCGAGTTTGACCGTGCCGCTGGGCAGGGAGGCAGCGATGGCTTGCGGAAGCCGGTCGTTTCCGCCGGCGATGTGGAACACCTCGTCCGATGCGCCGAAGATATCGAAGTGGGCGGGGTCGTCCTGTTCGCTGAGCTGCTGGACGAGGGCGAGTGCGGACAGCTCAGTGGTGTCCGTGGCGTACTCGGTGTTGTAGGCGACATCGAGGAACTGGCCGAGAGGTGAGGCGAAGCCGCCGGGCACCCGGGACTCGATCCACTCACGTGCCGTCATGTTGTCCAGCGCGGTACCGGCCTCAGTGGTGTGCTCCCAGGTGACGACTCCGGCGGCCTCGGCGTCGCGGCGCAGTGCGCGGTACACAGGCTGGAAGTCCCGGTCGGCCTGGGTGCGGGGGTAGTAGGTGCCGTTGAACCACAGGACTTCGCGGGCCCCGGAGGGGGCTGCCTGCTCTCGGTCCTCCAGATTCAGGCCGAAGCGTCGTACGAGCCGACGCATCCTGGTGTGGCTGGTGTCGATGAGCTCGCCGCCGATCTCGGACGTCTGGCCGTTCGCCCAGTGTGCGGTCTGGGAGTACATGCGGCCGCCCACACGGTCCGGGTTGGCCTCGTAGACGGTGCAGTCGACGCCGGCATCCTTGAGCGTGAGGGCAGCGACCAGACCTGCGATACCTGCGCCGATGACGGCGATACGTGCGGTGCTGTCAGGCCGGCGGGTGGGGGCGGGCCGACCGGTGGCGTACGCGGGGGTGCCGGCCAGGCCCAAACCGGCCGTGGCGATTCCGGTGGCGGCGGCGCGCTTGAGGAGTTCGCGTCTGCTGCTGCCGCTTCCGGCAGCCGCGTCGGCACGCAGCCCGCGCAGTTCATCGGCCGGTATGCGCATCCGCCGGGCCGCCTTGTGTTCGGCTGCCATTGACTTCAGCAGGTGCATCGCGGGGGTGCGTGCCATGGGGTGTGCGGATCCTTTTCTGATGGGTGGTGCTGAACGCGCTGTCGCGGGCGCGGGAGATGGTTCGGTGAGAGGCGGCGGTGCCATCCGGCTACCGGGGGCCGGTGGAAGCCATGACATCCGTGGCGTCTGGGGTGTCCGGGGTATCCGGGGTATCCGGGGTGTCGTCGGGGATGGTCACCAGCCATCGGGTGTCCTGGCGGGGCCGCAGGTAACAGGCCCAGTAGAGGGCGGCGAGTGCGGTGATGCCGCCGGTCCACAGCAGGTAGTCGCTGCGCTGCTGGGTCAGGACGTAGCTCAGGGCGACGACGAGGACGAGCGGGACCACGGGCCACAGCGGCATGCGCCAGGCCTGAGTCCGGCGGTAGCGGTCACGGCGTGCGAAGAGGGTGGCGACGGCGACAAGGAGGTACATGCCCGTGACCGAGACACCGGTGACGCCGTAGAGGGTGTCGAGGTTGACGAAGCACAGCGCCGCACCGGGCACTCCTACGACCAGGGTGGCGACCCAGGGGGCGCCCAGGTTGCTGAGCCGGGCGAGTGCACCGTTTAGGGGGGTGGGCCAGGCCTGGTCACGAGCGGAGGCGAACAGAACGCGTGAGTTCTGGATGACCATGACGATGCTGGCGTTGATGATGGCCAGCGCGACACACAGGCTGACGAACGTGGCGACGGCGGGTCCGCCCCACACGGCGAGCATGGCCCCGAAGTTGCCTTCGGTGAGCATGGGGAGGCTGGGCGCGCCCAGGGTGATGCCGATGGTGGGAAGCAGGACGATCACCGCGCCGATGGCGAGCGTGGCGAGCACGGTGCGGGCCACGTTACGGCGCGGGTTGTCCATCTCCTCCGAGAGGTAGACGGCGGAGGTGAATCCCTGCATGACGAACAGCGCGATGGCGATTCCGGAGATCATCAGAATCGGGGTGACCGTGTGCGGGCTTCCGTTCCGGTCAAGGACTCCGTGGAGGAGACTGTCGGCGCCGCGTTCGGTGTGCGCGAAGCCGAGGACGGCAACGACTGCCGCCGCGACGACTTCGAGGACGAAGAAGATGCCGGTGATCCAGGCGTTGGCTCGCAGATCGAGCAGGCCTGCCAGGGTGGCGAGCAGCATCACCGCGGCACCGGCCACGGACCGGGGGATGTGCACCACGGGTTCGAGGTAGTCCGCCACCCCCTCGGACATGACCGGGGGCACGATCATGACGACGAGCAATGACATGACGAAGACCAGCCACCCCGTGAGGCGTCCGGTGAGGGTGGAGACCATGGCGTATTCGCCGCCGGCGCTGGGAACGAGTGTGCCCAGCTCCGCGTAGCAGAAGGCCACTCCGACGCAGAGCAGGATGCTGACCAGGAGAGTGGCTGCCGTGGCAGTGCCGATGCTGGAGAAGAGGTCCGGCACGAGCACGAACAGGGATGAGGCAGGGGTCGCACAGGAGAGTGTGAGTAACGTGCCGCCGAGGACGCCGATGGTGCGTTTGAGTTTCTGCGGCCGCTCCCCCCTCGGTGGGCCGTCCTTGGCCTCGGTGAGCCGGCCGGTATCCGGCTTGGTGTGTGTGTCGACCATCGCGTGTGTCCCAAAGTCGTCGTGCGGAAGATGCCACGCGGCTGTTGGAACAGACGGGCCGGCGTTGCCGGGAGCGTCCCGCCGACCCCGGGGGGAGGCCGACGGGACGCTGCTTGGGGGCCGTCTGAACAGCCCGTACGGCCCACGGAGTTGATCTCCGCGGCCTCGGTCCGACGGCGCTGGCCGAGGAGCCTGGCGCACTGACTCCGGTTCTGCCTGCAAGCGGTGGCGTACCGCCGCGAGGGACATGTACCGGGAGCCGTTCCGGACCGTGGAATTCAGCCTTGCCGGTCGGCTACGGCGATTCAAGGGAACAGGATTCAGAGGTGGGTCAGGTTCTGTCGGCACTCCCTTTGACGGTCCTCCCCCGCCACAGGGGGATTTCAGAGGAATGTCATGTCTCTACTAACAGCGGGTTTCCGCACCTTTTGTCCGGCAGGAGGCGTTAGCGTGAGGCGCCGTGATCGTCGCGCCACCGCTCGGTGGCGACGCCCGCCATGACCACCGATACGGCGTCTTCGGCAAGTTCGGGCGCGATGGGCAGGTGTCGTCAGAAGCCGCCACACACTTGATGGCCGCGAAGACCGCCTGCAGGTGCGGGGCCTCCCTGGCGCAGGTACGGCGCTGCTGCCGAAAAGCAGAGCGACACCTGACCAAATGACGTTTCGTGAATCTTGGATTCCAGAAGTGGCACCGGGAAATTCGGTGCCATCGAGTGCGACAGCGGTCGCCTGCTGAATCCGAGTGAAGTCTCTTGCCGCCGGACTCTCACCGGCCGCACACGCGGCGCTACGAGGCCGCGATGTCGAATAGGGCGGGCGGGAAACAGGCACATTGCACTGCCGTCCACCAAGCTCACTACCCGGTATCAACCCCTGGTTTTCACCGGATGACATCCGCACAGTGCGGATCAATATGATTCCGGTGCGGCTCTCGGCTCGGCGGGGGAGGGCCGACCGAGAAGCACCGCACCGGATGCGCACTATCAGCCTCCCTGGTTCGCGTCACTGGTTCAAGCCGCAAGCGCTCAGGCTTCGGTCAGATTCTGCTGGGCATTCTTTGCCGCTCTTCCGAACCCACAGAGGAACATCAGAGAAACGTCATATCGGGTGACACGGCGGCCGGGGCCATGTCGTAGGTGACCCAGGCCGTGCGCTGTGAGACCTGGTCGTACTTGGCGCGGGCGCGGTAGTTGTCGTCCCTGGTGATCCAGCGCACCACGCTCCACCCGCGCTCGGCGGCGAGCTCGCCCAGGCGGGCCAGCAACGCGTCCGCGGCTCCGTGGCCGCGCAGCGACGGATCGACGAAGAGGTCGTCCAGGAAGCCACCGGTGGTGCCGGTGAGCGGCCGGGCGAAGGGGCGGTAGTGGGCGAGACCGACCGGGTTGCCGTGCGCGTCACGCACCACGAGGCAGTTGACCTCGTGGCCGGGATCCTGGATCCAGGACCACACGCGTTCAGCGCGCTCGTCGGGCATATCCGTGCCGTAGAAGTCGGCGTACCCCTGGTAGAGCGCTCGCCAGCGGGGGAAATCCGCAGGCTCCGGCGGGCCGACCGTCCAGCTGGCGGGAGCGGGGTCGGAGGTGAGGTACGGCATGGTCATATTCCCTTGGTCGTGAGGGCGGTGAGGTGCGGCGGGGGCGTGTGGCCCTCGCTCAGTAGCGGGTCGGCTTCCAGGGGGCCCCGGACGGTGCGCATCGGGAGGACGCCTGCCCAGACCGGGAGCCCGGCGTCGGGGCCGTCGCCGTCGTCCGGCGGGCCGGTACGGATCTTGACGGAGGCCTCGTCCAGGGACAGCGCGAGCAACGCGGTGGCGGCGAGCTCCTTGCGGGAGGGCCGGCGCGCGTAGTCCCACTGCCCGGGCGCGGCCTGCTCGGTCAGCAGGCGCAGTCCCGTGAGCTTCTCCTCGGGGTCGGTGACCGGGCGCGGGGTGCCGAAGATCATGGCACTGCGGTAGTTGACTCCGTGCTCGAAGACGGAACGGGCCAGCACCAGTCCGTCCAGATGCGTGACCGTCAGGCACACCTCGGTCCCCGGAGCCTGGACGAGGCTGCGGCTGGCGACCGAGCCGTGGAAGTAAAGAGTTTCCGCGTCGGCGCCGTAAACGGTGGGCAGCACCCTGAGGTGGCCGTCGACCCGGACGCCGAGGTGGCACAGGAATCCTTCGGCCAGGACGGCATCGAGGTCGGCGCGGTCGATGCCGCCCTGTTCACGCAGGCGCCGGTGACGGGTGCGTTCGGTGGCGGACAGCGCCCGTCCGTGTGTGTGGTCGCTCATCAATTCCTCTCCGCTCTGGCCGGCGCACCCGCGCCGGCTCTTCGCCGAAACTATCGATCTCGTCAATCTCGCGCGTCATTGGCCACTGAATCAGTTGTGTGACGTGAAACACCCGACGGTTTCTTGCGTTACCGGCGCCATTTCAGCCAAGCTAACGGACCATCAGGGGGTCAGGGCGACAGCGCTCTGACATCAGCGCCGAATTCGGATACCCGAAGTGCGAGTCACGCGTAGGGGCCGTAATTCCCCGTCGATCGGCGCGACGTGATCCAGGCCGGAGAACCTCAGGATTCTCCGTGCCGCTGCCTGCCGGATTTCGCGGTGCGCACCGCTGCATCGAACCGGGCCACCAGCCGCCGGCAGCTCTCTTTCTCATACGGAAAAGGCAGATAGACGATGAGCACAGGCTCTTCGATAGAACATCTGGACCTGCTCGGAGTGGGCATCGGCCCGTTCAACCTCTCCCTGGCCGCCATGTCGGACAAGGTCGGCTCCTTCACCTCGGCGTTCCTGGAGCGGCGCCAGGAGTTCCGCTGGCACCCGGGCATGCTCATCCCGGGCACCACACTGCAGGTCCCCTACCTCGCCGACCTGGTGAGCCTGGTAGACCCCACCAGCCCGTGGTCGTTCCTGAACTATCTGCAGCACTGCCGGCGCCTGTTCCCCTTCTACTTCGCGGAGAAGTTCCTGATCGACCGCGCCGAGTACGACGCGTACTGCCGGTGGGTGAGCCAGGAGCTGCCGCAGTGCCACTTCGGCTACCACGTCGAAGCGGTCCGTTGGCACGAGGCCGAGGGCGCGTTCGCCGTCGACTACACCTACGAGGACATACCAGGCAAGGCCGTCAACGCAGGCCGCTACTACGCCCGTAACCTCGCGCTGGGCATCGGGACCGAGCCGACCGCGCCCGCCCCCCTACGCCCGCTGCTGACCGACCCGGGCGTCACAGCCCTGCACTCGGCCGACTACCTCAAGCACCGGGCCGCACTGCTGTCCACACCACACGTCACGGTCATCGGATCGGGCCAGTCCGGCGCCGAGATTTTCCTGGACCTGCTGCGCAACCGGCCCTCGGGCCACGAGGGGCTGCGCTGGATCACCCGTTCCCCCGCGTTCGCTCCCATGGAGTACTCGAAGCTCGGGCTGGAGCAGTTCACCCCCGACTACACCCGGTTCTTCCACCACCTGCCGGAGCCGACCCGTGACCGCCTCGTGCCCCAGCAGTGGCAGCTGTACAAGGCAACCAGCGCGGTGACGCTGGGAGAGATCCACGACGAGCTCTACCGGCGGACCCTCGACGGGGGATGGCCCGATGCGGTGCTCCAGCCCGCGACCGCCGTACGGGCCGCTCTCGGCCGCGGCGGACGGATCGAACTCACGGTGGAGCACACCCAGCAGGAGCGCAGCGAGACGGTGCACACCGACGCCGCCGTGCTGGCCACCGGCTACAGCGAGCGCCCCACCGACGGTCTCCTGGAGGGCCTGGACCCCTACATCGTGCGGGACAGCTCCGGGCGGCCGCTGGTGGACGACCGGTACCGCCTGGTCCTCGACAGCTCCATCCGCGGTGACGTCTTCGTCCAGAACGCGGAGCGGCACACGCACGGCGTCGGGGCACCCGACCTCGGGCTGGCGGCATGGCGGTCGGCGAGCATCGTCAACACCGTGACGGACCGCGAGGTCTTCGCCCTGCCGTCCAGGACCGCCTTCACCACCTTCGGCGTCACCGGCGGCGACGGCGACAGGTCCCCGGAGCAGGACGCCCTTCCCCAGGCAGCCGGCGTATGAGGCACGGGCCCTCGGCCGACCGGCGCACACCAACGTTGACTTTCACAGCGCAGGAGCTGACATGTTGATCCGGCAGACCGGAGAAGAGCAGCTGACGGATGCATACGGCATCCGCTACCAGCAGATCTACCCCGACGGCGGGGAGGCCCTGGCACCGTGGGGCGTCGGGCGAGCCGTGGTGGAGCCGGGCGGCTCCACCGAACCGCACTCCCACGAGGACCACGAAATGTTCGTCTTCCTCTCCGGCAGAGGTGTGCTGACCGTCGACGGAGAAGAGGCCCCGGTCCACCCCGAGGTCACTGCCCTCCTCCCGGCAGGCAGCACCCATGCCGTCAAGAACTCCAGTGATACCGAGCGCCTGGTCTTCCTGTCCGTCTACTGGCCGGTCTCCCACGGCCCCATCGATCTGTGACCCCGGAGTCCGTCATGACCAACTTCACTCTCGTCACCGCCGCCCCTCCGACCCCCAACGGCGACCTCCACCTCGGCCATCTGTCCGGCCCCTACTCCGGCGCGGACATCCACATCCGTGCCGTGCGGCTGCTGGGCGGTGACGGGCTGTTCGTTACCGGCTCGGACATCCACCAGAGTTATGTGCCCACCAAGGCGGCCCGGGAGGGTGCCCAACCTCTGGAGATGGCCAACGGGTTCGCCGACGAAATCGCCTCGATCTTCGCATCCGCAAACTTCCTGCCCGACGCCGTCGTCCGCCCCCAGCACTCCGAACTGCACCGCACTGTCGTGCGTGACTTCTTCGCCCAGCTGCATGCCAACGGCGCCCTTCGCGTCCGCGAGGAACCCGCTCTGTTCTGCGACCCGTGCGAGCGCTACCTCTTCGAGGCGCACGTCACCGGGAAGTGCCCGCACTGCGGCAGCGGCAGCGATGGCAACGCCTGCGAGAACTGCGCGCTGCCCAACACCGTTGTCGATCTGGTGAACCCGGTGTGCAACGCCTGCGGTGGCACGCCCGAGGAACGGCCCGTCCAGCGACTGGTGTTCCCCTTGAGCGAGTACGCCGACCGGCTGCGCGACTTCCTGAACAAGGCAGCCATCAGCCCGCAGCTCGAGGCGCTGTGCACGAGCATGATCGAGAACGGGCTGCCCGACATCCCGGTCAGCCACCCCACCGACTGGGGAATCCCGATGCCTGTACCCGGCTTCGAAGACCACTGCATCTACGTATGGGCAGAGATGATGCCGGGCTACTTCGCCGAGCTGGCCGAGGGGCTCGCCGCCACTGGCCGCGACCCACAGGACTGGCCGTCGGTGTGGAACGCCCCCGACACGGAGATCGTCCAGTTCTACGGCTTCGACAACGGCTACTTCCACGCGCTGCTCCAGCCGGCGCTGCTGATGGCCTACGACCCCGGTTTCCGACTGCCGACGGCCATGGTGACCAACGAGTTCTACCTGCTGGGCGACTCCAAGTTCTCCACCAGCCGACGTCACGCGATCTGGGCCAACGACCTGCTGGCGGAGGTTCCCTCCGACATCACCCGGTTCGTCCTGGCCCTGGACCGGCCGGAGACGGCTCGTACCTCCTTCAGCTGGGAGCGGTTCCACGAGCTGGCCGACGGTGAGCTCGCGGGAACCTGGCAGGGGTGGCTGAGCAGTCTGCTCGACCGTGTCGCGATGCGGGCGGACGACGCAGTACCGCACAGCGCACCGCTCACCGGGTCGCAGCACCGGTTCATCACTCTGCTGCACCAGATCGCCGTCGACTGCCATCAGGCGTACGCGACGAAGTCGTTCTCACCCCGGCGTGCCGCACGCACCCTGTGCGAACTGGTGCGATGCGCCCTCGACTTCAGCGCGGGACAGCAGCGTGCCACGGGCGCCGCGGCGGACGCCGCGCTGGTCGCCGAGCTGACCGCGGCACGGGTCCTGGCGCAGCTGAGCTACCCCCTGATGCCCGAGTTCGCCCAGCGGCTCTGGACCGCGCTGGGCGAGGCAGGCGTACCCCGCTGGGACGGAGTGAAGGCGCCCGCGCCGGGACGACCGGTGGACACATCCTTCCGCGGCTTCGCGCCTCTGCCGGCGTCCGTCGAGCAGACGGTGATGAGCCGCTGACCTCTGGTCGCGTTCTGATCACGGCCGCCGCCCCGGCCGGCCCCCTTCCCGGCCGGGGTGGCGGCCGCCGACGCCGGCACACCCCATACGACAACGAATTGGACTTCCCATGCAGCACTCCACCACCGCGTACGACCACCTGTGGCTGCACCACACCCGCATGTCGTCGTTCGCCGACGCTCCCGTCCCGACCATCGTGCGCGGCGAGGGGACCGATATCTACGACGACCAGGGCAAGCGTTATGTCGACGGCTTGGCCGGCCTGTTCGTGGTGCAGGCCGGACACGGCCGGGCCGAGCTGGCGGAGACCGCCTACAAGCAGGCGCAGGACCTGGCGTACTTCCCAGTGTGGTCGTACGCCCACCCCAAAGCCGTCGAGCTCGCCGAGCGCCTGGCCCATCACGCCCCCGGCGATCTGAACAAGGTCTTCTTCACCACCGGTGGTGGCGAGGCGGTCGAGACCGCCTGGAAGCTCGCGAAGCAGTACTTCAAGATCGTCGGCAAGCCCACCAAGCACAAGGTGATCTCGCGAACCCTGGCCTACCACGGTGCCCCGCACGGGGCTCTGGCGATCACGGGTCTGCCCGCGATGAAGGCACCGTTCGAGCCGCTGGTCCCCGGCGCGCACAAGGTCCCCAACACCAACATCTACCGCGCCCCGATCCACGGCGACGACCCCGAGGCCTTCGGCCGCTGGGCCGCCGACCAGATCGAGCAGCAGATCCTCTTCGAGGGCCCGGACACCGTGGCCGCGGTCTTCCTGGAGCCGGTACAGAACGCCGGTGGCTGCATCACTCCGCCGCCCGGCTACTTCCAGCGCGTGCGCGAAATCTGCGACCGCTACGACGTGCTGCTCGTCTCCGACGAGGTCATCTGCGCCTTCGGCCGCCTGGGCACGATGTTCGCCTGCGACAAGTTCGGCTACGTACCGGACATCATCACCTGCGCCAAGGGCATGACCTCCGGCTACTCACCCATCGGCGCCGCCATCATCTCGGACCGCATCGCCGAGCCCTTCTACAAGGGCGACAACACCTTCCTGCACGGCTACACCTTCGCCGGGCACCCCGTTTCCGCCGCCGTTGCGCTCGCCAACCTCGACCTCTTCGAACGCGACGGCCTCAACCAGCACGTCCTGGACAACGAGGGCGCATTCCGGAAGACGCTGGAGAAGCTGTACGACCTGCCGATCGTCGGCGATGTGCGCGGCAACGGCTTCTTCTACGGCATCGAGCTCGTCAAGGACCAGGCCACCAGGGGGACTTTCACCCGTGAGGAGAACGACCGCATCCTGCACGGCTTCCTCTCCAAGGCCCTGTATGAGAACGGGCTCTACTGCCGTGCCGACAACCGCGGCAACCCGGTCATCCAGCTCTCACCGCCCCTGATCTCCGACCAGTCGACGTTCGATGAGATCGAGCAGATTCTGCGCGGCACACTCGCCGAGGCATGGACCAAGATCTGACCTAGTGCCCCGGCAGGTATCTTGCGCCGAAACACCGCGCCGAGGGCCCCAGGTATGACACCTGGGGCCCTCGGCGCGGGGCTTCTCTCAGGCCGCGCACCGTAGGAGTGTTCCGGCTTCCGGCGCGGCAGAGTGCCGTCACTGCCCGCCGAGCCGGAAGCCGACCCCGCGGACGTTGATGATCCAGTTGCTCGAACCGAGCTTGCCGCGGAGGCTGCTGACGTGCGTGTCAATGGTGCGGCGTGACCACGAGTCTCCCCAGACCTCCTGGACGACCTGCTGGCGCGGGATGACCTCACCGGGCCGTGAGGCGAGAACGTGAAGGAGGTCGAACTCCTTGCGGGTGGTCTCGACCCGGCGGCCGTCGAGGTGGACCTCGCGGGTCCGCGTGTCGATGTTCAGCGGGCCGTGGGAGATGGTTGCCGAGGCGGTGGCCGTCGGCTGCTTGGGGTGCGCCCGGCGCATCACCGCGTCCATACGGGCCAGCAGTTCCCGGAGTCCATAGGGCTTGGCCAGGAAGTCATCTGCACCGGCCTGCAGCCCCAGGACCCGGTCGAGTTCGGTCGCCCTGGCGGTGACGATGATGATGGGCACATCACTGACCGAGCGTATCTGCCGGCACACCTCGAGGCCGTCCAGATCAGGAAGTTCGGGGTCGATCAGTATCAGGTCGGCCTGCCGGAAAACCCCCAGCGCCTGGTCTGCGCGGTCGGCTCTGCTGGCGCTGTGGCCATGGCGGTTGAGGCTCCGGACCAGATTGTCTGCGGCGCAGCTGCTGTCCTCGACCACAAGCACACGCCACTGGGTGCGCGAGCCGATCTGCCCCGCCCATGCTCCCCTGGGAACGTCCGATGCTCCGGTCGACTCGTCGGCTTCTAATGGCCGTTCTTGTTCCAGAAGGCCCATGGGACAGGAACTCATCTAAATCTCCCCGTGATGGCTGATGTTCAGCGGTCTGCCAGGCCCCTGCTCCAGGGGCGGCAGTTTGATCACCATACAAAACAGGTCCACCTGTTTGTCAACGATCCCTCCGCCTGCCCACAACGCCAGGCCTCGGCCTTCCCCACCCTCGTTCAGGACAAGGCAAGACGAACCTGCGCCAGCCGGGTTCCGATGGGCCCTCCGAGGTGCATAACCACAGATCAGGCGCCGTGTCGGCCGGTCGTCACGGCGTTCCGACCACCTGGCGGCGGCAAGATCCACTTCCGTCAACCCCCTTGCATTCACTACGATTAGGCGCCGGTGAGATGCGCAACATCCCACCACTTCCCAAGAACCTCGAAGAAAACAGACAGACCTGTTCTTTATGACTTCCGCTATCCGCCGCCGGCCGGGCGCCGACGCCGCGCACTTCGGGGTGTCCGAGGGAAGCGACAGCGGGGCCGCGACGCTGCAAGCCCCTGAGCCCGCACCCCAACGACCACAGCCGACGCCACCCGTGAACCGACAGACTGGGCACTCCCCGCTCCGCCAGGACAGGCCCTACATCACGGCCGGACACCACAAGCCGGTCCTGCCAACTCCAGGAGTCGAGGAACCTTCGTGACCACCAGGCCGCTACAGCCCCGAGCCGCCCGCACCCGCCGCCTCATTCTCGAGTCGGCCGCCAAGGCGGTGGACATTCACGGCCCCGAGGCCAGCCTTGGGCAGATGTGTGAGTCAGCACAGGTCAGCCGGGGGGCACTGAACCACCACTTCCCCTTACGGCAGGATGTCCTCGACTGCATCCGTGCCACCGCCGAGGCCGAGATGGCCGAACTGGCAAAGGGCTTGATCCGGCACCCGGGCCCACTGGCCGAGGCGGCCGACGAACTCGCCACGGCGCTGCGCACCAAGTTGCGCTCCGATGTCACAGTCCGCGCCGGCACCCGGCTGCTCTTGGCTGACAGGGACACTGCACGGGCGCTGATCCGCCGTACCCAGCGGATCCTGCGCCGTCGGGCGCTCTCGGAGAGCCGCCGCGGCCTTCTTCGGCGCCGCACTCCCCCCAGGGCGACGGCGGCCCTGCTCACGTGCGTACTCGTCGGCCTCGAAGCCGTGGACCGGCTGGATGCGCAGTGGTGGGAGGACGGTTGCTCTGAAGGCATGTGGCAGCTTCTGACGGCGGTAATGGTCACGGAACAGGCCTACTCCGACGGGGCGTAGGACCAGGCATGCCCCTGATGTTCCATGCCACCGCTCAAGGCTCGATCCAAAAAAGACAGGCCATCCTGTTTTTAATGTGCATCGGCCGCACCGCACGCACCGCGCCGCCCTGCTCTTGGCAGGGCGGCGCGGTGCTTTCGTGATCCGTCAGCCTGCGAGGTGTACTCCATAACCCCCAGAGAAGCTCACTTCAACTACAGATGACTGACAGGAGATCAACATTTCTGGTTCAAGGCCCAATCGGACGCACTTCGGGGTGTTCCGGCGCTGATAGCGTCTTCTTGCAAGTTGCTTGCAGTTAACCCCCGTCCAAGGGGGTCACGTGGAAACATCCGGAGCGACCGTCTCCGCAGAAGACGCGCCGGCCAGCCAGTCAGTCCCCCTTTCTGACGAAGGCCCCGTGTTCGCTCTTTCCCGTCATCCCCAACCAATGTCGTAAGCAGTTGGAGGGCTCGGCATGGCCATCTACACACTTCCTGAACTTCCCTATGACTACTCGACGTTGGCGCCGGTGATCAGCCCCGAGATCATCGAGCTGCACCACGACAAGCACCACGCCGCGTACGTGAAGGGCGCCAACGACACTCTCGAGCAGCTGGCCGAGGCCCGTGACAAGGACGCCTGGGGCGCCATCAACGGTCTGGAGAAGAACCTCGCGTTCCACCTCTCCGGTCACATCCTGCACAGCATCTACTGGCAGAACATGACCGGTCCGAAGGACGGCGGCGGCGAGCCGCTGGAGAAGGACGGCGTGGGCGAGCTGGCCGACGCCCTCGCAGAGTCCTTCGGCTCCTTCGCGAAGTTCAAGACCCAGCTGTCCAAGGCCTCCGCCACGACGCAGGGCTCCGGCTGGGGCGTGCTGGCCTACGAGCCGGTCACCGGCCGCCTCATCGTCGAGCAGGTCTACGACCACCAGGGCAACGTCGGCCAGGGCTCGGTCCCGATCCTGGTCTTCGACGCCTGGGAGCACGCCTTCTACCTCCAGTACCGGAACCAGAAGGTCGACTTCATCGAGGCCATGTGGCAGGTCGTGAACTGGCAGGACGTGGCCAAGCGCTACACGGCCGCCAAGGAGCGCGCCAACAACCTGCTGCTCGCCCCGTGATGTCGTGACGGCAGTCAGCTGACCTCAGCGCACCGCGTCCGCAGACAGTGCAAAGCGGCCTTACCGGTACCGGTAAGGCCGCTTTGCGGCAAGCCGAACCATAGGCGCACCAGTGATGCGCCACTGGCACGGTGACACGGCGATCGACACCACCGGGCCCCCTTGAAGATCGACACGTCGCGAGACCGCGGGAGTCCGACTCCATGCCTGCGGTCCCCGCGGCATGTCCGCATCTCCACCCCGGTCCGTTCCTGCGCGGACCGGGGTGCGTCCCAGCGGCCCGGCAGGCCGACTTTCGCACAACTAGAGGCTCTAACGCCGAGATCCCGGTCAGACGGTGACCGTCTGACCGGGATCTCGTGAACAGTTCGCGGGCTAACCCGCGAACGGCCCTGCTGTGGACCTGAGGGGACTCGAACCCCTGACCCCCTCGTTGCGAACGAGGTGCGCTACCAGCTGCGCCACAGGCCCTTGCGACGAGTGAAACTCTAGCATCCCGGTCGCAGTGCTCGGAAATCGCTTCCGGTGCTGGTCAGGGGAGCGGGCGGGCGGAGCGGGGGTGGCGGGTGGCTGGAGGGGCGCCGGGCGTTTGCCGGTGCGAGGCAGGTCACTCGTCGGCGGGCTCGTCGGCGGCGCGGGGTGGGTCACTCGTTGGCGGCGCGGGGGCGGTCCTCGTCCTCGTACTGGTCGAAGAGGGGGGTGCGGCCGCGGGGGCGGCGGGCGGGGGCGTCGGACTGGTGCTTGGGCTTGGGCTGGGGGCGGTCGGGGGCGGCGCTGGAACGGGCGGAGCTCCAGGCGTCGTCGGCGTCCAGGTCGACGTGGCTGGTGGCGCGCGGCGCGACCGGGGCGGTGACGTAGGTGGGGAGGGGGACGGGGACGGGCTCCCAGCCGCCCGCGGCGGGGCGGGGGCGCTCGCGCTGCTGGTCGACCCACTCGGCGTGGTCGGTCTCCTCGACGACGGCGCGGCGGCCCGCGGCGGGAGAGGGGGCGACGGCGCGGGGCGGTTCCGGGGCGGGGGCTGCGGGAAGGCCGGCACCGCCCCCGTCGGCGCGGGCGTCGGCCGGGTGGGCGTCGGCGGGGGGCTGGTCGGCCGTCTGGCGGGGACGGTGCCGGCCTTCCCGCAGCCGCTGTGCCGCCGCCTCCGCCTTGCGCTGGTCCATGGTGAAGGTGAAGCGGCGGCGCTCCTGGGCGCGCAGATACATGATGTACGCGGTGAGGAGCAGGGCGGGGAGGGCGGGCGCCCAGAGGAAGGGGAGGCCGCCGACGGCGGCGACGACGGCGCCGGCGGTGAAGGCGAGGAAGAGGACCGTGATGGTGCGCCGGCGGCGGGCGAGGACCTTGGCGCGCTTGGCGCGTTCGGAGAGCGAGGGGCGCGGCGGGGCGGGCTGCACCCGGGTGGGCGCTTCGGACCCGTGCGGCGATGCGGACCCGTCCACGGCTGCGGGGTCGCCGAAGGGCCCGGCGGCGGCCTCGTCGGCCGGGGCGTCCGGGTCCGGTGCGGGGAGATCCGCGCTCGCATCGTCGGCGGGGTAGCCCCCGTGCGCCTTGTCGTAACGTCGCTGCATGGCCGCGCGTCCGGACAGCAGCCGGATGGCGGTGCTGAAGCGCTCGGTCGGACGGGCCTCATTGAGCTCGTCCTGCCTACGGAGCCACATCGGCACCAAGTAGGCGGCCCAGGCCCCGACGATGACTGCGTAGATGAGGCCGCTGCTTCTCACAACTCACACGGTAGAGGGGTTTGCGTGGGGCCATCCGCCAATTGGGCCGGTGTGTCGCACGATCTGGCTGATATCTCGAACTTTTTTGTGATGGTAGAGATCCGCATCCCCGCCAGGTCGGCCAATTGGGGGGCCGTATTCGAACATTTATTTTATTTGTGGGGTGTGCCCGGAGCGGTGGGTTTCTCGCGGTGCCAGCGGCTGAGCAGACCCTCGGGTACCTCTTCCGCGGTGAGGGCGAAAACCGCGTGGTCGCGCCAGGCGCCGTCGATGTGCAGGTAACGGGGGCGGATACCTTCTTCGCGGAAGCCCAGTTTTTCGACCACTCGGCGACTGGGGGTGTTTTCCGGCCGAATGCAGACTTCGATGCGGTGGAGTCCGACGGTGCGGAAGCAGTGGTCGACGGCGAGCGCGACGGCTGTCGGGATGACACCGCGGCCGGCGACTTCCCGGTCGACCCAGTAACCGATATGGCCGGAGCACATGGAGCCCCAGGTGATTCCGGCGACCGTCAGTTGTCCGGCGAGATGGCCCCGGAATTCGACGACGAAGGGGAGCATCCGGCCGGCCTGCGCCTCGGCGCGCAGATGGCGGACCATCTGGCGGTACGTCGGGCGGTGCGGCGGGACGAGGCCGGGCGGGGGCGGCGGGATGGTGGCTTCCCAGGGGCGCAGCCAGTCGCGGTTACGGCGGTTGACGTCGAGCCAGGCCCGCTGGTCGCGCAGCTTTATCGGGCGGAGGGTGACCTCACCGTCCGTCAGGACCACCGGCCAGGGCGCGTTCAGCTCGGGCTCCCGGAGGGGCTGGGGTGGTCGCCGCCGCGGATCTGGTCGACGGCGTGGACCAGCAGCCGTCCTAGGACCGCGAGGCCGTCGCGTACGCCGCCTGTGGAGCCGGGGAGGTTGATGATCAGCGTCGTACCGGCGACGCCGGCCAGGCCGCGGGAGAGGGCGGCGGTGGGGACCTTGGCCAGCCCCTCTGCGCGGATCGCCTCGGCGATGCCGGGGATCTCGTAGTCCAGGAGGCGGCGGGTGGCCTCGGGGGTGTGGTCGGTGGGCGAGATGCCCGTACCGCCGGTGGTGACGATGGCGTCGTACCCGGCCTCGACGCCGGTCCGCAGCGCGTGCGCGACCGGGTCGCCGTCGGGGACCACCCATGGACCGTCGACCGCGAAACCGCACGCGGCCAGGCCTTCGGCGATGAGGGGACCGCCCTTGTCCGCGTAGACGCCCGCCGCCGCACGGTTCGAGGCGGTCACCACCAGGGCGCTGTACGGTGCGGCCAGCGCACCCCCGGTCGGCGGCTCCCCGCTCAGCGGCTCCCCGGCCGTCGTCATCCCCGCCGCCAGTCGCCGGACTTGCCGCCGGTCTTCTCCTCGACGCGGATGTCGGAGATCACCGCGCCCTTGTCGACGGCCTTGACCATGTCGACGACGGTGAGGGCGGCGACCGAGACCGCGGTCAGCGCCTCCATTTCGACGCCGGTGCGGTCGGTGGTCTTGACCGTCGCGGTGATCTCGACGGCCTCGTCGGTGAGGGAGAGGTCCACCTTCACGCCGGAGACGGCGAGCGGATGGCAGAGCGGGATCAGCTCGGGGGTGCGCTTGGCGCCCATGATGCCGGCGATCCGGGCGGTGGCCAGGGCGTCGCCCTTGGGCAGGCCCTCACCCCGCAGCAACGCGATGACCTGCGGCGATACCAGGACCCGGCCATGGGCACGGGCGGTTCGGGCGGTGACGTCCTTCGCCGAGACGTCGACCATCCGGGCCGCGCCCGCCGCGTCGAGATGGGTGAGGTGCTGCTGGCCGCTGCTCATCGTTCTCCCGGTCAAGACTGCCGCCTGTGCGACGACACGGTACCCCCGGCGGCTCCGGGCCACCCGGCGGGTGCACCGGTGCGCGGTCCGCGGGCCTGTCCGGGGCCTGCCCGGGGGCCTATCCGGGGCCTATCCGGGGGGAACCCCAGGGGTTTCGCCGAGGGGGAGGACGTCGACGGTTCCGCCCGCGGGGACGTCGGTGGTGTCCTCGGGGACGACGATCAGGGCGTCGGCGTGTGCCATGGCCGTGATCAGGTGGGAGCCGGCGCCGCCGACCGGGGCGACCGTGCCGGCGGCGGGGTCGTACGCACCGCGCAGGAACTGCCGCTTGCCCTGGGGCGAGGAGGCGATCGCGGCGGTGAGACGGGCCGGGACGGTGGGGCGGTGGACGCCCGGCAGGCCCATCAGCGCGCGGATGACGGGGCGGACGAACAGCTCGAAGGAGACGTACGAGCTGACAGGGTTGCCGGGCAGCGCGAGCAGCGGGATGCGGTCGGGGCCGATGAGGCCGAAGCCCTGGGGCTTGCCGGGCTGCATGGCGAGGGCGCGGAAGGCGACCCGGCCCTCGGCGGCGAGGGTCTCCTTGACGACGTCGTACGCACCGACGCTGACGCCGCCGCTGGTGACCAGGACGTCGGCCCGGCCGAGCTGGTCCTCCAGCGCGGCGCGGAGGGTCTCGGCGTCATCGGCGACCGCGCCGACCCGGTAGGCGATGGCGCCGGCGGCGCGGGCGGCGGCGGTCAGCTGGAAGCTGTTGGAGTCGTGGATCTGGCCGGGGCCCAACGCCTCGCCGGGCTGGACCAGTTCGCTGCCGGTGGACATCACCACGACCCGGGGACGGGGGCGCACCCGGACCGCGCCGCGGCCCAGGGCGGCGAGCAGGCCGATCTGGGAGGGGCCGAGGACCGTGCCGGCGGTGAGGGCCCGCTCGCCCTCGTGGACGTCGCTGCCGCGGGTGCGGATGTGGGCGCCGGCGGCGGCCGGACGGTGGACGCGGACCTGGCCGCCGGCGTCCTGGGGCGCGGCGCTGTGGGCGCGCATCGCGGCGGCCGGCCCCCGGCCCGTACCGCCGTCGGTCCATTCGACGGGGACGACGGCCTCGGCGCCGGGCGGGACGGGGGCGCCGGTCATGATCCGGGCGGCCTGGCCGGGGCCGACCTCGGGCAGCTCGCCGCTGCCGGCCGCGACATCGCCGAGGACGGTGAGGGTGACGGGCGCGGCCTCGGTCGCGGCGGCCACATCGGCCGCCCGGACGGCGTAGCCGTCCATGGAGCTGTTGTCGAAGGGCGGCAGCGCGACGGTCACCGTGATCTCCTCGGCCAGGGCGCAGCCCTGGGCGTCGAGGAGGGGCAGCTCGATCGGCTCCAGGGGGGCGATCGAGGACAGGATGTCGTCGAGGTGCTCGGCCACCGACCAGACGCGGTCCTGGTGGCCGGCCCGGCCGGTGGCGTCGTTCAACGTCTACATCTCCTCGGTGACGTAACTGCGCAGCCAGGCCCGGAAGTCCGGGCCCAGGTCCTCACGTTCGCATGCCAGTCTGACAATGGCACGCAGATAATCACCGCGGTCGCCGGTGTCGTAGCGGCGGCCCTTGAAGACCACGCCGTGCACCGGGCCGGCCAGGGAGGGGTCGGCGGCCAGAGTGTGGAGGGCGTCGGTGATCTGGATCTCGCCGCCGCGGCCCGGCTCGGTCTTGCGGAGCACGTCGAAGACGGCCGGGTGGAGGATGTAGCGGCCGATGATGGCGAGGTTGCTGGGGGCCTCGGCCGGGTCGGGCTTCTCGACCAGGTCGGAGACCTCGACGACGTCGTCGTCACCGGTGGGCAGGGCGGCCGCGCAGCCGTAGAGGTGGATCTGCGCCGGGTCGACCTCCATGAGGGCGATGACGGAACCGCCGTGCTGCTCCTGGACCTCGATCATGCGCTGGAGGAGAGGGTCCCGGGGGTCGATCAGGTCGTCGCCGAGAAGGACCGCGAACGGCTGGTTGCCCACATGGGGCGCGGCGCACAGGATGGCGTGACCCAGGCCCTTGGGGTTGCCCTGGCGCACGTAGTGGATGGTCGCCAGGTCGCTGGACTCCTCCACCTTGGCGAGGCGGGCATCGTCGCCCTTGCGGTGCAGGGCCTCTTCGAGCTCGTAGTTGCGGTCGAAGTGGTCCTCTAGAGGGCGCTTGTTGCGGCCGGTCACCATCAGGACGTCGGCGAGTCCGGCGGCGGCCGCCTCCTCCACCACGTACTGGATGGCGGGCTTGTCGACGACGGGGAGCATCTCCTTGGGGGTGGCCTTGGTGGCAGGCAGGAACCTGGTGCCGAGGCCGGCTGCCGGGATGACAGCCTTGCTGATCCGTGCGTGCGATGGGGTCATGCGCGCCACCCTAACCGGCGCTCTCGGAACGATGATGGGGGTTCCGTCAGACCGTGAACAGGCAGCGGAACAGGCATCGGAACAGGCATCGAACCAGAGCGGGAGCAGGGCCCGAAGTGAGCATCGCACACGAAAGAAAGCGCAGGTTGCGGCGGGATCTCCTGGAGGTGAGGAGATCGTTGCCGCCGGATGTCGTCGCGGCGGCGGGGGAGGCGCTGGCCCGGCACGCGCTGGCCCTGGAGGAGCTGGCTCCGTACGTCGCTCCCCCGGGCGCGCGCCCGGACACTCCCCCGACGGTCGCCGCGTATGTGTCCATCGGCGGTGAGCCGTCCACCCGCGCGCTGCTGGACCGGCTGCGCGCGGCCGGGGTGCGGGTGCTGCTGCCGGTACTGCTGCCGGACAACGATCTGGACTGGGCGCGCTACGAAGGCGCCGACCGGCTCGTACAGGCCGGCTGGGGGCTGCTGGAGCCGGCCGGGGAGCGGCTGACGCCCGAGGCGGTCACCGCGGCGGATGTGGTGCTGCTGCCGGGGCTGGCGGTGGACCGCGGCGGGCGGCGGCTGGGGCGCGGCGGCGGCTCGTACGACCGGGTGCTGGAGCGGCTGGAGCGGAGCGGCGCGGCCACGTCGCTGGTGGTGCTGCTGTACGACGCGGAGCTGCTGGCGGAGGTGCCGGCCGAGCCGCACGACCGGCCCGTCCACGCCGCGGTGACGCCGTCGGGGGTGCACCGCTTCCAGGGCGGGCCGACTGACTGACTGGCCGACTGACTGGCTGGCTGGCCGACTGGCTGGCCAGCTGAGGAGAACGTCCGAAAACGAACGCACTCGGGCCGGCCGGAAGGTCTCCGGCCGGCCCGATGGCGCCTGTGGCGGCGCTGCTCCGGCGACAGCGATAGCGATACAGCGCTATGTCGCTACGGCGACAGGGTCAGCGTGTCCTTGCCGCTCTTCTTGACGGCCTGCTCGCTGAACGCCCAGCCCAGCAGCTCGCCCTTGGCCCACTTGTCGGTCTGGTCGCTGTAGTGGGCGTGGTACGCGTGCCCGGACGCGCCGGTGAGGTTGATCCAGCGGGACTTGTCGAGGTCGGCGAGGTTGACGACCATCCGCATCGACGGGACCCAGGTGACCTTGTAGCCGCCGGACGCGTTCCAGCCGGTGGCGTCGACCGCGGCCTCACCGCCGCCGAGGTTCCAGGGGCCCCGGTTGAACAGGCCCTGCAGTATGCCGGGCCCGTCCGTGCCCAGGGTCTGGTTGTTCAGGAACAGCTGGTGCAGCCGGCCCCAGCTCCAGTTGTCGATGTTCTTGCCCAGCTTGGAGGTCAGCTCGTAGCGGGCGTCCTTCATGGCGCGCGCGAGGAGCTGGTCGCGGTTCTTGTCGCCGGGGCTGCCGGGCCGGTCCTCGGTCTTCCACCAGGCGTTGCCGGGGTCGTCGAGGATGTTCCGGACGACCTCGTACCAGCGGTCGCCGCCGTCGGGCTGGGCGGTGTCGCCGGCCCTCTCGCCGCACTCGCGGACGTACTTGTCGTTCTCGTCGGCGGGGCCGGTCTCGTCGGCCGGCCGGACGGTGAGGCACTCGCCCTTGACCCGCAGCTCCTTGGGCATCTTGTCGCCGAAGGCCAGCTGGAGGGTGTTGCGCCAGACGGCGTTGAAGTAGGCGGCCGCGGCGGAGTCGGGCTCCTGGGTGAAGTCCCAGCCCTCCAGCAGCTTCTGGGCCTCGCGGACGTACGGGTCCTTGATGTCGATCTTCATCAGGTAGGGCGTCAGCAGCCGGGCGATCTCGCTGCTGTTGTCCTTCTGGAAGGTCTGCATATCGTCCGTGGAGACCTTGCCGCCGTCCTTGATCTTCGACTGGATCAGGTCGTTGATCCGCTGGCTGCGGGCGCCGTAGCCCCAGTCCTTGGTGAGCAGGTACGGGTACTTCTCGTCGGTGACGGCCTGGTTCGCGGTGACGATGTAGCCGCGCTCGGGATTGAACTCGTACGGCAGGGCCTTCTGCGGGATGTAGCCCTTCCACTGGTAGCGCGGGTCCCAGCCGGGCGCCGGGTAGGTGCCGTCGAAGTTGCCGTCGCCCTTGCCGCGGACCGGGATCCGGCCGGGCGCCTGGTAGCCGATGTCGCCCTTGGTGTCGGCGTAGATCAGGTTCTGGGAGGGCACCTCGAAGTGCTCGGCGGCCTTGCGGAAGCCGTTCCAGTCGGAGGCGCGGTTGAGCTCGAAGACGCCGTCCATGGACCGGCCGGGGTCCAGCGCGGTCCAGCGCAGCGAGACCGCGTAGCCGTCGCCGCGGTCCGGTGCGGCGTTGCCGACCGGGGCGTTCTTGCCGACGTCGCCGAGCGCGTGGTCGCGGTCGGAGACGATCGGCCCGTTCCCGGTGGCGCGGACGGTGATCGTACGGCTCTCACCGCCGGCGACCTTGATCGTCTCCTTGCGGGTGACGAAGGGGCGCTGCCTGCCGTCGTAGAGGTACCCGTTGGCGCTGAGCTTCTCCAGGTAGAGGTCGGTGACGTCGGCACCGAGGTTGGTCATGCCCCAGGAGATGTTCTTGTTGTGGCCGATGACGACGCCCGGCATACCGGAGAAGGTGAAGCCGGAGACGTCGTAACCGCACTTGGGGCCGGTGGTACGGCAGTGCAGGCCCATCTGGTACCAGAGCGAGGGCATCTGCGGTGCCAGGTGCGGGTCGTTGGCGAGCAGCGGCTTGCCGGTGGTGGTGTGCGCGCCGGAGACGACCCAGGAGTTGGAGCCGATGCCGTTGCCGTTGGGGCCGAGCAGCGCAGGGACCTCGTCGAGGGTCTTGGACAGCGCGGACAGCTGCGCCTGCACTCCGCCGATCGCGCCGGGGGCGCCCGCGGGCGTCGTCGCGCCGCCCGGCTTCTTGGGCGTGAACTCCTTGCCGGCCGGGTCGACGGTGCCGCCGTCGACGATCGGCCGGTTCCGCTTGTACGGGTACGCCGGGTACAGCTGGGCGATCTGCTCCGGTGTGAAGCGGCTGGTCAGCAGGGAACGGTCGATCTCCTCCTGCATGTTGCCGCGCAGGTCCCAGGCCATCGCCTTGAGCCAGGCCACCGAGTCGACCGGGGTCCACTGCTCCGGCTTGTAGTCGTTCTCCAGGTTCAGCGCCGCGTACTCCAGGGACAGCTCCGAGCCCTCATGGTCCTTGAGGTAGGCGTTGACGCCGGCGGAGTAGGCCTGGAGGTACTTCTTGGTGCTGGGCGAGAGCTTGGTGTCGTACTCCTGCTGCGCCACGTGGTGCCAGCCGAGGGTGCGCAGGAAGGAGTCCGTCTTGATCTGGCTCTTGCCGAACATCTCCGAGAGCCGGCCCGCGGTCATATGGCGCCGGACGTCCATCTCCCAGAAGCGGTCCTGGGCCTGGACGTAGCCCTGGGCGCGGAAGAGGTCCTCGTCGGTGTCGGCGTAGATCTGCGGGATGCCGTTGGCGTCGCGCACCACGTCCACCGGGTTGCTCAGGCCCGGGAGCTTCAGCGAGCCGGTGGTCTGCGGGAAGGAGGCGCGGGCGGTGCTGACTCCCCAGAACGCGCCCAGGCCGACGCCCGCCACGAGGAGCAGCGCGACGGTGATCGCTACGAGGCGGCCGCGGCGCCCCTTCTTCCTGGGAACCGGTCCGGACTTGTTGGCGGGCATCTCTGTCCTTCGAGGGGCAGGGTGGGAGTGCTGGAGCAACCATAGGCGCACGGGTTTGCCGACCCCTACGCGGAGTCACCGCCAGCACATCCAACTTTCAAGCAATGGTAAATTGTTAGTCTCAGTAACTAGATACGGTAAGGAAAGACCCCCTCCGGAACGACCACTCCCGGCCCACCGCCCGGCCGCACGCGAGGAAGGACCAGCTCCTGACTGTCGACCACCTCAACCAACTCCTGCTGATCTGCTCGCTCGTCCTGCTCAGCGCAGTCGCCGCAGTACGGCTCTCCTCGCGCAGCGGGCTCCCCAGCCTGCTCATCTACCTGGGGATAGGCGTCGCCATAGGTCAGGACGGCCTCGGCGGCGTCGTCTTCGACAACGCCGAGCTGACCCAGGTCCTCGGCTATGCCGCGCTGGTCGTGATCCTCGCCGAAGGCGGTCTGGGCACCAAGTGGAAAGAGATCAAACCGGCGCTGCCCCGGGCGGCGGCGCTCTCGACGGTCGGTGTCGCGGTGAGCGTGGGGGTCACCGCGGCCGGAGCGCACTATCTGGCCGGACTTGAATGGCGGCAGGCGCTGCTGATCGGTGCCGTGGTCTCCTCCACGGACGCCGCGGCCGTCTTCTCCGTCCTGCGCAGCGTGCGCCTGCCGGGCCGCCTGACGGGTGTGCTGGAGGCCGAATCCGGCTTCAACGACGCCCCCGTCGTGATCCTCGTCGTCGCCTTCTCCGCCGCCGGACCGGTCGAACACTGGTACCTCCTGCTCGGCGACATCGCCCTGGAGCTGGCCATCGGCGCCGCCGTCGGCCTGGCCATCGGGTGGCTCGGCGCGTACGGCATGCGGCATGTGGCCCTGCCCGCCTCCGGTCTCTACCCGATCGCCGTGATGGCCATCGCGGTCTCCGCGTACGCGGCCGGAGCACTGGCGCACGGCTCCGGCTTCCTCGCCGTCTACCTGGCCGCGATGATCCTCGGCAACGCCAAACTGCCGCACGCCCCGGCCACCCGCGGCTTCGCCGAGGGCCTCGGCTGGATCGGCCAGATCGGCATGTTCGTCCTGCTGGGCCTGCTGGCCACCCCGCACAAGCTGCTCGGCGACGTCGTTCCGGCGCTGCTCATCGGCCTGATCCTGACGGTCGTGGCCCGGCCGGTGTCCGTCCTCGTCTCGCTGCTGCCCTTCCGGGTGCCCTGGCAGGAGAAGGCCCTGCTGTCGTGGGCCGGGCTGCGCGGCGCGGTCCCGATCGTGCTGGCCACCATCCCGATGGTGAACGACGTCCCCGGCAGCGAGACGGTCTTCAACATCGTCTTCGTCCTGGTCATCGTCTACACCTTCGTCCAGACGCCGACCCTGCCCTGGCTGGCCAGACGGCTGCGGCTGGGCGAGGGTGAGGAGGCCGCCGACCTGGGCATCGAGTCGGCCCCCCTGGAGCGGCTGCGCGGCCACCTGCTCTCGACGTCCATCGGCCCGGCCTCCCGTATGCACGGTGTCGAGGTCGGTGAGCTCCGGATGCCCAAGGGCGCCGCGGTCACCCTCGTCGTACGGGACGG
Organism: Streptomyces sp. NPDC001339; assembly: GCF_042895955.1. Taxonomy (NCBI): domain Bacteria; kingdom Bacillati; phylum Actinomycetota; class Actinomycetes; order Kitasatosporales; family Streptomycetaceae; genus Streptomyces; species Streptomyces sp. NPDC001339. The sequence goes on along the minus strand of NZ_JBIAWT010000005.1, from coordinate 408,031 downwards.
CTCCAGCTTCGTGCCCTCCCCCTCGACGGTGCTCCAGCACGGTGACGAGCTACTGGTCGTCGCCACGGATCCGGTGCGCGACACGGCCGAGCGACGGCTGCAGGCGGTCTCCCAGGGCGGCAAGCTGGCCGGCTGGCTGGGGGCGGGCGGGGCGCCGGGGCGGCGGGCCGGGCGGCACGGGGGACGGTGAGGGCGCCGCCGGAAATGTGGCCGGGGTCTCCACGGATACCAAGGGAATTTACGTAAAGCCCTGCCCAATCCCAGGCCCCGGCTTGCGCCCGCCCTGTAGTATGCAGAGCGAACAAGTTGAACCAACTCTGCCTGATGCAGAGCTGGCGCGACCGCTCGGCGGCCGCGGTCCCCTGCCACACGCAGCCACCTCTCGGGGTGCGGACCACGCGGTATCACTCGGTCCTGCGCGAGAGGACAGCTCTCGGCGCGCACCCGTGACGACCTCGCGGGCGGTGCGCTACCAGGCGGCAGAAAGGCCCGGCCGTGGCAACCGCGGTCAAGGAATCCCGTCCCGGATACGGACAACTGCTCCGCACCCCTGGTGCATGGACATTCCTGCTGCCCGGCTTCCTGGCCCGGCAGCCCTTCGCGATGCTGACCATCAGCATCGTGCTGCTCGTCGAGTCCACCACCGGCTCCTACGGCACCGCGGGCGCGGTGTCCGCCGCGACCGGTATCTCGATGGCCCTGTTCGCCCCGCAGTGCGGCAAGCTCGCCGACCGCTTCGGCCAGCGCGCGGTGCTGCTCCCCGGCGTACTGGTGCACGCCGTCGGCGTCTCGGTACTGATCGCGCTCGCCCTGGCCCACGCCCCCCTGTGGGCACTGTTCGCCGTCGCGGTCCCTACGGGCGCCTCGACTCCTCAGGTCGGCCCGATGGTGCGGGCCCGTTGGGCCGCCCGGCTCGGCGGCAGTCCCCTGATGCCCACGGCCGCCGCCTTCGAGTCGGTCACCGACGAGTTCACCTTCGTCGTCGGCCCCGTACTGGCCACCGCGCTGTGCACCGGCGTCCACCCGGCGGCCGGTCTGGTCGCCGAGGCCGCGCTGACGCTGGCCGGCGGGCTGCTGTTCGCCACGCAGAAGCGCAGCCAGCCGCCGGTGCACCGGGCCGGGGCCGGTGACAAGCCGCGCGTCTCGGCGCTGTCCGTGCCCGGCGTCCGCGTCCTGATCGCCGCGTTCCTCGGCATCGGCGCCGTCTTCGGCGGTATGCAGGTCTCCCTGACCGCGCTCACCCAGGACATCGGGCAGCCCGGCATCAACGGCGTCCTCTACGGGATCTTCGCGGGCGGCAACATGCTCGCCGGTATCGCCTGCGGCGCGATCGCCTGGAAGATCGGCCCGCGGCGCCGGCTGCTCACCGCCTACGGACTGCTGGCGCTGGCCACCACCCCGCTGTGGGCGGTCACCTCCGTTCCGCTGCTGGGCGCCGTCGGCCTGCTCGTCGGTCTGTGCATCGCGCCCGCGCTGATCACCGGCTACACGCTCGTCGACTCCCTGGTGCCGGCCACCGCCCGTACCGAGGCGTTCACCTGGCTGACCGGCTCGGTCGCGCTCGGCCAGGCGGCCGCGTCCACGTTCGCCGGCCAGCTGGCGGACCGCTTCGGCCCGAGCACCGGATTCCTGGTGCCGCTGGCCGGCACGGCGCTGGCCTTCGTCGTCCTGATGACGCTCCGCGCCCGCCTGGTGCCGCACTCCTCGACCGTGATCGCCTCCCAGGGCGGCGGCGCCGAGGCCCCGGCCACCGGGCTGGAGAGCCGGGAACGGGAACAGCAGCTGGCGAGCAGCTGACCGGGGCCGCCGGACGCTGAGCCGTACCTCCGCCTGGGCGCAGACCGGGCGCCAACCGAGCGGAGACCGGACGTGGACCGGACGTGGACCGGACGTGGAGTCCGTCACCGTACGCCGGTCGCGGTGGACTGACGGGCCGGAATACTGCAAGATGGAGCGTCGTTAGCACTCATCGAGTGAGAGTGCCAGGAGGAAGTCAAGTGCCGACCTACCAGTACCAGTGCACCGAGTGCGGCGAGGGCCTCGAGGCGGTGCAGAAGTTCACCGACGACGCGCTCACCGAGTGCCCCAGCTGCAACGGACGCCTCAAGAAGGTGTTCTCCGCGGTCGGCATCGTCTTCAAGGGCTCCGGCTTCTACCGCAACGACAGCCGCGGCTCGTCGTCCAGCAGCAGCCCCGCGAAGAGCTCCTCCTCGTCGAACGCCTCGTCGTCCTCCTCGGACTCCGCCGGCTCCTCGTCGAGCAGCTCCGACGCCAAGTCGTCCACCTCGACCGCGGCGTCCTCCAGCAGCACGACGAGCACCAGCTCCGCGGCCTGAGCCGCGCCCCGTACGCACCCTCCACCGGGCCCTGCCGTCAGCCGACGGCGGGGCCCGGTGCGTGTGACAGCCCGGCGCCAGGAGATCCCCGCGGGAGGCGTCCAGAGGCATCCAGGAGATGTCCACAGGAGACCCCGCCCTGGTGGGTCACCCGCTAGTGTGGCCGCCATGGCTGACGCGCAGATAGGTGTCATCGGCGGCTCGGGCTTCTACTCCTTCCTCGACGACGTGACCGAGATCACCGTCGACACCCCCTACGGCGCCCCCAGCGACTCGCTGTTCCTCGGCGAGATCGCCGGCCTCCAGGTCGCCTTCCTGCCCCGGCACGGCCGTGGGCACCACCTCCCGCCGCACCGCATCAACTACCGCGCCAATCTGTGGGCCCTGCGCTCGCTCGGCGTACGCCAGGTCCTCGGCCCGTGCGCGGTCGGCGGTCTGCGCCCGGAGTACGGCCCCGGCACGCTGCTGATCCCCGACCAGCTCGTGGACCGCACCAAGGCCCGCGCGCAGACGTACTTCGACGGCGTACCGCTGCCGAACGGGGAGATTCCCCACGTCGTCCACGTCACCTTCGCCGACCCGTACTGCCCGGTCGGCCGTGAGGCCGCGCTCGCCTCGGCGCGCGGCCGCGACTGGGAGCCGGTCGACGGCGGCACCCTCGTCGTCATCGAGGGCCCCCGCTTCTCGACCCGCGCCGAATCGCGCTGGCACGCCGCCCAGGGCTGGTCGGTGGTCGGCATGACCGGCCACCCCGAGGCCGTCCTGGCACGCGAACTGGGTCTGTGCTACACGTCGTTGACGCTGGTGACCGACCTGGACGCGGGCACCGAGACCGGCGACGGCGTCTCCCACGAGGAAGTCCTGAGCGTCTTCTCCCAGAACGTCGGCCGGCTGCGCGAGGTCCTCTTCGACACGGTCGCGGCCCTCCCCGACAACGCGGACCGCAACTGCCTCTGCGCCGACGCCCACGCGGGCTGGGACCTGGGCATCGAACTCCCTTAGCCGCCCTGCTCCGGCAGCCGTCCGGCCCGTCCCGCCTGGGGGCGCCTCCCACGTAGCTGTCCTGGGCGCCTCCCGCAGTCGTCCTGGGCGGTCTGGCAGCCGTTCTGGGCGGTCTGGCAGCCCCTCCCGGGTGACCGAGTTATCCACAACGACGAGGTCGTCCACAGCCCTGAGCGGCCGCACGCGAACTACGGCACGGTGGTGACCGCCAGTTCACCCGACGCCACTCCAAGGCGGTGACCACCCATGCCCCTGCCCCTGCCCATGTCCACTCCCCTACCCCTGTCCACGCCCCTGCCGCACACCCCACCGAACGCCCTCGCCTCCCCGCCCCTCCCCACACCCCCGCGATGTGAAGTGCCCCACTTCGCCCCGGTACGGCCCGGCGGCGGCAGACTGCGCTGGGCACGCGCCACACGGCGGCGGATACTGGCCGCCGGACTCGCCCTGACCGCCGCAGCGCTGGCCGGCGCCGCCTCGTACGGCGCCGTACGGACTCCTCCCGCCGCCGGCTGCCCGTCGACGGCGGCGCTCGGAGGGCGGTAATCGTGCCCCAAGATCAAGTTGGCGTCTCTCCGTACGCCGGGCGACACTGCTGCGGGTGGCGGGGCACCCCGCGCGCGCCAACGAGGACGCGCCCACCACGCCGGTACCGCCGAGACCCCCTCTCCCCCACCCGCGGGACGTACCGGCCCCACTCCCTCCGTCTCCGTACGTTCCGCACCGACGCTCCGAGCGATCGCCGGTTCGGATCGCGCGGCTGGACATCCCCGCCCCGCCCTGCCGTATGTTGCGGTGTCCCTAGTGAGCGTGGAAAGAGGCTGTCAGGTGAGCGAGAGCAAGGGCATCCTTCAGGGATTCAAGGAATTCCTGATGCGCGGCAACGTCATCGAGCTGGCGGTCGCGGTCGTGGTCGGTGCGGCATTCACCAACATCGTGAATGCCGTGGTCAAGGGCGTGATCAACCCGATCGTCGGCGCCCTCGGCTCACAGAACCTCGACAACTACAAGACGTGCCTCAGCGCCGCCTGCACCGTGGACAAGAAGACGGGCGCGTACACCGACGGCATCTACATCCTCTGGGGCTCGGTGCTGAGCGCCGCTCTGACGTTCCTGATCACCGCCGCGGTCGTCTACTTCCTCATGATCCTTCCGATGAACAAGTGGAAGCAGCGCCAGGAGGCCAAGAAGCCGACCGACAACACCCCGCCACCCCCGACCGAGATCGAGCTGCTCACCGAGATCCGCGACGCACTGCTCGCCCAGCGCAACGGCTCGCTCACGTCGGCCACGGGCAACATCGGCATCCAGAAGACGCACGAGTAGGAGGCGCCGGCGGACGGCACAAGCCCCCCCCGACGCCTCGCTCAGAGGTGGTGGGGCGGCTTTTCGTCGAGGAAGCGGGCGAGATCGCCGGCACTGTCACCGCCGGTCGGGCGCTCGCCCCAGCCCCGGTCGGTGTCATCGGACGACCGCTGGCTCAGCGGGTCGTCGAAGATCAGACGCGCGGCGGACGCGGACACCGGGCGCGCCGGGGCCACGACCTTGCCGCCCTCCTCGGCATCGCCCTCAGCGCCCCCCGGGGAGGCCGGAACGGCTTCGACGTCCTCGACGGCCTGGGCAGCCGACGGGACAGCCGGTGAGGTCGCCTGGGGCTCGGCGGCCGACTCGGATTCGCGGGTGGTGCTCACGCCTCCAGGGTACGGGCGGAGGGCCCCGGCACCGGGACGGCAGAGCCCCACAGCGCTCACAGCACTCCGACGGCAGAGACTCGCCGCACTCTTTCGGCCGCAGCCCACGCCGCCCGTGCCTTTCGGGCACAGTTCACGCCGCCCGTGCCTTTCGGTCGCAGCTCACGCCGCCCGTGTTCGGCCGCGTTCGCGCCGCCCGTGATGCCCGTGCCGTCCCCTCCCCCGTATCAGCGGCTTTTGTCGTGGGTGGGTATGGGGTGCGGGCGCTGATTGTCGTAAGGCCGGGTCGGCGGACTCTGGGAGCCGTGACCGCGCCGACGCGGACGGCTGCGCTCGGTGCCGGGCAGGGGATGCCTGGCATGAACGTGTTCTTCGGGGGCCATGGGGACCGCGCCTTCCTGTTCCGTGTGCCCGCGCAGCGCCGTAACTCCTGGTCGGCCGGGTCCGGCGGACAGCGCACCCGCACCGGCGGATGGAACGGGGGCCCCACGCCATCGGGGCTGCCTCCAACACGGTGTCCGCGGGGCGGAATCCGGAACAGCCGGAACAGGCGGAGCGTCCGAACGCTGCGACACGGATTCCACGCTAGGTGACAGCGAGGCTTATGACCCGTTTTGCGGCTCTAGCGAGTGAGAGTCCACGCGCTGAAGCCAGTCAGCGGGCGAGAGCCCCCTGGTGAAGTCAGCAGCTGTCGTCCGCGTCGGCCAGCGCCTCATGCCACCACAGATCGCGCCCCGGCTTCCAGGACACCGGCCGTGAGCACCGGTTCACCACCAGCACCGACCGCTTCGGTGCGCCCCCCGCGGCCGCACCCCGCGCCAGCGCATGGTCGAGCACCGCCTTCACCGGCCGTACGGCCCCGTCCCAGAACGCCGCATCCGCCGTGATGAGCACCCGGGCATCCGACTCGCGGGTCCGTGCGACCAGTTCGGGCACCGTGAGCGACACCGGCAGAGTGGCGCGTATCGCATGTAACCGCCCACAGGCGAGCGTGGCGATCACCGACTCGGGTACCAGTGGGAGGTGCACCGCGACCCGGTCACCGGCCCGCACACCGAGCCGGGCGAGGGCGGCGGCAGCACGTTCGGCCTGGTCGAGAAGCATGCCGTGCGTCAGTTCTTCCAGCCGCCCCGGCTCTCCGTTCCAGGTGAGAGCGACCCGGGACGCATCCGGCTCTTGAACCTGCCGGGCGTTATCGGCAACATGATCTGAGGTCACACGGCGCAACATGCGGACCAGCATGAAGATCGCCGATCAACGATCTGTGAACGTCCGCTGTACGGGCCCGGGGTCGGTGTCGGTCTCTGCCCGCGCGTCCGGCGCTTCTCTCGCTGTGGCGCCGTGCGCTGTGACTTGGCAGGGCTCGTCGCCGTCGCCTGCGGGTTTTCCCCTAAGGGTTCGAAGGCCCCCTTGCTTCCGTCCTTCCCCGAACTGGTGCGGTCTACGCGCCGTGTGGCGCTTCTGACGTGGCGTCGTAGGTGACCGGGCGGGGTGGGGGCCGGTCACGAAGTAGGTGACCGGGCAGAGTGGAGGGCCAGTCACGAAGTAGGTGACTGGACAGGGTGGCGGGCCGGTCACGAAGTAGGTGACTGGACAGGGTGGCGGGCCGGCCGCGAAGAGGCCGGCCCGGAGGGGAGGTGTCACCATGGCACGACGTCGGGCCTACTCCGCTTCTGCTCCTGCTCCCGCTTCCGCTCCCCTCGCGTCATAGCCGCCCAGCACATCGCACACGTCCCCGAACCCGTGCGCCTCCAGGAGTGCCGCCGCGATCACGGAGCGGTTCCCGCTGCGGCAGTAGAGGACGACCGGGCGGTGGCGGTCCAGTTCGCCCATGCGGTCAGGGAGGACGGCCAGTGGGATGCTGCGGGCGCCGGGCAGGGCGCCCGCCTCGTACTCGGCGGGGTTGCGGACGTCGATCAACTGGCCGTCCTCCACAGGCAGTTCGGTGTGGTGAATGCGGCGGCTGCGGCGTACCAGTGTCGATGTGCCGGCCAACACTGTGACCGGGTCCGCGAGGTATCCGATGACGTGGTCGTATCCGATGCGGGCGAGGCGGACGCGGGCTTCACGCTCGGTGCCCGGGTCGGCGAGCAGCACGATCGGGGTGCCCGGGGCGACCACGGTGCCGGCGTACTCCGCGAACCGGGTGTCCAGGCTCGTGTGGAGCGAACCGGCCAGGTGGGCGTGGGTGTAGGAGGCCAGCGGCCGGCAGTCGAGGAGGACGGCGCCCTGCTGGTCGCGGGCCGCGAGCACCTCCTCCAGGGTGAGGGCGGCCGGGGGCCTGGCATCCAGGAGGGGGTGGCCGTCCCGGTTGAGGGCCGCGTCGTGGGCGAAGTATCCGGGTGTGGCGGGCTGCCCGGCCGTGACCAGGCGGACGAAGTCGGCCTCCGGCATGGGCTGCAGGGCGTAGTTGAGGCGGCGCTGGTCGCCGATGGTGGAACTGGTCTCGGTGGAGAGGCTGCGGCCGCAGGCCGAGCCGGCGCCGTGTGCGGGGAAGACCCGGGTCGCGTCCGGGAGAACCATGAGTTTGGTGTGCAGGGAGCGGTGCAGGCGCGCGGCCATCTCCTCCGGGGAGCGCCCGGCCGCGGAGAGCAGGTCGGGCCGGCCGACGTCACCTACGAAGAGGGTGTCGCCGGTGAGGACGCCGAACGGCACGTCGTCATCGGGGTGTTCATGGATGACCACGCAGATGGACTCCATGGTGTGCCCCGGGGTGGCGAGGACGGTGAGGGTGACTCCCGCGCCGCCCCCCTCGCCGTCTTCCTCCCCCAGGAAGATGCGCTCGCCATCGCGTAACCGCCTGATGGGGAAGCCGGTTTCGGCGGCCTCCCCGAAGGCGACGGCGGCTCCGGTGGCACGCGCGATTTCGAGGTGGCCGGAGAGGAAGTCGGCGTGGACGTGGGTCTCGATGACGAGCTCGATACGCAGCCCTGCGGCCTCCGCGTCCTGCAGATAGTCGTCTGTGTCGCGGCGCGGGTCGACGAGGACGGCGCGTCCGGTGGTCTGATCGCCGATCAGGTACGACGCCTGGGAGAGGCAGTCGAGGTAGTACTGGGCGAAGTGCACGGTCGGCCTCCGGGGGAGGGATGGGGCAGCGGGCACCGAACGCGGCGTTTCGGGTCCGCTTCGCGGTTCGTAAGGTACGCGTTGTGCGGATGCGCGGATGTACGTACATTAAGGAGCCGGGTCGGCGGACGACAAGCCGGGTCCCTCTGTTGGCCCACCCAATGCACCTTCAATACCTTCAATAGCCCTTTTTGATCCCACATCAGGACATCGGGTGCAGAATCTCGGAGCCCTCGGGGCCCTCGGGGACTCGAGGCCCTCAGGAACCTCGGGAGCCTCAGGACCTCATGGCCCGGCCGGGTCTCCAAGGGCCCACCGCCGACCGGGCCCGAGAGAACCGAGACAGCACCCACCGGAGGAACCCACCATGACGACCGAGCCGCCGGACGGCGCGCACGCCCCGCGCCCCCTCGACCGGCGCTCGCCGCTCCCCCTGTGGGCGCAGCTCTTCAACGATCTGCGCCGCCGGATGGAAGCCGGCGCGTTCACCGAGGAGTTCCCGGCCGAGCACCGGCTCACCGGCGAGTACGAGGTCAGTCGGCACACCGTCCGCGAGGCGCTGCGCAAGCTGCGCGCCGACGGCCTGGTGATCGCCGAACGCGGCCGCGCCAGCCGCCTGGACACCCGTCGCATACAGCAGCCGCTCGGTTCGCTCTACAGCCTCTTCCGCGAACTGGAAGGCCAGGGTGTGGAGCAGCGCAGCGAGGTACTGCGGCTGGCGCGGACCGCCGACGGGACGGCGGCGGGGCACCTGGGGCTGGTCCCGGACGCCCCCCTGGTCGTACTGGAGCGGCTACGGCTCGCGGACGGCGAACCGCTCGCCCACGACACCGCCTATCTCCCCGCCGAGATCGCCGAACCGCTGCTCGCGGCGGACTTCGGGCACACCTCGCTCTACGGCGAACTGTCGCGGCGCTGCGGGGTGAAGGTGACCGGCGGATGTGAGCGGATCCAGCCGTTCCTGCCGGACATCCGGCAGGCGTGGCTGCTGGGGCTGGCCGACCGGGAGCCGGCGTTCGCCATCGAGCGGCTGGGCCGGGCCGGGGAGCGGCCGGTGGAGTGGCGCGAGACGGTGGTACGCGGCGACCGCTTCACCTTCGTCGCGGAGTGGTCCGACGACAGCCGGGCGGTCGCCCTCGCGCCACGCGCCTCGGCCCCGGAATCCACGCAGGCCCAGGCCCAAGCCCAGGCCCAGGCCCAGGCCCTGATCCCGTCCTCGTAACGTGTCCGTCCTCTTAGCCGTCACCGCACTGCCGTGCGGGCTGCTGATCGGTCTGCTGCTGGGCGCACTCGGCGGCGGCGGTTCGGTGCTGGCGATGCCCGCACTGGTCTATCTGCTGGACCAGACGCCGCACGAGGCGACCGCGGGCGCACTGGTCGTCGTCGCGGTCGGCGCGGCCACCGGGCTCCTCGGCCACGCCCGCGCGGGCCGGGTCCGCTGGGCCGCCGGCGCGGCCTTCGGCGCGCTGGGCACGGCCGGCAGCTACCTCGGCACCCGTTGCAGCTCGGCACTGGCGCCCGGTGTCCTGATGGCGGCGTTCGCCGGGCTGATGCTCGTGGTGGCAGCGATGCTCCTGATACGTACGGAACGGGAGCGGCGGTCGGCTGCCGGTACCAGCTCCGGGGACGGCACCGGGCCCCGGAAGGGGAAGGGGAAGGGGAAGGGGAAGGGGAAGGGGGCGACCGGGGCCGGCAGCGGCTCCGGGGACGAGAGCGCGCCCGGGCATCCCCCACGGGAGGCCCGAACCCACCCGTCCCCCGGGCATCCCCCGCGGACGGCCCGAACCCACCCGTCCCCCGGCCGTCGCCCCCTCCGGATAGCCGCCACCGCCTCCGCCGTAGGGCTGCTCACCGGCTTCTTCGGGGTCGGCGGCGGGTTTGTGGTCGTACCGGCCCTCACCCTCGTCCTCGGTCTGGAGATGCCGGTCGCCATAGGCACCTCGCTGCTCGTCATCATCATCAACTCCCTCACCGCGCTGGCCACTCGGGCCGGGACCGGTGCCCTGGACTGGCCCCTGCTGGCCGGCTTCGCCGCCTGCGCGGCGCTCGGCAGCCACCTCGGCAACCGTCTCACCACCCGCCTGCGCCCCCGGACCCTGACCACCGCCTTCGCCTCCCTCCTCACCGTCCTCGCCCTCACCATGGCGGCCACCGCCCTGCCCCGCCTCTGACCCCCGGTCCGTGAACAACCACCAACCCACGGTCCGTGAACAACCGCCAACCCACCCAGGAGGAATCCCCCATGCCCCCCACCCACCACCAGATCGTCATCATCGGCGGCGGCACCGCGGGCATCACCGTCGCCGCCCGTTTACGGCGGGCCGGCGTCCGGGACATCGCGCTGCTGGAGCCCTCCGAAACGCACTGGTACCAGCCGCTGTGGACACTGGTCGGAGGCGGCCAGGCCCCGCTACGGGCCTCCCTGCGCACCGAGGCGGAGGTCATACCGCCCGGCGTGCGCTGGCTGCGCGAGCGTGCCACCGCCGTCGACCCCACCGCCCGCACGGTCACCACCGCCTCCGGCCGGGTCCTGTCCTACGGGCGACTGGTCCTCGCGCCCGGGCTGCAGCTCGACTGGGACGGGGTGCCGGGCCTGGCCACCGCGCTCGGTCACGGCGGTGTGAGCAGCAACTACCGGCCCGATCTCGCGCCGCTCACCTGGGATCTGATCCGCCGGATGCGCCGCGGCACGGCGGTCTTCACCATGCCGTCCGGGCCGGTGAAGTGCGGCGGCGCCCCACAGAAGATCGCCTACCTGGCGGCCGACCACTGGCGCAAGCGCGGTGTCCTGGACGCGATCCGCGTCATCCTGGTGATCCCGGAACCGACCCTGTTCAAGGTGCCGGTCTTCGCCCGGACGCTGGAGGAGACGGCCCGGCGCTACGGCATCGAGGTACGGCTGAGCTCCGAGATGACCAGCCTGGACGGCGCGGCCCGCAAGGCGGTGATCACCGATCACACGACGGGTGCGGCCGAGACGGTCCCGTACGACCTGCTGCACGCCGTACCGCCGCAGCGCGCTCCCGAGTGGCTGGCCAACGGCCCGCTCGCCGACCCCGGTTCCCCTTACGGGTACGTCCGAACGGACCGCCGCACCCTCCAACACCCCGAACACCCCGAGGTGTTCGTCCTCGGCGACGTGGCCAACCTCCCCACCTCCAAGACCGGCGCCGCCATCCGCAAACAGGCCCCGGTCGTGGTCGCCAACCTCCTCGCCGGGCTGCGCGGCGGCCCCGCCACCACCCACTACGACGGTTACACCTCCTGCCCCCTGGTCACCGCCCGCCACAAAATGCTCCTCGCCGAATTCGACTACGACCTCCGGCCCACTCCCTCCTTCCCCTTCATCGACACCACCCGCGAACGCACCGACATGTGGTTCCTCAAGCGCTACGGCCTGCCGCAGCTCTACTTCAAGGGGATGCTCAAGGGGCTGGCCTGACACCTCAGCGCCCACTGCCCTCAGCGTGTCTGAAGACGCTGAGGGCAGTGCGTGCGTGCTGCCTCTACGCCTCGGCCAGGCGGACGTCCGCCACCACGCACGTCACGTTGTCCGGTGCGCCCGCCTCGTATGCCAGCGCGATGAGGTGCTCCACGGCCTGCTCGGGGGTGACGGCGGTGGTCAGTACGTCCTGGAGGGTCTCGGGCGGGACGACACCCGTCAGGCCGTCGGTGCACAGGAGGTAGCGCTCTCCGGGGCGGGCCTGGAGGAGCTGGAGGTCGGGGGTGAAGTCGGTGGTGCCGTCGAGGGCGCGCAGGAGCAGGGCACGCTGGGGGTGGGTGGGGGCCTCCTCGGGGGTGAGGCGGCCCTCGTCGATGAGGGACTGGACGAGGCTGTGGTCGTGGGTGATGCGGAAGAGGCCGGAATCGCGGAGAACGTAGGCGCGGGAGTCCCCGATGTGCAGGAGCGCCAGACGGGATCCGGAGCGGAGGAGGGCGGTGAGGGTGCTGCCCGTGGCCTCGTCGTCCGAGGAAGCCGATGGGGCCGACGGGGCCGAGGAAGCCGAGGAGGCGGTGCGGTGGGCCCGCCGGGCCGCTTCCTCCAGGGCGAGGAGCGGATCGGCGGAGGTGAGGTCCGACTCCTCCAGTGGCGTGAGCGCGTCGATGGCGGCGGCCGCGGCCAGGGCGCCGCCCGGGCCGTAACCGTCGGCGACGGCCAGCAGCCGGCGGCCCGCGTGGGCGGCGTCCTGGTTGGCCGGACGGACCAGGCCCCGGTCGGTCCGGGCCGCGTAGTGCAGGGTCAAGGGGGCGGGTGTGGCGGTCATGGCAGTCTCCTCGTCCTTCCGCTGAAGCTGGTCGACGAGAAAGGCGGCCAGGTCACGGCGGGCAGCCGTATCGGCCTCCACCTGCGCCCAGTACGCGGCGACCGCCTCGGCCGCCGCGGACGGCGTCAGCTCGCACACCTCACGGATGCGGGCGAGCGGCATACCGAGCCGGCGCAGCCAGGCGACCAGCCGGGCCCGCTCCAACTGGGCCGGGGCGTAGTGGCGGTAGCCGTTGACCGGGTCGACGTGGGCCGGGCGCAGCAGACCGAGTTCGTCGTAGAGGCGCAGGGCCTTCGGCGAGAGCCGGGAGGCGCGGGCGAACGCCCCGATGGTGAGGAGCTCCGCACTTTCGGCTCTCCGCGTCATGACCCGCCTCCTCCCTTTCCGCTTCTCCTCGGTCAACCGCTCGGTCGGCCACTCGGTCAACCGCTCAGTCGGCCACTCGTTGAACTACTCGTTCAACCGCCTTCCTCGTGCCGGGCGTCAGAACCGCCCGGCACGACCGATGCTGGGGCTTTCCCCAAGGTCAAGGTCAAAGGGCACGGCCAAGGGCACGGTCACAGGACAAGGTCACAGGGCACGGTCACAGGGCACGGTCACAGGACAAGGCCAGGACGAGGCCACAGGGCACGGTCACAGGACAAGGCCAGGACGAGGCCACAGGGCACGGTCAAGGGCGGACCAGCTGGTTGAGAGCCGCTGCCGTCAGGGCCTCGACTCCCATGGTCAGGGTCGGCCGGACCACCGGTGCGAAGTGCGGGGAGTGGTTGGAGGGGATGTCCTGGGCCAGGCGGCCGGCGGCGAGTGCGGTGCGGAAGGCGTCGGGTTCCCAGCCGCCCAGCCACCAGTAGTAGAGGGGCGCTCCGGCGGCGGCCGCCAGGAGGCCGGCGTCCTCGCTGCCGGTGGCCGGCTCGTACGCGAACAGGCGCTGTTCGCCGAAGAACCGGGTGAACTCCGCGTTGACCTGCCGCAGGGTGTCCTCGTCGTTGACGGTGACGGGGAAGGAGTCGAGGACCGCCGTCTCGGGGGCACGGTCGGCGCCGGAGGCGGTGGCCTCGGCGCGGGCGATGCGGTCGATCGAGGCCAGTACGGCGGTGCGTACCGTCTCGTCGAAGGTACGGACGCTGAGCCGTACGACGGCCCGGTCGGGGATGACATTGGCGGTGTCCCCGGCGTGGAAGGAGCCGACGGTGACCACCACCCGGTCCTTGGGGGCGACCTCACGGGCCACGACGGCCTGCACCCGCTGCACGAAGGACGCCGCCATCAGGATCGGGTCGACGGTGGTCTCGGGGCGGGAGCCGTGGCCCCCGCTGCCGTGGAAGGTGATCTCCAGGCTGTCGGCGGCCGCCATACAGGCGCCGGGGCAGTACGCGATCAGCCCGGCGCCGAACGGGGCGACATGCTGCGCCAGCACCACATCGGGCGTGGGGACCAGACCCTTGCTGTAGAGCCCGGCGTCGACCATGGCAGCGGCGCCGCCACCGCCCTCCTCGGCGGGCTGGAAGAGGGCGATCAGCGTGCCGGACCAGCGGTCGCGGGCGGCGGCGAGCAGATCGGCGGCGCCCAGCAGGCAGGTGACATGGACGTCGTGACCGCAGGCGTGCATCCGGCCGGGGACCGTGGAGGCGTAGTCCAGGCCGGAGTCCTCGGTGACGGGCAGTGCGTCCATGTCGGCGCGCAGCAGGACCGTCGGGCCCGGGCCGTTGCGGAGTACGCCGACGACGCCGGTGCGGGCGATGCCGGTGGTGACCTCGTAGCCGTACTCGGTCAGCCGGCGGGCGGCCTCGGCGGCGGTACGGGTCTCCTGGAAGCCGAGTTCGGGGTGGCGGTGGAGGTCCTTGTAGAGGGTCACGAGGTCGGCGAGGCGGTGGTCGTCGAGCGGGGCGAGGACGGTGGCGACGTCCGCCGGAACCGCTCCGTCCGCCGTGCCCGCCGTACCGCTTCTCGTACCCCCTATACCTGACGTACCCGCTGTACCTGACGTGCCCGCCATACCTGTCGCGCCTACCGAGTCGGCTGTCCCGTTCTCGTTCCCGTTCCTGTTCCTGTTCCCGTTCTTCTCACTGTCGCTCATCTCCGCATTCGACCATGAAGCACCCGTCGGCATCGAGAGCCCCCCACGGGTCCCCACGGGCCCGCCACATGCCCCCTCCGGGAGGCCGGCGCCACCTCGGGGCGCCGGAGCCGCTCTCCCCGTAACCCCCGTCCCACTGGCCGGACTTGTCGGTTGCCCCACTCAATCATCGTGACACCGGGGCCCGCGGCTGCAACCGTGGATCACCCGCCTGCGCCCGGGAGCAGCAGGCCCAAGTCCACGACCGGAGGCTGACGTTGGCCACCTCACCCCACCGTCCGACCGGCGATCCCCAGGACATCACGGCGCACCTGGTGGACCAGGCGCTGGGGCATGTCTTCGCCGCCGCCTTGCGCACCGCCGCCCACTACCGCATCGCCGACCACCTCGCCGAGGGCCCGCGTACCGTCGAGCAGCTGGCCGTCGCCACCGATACCCACGCCCCGCAGCTCCGGCGTGTGCTGCGCTACCTGGCCACCCGCGGCATCTTCCGGGAGGACACCACCGGTGCCTACCAGCTGACACCGGCCGCCCAGCCGCTCCGTACCGACGTACCCGATTCGCTGCACTCCGCCGTACTGATGATGACCGACGAACTGTTCCTGCGGACCTCGGCCGCGATGCCCGAAGCCGTACGGCACGACGGGGCGTCCTTCGAGCGGATCTTCGGGGCGCCCCTCTTCGAGCACCTGCTGACGGATCCGGCCGCCCGGCGGCTCTTCGACGACGGGATGGCGTCGCTGTCCGCGCCGGCGGACGAGGCGGTGGCGGCCGTGTACCCGTTCCCCGAGACCGGCACGGTCGTGGACGTCGGCGGCGGCCGCGGCGGACTGCTGCGCGCCGCCCTGCGCCGCCACCCGCAGCTGACCGGTGTGCTCTTCGACCAGGCGCCGCCGCTGGCCCACCACCTCCTGGACAGCGACGAGCTCAAGGGCCGCTGGCGCACCCAGGAGGGCGACTTCTTCACGTCCGTACCGGAGGGCGGCGATGTCTACGTCCTCAAGCACGTCCTGCACGACTGGCCGGATGACGCCTGCCGGCGCCTCCTGCGGACCTGCCGGGCGGCGATGGCGGCCGGCAGACGGCTGCTGGTCATCGAGTCGGTACTGCCGCCTGGCAACGCTCCGCACTTCGGCAAGACCATGGACGTGGCGATGATGGCGGTGGTCGACGGGCGGGAGCGCACCGCGGACGAGTTCGCGACGCTGCTGGCGGCGGGCGGGTTCCGGCTGACGCGGGTGCTGCCGACCGCCGCCTGCCCCTCGATCGTCGAGGCCGTCGCGGAATAGCCCTCGGACACCGATGGACCACATGGGCCACGCCCCACGACCACCCGGCCACACCGCACGACCACCCGACCACACCGCCCGACCACCCGGTCACCCGGCCGGCGGCCCGGCCCGACACGCCGCGCCCGGCTCCCCTCCTGCGCGGCGCCACCCGCCCGCGCTCTACTGAGCTCTACTGATCCCGGCCACCCAGCCACCCGGACGCCTGGCCGCCCGAACATCGACCGCCCGGACACCTGGCCGCCCGGCCGCCCCGGCCGACGAGAGGAGCTGCCGTGCCGGTCCTCATGCAGGCCCGCCCGCGCGACGAGCAGCACCGCGCCGCCACCCCGCTGGAGCTCTTCTTCGACCTGTGCTTCGTCGTGGCGGTGGCGCAGGCCGGCCGCCAGCTGGCGCACGCGCTGGCCGAGGGCCACTGGGGGCACGGCGTGCCGGGCTACCTGATGGTCTTCTTCGCGGTGTGGTGGGCGTGGATGAACTTCAGCTGGTTCGCGTCGGCGTACGACACCGATGACTGGCTCTACCGCGTGGTGACGCTGGTCCAGATCGCCGGGGTGCTGATCCTGGCCGCCGGCGTGCCGCGGGCGTTCGGGCACAGCGACTTCGGCGTCGTCTGGTTCGGCTATCTGGTGATGCGGCTGGCGCTGGTCAGCCAGTGGCTGCGGGCCGCGCACGGCAGCCAGGGGGCCGAACGGCGTACCGCGCTGCGTTACGCCTGGGGAGTGACGGTGTGCCAGGTCGGCTGGCTGGGTCTGCTGCTCCTGCCCAAGAGCGTGCTGCCGTGGGTGTTCCTGGTGGTGGCGGTGGCGGAGCTGTCCGTACCGGCGCTGGCCGAACGGCAGCGGCAGACGGCGTGGCATCCGCATCACATCGCCGAGCGCTACGGCCTGTTCACCATCATCGTGCTCGGCGAGACGATCGCGGCGGCCACCGTGGCGGTGCAGTCGGCGCTGGACGACAACGACGAGCTGAGCACCCTGCTGCCGATCGCGGCCGGCGGGCTGCTGCTGGTGTTCGCCGCGTACTGGATCTACTTCGCGGTGCCCATCCACCTCCACCTGCGTTCGAACCGTCAGGCGTTCCTGTGGGGCTACGGCCACTACCTGGTGTTCGGCTCGGCGGCCGCGATCGGCGCGGGCATCGAGATCGCCGTGGAGCAGGCGTCCGGCAAGGCGCATCTGACGGTGTACGAGGCGGCGGCCTGTGTCACCGTGCCGGGTGCGCTGTTCCTGTTCACGGTGTGGCTGATCCACTCCCGCCACCAGAAGCGGGGGGTCGCCCAGCAGCTGGTGCTGCCGGTGACGTCGGTGCTGGTCCTGGCGTGCACCGCGGCCGGCCAGTGGGCGGTCCTGTCGGCCGGTCTGGCGGCGTCGGTGGCGGTGGCGGTCGGTGTCACCCTTACGGCCCGTCAGGGCACCGCGCTGGCGGAGTAGCGGAGCGACTACGGCAGGGTCTCCCGACGCCCTCCTCCGGGCTCCCTTCGATGCCCCCTTCGATGCCTGCTCCGAGAGGCCCCGAACCCCCTTCGGCGCCTGCGGCATACGGCCCCACACCATCCCCCACAGGCGTGTCGAACAGCCGTACTGCCACGGGCGCCGCTCTGATCCCGGATCAGATTCAGCCATCTTCCGCATCGGCTAAAAAAGGCCCGTCACCAGCACTGCCTCGCCCGGAGCCGCTCCCCATTCCCCGCCAATTGCCTACCAATGGACTCTGCTTATCCGAGCTTCGTCCTCCTGTTCCCCACGCTTCACCTCGGCCACCGGAGGCGCGCCGACGCAGACGCGGTAGGGTGCAGATTGCCCTTTTTATGACAGGGGACTTCCCTGCCGAGGACTGCCCTGCCGGGGAGTTCGCGCGCCGGAGAGGTCCCTGGCAGGCACCAGAGAGTTCGCCGGCAGGCGCCGGAGAGTTCGCTGGCAGGGGTCTCCCCCGGGAAGCCCCTGGGCCGACCACCGTCCGTACCTGAGGAGACGCCAGCCATGGCCCGCCACGCTCAGTCCTCCCGCACGCGGACGAGACTGTCCCGGCGCAGCAAGGCCGTGGGAGGTCTCGCCCTCTCCACGCTGGTGGGCACCGCCCTGTGGGCGTGGCCGGCGTCGGGCGACGATCACGAAAACCTGGCCGACGCCAAGAGCACCACGTCCAGGACCGCTTCCGGCCCGGACACGCCACGTGATCCCGCCGTCGCCGCGAAATCCGCCCCGAACGCCACACCGAAGGGCACGATCCCCGGTCTGAGCGACGCCACCCGCAAGCGGATACCGGCCAACGCCCGGCAGGTGCTCGTCGTCACCGGCCAGGACATGGACTCCTTCCAGTCCCGGGTCGTCCTGTACACCCGTAAGGACGCTTCCAGCGCCTGGGAGGCGGGCCCCACCTGGTCGGCGCACAACGCCGCCCACGGCTGGACCGACGACCACCACTACGGCGATCTGCGCTCCCCCATCGGCGTCTACACCCTCACCGACGCCGGCGGCCGGCTGTCCGCCCCCGAGGGCACCAAGCTCCCGTACGACCGCAACGACCGGTTCATCGCCGACGGCACCGGTGTGGAGGGCGAGCCGCTGGCCGGCGCGTTCGACTACGTCATCGCCATCAACTACAACCGGGAACAGGGCACCTCCCCCCTGGACCCGCAGCGTCCCCTGGGCGACTCCAAGGGCGGCGGCGTCTGGCTGCATGTCGACCACGACGGCCCCACCCAGGGCTGTGTGAGCCTCAAGCCCAAGGCGATGCGGGAGCTGCTGCGCACCCTGGACCCCAGCCTGCACCCGGTCGTCGTGATGGGACCGGCCCATCACTGACCGGCCGGCGGCGACGCTCCCGACGGGGCCCCGGGACGCGCTGACCGATGTCCCCGGCCTCCGGGTCGGCCATGCCCGGCACAGCGGTGACGGCGCGCTCACCGGTACCACCGTCGTGCTCGCCCCCGAGGGCGGCGCCATCGCGGCCGTCGACATACGGGGCGGCGGGCCCGGCACCCGGGAGACCGACGCACTGGACCCGCGCAACCTCGTCCCGCGTGTGGAGGCAGTGGTGCTGACCGGCGGCAGCGCCTTCGGTCTCGATGCCGCGTCCGGTGTCGTCGGCTGGCTGGAGGACCACGGTCGCGGCTTCCGGGTGGGCCCCGGCCCCGCGCAGGTCGTGCCCGTCGTCCCGGCCGCCGCGCTCTTCGACCTGGGCCGCGGTGGCGACTGGCGGGCCCGGCCGGACGCCGCGCTGGGCCGTGCCGCGGCCGAGGCGGCGGCAGCCACCGGCTCCGGTGCCCCGGTCGCCGAGGGCAACACGGGCGCCGGCACCGGAGCGGTGGCCGGCGGCATCAAGGGCGGTATCGGCACCGCGAGTACGGTCCTCCCCAACGGCACCACCGTCGCCGTCCTCGCCGCCGTCAACGCCGCGGGCTCGTTCGCCGACCCTCGCACCGGCGCCCTCTACGGCCGCTGGTACGAAGGCCGCCCCGTCGCCCTTCCGTCCCCGGACGTCCACGCCGCCGCGGTACGCCGGCTCGCCGAGGCCAGGGAGGCCTCCCTGGTCCGCTCGGCCGCCGCCGCGAACCCGCCCCTCAACACCACCCTCGCGGTGGTCGCCACCGACGCCGCCCTCACCCGCGCCCAGGCCCGCAAACTCGCCGGCACCGCCCATGACGGCCTCGCCCGCGCCCTACGGCCGGTCCATCTCCTCTCCGACGGCGACACGGTCTTCGCGCTGTCCACCGCCACCCGCCCGCTCGCCCCCGAAGAGGCCGTCGCCGAGCCCGTATTCGGTGTGCACGCGGAGGCCGCCGCCCTGAACGACATCCTGGCCGCGGGCGCCGACGTCGTGACCCGCGCCGTGGTACGGGCCGCCCTGGCGGCGGAGACGGTGGACGGACCGGGCGGCGTCTTCCCGTCCTACCGGGAGCTGTACGGCGAGTCCTAGGCCCTGTCGTCAACGACGTCGCTCAGACCCCCACCGCTCCGAGCACCGACCCGGCCGCGTACGTGACCGCCATGGCCAGCACCCCGCCGCCCATGTTCCGCAGCACCGCCGGCCCCTCCGGCGCGGCGCCCAGCCGGGCGCTGGTCCAGCCGCACAGCGCCAGCGCGCCGAGCACCGCGGCCGCCGTGATCCACAGCCGGTGCCCGGCGGGCAGCAGCACGATCGCCAGCAGCGGCAGCAGCGCGCCGGCCGTGAAGGCCAGGAAGCTGGCGCCGGCCGCATGCCAGGGCTGGGTGAGTTCATCCGGGTTGATACCCAGCTCGACCTCGGCGTGGGCGCGCAGGGCGTCATGCCGGGTCAGCTGCTCGGCGACCTCCCGGGCGAGCCGCGGCTCCAGGCCCTTGTCCGCCAACAACTCGGTGAGCTCGTCGAGTTCGGCCCGTGGTTCGGTGGCCAGCTCCCGCTTCTCCTCGGCCAGCGCGGCCCGTTCCGCATCACGCTGGGTGGAGACCGATACGTACTCACCGGCCGCCATCGACATCGACCCGGCCAGCAGTCCCGCCAGACCTGCCGTCAGCAAGGTGCCGCGGTCACCGGTCGCACCGGCGACTCCGACGACCAGGCCTGCGGTGGAGACGATGCCGTCGTTGGCGCCGAGGACCGCGGCCCGCAGCCAGTTGAGCCGGCTGCCGAGCGCGCCGCCGTGCGCCTCGTCATGGTCCGGTGTCCGAGCGGTCACCGCCAGAGCGTCTCACCCCGGCCGGCCACGGACCACCCGACGCGACGCGACATGAGGTGAGCGTTCCCCCGTCCGACGCGACGTGACACGGGCCTTCCCCGTCCCGTACGACCTGACATGACGTGGGCGTTCCCCCGTCCGACGCGACGTGACACGGGCATCCCCCGTCCCGTACGACCTGACATGACGTGGGCGTTCCCCCGTCCGACGCCCGCGCCACGCCCCGATGTGGCCGGTGGTAGAAACAGCCATATGCCCGCACCACCCCCGTCCCCCTCCCCGTCCCAGCCTTCGTCGCAGCCTTCGTCGCAGCCGCCGCGCACGCTCGTCCGGCGGGCACCCCGCGGACCCGCGCCGCGCCGCCGGCTGTGGTGGCACCGGCTGATCTTCGGGCTCTGGTACCGGCCGGTGGACGTCATGGACGAGGCGCGGGACCGCAGTGCGTGGAGCGCGGCGGTGCTGCTGTCCTTGATCAGCGGCGGCGTCGGCGTGGTCTCGGCGGATGCCTTCCACACCCAGTGGGCGGTCGACCATGACGCGGCGCTGCAACTCGTCGGCCTGGCCGAGGCGGGGGTGCTCGCCGCCAGCCTCGCGCTGGGTACGGTCACCCATGCGATAGCCCGCACGCTCGGTGGCAACGGCCGCTTCGCGCCGACCGCGAGCCTGTTCATCGTGCTCTTCTGGGTAACGGACCTGCCGCGGCTGGCGATCGCCGCCTGGCTGCCGGCGGACGCCACCTTCGTACAGGCGGCGACCTGGACGACCTGGGGATTCGGTTACGTCCTCGCGGTGCTGCTCATACGGGGTCAGCACCACCTGTCGACCTGGAAGTCCGCGGCGACGGTGTCGGTACAGATGCTGGCCGCACTGGCGCTGCTGAAGCTGGGCCCGATGCGCTGAGCGCTCTGCGGCGGCCGGGGTGCGGGGCGCGGCAGTCGCGTCGTGGTGCGCCGGTGCAGTGCTGCGGTGGTGCAGTGGTGCGGTGGTGCGGTGGTGTGCGGTGGTGCAGTGGTCAGCTACGGCTGGTCAGTTGCCGTACCAGGCCCTCGAACGCCTCCCGCTCCTCAGCGGTCAGCTGTACGCACTCCGCCGGCGGCCCTGCCGGGCCGGTCTGCCGTGGCACCGTGCCGAGCAGCTCCGGCACCGCGGGCAGTTCCTCCTGGCCGCGCCCCCGCTCCCCGTAGCGGGCCCGCATCTCCCGCCAGTCCTGCCGCATGGTCGTCTCGTATCGCCCGTACCGCAGCAGTCTGATGAGTACGACGGCCCAGACAACGGCCACCGTGAGAAGTACGCCGAGGCCGATCTGCTGCAGAATCGATACAGAGGGGAGCATGCGGTCCTCCCGGAGGGATGAGGCGCTGGGCTGAAGCCAGTAGACACCACACCTCAGGCCCGGCAACAGACGATTCTGGGCCTAAAGTCCTGAAGTGACGCATCTCCTATGACATTTCCCCTCATTTCCGATGTGAACACCTCCGAACACCGCACGGCTGTGCCGCAGCCGCAGGCGAATTCCCCACCCCGGCCCCACAACCGGCACCCTCGCCGCGCCGCACCGCGCCATCGCGACCGCGCCGGAGCACCGGTGCGCCCGCCCTCGCCGCCACCCCGCCTGGACGAGGGCGGCGCCCTGCTGGGAACCTGGCTGTCGGGACCGACCAACCACCCTCTCCCGCCGCGAATGTGACGTTCGTCACAACGCAACCCCGGTCGCAACCAAACCTGCCCGCACGCGCTGTTTACCAGCACGGAATCAGACAACGAACCACACAACACCCCCGTATGGAGCAGCTCGTGACAACGCCGGACAACTCCGTGGCCGCCCGGTCCCGCACCCCACACCAGCTCCTCCAGGCGGCCGGGCAGCAGACTCCGGGTGCGCCGCACCGCGCCCGCCGGGCACGCCGGACGCTGACCGTGACCGCCCTGTTCGCGGCGGGTGCGCTGGCGCTGTCCGCCTGCGGTGGCGACGCGTCGGCCGGTGGCGCCGACGACGGCAAGAACGGCCAGGCCGGTGCGGACGCCGCGGCCAAGAAGGACGCCTCGGACGCCAAGATCACGGTCTCCGCCAAGAACGGCGCCGCCGACGCCAGCATCAATGACACCGGTGTGAAAGTCACCGGAGGCAAGTTGACCGATGTCAAGCTCACCGTCGCCGACACCGGCACCGCCGTGGAAGGCGCCATATCGGCCGACGGCACGTCCTGGAAGCCCGGCGCCCAGCTGGAGCGCGGCACCAAGTACAAGATCGTGGCGAACGCCAAGGACGCCAAGGGACGTGCGGCCACCGAGAACGTCACCTTCACAACGGTCTCCTCGGCCAACAGCTTCATCGGGACGTACACCCCCGACAGCGGCGCCAAGGTCGGCGTCGGCATGCCGGTGTCCTTCAACTTCGACAAGGCCATCACCAACAAGAAGGACGTCCAGGCCCACATCACGGTGACCTCCAGCAGCGGTCAGGAGGTCGTCGGCCACTGGTTCGGCTCCCAGCGCCTGGACTTCCGGCCGAAGGACTACTGGAAGGCCGACTCCAAGGTCACCATGAAGATCGACCTGGACGGGGTGAAGGGCGCCGACGGCGTCACCGGCGTGCAGTCCAAGACGGTGTCCTTCACCATCGGCCGCTCGCAGGTCTCCACGGTCGATATGAAGACCCAGATGATGACGGTCGAGCGGGACGGCAAGACGTACAAGTCCATCCCGATCTCCGGCGGCAGCTCCGAGCACCCGACCTACAACGGCCAGATGGTGATCTCGGAGAAGTTCACGCAGACCCGTATGGACGGCTCGACGGTCGGCTTCGGCGGTGAGTACGACATCAAGGACGTCCCGCACGCCATGCGGCTGTCGAACTCGGGCACCTTCATCCACGGCAACTACTGGGGCGACCCGTCGATCTTCGGCAACGCCGGTACCAGCCACGGCTGTGTCGGCCTGCGCGACAACAAGGGCGGCGGTGGCGACACCCCGGGCAAGTGGTTCTTCGACGAGTCGCTGGTCGGCGACGTCGTCATAGTCAAGAACTCGCACGACAAGACCGTTCAGCCGGACAACGGCCTCAACGGCTGGAACCTGTCGTGGGCGGACTGGAAGGCCGGCAGCGCGGCCTGATCCGCACGACGGCACGGCAACACAACAGGGCGGTGGCCGGCCCCTCCCGGGAGGGGCCGGCCACCGCCCTTTACGCATCCGCTCTCGCGCTTTCGCATCCGCTCTCGCGGCAGCGCGCTACTTGCTCTTCGGACAGAGCACCCTTCGGACAGAACACCGGAGCCCCGACGCCGGCAGTGAAGCGGCACCGGGGCTCGTCCTGCCGGGTACGGGCTCAGGCGGCCTCGTCGAACCCCGTGTCGCGCGCCATCCGCTTCAGCTCCAGCAGCGCGTGCTTCTCGATCTGCCGGATCCGCTCACGGGTCAGGCCGTGCTGCTTGCCGACCTCGGTCAGCGTGCGCTCACGGCCGTCCTCGATGCCGTAGCGGGCCTTGATGATCGAGGCGGTGCGGTGGTCGAGGCGGTCGATCAGGTCCTCCAGCTCCTCGCTGCGCAGCAGCGTGAGCACGGACTGCTCGGGCGAGGCCGCGGAGGTGTCCTCCAGCAGGTCGCCGAACTGGGTGTCGCCGTCGTCGTCCACGGACATGTTGAGGCTCACCGGGTCGCGCGCCCAGTCCAGGACGTCGGTGACGCGGGCGGGCGTGGAGCCCAGCTCGCTCGCGACCTCCTCCGGCTCCGGGTCGCGGCCGTTCTCGCGGTTGAACTCACGCTGCACCCGACGGATCCGGCCCAGTTCCTCGACGAGGTGCACGGGCAGCCGGATCGTGCGCGACTGGTCGGCGATGGAGCGGGTGATGGCCTGGCGGATCCACCACGTCGCGTACGTGGAGAACTTGAAGCCCTTGGTGTAGTCGAACTTCTCCACGGCACGCACCAGACCGGCGTTGCCCTCCTGGATCAGGTCCAGCAGGGGCAGACCGGCGCGCGGATAGCGCCGGGCGACGGCGACGACCAGCCGGAGGTTGGAGCGGATGAAGACGTCCTTGGCCTTGGCGCTCTCCGCGGCCAGCGCCTCGAGCTCCTCACGGCCGGCACCTGCGGCGTTGCCGTCGGCGACCTCGCCGTCCAGGATCTGCTGGGCGTAGACGCCCGCCTCGATGGTCTGGGACAGCTCGACCTCCTTGGCGGCGTCGAGCAGGGGCGTACGCGCGATCTCGTCGAGGTACATGCCGACCAGGTCGCGGTCGGCGATCTCCCCGCCTACGGCGCGAACACTGTGGGCCCCGCCAGAATCGCTGGTGCTTTCCTGGCGACGGGCGACGGCACGGGTTGCCATGCGTGTGCTCCCTTTGCGATGAGTCGGTCGCGGGACGGTGGGCGGGCCGGTTGCGGCATCGGTGGCCGTGTGTCTGCGGCTGCACACCGACTGCGATGCCGGTGCGTCCACCGCACCTCCACCGCATCCACTGCGATGCTTGCCGAGTGGCCCGTCCGATGGAAACAACGGCTGGAATCCGGACAGAATTCCCACACGGCTCCGTTATTTTTCTGATCATGCAGTACCCTGCGCCTCGCGGAGGGGGTCGCATGCCGGTCGAGCACGGGGAAGTGCAGGTCAGAGCGGGCGTCGAAGCGGACCTGCCGGCCCTTACGGATCTCTACAATCACTACATCCGCGAGACCTGCATCACCTTCGACACGGAGCCCTTCACCGCCGAACAGCGTCGCCCGTGGTTGCTCTCCCACCCAGAAGACGGTCCCCACCGCCTTCTGGTTGCGCATCGGGGGCCCCGGGCCGACGATGCGCCCCTCGGCCCCGGAAATGCGCTGCGCCCCGGAGACGCGCTGCGCCCCGCACACCGCCGGCAAGAAGCACCTGGGCTGATCCAGTTGACGTGCCCGGTCCCCGGGTGTCGCCTGGATGGGGAGGGGAGGGCAAGCGAGAGGAGCCCGCCATGGACCAGCACGCCCGCCGGCACGGCGCCAGGGCCGCCGGCTCACACGGCACCGTCGAGACCGAACACGGCGCGACGCCGGACACCGGCGACCGGCCCCCGGAGCAGACCTCCCGCCTTGCCGCCATGGCCGGACGCGTCCCGCCGACCGTGTCCCTGCCGATCATCGCGGCGCTCGCCTTCGGCTGCTTCACGATCTTCCGCGCCCACGCCGCCGGCATGAAGGGCGGCCCCGCCCTCCTCCACGGGGTGGCCGCGGCCGTGGTCACCGGCGCCCTGGGGCTCGTCGTGGCGCACTTCCAGAAGACCATGCTCACGGAGACCCGTGCGATCGCCTACGGCGCGCTCTTCGGCGCGGCAGTGGGCTGGAACTACAGCCTCGGCGGGGAGACCATCCTCAAGTCCTCCGGCTTCGGCTTCGCCCTCGGCGCGGTCATGTTCGTCACCGCCCTCTATGTCTTCCGTACACATCGGATCCGCGAGCCTCACGGCACGCACCGGTCCGCTGCGCTTGGCTGACCTCCCACGTTGTTGGCTTTCCCGCCGTGCTTGTTGCTCGCCGTTTGGCCTGGCAGCCGGCTGTTCTTTCGGCTTTCGCGCCGTGGCGCCTGGCGGCGGGCCGTTACCGCTGCGCGGGGCTGTACGTCACGGGTGCGCCCCTCCGAACTTCGTTCTGCGGTGCGCCCCCTCCCGTGGGTGGGTGGAAGAAGACCGGTGGGGGTGTACGTGATCCCTTGCGTGCCCGCAGTGGACCACTCGCGTACACCCCCACTCACCGTTTTTCCTCCCACTCACGGGAGGGGCCGCTCCGCAGGACGAAGTCCGGAGGAGCGGACCCGCACCCGACACACCCACGCCCGCCGCAGGCGCAACGGCGAAACGGAAGGTACGGCGCCGCAGACAAAAACGTGGGAAGGAGGACCACAGTCGTAGGACGGAAGCCCGTTCCGCGCCGATATAGGGCGACCTAGCCTCGGGAGGCATGGATACGACGCACGGAACACTCGACGAGGCCTTACAGCGCCTGCACGCCTCCGGACCCGAATTCCAGGGCTTTCTGGCCAATCACGGGCCGATGGCGGTCGAAGCCATGGTCCGTAACGGACAGGCCCGTACCGTCCACCGCTGGCTCGACTCGTACGAGAACAAGCTCGAGGACGCACCGAGGGCCCGCGCGCGGATCACGGACGACAACTGGAGGGAGGCGCTGGGGGATCCCGGCCGGGTCGCCGACTGGACCGCGTACTTCACCCAGCTGATCGGCGAGCGCCCCTGGCGTGAGGTCCTGGCCGCATGGTGGCCGCGCCTGCTGCCCGGCATCGCCGGCGCCGCCACCCACACCGTCATCCGGCTGGGGCATGCGGTACGCGGCATCCTGGACGAAGAAGGGGAAAGGGGCGAGGAAGAGGGGCCGAGGGTCGCGGAGTTGGCGCAGGCGCTCGGTTACTGGGCCGCCCGTCACCTGGCCCTGCCCCTCCCCGTGCACCCCGTCGGCCAGGCCACCCCGGCCGAAGCGCTGGCCGCGATCCCCCGCGTCGCCCGCCAGCGGGTTTCGGCGCTGGAGGGTTACGAGCAACTTCCGGGTACTCCCGGCTGGTTGAGTGCCACGGAGGCGCTGCACGTCCCCGCGGATCCCGAAGCCGCACGAGAGGGGCTGACCGCACTCGTACGGGCCGCCACCCTCAACTACGCCGACTACGGCCACGGGAACGCCGTCATGCTGGTGCACGCCGCCACCGCACCGAACGCGGTCCTGCGCACACTGCCCGCGCTCCCCCGGGAGCTATGGGCGAGCTCCTTCGCGGCGGCCTGGGCCGCGACCTCCGCGGTCACCGCCGTTTTCGCGGCCGGCATGCCGCGTCGTCCTGCTCCGAACGCCTCGTCGGTCACCCCTGAGGAGGTCTTCGAGCGGGCGGTCGCCCACGGCGACGAGCATGCGATCAAGTTCGCGGACACCGCGCTGGACGTGGCGTCGTCCGGCGACGGCGAGACCCGCACCCGTGCCCTCTCGGCGGCCCTCCATGCCGTCCAGCTGATCGAGGGAGACGGCTGAGGGTCTGGCCCCATATCAAGGGCTCGGCATCGGCGACATCGGCACCGCGCGGCGTCACACTGGTAAACGTCGAGTTTCGGCCCTGTCCGATGTCTTTAAAAGTTAAAGAGCTCTCTGAGCGGTGAGAGAGTGGATGGTATGAGCAACAAAACCGCAGCCGAGCCGCGCTGGCTCACCGACGAGGAGCAATACGCCTGGCAGTGCTACCTGCACGCCACCACGCTCCTGGAGGATCACCTCGACCGTCAGCTGCAGCGCGACGCCGGGATGCCGCACGTCTATTACGGGCTGCTCGTCCAGCTGTCCCGCGCGCCACGACGCCGGATGCGGATGACCGAGCTGGCCCAGAACGCCAAGATCACCCGCTCCCGGCTCTCGCACGCGATCGCCCGCCTGGAGAAGAACGGCTGGGTGCGCCGCGAGAGCTGCTCGTCCGACAAGCGGGGGCAGAACGCCCACCTCACGGACGAGGGGATGCGGGTACTGGAGAAAGCCGCGCCCGGACACGTCGCCGCCGTCCGGGCCGCGATCTTCGATCGCCTCTCCCCTGAGCAGATCGGCCAACTGGCCGAGATCTGCCGCGTGATGACCGAAGGACTGCAACCGCACGGCGCCGACCTCCCCTGGCTCCGCTGACAGCTCAGCGGAACCGGGAGAGGCCGGCGCCTGCGGGAGGGGGAGCAGGGGGGCTGGAGATCAGTGCGCCATCACCGGGACGGTCAGTGCGCCATTACCGGGACGTGGACCTCGTCGTCGCCCTCGGACGCCCCCTCGGCCGTGCCCGCGCCGTCCCCCGACGAGGCCGCCGGCGAACCGCCGCCCGGGCGTCCGGTGTTGACGAGGGTGAAGGCGATCGCGCCGGCCAGCAGCAGGATGCCGACCGCCCACCAGATGGCGGCGGTGTAGCCGTGCACCATCGACTGGAGCTTGAGCAGGTCCGCCGAGCGCGCGCCGGCCGCGTGCGAGGTGGCGTACGCCGTGGTGGCGCTGGCCGCGATGGTGTTCAGCAGCGCGGTACCGATCGCGCCGCCCACCTGCTGTGACGTGTTGACCATCGCGGAGGCGACACCGGCGTCGCGCGGCTGGACGCCGTGCGTGGCGAGCGACATGGCCGGCATGAACGCCGTACCCATACCGAGGCCCATCAGCAGGAACCCGGGCAGGATCAGTGCGGGGTAGGACGTGTCCAGGTCGATCTGCGTCAGCACCAGCATGCCGAGAGCGGCGATCACGAAGCCGGGAGCCATCAGCAGCCGCGGCCGGATCCGGGTCATCAGCCGGGCGCCGATCTGCGTAGAGCCGGTGATCATGGCGGCGACCATCGGGAGGAACGCCAGGCCGGTCTCGACCGGCGTGTAGCCCTTCACGATCTGCAGGTAGTACGTCAGGAAGAGGAAGAGACCGAACATGCCGATCACGGCCAGACCCAGCGAGGCGTAGACACCGGCCCGGTTGCGCTCGGCGACCACCCGCAGCGGCAGCAGCGGGGCCTTCACCTTGGACTCGACCAGCACGAACGCCAGCAGCAGCACGGCGGCCGCGACGAACAGCCCGAGCGTCGGACCGGCCAGCCAGCCGTCGGACTCGGCGCGGGTGAACCCGTACACCAGCGACACCAGGCCGAGCGTGGCCAGGACGACGCCGGGGACGTCCAGCCGGGAGCGGTTACGGCTCCCCGCGGGCTCGCGGATGACCAGCAGGGCGCCGGTCGCGGCGACCACGGCGAACGGGATGTTGACGAAGAAGGTCCAGCGCCAGTCCAGGTACTCGGTCAGCAGGCCGCCGAGGGTCAGGCCCACCGCGCTGCCACCGCCGGCGATCGCACCGAAGATGCCGAACGCCTTGGCGCGCTCCTTGGCCTCGGTGAACGTCACCGCCAGCAGGGACAGCGCGGACGGCGCCAGCAGCGCGCCGAAGACACCCTGCAGCGCACGGGCGCCCAGCAGCATGCCCTCGTTGGCCGCGATCCCGCCGAGCGCGGAGGCGACCGCGAATCCGGCGAGTCCGACGATGAAGGTGCGCTTCCGCCCCCACAGGTCGGCGACCCGGCCGCCGAAGAGCAGCAGACCTCCGAAGGCCAGCGCGTAGGCGGTGATCACCCACTGCCGGTTGGCGTCGGTGATACCGAGATCCGCCTGGGCGGAGGGCAGCGCGATGTTCACGATGGTCGCGTCGAGGACGACCATCAGCTGGGCGAGCGCGATGAATATCAGCGCTTTCCAGCGCCGGGGATCGACGTGTGTGGCCGTTTCTGGCATGGGGGGATCCACCTAGTGGTGCGAAGTGAGCGAAGAACGGGACGAGTGGTTCGGGACAGCTGGACGGATGGGCGGATGGGCGGATGGACGGATGCGCTGATCAGGACGGACGAGCAGGTGCGGGAGCGGCGCCGCGCTCGGTGACGGGTACGGATCAGTGACGGGTGCGGATCAGTGACGGTGCGGATCAGTGACGGGTACGGGCCGCCGGTCGCGCGCGGCGCCTCAGGTCCGCCAAGGTCGCGGCGGAACCGGGCAGTTCGGAACGGGCGGGCGTCTGCAGACCGTCCAGGAACAGTTGCAGATGCCGGTGCACGAACATGTCGAACCCCGGACACGCGCCCCCGGGCTCGGCCTGGGCGGCCCCCCAGCCGGGGAGCGGCCGGGTGAGCTGGGTGATCGCGACCATCAGGTCTCCGACGTCGATGTCGGTACGCAGCCGGCCGCTGTCGCGCGCGGCGCCCATGAGGGCCTCCACGGCCCCCTCCAGGCGCTCACGTGCCGCGACCAGATCCGGGTGGTCGCGGTCGACGCCGTCGGAGAGCAGGGGGCACAGCGCCCCGATCCGCTCCGCCACCGCGTCGTGGGCGAAGCGCCTCAGCGCTTGGAAGGCATCGGACTCCTCGGCAAGGGCGCGCTCCGCGCGGTCTGCGGTACGGGACATGACGGAGAGCGTGACGTGGTGGATCAGCTCCAGGCGATCCGCGAAGTGACGATAAAGCGTCGCATTGCCGACCCCTGCGCGTCGAGCGATTTCATCGAGCGGGACGTCGGCGCCGGACTCGACCATCGTCTCCCGGGCGGCCGCGATGATCCGCTCCCGGTTGCGCAGGGCGTCGGCCCTCAGGCGGGGCGGCCTGCCCCCGTCATCGGCCTTACCGACCTGCGCGCAGGCGGCGACGGTGGTCATAGCCCTCCCCTCCTGCCGTCAGTGGATACACGAGTCCGGAGTGATCGGTGATCCGGGGAGATGCTCCCCGTTTCCGCCGGACGTGTGGTGAAACGGGGAACACCTCCCCGGTTATTTCCCGCACTGCCCGTGACCTGCGCCACACCCCCGAGAAGGCGAGTCCCAGGTGGCCCCATGACTCCAGTGGATGCAACCCCGCGCGCGAGCGGCCATCCGGCGCCCCAAGGTGAGCGGTATGAAGCACAAGGTTTCCGCCGTGCTGGCCGCAGCCGCGGCCACCGCGACCGCGGCGATAGCCCTGGGCTCACCCCCCAGCGCCGTGGCCATACCCACGGCGCCCGGCGTCCGTCCCAGCGGCCCCTGCGCCCTGCGCGGGGTCGCCGATGACGTCGGCGAATCCGCCGGGACCCCGGACGGCTTCGCCCGCTCCTCCGGCCTCGTACGGGCGCTGACGCTCTTCGTCGACTTCCCGGACGCCCGCGCCACCATGCCGCCCAGCGCCCGCTTCGCCGAGTTCTTCCCGGCCGTCACGGACTTCTTCCGCACCAGCTCGTACGGCAGGCTGAGCTACCGGCCGATACCGCTGTTCCGGTGGATCCGCATGCCGCAGCCGCTCGCGGCGTACGGCATCACGCGCGGCGCCGACTTCGACCCGGCCTCGGAGAGCGGCTACCCCGCGCTGTCCCGGGACGTCGTCCGCACCGTCGACCCGATCGTCGACTTCCGCGACTACGACGTCATCAACATCATCGCCACGCCGAACGCGGGCCCGCCCGCCACGAGTACGGTCCTCTCGGTCACCTTCAGCGGGGGCGACATGGGGCTGTGGACCGCCGACGGGGTGCCGTTCCGGAATGCGTCGTTCATATGGAGCCGGCAAGCGGGGCTCAGCGCCTTCCGCGTCCTCAACCACGAGAACGCGCACAGTTTCGGCCTGCCCGACCTCTACTACACCGACGCCCGCCGCACCCCGCCCCTCGTCGGCCACTGGGACCCGATGGACGAGGACTGGGGTCCCAGTAACGATTTCCTCGGCTGGCACAAGTGGAAGCTCGGCTGGCTCTCCGCCGACCAGGTGCACTGCGCCCCGCGCCACGGGACACCCGGCGAACACACGCTCACCCCGGTCTCCAGCCCCGGCGGCACCAAGA
Organism: Streptomyces sp. NPDC001339; assembly: GCF_042895955.1. NCBI lineage: Bacteria > Bacillati > Actinomycetota > Actinomycetes > Kitasatosporales > Streptomycetaceae > Streptomyces > Streptomyces sp. NPDC001339. The sequence continues at coordinate 376,324 of NZ_JBIAWT010000005.1, read as the reverse complement.
TCGTCGTCATTCCGGCCTCACCGCACACCGCCCTGGTGGCCGAGGCCCGCACCCGCGGCCTGCTCGATCCCGCCGTCTGCCGACCCGGCATCCTGCTCTATCGCGTCGCCGCCGATGTCCGGTCCGGCCACGGCCCGCTCCGCATCGTGGACGCCGCCCCGCACAGCGGCGGCTGCTACCCGGGCGACGAGTACGTCCACTCGGAACTGACCGACGCCACGTTCCGCCCGGGCCAGACCTACACCGACCCCAGCGGCGCAGCGGTCACGGTCCTCACCGAGAACCAGGACGGCACCTACCGGATACGGGTGACCCCGGCCCGCACCTGATGCGCCTGAACCTGGCACCCCTGAAAGGGGTGGGGCCGGTCACCCCCGCCCCTCCGCCAGCCAGTGCCGTTGCCCGATGGTGATCAGCCGCAGCTGCCGGCGCGCCGTCCGCACCACCTGACGGGCCGCGCCCCGCTCCCCGTCCTCCTCGGCGTCCAGCAGTGCCGCCGCCGTGGTCACCAGCCGGTCCACATACAGCTCCGCCAGCATCTGCACCTCGTCGGCGCGCCAGCCCTCCGACTCCGGCTGGGACGTGAGGGCCTCCGCCACCTCCTCCGCGAACCGGTCCAGTTCCCCGGCGATGGCCTGCCGTACGGCCCGTACGCCGCCGTGCCGCTCGCGGGCCATGAACCGGATGTGCAGGGGGTGTTGCCGGACATGCCGCTCCACGACCGCGACCGTACGGTCGATCCGCTCCTCGGCCAGCTCCTGCTCGGCGAGGATCGCCCGCACCATCGCGTGCAGGCTGCCCAGCGCCTCCTCGACGAGCGCGACGCCCAGCTCGCCCATGTCCCGGAAGTGCCGGTAGAACGCGGTCGGGGCGATACCCACCACCCGCGTCACCTCCCGCAGTCCCAGGCTGCTCAGGCTCTGATCCGCCAGCAGGCCGAGTGCCGCGTCGAGCAGCGCCTGGCGGGTCTTCTGCTTCTGGGCCTGCCGGACCCCAACGGTGTGACTCATATCATCCAGTAAACAACTGTTCTCCGAATACCTCCAGCCGCGGCACGCCGTATGCTGGCATCACTGAGTGAACAACTGTCCTCCGAAACTCCGAATCCCTGCATCCTCGAATCCCTGCATCCTCGATTCTCCGCATCCCCGAATCCCTGCACAGCGCCTCTCGCCTCTCGCCTCTCAACTTCGCGAGACTCCTTCCGAACGGGAAAGGCAGATCATGCTGTTCCTCGTCGCAGCCCTCGTCCTCCTGGGGATCGTGCTGGGCGCCGCGGCACACCTCCCCCTCTCCGCCACCCTCGTCGCGGCGGCCGCCATCTCCGGCTGGCTGCTCGTCTTCTCCCTCCGCGAACTCCGCGCACGCCACCACCGGGCCGAGGTGACCTCCCGATGACCGCGCTCAGCGAAGCCCGACCGACCGCCGCGGCCGAACCGGCCGAATCCGCCGAGTCCGCCACATCCGCCCGCGCCCACGCCGACGGTATGGCCGTGGCCTCCTTCGTCCTCGGCCTGGTCGGCACCCTGGTCCTCAACCTCGTCCTCGGGCCCTGCGCCCTGGCCCTCGGCGGCCTGGCCCTGGCCCGGGGCACCACCCGCCGCGGCCGCGCCCTCCTGGGCCTCGCCCTGGGCGTCGCCGACCTGCTCCTGCTCGCCTTCCTGGTCACCACGGACGGCACCGTCAGCTGGCACATCCCCGGCTGATTCCAGGGGTGTTCACATAGTGATCACCCTCTGGACAACGATTCGAATCCCTCTAATCTTTCGATCATGACCCGTGCAGCGCTCCCTCCGACCGCGGCCCGTACCAGAGCTGTCGAGCCGTCAGCCATGCGCGAGATCCTGGCACTTACCGCACGTCCCGAGGTTGTCTCGTTCGCCGGCGGACTGCCCGCTCCCGAGCTCTTCGACGTGCCCGGGATAACGGCCGCGTACGAGCGCGTGTTAGCCGAAGCGCACGGGCGCGCACTCCAGTACTCGACCACCGAGGGAGACCCCGAGTTACGGGAGGCGGTGGCGGCCCGGCTCAGCGCGCGCGGTCTGCCGACCGGCCCCGACGGCCTGCTCGTGACCACGGGTTCCCAGCAGGCGCTCACCCTCGTCGTCTCGACGCTGCTGGACCCCGGCGACACCGTACTGGTCGAGGACCCCGGCTACTTGGCCGCTCTCCAGTGCTTCGCCTTCGCGGGCGCCCGCGTGGTACCCGTGCCGACCGATGACGGCGGACTGTCCCCCGCCGCCCTCGAAGAGATCGTGGTACGGGAACGCCCCAAGCTGCTCTACCTCGTACCGACGTTCCAGAACCCGACCGGCCGGACCCTGTCGACCGAGCGCCGCCGGGCCGTGGCGGAGATCGCCGAACGGCACGGCTTCTGGATCGCCGAGGACGACCCGTACGGCGATCTGCGCTACGAAGGCGCGCACGAACCGTGGATCTCCTCGCTGCCGGCCGCGGCCGACCGCACCCTCCTGCTCGGCTCCTTCTCCAAGATCATGGCCCCTGGTCTGCGCCTCGGATTCCTCCGGGCGCCCGCCGAGCTGCTGCGCGCCTGCGTGATCGCCAAGCAATCGGCCGATCTGCACACCTCCACCATCGACCAGGCCGCCGCGGCCCGTTACTTCCGTGACGCGGACCTCGACGCCCATCTGGCGCGCCTGCGGGCCGCCTACCGGGAGCGCCGGGACACTCTGCTGAACGGCCTGCCGGACGCCTTACCGGCGGGCAGCAGCTGGAACCGCCCGGATGGCGGGATGTTCGTCTGGGCCCGGCTGCCGGAAGGGCAGGATGCCACCGAGCTGCTCAAGACCGTGGTCGAGCACGACGTCGCCTACGTCCCGGGCACGCCCTTCTACGCGGGGGCGCCGGACCCGAGCACGCTCAGGCTGTCGTTCATCACGCACGCGCCGGAGGAGATCGGCGAAGGACTGCGCAGGCTCGCGAGAGCCTGTGCCGCGGCATCCGCCGGAGCGTGACACCTCGTCATGTGTGACGGCGCGCTACGCGTTACGGGGCGTTACGCATGACAGGGCGTTACGCGTTACGCGTTACGGGCAGATGAAATCTCCGTCAAAAACACGGAGTTGTACGTCAGGAAAGCGGAGTTGGGTGTCAAGAGAACGGGGGCTGGACGTGAGGGCAATACGTCCAGGAAGACGGGAACTTGCAGGAGCTGCGAGGGTGTTGAGGGAACTTCCGTGGCGCGCGGAGCGCGTTGCCGAGTCCATCGGCCGGTCCTCGACAGGCACAGATGCGGCGCTTGAGGGGCATGCGGCCGCGGTCGGTGTACCTCACGGAGGGTCCGCGCCGACGCACGGGAATTCATGTCTGATCGGAGACCTGATCGGATAACGGACGCTGGATAAGCCTGCGTTGCTGCTCATCATGTTCCCCCAAATGAACGATGCGCTGACCGCCGGGGCACACGCCCGGCCAGTCGGGTCCACCGCCCGGAAGTCAAACGGAATGGAAAAGTCAAGATCAAGAGTCTCCTCATGTGATCCGTGTCTCGATGCGGCAAGAACCCCCGATGTCCACCTGCCACCCGCCTTTGACCTCGCACTCTGCGTGACGGGCACTTGTCGATCTTGCCCTCAGGGGTTAGTGTCAGCTCCCAGTTGCCGCGAGGGCCGAGGGGCACGGCCCGGGCGACTGTTCGCCTGACATCGGCAGGCCGTCGTAAACCTCACGAACAACGGTGTCGTGGTTTACGTGCATCGGCTCCCAGCGGAGCCGGCAGTGGTCTTCACACCCCCACCAAGGGCCGGCTCGGCTCGCCATTTGGGGGCGATATCGCCTGTTGCGGTAATCCGCCCCCTCACCCGCGGTCGCGTCGTCTTCCTCGTGTGGGGCTCCCCTGGCTCGTGAGGGCTCTCCTGGACGGATCGGCGATGTCGGCGCTCCACCGGGCAATCCTCTCCGCACCTCTTCCGCATCAACTTTTCGATTTCATCTTCAACCGCCGTCCTTGTCACGCAAGATGGCGCACGGAGGAACCTGATGTATTACACGGTCACCAACAGCATCGACAAGATCTCCAAGCCGCTGCTGGACAGCTTTGAGCGACTGAGCGCGGACCCGTATCTCAAGGGCGACTTCGTATTCCGCTACCGGTCCTTCGGTGAAGGACGCGTCAAGGGTGAAGAGATCCTATGGATCGAGGAAGGCGACTTCTTCCAGAGCTCGGACATCAACAACTACGCCGGTGGTATGCAGCGCAGGTTCGCGCCGCTGGGGCATGAGGCCCGGGAGTTCGTCGCACAGCTGATGGCGGACCCGGCCACGCGCACGATGTTCAGCGGTGAGGAACTGACCATCGGTGTCCACCAGATGCGGGTCATCGCCGATGACGCGCACACCGGATATCCGGCGCCCGAGGGTTTCCACCACGACGGTTTCGACTATGTGGCGGTCACCGCGATCGCGCAGGACAACGTCAATGGCGGTACGTCCATGATCGCTGATGCCACGAGTGAGGAGATCATCGTTTTCGACCGTGCCATGAACGCCGGCGAGACCCTGATCCTGGACGACAAGGCGGTGAAACACTACGTCTCGCCGTTCACCCCGAAGCTCCCGGGCCAGGCGCGTCGCGATGTGATCGTGGTAACCGTCAAGGTCGATGACTGAGGTCGCCGCCCGGGCCGCCGCAGCCGAGCCGGACGGGGGCGAACCGGACGGGAGCCACCCGGCAGGGAGCGAGACGGCACCGCGCGACGACTTCCGGCAGGCACTGCGTGACACCGTCCCCGTGGCGATGGGGTACACCCCGCTCGGCGCCGCGTTCGGAATTCTCCTCGTCAACAGCGGGCTCGACTGGTATTGGGCGCCCTTGTCGGCGGCGCTCATCTTCGCCGGGTCGATGGAGTTCCTCGCCGTAGGAATGATTACGGCGGGAACTCCGCTGCTCCAGGTCGCGGTGATGACGCTGGCGGTGAACTTCCGGCACGTCTTCTACGCCCTGTCCTTTCCCATGCAGCTGCTGAAGGGGTGGCGGCGCCGGGTCTACGGCGCCTTCGCCCTGACCGACGAGACCTATTCGCTCCTGGCCACGATTCCCCGGGAGGAGATGACCGCGAACCGCCTGACGTTCATCCAGCTCCTCAGCCATCTCTACTGGGTGGGTGGCAGTCTCATCGGCGCGCTGCTGTCCTTCGGGCTGCCGGCGTCCATCGACGGGCTGTCGTTCGTACTGACGGCGCTGTTCGTGGTGCTGGCGCAGGACTGCTTCTACAAGCGCAAGGATTCCGCTCCCACCATGATGGGGCTGGCGGCGGGGTTCGTCGCGCTCACCGTCGGCGAGAAGAGCTTCCTGGCGGTCGCACTCACCGTCTATGTCGCGATGCTGCTCGGCTGGTACCTCCTCCAACGGAAGAGGGCTCCCGAGGAGTTGAGCACATGACGGGCGGCCTCTACATTCTGAGCGCCATTCTGGTGATCACGGGTGTGACGTTCGCGCTGCGCGGCCTGCTGTTCGTTGCTCTGCGGCGGGTCGCCGACTCCGACATCATGCGCTACTTCGGTGTGGCCATGCCCGGCGGCGTCATGCTCATCCTCGTCTTCTACACCGTAAGCTCCACGGACTTCTCCCACTCCCCTTACGGGCTGCCGACTCTCGCGGGTATCGCCGCGACCTCGGCGGTCTACCACTGGCGGAGGAATCCCCTGCTGGCCATCGTCGTCGGCACCGGCATCTTCCTCGTCCTCAACCGGACTCTCGGCTGAACTCCGCAAGTCCTCCCACACCCGATGGAATTCAATGGCGCGCAACAACATCTTCCGCACCAAGTCAGTCGAGCAGTCGATCGCCGATACTGACGAACCGCGGACCAAGCTACGCAAAGTCCTCACGGCCTGGGACCTGACGGTCTTCGGGGTCGCGGTCGTCATCGGGACCGGCGTGTTCACGCTCGCCGCCAGTACCGCCGGCAACATGGCCGGCCCCGCGGTGTCGGTGTCCTATCTGCTCGCCGCCGCGGCCTGCGGGCTGGCCGCCCTGTGCTACGCGGAGTTCGCTTCGACCGTTCCGGTCGCGGGCAGCGCCTACACGTTCTCCTATGTCGCCTTCGGGGAATCCATCGCGTGGATCCTGGGCTGGGACCTCATCCTGGAGTTCGCGCTGGCGGCCGCGGTGGTCTCCAAGGGCTGGTCGACGTATCTCGCGCAGTCCGTCGAACTCGTCACCGGCTCCCACCTGCCCACGACCGTCAGCATCGGCGGCGTGGCGGTCGACTGGCCGGCGGTCCTGCTCGTCGCCGTACTGACCACCATGCTGGCGCTCGGCACGAAGCTCTCCTCCCGGGTCAACCAGGTCATCACCGCCATCAAGATCGCGGTGGTGCTGCTGGTCATCGTGGTCGGCATCTCCTATATCGACCCGGCCAACTACTCCCCCTTCATTCCGCCGTCCGCCGCCCCCGACGCCGGGAACAGCGGACACAACCAGTCGCTCTTCTCCCTGGTGTTCGGCGGCCAGACCAGCACCTACGGAGTCTTCGGCGTGCTGGCTGCCGGTTCCCTGCTGTGCTTCGCGTTCATCGGCTTCGACATGGTCGCCACCGCCGCCGAGGAGACCCGCAACCCCAAGCGGGACATGCCCCGGGGGATCCTGGGTGCGCTCGCGATCGTCACCGTGCTCTACATCGCGGTCTCCCTCGTGGTCACGGGTATGCGTCCGTACACGGCGCTGAAGTCCAAGCCCGACGGCACCAAGGCCACCATGGCCACCGCGTTCGCCGACCTCGGCGTCGACTGGGCGGCCACGGTCATCTCGATCGGCGCGCTCGTCGGCCTGACGACCGTCAGCATCGTGACGCTGATGGGCCAGACCCGGGTGCTCTTCGCGATGTCCCGCGACGGGCTCATCCCGCGGCAGCTCGCGGTGACCAGCTCCAGGGGCACGCCCGTCCGGGCCACCGTCCTGGTGGGCGTCGTGGTGGCCGCGGTCGCCGGCCTCTCCCCCGCCGACAAGCTGGAGGAGATGGTGAACATCGGCACCCTGTCGGCGTTCGTCCTGGTGTCCATCGGGGTCATCGTGCTGCGCAGAACCCGGCCGAACCTGCCCCGCGGCTTCCGCACCCCGCTGGTGCCGCTGATCCCCGTCCTCGCCTCGCTGGCCTGCCTGTGGCTGATGTTCAACCTGAGCGTGCTGACCTGGCTGCGCTTCCTGGTCTGGATGGTCATCGGCGTGGTGATCTATTTCGCCTACGGCATCCGCCACTCCGTCCTCGGCAAACGGCAGCGTGCGGCCGAGGGGGCCGGGGGCGCCGATGGCGCCGAGGCCCCGGCGGAGGCGACGGACACGCCGTCCCCGGACGCGCCGGTGCGCGGCTGACCCCGGACACGCCGGCGGGAGGTCCGGTCACGTCACCACGGAGACGGATCTCCCCCGGCGGCGCTCCCCGCCCTGCCGCCTTCCCCCTTCAACTTCCTGACAGGAGTACTGACTTGATCGCCACGTACACCATCCAGCAGTGGCTCTTCGCCGAAGCGCGCGGCCGCTACGACATCGACCTCGCCGAGAGCGGTGTGCAGTTCCAGCGCCTGGGCGACCTCACGCTCGACCCCGAATGGGAGCTGGACTACAGCATCGACCAGGGTCAGCCGGAGCTCCGGGAGGCCGTGGCCCGTCTGTACCAGCGGCCCGGGTCCGATGAGGACGGCATGGTGATCACCCATGGCGCGCAGGAAGCCCTCTACCTGCTCTACCGCAGCCTGCTGTCCGCCGGTGACCATGTGGTGACCACCAGCCCGGGGTGGCAGCAGTCGTGGGAGGTGCCCGCGCACATCGGGTGCGAGGTGTCCGTCCTCCCGCTGACGCCGGGCGAGCCCTTCGACGCCGAGGCCCTGGCGCGGCTGATCACTCCGCGGACGAAGCTGCTGGTGCTGAACAGCCCGGGTAACCCTTCCGGTTACCGCTTCACCGAACAGGACTGGAAGGTCCTCCTCGATGTCGCCCGCGCGCACGACCTGACCGTGGTCAACGACGAGGAGTACCTGCTGGACTTCGCCGAGTCCATCGTCCACCGCTACCCCAAGGCACTGTCCGTTTCGGGGCTTTCCAAGGTGTACGGGCTGCCGGCGCTGCGTATCGGATGGGCCATCGGCACGCCGGACATCATCGCGGCGATGGTCAACTACAAGCGGTACACCACCGTCTCGAACTCCTGGGTCTGGGAACGCGTCGCGGCGGACGTACTCAACGACCGTGACCGGCATGTGCGGCGGTACCGCGAGTTCGTCGACGGCGGCATCGGCCGGCTGACCCGGTTCGCGGACGAGCACGCCGCGCAGGTGCGCCTCGTGCACCCGGCCGGCACGCCCTTCGCCTGGTTCAACCTCCGTACGGCGGCCGCCTCTCAGGAGATCGCGGAGCGGCTGCTGGACGAGGAGCGCGTCCTGGTCATGCCCGCCGAGGTCTTCGGCTCCGAGGCGGGTCTGAGGATCAGTTACGCCCGTCCGGCCGAGGTTCTCGATGAGGGACTCAACCGCCTGGGCAGGCTGCTCACCGGCCTGCCGACCGCACACTGACACCGCTCATTTGCGGGGCTTTTACGCGCAACCCGGCACACGCCAACTCCGCGCCACGAATTTGCCATTCGGTCGCCAAGGCTATTGACGGAGATCATCTTCGCCTGGTGAACTGAAGCCGCGGAAACGGGAAATGCACTTCTCGCCGCCAGTCGCAGTACCGCAGTTACCGCCATCAATGAATGCCCTGCAGCCCGTCGGCGGCCGCAGATTATGAGAGATGAGCAATGACACAGCGTACCGATTTCTCCCTCAGTGAAGTAGAGCTCAAGCAGTTCCACCAGGACGGCTTCATCGGCCCGTTCGATCTGTACGAGAAGGACGAGATGGAGGCCAACCTCCAGGCTCTCCGTCCCAAGCTGCTGAACACCAAGAAGGCCATCTACAGCCAGGACAAGGCGGTGTCCGGCAACACCAACCTGGCCAACTACGACCGGCATCTGGACGTCGACTTCCTGGCGGAGCACATCACCCGCCCGGAGATCGTGGACCGGGTTTCCAGCATCCTGGGCCCGGACACCATGTGCTGGCGTTCCGAGTTCTTCCCGAAGTACCCGGGCGACGAGGGCACCGACTGGCACCAGGCCGACAACTTCTCCAATGTCGCCGGCTCGAAGTACCCGCAGATCCTGTGGCCCGAGGACGCGGAGTTCGGCGGCACCATCACCGTGTGGACCGCGTTCACCGAGGCGAGCATCGAGAACGGCTGCCTGCAGTTCATCCCCGGCACCCACACCTCCATGAACTACGACGAGTCGAAGGTCATGGAGTACAACGAGGGCGCCATCAACAGCGTGGAGAAGGACGGCGTCAAGCGCGGTTTCTTCGGTTACGACTACCGCCAGCTGCAGAAGGACCCCAACTGGTCGCCCGACGAGTCCAAGGCGGTCTCGCAGGTCATGCGGCAGGGCCAGTTCATCATCTTCTGGTCGACGCTGATGCACGCCTCGCACCCGCACAGCGGCCTCACCGACCAGATGCGCCTCGGCTTCGCCGGCCGCTACCTGCCCACCCAGGTCCAGGTCTACCCGTACTCCGAGGGTCTCGAGGAGTTCGGCGGCAAGGCCAGCCTGGACAAGTTCGGCAACGTGCTGACCTCCGGCAAGAACGCGTACAGCCACAACCGTTTCGTCGACAGCACCGTGAACGGGTTCCGTTTCCCGGTCCGCCAGAAGGGCTGAATTCAGTGAGCACGATGGAGACGCAGGAAGACGTCGAGCGCTGGGTGCTCGCCGTGTGCCAGGAGATCGGTCTGCGCGCCGAGAACACGGACGCGGACTTCTTCGAGGCCGGCGGCAACTCCCTGTCCGCGATGCGGATCATCTCCCAGGCCGAGGAGAAGTACGGCGAGGACGCGCTCCCGCCGGACGACCTGTTCGCCCGGAGCCGCATCAGCGACATCGCGAAGTCGATTCTCACCAACGTGGGTTCGGCCGGCACCCCGGCCCAGGGCTAGGTCCACGCGATGCAGCCTGACGACGACAAGTGGGTCATCACCATCAAGCAGGCCGTCAAGCGGCCGAGTATCAGTCTGATCTGTTTTCCCTACGCTGGAGGCAGCCCCGATCTCTTCAGGGCGTGGTCGGATGGCTTAAGTGACGATGTACAGCTTCTCGCCGTCAGGCTGCCCGGCCGGGGAAACCGCATCAAGGAAACCCCGTACCAGGACTGGGACGTCCTGTGCCAGGACACTCTGGACGCACTGGCGGACCACCTCGCCGGTCCCCACGCCTTCTTCGGCCACAGCTTCGGAGCGCGCCTATCGTATGAACTGGCCAAGCTGACCGCCGAGAAATTCCCCGGTATGACCCGCCGGCTCTTCCTCTCCAGTTCCCGGAGCCCGGATCACCCGCAACGCCGGCCCTATATGCATGAGATGTCCGAGAGCGGATTCGTCGAAGCCCTGCGCGAGATGGGCGGAACTCCCGCGGAAATCCTGGACAACAAGGTCATGATGCGGTTCTTCCTGCCGAGCATCCACGCCGAGATCCGGCTCGCGGAGCTCTGGCACGACCGCCACGAGAACCCTCTGGATATCCCCGTCACCGCCATGTACGGGCGTACCGATCCGATCGACGATTACGCCAGCATGATCGGCTGGAAGCAGTTCACCCGGCAGGAAGGCGAACTGCTGGAAATTCCCGGCGGACATTTCTTCCTGGAGACGCACCGCCCGCAGGTGCTGGACATCATCAACGCACGCTTGCAGGGGGCCGCCCGACCATGCTGACGTACGACGAAGCGGCGCTCGCAGCGCACCGGGAACTCAACGGCACCACGGCGCCGTTCCCGGACGACCAGAGCGTCAAGGAGCTCTTCGAGAGCTGCGCCGCCCGGCGCGCCCAGGCCACCGCGCTCATCCACCGTGACACGCAGGTCAGTTACGCCGAGCTGAACCGCCTGGCGAACTGCCTCGCCGACCGGCTGCGCCAGGACGGCCTGCGCCCGGGAGAGACGGTCGGGGTCTGCCTGGGCCGGTCGGTGGAGCTGGTCGTCGCCCTGCTCGCGGTGGTCAAGTGCGGTGCCGCGTACCTGCCGTTCGACGCGTCCTGGCCCGATGAGCGGGTGCTCGGCCTGCTGGAGAGCGCCGGGTGCGCGCGGGTGCTGACCGGGCCGGGCGGCGCTCTCGCCGAGCGCCTCCCCCACTGCCGGGTGACGGCGGTGGAGACGGAGGCACTGACCGGCGACCCCGGCGACCCCGATGTCCGCCCCTCGCCCGACGACCTCGCGTACATCAACTTCACCTCGGGCTCCACGGGCCGCCCCAAGGGCGTGCCGATCCACCACCGCGGTATCGCCCGCCTGGTGTTCGGGGCCCGTTACGCACGGCTGGGCGAGGACACGACGCTCCTCCAGCTCGCGCCGGTCTCCTTCGACGCGGCGACCTTCGAGATCTGGGGCGCGCTGCTGACCGGCGGCACATGTGTGCTGTACCCCTCCGCGTTCGTGCGCTTCTCGGAGTTCAAGCGCGTGGTGGACACCCATGGGGTCAGCACCGTCTTCCTGACCACGGCGCTGTTCAACACGATCGTGGACGAGGCTCCGGAGATGCTGGAGAACGTACGGACCATCCTCACCGGCGGCGAGGCGCACTCGCTCTCGCACATCGGCAAGGCCCTCGCCGCGTACGGCCCGGACCGGCTGGTGAGCGTCTACGGGCCGACCGAGTGCACCACGTTCGCCACCTACTACCCGGTGCGCGCCCTCGGGCCGGAGGAGTCGAGCCTGCCCATCGGACGGCCGATCCAGAACACCCGCGCCTACGTCGTGCACGACGGCCGGCTCTGCGGCCCCGGCGAGACCGGGGAGGTCCTGCTGGCCGGCCCCGGACTCTCCCCGGGTTACCTGGGGATGCCGGAGGTCACGGCGGCCCAGTTCGTCGAGCACGAGATCGACGGTGTCCAGGAGCGGCTCTACCGGACCGGCGACCGCGCCTATCTCTCGGCGGACGGGAACCTCGTCTTCCAGGGCCGGCTGGACGACCAGGTCAAGATCAACGGTTTCCGCATCGAACTGGGCGAGGTCGCCTACCACATCGGCCTCCACCCGGACGTCAAGCAGAGCCATGTCACCGTCGCCCCGCATCCGGCCGGCGGCAAGGAGCTGCTGGCCTTCGTGGTGCCCGCCACCGAGCACTGCACACCGGAATCGGTCCGGCAGCACCTGAGCCGCAGCCTTCCCGCCTACATGGTCCCTTCCGGCATCCACCTGCGCGAGAGCCTTCCGCTCTCGGGCACCGGCAAGGTGAACCGCCAGGCCCTGCTCGCCACCCTCTGACACCGCGCACACGGAAACGGAAGGAACCACGCCATGACCATCAGCAAGCGTGCCCGGCAGTTCCAGGAGACGCTGCGGGAACGCGGCCTCGACCTGACCGTCGTCGAACTGCCGGACTCCACCCGCACCGCCGACGACGCGGCGCGTGCGCTGGGCTGCGAGAAGGGGCAGATCGTCAAGTCGCTGGTCTTCCGGGACACCGCGACCGGCGCCCCGGTGATGGTCCTCGCCAGCGGCACCAACCGCGTGGACGAGAAGGCCGTCGCCCAGCAGCTCGGCAGCACGGTCGGCAAGGCCGACGCCGACTTCGTCAAGCGGGTCACGGGGTACTCCATCGGCGGTGTCCCGCCCCTGGGGCACAAGGAGGAGCTGACCCTCCTCGTCGACCAGGACCTGCTGGACTTCGACGAGACCTGGGCGGCGGCCGGCACCCCGCACGCGGTCTTCAAGATCCCCGGCAAGATCACCGCGATTCTCCCCGAGCACCAGGTGGTAGCCGTCAAATGAGCACGACGACGGGGGGCCGCACGCCCCTGCCCCATCTCACCGGTGAACACGACGACTTCCGGACCCGGGTGCAGGAGCAGCTGGCCGAAGCGGTACGTCCGCACGCCGACTCCTGGGAGCGGCAGGGACACATCGGCGACGACGGCTGGCGCGCCCTCGGTGCGCACGGACTGCTCGGGCTCGCCCACGACGGGCCCGGCTTCCTGGACAGCGCGATCCTCCTGGAGGAGCTGGGGCGCACCGGGTACGCGGGCGTGCGGGCCGCCGTCGGCGTCCACGCCTATATGGCCACGTCCTACCTGCGGATGTTCGGCACCGAGCAGCAGCGGACCACGCTGCTGCCGGCGGTCGCCCAGGGCGACCGGATCGCCGCGCTCGCCATCAGCGAGGACGGCGCCGGCACCGACCTGCGGCACCTGAGCACCCGGGCCGAGGTGCTCGGCGAGGACGGCTACCGCGTCAGCGGCCAGAAGTGCTACGTGGCCAACGGCTCCCGGGCCGGCTTCTACATCACCCTGGTCAAGACCCGCGAGACCACGGGCGACCGCGGTCTGAGCGGGGTCAGCCTGCTGGCCATCGACGCCGACGCACCGGGGGTCACGCACACCCCGCAGCCGATGACGGGCTGGCGCAGCGCCGATGTCTGCCGCGTCGACTTCGACGGCGTCCTGGTGCCGGCCGACCGGCTCGTCGGCCGCCGCGACTTCGCCCTGATGCACCTGATGAAGGGCCTGGACTTCGAGCGGCTGGTCGCCGGCCTGCTCGCCGTCGGCGGCGTCGGATACTGCCTGGACCTGCTGAACCGCTTCGTGCGCGAGCACCAGATCAAGGACGTACCGCTCGCCGCCCACCAGGCGGTCCGGCACAGGGTCGCCGAGCTGAACAGCGACTTCGAACTGCTGCGGACCTACGCCTACCACGCCGCCTGGCTCCACAGCCGCGGCCGGCTCGACACGCGTACCGCCTCGGTGCTGAAGCTCAGGGCGACGGAGCTCGCCGTGACGGCGGCCCAGGCCTGCGTCCAGTACCACGGCGCCAGGGGGTACCTGGACGACGCGGCCGCCGCACGCCTCTACCGCGACGCGATGGCGGGCACCATCGCCGCGGGCGCGAGTGAGCTGCTGCGCGACATGATCTTCGAAGCCCACTGATGCAAAACCCACTGATATGGCACAGAAACTGACCGGGGGCGGACCGAAATGACACACGAGCTGACCGTCGAACGGCCGGCCGGTACCGCGGACTCCGCCCGGCCGGTGTCCCGCCGACGCGTGTGGACCGCCGCCGGGGTGACGGTGATCCTGCCAGCCATCGTGATCTGCTGCGCCGTCCTGTGGGTGTGGGGAACCGGTCCGGCCGGCGCCCCCGGTTCCGGGACGGGGCACCGGCTGGACGCCACCGGCCACTTCTTCCTGGCCGCCGCCGTCGTCCTCGCCGCGGCGATGGTGGGCGGGGCATGCGCCCAGCGCCTGGGCCAGCCCCGGGTGATAGGGGAGATCTGTGCCGGTCTCGCCCTGGGTCCCTCCCTGCTCGGCAGCCTGGCCCCCGAGGCCACCGCGTGGCTGTTCCCCGGTCCGTCGGTACGCCTGATGGACGGCCTGTCCCAACTCGGGCTGGCGCTCTTCATGTTCGGCGTCGGGCAGGAGCTGGCCGGGATGCGGCTGCGGGGCACCATGAGCCGCACCGTCCTCGTGAGTCTGGCGTCCGTGCTCGTCCCCTTCGGGCTGGGCACCGCGGTGGCCCTGCCGATGGCCGGTGCGTTCACCGGCACCGCGGGGAACGAGCTGGCCTTCGTCCTCTTCGTGGGCTGCGCGATGAGCATCACGGCCTTCCCCGTACTCGCCCGGATCCTCACCGACCTGGGCCTGACGCGTACCCAGCCGGGCCAGCTCTCCCTGATCGTGGCCGCGATCGGGGACGGCGGGAGCTGGCTGGTGGTCGCGGCCATCGTCACCTGCGCCCAGGGGCAAGGGGCGAACGGCCTGCTGGTGAACGGCCTGGGGGCCGCGCTGACCGCGGTGTTCTTCCTGTGGCCGCTGCGGCGCGGGCTCGCCAAGTGGCTTCCGGACGCGGAGGACGGGCGGGGCGCCCTCGGCGTCACCGTCCTGCTGGTCGCCGGGGTCGCCGCCTCCTCGACGCTCACCGCGGCCCTCGGCATCCACCAGCTGATCGGGGCCCTGCTGTTCGGACTCGCCTGGCCGGTCCGCGGCCAGGGCGCCGCCATCGCCGACCGCGTGACCGGCATCGCGAAGACCGTGCTGCTGCCGTTCTTCTTCTTCGGTTTCGGCCTGGCCACCGACCTGACCAAGCTGCGTTGGGACGCCACCACGGCGGCGGTGTGCGCCGGCCTGCTGCTGGTCGCCACCGTCGGCAAGATCGCCGGGCCGGGCCTGTGCGCCTGGCTGACGGGCATGGACCGGCGCCCCGCGCTGATCCTGGGCGTGCTGCTGAACGCCCGGGGCCTGACGGAGCTGGTCGTGATCCAGATCGGTTACCAGGCCGGCCTCATCGACGACGGCATGCGGGGCGTACTGACCCTGGTGGCCCTGGTCACCACGGTGATGACCAGCCCCCTGCTCCGTCTGCTCGGCTGTCACCCGTCACGGCAACTCCCCGCCGACGTCACGGAACCGGACGCACCCGAGAAGAACGCACCCGAGAAGAGGGACGAGAAGAAAGACCTGACCGCTTCGACCGCAGGAGGTACGCGGTGAGCAGGAAGGTGGCCGTCATCGGCGGCGGTCCCGCCGCGGTGAGCACGTTTCTCCACCTCACCCGGGTACGCAACATCGCCTCCATCGGATAGCTAGCGAGGGGCCGCCCCGGTGTATCGGGGTGTGGAATCGCTTCTCGACGCTGCTCTCACCTCAACTGTCATACCACTCTGCACTGTTGACCGCAGCTAGATGCGTGCCGTGTGTATAGTGATTGTATGGCCGTGACCAGAAAGGTTCGCCGGTACTGCGGCGGTGTGTACGACTTGGGATTGCACGTGGTGTGGTGCCCGAAGTACCGCCGCCCGGTCCTCGGTGGTCCGGTCGCGGTCCGACTGCGTGAGCTGATCGAGCAGAAGGCCGCCGAGAAGGGCTGGGAGATCACCGCCCTTGAGGTGATGCCCGATCAGGTGCACCTGTTCGTCAAGCACGAGCCGAGCTCCTCCGCGTCATATGTGGCGCACCAGCTCAAGGGCTTCACCTCCCGCGTGCTGCGCGAGGAGTTCCCGCACTTGAAGTCGCGGATGCCCACGCTGTGGTCGTCCTCGTTCTTCGTCGCCTCCATCGGCGCGGTCAGCGCGGACACGATCGAGAAGTACGTCAATACCCAGTGGGAACGCCCTTGGGCGAAGAAGCAGAAGGAGGAGGCCGAGCGTGCACCGCGCGTATAAGTTCCTCCTCCGCCCCACCGTCCGTCAGGCCCAGGCGCTGGGCGAGATGCTGCGGGATCACTGCTCGCTGTACAACGGGGCCTTGCAGGAACGTCGCGATGCCTACCGGCACGTCTCCAAGACCACGGTCCGGTACGGGCAGCAGTCCGCACAGCTCAAGGACGTCCGGGCGTTCGACCCCGAGCGTCAAGGACGCTGGTCATTCAGCTCCCAGCAGGCAACGCTGCGCCGGTTGGACAAGGCGTTCGCCGCGTTCTTCCGGCGGGTGAAGGCTGGGGAGAAGCCGGGGTATCCCCGCTTCCGGGGTGTCAACTGGTTCGACACGGTGGACTTCCCCAAGGACGGGAACGGCTGCCGGTGGGACTCCACCCCGCACGACCCGGTGACCCGAGTCCGTCTGCAAGGTGTCGGGCATGTCCGCGTGCACAGGCACCGACCGGTGAAGGGACGGGTCAAGACTGTTTCCGTCAAGCGCGAAGGACGGCAGTGGTACGTGATCCTCGCGTGTGACGAGGTGCCCGCCGAACCGCTCCCCGCAACCGGAGCCGTGACCGGCATCGACATGGGCATAGCCCACTTCCTCACCACGTCTGAGGGCGAGCACATAGCCAACCCTCAGCACGGCAGGCGTAACGCCGAAGCTCTCGCGAAGGCGCAACGGGCGCTCAAGGCGTTTCCGCGCCGGAAGCGGGAGAACCGCTCGGCAAAGCACCGCCGGGCGGTGGAGAAGGTCGCAAAGCTGCACCGCAAGGTACGGCGCCAGCGCACCGACCACGCGCACCGGACCGCGCTTGCGATGGTCCGCACCTACGACGTGATCGCACACGAGCGCCTGAGCATCGCGAACATGGTCCGCGCCCCGAAGCCGAAGCCTGATCCCGAGAACGCGGGCGCGTTTCTTCCGAACGGTGCCGCAGCTAAGGCCGGACTGAACAAGAGTATCCACGATGCGGGTTGGGGGGTGTTCCTGGGCATCCTCGCGCAGAAGGCTGAAAGCGCCGCTCGTGTCGTGATCCCGGTGGACCCCCGCAACACCTCCCGCACTTGCCCCGCATGCGGGCACACGAGCGCGGAGAACCGCACCACCCAAGAGAAGTTCGAGTGCACCCAGTGCGGGCACACCGCCAACGCTGATCAGGCGGGTGCACTCAACGTTGCTATCAGGGCCGGGCTGGTCCTTCCCGACGTGGCCTGAGCCACCGACAGGAGAAGCCCTCCGGATCCATCCGGAGGGAGGAGTCACGACCTACCTCTCCGAGACCCTCTGGGGCGGCAGCGTCGACATCGCCAGTCTGGCGCTCACCGGGCTGCTGGTCGTCCTCGCCGGCGTCTCCGCGGCACCCCGGCGGGGCGGTGAGCGGGAGACGCACCAGCCACCCGAACTCCCGCTGGTTTCCGTGGGGAACTCGGTGGGGAACAAGGACACCTCCTGAAGGACATCTCTTGACCGTGACTCAGCGCATACGCTCGGCCGCACCCGCCACCGCCGTCACCGCGGGATTCCTCGCCGTCCTCATCGGCGTCACCAGCTCCGTGGCCATCGTCGCCGCCGCGGCACAGGCCGCGGGCGCCACCCACGCTCAGCTCACCTCGTGGATGATGGCCCTGGGCATCGGTATGGGAGTCACCTGCCTGGGCCTCTCGCTGCGTTACAAGGCACCGGTCATCACGGCGTGGTCCACACCCGGCGCCGCCCTGCTGGCAACCGGACTCAGCGGAGTGCCGATGGCACAGGCTGTCGGCGCCTTCCTCTTCTCGGCGGTCCTGGTCGTCCTCAGCGGCGTCACCGGCTGGTTCGCACGCATCATGGACCGGATCCCGGTGTCCCTGGCATCGGCGCTGCTGGCCGGGGTGCTCGTCCAGTTCGGCACGGGGCTGTTCACCAAGATGCAGGAGAGCCTGGTCGTGGTGCTGCCCATGTTCGCGGTCTACCTCCTCACCAAACGGTGGCTCCCCCGGTACGCCGTCATCGGCGCCCTGGCCGTCGGCGTGGCCATCACCGCGGCCCAGGGCTCCTTCACCACCAGCGGCCTGAACCTGGCCCTCGCCGAACCCGTATTCGTACGCCCCGAGTTCTCCTGGCAGGTCCTCGTGGGCGTGGGTCTGCCGCTGTACGTCGTCACCATGGCCTCGCAGAACCTCCCCGGTGTGGCCGTCCTGCGCAACGCCGGTTACCGCACCCCCATTTCGCCCCTCCTCACCTGGACCGGCATCGTCAACGCCCTCCTCGCCCCGTTCGGCTGCTTCGGGCTCAACCTGGCCGCCATCACGGCCGCGATCTGCACCGGCGAGGAAGCCCACCGCGACCCCCGCAAGCGCTATCTGGCCGGTGTCTGGGCAGGCCTGTTCTACCTGGTGGTCGGCCTCTTCGGCGGCGTCGTGGGCTGGTTGCTCAGCACTCTGCCCACCGCCCTCGTCATGGGCATCGCCGGCCTCGGCCTGCTCGGCACGATCGGCAGCTCGCTCAGCTCGGCACTGTCGGACGAGCGCACCCGTGAGGCCTCCGTCATCACCTTCCTGGCCACCGCCTCGGGAATGACGCTCTTCGGCATCGGCTCCACCTTCTGGGGCCTCCTCGCCGGCATCCTGGCCACGATCGTCCTCAACTGGCGCCGTCGGCCGGCCCCCACACCTCCTCACAAGGCACCCGAGGAACCCACAGGCCCTATGGGCCCCACGGGTTCCGCGGCTCCCACGGACACGAAGCGATCAAGCCATGACGAAGGCGTCCTCGTCCCCACGCCCCGTGCCGAGGGGTAGCAGCCCGACGACTTGACTCGGCCCGCCTTGCTCGCCGGCAAGCAAGGCGGGCCGAGTCATGTCCGAAAACCGCCGTACTTTTTCACGCACCGGTGGCGGAAAACCAGAAATGCGTTCCACCGATGGGAAGTCGGGGCTATGCCTTAAAGAATCAGGACCACGGCCTCGACCTCCGCGCTCTTGATAATCATGTGCGACGCCGTGTCGTATCGCAGGGTTCAAGCCCGTTGATTTCAAGCCGAGTTTCCCAGCATCGGCACTCGATATCCACGTAGGGAATACGTGTTGAAAACGTCACACTGGCACAGCGCCAACGGGGAATGTTTCTAGGCTGATGATCAAGATCGCGGCCGGATTCGCCTGCCGCGTGCAGCGCCGAAAGGCCCCAGGGGGTAACCGCGATGGTTTCGCATAGAGCGTCTTCACTGTTCTCACAGAGTGCCCCCGGCTCTCTCGCCTCCTTCACGGAGGAGATCCTGGGCTACCTCCCGCGTGCCGACCAACGGCGTTGGGCCCACGCCTATGTGAACGGCCTGTTGTCCACCCCGGGCAAGAAGACCGTCCGCCGCCTGGCCGCCTCGGTGTCCTCCTCCCCCACCGCCTGCCAGTCCCTGTACCAGTTGATCAACGTCAGCCCCTGGGACTGGCGCCCGGCCCGGCGGAACCTGACGCAGTGGGTGCTGCGGCGCGCCACGCCCCGGGCATGGACGGTCGGCCTGGCCGTGTTACCCAAGCGGGGGGACCGCTCCGTGGGGGTACACCGCCGCTTCGACCCGGCCTCGGGCCGGACGCTCAACTGCCAGATCGGGGTGGGCATCTTCATGGACACCGACGCCGGACCGACGCCGCTGGGCTGGCGGCTGCTGCTACCGGACGACTGGGCCGACGACCACGTCCTGCGGGCGCGGGCCCGTATACCGGAGTGCAACATCGGCCACTTCCCGCTGTCCGCCCAGGTGCTCGACCTCGTCCGCACCGTCCACCGCAAGGTGACCGCCAACCCCCTGCCGGTGGTCGCGGACCTGACCGGCTGTCCGGAAGTGAGCTCGCTGCTCCACGGGCTCAGCCGTTGCGGGGCCGACTTCGCCGTCGCCGTCCCGCCCACGCTGCCGGTCCTCCCGGGCGGCCCCCTGCACGCTCAGGGGCCCGGGCCCGCGGCGGGGATCCGGGCCGGAGCGCCACTCCCGGTCAAGCGGCTGCTGGGCCTGGGGGAGAGCGGCGGTACGGCGGCCGGTGCCGCGGGGCGGCCACGCCAGCCGCCGCTGCACTCCGCGCCGGTCCGGCTGCCGGATGCGAAGGGCGCGCAGGCGACCGCCGCGCCCCCGCGCACCTACCGGGCATTCCTGGAACGGGTGCCGGCCGGCTGCCCGGAGGAGCCGGTGTGGGTGACGAACATGGTGCACGAGCGTGCCCAGGCGCTGCTGGCCCTGACCGGCCTGCATCACCGCGCCTCGGCCACCGTGCGCACGCTGCAGGAGGAGTTCGGCCTCCGCGACTTCGAGGGGCGCTCCTACCCCGGCTGGCACCACCACATGACGCTGGTCTCGGCCGCGTACGGCTACAGCCTGCTGGCCGCCAGAGCCCGTGGCCGGGGCCGGGAGCCGTACGCGCACTCCGGGATGGCCAGGCCGGAACCGGCCTGAGGACCGGGCCCCGGGACCAGGGCGGCCCGACCCGGGGCCAGGGCGGCCCTCCCCGGGTCCCAGCCGGATCAGACGATGTCGAGGCCCCGCAGGAACCACCCCTCCAGCGCGCGGATGCGGGCCTCGCACTGCGCGCGGTCGGCACCGGCGACGACGAAGGCGGCCAGGAAGTCACCGGAGTGCCAGGCCTCCTCCACCCGGTCCCCGGGCCGGGCGAAGAACTGGTGCTTGACCACGCCCTCCGGCATCCCGGCGGGGTCGGGCAGCCGCCGCACGGTACCCGGGCGCCGCATGAACAGCAGTTGTCCGCCGATACGGGAGGGCTCCTGCCCGGGTTCGTACGCGACGGGCAGCCCGAGCTGACGGCGGACCGGCGGCGCGGCCGGGTCGAAGCCGAACATGGCGCGGTGCACATCCCGCACGCCCGCGCCGCCCGCGCGGCAGGCGGCCTCGCACAGCACCAGCTCACCGTCCGGGGTGAGGA
This sequence comes from Streptomyces sp. NPDC001339, assembly GCF_042895955.1. Taxonomy (NCBI): domain Bacteria; kingdom Bacillati; phylum Actinomycetota; class Actinomycetes; order Kitasatosporales; family Streptomycetaceae; genus Streptomyces; species Streptomyces sp. NPDC001339. The sequence continues at coordinate 355,239 of NZ_JBIAWT010000005.1, read as the reverse complement.
AGACCTCGATGTGGAAGGCGAAGTGCTCGGGCCCGCCGAACGCCTTCAGCAGCCGCTCACCGAAGTCGGTGAGGCGGTGCCGCAGCGGGTCCGCGGCGTCGAGCGCGATGTCCATACGCCCGGAGCGGTCCCGGTAGTCGGCCAGGACGTAGGTGTACCGCGAGGGCCACATCGTGACGATCCGCCCGTCCAGCACCACGCCGTCGAGGTGGCACATGGCGCCCTCGACGTACGCCTCGGCGAGCCAGAGCGCCTCCCCGTCCGGCCCGGTGAGCCCGGGCCCCCGGTCGAGCCAGCCGGTGAGCTCGGCCTCCGTCCGCAGGACGGCCAGGTCGATCGAACCGGCCCCGCGCCGGGGCTTGACCACCACCGGCAGCCCGTGGGCCGCGGTGAAGTCCGTGAGGTCTTCCGGGGTGTGCAGCAGCGTGTGCGCGGCGACGGGGAGGCCGGCGCGGACGGCGGCCCGTTTCATCTCCCACTTGTCGCGGTAGGCCAGCACCTCCTCGGGGACCGGCCCCGGCAGACCGAAGCGCTGTCGCAGCCGTGCCGCCCGCTCCAGGTCGTTCTCCTGGCAGGCGACGATGTCGCGCACCCCGAACTCCCGGACCAGCTCGGCGGCCCGCTCCTCCACGCGCGGGCTGGTGTCGTAGGAGGACAGCGACTCGGCGTGGATGAAGGGCGGCGCGGCGGGCAGCTCCTCGCCGTGGACGGCCAGTTGCTCCGCGGAGGCCAGGACGACGAAGTCGGAACCGTAGTCCTCCAGCCAGCGCTCGTAGGGGTTGGCGCGGAAGGAGCCACGGTGCAGGATCAGCGCGGTCACGGGGCGATGTCCTCGTTCCAGAGGCTGACGTAGCGCTCGCCGGTATCCGGCAGGACGGTCACGATCGTCCGCCCCGCGTACTGGGGCATGCGGGCCAGCCGGGCGGCACCGTGGACCGCGGCGCCCGAGGAGACCCCGACGAACAGTCCCTGCCGGGCGGCCAGGGACTTGGCGGCCTCCACGGCGTCCTCGTCGCTACAGGTGAAGACGTGATCGATCAGTGTGCGGTCGGTGGTGGGGGCCACGAACCCGCCGTTCAGGCCGGGGATGCGGTGCAGGCCGCCGTAGCCCCGGGAGAGAACGGGCGAGGACTCCGGTTCGACGGCCACCACCTCCAGAGCGGGGCGGTGCTCCTTGAGGTAGCGGGCGGCGCCGGTGAGGGTGCCGCCGGTGCCGACGCCGGCGACCAGGACGTCCACCGTCCCGGCCGTGTCGGCCCAGATCTCCGGGCCCGTCGTCTCGTAGTGGGCCAGCACGTTGTCATCGTTCTCATGCTGGCGGGCGTACCACGAGCCGGGCGTACGGGAGTTGATCTCCTCGGCCCGGTCGATGGCGCCCTGGAAGCCGTCCTCGTGGGGCGTCTGCACGACCTCGGCGCCCAGCGCGCGCAGCAGCCCGATCCGCTCGGGCGTCGCGCTGTCGGGCAGGACGACGACGCAGCGGTAGCCGCGGGCGGCCGCGAGGGCGGCGAGCGCGATACCGGTGTTGCCGGAGGTGGACTCCACGACCGTGCCGCCGGGGGCGAGTTCACCGCGTGCCTCCGCGCCCCGCAGCATGTGCCGGGCCGAGCGGTCCTTGCTGCTGGAGAAGGGGTTGGCCGTCTCCAGCTTGGCCAGCACCTGCACGCTGGGGTGGGCGCCCTCCAAGTGCAGCCGCACGAGCGGCGTATTGCCGATCAGGTCCTCTATACCGTCCGCGATCCGGCACTCGCCGGTACGAGCAGCCATGAGTGAACTCCTGTCAGATGTCCGCGTCCTGCGTGACGCACGGGTGGGATGGAGGGCGCGAGGCTCCTCCGCGGGGCGGCTCGGCGGGGCGGGATCACCACGAGCCGGCCGAGGCCAGCAGCCGTACGGGGTCGTTGGCCGGCCCGAGGGAGCCGTTCACGCTCTTGACCACGGACGCGGGCGCGTAGACCCGGCCGCCGGGCGGGATGTCCCTGGTCACCGTGGCCATCGAGCCGACCAGTGCGCCGTCGCCGATGGTCACCGGCCCCAGCACCGTCGCGTTGGCCCCCAGGACGACGCCGTTGCCGACGGCGGGGTGCCGCCGCTCGCCCGGGGCGCGGTGGTTGTCGTTCCACCAGCCGACGGCGCCGAGCGTGACCTGGTGGAAGATGGTCACATCGTCGCCGACCACCGCCGTCTCGCCGATGACGACCGACGAGCCGTGGTCGATGAAGACCCGGCGGCCGATCCGGGCGCCCGGGTGGATCTCCACGCCGGTGTGGCGGCGGGCCACGTAGGCGAGGACCCGCGCGCCCATGCGGTGACCGCGGCGGTGCAGGCGGTGGGCGACGCGGTGGGCCCACAGGGCGGGCAGCGCGGGGTGCAGGACGCCCTCGCGGCGGGTGCGGATGGACGGGTCCCGCTCGATGACCACATCGAGGTCCTCGCGCATGGTGCGCAGCAGTCCGGGGACGGTGGGCATGGCTTCAACTCCTCCTGCTTCGGGTGGCCGTGGCATGCGTGGGGTCCCCGTCGCCCGCGTCGTGGCCGCCGTCCGTGCCCGGCTCCCGCCCGGCGTCCTCGCCGCCGTCGGCGGGCGCGGGGCGCAGGGCGTGCGGGGGCAGGTGCGGCTCCAGTCGTACGAGGGCCAGGCTCCCGAGGAGCACACCGCCGGCCAGCAGCAGCCAGGTGGCGGTCGGGGACAGCGCCAGCAGCGCGGTGAAGAGCGCCGGGGCGGCCGCCTTCGCGACCGACCAGGACATGTAGTAGACCGCCAGGTAGCGGCCGCGCAGGCCGTCGGGGGCCGCGTCGGTGGACAGGGCACCGGAGGAGGGGCTGTGCAGCAGCTCGCCTCCGGTGTACAGAACCGTCGTCAGCAGCAGCCCGGAGACCAGCAGCACACCGGCGTCCACCGCCGACAGCAGCGCGAACCCGAGGAAGGCCGCGGCGAAGACGACTCCGCCCAGGGCCGATACACGGGTGCGGCGGTGCTTGGTGATCCGGGTGTTGACCGGGAGCTGGGCCACCGCGACCAGGACCGTGTTCACCGTGAACAGCAGCCCGGGCAGGGCGGCGGACACGTCCAGGACCTGGGTGGTGTAGACGGGCAGGACGACGCTCAGCGAGGAGTAGCAGAACGCCAGGGGGACGGTGGCCAGCGTCAGCCCCAGGTAGGGGCGGTCGCGCAGGACCGCCCGGTAGCCCCCGGGCCGCGCCTCGGCCGTCCGGCCCGTCCCGCTCGTACGATCCGGCCCGCTCGTGCGGTCCGCCCCCTTCGTCCGGACCGCACGCTCCCGTGCCGCCCGTCCGCGCCCGGACCGCTCGCGGTGCCCGGGGCCGGGCATCCGCAGGGTCGCCACCAGGACCGCGGCCAGGGCGAGTCCGGCGGCGCTGCCGAGGACGACGGCGTGGTAGGCCCAGTCCGCCGCCAGCCCCATGGCCAGGCTGGCGAGCAGTCCGCCCACTCCGAACCCGGCGTTGCGCAGGCTCGATTGGGTGGCGATCATCCGCTGGCGCTCCGCGCCTTCGGCGAGTTCGGAGATCAGCGCCTGGACGGAGGCCTGGAACGAGCGGTCGCCGAGCGCGGCCAGGACGGCGCCGAGGAGCAGCTGCCACCACTGGTGCACGAACGGGTAACTGAGGAACGCCGCGGCGCGGGCGGTGAAGCCCACGGCCACCACGGTGCGGGCGCCCACCCGGTCGACGAGCGCCCCGAAGAGCGGGCTGGCGGCCAGCCCCACCAGCGCCGCGACGGTCAGCCCGGCGCCCACCTGCCCCAGGGGCAGCCCCGCGACGCGGTGGAAGTAGAGCAGGGACACCGGGACGTACATGCCGCCGCCGACCGCCTCGGCCGACATCGCCGCAAGGTAGCGGAACGTGGGATACGCACCCCGCGAACGGGTGGGGCTCACCGGAACTCCTCTTGTCTGCGCGGTGACGGCGCGGCGGCGGCAGTTCAGCGGGCCGGCGTCAGCGCGCCGCCACCGCCGCGAGCACGGTGTCGACCAGCTTCGCCAGCCTGCTCAGGACGGCGGGGTCCTCGATGAGGCCGTCGGGCGTGCGGAGGCTGATCGCGTTGCCCACGGCGACCTCGTCGCACTCCACCGCGGCGGCACCGCTGTTGGCCAGTATCTGACGCACATGCGGCTGTACGTTCGCGCCGCCGGCCTGGCCCGGGGAGGCGCTCAGAACCGCCGTCGGCAGGCCGGTCAGCGGGCTGTCGCCACCGGGGCGGGAGAGCCAGTCCAGCGCGTTCTTCAGCACGCCCGAGGGGTAGCCGTTGTAGGCGGGGGAGCAGACGATCAGGGCGTCGGCACCGGACACCCGGGCGCGGGCCGCCTCCAGGGCCGCGGGCAGGCCCGCGTGCTCCACGTCCTCGTCGAACGGCGGGAAGTCGCGCAGCGGCACGACGGTGGCCTCATGGCCGCCGGCCCCCTCCTCGATGAGCTTCCGCAGCGTGGCGACCACCGCGGAGTTCGACGACTCCGCGCGCAGGCTGCCGGAGAGCAGGGCAATCGTGGCCATTTCTTCAACCCTTCGAATAGCGGCTCCGCACAGACTCGCGGAGCCAATCACGCCGGGGGATTCCCGGACAACAACAGGCCCCAGGATGCCAGCGACTTCGGGGACTCGACGAAGTACCCCGACGGGAATGGCAAGTTCGTGAAGTCGCCGCAGCCGTGGCCGGATCTCCTTGCCACTCCTGAACCGCCCGTGCTTGGCTTCCATTCCGCCGAGCGGCCTGCCGGTCCGCACTCCAGCGAGGCAGTGCTCGCGTACCCCGCATTCACGCGTATCCCGATCGCGATCCCGATCCGGATTCACGCGTATCCCGGAGTCCGCGTCCGCGGCGCACAACAGATCCCTTCCCGAAACCCTCCAGCGGGTGAGACGACCCCCCAACTCCGAATGGCCGCCGATGCCTTGGCTGCGGTGCGCCATGAAAGGAATGCACGGTGTCCAACTGCGATATACGCAAGGTCGGCGGCAGGATCGGCGCGGAGGTGCTCGGCGTCGACCTGAGCAGCGAGCTGTCGGACTCGGTGTGGTCCCAGATCCACGAGGCCTTTCTCCAGTACAAGGTGCTCTTCTTCCGGGACCAGGACATCAGCGACGCGGACCAGCTGGCCTTCGCCGGCCGCTTCGGGCCGCTGACGCAGACCCACCCGATGATGCGCACGGTCGACGGCACCCCGCAGGTCATCCCGATCGACGGCGAGGACCAGCGCGCCAACCACTGGCACTGCGACATCAGCTTCACCCAGGCCCCGTCCCTGGGCACCACTCTGCGCAGCGTCACCCTGCCCCCGTACGGCGGTGACACGCTGGTCGCCAACGGCGCCGCCGGCTACAAGGACCTCCCGGCCGAACTGCGGGAGATCGCCGACAAGCTGTGGGCGGTGCACACCAACCACGCCGAGCAGCCCCGCCTGGGCACCGAGCGCGGCGAGCAGGTGCGCAAGGCGTTCCTGGCCAAGCGGTTCGAGACCGCGCACCCCGTCGTGCGGGTCCACCCCGAATCCGGTGAACCCAGCCTCTTCCTGGGCGGCTTCGCCCAGCGCCTGGTCGGCATGGAGCTGCGCGAGTCCCGGCCCCTCATCGACGTCCTGCAGGCGTATGTGCGCCGCCCGGAGAACACCGCCCGCTGGACCTGGCGCCCCGGCGACGTCCTGATCTTCGACAACCGCAGCACCCAGCACTACGGCGTAGACGACTACGACCACCACAAGCGGGTCCTGCACCGCGTCTCCATCACCGGCGATGTGCCGGTCGGCCTGGACGGCAAGTCCAGCTACGTCATCGAGGAGGGCGAATGACCGCCACCGCACCCGGAACGGGCCAACCGCACCAGGACCCCGCCGCGTTCGCCGGGCGGCTGCGCCGCCGCGAGCGGATGGTCGGCTACTGGATCGCCTGCGACAACCCCACGGGCACCGAGCGCATCGCGGGCCTGGGCTACGACTACATCGGCATCGACGGCCAGCACGGCATCCTGCACCAGGCGGGCTGGCAGTCGGCGCTGATGGCGGTGGACTCCCGGCAGCGCTCCGCGGGCGTCCTGCGCGTCCCCTCCGTCGACCCGATCGCCATCGGCATGGCCCTGGACACCGGGGCCCGCGGGGTGGTCGTCCCGATGGTCGGCACCGCCGAGGAGGCCGCCGTCGCCGCCCGCGCCTGCCGCCACCACCCCAAGGGCACCCGCAGCCTGGGCGGCCCGGTCCGCGGCGAGGTGCGGCTGGGGTCGGTGCCGGACGAGGTCGACGAGGCCGTCGCCTGCATCGTGATGATCGAGACGGCCGCGGCGCTGGAGAACCTGGAGGCGATCTGCGCCACGCCGGAACTGGACGCGGTCTATGTCGGCCCCGCCGACCTGTCCGTGGCCCTGGGGGCCCGTTACTTCGGCGACCCGGACGTGGCGGAGGACCTGGAGGACGCGCTGCGGCGGGTGACCCGGGCGGCCGAGCGCGCGGGCATCGCCTGCGGCATCCACTGCCTGTCCGGTGACGCCGCGGCCCGGCGCCTGGGCGAGAACTTCACCTTCGCCACGGTCTCCAGCGACATCACCCACCTCCAGCAGATCGCTGCCGACCACCTCGACGCCGCGCGGGGCGGAGCCGTCTCCGCCTGAGAGAACGGGGCGGGACCGGCTCCGCCTGAGAGAATTCGACGAAAGTGGGAGCTTTGAATACTGCGACTGCCCCCGCCGCCCCCGGCACCCCCACCGCCGGCCGGATCGTCCGGTCGATGGAAGAGCTGGTCGGCAACACTCCGCTCATGGAGGTCCGGCTGCCGCACGTCCCGGACTCCGTCCGGCTGCTGGCCAAGCTGGAGATGTTCAACCCGCTGCTGAACGTCAAGGACCGCCCGGCGCTGTACATGATGCGCCAGGCGGAGGCCTCCGGGGCGCTGCCCGCACGGGGCGGCACGGTCATCGAGTGCTCCTCCGGCAGCACCGGCATCTCCCTGGCCGCGCTCAGCGCCCGGCGCGGCCACCGCTGCATCATCGTGATGCCGGACAACGCCACCACCGAACGCCGCCAGATCCTGCGGGAGTTCGGCGCCGAGGTCGTCCTCGTCCCGCATCAGGACGGGCTGCCGGCCGCCTGGCGCTTCGCCGAGGAGCTCCAGCGCAGCACCCCCGGCTCCTGGCTCGCCCACCAGGACGAGAACCCGGCCAACTCCCGCGCCCACTACGAGACGACCGGGCCGGAGATCTGGGAGGCCACCGGCGGGCAGGTCGACGTGCTGGTGTGCGGTGTGGGCACCGGCGGCACGCTCACCGGCGTGGCCCGCTACCTCAAGGAGCGCCGGGACGTGCACGTGGTGGCGGTCGAGCCGGCCCGTGCCGCGATCCTCAACGGCGGGGAGCCGGGCCCGCACGGCATTCCCGGCATCGGCGCCGGCTACGTCTCCGAGATCATGGACCTGGACCTGATCGACGAGGCCGTCGCCGTCCCGGACGAGGCCGCCGCCGACACCACCCACGAGGTCAACCGCGCCACCGGCCTGCTGGCCGGCGTCTCCTCGGGCGCCGCCGCGTACGCCTCGCGCCTCGTGGCCCAGCGGGAGCGCTGGGCGGGCTCGACGATCGTCACCGTCTTCCCCGACACCGGCGAGCGCTATCTGTCGCTGTCGGCCGAGTGAAGCCCACGTTTGTCACCGGAACGGATAGCTCATATGTGCCGTATCTTCGGCTACTTCAACGCGACAGCCTCCCCTCACGACCTGCGGACCGCCTCCGCGCTCCAGCGGCACGGAGGCCCGGATGCCAGCGGTTCGGCCCGGGGTGCCGGCTGGGGCATCGGCAACAACCGCCTCGCCATCGTCGACCTGGACGGCGGGCAGCAGCCGTACGACCTCGACGGCGGCCGCATCAGGGTCGTCTTCAACGGCGAGATCTACAACCACGACGCACTCCGCACCCGTCTGCGGGGGCTGGGCCATGCCTTCCCGGACCGCTGTGACGGCGGCATCATCCCGGCCCTGTACGCCGAGTACGGCGCGGACTTCGTCGACCACCTCGACGGTATGTACACCGTCGCCGTGGCGGACCTGCGCGGCGAGCGGCCCCGGCTGCTGCTGGCCACCGACCACATCGGGATGAAGCCGCTGTACTACCGCTGGGACGCGGCGGCCCGTTCGCTGCACTTCTCCTCCGAGCTGCCGGCCCTGCTCGGCTTCGGCGGTGTGTCCGACGGCATCTGGGACGCCGGGCTGGACGCCTACCTGGCCACCAAGACGCCCTTCGGCGAGCAGACGCTCTTCGACGGCGTCCGGGTCCTGCCGCCGTCCACCACCCTGACGTGCGAGCTCGGCGAGACCCCGCGCACCGTGCAACGCCCCCAGCAGCCCGAGGACCACGGCTTCACCAGCGCCGAGGAGGCCGGCGCCCTGGTGCGCGAGCGGCTGCGCGAGGAGGTCGGCCGACTGCTCGTCGCCGATGTGCCGGTCGCCGTGATCACCTCCGGCGGTCTGGACTCCAGCCTGGTGACCTCCCTGGCCGCCGAGCGCGGTCCGGTGGACTCCTTCAACATCGCCTACCGCGGTGACTGGCCCTTCGACGAGCGGCACTTCGCCCGCGAGGCGGCCGAGCGCGCGGGCACCACGCACCACCAGGTCGAGATCGACCCGGCCGGCTTCCCCGACCTGCTGGAGGACGTCGTCTGGCACCTGGGCCAGCCGAACGCCGACCCCATCACCCTGAGCACCTACGCGCTCTTCGCCGCCGTCCGCGACGCGGGCTTCAAGGTCGCGCTGACCGGCGACGCCGCCGACGAGGTCTTCGGCGGATACGGACGGATGCGCGCGGCCGCCGAGGCCGCGGAGGCCGGCCGGCCGTGGTACGGGGAGTACCTGGACGCGCTCGGTGTCCTCCCCGCGCGCCGCCGGCGTTCCCTCTACACCGACGCCTACCGCGCGTTCATCGAGGACGTACCGCCGATCCCCGCCGACGCCCTGGAGCGGCTGCGCGGGGGCGAGGGCACGGTCCTGGAGCGGATCAGCGCGTTCGAGCTCGGCCACCGGCTGCCCGCCTACCACCTGCGCCGGGTGGACCACCTGAGCATGGCCAGTTCCGTCGAGACCCGCCTGCCGTTCTGCCAGCGCGGCGTCATCGGCCCGGGCCGGGCCCTGCCCGACGCGCTGCGCATCCAGGGCGGGCAGGTGAAGCGGACGCTGTACGCGGCCGCCGCCGGACTCGTGCCCGACGCGGTGCTCAGCCGCCCCAAGCAGCCCTTCACCCTGCCCATCACGGCCATGCTGGCACCCGGCACCCGCCTGTGGGAGTACGCCCGGGACATGCTCGCCGCACCGCGGCTGAAGGACGGCGGCCAGCTCGACCCGGCCGCGGTCGCCGCGCTCTTCGCCGCACAGGCCGGCGAGCCCGACGACACCACGTCGCTGACCCTGTGGGCGCTGCTGGTGCACGAGGTGTGGCGGGAGCTGTTCCGCACGCCGGCGCGCCGGCCCCGACCCGCGGCGGTGGCCGCGTGATCGGACACCTCGCGTACGCGACGGGGAGCCCGTGCCCGACGGTCGTGCTCGACGCGCGCCGGCTGTCGGCGGACGAGGAGACACTGCGCCGGGAACTGACCGAGACGCGGCGCTACCTGTCCGCGGCCGGCGGCTCCCACGTCCTGAAGATCGCGCTGGTGCGGCCGTCCGCCCACCCGCTGTTCGACCTCGACTACCGGTTCGTCCAGGCCCTGCCCGAGGGCCCCGACCGCTTCGACTTCCGCGGCTCGTGCGGGCACTCGATCCTGTCCGCCGTCGTCTCGGCCGCGCGGGCCGGGATGCTGCCGACGCCGACGGCGGGCGGCCGGGTGCGGGTCAACGTCCTGAACAACGGCGACAGCGTGGTGTGCGAGGTGGAGGAGACCGGCCTCGACGAGGTGCGGTTCACCGTCTACTTCGTCCAGCCCGTCGGCGTACCGCTGCCGGAGCTCCTGCTGACCGGGGAGCCGTGCACCGAGCTGGCGGCGGACGGCGTCTCCCGTACCGTCTCGCTGGTCTCCACCGGCAACGCCTACACCTTCGTCGACGCCCGGGACCTGGGGATCCGGGACCACACCGAGCTGTTCGCCGCCGGGGACGAGCTGTTCGCGCAGCTGGCGCGGCTCCGTGAGGCCGCGACCGGCCGGCTCGGCTGGTCCCCCGACGGGGTCTTCCCCAAGATCGCGGCGATCCTCCCGGAGGCGTCCGGCCGCATCGCGGCCCGGGCGATCTCGGTGCCCGGCTGGCACCCGACGATCGCCCTGACGGGGGCGGTCTGTCTGGGAGCCGCGACCCGTATCCCCGGCACCGTTCCCTGGCGCGTCGCCGAGGAGGCGGGCCACACCGACGGGCCGCTGGGCATCACCACCCCCGGCGGCCGGACGGCGGTCACCGCCGCCACACACGAGATCGGCGGGCAGCCCTCGCTGGCCTGGGTCGGGGTCGGGCGCAAACACGTCACCCACCAGGGCTCCTTCGTGCTCGAACCGCTCGCCCATCTGCAATTCGAGGAGATTGCCCAATGCCTGGCACTATCAGCGACCTCCGCGTGAGGCCTCAGCTCACCCCGGAACTGCGGGCGAAGCTGCGCGAGTCGGCGGAGCGGACCGCGCTGACCGGTGAGCCCGACCACGAGGTCCTCACCGACTTCCGCAAGTCCGGCCTGACGGCCACGGCCGTCCCGGCCGGGTACGGCGGCGCGGGCGGCGATGCCCGCGAGGTCAACCGCGTCGTCGAGGAGCTGGCGACCGTCAACCCGTCGGTGGCCATCATCGCCTTCCAGCACTTCGCGGTGAGCAGCCGTATCGCCGAGTGGGGCACCGAACAGCAGAAGTCGGAACTGCTGCCGCTGCTGGCCGACGGCACCTACCTGGCCGCTTCGGCGTGGAGCGAGACCGGCGCGGGCGCGGCGAAGCAGAACCTCAGCAGCACCGGCACCCGCCGCGCGGACGGCGGCTGGGAGCTGAACGGCGCCAAGTCCTTCACCACCGGCGCCTCCATAGCCGACCTCTACCTCGTCCTCGTCCAGACCGAGCAGCCCGACGAGGCGGAGCGCCGCGCGTACGGGGCGGCCGGGCAGACCTTCTTCCTGGTCACCGCCGACACCCCGGGCCTGGTGCCGGACCTGAGTCTGGACCTGGCCGGGATGCGCGGCTCGGCCACCGGCTTCGTGTCGATGGAGCGGTGCGTGGTGCCCGACGGGAGCCGGCTGGGCCCCGAGGGCCTGGCGCCGGAGATCATCGCCGGCGTCCGCGACTCGGGCGCCACGCTGGGCGCGGTGGCCGTCGGCGCCGCCCAGGCCGCCTTCGACCTCGCCGTCGACCACGCCGAGCGGCGCGGCCTGACCGACCGTCCGACCGTCCGCCACCGCCTGGTGGACCTGGCGACCCGCCTGGAGTCGGCGCGCGCCGTCGTCGAGCGGGCCGGCGCCCGCACCTCGTCCGACCCCGGCATGACCACCCTGCACAGCAAGCTGTACGCGTCCACGGCGGCCGAGGAGATCTGCCTCGGCGTGGCCCGCATGCTCGGCTCGGCCGGCTATGTGACGCACTCGCGGCTGAACCTGCTGCTGGCCGACGCCCGCGCGGTGGCACTGATGGGACCGACGAACGACCTCGCCCGAGAGCTGGTGGCCCTGACATGGCAGAGCTGAACTCCCCCGTGCCCGAGCCGGAGTTGGTGGTGTCCGGGCGAAAGCTGGTGACCCCGCAGGGGGTCCGCGCGGGCCACGTCCTGGTCTCCGGCGGGCGGATCACCGCCGTCACCGACGAGGACACCGCGGCCCCGTCCGTGCGCCGCGTGGACGCCGGCGACCACTACGTCCTGCCGGGCCTCATCGACTCCCACGTCCACTTCCGCACCCCCGGCCTGACGCACAAGGAGGACTGGGAGCACGGCAGCCGGGCCGCGGTGGCCGGCGGTTTCACCACGGTGATGGACATGCCCAACACCGTGCCGCCGACGCTGACCGAGCAGGCCATGGCCGAGAAGGCGGACCTGGTCAAGGGTCACTCGCTGGCCGACCACGCCTTCCACATCGGTGTGGACCCGCAGAACCCGGAGCGGCTGGCCTCCCTGGACCGCTCGGTCGCCACCAGCGCCAAGCTCTTCATGGCCGGGCACCACACCGCGCCCACCGTCGTGCGCGACCCGGCCGTGCTGGCGCGGGCGTTCGCGGCCGCCGCGGAGGGCGGGGTGCAGCTGGTCCTGCACGCCGAGGACGGCGAGCTGTTCTCCCTCCTCGACGCGTGGTGGGGCGAACCCGGCGCCTATCGCGAGTACGAGGCCCGCAGGCCCCGCAGCGGCGGCATCGCCGCGGTGGCCAAGGTCATCGAGCTGGTACGCCGGTACGGCACCAGGGCCCATATCCTCCACCTGTCCAGCGCGGAGGAGGCCGACCTGGTGTGCGCGGCACAGGCCGCCGGGCTGCCGGTCACCTTCGAAGTCACCGGCCACCACCTGTCGTTCACCGACGAGGACACCCGGCGGCTCGGCGCCCGCACCCGCCTGTCGCCCTCCATCCGGCAGCAGGCGGACCAGGACCGGCTGTGGGAGGCGGTGTACGCGGGCCATCCGGCCACGATCGGCTCCGACCACGCCCCGCACACCGTCGAGGAGAAGACCCGCACGGTCCAGGCGTCCCCGCCCGGCCTGCCCGGCGTGCAGGAGCTGGCGGTCGCGGTGTGGACCGGTATGCGGCGCCGCCGGCCCGAGGAGGACCCGGACACGGCCGCCGCCCGCCTCGTCCGGTACCTGGGCAGCGGCCCCGCCGACCTGTTCGGCCTGCCGGGCAAGGGACGCCTGGAGCCGGGCGCCGACGCAGACCTGGTCCTCTTCGACCCCGACGCCACCTGGATGCTCTCCGCCCACGACGTACGGGCCAAGTGCGGCTGGTCCGCGTACGAGGGCTGGACCATGACCGGCCGTGTCGCGCGCACGCTGCGCGCCGGACACGTCGTCTGGGACGCCGCGACGCAGACCTTCGGCGCCTACGACGGGCGCCGCCTGTCCGCCACCGAGGCCCGCTGACCGCGGCACCGCGCCGGTCACCGTACGGATCACTCGCACGGATCACCCGCGCTGATCCCTGATCCCTGGCCCCTGGTCTCCACTCCTCAACTCCCCCTATCCGCAAGGAGCACACAGATGTCCCCTCAGCGCAGCGCCGTCGTCGCGGGCGGCGGCATCGGCGGGCTCGCCGCCGCGGCCGCCCTGGCCGGCGCCGGAACCGAGGTCACGGTCATCGAGCGCGCCCCGAGCATCAACGACGTCGGCTCGGGTCTGATGCTGTACGCGAACGGCGTACGGGCGGCCGGGGCGATCGGCGCCCGCCTCGGTGAGCGCATCCGCACCGACGGCTGGGTCACCCCGGACGACGCGGTGCGGCTGCTGATGGACTCCACCGGCGCCGTGCTCTCCGAGGAGCCGATCGGCGAGGTCGGCACGCGCCTGGGCGCCCCCCAGATCCCCCTCCTCCGCACCGCCCTGCAGAACGCGCTCTTCGACGAGGCGGCCGCCGCCGGAGCGACGGTGCTGCTGGACACCGCGGTCGAGGACTACACCGCCGACGACGCGTCCGTGAGCGTGCGCCTGTCGGACGGGACCACCCGCACCGCCGACCTCCTCATCGCGGCCGACGGCATCAAGTCGGCGGTACGGCAGCGCATGCTGGGCGACGGCCCGCCGCGGTACCGCGGCTACACCTCCGTGCGCGGCCGCACGACCGGCTCCGCGCTCTATCCCCAGCCGTTCGTCGCCAACGGCCGCGGTATCCAGCTCTTCGTCGCCCCGGTCGGCAACGGCACCCTGTACTGGGCGGCGAAGATCACCGCGGAGGCCGGGGAGTGGCCCGCCATGGGCCGCGAGACGGCGCTGCGCACGCTGCTGGAGCGGCTCGCCGACTGGCACGCCCCCTTCGCCGGCCTGATCCGCGAGGCCGACCCGGACGATGTCGCCGTCACCGACATCCACGACCGCGACCCGGCCCCGTACTGGACGGACGGCCGCGTCGCCCTGCTCGGCGACGCCGCCCACCCGATGGTCCCGGCTCTGGGCCAGGGCGCGAACATGGCCCTGGAGGACGCGGTGGTCCTGGCCGCCGCCCTGCGCGCCCACCCGGGCCCGGACGAGGTGCCCGCCGCCCTGAAGGCGTACGAGCGGGCGCGCATCGAGCGCGCCTCCGCCGTCGTGCTCCACTCGCGCCGCCAGGGCTCGCTCGACCAGGGCGCCAGCCAGGCCGAGGAGCGCGCCCGCAACGACTTCATGAAGTCCCACGGCCGCAAGGACGAGGCGATCCTCGATGTCGTCGCCTGGACGCCCGAGGACATCCGCCTGGACGACGCCGTTGCCGGCAACTCCCCTCTGCTCGCCGCCGGATAGCACCCCCAGCCCACACCGTAAGGAAGGTCGCCGGACCCGTGCCCACCCCACACACCGTGCTGATCAGCGGTTCACTCCGCGCCGGATCGACATCGGACCGCGTCGCCCTCTGGTGCGCCGAGCAACTCCAGGAAAGAGGAACCACCACCCGGACCTTCACCGGCGGTGAGATCGACTTCCCGTTCTACCGCCCCGGCATGTCCGCGACCCACCCCGCCCTGCGGGACTTCCTCGACGAACTCGGCCGCGCCGACGGTGTCGTCCTGGTCTCCCCCACCTACCACGGCACGGTCTCCGGCCTGCTGAAGAACGCCCTGGACTACATCAACGACCTCGACGGCCCACGGCCCTTCCTGGACGGCCGCACCGTCGGCTGCGTCGCGGTCGGCGCCGGCACCCAGGGCACCGCCTCCACCCTGGCCACCCTGCGCACGATCAGCCACGCGCTGCGTGCCTGGCCCACCCCGCTGGGCGTCGTCATCCCGCACGCCAACGCCCTGCTGCCGGGCGATCTGCCGGCCGACCCGGAGCACCGCGAACGCATGCTCGCGATGCTCGGCCAGGTCCTCACCCTGGCCTCGGCCCCGGCCCCGGTCCCGGCCCCGGCAGCCCTGTAACCCGCCGGACACCACCGGCGATTCCCCCACCCCACGACCACCACGATCACGACCACGACCACGACGGAGCACTCCATGACCACCGCCCAGCCCTTCGCCATCGGCCCCATCTGGCGCGACTCCAACGTCCGCTCCGGCCCCTCCCTGGACAGCCCCGTCCAGCAGCTCCTCCTGCCCGACGGCACCACCGGCTACGACGCCGTGGCCTGGACCACGGGCGACGAGGTCGTCGAGGGCGAGAACCCCAAGGGCGTGATCGTCAGCGACATCTGGTTCGAGCTGACCACCGGCGGCTGGTGCAGCGCCGTCAACTTCGACCAGGAGACCGTCGCACGCGTCCTCGGCCGCTCCTGATCCCCTCCCTTTCCCCCCGCATCACCCCCCCACCAGCCCGCAGAACCAAGGAGCCGCACATGGGCATCGACTCCCCCCGCCGGTCCGGCCCGGATACGCCGGCCGTGGCAATCCTGGGCACCGGTTCCTACCTGCCCTCCCACGTGGTGACCAACGACGAGATCGGCGCGCCGGCCGGCGTGGACGACGAGTGGATCACGCGCAAGACGGGCATCCGCGAACGGCGCTTCGCGAAGGGCGACGAGGCCACCTCCGACATGGCGGTCATGGCGGCCCGCAACGCGCTGGAGGACGCGGGCATACGCGCCGCGCAGCTCTCCCAGATCATCGTCGCGACGTCCACCCCCGACTCCCCGCAGCCGGCCACGGCGGCGCACGTGGCGCACCACCTCGACGCACCCCCCACCGCCGCCGCCTTCGACGTCAACGCCGTCTGTGCCGGCTTCACTTACGCGCTCGCCATGGCCCATCGCATGGCGGCCGCCGACGGCGGCCACGCGCTCGTCATCGGCGCCGACATGTACAGCCGGTACACCGACCCCGCCGACCGCCGGACCCGGGTACTCCTCGGCGACGGGGCGGGCGCCGTCGTCATCGGACCGTCCCCGGGCCCGGGACGGGTGGTGGCCACGCGGCTGCTGAACTTCAGCGAGGGCCTGGACCTGGTGAAGGTCCCGGCGGGCGGCACCCGGCTGGGCACCTCGCACGCCACCCTCGACGACCGGCTGCACTACTTCGCCATGGACGGCCGCGGGGTCGTGGACATCGTCCGCGCGAAGCTGCCGGGCCTGCTGTCCGACTTCCTCGACGAGGCCGGGGTGTCCAAGGAGGACATCGCGCACCTCGTTCCGCATCAGGGCAACGGCATGATGCTGCGCACCCTGGAGCAGGACCTGGCCCTCCCCCGGGCCCGTATGCACACCACGGTGGCCGTCTACGGGAACACCGGCGCCGCGTCGATCCCCGTCACGCTGGACGACGCGGCGCGAACGGGGGCCCTGCGGGACGGCGGAAAGGTCCTCCTCGCCGCCTTCGGCGGTGGATTCACCTTCGGATTGGTCCTGATCGACTGGTGAGCCCCCACCGCCCGGGGCGCGGACCCAGATCGCGAGAGCAGCGGACAAGCAGCGGAAGAGCAGCAGAAGAACCGAAGAAGAGCGAAGAAGAGCGAAGAACGGCGAAGAGTGAAGAACAGCAGGGAGCAACGGGAGACATGACCGCAGTCAATGTGGACGCCTACCTGGAGCGGATCGGGGCCGAGCGCCCCGGGAAGGCCGACCTGGAGGCCCTGGCGTACTTGCAGGAACGGCACTTGAGGTCCGTCCCCTTCGAGACGTTCGACTTCAATCTCGGCGTGCCGGTCAGGATCGGCGAGGGCGCGGTGGAGAAGATCGTCGACCGGCGCCGGGGCGGCGGCTGCTACGAGCTCAACACCTCGTTCGCCGCGCTCCTGACGGCACTCGGCTACAAGGTGAGCCTGCTGGCAGGGCGCAGCCTGCACAACGGCCAGGAGTCGCGGCTGGGCGCCTTCTTCGGGCACATGATGCTGCGGGTGGAGATCGACGGCGAGTTCTGGCTCGTCGACGTCGGCTTCCGCTGGGCGAGCTGGGCTCCGCTGCGGTTCGCCGAGCGCGGGCCGCAGGAGGACGCGAACGGCGTGTACCGCCTCGCCGATACGCCCGACGGCGATGTGGAGGTCGTGCACGACGGGGTCCACCGGGTCCGGCTGGAGACCCGGGTGCGCGACATCAGCGACTTCCTTCCGACCATGTGGTGGTTCTGCACCTCCGCGGACTCGCCGGTCACCGGCGGCACCATCTGGGCCTCGCTCGTCCGGCCGGAGGGCCGCGCCTCCCTGCTGGATCGCACGCTCACCCGCTACGAGAACGGCGAGCGGATCAAGGAGGTGCTCGACGACGAGGCGTTCCCCGCCGCCGTCGAGCGGTGGTTCGGCATCGTGCTGGACCAGCTGCCCGAGCTGCCCCCGATGCCGGCGGCCACCGCTTCCCGAGCTTCCTGAACGTCGAGTTCTCTGAACGTCGACCTTCCTGAAAACGTCGAGCTTCCTGAAAGTTGAAGGCGATGAAGAACAGCACACCATCCGATGCGGCTTTCGATGTCCTCGTCGTCGGAGCAGGGCCGTCCGGTCTGCTCCTCGCCTGCGAGCTGCTCGACCGCGGGGTCCGGGTCCGGATCGTCGACGCGCTGCCCGAGCCGATGCGGGTCCCCCGGGCGCTGTCGGTCTACCCGCGGGCCTTCGACATCCTGGAGGACCGGGGGCTGCGGCAGGAGGTGCTCGACGTGTCCGGCACCGTGCGCACGCTGAGCTACTTCTCCGACCGCAACCACCTCGCCTCGTTCCGCCTGCCCGCCGAGCACGCCCCGCGGGTGCTGCCGCAGTACGAGACGGAGCGCATCCTCACCGAGAAGCTGGAGTCCCTGGGCGGCAAGGTGGAGCGCGGTATCCGCCTGCTGGCCCTGGAGGGCGTGGACTTCTCCGGCGGGATCGAGGCCACCTCCGGCGTGACCGCCGTCCTGGAGACGGCGGACGGCACGGTCGAGCGGGCCTTCGCACCGTTCGTCGTCGGCGCCGACGGGGCGGGCAGCGCCGTGCGCGGACAGCTGGGCATCGGCTTCCAAGGTTCCACCTACGGCCTGGAGTTCGCGCTGGTCGACGCGAAGGCGGACGGCGACCTGTCGCCCGAGGAGATCCTCTACTACCAGGGGGCCGGCGGCACGCTGGCGGTGGTGCCGCAGCCGAACGGTGTCTTCCGCTTCATGTCGGTACTGCCCAGCGGTTCGCGCTCGGCGGGCGTCGCGATGATGCAGGAGATCGTGGACGAGCGCGGCCCCCGCGGCATCCGCCTCACCGAGCCGGTGTGGACCACGGTCTTCCGCGTGCACGCCCGGCTGGCCGCCGACTTCCAGCTGGGCCGGGTGTTCCTGATCGGCGACGCCGCCCACGTGCACAGCCCGGCCGGCGGCCAGGGCATGAACAACGGCCTCCAGGACGCCCACAACCTCGGCTGGAAGCTGGCCTCGGTGCTCCAGGGCGTCTCGCCGTCCGCGCTGCTGGCCACGTACGGGCCGGAGCGCGCCGAAGCCACCCGGCGCACCGTGCGCGACACCGACCTGCACACCCGGGCCTGGATGGTCAGCGGCCGGGCCAAGGTACGGGCCCGCGACGCCGGCTTCCGGCTCGCCGACCTCACCGGCGGGGCGGCCCGCTTCTACGCCCCCGTCCTGGCCGGGCGGCGCCAGTCGTACACCCCCGGGCGCGCCACGCAGTCGCCGTCGGGCCTGGCCCCCTGCCAGGCTCTCGGCAGGATCCCCGGAGGCGTGCGGCCGGGCGGCCTCCTCCCCCGCAAACTGGCCCTCGCGTACGGCGTTTCGGGCCCCGGCGCCGACCCGCTCGCCTGGACCGTCGCCGTCAGCGAGCCCGCGCACGACACCACGTGGATCACCCAGGTCGAGCACATCGCGGCGCTGCGGCAGCGGGTGCGCGTCGTCTCGATGTCCCGGCGGGACGCCGCGGCCGACACCGGCTGCCACCGCCCCGGCTACCACCTCGTCCGCCCGGACGGCCATATCGCCGCCCACGGCCACGCGAGGGACCTGGACCGCCTGGAGCGGGAACTCGCCGTCGCGCTCAACAGGGCCCGGTGAGGCGGCCCATGACACTCCACGTCCACGTGGGCGCCCAGCTCCCGGTCAACTCCGCCCGGGGCTACCGGGACGACGTCGACCTCGCACGGGTGGCCCGGCACGCCGAGGAGGTGGGCCTGGAGTCGGTGTGGACCGGCGACCACCTGTCCGCCGGCTTCCCCGTCCTGGACAGCTCGCTGGTCCTGGCCACCGCCGCGGCCGCCACCCGGCGGATCGGGGTGGGCTACGGCGTCCTGCTGCCCGCCCTGCGGCCGCAGGCCTGGGCGGCCAAACAGATCGGCACCCTGCAGCACCTCTCCGGCGGCCGCGTCCTGCTAGGCGTGGGCGTGGGGTCGGGCGCGGGGGAGGAATGGGCGGCGGCCGGGGTCCCCCCGAAGGAGCGCGGCCGCCGCACCGACCGGTTCCTCCAGGCGCTGCCCCACCTGCTCTCCGGGCAGCCCACCACGCTGACCGACGCACCGCGGGGCGCCCCGGTCACGCTGACGCCCCGGGTGCCGATGCCGGAGGTCTGGATCGGCGGCGGAAGCGAGGCGGCGCTGCGGCGCACCGTGGCCCACGGACAGGGCTGGCTGGCGGCGATGAAGACGCCGGGACAACTGGCGGCGGGCGCGGCACGGCTGGCCGAACTGGCCGCCGAACGCGGCGTCCCCGCACCGCGCACCGGCATCCTGGTCTTCACCAGGGTCTCCGAACGCCCCGGCACGAACGCCGCCGCGGAGATCGCCGGCTACCTCTCCACGGCGTACGGGATCGACCGCGAACAGACCGCCGCGGTCGCCCTCGGGGGCAGCCCGCGACAGGTGGCGGAGCGCCTGCGGGAGTACGCGGACGCGGGCGCCGGAACCATCGTGCTGGTGCCCTTCGGCGCCGACACCCTCGACCAGTACGACCTCTTCGCCGAGGCCCGCTCCCTGCTGCTCGGGCCGGGCGGCTGAGGGACCCGGCCCCGGAAAGCAACCACGAACGTGAGGAACACGGGCATGAGGCACACGGGCATGAGGAACACGGGCATAAGCAAGATGAGTAGCAATATGGGCATGAGCCACACAGGCATGAGAAAGGTGCGCTGGGGCCTGCTGGTCACCGGCGGCTACGCCGACGTCGCGATGAAGGCCAAGACGTCCTCCACCACCACCGAGTTCGTCGCCGTCGCACACGACGACGAGGAGACGGCCCGCGCCTACGCCGAGACCCACGCCATCCCCCGGTCGTACGGCAGCTACGCGGAGCTGCTGAAGGACGACGAGGTGGAGGCCGTCTTCGTCGCCCTGGACCCGGTCGACCACGCCGAGTGGGCGGTCAGGGCCCTGGAGGCCGGCAAGCACGTACTGGTGGAGAAGCCGTTCGCACTCGGCACCGCCGACACCGAGCGGGTCTTCGACGCGGCCGAGGCCGCGGGGCGGCAGTGCGTCGAAGGGGTGATGCCCCGTCACCACCCGCAGTTCCTGCTGGCCAAGAAGCTCGTGGCCGAGGGCCACATCGGCGAACTGCGCTACATCTACGCCGCCTGCACCGCCACCCTGCCGGCCGACTACTTCCGCCGCTTCCCCGAGCGCGGCGGCGGCGGACTGCTGGACCTGGGCTCCTTCGCCCTGACCGCGATCCGGCTGTTCGGCGGGACCCCCGAGCGGGTCTACGCCGAGGAGGTCCGCCGGGAGGGCGCCTGCGACCACAACTTCGCGGCCACGCTGCGGATGCCGGGCGACGTACTGGCCCAGTTCGAGGTGGGCCAGGAGGTGTGCCGGGGCGACGCCCTGGAGGTCGTCGGCACCACCGGGCGCCTGGTCTTCCAGGACCCGTGGTTCTGCCGCGACGCCACCCGCCTCGAGGTCCAACGCCAGGGCCCGCCCCCACACCTGGACCCGGTCAGCGAGTACGTGGACATCGACCCGGAGGACGCCTACCGCTGCGGCGACCCGTACGCGGTCTCCCGCATCCAGCTCGACACCCTGTCGACGGCGATCGCGACCGGCACCCCCTTCCCCTACGGCCGCACGGACGCCGTGGAACAGGCCCGCGTCATCGAGGCACTCTTCACCTCCGCGGCCAAGGAGACCCCCGTACGACTGGACGACTAGGCGGCTCCTGACGAGGACGTCCGTTGTGGGGGGATGCCATCAGGCTGCTACGAGAAGGGCAGCCAGGGCAGGCCCGAAGGCTCCACCGAGTTGATAGCAAAGGGTGAAAAGCCCGATAGCGGTGGGCCGTTGAGTGTCAGGGACGGAGTGGGCGGCGTACACCGAGAGCGTCGCCTGCCCCGAAGAGCTGACGAAGACCGACACCCCGGACGCGACGAGCATCAGCGCCGCCCAGGGCGCGACGGCCGCCATGACGGGTGCGAGCGCGCCCAGGGCGAGGAGCACCACAAGGAGCGCGCGGCGGCTCATCCGCGTCGAGAACGCCGCCAGCAGCCAGGACGCGGCCGAGCCCGCCATCAGCGCGACAAGGGTTCCCGTCCCGACGAGTCCGGCGTCCCAGCCCTCCCCTCCCTCCAGAATCCGGGGAACGATGTAGAGCAGCGAGAAGTACGAGGTCGACAGGGCGCACACGACGACGCTCGCGCTCAGGAAGACCGGGGCGCGCAGGACGGCCACGGGAACGAAGCCGTCCGGACGGATGCGGACACGCACCGCCAGAACCGCGGCGATGACCGCGGCGCACACGAGCGCCGGCAGCGGGAAGCGGGGAATGAACACCAGGGCGCTGACCAGCAGCATCAGCACGACGGCCCCGACCACGTCGAAGGGTCTGCGCGGGTCCTCCTCGGGGAGCGCCGGCGCGGCGCGCAGGACGCCGGGCACGGCCGCCAGGGCGAGGGCGGACAGCGACAACGCCGCATGCCAGGACACCTGCGCGGTGAGCAGGGACCCCGCGAGCGGGCCGAGGGCGCCAAGAATGCCGCTGCCGGCGGTCACCACGCCCATACGGCGCGGAGTACCCGCGAGATTGATGGCCGTGGTGACCAGTCCGCTGCCGCCGATGGCCTGTGCGCCACGCCCGGCGATCAGCAGCGGCATCGCCCCGGCCACCACAACCAGGAGAGTGCCGACGGCCACCAGCACGGCGCACCCCAGCACGACGGCCCGTACGCCCCTCCGCTTGAGCAGCGCCGCCATCAACGGGGTGCACACAGCCATCAGCAGCCCGAAGACCGTGGCGATCCACGTCGCCGAGCCCACCGAGACGCCAAGGTCCTCGCCGATCTCCGGAAGCGCCATCGTCACGCTGTTGGCACTCAGCGCGGCGGGCGTAGCCAGCAGCCCGAGTAAGAGCGCAGGCACCCCATAGGCCCGCCGCCGCACACAAGACGCCCCCGGGTCCGGCTCCGGCTCCGGGACCGCACCACCGGACGGCGATGAACTCCCCTCACCTTCAAGAGACTTCGACCCGACGACCGCGCCATACCCATCCACATGCGCCATCAGTACCTCCTCAAGTCGTCACAACGGGAGCCAAACCAAACCGAAAACAGGAAACAGGAAACTACACCGTGCAGTGCAACGAGTAAACCACACGGTGTAATCTGACCTCGGGAACCCTGAACGAGAGAGACAGCGCAAGGGCAAGGGCAAGGGCAAGGGCAAGGCATGCAAAACGAGAACCCGAGACAACGACGCGGGATGCCGGAGAAGCGCAGCGCGATCGCACAGGCGGCCCGCGTCGTCTTCGGGCGCGAGGGCTACTCCCGCGCCAGCGTCGACGCCATCGCCCTTGAGGCCGGTGTCTCCAAGCGGACGATCTACAACCACTTCACCGACAAGGAGCATCTGTTCCACTCGGTGGCCCTGGAAGGCGCACACCAGGTGTCCGAGGCCATCGCGGAGATCATGGAACGCCACCTGCGGAAGATCGCAAACCTCCGGGACGACCTCATCTCCTTCGCCATGGAGCGTGCAGCGGCGGTGACGGACTTCCCCGACCACTTCGCACTGGTCCGGACACTCGAAGCAGAAGTCACGCGCATCCCGCCCGCCCTACTGGAGGCCTGGAAAGAAGCCGGCCCCCTGTCGGCCCACCTCCGACTCGCGCCCTACCTCCAGCGAATCGCCGACCGCGGCCTGCTCACCTTCGACGACGCCGACGAAGCCGCGAACCACTTCAACCTGCTGACCATCACCCACGTCAACCAGCGAACGTTCTACGGCGCCCTCCCCATGCCGGAACCCGAAACAGCCGCCATCGTGACAAGCGGCGTAGACACGTTCCTCCGCCTCTACGCAACAGAATCCAGCCACCCCCACACACCAGGACGAGCCGGCTAGCCCCCACCCCCGACCCCCTCCACAACCCACTCCCGACCCCCTCCACAACCCAGCCCCGATGCCGGTCAGGACCCACCCGCTACACTGTCCGCGGTGGCCCAGCCCTCACAAGCGAAGCCGCCGCAACACTGCCGGCACTCTGCCTGAACCCCGGCCGCACCATTCACCCGGGTTCCAGACACGTTTTCCGACAGCGACAAATCCCTCGCCTCCGTAGCTCAGGGGATAGAGCACCGCTCTCCTAAAGCGGGTGTCGCAGGTTCGAATCCTGCCGGGGGCACTGCATCTGCGCAGGCCAGACCATGAATTTGACCCCTTCTTTAATCGAGCAAGGGGTCATTTTCGTGGTCCGAATCAGTGTCGAGTCCACATCTCCAGGTGATCATGGAGCGCTGAAGCGCCTCAGCAAGGTCCTAAAGGAAGCCGTGCGCCCTGCTCCAGGGGGTGGGCGCGGGGGGCTTGGCCTCGCGGATGAACGCCTTGCTGTCCCTGCAGGCCTTCCTGTACCGCTCGACGAGATCGCGTGCGACGTTCGCGGCGAGGTCGGCGAACGGTCCGCACACCCGTCCGTTCCGGTCCACGGCGTGCCGAGCCAAGCGGTGCGGCTAATCCAGGCGACAGCGGTACCACGCCGCACTTTCGGGAATGCGGGTGGCGGGGCCGGGGCCCGGGGGGCAGAAAGCCTGCTGCCAGACGTGGGCGCTGGCGTACCAGTGGTCCTGGGCGATGAGGGAGAGCTGGCGTTCGGTGGCCCGGCCCGGGACCTGGTGGAGGCGGGTGACGTACTCGTCGTAGGTCAGGTCGTCGGCTGGCAGGGGGAGGCCGGTGTGCCGGGCGAGGAGTGTGAGCAGCTCGCTGAAGGGAACAGGATCCGGGTGTGCGGCATGGTAAACGCCGGTTGGCAAGGCGGCGTCTACCGCGGTCAGGGCCAGGGTCGCAAGGAGACGTGCGAGGTCGTCGACAGCGACGAGGGAGAGCAGGGCGCGGCCGCCGTCGACCCAGGCGGGGACTCGGCGGAGAAGTTCGGTAATGACGGGGACGACCCAGACGTCGCCGATGCCGTAGACCAGCGGGGCGCGCAGGACAGTGCCACCGGCTGCACGAACGGCGGCTTCCGCAGCGAGCCGGGTACGGCTGGTGGGTGACACGGGGGCGGGGGTGATCTCGTCCTCCGTCAAGCCGCGATGCGGTCCGGCACCATAGACGGCGGTGGTGCTGAGATAGAGGAAGTGATCGGTGCCCGCGCGGGCGGCCTCGGCGATCAAGGCGCGGGTGCCGTGGTTGTTGACGGCCTCGCAGGTGTGGGCGTCGCCGCCGACGTACGAGGCCAGGTGAACGACGGTGTCGACACCCTCGCACACGCCATGCAGCGAGCGGGGGTCCGTGAGATCGGCGCGGATCCAGTCCACACGGGGGTCGGCGCCAGCGGGGGGATTCCTGGTCAGCATGGTCAGCGTCGTCGACCCGGAGTGGGCGGCGCAGGCGAGCGGTCCGTCGAGCAGGGTGCGCAGGGTGGCCGAGCCGATGAAACCGGTAGCGCCGGTGAGCAGGATCCGCCGGGCGCTCATGCCGCGCCTGCCGTGGCCATCCGCAGCTCGGCGGTCACCGCGGCCCGCCCGTCCTGCTCCGCCGTGACCCGCACCACCGGGGCCGGGCCGGTGGTCACCGGGCATGTGGAGATCAAGCAGGGGCGATCGAACTCGACATAGCCGTGGAAGGCGGTGTCGCAGGCGAGCGGGGTGGCGAAGGGATCGGCAACAGCGAGTTGGGCGGCTTGCCGCAGCGCTTCGAGGAGGGCCATGCCCGGGAAGTGGTCCACGGGGTGGTCGAAGAGGACCGGGTGGCGCCGGTCGACGCGCAGTTTCCAGAGTCCGGGCCGCCCGCTGGGGCTGAGCAGGACGTCGTCGTCCCGTTCCCGGCCCACCAGGCGTGGGTCGATGGGGGCGGGCAGCGGGACTGTGGCCGAGGCGGCCCAGGCGTGCTGGAGCGGACCGCGCAGCCGTCCGTAGACCGTGGGCGAGACGCATTCGAAGACGCTCTCTCCATGCCCCAGGTGCTGGCCGTCGCGGTGGAACTCCACTGTCAAGCGCATGCCGACGACGGACCGACCGCGCCGTCTGATGTCGCGACAGACGACCTCGCCCGCCACGGCGGCGGGGGCGTCGCCGATCCGCAGGTCGGGTTCGGATAGCTGGTAGCGCAGTTCGTGCATGAGGAACCGCTGGTCGAGCGGGACGCCGAACTCGCGGTGAGTGACGAGCAGTCCGCTCTGCCGCAGAGTCTCGGCGACCAGCATGGGGTCGTAGCGGCGGTCGGCGCGAATGAAGAAGGGGTGTGCTCTGGGCCACTGCGCGGCGACCGTGAAAACGCCGTCGCCGACCCGCCGGGAGTGGGTGAGAAACACCTCAGCGTTGGCCGACCGGTGCACCAGCCGGCGCGGTACGGGCTGATCGAAGGCTCTTTCGTCCAGCGCCGCATCAACAGTGAAACTGTTATTTATAGCAAGCAATCCGGCCATTTACGCAAACCCCCCATGGGCTCATGAACCGCCTGACGGCAATAAGATACCAGCTGGATGGTTTTCCGTGATCACTACTGTCCGGTGGGGCGAATCAGCCCCCGGCGCTACGGAGTCGGATTTTCATCAATGCCCCTAGACTGTGCTATGCGGTCCACGAATCGGGGTGGTCGGTCGGCATGACCGGGCCGGCGGCTCGGAGAGCCATCCAGGACCTCACGGCCATCGCCTCAAGGCACGCCCGTCCGGCGACCACCTGCGCAGCGGTGAACCACCACAGAGAAAGACGAGACAAGTTCGTGGCAACACAAGAACGGGCGATCCAGACCCGGCGCACCGTCTTGGAGGCAGCCGCGGCAGTTTTCGGCGAGTACGGGTACGAGCGGGCCTCATTGGCCGAGATCCTGAAGCGCGCTGGGGTCACTAAGGGCGCGCTCTACTTCCACTTCCCCTCGAAGGAAGCGCTGGCGCTGGCCGTCATCAATGAGCAGACCCACCGCTCCGCGCCCTCGCCGACCGAGAAGGGCCTGCAGGCCGCGATCGATCTGACGCATGACGTCGCCCACGCGTTGGGGCACGATGTCCTGCTCCAGGCCGGCATCCGGCTCACCATCGAGGGCTCGTTCGACAGTCCTGTGCCCGCTCCGTACCACGCGTGGTCACAGCGCTGCGTCGAGCTGTTCACTGAGGGTAAGGACCGCGGCGAGGTGCTGCCGCAGGTGGTTCCGGAGGAGGTCGCCGAGCTGCTGGTCGGCTCGTTCACCGGCATTCAGTTGCTGTCGCAGGTGCTGACCGGACGGGTCGACCTGCCGGAGCGGATCACCAAGCTCTGGCGGTATCTCCTGCCGGGCATCGCCGCCCCCGGCGCGCTGGCGCACCTCAAGCCCGAGGGCACCGAGACCTCGGGGGCCCGGGGCACCGCGCAGCCACCCGCCGCTCACCGCCCCCGCAAGACCGCGCCACGGCGCCAGGCCGGCGGGCGCGGACGGTAAATCGCGCCCGGCTCGCGCTGACCTCCGGCACATACCGGCCGATCGATGCCGTGCCCGTGCGGGCTGCGGCCCGCCGGGTCTGGCTCGCCGGGGTGTGACGCCCAAGCGGTGCGTACCTGTTCCAGGGCCCGCCACCGCTCCTGCGCGCCGTCCTCGGCCTCGGCGCACTCCCGGGCGTGCGGGTGCAGCAGTCCCGCGAAGGGAAAGGTGTACCGTGTCCGGCCGTCCGCGTCCACGCCTGCGACGGTCAGCAGCTGGAGGTCGACCAGCTGCTCCAGCAGGCGTTCCGCCTCGCCGGCGCTGGTGCCGACGAGGGCCGCGCCCGCCCAGGCGGCGAAGTCCGCGGTGGCTAGCAGGCCCAGCCTGCGGTAGAGCACCCGGGCAGGCTGGGAAAGCCGGTGATAACCCGCGGTGAGCACGGCCCGCAGGTCCACCTCGCCCTGGCTGAGCTCATCCAGCCGGGAGCGTTCGTCGAACAGCCGGGCGGCGAGTTGAGCAACGGTCCAGTGCGGTTTGCCGGCCAGGCGCCCTGCGGCGATGCGCAGGGCGAGCGGCAGCCGCTCGCACAGCCGGGCGAGGCGTTCGGCTTGGCCGGCCTCCGCGGCGATGCGGCCCTCGCCCACGAGCTCGCCGAGCAGCCGGACCGCGTCGGGTTCCGCCAAGGCACCGAGGCGGACACGGACCGCGCTGCACTCGGCAGCGGGGTCGTCGCCGCGGCCCCGGCCGGTGACCAGCACCCGGCAGTGACCGCCGCCGGGCAGCAGCGGGCGGACCTGCCGGAAGGAGCGCACATCGTCCAGGACGAGCAGGACACGCCGGTCGGACAACACGCTTCGGTAGAGCGCACCACGCTCGCCGGCGTCCGCAGGGATCCGGTCGCCGGGCACGCCCAGGGCGCTCAGAAACCCCTTGAGGATGTCGCCGGGGTGGGCCGGTTCGCCCTCTCCGCCATTGCCTCCGAGGTCGGCGTAGAGCTGGCCGTCGGGGAACGCGACGGCGTGGTGGTGCGCCCAGTGCACCGCGACAGCGGTCTTGCCGGATCCGGCGGCGCCGGTGATCCAGCCCACCACCGGCGCTCCGGCGGGGTGCAGCCCGCCATTGTGGAGCAGGGCGTCCAGCGCGGCGAGTTCCTCCTGCCGGCCGACGAAGATCCGTGGCGGGAAAGGAAGCTGGGCCGGGACCACATGCTCGTCGTCCGCCTGCCCGACGCCGTCACGGGGCAGCAGATCCGGGTCGTCGCGCAGGATCGCGCTCTGCAGTCGGCGCAGCTCGGAGCCCGGTTCTATACCCAGCGCCTCGGTGAATTGCCGCCGCCCATCCTGGAACACCTTCAGGGCCTCGGCGCGGCGGCCCGCCCGGTACTGGGCGAGCATCAGCTGGCCCCGGGGCCGCTCGCGCAGCGGGTGGGCCAGGACGGTTTCGTGCAGCTCCGGAATGAGCTCTTGGTGGTGCCCCAGTTCCAGGCGCAGCGCGGTCCATTCGTCCTGAGCGGCGTAGCGGCGCTCCTCCAGACGCGCGGCCTCATCCTCCACCAGCTGCCCCGCGACCCCCTCCAGCGCGGGGCCGCGCCACAGCCCGAGCGCCCGGCGGTAGCCGACCTCAGCGTCGTTCGCCCGGCCATCCCTGGCAGCCACCTGAGCCTGGCCCACCGCTGCAGCGAAATCCACCGAGTCGATCCGGCAGCAAGCGGTGCGCAGCAGATAACCGGGGTGTGCGGTGACGATGACGTCGTTGTCGTACCCCATGGCCTTGAACGCCTTGCGCAGCCGCGCGACGCTGATGGCGATCTGGGTGCGAGCGGTGGCGGGCGGGCAACCGTCCCACACCACATCGACCAGTCGGTCCACCGAGACGACCTGGCCGGGGGCGAGCAGCAGCATCGCCAGAACCGTGCGCTGGCGCGGCCCCGCGATGGCCACCTCCCGGCCACCGAGCGTGACTCGCAGCGGCCCCAGAACGCCGAACTCCAGCTGGTCTTCCACCCGTTGTCCTCCCCCACTTCCTGACGGTGGGCAGTGCCACCATGCCTTGCCGCGATCTCGGCTCCCCACGCCGGGGGGGAGCCGAGATTCTTTACATAAGTAAAGAGTCATCTAAATTAGAAAACCAGCCAGCCGGTATGTCAAGTCCGTCCCGCATGGAGCACGGGGCGCATGGTCGGGCCCGGTGCACGACGAGAGTGAGATGCCAACTCGCCGGACACAGACGGGATATGGCCGCAAGACACTGGCTCGGCGGGTTCGACGGAGGGGGGCCGAGCCGGGTGCGAGGCACTGCAAAACCGCACGATGGGTTTTAATTGAGGCATCCAGCGACAGCCGAAGGGGGGAGCAGATGGCCGACCAGGCACGGGCCGAGCGGACCCGCAGGGCGCTGCTGCGCACAGCGGCGGATGCGTTCGACCGTATCGGCTACGAGCGCGCCACCCTGAGCCGCATAAGCCAGGCCGCCGGAGTCACCAAGGGCGCCCTTTACTTCCATTTCGCCACCAAGGCTGAGCTGGCGCTCGCGATTCAGGCCACCGTTTGCGAGCAATTCCGCACAGCCGTCAACGAGCTGACCGAACACCCCGTACCGGCCATGCAGGCCGTAATCGACATTACCCATATGCTCGCCCGGCAGTTGCGGGACGACCCGGCCACCCGGGCCTCGATTCGGCTGGCCCAGGAATGCGAACCGGCCCCTGGATGGGCTGAGGTCGACTGCTACAAGGTCTGGCTGAACGCGTTGAGTGAGCTACTCGACCGCGCCGTGGAAGACCGGAGTTTTCTGCCGCAACCGGACAACCGCGCCATTGCCGCACTGCTTCTGTCCCTCACGGTCGGCACCCAGCTCTTCTCACGCGATCAAGCCGACGGGCGCGCCGGGGTGACCGACTGGCTCGGGCGCACTTGGGAACTCATCCTGCCGCAGATCGTTTCCACGGAGCGACTGCCGTTGCTGCGGACGTCCGTCACCGCCTAACGCCTCCCCCCTCCACTACGCCGTCGGCCCCCATACGGTCACCATTGTCCGTACGGGGGCCGGCGGCGTTTTTCCGTACCGCCGCGCATTCCCGTCTCGGTGTCCGGTGACTACACGGATAACGAGCGGATATGTGGGGGCGGCGTCTTGGATAACCCCGTAACAACCCCGCCGCTTATGGTGCGGACCAGTGAAACCCACATGGATCACGAACGGGGCGTAGTCAGTGGAATTCCGCATTCTTGGGCCTGTCGAGGCCATAAGGGACGGCACAGCACTCCCGCTCAACGGACCGAAGATCCGCACGGTTCTCGCCGCCCTCCTGCTCGCTCGCGGGCAGGTCGTCTCCGACGACCGTCTCAGCCATCTGCTGTGGGGCTGGAATCCGCCGTCCACCATGAGCGCGCAGCTGTACACCTATGTGTCCCGGCTGCGGAAGATCCTGGGCGACGGCATCGGCCTGATCCGCACGGCCCCCGGCTACCGCATCGAGTTGGGCGACGCCCGACTGGATCTACTGGAATACGAGCGATTGGATCGGCTGGGTCGTGAGTACCTGGCACGTGGCGAGCACGATCGGGCGAGCGCTCTGTTCCGCGAGGCGCTCAGGCTGTGGCAGGGGCCGGCGCTGGCGGATGTGACGGAGTTCCTCGCGAGCGAGGAGACCGCGCAGTGCTCCGAGGCCCGCGCGGCGACGCTGGAGAACCGCATCGAGGCGGATCTCACGCTCGGCCGCCATCATCAACTCACCGGTGAACTCACCAGCCTGGTCGGGCAGTTCCCGCTACGCGAACGGCTGCTGGGCCAGCTGATGATCGCGCTCAGTCGCTGTGGCCGTCAGGCCGAGGCTCTGCAGGCGTACCACCACAGCCGTGCCGTGCTCAGTGACACCCTCGGCGTGGACCCCTGCGCGGAGCTCACCGAGATCTACCTGGCAGTACTGCACGGCAGGCTCGGGCCCGAGGCGGCGCCCACCACAGCCCGGACCGTGCCGAACATGCTGCCGCCGGACACCACCGTCTTCCTCGGCCGGGAGCGCGAACTCACGGAGGTGTGCCACCTCCTGACCACGCCCGGCGACACCGACGCAGGACCGTCCTGGCGGCCACGCCGGGTGCTGATCACCGGAATGGCCGGGGTCGGCAAGACAGCCCTGGCGGTGCGCACCGCACACGCTTGCCGCGAGCACTTCCCCGACGGACAGCTGTATGCCGAACTGCGGCACCGCGACGGCACCCCCAAGGACCCGTGCGAGGTGCTGGCGCTGCTGCTGCGGGCGCTGGGCCGACCGGTGTCCGACGGCGCGGGGGCCGACCACGACAACCTCGACGAGCTGGTGCACCTCTACCGCGCGCTGACCGCCGGCAAGCGGCTGCTGCTCGTGCTGGACGACGCCGCCGGCGATCTGCAAATCGGGCCGCTGCTGCCCAGCAGCCCGCAGGCCGCGGTGCTGGTAACCGGCCGTACCCCACTGGCGACACTCGCCGGGGAGCACACCACTGCGCTGGCCCCGCTGCCTGACGACGCCGCGCTGGACCTGCTCACTGCGATCGCCGGGCCGCGGCGCACCGCCGCAGAGCCGGACGCGGTGGCGCGGATCGTCGCGTACTGCGCGGGGCTTCCACTGGCGCTGCGGATCGCGGGGGCCCGGATGGCCTGCCGCCCGCACAACGGCGCCGCGATGCTGGCCCGTCGGATGACACCCGCCGACACCCGGCTGCGCGAGATGAGCTTCGGCGACCTCGACCTGGCGCGAACGCTGGGCGCCTCGCTGCGGCAGCTGGACGAGGCGGCCCGTGCGGCGCTGCCGCGGCTGGCAGTACTTGGTACCAGCCCGTTCACCGTGGCCGAGGCCGCAGCCCTGACCAGCCGGACGGGACCGGCGGCCGAACGGCTGCTGGAGGCACTGGTGGACGCGGCACTGTTGGAGACCACGATGGCCACCGGCGCTGACGCTGCCCGACCCGGCTACCGCTGGCATCCTCTGGTGCAGCTGTTCGCCGCCTCCCTCCACATCCCGGGCCCGGCGAAACCTCCCCTCGACGGACCGGACGAGCCCGAGGGCGCCGCGCCGCGGACCTGCGTCCCCGCACCGCTCACCGCTCACCGCGCTGCAGCGCACCGTCCGTTCCCCCACCTTCCCACCCGCCTCACCGACTACCAACGGAGCAGCGCATGACCACCGTGCAGCAGCATCCCCCTGTCCCAAGCACCGCCATGAGTACTGACCCCGACCAGCGATATGCGCCGTTCCCGATGACCGAGACCCAGCAAGCGCTGATGATCGGGCGTGGCGACGCCGTGGAGTTCGGCAGCATCGGCTGCTACGGCTACTTCGAATGGGAGCGTCCCGGGCTGGTGCCCGAGCGGCTCGCCGCAGCCTGGCGGGCGGTCGTTGACCGGCACGACATGCTGCGCACCGTCGCCCTGCCCGATGGCAACCAGCAGGTCCTGCGCACCCCGCCCGAGTACGGCATACCGGTGCTGGACCTGATCGGGCTCGACGGGGATGCGGCCGCGGCTGAACTTGCCCGACTGCGCGAGGAGATGAGCCACCGCATCTTCCCGGTCGGCTCCTGGCCGCTGTTCGACCTGCGGATCGTCCGGCTCGCCGGGGGCGTCTGCCGAGTGCACCTGGGCATCGACCTGCAGGTCCTGGACGCCTCCAGCGCCTTCCAGGTCCTCTTCCCCGACCTGATCGACCTGTACGAGGACCCGGCGGTCCAGCTCCCTGAGCTGGAGCTGACGTTCGCCGATTACGTCCGCTGGCGGACCGAGGTGCTCCCGCACACCGACGGCTACCGCAGGGCCCGGGACTACTGGCTGGATCGGGTCCAGACCCTGCCGCCCGCCCCTGATCTGCCAACGGGGGCAGGCAGTGCCGGGCCGGTCCGCTTCGACCGCCGCGAGTACCGTATGCCCGCTGGGCAGTGGCAGCGGCTGCGCGCGGCTGCCGAGCGGGCCGGGCTGACCGCGTCCGTGGTGCTGACCGCCGCTTTCGCCGAGGTGGCGCGGTGCTGGTCGACCACGGCGGACTTCACCGTCAACTACCCCGTCTTCCCCCGACCGCAGGTGCACCAGCACATCGGCCGGGTGCTGGGCGACTTCACCAACGCGGTGCTGCTGGAAGCTTCCAGCGCCGGTGAGACCTTCGCAGCCCGGGCCGCCGCCATGGGCGCCCAGCTCGAACGCGACCTGGCACACGCCGACTTCAACGGCGTGGCGGTACTGCGCGAGCTGACCCGGCTCCACGGCGCCGGGGCACGCGCCGCGATGCCGGTGGTGGTCACCAGCCTGCTCGACCACTCCGTGCGCCGCCCGGTGTCCGACCTCGGCGAGGAGGTCTACTCCATCTCGCAGACCCCGCAGGTCTCCCTCGACGTACAGCTGCGGGAGCTCGAGGGCGAGCTACGGGTCATCTGGGACTTCGTGGACGGGGCGTTCGCCGAGGGCATCGTCGACGACGCCTTCGCTGCTTACGTCAATCTGATCGGCACCCTCGCCGACGCCCCGGACAGCTGGGAAACCAAGCGCTTCGACCTGGTCCCGGCAGCCCAGCGCGCTCTGCGTCACACGGTCAACGACACCTCGGGGCAGATCCGTTACGCGGTGCTGCACGAGCTCTTTGACGAGCAGGTGGAGCTCACCCCGCACGCCGAGGCCGTGGTCGACCACCGTCGCCGGCTCACCTACCGGGAGCTGTCCGACTACGCCCACCGCATCGGCCACACCCTGCGCGAGGCCGGAGCCAAGCCCGGTGAGCTGGTCGCGATCGTGATGGACAAGGGCTGGGAGCAGTACGCCGCCGTCTACGGCGTACTGGCCTCCGGCGCCGCCTACCTGCCGCTGGACGCGTCAGCACCCGACGAGCGGCTGCACCGGCTGATGGCCGAGGGGCAGGTGCGTACCGTTCTGACGCAGAGCGCGGTGGATGAGCGCATCACGTGGCCGCAGACGGTGCACCGGCACTGTGTGGACACCGACTTCGAGACCGGGGACAGCGCCCCGCTGCCGGCCGCCCAGATCCCCGCCGACCTCGCGTACACCATCTTCACCTCGGGTTCCACCGGCGAGCCCAAGGGCGTGATGGTCGACCACCTCGGCGTGGTCAACCTGATCAGCGACGTCGCCGAGCGGTTCGGCGTGACTGCCGAGGACCGGCTGCTGGCGATCTCCGGACTGCACTTCGACGCCTCCATCTACGACGTGTTCGGAGTGCTCACCCGCGGGGGCACGGTCGTGATCCCACCACCGT
Organism: Streptomyces sp. NPDC001339; assembly: GCF_042895955.1. Taxonomy (NCBI): domain Bacteria; kingdom Bacillati; phylum Actinomycetota; class Actinomycetes; order Kitasatosporales; family Streptomycetaceae; genus Streptomyces; species Streptomyces sp. NPDC001339. Next base: position 321,253 of record NZ_JBIAWT010000005.1, on the reverse strand, counting down.
TCGAGCACGCCGAGCCGGAAGTGTGGGCGAAGCTGGTCGCCGCCGAGTCGGTGACGATCTGGAACTCCGTGCCGGTCCTGATGGAACTGCTCGTCGGGCAGGCCGAGACCGTCGAGCGGACCACCGGCGAGCGGCCGCTCGCCTCACTGCGGCTGGCCGTGCTCTCCGGCGACTGGATCCCGCTGACGCTGCCCGACCGGCTGCGCACCACCAGCCCCGACATCCAGGTCGTGGGCTCGGGCGGCCCGACGGAGACAATCTGCTGGTCGGTGTTCTACCCGATCGGCGAGGTGGACCCGTCCTGGACGAGCATCCCCTACGGCAAACCGATCACCAACCAGCAGTACTTCATCGTCGACGAGGCCGGGTACGGCCGGCCCGTGGGCGTGGTGGGCGAGATGGCGGTCACCAGCGACGTGGGCCTGGCCCTGGGGTACTGGAACGACCCCGAGCGCACCGAGGCCCGCTTCGTGCACCTGCCCGAGTCCGGTGAACGTTCCTATCTCACCGGCGACTTGGGCCGCTATCTGCCGGATGGGAACATCGAGATCCTGGGCCGCGACGACTTCCAGGTCAAGATCCGCGGACATCGAGTGGAGCTCGGCGAAATCGAGACGGCGCTGCGCCAGGATCCGGCGGTGAAGGCGGCCGTGGTCGTCGCACCGACCAGCGCGCACGGTGTCCGCCGGCTGCACGGCTACGTCGTGCCCGTCGAGGGGGCCGGTGCCACGGCCGACCTGGCCGAGAAGGTGCGCGCACGGCTGACGGACAGACTGCCGGAGTATCTGGTTCCGGCAGCCTTGACCGCGCTGGAAGCGCTGCCACTGACCCGTAACGGCAAGGTGGACCGCCTCGGGCTGGCCGAGGCCGCGGGTCGGCACACTCGCGGCGCGGGCTCTCCCGCGCCTGGCGAAGACCGCGACGTACAGGCCGCAGCCGACCCGCTGACGCTGGTGGTGTGCCTGGCCACCGCCGACATCCTGGGCCTGGACCAGGTGCTGCCCGACGACAACTTCTTCCGACTGGGCGGGGATTCGCTCAGCGGCACCCGACTCGCCGGGCTGTTGCGCGAGCTGCTGGGGGTACCGGTCGCGGTCAAGACCGTCTTCCAGCAGCCGGTGATGGCCGAACTCGCGGCGCGGATCGGTGCCGACCCGCAGTACGGCGCGGCGGCTCACACCGCCGCCGAGGAACTGTCGCGGATGAACCCCGACACCAACACCGACACCGCCGATGGCATCGGGACCGCTGGCGAGCCCGCGTCCTCCGGTGCGCCCGTCACCACCGCCGCATCCGCTGACCGACCCTCCGAAAAGGGACGTTGATGAGCCTCACCCTGCCCGCCCCCACCCCGGGCGGACTCGCTGCCGACACCACCGACACCGGCGCCGCAGCCATGGATCTGGCCGCATTCGCCGGGCACGCCGCCCGCCGGCTGCGCACCGACGACACCGAGCTGTACGACCTGCTGACCCGCGAGGCCGACCGGCAGCGCGACACCCTGATGATGGTCGCCGCCTCCAGCGTCGCCGACCCCTCCGTCCTGGCCTGCGGCGGCACCGCCCTGGGCAACCTCACCGCCGAGGGCTTCCCCGGCGCCCGCTACCACGCAGGCTGTGACATCGCCGACGACATCGAGCGGCTGGCGATCGAGCGGGCCAAGTCCGCGTTCGGCGCCCAGGCCGCCATCGTGCAGCCGCACTCCGGCTCGTCCGCCAACCTCAGCGTGCTCACCGCGCTGATGGAGCCCGGCGACACCCTGCTCGGCCTGGACCTGGACTGCGGGGGTCATCTCACGCACGGCTCCCCCGCGTCGCTGACCGGCCGGTACTTCAACGCCGTCGGCTACCGCGTCACCGACGACGGGCTGCTGGACTACGAGCAGGTCCGCGAGCTGGCCCGGGCACACCGCCCCAAGGTGATCGTGTGTGGCGCCAGCGCTTACCCGCGCACCATCGACTTCTCCCGCTTCCGCGAGATCGCCGACGAGGTCGGGGCATACCTCCTCGCCGACATCTCCCACATCGCCGGGCTGGTCGCCGCCGGACTGCACCCCAGCCCCATCGATCATGCGCACGCGGTGACCACCAGCACCTACAAGCAGCTGTACGGGCCGCGCGGCGGGCTGATCCTGCTCGGTCGCGAAGCGAACGCCCCCGGGCCACACCGCGGCACGCTCGCCGCCACACTGCGCCGTTCGGTTTTCCCCGCCACCCAGGGCACCCCCGACCTGACGTCGGTGGCAGCCAAAGCGAGGGCGCTGGGCTTTGTGGCCGGTCCCTCCTTCGCGGCGCTCGCTCAGCGCCTCGCAGATGACGCCCGGGCCATCGCCGAGCGGTTGCAGCAGCACGGCATGCGGCTGGTCACCGGCGGCACCGACACCCACATGGTGCTGGTCGACCTGCGCGGCACCCACCTGACGGGGGATGTGGCCGAGGCGGCCCTGGAGTCCTGCGGGATCGTGGTCAACCGCAACCGGGTGCCCGGCGACACCACACCGGTACGGGTCACCTCCGGTCTGCGCATCGGCACCAACTCCTTGGCCGCGCGCGGTATGGGCCCGGACCAGGCCGCGGCCTGCGCGGACCTGCTCGCCCGGGTCATGGCGGCCACATCCGTTGCCCCCGACGGCGCAGCCGTGCTCGACCCGACGGTACGAACTGCGGTACGGGCCGAGGTCGCCGAGCTGTGCGCCCGGTACCCGCTGCCCGGTTACCGATACTGAGAGGGCAGCCGCTGCTATGCGTTTCTCCGGCTTTCCCCCATCGGGCCCGCGGCTGTACGCAGACCTCGCGGCCGACAACACCAAGGAGAGCTTCCGGGCGCTCAAGGACGTCTACGAGCGGGACGTCCAGGCGCCGATGACGGCGCTGGCCCGGGAGCTGTCCGAGGAGTTCGGCGAGGTGCAGGTACTGCGCCCACAACGCGATACCCGTATGTCGCACGACAAGTCCCCCTACAAGACCTACCAGGGGGCCTGGGGCGACATTGCGCCGTGCCTGGGGTACTGGATCCATCTGGACGCGGACGGCCTGTACGCGTCGGGGCGGTTCTACCCGTACGCCGCGCAGCAGATCGCCCGCTACCGCGCGGCGGTCGACGACGAGCACAGCGGCGGCCACCTCGCCAGGATCGTCGAGGAGTTGCGCCGGTCCGGGTTCCTTGTGGGCGGCGACCGGCTGCGCACCCGGCCGCGCGGCGTCCCGGCGGACCATCCGCGCCTGGAGCTGCTCAAGCACCGCAAGCTGGATGTCGGCCGCCGGTATGCGACCGGCGGCCCACTGCACACCAGGCAGGTGCTGGAGCTGGTGCGCGACACCTGGCGGGCGGTGCGGCCGCTGCTGGACTGGTGCGCCGAGCATCGGGTTAACTCCCTTGAGGGGAACGACCGATGACCGGCACCGTGGTGGATCTGCGCAGTGACACGGTGACCCGGGCGACGCCCGGGATGCGGGCCGCCATGGCCACTGCCGAGGTAGGCGATGCCATGTACGGGGAAGACCCGACAGTGGCGGAGCTAGAGGACCGGCTGACCGGGATGTTCGGCTTCGGCGGCGCGGTTTTCCTGCCCTCCGGTGTGATGGCCAACCAGATCGCGTTGCGGCTGCTGGTGCCGCCCGGCTCGGAGCTGCTGTGCGACGCCGAGGCGCACATCCTCGCCCACGAAGGCGGCGCGGCGGCCTGGCACGGCGGTATCCAGACCCGGTGTGTGCCCGCCGCGCGCGGACTGCTCACCGCAGCTGCGCTGGCGGGCCTGGTGCGGGCCGGCAACGCGTACACCGTCGGCACCCGCGCCGTCGAGGTCGAGCAGACACACAGCCGCGGCGGCGGCTCGGTGCACTCCCTGGCCGCGCTGCGCGGCATCCGGGAGCTGGCCGACGCAAACGGGCTCGCTGTCCACCTGGACGGCGCCCGGCTATGGCACGCACATGTTGCCACGGGCGTACCACTGGCGGAGTACGGAGCTGTCGCAGACACCCTGTCGGTGTGCCTGTCCAAGGGCCTGGGCGCGCCGGTGGGTTCGGTACTGCTGCTGCCGGGCAACCGGCTGGACGAGGCACGGCGGATGCGGCACCGCATGGGCGGTGGCATGCGGCAGGCCGGGTTCCTGGCCGCCGCCGGGCTGTACGCGCTGGACCACCATGTGGCACGGCTTGCCGAGGACCACCGCGCCGCGGCGCTGCTGGCCGACGGGCTGCGGGCGGCGGGCTTTACGGTGCCCGAACCGGAGACCAACATCGTGCTGGCGGCGGTGCCCAACGCGGAGGCGGTCGCCAAGCAGGCGGTGCGGCACGGAGTGAAGGTCTCCGCCTCCGCCCCGGACCAACTGCGCCTGGTGACCCATCTGGATGTGGACCGGGCCGGGTGTGAACGGGCCGTCGAGGTGCTGGCCCAAGCCCTCGCCGAGCAGCAGCACACCCCCTGACACCACCATGCTGCCACCCCACTCACAGTTTCCCACCAACATCGAGGAATTGGAGCGAACACCCCTGATGACCATCGAGATCCGCCCGGCCACCGCCACGCGCTGGGACGATGTCAAGGCCGTGCTGCAGCCACGGCCCAGCAAGCACACCTGCTGGTGCATGGCCTGGCGGCTGTCCACCGGCGAATACGGCAAGCTCACCGCCGAGCAGCGCGGCGACCACCTCAAGTCACTGACTTCCTGCGACCCGGCGCCCGGCGTGCTGGCCTACGTCGACGGGCAGGTGGCGGGCTGGTGCAATGTCGCACCGCGCAAGAACCTTGACCGGCTGGTGCGCTCGCGTACCATCCCCGCCGTGGACGCCGCGCCGGTGTGGTCGGTGACCTGCTTTGTGGTGCGTTCGGCCTTCCGCGGCAAGGGAGTCGCCGAGGCGCTGCTGAACGGCGCGGTGGAGTATGCGCGGGAGAACGGCGCCCCGGCGGTGGAGGGCTACCCCGTCGACCCCGAGGGCGGGCGGGTCAACAGCACCCTGGCGCACGTCGGCACCATGGGCATGTTCGAGCGGGCCGGCTTTCGGAAGATCCTGAAGACCGAGGCCAAGAGCGACAAGCGCAACCGCTGGATCGTCCGGCTCGAACTCGGCTGATCCACAAGGAATCTCAAAGGAATCTCACAGGACCGCGGCCGGTACGGACATCGCCCTAGGGCGCCGTACCGGCCGCGGCTCCGTCGCTACCGGCCGGGCAGAGATCAGGGTGTACGGGCCACCGTCTGCCACAGGGCCGTGGGACGCCCGCAGCGCAGCGCCTCCCAGGCCACCCGCCGGTAGCAGCCGGCCACCACCGCGTCACGGGCCAGGCCCGAGGCACCGTGCAGATGGACGGCGTCCCGGGTCACGTCCAGCGCGGTCTCCGCGGCCAGCGCGGTCAGGCCCGCGGCCTCGCCGGGGGTCAGCCGCCCCGCATCCAGGTCCCGGGCCGCGTCGCCGACTGCCCAGCGCACCGCGTCCAGCCGGGCCAGCAGCCCCGCCACCCGCAGCCGCGGCGCCTGGTGCTTGATCAGTGGCTGCCCGAACTGGCGGCGCTCGCGGATTCGGGAAACCACCGCGGTCAGCGCAGCGGCGGTCAGCCCGGTCAGCAGCGCGGCCTGCTGCACGGCCACCCGTGGCCCGATGCGGCGCAGCGCCGTGCGCGCCGCCTCCCCCTCCAGCAGGACACGTGGCGACGGCAACGGGGCGTCGGCGAACTCGGCGGTAGCGCACGGTCCACCGCCGTGGTCAGTCAGCGAGCGCAGGGTGACGCCCTCGGCCGGCAGCGGCAGCAGTGCCACGCAGGGCTCTGGCCCAGCTGCCGTGGCACCGCTGCCGGTGTCGGGGCCGGTGTTCAGGAACAGCAGCAGTGCTCCCGGCGTGACGCCCACCGAGAAGGGGCCCGCGATCCCGCTGACCGTGCTTGTACCGCGGCGGACGGTCCGTACCAGCCCGGTGGGCGCGGTGCCGTCAGGGCCGGGCAGCCGCCCGGGGACCGCGATCGCGATCTCGCCGCTGCGGATGCCGTCCAGGAGTGCCGTATCTCGCCCGGCGCCAGCGGGCGACGCGGTCAAAAGTTCGCAGGCGGTGAGCGTGCCCAGCAGCGGCACCGCCCCGCGGGCCGCGCCGGTCTCCTCGCACACCATCGCCAGCACCGCCTGGCCCAAGTCCAGCCCGTCGACGTCGATGGGCAGCGCGAACTCCCAGGCACCGACGTCGGTCAGGCGCTGCCAGGCAGTGGCCGGATCCAGCGTGGCGGCGGGCGTAGCGGCGTCCTCGGCGGCAAGGCTCTGCCGGACCGTCAGCCGCAGTTGCCGGAAGAGCGCGTCCTCGTCCTCGCGCTCCACCCAGCGCTCGTCCTCGCGCTGCCGGGGCACCAGGGTCGGGGCATCGGTGATCACGGTCGTACCTCCGCTCCGGAGTCAAGACGCAGCCGCGCCAGAGTCTCCAGCATCATTTCGGCGGTGCCCCCGGAGATGCGCATGCCGGGCGCCTCCCGCAGTGCCGCATCGAGGGGGTGGGAAACCTGGCCCAGGGACGGGTCACCCAGGATCATGGTCTGATCGCCATCGAACTCGGCTGCCCACCAGGCGACTTCGGCGGCGAGTTCGGTCGTATACCACTTGGCGGCGGCGGCTTCTTCCTCACCGAGCTCGCCCCGGTCGAGCCGGGTCAGCACCCGGCGCACCAGCGTTCCGGCGGCGAGCAGCCGGGTGTGCAGGCGGGCGAGCTCGATGTGGTCGTGCTGGCCCGGCTGCAGGCGGTCGCGGTGGATCTCCAGATGCTCGGCGATTGCGCGATACCAGCGCAGGGCCTTGACGTAGTAGTCGAGCCCGGTGCGTTCGAAGGCAAGGGTCTTGACGACGATGGCCCAGCCCTGACCGGGCTTGCCGACGATGTCGTCGGCGGACACCGCCACCCCGTCGAGGGTGATCTCATGGAAGGCGTCGTCGGTGATACCGGGGACGGGCTTGATAGTGACGCCAGGGGCACGCAACGGCACCAGAAACAGCGTCAGGGCGTCGGCGTCGTCCCGGGCCAGGCACAGACCGCGGTCGGCGAGCGGCGCGAACAGGGAGTGAACCTTGGTGCCGTAGAGCCGGTAGCCGGCCCCGTCGCGCACCGCGCGGGTGGACAGCACACTCAGATCCGAACCGGCCTGCGGCTCGCTGAACAGAACACAGCCGAACGCGCTGCCGTCGGCGAAGGACGGCAGATAGCGAACCTTCATGTGCTCGCTCGCGCAGTGCAGCAGCGTCGAGCCGACGATCTGCACGGTCAGGGTGTGCAGGAGGTCGGGCACGTCGTGGGCGGCGAGCTCCTCGACGAGTACGGCGGCAGCCACTTGGCTGACGCCGCGCCCCCCGTACTCCACGGGCCATTGTGGGGCGAGGACGCCGGCGGCGCCCAGCGCGCGGTGGATGGGCCTCGGGTCGCGGGTGCGGCGGGCCTCGGCCACGGGGGCGGTTCGCAGGACCTCCCGTATCTCCTCGCGAAGGGCGCGCATGGGGGTGGCCGGCGGCTCCTGGTAGAGCTCAGTGCGGGGCACGGGACCTCCTTTCACGGTTTCACGGATGCGGCGGTTACTCAGGTTCGGTGGATTCACAGGGCTACCGGGGCCCCCGACGGGAGCGAGGCCGCGCGATAGAGCACCTTCTCGATTCCCGCCATCAAGGCCCGTACGTCCGTCGGGGAGGCCATGGCGCGGTTAAATTCGGCGGTGCCAGTGATCCGCCCGTCGCGCTCCACCAGGCCGATGCAGGCCAGGGTGGCGTCCGGGGCAGGGCTGTAGAGCTCCAGGTGTCGGGCAGGGGGTCCGGGGACCTGCTCGACGTCGATAGCGGGCAGGTCGAGGGGGATGCTCGGGTAGTTGTGCAGGGCGAACAGCACCGAGTACGGCGGGACCCCACCGGCACCGAACAGCGCGTCCACCGGCAGGCTGCCGTGCGCCAGCGAGCGGGCGACCGCGATGCGGGTGCGGCGCAGCAGCTCGGCGAAGGACGGGCCGCCCGAGCAGTCCACCCGGATCGGCACGACCGTGGTGAACTGCCCGATAGCCGTCTCCAGCCCGGGCGCGGCGCGGCCCGCGGTGGGCGTGCCGATCACGATGTCCTCGTTGCCGGTGCGGTGGGCGAGTACGACAGCGAGGGCGGCGAGCAGTGCCATGAACGGAGTGGCGCCGTGAGCGGCCGAGGCCGCGAAGGCGGGTCGGGTGACCTGGACGTCCAGCCCCACGGGCAGATGCCCGCGCACGAAGCGCTCGCTGGCGGCCTCGGCCGGCCTCAGTCCCGCCAGCTCCTTGTGCCAGTAGGCCACTTCCCGCTGGCCTTCAGGGCCGAGGAGCCACTGGTGCTGCCAGTCGGCGAAGTCCGGGAACTGCACCGTGGGCTGCTCGGTGGCCGCCACGCCACGGTAGGCGGCGGCAAGGTCGGCGAGGAACACCCCGGACGACCAGCCGTCGAAGACCGCCAGATGCGCCGCCAGGACCAGCACGTGGTGGTCGTCGGCCAGCCGCAGCAGACGGAACGCGCTGCTCTGGCCCGCGGCGAGGTCCAGCGGCGTCAGAGCGCTGTCGGTGACCTGGCGGGCGACCTCAGCGGCCTGATCCACCACACCGGTCAGGTCCAGTTCCCGCAGCGACAGCTCCGGCTCGGCCGCCACCACCTGCATCAGCGAACCGTCAGGCCGTTCGGTCAGGTGGGTGCGCAGCGCCTCGTGCCGCCGCAGCACAGTCGTCAGCGCATCACGCAGCCGCGCCGCGTCCAGCGGCCCGCGCAGCCGTATGGCATGCGAGCCGGTGCCCACGGCAGGATCGCTGCTCCGGGCGTAGCGCCACAGTCGGGCCTGGGTGAGGGTGGCCGGGACCGGCCCGCCCCCTGCGCGGGGGACGGGCCCGTCCGGCGTGGCCGCCGCGTCCGGGGCGGTGCCGACGGCGCGGGCCGTCAGCAGGCGGGCCAGCTCCCGCTTGTGGGCGGGCAGCCGGTCCAGGGCGCGCTGGGCCGCGCTGCTCACACCGGCCTCCCCGGGACAGGGTCGGCCTGGCCTGACTGGAACGAGCGGAGCATCTCGGCGGCGTCCTCGTCACTCATCTGCTCGATCTGCTCGAACACCGCCAGTAGGCGATCCTGTTCACTGGCCGCCTCCTGTTGGGCGACGCGCACCAGGTCAGCAAGGCCGGCCACGGACGGGCGGCTGAAGAAGTCCGCCAAAGCGATCTCGAAGCCGAACAGGGACCGCACCCGCGAGACAACGATGGTGGCCTGCAAAGAGCTGCCGCCCAGGGCGAAGAAGTCGGCCTCGACGTCGAGGCCGGCGCGCTCCAGCAGCGGCGCCACCACCTCATTCGCGATCCGCTCCTCGATCTCGTCGCGGGGCGCGGTGCCGGCGGGTGCGGCGGAGTCGGTGGGCTGCGGCAGGGCCGAGTGATCCACCTTGCCGTGCGGGGTCAACGGCAGCGCGTCCAGTACGACGACGACCGGGACCATGTAACCGGGCAGGTGCTGCGCGGCGTGGGCGCGCAGTGCCGCAGGGTCCGCCTGGGCACCAGGGGCGGGGACGACGTAGCCGATCAGCGCCCGGTCCTGGCCGCCGCCGGAGCCGGTGGTGCGGCAGGTCACCACGGCCTGTTCGACGGTGGGGTGGGTGGTGAGCACGCCTTCCACCTCCCCGGGTTCGATGCGGAAGCCCCGCAGCTTGAGCTGGCGGTCGACGCGGCCGAGGAACTCCAGGTTGCCGCCGGGCAGCCAGCGCACCAGGTCGCCGGTGCGGTACAGGCGAGCGGTGGCCGGGCCGTCGGCGTAGGGGTTGTCCACAAAGCGCTCGGCGGTCAGCTCCGGTCGACCGAGGTAGCCGCGGGCCACGCCAGGCCCTGCCACGCACAGCTCGCCGGGGGCGCCGGGCGGCACCGGACGGAGCCGATCGTCGAGGACGAACGCCTGGTGTCCGGCCATGGGGCGGCCGATGGGCGGGTTGTGGTCATAGGAGCCGGTGCAGTTCATCAGCGTGACGGCGACGGTGGCTTCAGTGGGTCCGTAGCCGTTGACGAACGTCCGGTCCCCCGCGGTCCATTGGGCGACCAGAGTGCCGGGGAACGCCTCCCCGCCCACCGACACCAGCCGCAGACTGGGCAGGGCCGCCGGGTCGAGCAGCGGCAGCAAAGCGGGGGGCAGTTCGGCGACGGTGACCTGCTCGTCCGCCATCAGGCGGGTGAGCAGGCCGGGGTCACGGCGCTGGGAGTCGTCGGCGACCACCAACTGGGCGCCGGCCAGCAACGCGGCGAACACCTCGAAGACCGAGACGTCGAAGGTCAGCGGGGCGAAGTGCAGCAGCCGGTCGTCTGCGGTGATGCCGTATGCCTCGGCGATGGCGTGGCAGAAGTGGGTGACCGAGCGTTGCTCGACCATCACGCCCTTGGGGGTACCGCTGCTGCCGGAGGTGTAGAGCACATAGGCAAGGTCCTCGGGCCGGGACAGTGGCGGCAACGGGGCCACCGCGTGGACGGGCGCGGACCGGCCGATGGTCACGGCCGTTACATCGACGGGGAGTTCGGCGTCGGTGGCGTCGTCAAGAAGAAGGCACCGCACCGCGGCGTCCGCGAGCACGGTGCGGGTTCGCTCCGCCGGGGCCGCTGGGTCGACGGGCACGTAGTGGGCGCCTGCCTTGAGGACGCCCAGCAGCGCGGCCACGGCGTGCCCGCCGCGCCCCAGACGGACCGCAACCGGGTCGCCGGGGGACACCCCCGCCTCGCGCAGCCGGTGGGCGATCTCCTCGGACCAGCGGTCCAGGGCGGCGTAGTCGAGGCTGCCGTGCGCGTCGCGGACGGCGACTGCCGCAGGGGTTGCGGCAGCGCGCTCGCGGAAGGCGCGGTCGAGGGTGGTGGTGTAGGCGGCCTCGTCGACCGGGCCACCGCGGGACAGCTCCCGGGCGCGCTGGGCAGCGGTTTCCCCCTCCACCAGCGTCAGCGCACCGATGGTCACGTCCGGATCGGCGGCTACCTGCTCGAGGACCCGCTGGAAGGCGGTGAGCAGCGCGACGGCGGTGCCGCGGCGGTACAGCGAGGTGTTGTACTCCAGCGCGAGCTGTAGCCCGTCGCCCTCACTGACCAGGAAACTCATGTCGAACTTCGCGGCTCCGTCATGGAGTTGCTCAATGGCCAGCGCCACTCCGCCGGCCTCGGCGCGGTGGGTACCCCAGCGGCCCAGGGAGGTGAACTCGATCTGGAACAGCGGGTGCCGCAGCGGGTCGCGGGCGGGCTGTACCGCCTCCACCACCTGCTCGAACGGCAGCTCGCTGGCGGAGAAGGACGTCATCACGTCCTCGCCGGTGCGTGCCACCAGCTCACGGAAGGTCAGCTCGTCGGCGACCTGTGTGCGCAGCGTGATCATGTTGACGAAACAGCCGATGAGCTGCTCCAGGTCGGGGTGCGGCCGCGAGGCGCTGGCCGTACCGACGACCACATCCTCCTGGCGCGTCCAGTGCCGCAGCATGGCGTTGAACGCCGCCAGCAACGCGGTGAAGACCGTGGTGCCGTTCTCCTCGGCGACCTGAGTGAGTCGGTCGAGCAGCTCACGCGACAGATCCAGGGACAGGCCCTGCCCTTCTGGCACGCTGTCCGGGGTGCGCGGCCGGTCCGGCAGCACCTCGGTGGCGTGCGCCCCTGCCAGCAGGTTGCGCCACGTCCCGGCGAGCTCCTTGGTTCGCTCCTGGTCCAGCTTGGCCCGCTGCCAGGTGGCGAAGTCGGCGTACTCCACCGGAAGTTCGTCCCGATCCGCGCGGCGCCCCGCCACCGCCGCCGCGTACCCAGAGGTGAGCTCGTCGGAGAATACGCGGGTGGAGCCCGGATCCCAGACGACATGGTGCACCACCCACAGCAGCACATGGCGCTCCGGCGCCATCCGGAAGAGCTGGGCGCGCACCGGCGGGGCCGTCTCCAGGTCGAAGGGCGCCTCGGTGACCTGTCGGGTCAGCTCGTCCAGTTCGCGCTCGGAGGCCGGGTGACCGGACAGATCGGTGACGGGCATGCCCAGCACGAAGCCGGTCACCGGCTCCTGCCAGGGGGTGCCGTCGACCTCGATGAGGCGGCTGCGGAGTACCTGGTGGCGGGCGACGATGCCGTTGAGCGCCTCGTGCAGGGCGGCGGTGTCAAGCGGCCCGTCGAGGCGGACGGCCAGCGCGATGTGGTTGCGGGCCCGGCCGCCGGCCAGCCGGTCCACGAACCACATCTGCTCCTGCTGGAAGGAGGCCCGCACCCGGCCCTCGTGGTTGCCGCGCACCAGCTGTGCGCCACGGCGGGCACCACCCGACATCTGGTTGCGCATCCGGCCCAGCAGTCGGGAGCGCTGGTCCTGCGGCAGCCGACCGAGCCGCTCTGCGAGATCACTCATGAGGTTCCTCCGTTCGTCCCGGCCGAAGCGGATCGGCGGGTGGGGTGCATCTGGGCGAGCAGCTCGGCGAGGCGCTCGGGCAGGTGCTTGGCGAAGTAGTGGCGGGCGCCCGGGATGAGGGCGAGGTGGATGCGGGAGGCGTAGCGGCCCCAGTCAAGGTGGCCGGTCTCATAGCCGGCGGTGGCCTCGTCGGCGTCGCCGATGATGCACACCAGGGGGGTCGCCAACGGCCTCTGGTAGCCGTCGGGAGTGCGGGCGAAGAAGCGGGCCGCCTCGGTCATGTCGTGGCGGACCATGCGCATCACAGCGGCCAGGTCACGCTCGTCCAGGACACCGTCGAAGCCGTCCATGGCCGACAGGTGGGCCTTGAGGTCCTCGTCGGTGGAGCGCCGCTCCATTTCCAGGGAGAACTCCGGGTCCTCCTCGGGCAACGCCGCAGCCAGGTGCAGGGCGATGGGCGGACACCCCATCTCCTCCAGGTTGCGTACGGTTTCCAGCGCGGCGACCACCCCGGCGCAGTGCCCGTACACGGCGAACGGGCCGCGCACGGTGCGGGCGATCTCCTCGGCGGCGGTCCGCGCGAAGTCGGCGACCGGCACCATGGGGGCCGGGTCGAGCACATCGTGGCCGGGCGGGGAGACCGCCCACAGCTCCAGGTGCGGCGGCAGGGCCCCGGCCAGCGGCTGGTAGGCGATGGCGTCGCCGCCGCCGTGCGGGAAGCACACCAGCGTCAGCTCCGCCGGCTCGCCGCCGCGCTGCGGGGTGAGCCGGTGCAGCAACCGATGAGCCGCCGGTCGGGTATCGCGCGCCGACATTGACTCCCGGAGACGGTCGGCGAGTTGGCGAGGAGTGGGGTGACTGAAAATCTCCACGACGCGGATGTCGCGTCCCTGCTCCTCGGCGAGAACCCGGGCGGCCCGGACGGCGGCGAAGGAGTCCCCGCCGAGCCCGAAGAAGTCATCGTCAACACCGGCGGACGGGATGCCTATGACCTCGGCCCACTGGGCGGCTATCCGCTCGGCCAGCCCGTCGTCCCCTGGCGTCGGGGCAACCGGAGAGACCGGGACGGCAACGGCCGTCGGACGAGTCGGAGGCTGCTCCTCCACGGGCGCTGCCGCCGACGCTTCCGGGGCGGCGACTGCGCGGGCCTCGTGCGGTGCGGGCAGCGCCCGACGGTCCACCTTGCCGTTGGGGCTCAGCGGCAGCCGGTCGAGCACCACGATCTCGGCCGGTACGGCGTGCGGCGGCAGCACCTGCCCGAGTGCGACCCGTTCGGCCGCTGGGTCGAGCACCGCCTCCTCGCTCCCGGGCACGACATATCCCACCAGCCGGTCCGAGCCGCCGTCGTTGCGGGCCACCACCACGGCGTCGCGGATACCGGGGCGCTCGCGCAGCGCGCTTTCCACCTCGCCCGGCTCGATGCGCAGCCCGTTGAGCTTGATCCGGAAATCGGTGCGACCCAGCAGCTCGATGACGCCGTCGGCGCGGTAGCGGGCCAGGTCGCCGGTGCGATACAGCCGCTCAGTCAGCCCGGCCTCCAGCTCGGCCACCACGAACTTCTCGGCGGTCAGCTCCGGCCGGTTCAGATAGCCGCGGGCCAGGCCAGTGCCGGCCAGGTGCAGCTCTCCGGGCACGCCCACGGGCACCGGGCGCAGCCGCCCGTCGAGGATGTACGCACGCTGGTTGGCCATCGGACGGCCGTACGGCAGCCTGTCCCAGGACGGATCCACAGTGCTGACGGGGAACTCGATGGAGTGAATGGATGCCTCGGTGGCACCACCCAGCGCGGCGAACGCGAGGTTCGGCGCGAAGGCGCGGATGCGGTCCGGCTGGGTCACCGGAATCCAGTCGCCTCCCAGGAACGCCGCCTTGAGCTGCGGCAGGTGCGGTCCAGCGGCGTACTCCAGTTGGTCGATGAGGAGTTCCAGCAGCGCGGGTGCGGAGTTCCACACCGTCACGCCGTGGCGGGTCATCAGCTCCGCCCAGTGGGCCGGGTCCTTGGCTGCGGCCGGATCGGGTAGCACGAGAGTGCCGCCCGCACCGAGCATGCCCAGCACCTCGTACACGCTCATGTCGAAGCTGGGGGAGGACAGCGCCAGCACCGCGTCGCCCGGCCGCACCCCGTAGGAGCGATTCAGGTCCAGCAGGTTGTTGACCACGCCGCGGTGCTCCAGGGCGATGCCCTTGGGCGTGCCGGTGGATCCTGAGGTGAAGATGACGTACGCCAGATCACGGGAGGTTACCGCGGTGACCGGCCGGCTGGCCGGGCGCTCGGCGATCCGCGCCCGGTCGGTGTCCAGCAGGATGCGGGTGGTGTCCTCGGCCACCGGCACCCGGCCGACCAGGTCAGCGTTGCTGACCAGGACCGGTGCCACGGCCTCCCGCACGAGGAAGGCGAGCCGCTCGGCCGGATAGTCCGGGTCCAGCGGTACATACGCACCGCCCGCCTTGAGGACCGCGAGGATGGCGGTCACCAGGTCCGGGCCACGGCGCAGGCACAGCGCCACTGTGCGGTCCGGTCCCACGCCGGCCGCGACGAGGTGGTGGGCCAGGCGGTTGGCACGCTCCTCGATCTCCCGGTAGGTCACCGCCCAGCCGCCCATACCGCCACAGATCACCGCGGGTGCGTCGGGCCGTCGGTCCGCGTGCTCCTCGAAGAGGTGGTGCAGACAGGCGTCGGTGGGGAACGGCGCACCGGTGGCGTTCCAGTCATACAGCGCGGCCCGCCGCTCGGCGGCGCTGAGCAGCGGCAGCGCGGACAGCGGGGTGTCCGGGGCAGCGACGGCGCCTTCGAGCACGGTGAGGAAGTGGCCCAGCAGCCGGTCGACGGTGGCCGCGTCGAACAGGTCCGTGGGGTACTCCACCAGGGCCCGTAGCGAGGTACCGGTGTCGTGCACACTGACCATCAGGTCGTACTTGGTGGCGCGCGAGCTGAAGTCCAGCTGCTCGGTGCGTACTCCGGCCAGTGCCGGGGCCGCGTCCGCGGTCTCGTCCAGCAGGAACATCACCGAGGTCAACGGGGGGCGGCTGGGGTCGCGAGGCAGCCCCACAGCATCCACGATCAGGTCGAACGGCAGCTCCTGGTGCGCGTACGCCTGCAGGGTGGTGGCGCGAGTGCCGCGCACCAGCTCGCGGAAGGTGGGGTCGCCACCCGTGCGGATCCGCAGCGGCAAGGTGTTGACAAAGAAGCCGATGAGGTCGCTGACGGCCAGGTGATCGCGTCCGGAGACGGATGTGCCGACCACCACGTCGTCCTGCCCGGTCCAGCGCTGCAGGGTGACGGCGAAGCCGGCCAGCAGAGTCATGTAAAGGGTTGCACCCTCACCCGGCGCAAACTCCCGTAGCCGAGCTACGAGTTCGGTGGGAATGTCCAGGTACCGGGAGTCGCCGCGGTGGCCGAAGACCGGCGGGCGGGGGCGGTCGGTGGGCAGATCCACGGGGGCGGCGCCGGCCAGCTCGCCGCGCCAGAATGCGGTCAGCGATGCCAGCCGCTCGCCGCTGACCCGACGCCGCTGCCATGCGGCGAAGTCCGCGTACTGGAGGGAAAGTTGGGGCAGTCGCGGGTCGCGTCGCTCGATCCGGGCCGCGTAGCAGCGCTCCAACTCGGTATAGAGCAGTCGCATCGACCAGCCGTCGGTGACGATGTGGTGCAGGTTCAGCACCAGCACGTGGTCGTCGACGGCCAGCCGCCCCAGGCGGGCGCGCACCGGGGCGTGGGCCGCCAGGTCGAACGGGCCGGCCGCGTCGGCGGCGTAGAAGACTTGCACCTCGGACTCGTCCGCCAGGTCGGTGACCGGCAGGTCAAGGCGGAACCCGGGCAGTGGGTGCGGCACGGCCTCGGTACCGCTCGGGGCGTAGACGGTGCGCAGCACTTCGTGGCGGTCCACGATCTGCTGGAGCGCATCGCGCAGCGCCGCCACGTCCAGCGGGCCTCGGATGCGGGTGGCCACCGGCACGTTGTATGCAGGGCTGCCGGGCTGGAGCTGGTCGATGAACCACAGGCGGCGCTGGGCGAAGGACATCATCGCCGGCTGGGCGGGGTCCCGGGGGACCAGGTCGTCCTGGTCCCGCTGGGGGGTGGTGCGCCCGGGCCGACCGGTGAGCGCTTGGAACAGCGCCCGGCGACCGGCCGGTAGCGCGGCGATACGTTCGGCGAGTTTGTCTCTCACCTGGAGCCTCCGTGCCTGTTCAAGTAAGTGGGGTGCCACCGGCGGGGCGGTGCGGGCACCGCCCCGCCGCACCGCGGCCTAGACCTTCGCGAGCGGCGGCTCGGCGTCCGCCGCGTTGTCGTCGTCGGTGTCGTCCGCCTTGTCCTGGCTGCTGGGCTGCTCCTTGATGGAGCGCACGGGGCCGGCCAGCAGCGACAGACCGCCGATGACGGTGAGCGCACCGGCCACTGCCAGTCCCGCGGTGAGCCCGAAGAGGTCGCCGAGCGAACCGCCGACTGCGTAGCCCAAGGCCAGCGCGCCGTAGACGGCGGACAGCGCGGTACCGCTGACCCGGCCCATCTGCTCGTTGGGCGTCACGCCCTGCACCAGGCTCAGTACGTGGATGTCGAACATCGGGCTGACGAAGCCGATGACGGCCTGGACGACCAGCAAGCCGATGAAGCCGCCGAGCGCACCGGCGGAGGGGACCAGCAGATAGCCGAGGCCCAGCACCACGGCGGTGAGGATCATGGTGCGACCGAGCGTGAGGACCTTGGCGACCTGCTCGGAGAGCACGGCACCGACGATGACGAAGACCGACATCACGGCGAAGGCTGCGCCGACCTGGCCGGGGCTGAGGTCGAGCTCCTGGTACGCGTAGACGATCAGCAGCGCATCGCCCATCGCGGCACCCATGTTGACCACGACATTGGCGGTGAACAGGCTGCGCAGGATGGGCGTGCCGAACAGCGTGCGCAGCCCCTCCTTCATCTCTTCCTTGGCGTTGGCCTTGCGCTCCTCGAGCCGCTCGCGGTCGTCACGGTGGCGGATGAGCAGCAGGGCAACCAGAGAGACCAGAAAGGTGACGGCATCCACGGTGATGGCGCGCGCCGCGCCCAGCAGCTGCATCAGCGCGCCGCCCGCCCCGGCGCCGACCGCTTCGGCCAGGCTGCGGCTGATCTGGAGCTTGGTGTTGCCCTCGACGAGGTTCTCGGTGCCGATCAGCTGCGGCAGCCAGGATTGGTAGGCGACCTCGAAGAAGGTGGTGAGGGTGCCCACGACGCCCGCGACGACGTAGACGTGCGCCATGGTCAGCTCGCCGAAGGTGAAGGCCAGCGGGATCGACGCCAGGGCCAGGCAGCGGCCCACATCGGCGACGATCATGATGTGGCGACGGGACATCCGGTCGGCCAGCAGACCGGCGACCGGCGCCAGCAGCAGGAACGGCAGGAACCGCAGCGCGCCCAGCGCACCGACTTCCAGGGCTCCGCCATCAAGGATGACGATGGCGAGGGTCGACAGCGCCAGCACGGAGATTTTGTCGCCGAAATTGCTGATCGTCTGGCCGAACCATAGTTTGTTGAAGTCGGCGTGCCGGCCGAGAGACATGGGGAGTCCTTTTCTGATCGGGACAGGACTTGTCGTATGCCGGCGAAGGTAGGGAGCCCGGGTTATTGCCCGGTTACGAATTTCCCGAAGCGCGCGATGTCCGCGGATTCCTTGGCAATGCCGTCCCTGACTGCGCCGGACAGCTCGGCGAACGGGCTCACCCTCACCTCGGTGCCGCGTGCCGCCAGGTTCCAGGTTCCTACCGCCCAGCCGTCCACGACGACGGTGGGGCGCAGCTGGCCGCCGCCCGGCCACACCTGGCGCTCGTGCGCGGTGGGCACGGACAGCTCCCGGCCCCGGTAGGCGGTCAGGTAGTTGTCGTACGCGGGCAGCAGCCGCACGTCCGGTACCTCGGCCTCGGTGCCCAGGCCCGCAACGTCGTCGTGGTCCCGGTCCGGGACGTAGGGCCAGGCCCGCTTGGCCATCGAGAGCGTCAGCCCCGACCAGGTCGCGAAGTCCTGGGCGGTGGCTGGCCCGTAGCCGGCCCGGTAGCGGCGGGCCAGCTCCACCACAGCCGCTTCCCCCTGCCAGGGGAGCGGGCCGTCCTGTGGGAGCCAGGCATCCAGCGGGACGAAGGTGGCCCGGCCGTTGCGGTCCGGGCCGTGGCACAGCTGCCCGGACAATGCGCCATAGCGGATGAGGTGGAAGGCTGCCTGCCCCTTGGCAGGCACGCCGATGCCGGCCAGCCGCTCGGTCAGTTCTTCCCGGGTCAGCGGCCCCTCAGCGGCCAGTGCCTCGCCGATGAGCCGCTCGGCCCGGGCGCACAGCTGGGGGTCCACGGCCAGCTCCCGCAGCCGCCGCTCGCTCTGCTTACGGAAGACGGGTCCGAGGAGGGCCAGCAGCCAGCGGGCGTCACCGGCCGGGACGAGCTGCAGCGTGCCGCGCATGAACCAGCCACGCACTGCCGTGCGCTCCTGGCCGGTGGCCCGCCACACGTCATCAGCGCTGAGCCCACCGATGCGCGCCCGCAGCCCCAGTGCGGCGGCCTGGACGTCCTGGGCCTGTACGCCGACGACGCGGGTAAGCGCTTCGGTCACCGATCCGCAGCGGATACCGCCGCCGATTGCCTGAGCGCCGGCACGCCGGATGCGGGTGAGCCGTTGTTCCACTGTGCTGTCCATTCCCCCGGCCTCACGGCCGGCTCGGTGTGCGCGATCAGCTCCGGCCGCACGCGGCTGGGCCCCGTGCGGCCGGAGATTTCCTGTGTGAAGTGTGTAGGACGGGCGCGGCCGGTGGCGGCCAGGCGTCAGCCGCGGCGGCGCAACACCGCGTAGTAGCCGGGCAGCCGCAGCGCGTCGGCGTCGCTCTCGGGGTCGATGGCGTGCAGCTGTACCGCGTCGTCCTCGACCAGCTCCCAGCGCTCGGCGTCGAAGGCCCGCTCCAGCTCGGCCCGGGCGAAGCGGTGAGAGTGCCGCACGCCGGCCGCCTCCAGCGGAGCGACCAGGTCGACGGCCCGTCCCTTGGCGCCACCGACGAATCCGACGAACCCGAACGAGTCGGCGGAGTAATCGGGTTCGTGGACGATCAGTGCGCCGCCGGGTCCCATCAGACGCTCGGCGACCTCGGCCAGCCGGGCCCGCCCGGCGTCGTCCAGGACGTGGAAGACGCCGCGGATGAAGATGTTGTACGGGCCCTTGCCCAGCGCCCTGGCCTGCCGCGGATCGGTCATGTCCAGCGCCTGGTAGGAGACATTGGCCAGTCCTGCGGACTCAGCCCTGGCCCGCTCGATGGCACTGCGGGACACATCGACACCGATCACGTGCGGGAAGTGGGCGCCGAACTCGCGACTGTAGCGGCCGTTGCCGCAGCCGAGGTCGATCAGCGGCAGCTGGGGATCGAAGTGCGCCTGGGCCTGCTCGATGCACCAGGCGAACTCTTCGGAGCTGTCCGCATCCCACAGCACATCGCCGCCGCGTCCGGTGCGGGAGATACCCGCCCAGTAGCGCTCCCAGGCGTCGCTGGTATCGCGCTCGACGACCTGTGCGGGGCCGGCGTTCTCGGTGTCGACTGCCGTGGTCAGCTCGGCGACCACGGTGGACGACAGCGGGAACGCAGCCAGCTGCCATGTCTCCTCCTCGCCCAGGGAATCCAGTACGCCGCAGAAGGCGTCGAACATCTCCTCGATGAGGCCGTCGGGGTAAACGGCAGGCAAGTAGTCCCAGTTGAAGGTGAGACCGTCCGCCTTCTCGAAGATCTGGAAGTCCAAAGACACCTGGGGGGTCTGGGAGATCCCGTATACCGGGGCACCGAGTTCCGTCTCCTCATACTGCGGCGGGTGTCCGGCCAGGCTCGTCATAACGATGGGCATGGCCGGGGCCAGGGACCCGCGGAGCTTGGTGAGTTCACGCAGGACCTGCACTCCGCTGAAGTAGCGGTGTTCCAGGTCCGTCCACAGGCGGCGCTGTAGGTCGCGGGCGCGCGCCGCGAAGGTCGAGCCGGTGCGCTCGACGGCCAGCAGTAGCGTGGTGGTGGTGTCCGCAATAAGCTGGTTGACCTGCGGATGCAGCGGAATCCTGTTGTATAGCGGAAAATTGATGGTGAATCTCGACTGCCCGCTCCAGGCCGCCAACACTTCGGAATAGGCGGCGGCCAGCACACCGGAGGGGGTGACCTCGTGCTCGTGCGCAAGGCGCTGGATGCGCGACCACAGCTCGGGGCGCACACGGTGGCTGCGCCGCTCGAAGCGCATCGTCCGCTCGGGCGCGTCGGCAGGCCGGGCGGGCAGCTCGGGCGCCGGGGGCAAGGTAGCGAGGCGGTCGCGCCAGTACCACGCCGAGCGGCGGTACAGCTCGGTCTGACGCAACGGCTCACGAGTGGCCAGGACGTAGTCGCGGAACGTGAGTTCCAGCGGTTCGGGCGTATGCGCGGGGTCGCGGTAGAACGCCACGAGGTCGGGGACGAGGACCTGGAAGTAGCTCCAGGCATCCGCGATCAGGAAGTCCAGCGAGAGATGGATGCGGGCACGGACCGCGTTCCTGGGGGCTCCCTCGGCGGCGGGCAGCAGCGTGATCCGCACATCGAACAGTGGCCAGGTGTCGGCGTCCAGCACCTGGTGCGACAACTCCTCGCGCAGCGCGAGGAGCTCTTTGTCGGCCGCCTCGGGGGCGCGATCGCTCAGGTCGCGCACGGGGATGTCGTAGGCGGGGATCTCCTCCAGCACCTGCTGGGTGCCGTCGGGCAGGATGACCGTGCGCAGCGCATCGTGCCGCTCGACCAGACGGCGCCAGGCCCGGTCGAAGCGCGGCAGGTCCAGGTCGTCGCTCTCCCACTCGAAGTAGCCGTGGCAGCCCACATTGCCCAGCTCGACGAGGTTACCGCGGCCGATCCACATGGCTTGCTGGCTCTCGGTCAGCGGGAACGGCGCGAACCTCTCGACGGGGTCGGGCACGATGGCGGGCAGCCCGCCGAACCCGGTGGCGCCGGCGGTGCGCCGGGTGGTCAGATGCTCGGCGAGTTCGGCGACAGTGGGCATGCGGGACAGCTCCGACAGGCTCAGCTCGACCCCGTACGCCCCGCGCACAGCATCGATCAGCCGGAAAGCCAGCAGCGAATGACCGCCCAGGTCGAAGAAGTTGTCGTGGATGCCAACGGTCGGGGTGCGGAAGATCTCGCCCCACAGCCGGGCCAGGCCGTCCTCGGTCTCGGTACGCGGCGCCTCGTAGCCGGTGCTGATCGCGTCCCGGGCGTTGGGGGGCTCGGGCAGCACGGTGCGGTTGACCTTGCCGTTGGGTAGCCGGGGGAGTTCCGGCAGCACCACGATGGCGCTGGGCACCATGTAGTACGGCAGAGTCGCGGCGACCTGGGCGCGCACCGTGTCGGCAGCCACGTCCGCGCCGAGTGCGGGGGCGACATAGGCAATCAGCCGCTTGTCCCCGGCCGTGAGCTCGCGCATCACGACCACGGCCTCGGCAATCTCGTCGAGGCGTGCTACCGCGGTCTCCACCTCGCCGAGCTCCACCCGGAATCCCCGGATCTTGACTTGGGAGTCGTCACGGCCCAGCAGCTCCACGGCGCCGTCCGAACGGAACCGTGCCAGGTCGCCGGTGTCGTACAGCACCGCGTCCGGCTCCTCCGGTAGCGGGTTGGCGAGGAACTTCGTCCGGGTCAGCTCGGGCCGGTCGTGGTATCCAGCGGCAACCCCGGCCCCGGCCACGTGCAGTCGGCCGACCTCGCCGACGGGCAACGGGCGGTGCTGGTCGTCGAGGATATAAACGCGTTGATTGGCGATGGGGCGACCGACCGGCACCGGGCGGCTGCGCCGGATCGTCTCCGGCGTGCCCTGGCTGGTGTGATCGATCCCGACGCCCAAGTCCAGACAGGACAACACATTGGTGGTCTCGGTGGTGCCGTAGGTCATCACGACCCGGAAGGGGGTGTCGACAGGCGGCCAGCTATGCACCCGCTCCGCGGTGGTCACCATGATCCGCAGCTGGGTCTGGGCAGGCCACCGAAGGCCCCAGGCGGGCTCGGCGAGCGCGGCGACCAGCATGCAGTGGGTGATACCGCTCGCGACCATCCAGTCGCGGATCTGCTCGGGGGTCTGGGCCTGACCGGCCGCGGGGATGTGCACCGCGGCGCCCAGCGGCAGGTAGGGCAGCCACTCCATGATCTGAACGGCGAAGCCAGGAGTGGACAGCCACGAAGCACGGTCGCCGGGGCGTACACCATAGGCACGGCCGGTCCAGTGCACGAGGTTGGTCAGGGCCGAATGGCGCTCCAGCACGGCCTTGGGTGTGCCGGTCGAGCCGGAGGTGTAGATGAGGTGGCTGACCGTGTCCGGGGTGGTGGGCACGTTCGTGGGACCGTCGGAGCCCGAGGCGCCGGCGTCGGCAACGGACAGCCGGGCGACGCCGTCGGGGATCCGCGCCGCCTGGGCGTCAGGCACCAGGACCGTCAGCGGGGCCGCGTCCTCGACCATGGCGGCCAGCCGGCCATCGGGGTTGACCGGGTCGAGGGCGACGATGGCGGCGCCGGTCTTGAGGATTCCCAGCGAGCCGATGACGTACTCGGCGCTGCGCGGGTAGCACAGACCGATCCGGGTGCCGGGGCCCGCGCCGAGGGAGATCAGATGGTGGGCGAGCCGGTTGGTCTGCGCCTCCAGCTCGGCGAACGTCCACGAGCGCTCCCCATGGACCAGGGCCGGAGCTTCGGGGGTACGGGCGACCTGCTCGGCCAGTAGCTGGGCGTAGCCGGTGGCGGGCCAGGGCGTTTGGGTCCGGTTCCACTCCACCATCTGCCGGTGGCGCTCGGACAGGGGGACAGCACTCACGGACGGGCCTTTCCTTGCGGTTCGGAGAGAGTCAAGCGGCGGCCGGTGACGTACCGGTTATGCCGCCCGGGCGGGCAGGCCCGTGGGCAGCAGTCGCACCGGGATGCTGGTGATTCCCCAGGTGAAGTTGGAGGAGTTGAACACCACCGGACCGGCGAGCTCGAAGCCCTCCAGGAGCGGCGTCAACTCCTGCAGCAGCGCTGCGAGTTCAAAGCGTGCCAGGCGGGCACCCAGGCAGAGGTGACGGCCGTGACCGAAGGCAATGTGCCGGTTGGGACGGCGGTCGACGAGGAAGCGGTCGGGATCGGTGAAGACCTCTTCGTCGCGGTTGGCTGAGACATTCCACAGCGTGACCCGCTCGCCCGCGGCGATCGGCACACCGCCGATCTCGGTGTCGCGGGTGGCGGTGCGCAGCGCGTGCACGCCGGGGGTGGTCCAGCGCAGGATCTCCTCGACGGCCGGGCCGATGGCCGCTGGACCTCCAGTGCGTAGCAGCTGCCACTGCTCGGGCTGCCGGGCGAACATGTGGACCGCCCCGGCGGTCGAGTAGCGGGTGGTCTCGTTGGCGCCGGACAGCACACCGTTGCAGTTGAAGACGATCTCCTCGTCGGTCAGCGGGCGCCCCGTGCCGTCCCGTTCGTCGACCCGGGTCTGGTGGGCGATTTCGCTGACGAGGTCGTCGCCGGGCTCGGCGCGGCGCCGGCTCAGCAGCTCGATGAAGTACAGGAAGATCTCGGAGTGCGCGCTGGAGCGCACCTCCTCGTCCGGTGAGTCGAATGCCTCTGTGGTCAGTCGGCCGATCCACGCCCAGTCCGCGCGGGGAATACCCATCAGGGCGCACACCACGCGGTTGGGCAGCTGCTTGGCGAGGTCGATGAAGTCGAGTTCGCCGCGCTCGACGGCCTCCTCGACCAGGTCGCGGACGACCTCGGTGACGAGCCGCTCGATGCGGGGCATCCGGTCGGGGGCGAATGCCTGGTGCAGGGCCCGCTTGAGGCGGGTGTGGTGGGGCGCGTCCGACACGATCAGCATGCGGTTGGCCACCGCCGCGACCGCCGCCGGGTCGCTGCCCAGCCGCATGCCCTGGGCAGAGCTGAAGGTGTCGCTGTCGGCGTAGACCTTGACGATGTCGCGGTGGCGGCTGAGCACCCAGAAGCCGCCGCCGTCCGGCTCGGGGTGCCAGTGCACCGGGGCGTTGGCACGCAGCCAGGCGAAGGTGGGCCAGAAGTCGTTGCGGGCGAACGGCGCGGGGTCCAGCAGGTCGATGTGCATCGCTCTCAGTGCTCCAGTGCCCGACGCAGGCTCAGCGGGCGAGTGTCATGCCAGACGGTGTCCACATAGGCGCGGCAGGCAGCTTCGGTGTCCTGGTGTCCGACGGCCTGCCAGCCGTCCGGGATCTGAAGGCCGGCAGGGAACAGCCCGTACTGTTCCTCGTGGTTGACCAGGACCTGGTAGTGGGGTGCGGGGTCGGCGAGCATCGCTGGTGGCGTCCTTACAGGTGGGTGGGGGCGGCCGGCCGGGAGGCGGCGCGGATCACGTCGGCGAGCCGGGGCAGGATCAGCTCCGGGTTGCGCAGCACGGCGTGGTGGCCGCCGGGAAAGTCCATGCGGTGAGCGGCGCGGGTGGTGGCCTCGGCCCAACCGTCGAGCTGGTGAGCAGTGACGGTCTCGTCGGCGGTGCCGCCCCAAGCGTGGATCTCGATGTCCAGGCGGGCACCGGGCGTGTGGGCGTAGCTGCTGGACAGCTGGGCATCGCGGCGCAGCATGTCGAGCATCAGGGTGCGAGTATCCGGATCCAGCAGGGCCGCACCGGGGCCGCCCGCATCCAGCAGCTTGTTGAGCTCCTCGTCGTCCTCGACGATGCCGCGGCCCGCGCCGTCCCAGTGGCTGGGCGGGCGGCAGCCGCTGACGACGAGGGCGGCAGGCCCGAGGCGGCGGGCGAGTTCGTAGCCGATGAGGCCGCCGAAGCTGTGCCCGAAGATCGTCAGGGGGTGCCCGGGGGCGAGCCGGGCACGCACCTCGTCGGCGATGGCGTCGACGGCCTCGTCGAAGGTGTCCGGCATGGGATCGCGCCACCGGTTCTCCCGGCCCGGCAGTTGCACACCCCAGACCTGCGCACTGTCTGCCAACGGGCGCTGCCAGGCCCGGAACTGGTGGCAGCCTGCCCCGGCGGGCGGCAGGCACAGCAGCACCGGCCGGGAGTCATGAACAGGGGTGCCGCCAGGCTCTGGCCAGGTCGAGATCCATGCGCCGCCGGTCACCGCACACCTCCGGTGACAGGTCCGGCGGCCGGGGCACCGGCATCGGCCGACAGGGTCCGGTCGAGTTCGGCAGCCAGCCCGGCGGCGGTCGGATGGGCCAGCAGCTGGGCCAGCGTGACCCGGCCCCCGGTTCGGCGGCGCAGCTCGGCGACGGCGCGGGCGGCGAGCAGGGAGTGGCCGCCCAGCGCGAAGAAGTCCGCGTCGGGGTCGGTGATCTCGCGGTCGAGCAGCTCGTTCCACAGCTGTAGCACCTGCCGTTCCCGGTCGGTGAGGTCCGCCGCGGGGGCGTCGACGACCTGTGCGGCGTCGGCCAGATCGCGGGCGAGCGCGGCGCGGTCGGCCTTGCCGGTGGCCAGCGTCGGCAGGACCGGCACCGTGCGCACGGTGTGCGGGACGGCGGCGGTGGGCAGCAGGTCGGCGCAGCGGGCCAGCACGGCCGTGGACACCTCGCCGGCCCCTGGGGCCGCCACGACGGCCAGGCCGAGGGTGTCTCCGGAGCCGGTGACGTACGCGGCGGCCGCCTCGACGCCGGGGACCGCGGCGGCGACGCGGTCCACCTCGCCCAGTTCGACCCGGTGTCCACGGATCTTGACCTGGTCGTCGCGGCGCCCGCGGTACTCCAGCGTGCCGTCCGCGCGCAGCGCCACCAGATCGCCGGTGCGGTACATGCGTGCCCCGCCGCCCGCGAACGGGTCGGGGACGAAGCGGGCCGAGGTCAGGCCGGGTTGGTTACGGTAGCCGCGGGCCAGCGCCGGGCCGCCGAGGAAGAGCTCTCCTTCCTCGCCTCGGGCGACGAGCCGCAGCCGGGCGTCCAGGACGTAGGCGCGGTAGCCGGGCAGCGGGCGGCCGATGGTCCGCACGTCGTCCTGTTGGGCGCTGTCCGCCCAGGTTGCCGCGATGGTGGCCTCGGTGGGCCCGTAAACATTCAGGAAGCGCCGACCGGCGGCAAAGCGCTCGGCGAGGGCAGGCGGGCATGCCTCGCCAGCCACCACCACGACCTCAGCGGCGTCCAGGCCGTCGCCGTGCGCGGCCAGCAGCGAGGGAGTCAGCGATACGGTGCGCAGCCCGGGCGGCAGCGGCGAGGCATCGCCGTCGGCGCTGCGCAGCCCCTCCAGTGACAGGTCGGCCAAGGCGACACCCTGGCCGTGCAGGAGGTAGAGCAGGGTGCACCACAGCCAGCCGTCGAAGGCCGGGGAGACGGCGTTCAGGCCAAGCCCGCCGGGCGCCAGGCCCAGGGTGCCGAGGGCGTCGGTGAAGGTATCCAGGCCGCGATAGGTGACCTCGACTCCCTTGGGGCGACCGGTCGTTCCGGAGGTGTAGATGATGTACGAGCAGGCTTCCGGGTGGGGGATCACGGGCGCCACCGGGGCGGCAATCGGCACCGCCTGCACCGGGCGCACCAGCTCGATCCCGTCCATGTCCAGTTCCTGCGGGACCTGTGGGGCCAGCAGGGTGCGTACCCCGGCGTCTCGCAGCGCATACGCCAGCCGCTCGACCGGGTGCCCGGGGTCCAGCGGCACGGCGGTAGCGCCTAGCCGCCAGACGGCCAGCAGGGCAGCCACGCTGTCTGCGGTGCGGCCCAGCAGCAGCCCGACGGGACTGTGCTCACGCACCCCGTGCGCCGCAAGCAGCGCGGCCAGCTGCTCGCTGCGCTCGGCGAGTCCGACGAAGTCGAGGGTGGTGTCACTGGCCTGTACCGCGGTGTCGGCGGGCCGTTCGCGGCGCCCGCGGTCCACGGCACGCAGGATGCCCAGGGGGTATGCCTCGTCGGTCATCGAGCGTTCCTCTCTGCTTCCCGCGCCGGCGCCGGTGCGGTGGTGTCCTTCAGACGGGGGCCGGTGAGCGGCCCGGTGTTCTCCTGGGGCAGCTGGAGCGACTTGGTCTCCAGGTATCCGGCCAGGCCCGCGGCCCCGCATTCGCGGCCGATGCCGGACTGCTTGAAGCCGCCGAAGGGCGCGGCCGGGTTGAAGCCCGCCCCGTTGATGTCGACGACTCCGGTACGCAGCCGACGGGCGACACGCACGGCATGGGCGTCGTCACCGGCCCAGACACCGCTGTGCAAGCCGTAACGGGTGTCGTTGGCGATGTGTACCGCGTCGTCCTCCCCGTCGTGCGGTATCACGCACAGCACCGGGCCGAATATCTCTTCCTGGGCAATGCAGGAGGCCGGATCGACCCCCGCGAACAGGGTGGGGGTGACGTAGTGGCCGTGTTCCAGGCCCACGGGCCGCTCGGTGCCACCGCGTACGAGGTCGGCGCCGCCGTCCACGCCTGCGCGGAGGTAGCCGGCGACGCGGTCGCGCCCGGCCTCCGATACCAGCGGCCCGAGGTCGGTCGCGGGATCCCGCGGGTCGCCGACCACGTACTGGGCCATGGCCTCGTCAGCGATGCGCACCGCCTCGTCGTGCTGCTCGCGCGGCACCAGCAGCCGGCTCCACTGCAAGCACGCCTGGCCCGAGTTGAAACACACACGGTCGACGGTCTCGCGCACCGCCGCTTCCAGATCGGCGTCGGCCAGGACGAGGCTGGCGCCCTTGCCACCGAGCTCCAGGTGAACGCGCTTGACGGTGTCAGCGCCCAGGACCGAAACCTCGCGCCCCGCCCGGACGGAACCTGTGAGCGAGACCAGGTCGACGGCCGGGTGCGCGGCCAACGCCGCCCCCGCCTGAGGGCCGGTGCCCACCACCATGTTGAACACGCCGGGCGGAAGTTCGGCCTCGGCCATGATCTGGGCGAACAACCGGGCGTGCAGCGGTGTGAGTTCGCTGGGCTTGTGGATGACGGTGCAGCCAGCGGCGAGCGCAGGCAGCACCTTCTGCACGGTCAGCAGCAACGGCATGTTCCACGGTGTGATGCAGGCGGCCACACCGGCCGGTTCGCGTACCACGAGGGAGTGCCCGACGCGCTCCTCGAACGCAAAGGTTTCGAGGACCTGGGCGCTGTGCGCGGCCATGCCGATGGCGAGCCCGACCTGAGTGTGCCGGGCCAGCCGCACCGGGGCGCCGACCTCGGCCGTGATGGTGTCGGCGAGCTGTTCGGCGTGCCGCTCCAGTCCGGCGGTGATCCGACCCAGCGCGGCCAGGCGCTGCCGTATCGGGGTGGTGGACCAGACGGGAAACGCGTCAGCGGCGGCGCGGGCCGCCCGGTCGGCGTCGGCGGCGCAGCCGCTGGGCACGGTCGCCAGCAGCTGCCCGGTGCTGGGGTCGGTGACGGCCAGTTGCTCGGTGGCCAGGGACGCGGTCCACCGGCCGCCGATCCACTGGTCGGTGTGGCAGACGGGACCGGTAGTGGACGGAACGGCGGGCGCAGTCGGCTCGGTCATGGGCGGTCCTTACCTGTAGGCGAGGGAGGAGTGAGGCGTGTGAGAGGCCAGGGCGGGGCCGTGTACGGCGGGGTACGCCCGCCGGGCCCGGTGCATGCCCGGTCCGGCGGATGCAGCGGGCCGGGCGGGGTGATCGGGGGACTGCAGCAGAGAGCCCAGTAGGCGCTGTGTCTCACGGGCCGGAGGGACGCCCAGTTCCTCGCGGAGCCGGCGTGCGCACAGCTCGTACCAGTTGCGCACCTGCACCAGTTCGCCGCGGCTGCCGTGCGCGGCCATCAACTCCCGGTACGTCTCCTCGTGGTGCCGGTCGATCTCCAGCGTGCGGCGGCACAGCTCGATGAGCCCGGGGAAGTCCTCGCGGGCGCGCGCCTGGCACCGCAGCTCCGCGAGGGCGCGCAGGGCGAGGCACTTGAGGTACTCGCGTTGTTCGATGATCCAGTCGGCCTGCTCGCCGGGCAGGAACTCCCCGCGGTAAAGGGCGAGAGCGCCGCGTAGCGCGTCGGCGGCGTCCGCGCCCCGGCCGTCACGGGCGGAGGCGAGGCCCGCGGTCACCAGCCGCTGGAACCGCGCCACGTCGTTGGTGGCGTCGTCCATGTGCAGCACATAGCCGAAGTCCCGGTGCACCAGGCGGATGCCACAGCTTTCCTGCTGCTCCGGGCGGGCCTGAAGCACCTGCCGCAAGGCGTGTGCGGCGACCTTGAGGGAGCTGCGGCCGGCCGACCACTCCGCCTCGGGCCACAGCACCTCATACAGCCGCTCGCGGGTGAGGATACGGTCCTGGTGCAGGGCCAGGTACTGAAAGAGCTGCCGGGCCTTTCCCGCCCGCCAGCGGCGCACCGGGACGCCGTCCACGGTGACGGAGAACGCGCCGAGGAACTGGATTTCCACCCGGCGTCGAACCGCTTCGTTCACCGTGGCGGTCATTCCTGCCTCCTGCAATTCCGGGGCTGTGGGCCGAATCCTGAGCACCACATCGTCCGGAAAGTCTCACGGCTCCGTCTTGCGCGTTTCTATAGTTCGGCCCCCTGGCGGTTGTAGGTGCCCGATAGGCGGCCCGCCTGACACTGGGCCATACGTATCCGTGCCCGGCCTCGGCCGTGTCTGAAATGAGGGTCCGTCAATGACCAACACTGACAACCGTGTACGCAAGGTCGTCATCCTCGGCGGCGGTACGGCCGGCTGGATGACGGCTGCGTATCTCGGCAAGGCGCTGCAGGACTCAGTGGAGATCACCGTCTTGGAGGCGCCGTCCATTCCGCGGATCGGCGTGGGTGAGGCGACCGTGCCGAATCTGCACCGAGCGTTCTTCCAGTACCTCGGCATCCCTGAGGAAGAGTGGATGCGCGAGTGCAACGCCAGCTTCAAAATGGCGGTGCGGTTCGTCAACTGGCGCACCGAGGGCACAGGCGAGGCGGGCGCGAGGACGCTTCCCGAGGGCGGACCGGACCACTTCTACCACCCCTTCGGGCTGCTGCCCGACCACGACCAGACACCGCTGTCCCATTACTGGTTCAAGCGCAAGCACGAGGGACTGACCACCGAGCCGTTCGACTACGCCTGCTTCCGAGAGCCCCCGGTGATGGACGCCATGAAGGCGCCGCGCTGGCTGGACGGCCGCCCGGCCACCCGGTACGCCTGGCACTTCGACGCACAGCTGGTCGCCGACTTCCTGCGCCGCTTCGCCACTGAGAAGCAGGGGGTGCGCCACGTCGAGGACGAGATGGTGCGCGTCGAGCAGGACGAGCGGGGCTATGTGACAGCGCTGCACACCAAGAGCGGCTCGACATTGGACGCCGACCTGTTCGTGGACTGCTCCGGCTTCCGCGGGCTGTTGATCAACAAGGCGATGGCCGAGCCGTTCATCGACATGAGCGACCATCTGCTGTGTGACAGCGCGGTGGCCACCGCCGTACCGCATGACGACGAGAAGAACGGTGTGGAGCCGTACACCTCCGCCATTGCCATGTCGTCGGGCTGGACCTGGAAGATTCCGATGCTGGGACGCTTCGGCACCGGCTATGTCTACTCCAGCAAGTTCGCCTCACAGGAAGAGGCAACCGCGGAATTCTGTGAGCTGTGGGACCTGGACCCGGAACAGACGCAGTTCAACCACGTGCGGTTCCGGGTAGGCCGCAACCGCCGGGCGTGGGTGAAGAACGTGGTCAGCATCGGTCTTTCGTCCTGCTTCCTGGAGCCGCTGGAGTCGACGGGCATCTACTTCATCACCGCCGCGATCTACCAGCTGGCCAAGCACTTCCCGGACCGTACGTTCAACCCGGCACTGATCGACCGCTTCAACCACGAGATAGAGGTGATGTTCGACGACACCCGGGACTTCATTCAGGCGCACTTCTACTACGCACCGCGCAACGACACCCCGTTCTGGCGGGCCAACAAGGAACTGACCCTTCCGAAAAACATCCAGGACAAGATCGCCGCGTACCAGGCCGGGCTGCCGATCAACTCGCCGATTACCGACGAGAGCACGTACTACGGAAACTTCGAGGCGGAATTCCGCAACTTCTGGACCAACGGCAGCTACTACTGCATCTTCGCGGGCCTGGGTCTGGAGCCGGATGCCCCACTGCCGGTGCTCGCTCACAAGCCCGAGTCCGTGGCTGGCGCGGAGCCGTTGTTCGAGGAGGTCAAGCGGACCCAGCGGGAGCTGCTGGAGACGCTGCCGAGCGCTTACGACTACCTGCGGCAACTGCACGGCTGAGGCCCGGCCACGGACGCCGCTGCACTGCGGACCCCTCTACGGCCCGGCTGCCCGTCGCCACCGGCAGCCGGGCCGTAGCGCGCACCTGCCCGCTCTCCACCGACCTCAGGAACGCCCATGTCCCGCGCCACCCCACTCCCTTCCCTCTCCGCCCATACGGCCTCGCCCATGGCCCCCGCAGATCTGCGCCCGTTGATGGCTGGGTTTCCCAGCGGCGTCGCCGTCGTCACCACCCTGGACGAGACCTCGGCGCCGCGCGGAATGACGTGCAGCTCGCTGTGCAGCGTCGCGCTCAGTCCGGCTACCCTCGTGGTGTGCCTGCGCTCGGTCAGCCCCACCCTTGAGGCGGTCCTGGTGCACGGCGGATTCACCCTCAACCTCCTGCATGATCAGGCCAGTTGGGTCTCGGAACTGTTCGCCTCCGGAGCCCCGGACCGCTTCGACAAGGTGGCGTGGGGGATGCCGCCGGGTGCCGCGGGACCGCATCTGAACGATGTCGCCCACGCCATCGCCGACTGTGCGGTGTCCCATACCGTCCACGTCGGCGACCACACCGCGTTGTTCGCAACCGTCCACCACGTCACCCTCCACGACGAGCGGCAGCCGCTGCTGTACGGGCAGCGCCGGTACGCCCGCTGGAGCGATGCCGTGGCGGCCCCGGCGCCGGACGGGGTCAGGGAAGGGCAGCGCTGATGACCGGCCTCGCTCCGTTCCCGCAGCTACTGCTGACCCTCTCCGCGGTGATCCTGGGGTGCCGCGCTGGTGCCACGCTGTTCAGGCGTCTGGGCCAGCCGCCAGTGGTAGGGGAGATCATCGTCAGCATCCTGATGGGCCCCACACTCCTGGGCTGGCTATGGCCTCAGGCGCACGCCACGCTGTTTCCACCGGGCGTGACCGGTTCCATCGACGCGCTGGGCCAACTCGGGCTGGTCGCCTTCATGTTCCTGGTCGGGCTGGAACTGGACACCGGTGCGCTGCGCCGCGCCGGCCGTACCGCCGCGGTGGTCAGTCAGGCCGGTGTGGTGCTGCCGCTGCTGCTGGGCGGGCTGCTCGCGCTGGCGATGTACGAGCCGTTCGCCCCGCCCGGCGTGGCGCGGCCGCCGTTCGTTCTGTTCATCGCGGTGGCCATGAGCATCACCGCGTTTCCCGTCCTCGCCCGGGTACTCACCGACCAGGGCCTGAGCGGCACCCGGCTCGGCACGCTGGCCATGATGTGCGCCGCCGTCGACGATGTCACCGCCTGGTGTCTGCTGGCCGCCGTCGTCGCCCTGGCGTCCAGCGGCTCGCCGCTGGACGCGGCCACCACCGGCGCCCTCACGGTCGCCTTCGTCGCCGCACTGATCGTGGTCGTCCGCCCGCTGCTCGCCCGCTGGGTGCGCCGCACCCCCGACCGCGACGGCGAACGGGACGGGCTGCTGCTGACCGTGCTGTTCTCCGGGCTGTGTCTGTCCGCACTGGTCAGCGACCACATCGGCGTGCACGCCCTGTTCGGTGCGTTCGCCTTCGGCGCCATCACCCCACGTGGGGTGCCCGCGATCGAGCGCTGTGCCGCCCGGCTGCAAGCCGTGGTGCTGACCTTGTTCGTTCCGCTGTACTTCGTCCGCACCGGGTTGCACACCGACTTCGGGGCTCTGGGTGCCGTGTCCGGGCAGTGGTGGTGGGTGGCGGCCGTACTCGCTGTGGCGATGCTCGGCAAGGTGGGCGGCAGCGCCGTCGCGGCCCGCGCCTGCGGTCAATCCTGGCAGGATGCGCTGTCGCTGGGCGCACTGATGAACTGCCGTGGCCTCACCGAGCTGGTCATCTTGAACGTCGGCCTGCAACTGGGGGTCATCGGCCCGGACCTGTTCTCTGTCTTGGTGCTGATGGCCCTCGTCACCACCGTGGTGACGACGCCCGCCCTGCGTCTACTGCGTACCGCCCGGTCGGCCGAGGTCCCGTCCCTGCCGGACGCGACGGCGCCTGAGCCCGCCGTGCCTCGATGATTCCGGGCCACCTCAGGAGAGTTCGGCCGTCCGTTCGGCTGCCGTGACGAGCCGCGTGGCCAGCTCCTTGACAGCCTCGCGTAGCTCGTCCGGCCGTTGGATCGTGAACGGCCACTCCAGGGAGGCAAGGAGATGGGCGGTGCCATCCAGGCGGTCGGCCTGGGTCCGCATCAGGGCACCGGAGGGCTGGGCGGTGAGGGTGACGGCCGAGCGTGGCAGTCGGCGGGCGACCTCCTCCAGGGGGCCGTGGATGAGCACCTCGACCTGCCAGTGGTAGCGGCCCTGGCCGAGATTCGCCGTGAGGTGGGCAACCGGGTCGAAGCCGTCGGGGACAGTGAAGGTGCCGGTCCGCGGCGTGGCGGAAGTAATGCGGTCGATGCGGAAGGTGCGTAGGGCGTCGCGGAGGTGGTCGTAACCGACGGCGTACCAGCGACCAGAGTGGAAGACCACGCCGTACAGGTCGACATCACGCTCGGTCTCGTCCTGCTGCCGGGAGCGGTATCCGATGCCGATGGTGGTGCCCGCGCGGGACGCCTGGGCCAGCGCCAGCAGGATGCCGGTCTCGGGTGCCTGCGCGGTCACCGCGCTGGCGGTGAAGAAGAGGGCCTCGCGCATGGCGGCGAGCGGTGCGCGCAACGCGTCCGGCAGCACGCGTTCGATCTTGGCCAGGGCACCAGCGCCGGCGGGGGCGGTCGTACTCATCCCCAGCTGCTCCCCGGCGAGTAGACCGAGGACAACGGCGAGGGCTTCATCGTTGCTGAGGACGAGTGGGGGCATCCGATATCCGCGGGCCAGCCGGTAGCCGCCATAGCGGCCCCGTTCGGCCTCGACGGGGATACCGAGCTCGCGCAGGTGGGCGGTATAGCGGCGGATGGTACGGACGTCGGTACTCAGCTGGTCGGCCAGCTCGGCACCGGTCAGCCCGGCGTGTGACTGGAGGAGTTCCAGGAGGGTGAGCACACGTGTCAGGGGATGCGACATGGATCACTTGGCATTTCCGGTCTCACCGCCACAATACCGGGCGGAATCTGTCCTGTATCGATTCTACGCTCCCTACGACACCTCAATTCAGGGAGATCACATGGCTGTCTTCGTACTCGTTCCCGGGGCCTGGCTGGGCAGCTGGGCCTGGGAGGACACCGCCCGCGCCCTGCGCGAGCACGGCCACACGGCGCTGCCACTGACCCTGACGGGGCTGGGCGAGCGTACGGAACAGGGCGGCCCCGGCACGGACCTCGACACCCACATCGCAGACATCACGCGCTTCGTCGAACAGCACGATCTGCGCGAGGTCACGCTCGTCGCGCACAGCTACGCGGCGGCCCCCGTATCCGGCGCCGCCGGGCGCCTCGGCGAACGGCTGGCACGCGTGGTCTATGTGGACAGCGCCCCGTTCACCGAGGGCATGTGTCTGCTCGATCTGTTGCCGCCGCAGGAGGTGGACGAGCTGCGCCGGCAAGTGGCCTCATCCGGTGACGGGTGGGGGCTGCCGATGCCGTCTTTCGATGCGCTGGGCGCAGGCGGCAGCTTGGACGGGCTCGGGGAGCAGCAGCGGAAGCTGATGCGCGAGAACGCCACCCCGCAGCCGTTCGGTACGTACGAGCAGCGCCTCTCCGGGCCGGTCGAGCCCGGCCCGGAGGTGGACCGCGTCATGGTGGCCTGCAAGGACTTCACAGCCCTGCTGGACAGCGGCGTGCCGATGCTGGCCTTCCTCAACGAGGCACCATGGCGCCGCTTCGACCTGCCCACCGGCCACTGGCCGATGCTCTCGGCGCCCACAAAGCTCGCCGCCGTCCTCGATACGGCGGTCCGCTGACCTGCGATCCGCACGGCCAGCAGGCTGTCTGCCGGGCCCGCCCTGACAGTAGCCCTGAACGGCGGCGGGAGGCAGCGCATCGAGGCCGCCCACTACCTGATCACCATCGGCTCCGCCCCGTCGACGGCCTGCCGGAAGCCGGGTACCTCACCTCGACCACCGCGATGGAGCTGAACCACCTGCCCCAGTCGATGATCGCGGTGGGCGGCAACGCGGTCGGGCTGGAACAGGCCCAGCTCTTCGCCCGCCTGGGCACCACCGTCACGTGATCGAAGTCCTGGACCGCCTCGCCCCGTTCGAGGAACCCGAAATCTCCGCCGCCCTCGGAGCCGTCCTCGACGGTGAGGACATCACCGTGCACACATCCACCTCCCTGACAGCAGTACGCCGTGACCAGGCCGGCTGCACCGTCACCACCCACGGCAACGGCAGC
Source organism: Streptomyces sp. NPDC001339 (assembly GCF_042895955.1). NCBI lineage: Bacteria > Bacillati > Actinomycetota > Actinomycetes > Kitasatosporales > Streptomycetaceae > Streptomyces > Streptomyces sp. NPDC001339. The sequence goes on along the minus strand of NZ_JBIAWT010000005.1, from coordinate 285,578 downwards.
GGCGGACCGGACGTCGAACTGAGCGCCGAGCAACTGCTGATCGCCACCGGCCGCCGCCCGGTCACCGCCGGACTGAACCTGGACGCGGTCGGAGTGAAAATCGGGCCCTGATACGGGCGGACGACCTTCCGGAGACGCCGGCGGCCGGCGACATGCGCGCGGTGTTCGGTGAGGAGATCCGACATGACGAGACGAGACACTCCATGACGCTCACCTTCACCCGGCACCCCGACGCCAAGCGCTACGAACTGCGCCCCCGGGGCGCGGCCCCCGTCCACGTGCACCGTGGCGCCCCCAACGGCCACCCCCTTCCCGACGGGTGCAAGCCACGCTTCACCCTCGCTGCCGACCCTGCCGGCGCCGAGCCGCTCGCCGTAGTGGTCAGGGGTGAGCACGGCGGGCGCCTCGCCGTGCTCACCCCTGACCACGAGCACCTGGCTGAACTGCTCCTGCCGCCGCGGAAGAAGCGGTGGCGGCCCGTGTGCGAGATCCTCCTGCCCGATGGGACGGTGCTGCGCGGACGGGAGGGGACGGTGCCATCCCTGCTCTTGTGGCTGGTGCTGCTGCCGTTCGTCCTGCTCTACCTGGTTGGCCTGGCGCTCTCCGACGTCCCCTTCGACGGCATCGGCTCCCCTCTGCGAACGGCCTGGAAGCGGCCGGGCAGGCTCGTCGGCCGAGCGGCCCTGACCGAGTCCGTGCGCGGCCGGTTCCGTGTCCGGGGCGACAGGCTCGACCATCGGGTCGCGTACGCGCAGGCGGTGGCCAAGTACTGGGAACGGTGACCCGTTGGTCGGCCCTCGCCTGACATGCCCGGCCCTACGACGGCGTCATCGACATACCCGCAGCAGCGTGTTGGAAGGTGCCTGGGGTAATGCCGTACGTGCGCTTGAACCAGCGGTTGAAGTGCGCCTGGTCGGAGAAGCCGGTGGAGACAGCGGCCTGCGCCAGCGGGATGCCGCTGGCGGGCTCCCGGGTCCTGTCCGGCATCGAACCGCTGCGTGCCACCACGTACGCGCCGTGCGCGGGCCGTCCCGGTGGTCAACACCCTGTGCGCCACACTCGTCCTCGGTGAGTCCTTCGGGCTGCTGCCAGGCATAGGGGCGTTGGTCCTGCTCGCGGGTGCTGCGCTGGCTGTCACCCAGGGCAAGTTGCCCCGGCGCAAGGCCACTTCCGTCGATCGTTCGCCTGTTGATGCCGATGTTGACGCCGATGGTGATGCCGGGGCCGGCGTAGCCTCCCGAGGGCGCCCGACATCAAGCCGCTGACCCGGCCGGCGGTTTCCTCGCGTCCGTTTGCGCTGCTGCGGCAGCCGCGTGCCGCCCGGGCGGATGGAGAGCTGCGCCGGGCGGCACCTTCGAGTTCCGCGGAGTGGGCCCGGTGCCGGGGCGCCGCCTTGGGCACCGGACCCACTTCCTCTTTCGTGTTTCCGTTGTTTCGTTTGTTTCGTTTGTTTCGTTTGTTTCGTTTGTTTCGCTAGTCGTTTGCTGTTTCGCTGTTTCCGTTACTTGCCCATGCCGACGGCGTTGTTGCAGCCCATGCTCGAGCCCATCGCGGTGTGCTGCGCACCCGGAGCACCCTCACCGTTGAGCGCGTTGCCCAACAGACCGTTGAGGATGCCGACTTCGCCGAGGACGTCGACGTTGATGTCGTGCGACCGGCACGAGCTGCCGGACTTGATAGACGAGCCATGGCCGTCGGCATAGGCGGTGCCGGCGCCAAGGAAGGTGACACTGCCGAGAGCGGTGACCACAACGGCAGCCGTACGAAGCTTGCTCATTTCCCATCTCCGGAGGTTGAACGGATGCGATCGGTAGTCGATCGACTTCATGTGGTTACTGAAGGCTAATACGACATATCTCACAATCAGTCAGCGACGCGCCGAAATGTCCGTGATGCCCTCATGGGTGTCCGCCGGGGGCGCCAGGGGGTCAAGGGGAGTTATCCACAGGGGCCGCGGGGGAAGCGGCGGAGCTCGTAGGCTTCAGGAATGGCTCTGGCGGACGTGGAAGTGGTCGTGGACATGGATGAGGAAGACGCTCCGGGGACGAGCGAGGCGGTGCAGGTGCTGCGCCGGGTGTTCGGGTACGACGCGTTCCGCGGCAGTCAGCAGGAGATCATCGAGCACGTCATAGGGGGCGGGGACACGGTCGTCCTGATGCCGACCGGTGGCGGAAAGTCGCTCTGTTACCAGATTCCCGCGCTGGTCAGGAGCGGTGTCGGGGTGGTGATCTCGCCGCTGATCGCATTGATGCAGGACCAGGTCGACGCGTTGCGGGCACTGGGCGTGCGGGCCGGATTCCTGAATTCCACGCAGGATCTGGAGGAGCGGCGGCTCGTCGAGGCCGAGTTCCTCGCCGGGGAGCTGGATCTGCTGTACCTGGCACCGGAGCGGCTGCGGGTCGAGCAGACGCTGAGCCTGCTGGACCGGGGCAAGGTCTCGCTCTTCGCGATCGACGAGGCACACTGTGTCGCACAGTGGGGGCACGACTTCCGGCCCGACTACCTGGCACTGTCGATGCTGCACGAGCGCTGGCCCGACGTGCCGCGGATCGCGCTGACCGCCACCGCGACCGAGGCAACCCACGCCGAGATCAGCAACCGGCTGAGGCTGACGGACGCCCGGCACTTCGTGGCGAGCTTCGACCGGCCGAACATCCAGTACCGGATCGCGGCGAAGAGCGAGCCGAAGAAGCAGTTGCTGGAGTTGCTGCGCGGGGAGCACGCCGGCGACGCGGGGATCGTCTACTGCCTGTCGCGGGCGTCGGTGGAGAAGACCGCTCAGTTCCTCGTGGACAACGGGATCCCCGCGGTGCCGTACCACGCGGGGCTCGACGCCCGTACGCGTGCGCAGAACCAGGCGCGCTTCCTGCGCGAGGACGGCCTGGTCGTGGTCGCCACGATCGCGTTCGGGATGGGGATCGACAAGCCGGATGTGCGGTTCGTGGCGCATCTGGATCTGCCGAAGTCCGTGGAGGGCTACTACCAGGAGACCGGGCGTGCGGGGCGGGACGGCCTGCCGTCGACGGCCTGGCTGGCGTACGGGCTCCAGGACGTGGTGCAGCAGCGGAAGCTGATCGACGGGTCGGAGGGGGACGAGGCCCACCGGCGACGGCTGTCGGCCCATCTCGACGCGATGCTGGCGCTGTGCGAGACGGTGCAGTGCAGGCGGGTCCGGCTGCTGGCGTACTTCGGCCAGGAGAGCAGTGCGTGCGGCAACTGCGATACGTGTCTGACCCCGCCGCAGACCTGGGACGGCACGGTCCCCGCGCAGAAGCTGCTGTCGACGGTCGTACGGCTGCAGCGCGAGCGGGGGCAGAAGTTCGGGGCCGGGCAGATCATCGACATCCTCCTGGGGAAGAAGACCGCGAAGGTCATCCAGTTCGATCACGACGCGTTGAGCGTTTTCGGAGTGGGCGCCGACCTCCGGGAAGCCGAATGGCGGGGCGTGGTACGGCAGTTGCTGGCGCAGGGCCTGCTCGCCGTCGAGGGGGAGTACGGCACGCTGGTGCTCACGGAGACCAGCGGCGAGGTGCTGCAGGGGGCGCGCGAGGTGCCGATGCGCCGGGAGCCGGAGAAGGCGGCGCGCGCGGCGAAGGCGCAGGCGAAGACGAAGGGCAAGCGGGCGCCGGTGGATCTGCCCGAGGAGGCGCTGCCGGTCTTCGAGGCGCTGCGCGGCTGGCGGGGGCGTACCGCCAAGGAGCAGGGCGTGCCCGCGTATGTGATCTTCCACGATGCGACGCTGCGGGAGATTGCCATGCTCCGGCCGACCACGACGGCCGAGCTGGGCTCGGTCAACGGCGTCGGCGAGAACAAGCTCGCGAAGTACGGGGAGCCGATTCTGGATGTGCTGGCGGGAAGGGAGCAAGGAGCGGGAAGGGAGCAAGGGGAAGGAAGCGGGGACGGAGCTGCTGCGGGTGCCGTGACGGGTGCCGTCGGCCCGGAGGTGACCGGGGTGGCTCAGGTGACCGGGGTGGCCCAGGTGGCCGGGGGCGGTCGTGCGGAGTCGGAGTCGGTGTCAGGGGCGGTGCCGGCCCGGGAACGGGACGAGGACGAGGCGCTGCCGGAGCCGCCGGACGACATGGCTCCGGAGGACATGGACGACATCGACTGGTGAGTGCCCGGCCAGTGCCTGCGCCGGCTGCCGTGAGCCGGGGTAGTGCCCTCGGGTCACTGGACGGCGAGGGACAGCGGGTCACTGGACGGCGGAGGCGCCGTACGGCAGGTACAGGGTGGCGCGGGCGCCGCCGTCCGGGGCATTGGAGAAGTCCAGCTCGATGCCGAGGACGGCGGCCTGGCCGACGGCGATGGTCAGGCCCAGGCCGTGCCCCTTGCCGCGGCCGGGTGCGTCGGTGCGGAAGCGCCGTGGGCCGTGGTGCAGCAGATCGGCGGGGTAGCCGAGGCCGTGGTCACGTACCTCGACGGTAGGGGGGCCGCCGGGCGGGGCGTCGACGGTGACGACGACCGGGGGCCGGCCGTGCCGGTGGGCGTTGAGGACGAGGTTGCCGACGATCCGGTCGAGGCGCCGCCGGTCCGTTTCGACGACCGTTTCGGACACGATACGTACCTCGGTGTCCAGGCCGGTGGCGCGCACCGCGCGCTCGACCAGCACACCCAGTTCGTACGCGGCGAACTCGGCGCGCTCGGTGCCGGAGTCCAGCCGGGAGATCTCCAGCAGGTCCTCGGTGAGGCGGCGCAGCGCCTGTAGCCGGTCGAGGATCATCTCCTTGGGCCGGCCCTCCGGGAGCAGTTCGGCCGCGGCGAGGGTGCCGGTGAGGGGCGTACGGAGCTCATGGGCGACATCGGCGGTGAAGCGCTGCTCGGCCTGCAAGCGGCTCTGCAGCGAGCCGGCCACGGAGTCGAGGGCCGCGGCCACCGCCGCCACCTCGTCCCGCCCCGCCGGGCCGCGGCCCGGGCGCCACAGGTCTCCCCCGTCGCCGACCCGGGCGTCCAGATCCCCGGCCGTGATCCGGCGCGCCACCGCCGCCGTGGTGGCCAGCCGGCGGCTCATGCGATGGGCGAGGAGCAGCCCGGCGAGGGTGACGGTCGTGGCGGCGAGCACCGCCGAGCCCAGGATGACGGTGTCGAGCTCCTCCAGGGAGCGGCGGGTGTTGGCGTACGAATGCCAGACGGCCAGCACCCGGCCATCGGCCGGCGCCGCCGCCCACATGACGAGGCGGCCCCGATACGTACCGACCATCGTGCCGTGCCGCCCGGAGTGCACCAACTGGCGCAGCGGATCGGGCAGTTCGGCCGGATCGAGGAGGGAGTTGACGTCCTCGGCCGAGGTGCCGTACTCGAAGGCGTCCAGCGCGGTATCGAGGTTCTCGCGGGTCTCCTTGCGGACGTCGGCGACGACGTGGCGGGCCACCTCGTTGTGCACGAGGACACCGAACACGGCGGCGACCGCGCAGCTCACCGCCATCACGGTCAGCGCGATCTTCCAGCGGACGGAGACCGCGGGGAACCTCATGGACTGCCGCCGGACGGGCTGCCGCCACCGGACGGGCTGCTGCCACCGGACGGGCCGCCGCCACCGGCCTGCCCGGCCCCGCGCTCCTGCCTGGTCGGGTGCTTGCGGGGATCATCGAGGGTCAGGTCCCACAGGGCCATCGAGTCGCCGTCCCAGACGTAGTCGGTGACGGCGACATAGCGCGGGTCCTTGGTGGGCTCCCGGACGGAGAGGTGCCCGGCCGCCAGCTCGACCCCGGCCAGCACCGCGCGCAGCAGCAGCACCCGGGTCACCACCGTGTCCTGGACGCTGTAGACGCGCAGCTCGCTGTTGCGGGGGTCGAGGTCGACGGCGGTGATCAGTTCCGGCTTGCCGTCATCCGTGAGGTCGTGCAGGACGGGGCGGCGTACGGCCTTCGGGGCAGGAGGCCGCCGCCCCTCCGCGGTGATATCCGCGTCGAGGACGGCGAGCGGGTCCACGTCCGCCATGCTGCCGCTGGGGACGCGCGGCACATTCGGTACCGGCTTGCGGGCGACCGGACTGTCCTCCCGGCCGGGCGGGGCGGGCGACGAGCCCGGCCACAGCGCGAGCGGGGCTGTGACGTCCCTGGCGCGCCCGTCGCTCTCCAGGCCCTCCGGGCCGCCGCAGGCGGCAAGAAGCGGGAGCAGGGTGAGGAACGGAAGAAGAGGGAGGAACGGAAGAGGGATGGCCGGGGACCGTCGCATCTCGTTGCCACCGCCTCCGCAGTCGTCGCGCCGGTGTCCGGGGGATGGGTTCTTCGCCGGGCTCTTCGCCGGGCTCTTCGTCGGATTCCTCGTTGGATTCCTCGTTGGATTCCTCGTTGGATTCTTCGATGGATTCCTCGGTGCGGCCATCCGACGGCGTCCGTACGCCCATCCGCCGCGCACCCATATGCCGCGCACCCATACGCCCGTACGGCCGCATATCCGCACATCCGTACGGTGATTCGGCTCGGTGCTCCGCCCTCGGAGGGCTTCGTGACAGGGCCGATCGCAGAGTTCGTGCTGACTGTTACACAACATACGGGTGGCCGTGAAGGACGCTCCGTACCGTGGTGTGCCGTAACTCACCCCTATGGCGGCCGAGCGCCGCCCCCGACGAGGAGTACCCATGCGGGCCCAGCGCCGCCACATGATCCGTACCGCCACCGTCGCGACCGGTGCGCTGGCCGTCCTGCTGCTTCCCGCAGGCGCCGCCTCCGCCGCCGACACCGCCGCGCACGCGGAGAGCCGGACGTCGATCGTGCTGCCCGACAACGGGCTGGCCGGGCTGGCCGAGAAGGCGGGCCACCTGCCCAAGGCCGGACTGATCGGTGGCGCGGGTGCGCTGGGCGTGGCAGGTGCGGTCGTCGCCGTGCAGCGCCGGCGGCAGAGCGGCCACAGCGGCGGCCAGCAGGCCTGAGCCCGGTCTGGAGCCGGCCGGGACCGCCGGCCTACTCCTCCCCTGCCGGCCCCTACTCCTCCCCCGCCAGCCGCTGCACGTCCTCGTACCCCAGCACCTCGCCGCCCGTCCCCGTGACATCCGGCAGCTGCCGCTCCGAACGGATGGCCTCCGCCGCCCCGAGCATGGCTTGCAAGGCGGTACGGAAGAGCAGTGAGCCGGTGCTGATACGGCGAACGCCGAGCTCCGCCAGCCGGCTGACGGTGTGCCGCCCTGGTGCGAAGAGGATGTTCAGCGGCGCCGGGATCTCGGCGACCAGTACCGCTACGTCCTCGTCGGCGACGACCCCCGGGACGAAGATGCCGTCCGCGCCCGCGGCCAGATAGCTCTCGGCGCGCGAGAGCGTCACCGAGAGCGGCGGCGGGGCGTCCACCAGCCAGTGGGTGTCGATCCGGGCATTGAGGAAGAGTCCCGGTGCGCGTTCCTTCGCCGCACTGATCAACTCGGCCTGGCGCACCGGGTCCTGCAGCCCCGCACCGCCGGGCAAGCCGTCCTCCAGGTTGAGGCCCGCCGCCCCGGACTCCGCCAACTCGCCCGCGATGGCGGCGACTTGGGTCGGCTCTCCGCCGAATCCGCTCTCGATGTCGACGGTGTACGGGCACGGCAGCCGACCGTTGAGCCGCCGCGCCAGGGCCAGGGTCGCCTCGCGGACTTCGGCGAGCCCGCGCCCGTCCGGCCAGCCCTGGGCCGAGGCGACGCCCAGGCTCGTCGTACCGACCGCCGCATACCCGGCACCGGCCAGTGCGGCGGCCGAGGCGACATCCCAGGCGTTGGGCAGCAGCAGGGGCCGGTCGGCGTGGTGCAGCGCGTGGAAATGGAAGGTGGCGTACTCCGAGGAGGTGCTCATACGAGCACCGTAGGCATGTCTCCCTTCGGTAGCCACCCAGGACTCGCGGCGGACCAGGGAGTCATGACCACTCCGGCGTACAGCTCCGAACTCGCACGGCATGCCCGTGTGGTCCGCGCGCCCCCGTGTCGATCCGCACGCCCCGCCCTCATACCGGATACCGGATACCGGATACCGGCGATAACCCATGGCTCCGCGCACCCCGCCCCCGTACCGTACGGACATGATCGACACGCCGCGCCCCGGCCGACCGGGCCCCGCCACCCGCACCCTCTGGCGCCCCACCGGGCCCGAGGAGCTCGCGCTGGTCGAGGCCTCGGGCCGGCGCGCCTGGCCGCCGCGGCTACCCGACCAGCCGATCTTCTATCCCGTCCTCAACGAGGACTACGCGATACGGATAGCCCGCGACTGGAACGTACCGGCCTCCGGCATCGGCCATGTCACCCGCTTCGAGGTCGAGGCGGACTTCGTCGCGCGCTACCCGGTACGGCAGGCGGGCGGACGGACGATCCTCGAACTCTGGGTTCCCGCCGAGGACTTGCCGGAGTTCAACCGGCACATCGTCGGCCCCATCGAGCTGATCCACACCTTCGTCCGCACCTTCCGTCCGCACCTTCCGTCCGCTGCGGCGTCATGACGTCAGCCGGCCCGGTCGCCCGTCCGCGCCACGCCGCACGCCCCCGGGCGCGCGTACACCGTGACCCGGGCGCCGCGTACCTCCCTGCTGCCGCAGGCCTCGAAGGCGTCGCGCAGGGTGGCGCGTTTGGCGATTTCCTGGTCGGTGTCGTCGGTGGGCTGGTCGGCGGGGTCGCCGGCCACGATGATGCGGCGGGCGGCGAGCATCCGGTCCCGGATGGCGTCGCCGGAGACTTCGGTGCCGTAGAGGGTGTGTGAGGCCACCGGGCTCTGCGCCAGGGCGAGGTCGTCCAGGCCGCGGAAGTCATCCGGCCGGGTCGCCATCCAGATCCGGCGCCGCGACGGCATGAAGAGCAGGCCGTCTCCCGGCTCGGCGGTCTCCCGGACGGCCCGGGCGACCGCGGTGACGTCGTCGACCCGGCTGTCCGGGCTGCGGAGACGGACGGTGACGGGGAGCAACGCGGCCAGGGCCAGCGCCACGGCAAGCGTGCGACGCAGCCGTCGGGCGCGGGTCTGGCCGTGCTCACCGGCCGGGCGGAGCAGCCGGGCCAGGGCCGCGCCGGCGAGCAGCGCGAATCCGGCGACGTAGTACAGGACATAGCGGTCGACGTAGGCCGGTTCGAGGTGCGAGAGCAGGAACAGCAGCAAGGTGGGGAGCAGGAGCAGGGGGACGGCCAGAGCCCGCAGGCCGATCGGGCCGCGGGAGGACACCCGGGCGCGGACACAGACGTGGGCGCAGGCGAGGCCGAGGGCCGCGAGCGCGGCGAAGGTCAGCAGCTGGCCGGGGTCCGGCCACAGCAGCCAGCTGAGCTGCGCGGACTGCCGGGTGCTGTAGACCGCGAGCGGGGCCAGTCCGGCGAAGACGGCGGCCGCGCAGAGCGCCCAGGCGCGCAGTACGCGGCGGGGCAGCCGGGCGAGTACCACCGCGGCGCCGTGCGCGGGCAGCGCCAGACACGCGAACTCGTGCAGCAGGCAGGCACACAGCATCAGCGCCGTATAGGCCGCCCACAGCCTCCGGCGCGGGCGGGCGGCGGCCCGCACCAGCACATAGCCGGCCCAGATCACCAGGGCGCAGACGGCCGCGTAGGAGCGCCCTTCCTGCGCGTACTGCTGCACGAGCGGGATCAGCGCGAAGACCAGGCCCGCGAGCAGGCCGGCCCGCGGTCCGACGAGTCGCCGGCCCAGCAGGGCGACGCCCGCCGCGGCGGCGGTCATCGCGGCCACGGACGGCAGCCGCAGGCCGACCGCCGCCCCGAAGACCCCGTCGAGGGCCCCGCCGAAGGCCCCGCCGAGGGTGGCGTCGTAGAGGCGGAACCAGACGTGCATCAGCGCGTAGTACACGCCGTGTACGACATCGACGTGCTGCAACGTGGCCCACAGGTCGGCCAGGCCGCGGTGCGCCATGTCGTACGTGACCGCCTCGTCACGCCATACGGCCCCCTGCCGCCGGATACCCCACGCCCCCAGGAGCAGCATCAGCCCGGAAGGCAGCAGCCACACGGCGGCACTCCGGGCCGCCGGTACCGCCCGGGCCGTTCGTACCGATCGGGCGGTACGAACGGTATGAGCGGCACGGGCGGCGAGGGCACGGAGCTCTGGAGCTCTGGAGCCGCTCACCCCAGGCGGGTCAGCTTCGCCCCGAACGTCGGCGCGACAAGGTCCTTCTGCAGCGCCACCGGCGTCTTCTGGGCGTTCTCGCCGCTGCCGACCGTCAGCTGACCGACCGTGGTACCGGCCTTCGCCTCGTGCGGGACGGTCTTGCCGCCGCCGTCGATCTTGAGCTCCAGCTTCTGTCCGCCGACTCCGACCGCGCTGACGTCCTTGGTGGCCACGACCGGCGTCCGGCCGCCCAGACCGTCGTCCACGTAGCCGACGACCTGGCCCTTCTTGACCACCGGGGCGGACACGAGGGCCTCCCGGATCGCCTTGATCAGCGGTCCGGAGCGGTCCAGGACGAGCTGGAGGCTGGCGGCGCCGTCCTTGTCCGGGCCGCTGACGTGCTGGTCCATCGTGACGCCGAGGATCAGCGGGGTCTGCTCACCGCCGGTCTTGTCACCGACGGTCTTGTACGACGCCCACATCAGCGCGCCGCCGGCCGCCGTGCTCGAACCGGTCTTGATGCCGACGACGGTCAGGCTGCGGTCGGCCACCAGCTTGTTGTTGTTGAAGATCCGCTTCGGGAGGCCCTTCTCGGCGTCGGGCAGCCGCACCACCGACCGGAAGGCGTCGAACTTCATCACGGCGTCGGCCAGCTTGAGCTGGTCCACGGCGGTGCTGACGGTCTTCGGGTCCAGGCCGCTGGGGTCGGTGTAGGTGGTGTTCGTCATGCCCAGGTCCTTGGCGGCGGCGTTCATCTTCTTGACGAACTCCGCCTCGGACGTGGAATTGGTGTCCCAACGGGCGATCAGACGGGCGATGTTGTTACCCGAGGGGATCATGAGCATCTGCAGCATCTGCTGCTGGGTGTACTCCTGGCCCACCTGGAGACCCTCGACCCGGGACTCGTCCCCGAGGTCCTGGTCCTTGACCGCTCCCTCGTCGATCCGGATCTTGGGGCCCGGTTCGTTCAGCTTGAGCGGGTGGTCCTTGAGCATCACGTACGCCGTCATCACCTTGGCGACGCTCGCCGTCGGCACCGGCTTCTGCGGGCCGTGCGTGCCCAGGCTGCCGGAGCCCCGCACCATCGCGGCGGACTGCCCCTGCTCGGGGAACGGCACGGTGAACTTGCCGCCGTCGAAGGTGAACGAGGACTTGGCGTCGCCGAAGGCGAAAGCCGGGTCGGGGAGCGGGCGCACCGACTGGACGACCACGAAGATGATCGCCAACAGCACCACCAGCGGGGTCCAGATCTTGACCCGGCGGACGACGGTACGCATCGGCGTCTCGGCCGGCGGCGGGGTGTTGGTGAGCTTCGCCAGGAGGTCGAGCGGCGGCAGCGGCTCCTGCTTGGTCCGCTCCGACTCGGGCAGCGCGGCGGGCTGCGGGGCGGCACCCGCGGCACCGGTCGCCGAGGGGGCTCCGGTGGCGGGCGGCTTGGCACCGGTCGCCGGCTTGGCGCTGGTGGCCGGCTTGGCGGGAGCGGAAGCGGAACCGGTGGCGGGGGGAGTGATCCCGGTGGCCGCGCCCGCGGCCTTGCCGGACCCCTTGCCGGGCTCCTTGACGGAGGCCCGGTCCGCGGGCTTCTGCCCGGCCGGATCGGTGGCCTTCTCCTCGGTGGCCTTCTCCTCGGTGGCCTTCTCCGCGGTGGCCTTCTCCGCAGCCTTGCCGGAGCCGGGGGCCGCGCCCGCGCTCTTGCCGGTGGCTTCGTCTGCGACCTTGTCTGTGGCCTTGTCGGTGGCCTTGGCGGTCGTACGGGTCGGAGTCCGGGGCGCCGTCTTGCCCAGCGACCTGTCCGCGCTGCCGTCATCCGCCGACTTCAGCGCCACGAACTGGCTGGTCCGCTCGGAGTCGCTCTCGGGAGCGTCCTTGGCACCCGAACCCTTGGAGGCGCCGGACTCGGGCTCTTCCTTGCCCTTGGAGTCCTCGCCCTTGGAGTCGACCTTGCTCTCCGAGTCGGCCTTGCTCTTGGAGCCGGTCTTGGCCTGGGCGTCGGTCTTGGCCTGGGCGTCGGCCCCTGCCTTGTCCCCGTCCTTCCCCCCGTCCTTGCCCTTGGCCGGCGGGGCGATCTTGAACGTGGTGGTCGCCTGGTCGACAGCCTCGGCCGAGGCGCCCTTCCCCTTGGTCTTGGCGATGGCAAACACACGGGTCGCGTCGTCGACCGCCACCCCGTCGTCCTCGGCCTCGCGCTCCCCGCCGTCCTTGGCACCGCCCTTGGCATCGGACGCCTCGGCGGGCTTGCCCTTCTGCCGCCCGACGGTCTTGAACACCGCGGTCGCCTTGTCGACGGCCTCCGGCTCGGCGTCATTCCCGGCGCCGGACGCGGCATCGGCTTCGACCTTGGCTTCGGTCTTGGCCTCGGTCTTGGCCTCGGCCTTGGCATCGGAGGCGGCCTCGGCCTGCTCCTTGCCCTCCGGCTCAGGCGCAGGCTCCCGCTTGGGCTCGGACTTCCCCTCGCCCTTCGCCTCCGCCGACACCGCTGCCGTCGCTTCAGCCTTTACGTCGGCTTTCGCGTCGGCCTTTGCGTCCGCCTTCGCGGGGGCACCCGCAGACGCCTCCGAACGCTCGCCCTCGGCTCCCGCACGACGCTCGCCCCCCTCGGCCCCCGGACCGTCCACAACGGCCTCCTGAGGCGCCTCAGAGGTCTTGGCCCCGTCGGGCTTCCCCTCGGGCTTCCCCTCGGACTCCGCCGCCTTCCCCGCGGCCTTCTCCGCCGGTTCCTTCTCCGATTCCTTCGCCGGTCCGGCCGGCTCCCCTCGGAAGGCGGACAGGCGCGGATCACGTTCGCTCCGTGCCGTCTCCCCCGACGACTGCTTCTTGTCCGACTTGTCGGGGGACTCGCCCGCCACCGATGTCTCCTTCGTACGTCGCACTGCTGTCTGACCCAGTGTTCCCGAGTGTCCTGTTGTCCGCATGAGGCCGCCTCGCCGCCACGCGAACCGAAGCCCGCCACACCGCACGGATAGCTGCCGCCGACGTACAAGACGAGAACGACATACCTACCGGTTCCCTATCGAACCCCCCACGCACTCTCGACAGATGAATGTGAGAGGGGTCACCCTGTCATTCATCCACGCGGGGAGGCATGGATGGGCAGGAGCCGCAGAACAATTCCGGAGGAGCTTCTGCTGCTCGCTTTGGACCCGGCGACGGGCACCACAGCGCAGCCGCAGTCGCTCGACCTCGGCCTGGCCGGGGCCCAGCTAGTAGAGCTGGCTCTGGCGGGACGGATAGCCCCAGACGGGGATCGTATCGCCGTGGTGATGGCACGGCCGACAGGAGATCCGACTCTGGACTCCGCGCTCGAACTGCTGCGCCGACGCGGCAGCCCGGTGCGCGCGGTCCACTGGATCGGCGGGCCCCGCCTGGGGCTGCGCCAGACGTACCTCACACACCTCGAACGGTGCGGCATGGTGCACGCCGTGGCGGGGCAGATGTGCGGGGTACTGCCGACGACGCGCTACCAAGCGACGGAGACGGCGATCAGCCGGGAAATCAGGGCCCGGCTGGACAGCGCGATCCGCACCGGCGTACCGCCGGACCCGCGGACCGCGGCACTCGCCGCGCTGGCCCACGCGGTCGGTCTCGGCAAGCATCTCTATCCAGGGAACGAGGGGCGGTCATCGCGCTCCCGTCTCCGGGATCTGATCCGGCACGACCCGATGGGCGGGCTGGTCGCACACGCCGTCATGGACGTGCAGAACGGCGTAGCGGCCCAGCCCCGGCGCGCACAGGCCGCCGGCAACGGCGGGCGGACCGTACGGCAACGGGCGTCCGCGTCCCGGGGCACGGCGGATCCGTCCGGCGCACCGGACCAGTCGCGGCACGGCCACGGCAGGATGGCCCGGGCAGGCGCCCGCTGACGCCGTAGGGCGCCGCAGGGCCCCGCACCGCCCGTATGGCGCCACGTCCGGGCCATACGCATCTTCACGCACCATCACGCAGCAGGACGCGCGGGGTGGGCGCACCGGTCCGTCCTCGGCGACGGCCGATCCGCCGCCCCGCGCGCACCCGCTCAGTGCGCACACACTTCACCCATATACACCCGCGCACATATGCACGGTGCTCGCCTTCTGTGCGCATTTCACTGCGCGGTGTCACCTCGGAGTGGCAGTCTGCTGAGGAAACGACAGCAGTACGGAGCCGGAGGTGCACTACCCGTGGCGTCCAATATCAACCCCACCGTCAGGCGACGCCGCTTGGGCCAGGAGCTGCGCAGGCTCCGCGAGGACAAGGGCATGACGGCGGAGCAGGTGGCCGAGGAGCTGCTGGTCTCCCAATCGAAGATCAGCAGGCTCGAGAACGGCCGCCGCAGCATCAGCCAGCGCGACGTCCGCGACCTGTGCGCGGTGTACGAGGTCGATGACCACCGGATAGTCGAATCGCTGATGCAGATGGCGAAGGACTCGCGCCAGCAGGGCTGGTGGCACGCCTTCGGCGACATCCCGTACAGCGTCTACATCGGTCTGGAGACCGAGGCGGCCTCGCTCCGGATCTATGAGTCGCTCCTCGTACCCGGTCTGCTGCAGACGCCCGGCTACGCCGAGGCGGTCATCCCCGGCACGGTCCCCGAGCTGGCGACGGACCACTTGGAGAAGCGGATCCAGGTGCGGATGCGCCGCCAGGAGCGCGTCAACGACCCCGAGAAGCCGCTGCGGCTCTGGGTGGTACTGGACGAGAGCGCGTTGCGGCGGGTGGTCGGAAGCCATCTGATCATGCGCGAGCAGCTCGACCATCTCGTCGAGATGAGCAAATTGCCGCATGTGACGGTGCAAGTACTTCCCTATGACGCCGGTGCGCACGCCGGAATGTCGGGAACGTTCTCCATCCTGGAATTCGACGATGCCTCGGATTCCAGCGTGGTGTACATCGAGGGCGTCACCAGCGATCTCTATCTGGAGAAAACCAACGATGTGCACAAATACACAATCATGTACGAGCATCTGCGTGCACAGGCACTGAGCGCGGAAGCCAGCCGGGAGTTCATCGCGGACGCGGCGAAATCCCATGCGGATGCGATGGGGTGAGGCCTCGGACCAGGGGAAATTGGACGGAATGCGGCATTCCGGAAATCCGGATCGCACCGTACACCCGCCCCCCGCTTCCATGAAAGGAGATCACGGAACACACCATTCGGACGGGTGAACGGCCTCGGCGGCCGGCGATGTCGGCGCGTAGCGTCATCACTACCGAATCCGCGGTAACTCAGAGTGATCAGGAGTGAACATGGCCGTCCAGCCCAATTCCGCATTCTCCTGGACCAAGTCCTCATACTCCGGTGGTAACGGCGCCTGTGTGGAAATCGCCGTTCCCACCACCGCAGCAATCGCCGTGCGCGACTCCAAGGACCCCGAAGGGGCACGCCTCACGTTCGACAACCCCTGCTGGAACCACTTTGTGTCGAACCTCGCCGACGGCGCGTTCGACGTGGCGTGACCTGACACGTCAGAATCCGCAATCCGCAGATACGGGCCCTCTCGACTGGATCGCCGTCCTGGCCGAGCGGGTCCGTTGCTGTCCGTTGCACTTGGCCGGCTTCCCACGTTGTCGGCCGTCCCGCCGTGGGTGTTTCTCGCCGTGACGCCTGCGGCGGGCGTGGGTGTGTCGGGCGCGGGTCCGCTCCTCCGGACTGGCGTCCTGCGGAGCGGCCCCTCCCGGGAGTGGGAGAAAAAACGGTGAGTGGGGTGTACGCAAGTGGTCCACTGCGCGCAGGTGATCGCTTACGTACACCCCCACCGGTCTTTTCCCACCCACCCACGGGAGGGGGCGCACCGCAGAACGAAGTTCGGAGGGGCGCACCCGTGACGTACAGCCCCGCGCAGCGGCAACGGCCCGCCGCCAGGCGACACGGCGGGAAAGCCAAAAACGTGGGAGGCAAGCCAAGCGCAGCGGACGGGCGCAACGGCGAGGCGGAGCTACGGCGCCGCAGCCAAAAACGTGGGAAGTCAGCCAAGCGCAGCGGACCGCGGATACCGCGCGAGCCACCCCGGCGACGACCCGGCAGGGCCGTGCAGCGCGGCGCCCTGGGTCATCTCCATCGAGAAGTCGTCGGCCAACTGCAGGATCGTGGCCCGGCCCTCCAGCTCGACCAGCCACTCCGGCGGCAGCGCCGTTTCGCCGTGCAGGGTGCCCAGCAGGTTGCCGCAGACGGAGCCGGTGGAGTCGCTGTCACCGCCGTGGTTGACGGCGAGCAGCAGACCGTGCCGGAGGTCCTCGGCGACCAGGGCGCAGTACACGCCGATCGCCAGAACCTCCTCGGCCGCCCAGCCTTCGCCCAGCGACTCCACCCGGGCAGGCGTCGGCATGCCCTGCCGTACGGCGCCCAGCGCGCGCTGGAGGGCGTCGGTCGTCTCCTCGTGACCGGGACGGGGGGCCAGGTGGGCCAGTGCCGCCTGAACGGCGCTGTCGAGGTCGTCGCCGCGGGCCAGCGCATGGCTGATCACCGCGAGGGCGCCCGCCGCCAGATAGCCGGTGGGGTGGCCGTGCGTCTGCGCCGCGCATTCGACGGCGAGCTGGAAGACCAGCTGCGGCTCCCAGCCGACCAGCAGGCCGAACGGCGCGGAGCGCATGACCGCGCCGCAGCCTTTCGCGTCGGGGTTCTTGGGCTTGTCGAGGGTGCCCATCACCTCGTCTCCGAGGCCGGTCAGGCAGTCCCGCCCGGGGGTGCGGCGGGAGTAGAGCCACTCCTCACGGGCCAGCCAGCCGTCCTCCTTCCTGCGCTCGTCCGGGCCCCAGTCGCGCTGGGTGGCGGCCCAGCGCAGATAGGCGCGGTGGACGTCGGTGGGCGGGTGCCAGGCGCCGGTATCGCGGCGGACCTGGGCGCGGATCAGTCCGTCCACGGTGAACAGGCTCATCTGGGTGTCGTCGGTGACCGCACCGCGCCGCCCGTAGGCGGTCACGAGATCCGTGACGCCTTCCTGGCCGTGTGCCGAACGGATCGCGTCGAGCGAGTCGTGCTCGATCCCGGCTCCGAGCGCGTCGCCGATGGCACCGCCGAGCAGGCAGCCGCGTACCCGGCTGCGGAAGTCCTGCTGTTCCGCGCGCCCCCAGATGGCGCCGCCGCCGACTGTGCTCATGCCGAAACCTCGCTCCGCTCGGCTTCGCATTCGCACGGCGCGTACCTCTGCATGGCTCGCGCGCTGTGCTTGCTCACTGCGCCCTCCCGAAGCTCACCCGGTTCCGGAGCCGTGCCCCCCTCGGGCTCCTCCCGCAGCACTGTAATCGACCAGAATTGATCAATTTTTGGCGAGGTAAGTCGGGGCGGGATGATGAACAGTCGCGGGCATAGCGGCTTTTGGGCGGATATAACCCCGGAGCGCCCGGACTTGAGCCATCCTCCCGGCCGGGCATCCGTTCGACAATGGCGAGGGCGCCCGCTGGGCATGCTCTCCCCATGTCCGAGTACGAGTGGGATCGCACCACCATGGCCGTTGTCGCCTCCGCGCTCTCCGGGGACAGCGACGGTGCGGTGGAACTCCTCCGGCCGCTTCCCCAGCGCGACGTCTGCCATATCGCGGTACGGCTCGCCGCCATGGCCGCCGATGCTCTGATCGTCGCCGCCCAGGACAGCGGGGGCGACCGCGAGGAGGCGCTGTCGCAGTGGCAGCAGTGCATCCTCCAGCACGAGTCCGAGTACGAGGGCGGCGAGTAGGCCGGGACGAGCAGGGCGAAGGTGCGTACGTCCAAGCCAAGGCGCGTACATCCAAGCCAAGACGCGTACGCCCAAACCAAGGCGCGCAGACCCAAGCCACAGCGCGCAGGCCCAGGCCAAAGCGCCTGAGCCCGGGCCAAGGCGCGCAGCCCCCTAGCCCCCTAGCCCCCTAGCCCCCGGCCACGATGCCGTTACTCCACCACCGGCAGCAGCTCCGGCAGATGCCCGTCCGATGCGCGGGCGACGGCCTGGCGTTCCTCGCGGACCGGGCCGTAGGTCGTCGTGCGGGGGCGGGCGGGGCGGCCCGCCCGGTCGGCTATGGCGACCAGGTCCTGGATGGAACGGTACGAACCGTAACTCGACCCCGCCATCCTGGAGATGGTCTCCTCCATCAGCGTGCCGCCCAGGTCGTTGGCTCCCGAGCGGAGCATCTCGGCCGCACCCTCCGTCCCCAGTTTGACCCAGCTGGTCTGGATATTGGTGATGTACGGGTGGAGCAGCAGCCGGGCCATGGCCGTCACCGCGCGGTTGTCCCGGGTGGTGGGGCCGGGGCGGGCGATACCGGCGAGGTAGACGGGGGCGTTGGTGTGGATGAACGGCAGCGTGACGAACTCGGTGAAGCCGTCGACGTTCTTGGACCGTGCCTCGCGCTGGATGTCGGCCAGCAGGCGGAGGTGGCCGAGCCAGTGGTGCGGCTGGTCGACATGGCCGTACATCATCGTCGAGGACGAGCGGATCCCCAGCTCATGAGCGGTCTTGATGACCTCGACCCAGGTGGCGGTGGGGAGTTTGCCCTTGGTGAGGATCCAGCGGACCTCGTCGTCGAGGATCTCGGCGGCGGTCCCGGGGATGCTGTCCAGCCCGGCCGCCTTCGCCTCCGTGAGCCACTCGCGGATCGACATACCGGTACGCGTCGCGCCGTTGACGACCTCCATGGGCGAGAAGGCGTGCACATGTATTCCGGGGACGCGCTCCTTCACCGCGCGCGCGATGTCGAAGTACGCCGTGCCGGGCAGGTCGGGGTGAATACCCCCCTGCATACAGACCTCCACCGCGCCCACGTCCCACGCCTGTTGGGCACGGTCGGCGACCTGGGAGAGGGAGAGGGTGAAGGCGTCGGCGTCCGTACGACGCTGGGCGAAGGCGCAGAAACGGCAGCCGGTGTAGCAGACGTTGGTGAAGTTGATGTTCCTGGTGACGATGTAGGTGATGTCGTCGCCCACGGTGTCGCGGCGCAGTGCGTCCGCGATGGTGCACAGGGCGTCCAGCGCGGGCCCGTCGGCGTGCAGCAACGTCAGCGCCTGGGCGTCGGTGAGCTTGGTCGGGTCGTCGGCGGCCTGCGACAGGGCCTGCCGTACGTCGGCGTCCGTCCGCTCGCCCCGGCCGCCGCCGGCGGGGACGGGACCGGCCGCCATCACGGGCGCTGCCGCCTCGCGCAATGCCTCCCAGTCGCCGTAGACCTCGTCGAAGTCGTCCCGGCGGTCGCCGCTGCGGCCTTCGGTGTCGATGGTGTGGTGCAGGTCCGTACGGCCCGAGGAGTTCAGCGTGAAGCCCTCGTCGGGCTCCTGCCAGGGGCGGCCCACCACCGGGGCGTCCTCGACGGCCAGCCCCGTCTCCGGGTCGGCGAGCGCGCGGACGTGCGGCAGCATGCGGGGGTCCAGCCATGGTTCGCCGCGCTGGATGAACTCCGGGTAGACGGGGAGCCGTTCGCGCAGCTCGAAACCGGCGGCCGCGCAGCGCTCGGTCAGCTCGTCGATCTGCGGCCAGGGACGCTCGGGGTTGACATGGTCGAGGGTCAGCGGCGACACCCCGCCCCAGTCGTCGATCCCCGCGGCGATCAGGAGCGCGTACTCCCCGTCCACCAGGTTGGGCGGCGCCTGGAGGCGCGTCGACGGGCCCATGATGTGCCGGGCCACCGCGATCGTCGCGGCCAGCTCCTCCAGTTCGGCATCCGGCATACCGCGCATCGCGGTGTCCGGCTTGGCGCGGAAGTTCTGCATGATCAGCTCTTGGATGCCGTGGTAGGCCCGCTGTATCCGGCGCAGCGCGAACAGCGACTCGGCGCGCTCCTCGTAGGTCTCCCCGATACCTATCAGCAGCCCGCTGGTGAACGGGACGTTGGAGCGCCCGGCGTCCTCCAGGACGCGCAGCCGTACGGCCGGCTCCTTGTCGGGCGAGCCGTGATGCGGGCCGCCGGGCTCGCTCCACAGGCGCTCGGCGGTCGTCTCCAGCATCATGCCCAAGGAGGCGGACACCGGCTTGAGGCGCTGGACGTCCGTCCAGGACATCACCCCGGGGTTGAGGTGCGGCAGCAGCCCCGTCTCCTCCAGGACGCGGATGGCCATGGCGCGGACGTACGAGATGGTGTCGTCGTAGCCCTGCGCCGCCAGCCATTCGCGGGCCTCGGGCCAGCGCTCCTCGGGCTTGTCCCCCAGGGTGAACAGGGCTTCCTTGCAGCCCATTTCAGCGCCCCGCCGGGCGATGTCCAGGACCTCGTCGGGCGACATGAACATCCCGTGACCGGCCCGGCGCAGCTTGCCGGGGACGGTGGCGAAGGTGCAGTAGTGGCACTTGTCCCGGCACAGGCGCGTCAGGGGGATGAAGACACCCTTCGAGTACGTGATGACACCGGGGCGGCCGACCGCCTCCAGGCCGGCGTCCCGTACCCGCCCCGCGGAGGCGCACAGATCCTCCAGGTCCGCACCGCGGGCCTGGAGCAGCACCGCGGCCTCGCCGGCATCCAGCGCCACGCCGTCGCGGGCCCGCCGGAGCGCGCGGCGCATCGCGTTGGCGGTGGGCCGGGCCGGGGAGGCGGGACGGGCCTGGGCAGCCTCTCGGCCGGCTCCCTGGCCGGTCTCCCGGCCGGCTGCCCCGTCCGCCCCTCGGTCGGACGCCTGGTCAGATCCCTGCGCACTGGATGTCATTACTCGAGCATACGAGCGCCCGCCGACAGCGCCACCGCCGGAATGCGGGTGGCCGATGTGCCACTGATCACGGCCACCCGCGGTTCCGCGCCCCGGAGACCGGCGCTGAGACCGGCACTGCTCAGAGACCGGCGAGCAGCTCGTCGGAGTACGTACGGGTCAGGAACTCCATGCTGTGGCCGTCCGGGTCGTCGACGTAGAGACCGCGGCCGCCGTCGTGGGTGTTGTACTGCTGCGGCTTGGTGTGGTGGGGGTCCGCCCAGTACGGCAGACCGCGCTCCTTGATCCGGGCGAAGATCCCGTCGAACTCCTCCTCGGACACCAGAATCGCGTAGTGCGTGGGGACGAACTCCCGGCCGTCGGCGATCCGGTCGGCGTAGTCGAGCGTCACTCCGTTGTCGAGCCTGAGGGCGGCGAACGGGCCGTAGGCCTTGGGTTCGGGCGCGTCGAGAAGCCCGGCGAGGAAGCGGGCGGAGGCGAAGCGGTCGGAGCTGTGCACGATCGTGTGGTCGAGGCTGGGCATGGGATCTCCTTGATCTCCGTGGGCCCGTGATCAGCGCTCCCGGCGGCCGGTCGGCTTCCCCAGCCGCCACCGGGTCCGCGATACACAGGCCCTTCACCTGATCCTGCGGTCCTTCTCCCTCGACGCTACGACGCGGGGGCCGGACGCGGATCGGTCTGCGGTACCGACCGCGAACGGGAGCGCCGTACGCCGATGGTCCTAGGGCGCGGCGACAGACCTGGGCGGGGGCGGGAACGACAGACCTGGACGGGCGGGAACAGGCGGAACAGGGTGCGAGGAACGGTTTGCCGCACCGACCGACAGTTATCCACAGGCCTTTGTCCACAGGCCTTTTCCTCGCTGTCACAGCCGCGTACAACTGTCTTCACGCGGCGCGACGAACCGACTGCGCAGCGGCATCGGACGGACGACGCGAGACATCGCGAGACATCGAGACATTACGGGGGCAGAGATGGAACGACGCGAGGTGCTGAAACTCTCGGCGGTTGCGGGTACGGCGGGCGCGCTTACGCTCGGAGGTGTGAGCTTCGCCGACGCGGCGCCGGCGGCCGGGCGGCCCGGAGGCGAGCCGGTCGAGCAGACCCGCCGGGTGACCGGCCATCTGCCCACGGGCGCGCCGGATTTCGTCTACGTACCGGTCGAAGTGCCGCGCGGAGTAAGCGAGATCGCCGTCTCCTACGCCTACGACAGACCCGCCGTCCCGGACGGCACGGCCGGTAACGCCTGCGACATCGGCATCTTCGACGAACGGGGCACGGAGCTCGGCGGGGAAGGCTTCCGCGGCTGGTCGGGCGGTGCGCGCACGGAATTCTTCCTGCGGGCCGACGACGCCACCCCCGGCTACCTCCCGGGCCCCGTCAACGCCGGCACCTGGCATATCGCCCTCGGCCCGTACACGGTCGCACCGCAGGGGCTCTCCTACGAGGTCACCATCACCCTTCGGTACGGACCGCCGGGGCGGACCCCGTCGGCCGGGTATCCCCCCGACCGGGCACGGGGCCGCGGCCGGGCCTGGTACCGCGGCGACAATCATCTCCACTCGGTGCACTCCGACGGCAAGCGCACACCGGCCCGGATCGCGGCGCTGGCCCGGGCCGCCGGGCTGGACTTCATCACCACCTCCGAGCACAACACCACCTCCTCGCACCGCGCCTGGGAGGGCTTGTGGGGTGACGACCTGCTGATCCTCACCGGCGAGGAAGTCACCACCCGCAATGGACATGTGCTGGCGATGGGCACCGATCCGGGCGTCTTCATCGACTGGCGCTACCGGGCCCGGGACAACGCCTTCGGCACGTTCGCCCGGGCCATCCGGCGGGCCGGCGGTCTGGTCGTCCCGGCGCATCCGCACGCCACCTGCATCGGCTGCAACTGGAAGTTCGGTCTGAACGAGGCGGACGCGGTGGAGGTATGGAACGGTCCGTACACCCCCGACGACGAGGTCGCCCTCGCCGAGTGGGACAACACCTTGGTCGCGCACTCCCGGGACCGAGACCGTCGCTCCCGGGACCTGGACCGGGACCGGGACCGTCACTCACGCGACCACGACCACGACCGCGCGGACTGGCTGCCGGCCGTCGGGCACAGCGACGCTCATCGTGACCCGGACGTCGTCGGCCTGCCGCAGACCGTGGTACTCGCCGACGATCTCTCCCGCCGCGCGCTGCAGGACGGTATACGCGCGGGCCGGGTGTGGATCGCGGAGTCCTCGAAGGTCGGCCTGTCCTTCTCGGTCACCGGTGAGCGCGGCGAGTACGCCGGGATCGGCGAACGCCTGGAGGCGCCCGGCACGACGAAGGTCACGGCCCGGCTGGAGGTCTCCGGCGTACCCGGGTGCGCGGTCTCCTTCGTCACCGACCAGGGACGGCTGCACACATCGGCGCTGCCCCCGTCCGGCGCGGGCACCGTCACCTGGCAGACCACTCCCGACAACGCCGCCTACATACGGGCGGAGGTCCGCCACGCCCCGGCCACCCCTGGCCTGCCAGGCCCGATGGCGGCGATGACCAACCCGGTCTTCCTGGGCCGCCGCCAACCGGCCTGAGGCAGCCGGCCCCATCCGGGGCAGGCCCGGGTCTCACCCGGGCCACACGATCGCCTGGAGTTCGCTGTAGGCATGGAGCGCGTACGAGCCCACGTCCCGGCCTACGCCGCTCTTCTTGAAGCCGCCGAAGGGGGCCTCCATGTTGCGGCCGACCGTGTTCACCCCGACCCCGCCGGCCCGCAGCCGCCCGGCCACCCGGAAGGCGCGGGCCACATCCCCGGACCACACGTAGTCGATGAGGCCGTAGTCGCTGTCATTGGCCAGCGCCACGCCCTCGTCCTCCTCCTCGAAAGGAACGACCACGACGACCGGACCGAAGATCTCCTCCCGTACGACGCGCATGTCGTTGGTGCAGTCGGCCAGCAGTGTCGGTGTGACGTAGCAGCCCCGCGTCAGGCCGGCGGGCCGTTCGCCGCCCGTGACGACGCGGGCGCCCTCCTTCCGCCCGAGTTCGATGTACGACTCGACGCGGTCCCGGTGGGCGGCCGAGATGACCGGGCCGACGACCGTGGTGGGCTCCCTCGGGTCACCGACCCTCAGCCGGCGGGCGTACCGCGCGAGCCGCTCCACCAGCGCGTCGTACACACCCCGTTGAGCGATCACCCTGGTCGGTGCCGTGCAGATCTGCCCGCTGTAGAAGGAGAACGTGGTGCCGATCCCCGCCACCGCCGAGTCCAGGTCGGCGTCGTCGAAGACCAGCGCCGCGCCCTTGCCGCCCAACTCCATCAACTGGCGTTTCACAGCGCGCCCGCAGACCTCCCCGATGCGCTGCCCGACGGCCGTCGAGCCGGTGAAGCTCACCATGTCCACATCCGGTGAGTCGACGGCCGCCACGCCGGCCTCGGCGGACGCGCCGCTCACCACGTTCACCACCCCGGCCGGCGCCCCCGCCTCCTCCAGTGCCGCCGCCATCCGGTACACCGACAGGGGATCCTGCGGGGCCGGCTTCACCACGACGGTGTTGCCCATGGCCAGGGCCGGGGCGACCTTGCCCGCGGGGTTCGCCCACGGATTGTTGTACGAGGTGATGCAGCTGACCACGCCGACCGGCCGGCGGACGACGAGCGCGCCCACCACCCCGGCCTTCCCCAACGGCCCACCTCCTGGCCCGGCCTCGTTGATCTGTGGCGGCAGTCCCTGCTCCACGGGCTCCAGGGCGCCCTTCGCGTACCGCCGGAAGCGGGCCACCGCCACCGCCACCTGCATCGCGCGCGCCGTCCCGGTCGTCGCACCGCTCTCGGCCCGCGCCAGTTCGGCGTTCGCCGCGAAGTCCCGCTGGATGACGTCCGCGGCCCGGTCGAGGATCGCGGCGCGCTCCTCGGGCGCCGTCCGCGACCACGGCCCGAAGGCCCGGCGGGCCGCGGCGGCCGCCTCGTACACCTGCGCCCGCGAGGCCTCGGGGGCGAGCCCGACGACCGCCTCCGTCGCCGGGTCGGTCACCTCGTAGTGCCCGCCCGCGGGCTCAACCCATTCCCCGCCGATCAGCAACCGCCCGGCCGGCGCCGTCACTTCGTCCTCCCCTGGTACTCATCTCGTACGCCCTCGTACTCATCTCGTACGCGTTCGTACTCATCTCGTACGCGTTCGTACTCCCCTCGTACTCCCGTCACACTCGCCTCGGACTCACCTCGTGCTCCCCTCGCACTCACCTCGTACTCACCGTCGCGGTGTCGCGGCCCGAGCGCAGCACCCGGCCCGGTACGGCCCCGGTGACCACGTCGTCGCGGATCGCCTCGACCCCGTTGACCCAAACGGCGTTGACGCCGATCGCCCGGGAGTCCAGGCGCGGGCTGTCGCCCGGCAGGTCGTGCACCAGCGTGGCCGGCCCGGCGTCGATCCGCTCCGGGTCGAAGAGGACCAGGTCGGCGTGGTAGCCCTCCTGGACGCGCCCGCGTTCTCGCAGGCCGAAGAGGTGAGCCGGGTCGTTCGTGAGCATCTTCACCGCCTGCTCCAGACCGGCCAGTCGCCGGCCGCGCAGACAGTCGCCGAGGAAGCGGGTGGTGTACGGGGCGCCGCACATCCGGTCCAGGTGCGCGCCCGCGTCCGAGCCGCCGAGCAGCACATCCTCGTGCTGCCAGGTCTCGGCGCGCAGGGCCCAGGAGGCCGGGTCGTTGTCGGTGGGCATGGGCCACAGGACGGTCCGCAGCCGGTCGTCGGCGCAGATGCCGACCAGGCAGGCGAAGGGGTCCTGGCCGCGCTCGGCCGCGATGTCCTGGACGACCCGCCCGGTCAGGCCCTCGTTCGCCGCGGAGTAGGTGTCGCCGATGACGTACCGGCCGAAGTCGGTGAGCCGCCGGAAGACACCGGCCTCCTCACTGCCCGCGTGCCGCAGCATCCCGGCCTGTACGGCGGGCTCGCGGAGCCGTGCGATCCGCTGCTCCACCGGCAGTCCGAGGATCTCGCCCCACCCGGGGATCAGGTTCAGCGCGCAGAAGGTGCCCAGGGACATGTTCATCGGCGTGAGGATCGGCATGGTGAGGGCGACGACCCGGCCGCCCGCCTTCCGGGCCCGTTCGCTCGCCCCCAGCTGCCGCGGGACGCGTCCGGGGACCGCCGCGTCGATGGTCAGGACATTCCAGTTCAGCGGACGTCCGGCGGCCGCGCTGAGCTCCACGAACAGCTCGATCTCGGCATCGCTGAACCGGTCGAGGCAGCCCGCGACGATCGCCTCGATCTGGGTGCCCTCGTGTGCGGCGACGGCCCGGCCGAGCGCGAGCAGCTCATCGGGCCCGGCGTACCGGGAGGCGACCGGCCGTCCGTCGCCATCGGTGTGGGTGGACGACTGGGTGGTGGAGAACCCCCAGGCCCCGGCGTCCATCGCGGCATGGAAGAGGGCGAGCATCTCCGCCATCTGCGAGTGACTCGGCGGCCTCCCGCTCACCGCGTCGGCGCCCATCACATACCGGCGCAGCGCGCAGTGCCCGACCATGAAGCCCGCGTTGACGGCGATCCGCCCTTCGAGCGCGTCGAGGTAGTCCCCGAACGAGTGCCACGACCAGGGCGCGCCTTCCTCCAGCGCCACCAGGGACATGCCCTCCACCTTGGACATCATCCGCCGCGTGTAGTCGGCGTCCTCCGGGCGGGCGGGGTTCAGCGGAGCGAGCGTGAAACCGCAGTTGCCGCCGGCCACGGTCGTCACTCCGTGGTGGAGGGAGGGGGTCGCGTACGGGTCCCAGAACAGCTGCGCGTCGTAGTGGGTGTGCGGATCGACGAAGCCGGGGGCGAGGACGCGTCCGGTGGCATCCTCGCTCGTCCGCGCCGCCAGGCTGCCGGTGCCGTTGCCGGCGGCCGTGCCGGTTCCGTTTCGGGCTCCGGACGGTGCGATGACGGCGATCCGCCCGTCCCGTATCCCGACATCGGCGACGTACGAGGGCGCGCCCGTGCCGTCGACGACGGTCGCGCCCCGGATCAGGTGGTCGAGCATGGCCGCGGCCCCCTTCAGGCGGCTTGCCGGAATCGCGTCGTCCGGTGCACCGGGTCCGTGTCGATCTTCGGGATGACGTGCTCGCCGATGAGCCTGATCGTGTTCATGGTGTCCTCGTACGGGATCCCGATCGGCAGCCCGAAGCTCAGCTGGTCGGCACCGGCCTGCTCCCAGCGCTCGCACTGCCGGAGCACCTCGTCCGGATCGCCGCAGATCATCAGCTCCTCGGCGATCAGCAGCTCGATGACCTCCGCGGTGTAGTCGGGCAGCAGCTCGGGCCACTCGGGGATGCCCTCGGGCCGCGGGAAGGTGTCGTGGTACCGGAACACCAGCGACTGGAGGTAGTTGAGCCCCCCGTTGACGGCGAGCTCCACCGCTCGGTCGTGCGTCTCGGCGCAGATCGCCGTCGACGTCACCATCACGTTGTCGTTGACGAAGTCCCCGACCGGTTCGGCGTCCCGGATGGCCGTCTTGTACTGCTCCAGCACCCACTCCATGTCGGAGACCTTCTGCACGCTGAAGCCCAGTACCCCCAGCCCCTTCTTCGCCGCCATGGCGTACGAGGACGGGGAACCGGCCGCGTACCACATCGCGGGGTGCGAGGACCCGTACGGCTTCGGGAAGACCTTGCGCGGCGGCAGCGACCAGTGCTTGCCCTGGAACCCGGCGTACTGCTCCTGGAGCCACATCTTCGGGAACTCGGCGATGGTCTCTTCCCAGATCTCCTTGGTGTGGTTCATATCGGTGATGCCGGGGAGGAAGCCGAGGATCTCGTGCGAACCGGCCCCGCGCCCGCTGCCGAACTCGAAGCGCCCCTCGCTGAGGTGGTCGAGCATGGCGACCTTCTCGGCGACCTTGACGGGGTGGTTGACCTGCGCGAGCGGGTTGAAGATCCCGGAGCCGAGGTGGATGCGCTCGGTGGCGTGGGCGAGGTAGCCGAGGAAGACGTCGTTGGCGGAGAGGTGCGAGTACTCCTCCAGGAAGTGGTGCTCGGACGCCCAGGCGTATTTGAAGCCGGAGGCGTCCGCCTGGATGACGTACTCGGTCTCCTCCATCAGCGCCTTGTGCTCCGCGAGCGGGTCGGTCTCGGCCCGCTTGCCCACGTATCCCTGTACAAAGAGCCCGAATTCCAAGGAGGTTCACCGTCCCCAAAGCCATAGCTGACGCTGCGTCAGATTCACTAGCCGCCGACTGTGGCATCGCCCACGTGGACCGTCAATAGCCGACTTCCGTCAGATGGCATTCACCCCGGCCAGCCAGCCGCCATCGATGACGAACGGCTGCCCGGTGATGTAGGACGAATCGTCGGAGGTCAGGAAGAGCGCGAGCCGCGCCACCTCCTCCGGCTTCCCGGCCCTCCCCAGCGGCACGAGCTTGCGGTACAGCTCGTCGAGGGCCCGGGAGCTCTCCTCGGCGTCCGCCTCCGGGTCCAGTCGCGCCGGGTTCGACATCGCGGTGTCGATCGCGCCGGGACACATGGCGTTGACCCGTATCCTCCGGCGGGCCAGCTCCAGGGCCGCGACCCTCGTCAGACCCACGATGGCGTGCTTGGTGGCGGCGTACGCACCCACGTACGCCATGCCCGTGACACCCGCGTACGAGGCGGTGTTGACGATGGAGCCTCCCCCGGCGGCGGCGATCTCGGGCGCGACGGCCTTGATACCGAGGAACGTGCCGACCTGGTTGACCTGGATGATCCGCTGGAACTCGTCGAGGGGGGTGCCGACCAACTCGTTGAACCGCAGGATGCCCGCGTTGTTGACGAGCCCGTCGACCTTCCCGAACGCCTCCTTGGCCGCGGCGACGGCGGCCGCCCACGCGTCCTCGCGACCGACGTCGAGCGGGACGTAGCGCGCGCCGGGCCCGATGTCCTTCGCGACGGCCTCCCCCTGCTCGTCGAGGACATCGGCGAGCACCACCTTCGCCCCCTCGGCCGCGAAGAGCCGCGCCTCGTGCTCCCCCTGTCCGCGTGCCGCACCGGTGATGAGCACGACCCGCCCGTCCAGCTTGCCCACGAACGCCTCCTCGTCGACTGGCCGCCTGCCCATCGGTCCGCCTGCCCATCGGTGTCGGTCAGCCGGTCAGCCGGCTGGTCAACCGGTCCGCCGGTCAGTCGGCCAGCCGGTCAGCCGGTCAGCCGGCCGGTCAACCGGTCAGTTGTGGAGCTGTGGAGCGATGTCGGTGGCGAACGCCGCCATCTGGTCCGTCAGTTCGCCGCGACTGCGGCTGCGGAACCGCACCTGGATCTGCGTCACCCCCATCGCCGCGTACTCCCGAAGCGAGTCCGCGATGCGTTCCGGCCGCCCGGCCAGGGTTCGCCGCCCGACCTCCCACGCCGGCTCGCCGACGTACAACGGCTCGACGAGGGCGCCGATCACCGCCGGCTCCGCGATCCCGGCGGCCTCCCGCAGCCGCCGGAGCCGGGTGATCTGTCCGGGCAGCTGCTCACGCCGGTCGCCCTGCGGCAGCCAGCCGTCCCCGCGCTCCGCGGCACGGCGCAGGGCGGCCGGCGAGGAGCCGCCCACCCAGATCGGCGGCCGCGGCGCCTGCGCGGGCCGCGGGGCCTGCCCCAGCCCCTCGAACGAGAACCGCTCCCCCGCGAACTCCGGGAACTCCGCACCGCCCAGCGCCGTTTTCAGCGCGTCGACGGCCTCGTCCAGTACGGCCCCCCGCCGGGCGAAATCCACCCCCAGCGCCTCGAATTCCTCCCGCACATGCCCCGCGCCGACCCCGAGGATCAGCCGCCCGCCGGAGAGGTGGTCGAGCGTGGCGTACTGCTTGGCCGTGATCAGCGGATGCTTCAGCCCGACCACCGCCACATGGCTCAGCAGCCGCACCCGCTCCGTCACGGCCGCCAGGTGTGCCAGCGTGGCGACCGGGTCGTACCACACCGTGCTCATCGCCTCGGCCAGCCGCCGGGGGATCGCGATGTGCTCGCAGCAGGCGATATACCCGAACCCGTGGCGATCGGCGGTCCGTGCGATCTCCACCAGGTCGGCGGGCCCGGCGGCGACCTCCCAGCTCTCGGCGTAAAGGGTGCTCTGCGACTGCACCGGAAGCTGCATCCCGTACATCAGCCGCCCGCCATCGGGCCGCCATACGCGGCCAGGGCCTATGTCGTCGCCGCGGTCGCCCGTGCCGGTCATGTGCCCTCCAGTCGCCCGCCCTCGCCGTCACGACCCACGTAACTGACGGGCCGTCACACAACCCTTGGCGATACATGGTCGCGGCCGACGAGCCATCCGGCAAGGGCACCGCCCCGACCCGAGCGCCGCCCGCGGGCACCGAAAAACCATTCGACAGGAGCAGACGGCCACCCTTACGTTGTCCGGCATGCACTTCCTTCAGATCTACGGCTGACACGCCGCCGCCGAGGGCGCCCGACGCCCCCGCCGTCCCGCACGCACCCAGGCACGCCCTGAGCGCGACCGGCTCTGCTGCCGTGTCGCGCGGCGCCGCCCGGGTGGTCGGGTTGCCGCACTCCCTCCCCTTGTCAGCCGTAGCTCCACATCAAAGGAAGTCCAGTGATGTCCCGTAAGACGCGCCGTGCCCATATCGCCATGATCGGCGCACCCATGATCAGCCATGTGCTGCCCAGCCTGGAGATCATCCGCGAGCTGGTGGCCCGTGGCCATCGCGTGACGTACGCCAACACCGACCACGTCGCCGAGGTGATCGCCCCCACCGGCGCCGAACTGGTCCGCTTCACCTCCTCCCTGCCGGTCGCCACCAACGACTGGCCAGAGGACCCCATCGCCGCCTCCGCACTCTTCCTCGACGACGCGATCGACGTCCTGCCGCAGCTGCGCGCCGTGTACGACGACGACCCCGCCGACCTCTACCTGTACGACATCGCGGCGTACGCCGCCCGCGCGCTGGCCGAGTCGCAGGGGCGCGACCTCGTTCAGCTGTCCCCGACGTTCGTGGGCTGGGAGGGCGCCGCGGAGGAGTTCGCCGCGATGATGGCCGGGCTGCCGGGGGTCGATGACTACCGGGCGCGGTTCGCCGCGTGGCTGGAACGGTGCGGTGCCGTCACCACCGACGTGGACGCGTTCTCCGGCCGCCCGCCGCGGGCGCTGGCGATGATCCCCCGGGCCATGCAGCCGAACGCCGACCGGGTCGACACCGACGCGGTGACGTTCGTCGGCCCGTGCCTCGGCTCCCGTGCGGAGCAGGGCGACTGGACCCGGCCCGCCGGTGCCGAGAAGGTGCTGCTGGTGTCGCTGGGTTCGGCGTACACCCGGCAGCCGGAGTTCTACCGGCAGTGCGTGCGGGCCTTCGGGGATCTGCCGGGGTGGCATGTGGTGCTGCAGATCGGCAAGTACCTCGACCCGGCGGAACTGGGGGACGCGGTTCCGGCCAACATCGAAGTACGGTCGTGGGCACCGCAGCTGGCGATACTCGAGCAGGCCGATGCCTTTGTGACGCATGCCGGAATGGGGAGCTCCAGCGAGGGCCTGTACACCGGAGTGCCGATGATCGCGGTTCCGCAGGGCGCCGAGCAGCCCATGAACGCCGACCGGCTGGTCGAGCTGGGCGTCGCTCGCCGGATCGACACCGCTGACGCGACGGCGGAGGCCCTGCGAACGGCGCTGCTGGAGCTCACCGGCGATCCGCGGGTCGCCGCGCGCTCGGCACAACTGCGGGCCGAGGCACGCGCCGAGGGCGGGGCTCAGCGGGCCGCGGATCTGCTCGAGGAGCGACTGGGCTGATGCGCTGATGCGGGGAGTGCCCCACGGATCCGTCCGTGGGGCACTCCCAGTCCGCGGAACCTCGCCTCCGCCTTCCCTGGGGCCCTTCTGATGGATCTCCGCGGCGTCAGCAGGGCCCTAGCCCCGCCCCAGCACCACCGTCCCCGACGAGCAGAACCAGCCGCCGGTGCCCGAGGCGACCGCGAGCTGCGGCAGCGTGCCGTCCGCCCTCCGGACCTGGCGGTCCGGGCCCGCCTCGCCACGGAGCTGGCGCACCGCCTCAACCAGCAGGAAAAGCCCCCGCATTCCAGGGTGGCAGGCGGCCAGCCCGCCACCGTCGGTGTTGACCGGCAGCTCGCCGCCCCGCAGCAGCCGACCGTTCTCGACAAACGCACCGCCCTCGCCCTTGTCGCAGAATCCCAGGTCCTCCAGCGTCACCAGAGTCATATACGTGAAGGCGTCATACAGCTCGGCGACATCGATCTCGGCGGGGCGGACACCCGCGCGGGCGAAGGCGAGGCGCCCGGAGACCGCCGCCGGCGAGACGGTGAAGTCGTCCCACTCGGACATCGCCGCGTGGGAGATCGCGGTACCGGAACCAAGCACCCAGACCGGCGACTTGGCCAGGTCGGGGACGTACTCCTCGGCGACCAGCAGGACCGCGCAGCCGCCGTCGGAGCGAACGCAGCAGTGCAGTTTGGTGAACGGGTCGGCGATCACCGGCCCGGAGAGGACCTCGTCGACGGTGATCGGGGCGCGGTACAGGGCATCCGGGTTGGCGGCCGCGTTGGCTCGCGCCTGGACAGCGATCTGGGCCAACTGCTCCAGCGTGGTGCCGTATTGGTGCATATGGCGACGGGCGGCCATGGCGTACTTGGCGATCAGCGTGTGCCCGTAGGGGACCTCGAACTGGAGCGGCCCACGGGCGCCGAAGGAGAGGTTGGCAGTGCGCCGCCGGGCCTTGAGGTCGGCGCGGGCGGTGGAGCCGTAGGCGAGGAGTACGGCGTTGGCGTGGCCGGCCGCGATCGCGTCGGCGGCGTGTGCGGCCAGCACCTCCCAGGTGGAACCGCCGACCGAGGTCGAATCGACCCAGGTGGGGCGGAGGCCCAGGTACTCGGCGACCTCGATGGGGGCGAGGGTGCCCAGGCCGGCCGAGGCGAAGCCGTCGATCACGGACCGGTCCAGACCGCTCTCGCCGAGGGCCCGGCGGGCGGCCTGGGCATGCAGGGCGTACGGGGTGGCCTCGTCCACGCGGCCGCAGTCGGACAGGGCCACTCCGGCGACGGCGACCCTGCGCGCCCCGGACGTCACTGAAGACATGGGCATGGGCACAGACATGGGCATGGGCATGGATCTGACGGTACATCGGATGCGCGGGCTTCAGGTGGGCGTGTGGAACTAGGAAAGTGCCATTTTCCCGCCTAACATGACGGCCCGTCAGTTAGTTCAGATGCCCCGAGACGGTCCGTCCGGATTCGGAAGGAACGGACGGGCGTGGTCGTACGGCCGGGAGGAGCCCGCCGATGGATGCCGCGTTCACCGAGGAGCAGCACGGAATCCGCCGCACCCTGCGCGATCTGCTGCGCGGACACTGCGGCCCGGACGAGGTGAAAGCGGCGGTACGCACCCCACCGGGCTACGACGAGCAGTTGTGGCATCGGCTCGCCGGGCACCTCGGACTGCCCGGCCTCGCCCTGCCCACCGCTTACGGAGGGGTGGGCTGCGGCCCCACCGAACTCGCCCTGGCCTGCGAGGAGACCGGCCGCGCCCTGCTCCCCTCGCCCCTGATCGCCACCGCCGCGCTGGCCGCCCCGCTGATCCTCGCACTGGGCAGCGAACGCCAGCGCGGCACGCTGCTGCCGGCTCTCGCCTCCGGCGAGCTGACCGGCACACTCGCCGTACCGGGTGGCCGGCTGGCCACCGCGCTCGCCCTCACCGGGGCGAACGACGGCGACTGGGCGGGCGGCGGACGAGCGGGTGGGATCCAGGCCCGGATGACGGAAGACGGCTGGCGGCTGTACGGGGAGGCCGGGCAGGTGCTGAACGGGCACACCGCGGACATCCTGCTGGTGGCCGCGCACACCGGCGGCTTCGTACGCGGCCGCACCCTGCTCTTCGTGGTACGCGCGGACGAAGCCCCGGGACTGCTACGGGTCCGGCAGACCCCGCTGGACGAGACCCGCCCTCAGGCGCGGATCCAACTTCGGGAGGTACGGGCCGAGTTGCTGGGCGAGGAGAAGAGACGGCGGAACGGTCCGGGCAACATCCCGGGCAACGTCCCGGGGAACAGCCTGGGGAACGAGCCGCGGGACGGTGGCGCGACGGCCGTGGCCGCGGCACTGGCCGCGACCGGTGCGGTCGCCGCCGCGGCGCTGGCCGCCGAAGCCGTCGGGGCGGCCGATGCGGCACTCACCCGCACCGTCGCCTACGTCAAGGAGCGCGAGCAGTTCGGCCGGCCCATCGGCTCCTTCCAGGCGGTCCAGCACCGGCTCGCGGATCTCTACGTGGCGCTGCAGGCGGCGCGCTCGGCGGCGTACTACGCGGCGTGGTCGGCGGGACGCGCAGAGCCCGGCGTGGGTGCGCTGGCGCTCGCACAGACGCTGGAGGCGCTGCGCGCGGTGGCGGGGGAGGCGGTGCAGCTGCACGGCGGCCTCGGCTTCACCTGGGAGCATGCGGCGCATCTGTACTTCAAGCGTGCGGCCTGCGACGAGCTGCTGCTGGGCCCGGTCCACCGGCTGCGGGCGCGGGCCGCCGAGGAGGCGGGGCTGTTCGCGGGCGCAGGCGCGGGACAGGGTTCGGGACCGGGCGCAGGCGCGGGTACGGGCGCGAGACAGGGTTCGGGACCGGGCGCAGGCGCGGGTACGGGCGCAGGACAGGGACCGGGCGCCGGCGTGGGACGGGGCGCCGCGTGATGTCACCGACTCGGCGGCTGGTGCAGAAGATCTCCGCAACCCGTACGTTCGCCCGGATCGCCCCGCACGTCATCCCCGCGCTGGACCGCGCGGTGCACCGGCTGACCCACGGAAAGGTGCTGCTCAGCGCCCGGATGCTGCCAGGGGTGATACTGACCGCGACCGGTGCCCGGAGCGGGCGGCCGCGGCGCACCCCGCTGGCCTGCGTGCCGGAGGAGGGCGGCAGCTGGCTGCTGGTCGGCAGCAACTTCGGGCGGCCCGGACATCCGGCCTGGACCGGCAATCTGCTCAAGAACCCCGAAGCGGAGATCAATTGGCGGAGCCAGGACATTCCCGTACGGGCCCGGCTGCTGACCGGTGAGGAGCGAGCGCGGGCGTGGCGGACGGCGCTGGAGTTCTGGCCTCCGTATGCCGCGTATCAGGCACGGGTGGAGCGGGAGATCCGGCTGTTCCGACTGGAGCGGCTGGAACGGCGCTGACCGGCCCTGACCGGCCCTGACATGCGCAACGGGCGCCCCCGGACGAGAGGCACCCGTTACATGTGATGCATGCTGTATGGCAGGACAGACACCGGACCGATGGCGAACCGGCCCGGATGCACCGGGACTTGGAGGCGCGGCTACCGCTCGGCCGCTTCCTCGGCTGCGTGCTCGGTTTTTCGGTTACTCGGTTACTCGCTGGTTGTGCACCGGCCGCTCCGATACGTGATCGGCCGCTCGGCCGGCTACTTGCCGGTGACACCGGCCGCACCGGTTACCCGGCACAGACACCCGCACGGATGCCGGCGGCGGCAGCAACACTGGTTGAGCCGGTTACTTGGTCGGCTTCTTGCCGGTGACGCCGTAGTGCACCAGCAGCGCCAGGTTGGGCTTGAGCTCGGCCTGCTTGACGCCCCAGCTCTGGAAGCCCTTCTGGTGCCCGGCGACCGCCGCCAGCATGGCGACGATCGAGCCGGCCATGGCTGCCGCGCTCACGTCCTTGTCGATCCTGCCCTTGCTCTGGAGCTCCTGAATGGACTCCGTGAGCGAGTTGGTGACGGCATTGAGGATCTTCATGCGGATCTTGTAGAACCGCTTGTCACCCTCGGCCGCACCCAGGTCGACGACGCGCAGAATGGCGTCGTTCCTGCGCCAGAAGGAGAGGAAGCCGTCAACCAGGTCCTCTGCCGTCTGCCAGCCGGATTTACCCGCCCAGGAGCGGCCGGCGACAAGATCGGTCAGAGAGGCACCCTCTTTGGCCATCTCCTCCGCGATTTCGAGGACGGCTCCTTCGACGTCGGGGAAGTACTGATAGAACGTAGCGGGTGAAGTCCCCGCTTTTCGGGCCACATCGATGACCTTGACGTCCCGGTAGGGGGACGAACTGAGCATTTCACTGAGGCAGTCGAGAAGCTTCTGCCGCGTCGCCTGTCCACGGCGGCCGGCAACTCTGCCGTCAACGGTTCGCACTTGTCCTGTCATGCCGTCAGCTTACCGAGGGGTGATCGGAGCGCGATCTGGCTGCCTGCAAATGGGGATGCGGGAGTTAGGGGCCCGGAAGCCCCACGAGTGCGCTGGTGGCGCCCCTGCTCACGGCGGCAAACCGGCCGCCCCGGCTTGGTCCGAACCGGTGAATGCCTTTATCAACAGGCTGTGGACAACTTCGGTGGATAAGCGATCGCTATCCGTGCGGTGCGCACCGTAATTTCCCGCACGGTAAATACTTGAACGGGGCCATCAGTTGGACGTCGGGAGCCGGAAACCCGGAGTCCGAATCCCGGGAGCGCGGAATCGCTCGCTCCCGCCCGGAGCGCGGAATCACTCAGGGCTCCCGCCCCCGCCCCCGCGCCCCACACGCGAATCCGCGACCCCCGCCGGGCAGATCACACAAACCGGCGCTAGCGTGGACATATGGCCGCCGCGGCAGCCGTCAGTGAACGCTGCCCGGACACCATCAGCCCGACTATCACGGCGCCACGCCACGCCCCATCCCGCCGAAGTGGCGCTCGACAGCGCAGAATTGATCCGTACTGGACGGTACCGAACCACTGGACGGCACTGAACCGCCCCGCACGGCGGTGAACGGGCGGGGCACGGACCAGGGCAGGAACCAAGGGGCACGGGAAGGGCGCGGGCGGAGGCGACGGGGGAAGGGGGAAGGGGGAAGGGGGAAGGGGGAAGAGAGCCGGGCAGAGGTGGGCCAGGGACGGGCAAGGTCGGCGCCGCAGGAGTCATAACCGGCCGGTAACCCCTGACAACTGCGCAACGGCGGACGGATCGGAGCACGTCAGACAGGGTGGGGTTACGTCGGGTAACGGGCCCGGTACGGGGAACGACGGGCATGCCATGACACGACGGACGGGCCCCGGGTTCGCAACCGTCGGCTCGGCCAGGAAGAATCAGCACGCGTACGGCCGGTTCGGCCAGGCGGTGAGACGCTGCACGGGGCAGTGGCTCTCGGCGGCTCGCGGCTGGTGAGAGTCTCTTTTTTACGCCCCACGGGGAGGTGGCAGGCAAGTGGTGGAGCAGCAGCTGAAGGCGCTGACGCAGCACGATCCCCGGCGGATCGGGCCGTTCGAGGTGCTCGGCCGTCTCGGGGCCGGCGGCATGGGCCTGGTCTATCTGGCCCGCTCGGCGTCCGGCCGGCGCGTGGCGATCAAGACGGTGCGCACCGAGCTGGCCGAGGAC
Organism: Streptomyces sp. NPDC001339; assembly: GCF_042895955.1. NCBI lineage: Bacteria > Bacillati > Actinomycetota > Actinomycetes > Kitasatosporales > Streptomycetaceae > Streptomyces > Streptomyces sp. NPDC001339. Next base: position 248,754 of record NZ_JBIAWT010000005.1, on the reverse strand, counting down.
CAGCTGTTCCGGGTCCGCTTCACGCGCGAGGTCGAGGCGGCCCGCGCGGTCAGCGGCTTCTACACCGCGGCGGTGGTCGACGCCGACCCGCGGGCGGCGGTCCCCTGGCTCGCGACGGCGTACGTCCCCGCACCCTCCCTGGAGGAAATAGTCAATGAGTGCGGGCCGCTGCCGGCCCAGGCGGTGCGCTGGCTGGCGGCCGGCATCGCCGAGGCGCTGCAGTCCATCCACGGCGCCGGTCTGGTCCACCGCGACCTGAAGCCGTCCAATGTGCTGGTCGTCGAGGACGGCCCCCGGGTGATCGACTTCGGTATCGCCTCCGGGGTGTCCAACACCCGGCTGACCATGACGAACGTGGCCGTCGGCACGCCCGCGTACATGTCGCCCGAGCAGGCCCGTGACTCCCGCAGTGTCACGGGCGCCAGCGATGTGTTCTCGCTCGGCTCGACGCTGGTGTTCGCCGCCACCGGGCATGCGCCGTTCCATGGCGCCAACCCCGTCGAGACGGTGTTCATGCTGCTGCGCGAGGGACCGGACCTGACCGGGCTGCCGGACGAACTGCGTCCGCTCATCGAGTCCTGTATGCAGATGGACGCCGGCCACCGGCCGTCCCCCGCGGATCTGCAGTCCCAGCTCGCACCGCACCTCTTCAGCTCCGGCGGCGACGACAGCGGTACCGCCTCCGCCTGGCTGCCGCCGGGCGCCGTGGGGCTCATCGAGAGCCGCCGCGGCGGCCGCTCCGTGACACCGCAGGAGGCTCCGCGGGCGAGCGCGCAGCGCGGCTCCGCCGGCCGTCCGGCGCACTCCGCCCCGCCGGCCTCCCCTCCGCCCCCGCCCATGGCCCCGCCCGCAGCGCCCCCGCCCCCGATGCCGGTACCCCAGCCCGTAGCGGCGCCACCACGGCCGGAGAGCGCCCCGGCGGCCCCGGCCCCCGCCCAGGCATCGGCCTCCGCCGGCCCCGGCTGGCCCGGGAAGGTCGGCGCCGGCCCCGCCGCGCACCGCGCCGCCGACCCGCGCGGAAACCCCGGCGAGCACCCCGGTGCCCCCGGCGCCTCTGCCGGCCCCGGCGGCGCCGGTCCGGTACGTCTCGGCGGCTCACCCGCCCCGATAGGGCCGGGGCCGCGCGCCGAGGTCCGGGACCCGCAGCCGCGCGGGCAGGCCGCCGCCGCGACGAACTGGGTGCGGCCGCCCGCCACCGGCCCCGCGGCCGGTGTACCGCGGCAGGGCGCGGCCGCCCCCGGCACCCCGGTGGCCGACGGCGCCGGCACCGGCGTCGGCGCGCAGCCCGCCGCCCCGCCGGAACCGCCAGGCCCGCCCGCCGCCGAGCCGGGCCGCTGGCGCCCCTGGCGGTTCCGGATGTCGAACGACGTCTGGGGAACCCCGGTCGTCGCCGACGGTCTGCTCTACATCACGTCCTTCGAGGTCCACGCACTCGACGTGGCCAGTGGACGCCGCCGGTTCAAGACCCGTGACGTCGCCTGGTCGATGGCGGTCGCGGACGGTCGGATCCACGCCTCCGACGGTCCCAGCCTGTACGCGCTGGACGCCGTCGACGGCACCGAGCGCTGGCGGCTGAACGCCGAGGGCTGGGTCTACGCCCTCAAGGCCGACCGCGGCACCGTCGTCACCAGCACCCGCGGTGGCGGAGTCCAGGCGTGGGAGGCCGCCACCGGCGAGCTGCTGTGGGAGACCTCCGGTGTGCAGACCGAATTCGAGACCGCCGAGGCCGGGCCCGTGGTGCACAACGGCACGGTGTTCGTATGGGCCGATACGCGGCTGAAGGCGCTGGAGGCGCGTACCGGCGCCGAGCGCTGGTCGTATCCGGTCGGTGACGCGGCGGCCTGCGGCGGAGTGCCGATGCGGCTGCTGCCCGCGCCGGACGGGGTGGTCTATGTGGTGGCGGGGAGCCGGGTGCTGGCGATCGACATCGCACGCGGCGAGGTGCGCTGGCACTTCGAGGCACCCGCGGTGTTCCTGAGCCCGCCCGCGTTCGCCCCCGGACCGGCCGTCACCGGCGGCGGCATCTACCTGGCCGACTATCTCGGCACGGTCTACGCCCTGGACCCGGCGGACGGCCGCGACCGCTGGCGGATCGCCACCGAGGCCCGGCAGTCCGCCGAACCGGTGCTGGTCGCCCATGGCGCGGTCCACCTGGGCAGCGGCAAGGCGCTCTACACCCTGGACGCGGTGACCGGCACCCCGCGCTGGCGCTTCCAGGCCGGCGCGGAGATCATCGGCGCACCGGTCGTCGCGGAGGGCAGGGTGCACTTCGGCTCGGCCGACCACTGCCTGTACACGCTCGACGCGATGGGTGGCCAGCTGCGCTGGAAACTGGCCACCGGCGGAGAGATCACCGGCTCACCGGTGGCGGTCGCCGGAGTCGTCTACGCCTGCAGCAAGGACCGCTGCGTCTACGCCTTGGACGCCGCCATGGGGACGGGGCAGGCACGGAGGCCGTAGCGACGCGGAGGACTACTACTCCTGCCGCTCCGGAGGCCGTTGAGGCCCCTGAGGCTCTTGGGGTTCGTCGGGCTTCGGTTCAGGCTTCGGTTCTGGCTTCGATTCTCCGGGCCGCGGAGGCTGCTGGAGCTTCTGGGACTTCTGAGTTTTCTGGATCTGTTGAGTCTGTTGGATCTGTTGAGTCTGTTGGACCTGCTGGGCCGGTTGGACCTGTTGGATCTGCTGGGTCTCTTGGCTCTCCTGCGGTTCCTCGGGCTGTGGCGACTGCGGCCGACGGTGTTCCCTGCCCCACTCCACCGGGGGCGTAGGGGGAAACCGGTGGGACGGCAGGGTCTGCGGTGGCCCCTGAGGCTCCGGCCGCCGCGGCTGCTGAGGCTGATGCCGTGACTGCTGAGGTTGTTGCTGCCGGGACTCCGGTGCGGGGGTCCGCGGCAGCTCCTCGGTCGGCGGCGGCTCGACGACCGGCAAAGGGGCGGTCGGGGTGTCGTCCTCGTCGCCGTATACGTAGGGGTGGCCGTAACGGCCGTCGTCGTACGGCCGCTCCTCATAGCCCCGCCGGCCATAACCCCGCTCGTCATAGCCCCGGTAGTCGTAGCCCTGGTAGTCGTAGCCCTGGTCGTAGGGTCCCGGGTGGTGCGGGCGGTCGTAGTCGCGATCGTCTCCGCGGCCGTACGCCCGGCGGTTGCGGCCCCGCATGATCAGAGCGCCGAGCAACAACAGCGCACCACCGCCCAGGGCGTTGGCCACGCCGATGCCCACGCCACGGGTGCCCACCGTGAGCTCGCCCGCGGCCTGCCCCTGGCGGACCATCCACAGGATCGTGAAGCCCAGTACGACCAGCCCGGCGAGGGCGACCGTCGGCCGGGAGCGCAGCGCGACGCCGACCAGCGTGAGCAGCGCGGCGAAGGCCATCGGGAGGAGGAGCGAGCCGAAGAGCGCGGCGGCGTTGTCGGTGATGCCGTTGAACAGGTCCTCGATCCGTACATCGCTGCCGTGACGGCCGTCGTACCAGGGACGGAAGGGGCTCAGGACGGCGGCCGTCGCTCCGACGAGGGCGATCAGGGACCCGAGAACGTTGCGCACCACGGGCGTCGCCTCGCTTCGGATCGTTCTGCCGTCCTCCGTGACCGACGCTACGCCTGCCCGTCTGCGCTCGCTAGACAGATACGCCCACATGCGGCCCCATGAGATGCCCGCGGGGACACCCACCCGGGGCTTGCTAGGGTGCCGTGCACGCGTCAAGTCACGTCAACCCACAGGGTGGCGCGGCTCGGATATTTCCACGGGGGACAGCAGGCGAATGAAGACGAAGCAGCGCACAGCCATGCCTACGGGCACACGCGCGGGCACGGGTACAGGTACGGGCGTCCTCGGCGGCACCCGCAGGGGTACGAAGGCGGCGGTCGCGGCGGGACTGGCGGTGGCCACGCTCGCAACGGTCAGCGGCTGCGCCTTCGCCCGCCCCCGGGTCGTGATCCCGACCTACTACCCGACGCCCACCTCCACCCCCACCTCCACGTCCACGTCCTCCTCCACCGGCGGCTACAACCCCGACCCGTCGTACGAGCCCACCTACTCGCCGTCGCCGGCCCAGGAGACGTACGACCCGGACGGACGGTCGGACGTCTCCGGCCGCGGCTGCGACTTCTCCACCTCGCTGCGGCAGTTCACGTACACGGTCACGATCCGCAACCCGTCCTCGACCGACACCTACTCCTACGACATGGCCGTCAACTGGATGAAGGCCCGGCCGGCCGACGGCAACGCGTACGGGCTGCACGAGCGGTCGATCGTCGTGCGCCCCGGGGAATCCGAGACCTACACCGCCAAGTACACGGTCAACCAGTCCTCCATCGGGCAGTTCTGGTTCACCTGCCAGGTCACCCGGGCCCGCAAATCCCGGATGTAGCCCGGAGAGGTAATCCAGAGGGCCGAGGAGAGGGAGCGGAAGAACGGCACCGGATCAGCGGCCCCGGTGCCGTCTCCGGGAGGCGAACAGTTCCGCCTGCCGCTCCGGGGGCAGGTTGCCCAGGGCGATGAGGTGGGGGGCGTGCGCCAGGGCTTGTGCTCTGGTGGCCTCCTTGGCCGCCCAGAGAGCGCGTACGGTGCCCTGGACCGCCTCGGTCGGCTGGGCGGCGACCACCGCGGCGCGGTGCAGCGCGACCTCGGCCGCGGCGCCCGGTGCGGTCAGCTCGGAGACCAGCCCGATCTCGTACGCGCGGGGCGCGCTCAGCCGCTCCGCCGTGCCCATCAGGGCGAGCCGGGCGATCTCCCCCAGGGGCATCCGCTGCGCCATGAGGATGGATTCGTACGCGCTGACCATCCCGTAGACGGTATGCGGGTCGAAGAAGGTGGAGTTCTCGGAGGCGATGAGGAATTCGGCCTCGCCCAGGAGGTAGCAGGCGCCGCCGCAGGCCATGCCGTCGACGGCGGCGATGACCGGCTTCCACAGGTCGTTGGCCTTCGGGCCGATGGTGAGCAGGGGGTCGTCGAGGGAGTAGGGCGAGGGCGGCTGGGGGACGTCGGCGGAGCGGTCGATGCCGGTGCAGAAGGCGCGGCCGCCGGCGCCGGTGATCACCGCGGCCCGTACGGAGTCGTCGAAGCGGAACGCGCGCCAGGTGGCGGCGAGTTCCGCGGCGGTGTCGAGATCGATGGCATTGTGCCGCTCGGGCCGGTCGAGGGTGACCAGCGCGACCCCGTCCGTGATCTCCGTACGGACCGTCATGGCCGCTCCAGGAGCCAGCGGGGCACGGTCATGCCTCCGGGCATGGTGTGGAAGACGGCTTTCACCGGGGCGCCGATGCGCAGCCGGGCCGGGTCGACGGAGTTGAGGGGGGCGTCGGCGGCTGCGACGAGGTTGCCGACGAGCCGGACCCGGGGGGCGTCGGCCAGCTCCACGACGATCACGTTGTAGCCGGGCCGGGCACCGTACGCGGGCAGCAGCGGCGGGTGCGGGAGGACGTAGGACCAGATGCGGCCGCGGCCGCTCATCCGCCGCCAGTGGGCGGTGAAGGACTGGCAGTGCGGACAGCAGGGCCGGGGCGGGAAGCGGAGCTCTCCGCAGTCGGCGCAGGCCTGGATGCGCAGTTCGCCGTGCGCGGCGTACGCCCAGAAGGGCTCACCGTCGTCATCGGGGACGGGCAGCAGCAGGCCGGAGTCGGCGGCGGAGGGATTGCCGTCGTCGGGCGGGCCGCCAGCGGACGGATCGTCAGTGGCGGGCCGATTGTCAGTGGCCGGTGTCACCCTGGAGGACATGGACTCACGTGTACTCATCGACGCACCTCAACTCCTCAGCAGCAGGGCCGAGGTGGGGACGCCCTCGCCCGCGGTGACCAGGCAGGTGGTGGCGCCGGGAACCTGTGCGGTGCTGGTGCCGCGCAGCTGTCTGACGCCTTCGGTGATCAGGTTGAAACCGTGTACGTACGCCTCGGAGAGGCCTCCGCCGCCGGTGTTGAGGGGAAGCCGGCCGCCGATCTCCAGCGCGCCCCCCTCGGTGAAGGCCGCGCCCTCACCGCGCCCGCAGAATCCATACCCCTCCAGCGAGAGGGGGATCAGGGGGGTGAACGCGTCATAGATCTGTGCCACGTCGACGTCCCGCGGTCCGAGGTCGGCGCCTTTCCACAGGTGCCGGGCGGCGGTCCAGGCGGGGCCGGTGAGCGGGTCGTCGTTCCAGTAGTTGACCATGCCGTGGTGCTGGGCCGGCAGCCCCTGGGCGGCGGAGTGGATATAGACGGGCCGCCGGCGACAGTCCCGGGCGCGCTCCGCCGGGACCACGACACAGGCCAGCGCGCCATCCGTTTCCAGGCAGTTGTCGAAGAGGCAGAGTGGTTCGCTGATCCAGCGCGCGGTCATATACATCTCGCGGGTCAGCGGGCGCTCGTACATGATCGCGGCCGGGTTCTGGTTGGCGCGGTTACGGCAGGCCAGCGCGACATTGAAGAAGTGGTCGCGGGTGGCGCCGTACTCGTGCATATAGCGGCGGGCCAGCATGCCGATCTCGTCGGCGGGGCGCAGCAGCCCGAAGGGGCGGGTCCACTGCGCCGGTGTCGGCAGCTGGACCCGGGTGTTCTTCCAGGGCCGCGGTCCCGAGCCGCGTTTACGGGACCGCCAGGCGACGCCGACGCCGGCCTGGCCGGTGGCGATGGCCGCGGCAAGGTGGGCGACCGTCGCGCAGGAACCCCCGCCGCCGTAGCCGACCTTGGAGAAGTGGGTGACGTCCCCGGCACCGATGGCCTTGGCTATCTCGACCTCGTCGGTCTCCTCCATGGTGTAGGAGGCGAAGGCGTCCACCTCCGAGGGGGCGATCCCGGCGTCGTCCAGCGCCGCGACGATGGCCCGGCAGGCCAGGGCCTTCTCGGACTCGGGGAGGTGTCTGGCGAACGGAGTCTGCCCGATGCCGGCTATCGCCGTAGCGTCCTTGAGGGTCGCCCCCATCGCCGCCTCCGTGGTCGTCCGCCCGTACTGACAGCGGAGGAGGCTACCGCTAATCTGACGACTAGTCAGCTACTGCTGCCGGGCCTTCGGCGGGAGGCATGCGATGCGCGAAGACGTGGATGCGCGGGCGGATCTGCGGTACGGCACCCTCCCCGGGCTGGTGCGCGCGGCCGCCCGGCGGTACGGCCCCCGGGAGGCCGTGGCCGAGGGCCGTACCCGGGTCTCGTACGCCGAGCTGGGCGAGCGGGTGGAGCGGGCGGCAGCCGCCTGCATCGCCTCCGGCATCACGCCCGGCGACCGGGTCGCCGTCTGGGCTCCCAACACCCTCGACTGGATCGTCTCCGCCCTCGGCGCGGTGACCGCGGGCGCCGTCCTGGTCCCCGTCAACACCCGCTTCAAGGGCACCGAAGCCGCCCACGTCCTCCACCTCACCCGCACCCGCCTGCTCTTCATCACCGGCACCTTCCTCGGCACCTCGTACGTCGCCGCGCTCCGTCGCGTCCGCAGCCAACTGCCCTGCCTGGAGCAGGTGGTGGTGCTGTCGGACAGCGCACCCGAGGGGTACCGGACCTGGAAGGAGTTCCTGGCCGACGGCGACCGGGTCACGGCGGAGGAGGTGTGGCGGCGCGCCGCATCAGTGCCCTCCACCGCCCCGTCCGACATCATCTTCACCTCGGGCACGACGGGCCACCCCAAGGGCGCAGTCATCACCCACGCGCAGACCCTGCGCTGCTACGGCGTATGGAGCGCACTGGCAGGGCTGCGCGAAGACGACCGCTACCTCATCGTGAACCCGTTCTTCCACACGTTCGGCTACAAGGCGGGCATCGTCGCGTGCCTGCTGCGGGGCACGGCGATGGTGCCACAGCCCGTGTCCAGTGTGGACACGGTGCTGGCGAACCTCACCGCCGAACGGATCTCGGTGCTGCCGGGCCCGCCCGCGCTGCTCCAGTCCCTCCTCGACCATCCGGCGTGCTCCGCCCAGGACATGAGCGCGCTGCGGCTGATGGTCACCGGCGCCGCAACGGTACCGCTCGAACTCGTGGAACGGCTGCGTACGGAGCTGGGCGTGGGAACGGTCCTGACGGCGTACGGCCTCTCCGAAGCGAGTGGCCTCGTCACGATGTGCCGCCGCGGCGACGCTCCGGAGACCGTGGCCATGACATCAGGACGCGCGATCCCGGACACCGAGGTGCGAGTCCTCGCCGCACCGGACGAGCCTGGCGAGGTACTGGTGCGCGGCCACCACGTGATGCGCGGCTACTTCGAGGACCCGGAGGAGACCGCAAAGGTCCTCGACGCCCAGGGTTGGCTGCACACCGGGGACATCGGCGTGCTCGACGCGGCCGGGAACCTCCGGATCACCGACCGCGTCAAGGACATGTTCATCGTCGGCGGCTTCAACGCCTACCCCGCCGAGATAGAGCAACTCCTTTGCGGCCACCCGGACCTCGCCGAGGTCGCCGTCATCGGCATACCCGACCGTCGCCTCGGCGAGGTCGGCAGAGCCTACGCGGTACGCCGCCCCGGCTCCTCCCTCACCGCCGACGACCTGATCGCCTGGGCCCGCCGCGAAATGGCCAACTACAAGGTCCCCCGAGAGGTCGTCTTCGTCCCCGAACTGCCGCGTAATGCGGGCGGAAAGGTCCTCAAGTCGACGTTCCGCTGCGCTTAGCTAATCGCTGCGCTTGGCTGCCTTCCCACGTTGTTGGCTTTCCCGCCGTGCCTTCCGGTTTCGCCGTTGCGCCTGCGGCGGGCGTGGGTTTGTCGGGCGCGGGTCCGCTCCTCCGGACTTCGTCCTGCGGAGCGGCCCCTCCCGTGAGGGGGAGGAAAAACGGTGAGTGGGGCTGTACGCAAGTGGTCCACTGCACGCACACAAGGGATCACGTACACCCCCACCGGTCTCTTTCCACCCACCCACGGGAGGGGGCGCACCGCAGAACGAAGTTCGGAGGGGCGCACCCGTGACGTACAGCCCCGCGCAGCGGCAACAGCCCGCCGCCAGGCGCAACGGCGAGAAAGCCGAAAGAACAGCCGGCTGCCAGGCCAAAAGGCGAACAACCCCCACGGCGGGACAGCCAAAAACATCGGGAGGCTACGGCGCGTAGCGGCTCCGCAACGTCCCCTTCAGCACCTTGTTCAGCGGTCCCCCGCGCGGCAGTTCGTCGACGGTCTCCAGCTGCTCCGGCAGCTTCTGGGCCATCAGCCCGGCAGCCCGCAGATGCGCGGTCAGCGCGTCCAGGGTGGGTGGCGGGGCAGCCGGGTCGACGGGCCTGACCACCGCACACACCCGCTCCCCACGCTCGCGGTCCGGTAGGCCGATCACCGCCGCCTCGGCGACGGCCGGGTGGGTGTGAAGCAGGTCCTCGATCTCCTGCGCCGAGATGTTCTCGCCCTTGCGGATGATGATGTCCTTGAGCCGGCCGGTGAGTACCAGATGCCCGTCCGGGCGGAGCCTCCCCAGGTCACCGGTGTGGAAGTACCCGTCGGCGTCGAACGCCGCGGCGGTCAGCGCCGGATCGGTGTACCGCCGGAAGAGCATCCGGCCCTTGAGGGTCACCTCCCCGGTCTCCCCCGTCGCGGCCTCCCGCCCGTCCGGCCGGGCGATCCGTATCTCCGCACCCACGACCGGGCGGCCCACCGTGTGTGCCAGCTGCTCATCGCTGTCGTACGGCGTCCCCATCGCGATCATCGGGCACTCGGTCATCCCGTATCCGTGCACGATCGCGCACTCCAGCTCCCGCCCGGCCGCCGCATACAGCTCCGGCGGCAACGGCGCCCCGCCGCCCGACAGCAGCCTCAGCGAGGGAATCAGCGGCCCGGCCGCCCCCGGCCGCTGCCCCCGGCGGCGCCGCGACTCGTCGTGGAACGCCTGGTAGAAGGCGGTACTGCCACCGGCCATGGTGACGCCCCGCCGCCGGTAGACATCCGCCGCCCGGCCGGGCTCGAAGCTGTCCAGGATGACCGCGGGAAAGCCGCTGACCAGCATGGCGATGAGGTAGTCCGGGCCGGCGATATGCGCGTACGGGAAGGCGATCGAGCCGACGTCCTGCGCGGACATCCCCAGCGCCGTGGCCAGTCCGACCCCGCCGGCGATCAACGTGGCGTCGGTGTGCTCCACGCCCTTGGGCGACGCGGTCGTCCCGGAGGTGTGGTAGATCCAGGTCGTCGCCTCGTCGCCGTCGGACGCACGCCTCCCCTCGCCGCGCGGCGCGTCAGGCAGTCCGGCCGGATCTCCCGTCGGCAGTCCGCCCGCGACCGAGACCACCCGCACCCCGCCCCCGGCCACCTCCCGCACCATCGCGGCGTGGTCGAACCCTCGCCATACGCCCGGCACGAGGACGTACTCCGCCGCCGACTCGGCCAGGATGAAGCCGACTTCGCGCTCCCGCTGCTGCGGGATGACGGGTATCTGTACGGCTCCGAGCCGGGCCAGTGCCAGCGAGGCGACCACCGTCCCGATCCGGGTCGGCAGCTGCCAGGCCACCCGCGTTCCGGCCCCGATGCCCAGCCCGCCCAACCCGGCCGCCACCCGCAGGGCCTCGTCGCGCACCCCGTCGAAGGTGACACTCCGCCCGTCCCCGTCGAAGAACATGGGCGCTCCGCGCGAGGCCCGTGCCCGATACTCGACCAGCTCCCAGAGTGTGCGGATACGAGCGGGTTCGAACACGGCGCGCCTCCTGACTGCGGGCGGAGCGGGGGCGGGAGTGCCGCGCGACTCTAGCACCGAACCTGATGGAACGTCAGGTCGTCGGACTGTCAGGAGCGTTGAAGAGGGGCCGTCAGGGCATGTGGTTGTCCACAGGCGTCAGCGGAGCGTGGTTGTCAAAGGCTGTCAGCGGAGCATGGTTGTCCGCCGGTATCACCGGTGCGTGGTTGTCCCATATCGCCGCCGAGTGAGACTGGGCGGACTGGTCGGGCGTGTGGCCGGAGGCCGCGGCGGGCAGCGCGACGGCACCGAGCGCGAGCAGCGCGATACCGGTGGCCACAAGGCTCTTGCGTATGCGGGTCATTCCAACTCCTAGGTGAGCGGGACGGTTGCTGTTCCCGAGGCAACTGCCACTCTCGTGACAACCGGCACTCCCGTGACAACTGCCGTTCCCGAGACATCTGCTGTTCCTGAGACAACGTAGCGGCGAGCGAAGGCAGATATTCGAAACATCGCGAAAAAGAAATAAATATCGCCAGTTGCACCGCCGAGCGGGGCGTGACGGGAAGCGAAACGCGCCGCAGGGACCGGCTCTCGACAGCATCCCCTCCGTGCCGTCGAAGCCGGCCCCTGCGATCCCCCGAAAACACCCCCGTTCCCCCGGTTACCCCCCGTTTTCCCCCGAATCCCCCGATTCCCCCGTTGCTTCGATGGGCCCCGTCCCCCCTGGTCCCCTTGCCCGGGCCCGTGGGCGAACTGACGGGTGTCAGTCCTTCTGGGAAACGCCGTTGCCCGGTCCGGGCTGGTGGCTGTCTTCGCCCAGAGGGGTGGCGATGGGCTGGTGGCTGTCCATGGGGCGCAGGGTGTCGTCCTGCTCGCCCGCCTTCTTCCCCTTCTTCGCCTGCGTGGTGGCGCCGGTGGCGAGGATGGGCTGGTGGCTGTCCATGGGCAGCACGACATCCCGCTCGACCGCCGGCTTCACCTGCGTGGTGGTACCGGCTCCGAGGATGGGCTGATGGCTGTCCATGGGCAGGAGAACGTCTCGGTCCCCTGTAGCTGGGGCCTTGTTGTCGGCGTTCACTCGGATCAACTCCTGTGTGGGCGCTTACTGCTTGGTGGCCCGGCCGGCGACTCCCCCGTGGGCCGCCGGACGGGCGTAGCAACGGCCGCTCACCATAATGTGCGGCCTGGGCACCGAGCCGCTTGCCCCCCGAGGCGGCGGTTCGATGCTGATAAGAGTGGCCCGACGCGATGAACGATCGATAAACGTCGGAGTCGCCCTGTCGGGCGAACGCGCTTATGCCACCTACGCCACCGCGGTGGGCGAGAGAAGCGCCTGGACAGCGATACTTTCCGAGGACCCCAGGCGTTCAAACGTCGCCAGCGCCTCCTGCCAGCACACCCGGGCACGCCCGGTGTGGCCGATCTGGTGCAGGGCCTGCCCCAGGGTGGTGAGAATCGTCGCGCGCCAGGAGTCGCCGCCGATACCGCGCAGCGCGGTCAGCGCCTGCTCGGCACGGTTCGCGGCGGTGGCGGGGCGGCGGGCGGCGAGTTCGACCTCGGCGAGCCGGAAGTGGGTCATCCCTTCCCAGAAGCGCTGCCGGCTGTCCCTGAAGATGGCCAGCGCCGCCATCAGTTGCTCGGTGGCCTCCTCCAGGCGCATGGCCTGGGTGTACGCGAGCGCGAGAGCGTACATGCCGTTGGCGAGCCGCCGCCTGGCGCCCAGCCGGCGGTAGATCGCGATGCCCTCCTCCGCCAGCTCGATGGCGCTGTCCACCCGCCCGGTGTCCAGGTGGACGCGGGAGAGGTTGCACAGCGCGCTCGCCTCGGACTGGCGGTTCCGATCCTCGCGGAAGGCGGTGAGGGCCTGGCGGAGATAGCCCTCGGCGTCGGCGTGCCGGCGCTGGGCGTTGGCGATGATCCCGCGGTCGTTGGGCGCGAAGGACGTGACGAACGGATCCTCGCAGACGAGTCCGAGCAGCATGGCGGACTTGGCGTTCTCATCGGCCTCGTCGAGCCGTCCCCACAGCGTACGGGCGTAGGTGAGGGCGAGGTGGAACCGGGCCTCCGCGTACTGGTCCCCGGCCTCCCGGGCCGCCGCAAGCAGCTCGATGTTCGCCTGCTCGTACTGCAACGCGTCGGCGCCGGACTCGGACAGGTCCTTGGTGAGCAGCAGCAGGTCGGCGGCGCGTCGCAGGGTCGCCGGGCCGCCGGACTGCCGTGCGCAGGCGAGCAGGCACCCGGCCTCGCTGAACAGCCACTCCAGCGCCGTGGCGCGGTCGGCGAAGACGAGGCCGGGGTAGCTGGTGCTCTCCATGTGGTCGACGAGCCGGTCACCGGGACGCTCCAGCGCGTACATGCACGCCGCGGTCGCCAGGTAGAAGTCCAGTAGCCGGAAGAACGCCGCGTCCCGTTCCGACGGGGGGTGTTCGTCGCGCTCGGCGCAGGCGCGCGCGTAGAGGCGTACCAGGTCGTGGTAGCGGTAGCGGCCCGGGGCGGCGGACTCCAGGAGTGAGGTGTCCACGAGGGATTCGAGGAGCTCCTCGGTTTCCTCTATGTCCATGTCAAGTACGGCCGCTGCGGCCGCGAGCGAGATGTCCGGGCCGTCCGCCAGGCCCAGCAGTCGGAAGGCGCGGGCCTGGGCGGGCTCCAGCTGCTTGTAGCCCAGCTCGAAGGTGGCCTTGACGGCGAGGTCGCCGGCCCGGAGCTCGTCCAGCCTGCGGCGTTCGTCGGCGAGCTTGCGCGCCAGGGTGGAGACCGTCCACGTACGGCGCGCGGCGAGCCGGGAGGCGGCGATGCGGATGGCGAGCGGCAGGAAGCCGCAGGCACCGACGACGGCCATGGCGGCCTGCCGCTCCGAGGTGACGCGCTCCTCGCCCACGATGCGGGTGAAGAGCGCCAGGGCCTCCTCCGGACTCATCACGTCGAGGTCGATGAGGTGCGCACCGGCCAGGTCGATCATCCGCGCGCGGCTGGTGATCAGCGCGGCGCAGCCTTCCGTACCGGGGAGAAGCGGCCGGACCTGTGCCGCGTCCCGGGCGTTGTCCAGGAGCGCCAGCACCCGTCGGCCGGCGAGGGTGGAGCGGAAGAGGGCCGAACGCTCGGCCAGGCCCTCGGGGATGGAGGCGTCCGGGGTGCCCAGGGCGCGCAGGAAGGCACCGAGGACGGCCACCGGCTCGGAGGGGTTGTGACCGGCGCCCTGGAGGTCGACGTAGAGCTGCCCGTCGGGGAAGTGGTCGCGGGCGGCGTGCGCGACGTGGACGGCGAGGGTGGTCTTGCCGACGCCGCCGATACCGGTGAGGGCCGAGACGGCCATCACGCTGCCCTCGGCGGTGGCGAGCTGATCACCGAGTTCGGCGACGAAGGCGGCACGGCCAGTGAAGTCGGCGACGGTCGCCGGAAGTTGCTGCGGGCGCGGGACGACGGGGTCGGCGGGGTCGGCGTCCAGGCTGGTGACCGTCGGTGCGTCCAGCTCCGGGTCGGCCCGCAGGATGCGCTGCTGCAGCTCGGAGAGCGAGGCGCAGGGATCGACACCGAGCTCATCGGCGAGCAGCCGGCGGGTGTCGGTGTAGACGGCCAGCGCCTCGGCCTGCCGGCCGCTGCGGTACAGCGCCAGCATGAGCAGTTCGCGTAGTCGCTCGGCCAGCGGATGGGCGGCGGTGAGCGCGGTCAGCTCGGACACCGCGTCGGCGTGGCAGCCCGCCTCCAGGTCGAGCTCGAGGCGGCTCTCCGTGAGGGACAGCCACCACTCCTCCAGGCGCGTCCGCTGGGTCTCGGCGTACGGGCCGGGGAGGCCGGCGAGCGGCTCGCCGTCCCACAGCGCCAGCGCCTTGTCGAGGAGTCCGCGGGCCCGGCCGCGGTCGCCGGCGGCCTTGGCCTTCTCCGCCTCGGCGGCGTACTGCTCGGCGTGGTCGTGGTCCAGGGCCAGGGGGCCGTCCGCCGACCGGATCGCATAGCCTCCGGCCTCGCTGACCAGCACATCGGCATCCGGGCCGAGCGCTTTACGGAGCCGGGAGGCGTAGGTGCGCAGCGCGGCGAGTGCGGCATGCGGCGGGGTGTCGCCCCACAGGGCGTCCACCAGCTCGGACGCGGTGGCGGTACGCCCGCCGCGCAGCAGCAGTGCCGCGAGCAGCGCCCGCTGCTGCGGGGAGCCCGCCGCCAACGGCGTTGCGCCGCGCCAGGCCCGTACGGGACCGAGCACGGTGAAGCGGAGCCGCTCCCGCCCCGGACCGTCGTCCATGGTGTCCCCCTGCCTGTGCCAGATGCCTGTGCCAGATAACCGCGCGGTACACATCTTCTCGCTGTGTGCAACGGCCAGTCTGCCTTGTTGCGGGCCCTTCCGTCAGTAGGGGTCGGGACCGTGCACAAAGCCTCCTCGGCCTTTGGGGACGGAGACGGAGCGGCTCACAGAGGGGGCGCGGAGTGTCCGCCTCCGTACGCCCCTGGTCAGACGGCCATCCGCGCACCGGCTACTGACGCACCGTCAGATTCTCGCTACCTTACTTGCCATGGAGACCACGGAGACCATGGAGACCGCGGAGGCCGCGGAGGCCATGGCAACCACGGAAGTCCCGCACGCCCGAGAAGCCATGCGCCCCTTCCCCGAGATCATCTCGGTGGACGACCACACGGTGGAGCCCCCCGGCGTCTGGCAGGACCGGCTCCCGTCGCAGTACCGGGACACCGGCCCGCGGATCGTCCGCGCCCCGGTCAAAGAAATCACCTTCGTGGGCGGCACATTCACCCCAAAGATGGGCACCACCGAAGATGACGGGCCGATGGCCGACTGGTGGGTCTACGAGGATCTGCGCCGCCCGCTCACCCGCCTCGACACCGCCGTCGGCTGCCCCCGTGACGACATCAGGCTGGAGGGCATCACCTACGAACAGATGCGCCCCGGCTCGTACTCGGTCCCCGACCGCCTGGCCGACATGGACCTCAACCACGTCCGGTCCGCCCTCTGCTTCCCCACCTTCCCCCGCTTCTGCGGCCAGACGTTCACCGAGGCCAAGGACCGCGCACTGGGCCTGCTGGGAGTGCGTGCGTACAACGACTGGATGGTGGAGGAGTGGTGCGGTCCCGAGGCGCGGGGCCGGCTGATCCCCCTCACCCTCATCCCCCTGTGGGACGCGGAGCTGGCGGCGGCGGAGGTGCGCCGTAACGCGGCCCGTGGCGTACGGGCGGTCTGCTTCAGCGAAATACCGCCCCGCCTGGGCCTTCCCAGCATCCACACCGACCGCTGGGACCCCTTCCTGCGCGCCTGCGACGAGACCGGCACGGTCATCGCCATGCACATCGGCTCCTCGTCGACGATGCCGTCCACCTCGCCCGACGCCCCGCCCGCCGTCGGCTCCACGCTCACCTTCGCCAACTGCTGCTTCTCGATGACGGACTGGCTGCTGAGCGGCGTCTTCGAGCGCTTCCCCCACCTGAAGATCATGTACGCGGAGGGCCAGATCGGCTGGATCCCGTACATCCTCGAACGTGCCGACGTGGTCTGGGAGGAGAACCGCGCCTGGGGCGGCGTCGCGGAGAAGGTCCTCCGCCCTCCGTCCGAACTCTTCGCCGAGCATGTCCACGGCTGCTTCTTCGACGACGCCTTCGGCCTGAGGAGCCTCGACGCGATCGGTGTCGGCAACGTCCTCTACGAGACCGACTACCCGCACTCCGACTCCACCTGGCCGCGGTCGAGAGCGGTCGCCGAGTCCCAGATGGGCCACCTCGCCCCGGACGTGGTCGAACGCATCGTCCGCGGCAACGCGATCGACCTGCTGGGCCTGACGGAAGAGGGCCTCTGGGGCGGGTGAGGGGTGGGGTGCAGTGCGGTGGGGTGGGGTGCAGTGCGGTGGGGGAGGTGAGGGCTGAGGAGCAGGGGGTGGCGGGAGGGGGAAGATCAGTTCACAGTCGCCGGTACATGATGTGCAGGCCCACGTAGCCCTTGGTGGGGTGATGGAAGCCCTCGGGGAGGGTCGTCATGATCGCGAACCCCAGGGACTCCCAGAGGGCGACGGCACCCGTGTTGGTCTCCACCACGGCGTTGAACTGCATCGCCCGATAGCCCTCGGCGCGGGCCCGGTCCAGCACGTACTCGCCCAGGGCCCGCCCGACACCGCGCCCATGATGCCGCGGGTCGACCATGAAGCTGGCATTGGCGATATGCGCGGCACCGCCCATGTGGTTCGGATTCATCTTGGCCGTGCCCAGCACCGTCCCGGACTCGTCGACGGCGACGAACGTACGGCCGGGCGGATCCTGCATCCAGATCTCCCGGCCTCCCGCCTCGTCGAGGTCGCGAGGGTAGGCATACGTTTCACCGGCTGCGACGACTGCATGGAAGAAGGGCCAGATGGCGGGCCAGTCGGACGCGGTTGCCTCACGGATCAGCATGTCCACAGGATGGCGTCGCCGAGAGCGGGCCACCACTGAATATGCACCGGTCGGCCCGCTGCTATGCGGCTCCGGGGCCGAAGACGGGGATGGCGAAGTGGTCGACGTCGACGTCGGCATCGGCATCGGCATCGGCATCGGCGGCGGCGGCGGCGGCGGTGTCAGCCTTCTCCGCCTTCTCCGCCTTCTCCGCCTTCCCCGCCTTCCCCG
Organism: Streptomyces sp. NPDC001339; assembly: GCF_042895955.1. NCBI lineage: Bacteria > Bacillati > Actinomycetota > Actinomycetes > Kitasatosporales > Streptomycetaceae > Streptomyces > Streptomyces sp. NPDC001339. The sequence goes on along the minus strand of NZ_JBIAWT010000005.1, from coordinate 231,614 downwards.
CCTTCCCCGGCTTCTCCAGCTTCTCCGCCTTCTCCGCGCCGAGCGCCACGACGCGGAACCGCACCATGAGCGGCATCCCGATCCGTAACTCCGCCGGCGCGCAATCCGTGATCTCGGTCATCATCCGCGGCCCCTCGGCGAGATCGACCACGGCCGCGACATAGGGCACCCGGTCGCCGAACGGGGACAGGTCGTTACGGTGCACGACCGACCACGTATAGAGGGTGGCGCGGCCGCTGGCCGGCTCCCAGACGACATCCTCGCTCCAGCAGTACGGGCAGAATTCACGCGGGTAGTGATGGGCCGCGCCGCACCCCGCGGCCCGGCAGCGGCGCAGGAGCAACTTCCCCTCGGCCGCCGCCTCCCAGTACGGCCGCGTGAAGGCATCCACCTCCGGCAGATCGAATCGCGCGTTCCGCATCTCGCCCGCCTCCCTTCTCCGGGACGATCCCCCGCCCCGCGCTTTCCCCTGCAGGCCCATTCCTGAGGTGATACCTCTTCGGTAACCTGACACAGCGTCAGAACACCCTAGCGTCAGGGCAGGTACGCACGGCAGGTAACGAGAGCTCTCACACAGGAGTGGCGTCTGCGATGCTCGGATCGACGTACGGCACCCTCACCACGCACTCCCGGCCGGCCCGCATCGTGGCCTGTGGGGAGCGGCCACCACACACCGTTCACGGCATGAGTGCACAGCAGCAGCATCAGCGGCACGACGGCGACCGCGAGCAGAACGCCGGCGCAGTGGCCGATCTGGATGTCAGCGGTCGGCCGCTGCATGCCCCGGTGCCCGATCTGGACCGGTTCTTCCAGCCCGAGTCGGTGGCGGTGATCGGTGCCTCGGATGCCGAAGGCCGCCCCAACACCGGTATCACCCGTCGGCTCATCGCCTGGGCGGAACGGGTCGGTGCCCGGCTCCACCCCGTCAATCCTGGCCGTGGCGAGGTCTTCGGCCTGCCCTGTCACGCCACCGTCGCCGATCTGCCCGAACCGGTCGACCTTGCCGTCCTGCTGGTCGGCGATCCACTGCCGGTCATCGAGCAACTCGCCGCTACCAAGGTGAAGTTCGCGGTGGTCTTCGCCTCCGGCTTCGCCGAGACCGGTGAGCGGGGCGCAGCCGCCCAGGCCCGGCTGGCCGAGGCGGTCGGGCGCTCCGGGCTGCGGCTGCTCGGTCCGAACACCAATCTCAACGCCTTCGAGGAGTTCCGTGAGGATCTCGAAGGACCGGCCATCGCCCTGATCACGCAGTCAGGCCACCAGGGCCGCCCCGTCTTCACCCTTCAGCAGCTGGGCATCCGCCTCTCCCACTGGGCTCCCACCGGCAACGAAGCCGATCTGGAGACCGCCGACTTCGTCTCCTACTTCGCCACGCGCCCCGAGGTCGGCGCGATCGCCGCATATGTGGAAGGCCTCAAGGACGGCCGCGCCTTTCTGCTCGCCGCCGACCGCGCGGCCCGCAACAAGGTGCCCGTCGTCGCCGTCAAGGTCGGCCGTACCGCGACCGGTGCCCGGATGGCCGCCTCGCACACCGGCAAGCTGACCGGCGCGGACGAGGTCGTGGACGCCGCGATGCGGCAGTTCGGCGTGATCCGGGTGGACGGGCTCGACGAGCTGCAGGACACCGCCGCCCTGCTGGCCCGCGCCAAGCGGCCCACCGCCGAGGGCATCGCCGTGTATTCGATCTCCGGCGGCACGGGCGCCCACTTCGCCGACCTCGCGGCGGCGGCCGGGCTGCGGCTGCCCACCCTCGACGACGCCAAACAGGCCGAACTGCACCAGTGGATACCGGACTATCTCAGCGTCGCCAATCCGGTCGACAACGGCGGGCATCCGGTCGGCGACTGGCGCGGCCGCAAGATCATCGACGCGATCCTGGCCGACCCGGCCATCGGCGTGCTGATCTGCCCGATCACCGGCCCCTTCCCGCCGATGAGCGACCGGCTCGCCGAGGATCTCGTGGCGGCGGCGGAGCGGACCGACAAGCTGGTGTGCGTGGTCTGGGGCTCGCCGGTCGGCACCGAGGACGCCTACCGCAGCACCCTGCTCGGCTCCACGCGGGTGGCGACCTTCCGTACCTTTGCCAACTGCATCACCGCGGTCCGGGCCTACCTCGACCACCACCGCTTCACCGACGGCTACCGCTCCCCCTTCGACGACGCCCCACGCATCACGTCCCCCTCCGCCCGCAAGGCACAGGCCCTGATGCGCCCCGGCCAGCAGCTCAGCGAACACGCGGCGAAGCAGCTGTTGCGCGCCTACGGCATCCGCGTCCCGCGCGAACAGCTGGTGGCCAGCGCGGCGGCCGCCGTACGGGCGGCGAGCCTGGTCGGCTACCCCGTCGTCATGAAGGCTTCCGGGCCGCAGCTGGCGCACAAGACGGAACTCGGCCTGGTCAAGGTCGGTCTGACCTCGGCCAGCCAGGTCCGGGACGCCTACCGCGAGCTCACCGACATCGCCCGCTACGAGGACATCCCGCTGGACGGCATCCTGGTCTGCCAGATGATCGAGCGGGGCGTCGAGACGGTCGTCGGCGTCACCCACGACAGCCTCTTCGGACCGACCGTGACCGTCGGCCTCGGCGGAATCCTCGTGGAGGTCCTCAGGGACGTCGTCGTGGGCGTACCGCCGTTCGGGGAGGACCAGGCGCGCGCGATGCTGGACGAGCTGCGCGGCCGCGCCCTGCTGGACGGCGTACGCGGCGCGCCGCCCGCGGATGTGGACGCGCTCGTCGAGGTCGTCCTGCGCGTGCAGCGGATGGCCCTCGAAATGGGCGGTGAACTCGCCGAGTTGGACATCAATCCGCTCGTTGTGCTGCCGCGCGGACAGGGCGCGGTGGCCCTCGACGCACTCGCCGTCTGCCATTGAGCGGCACTCGCCCATTGAGTGGCACTCGCCGTCCGCCGTTGGGCGCGAGCGGTGCCCGGGCAGCCTCCCGCGCGGCCCCCGGAACAGCCGCCCGAGCCACAGTACGAGCCGCCGCCCAAGCAGCCGCCCGGGCACGTACCGCGCCTTCGGCCGCACTCCCACTTCCTGGAGTTGCTCCGCCATGACGACGCCCTCCCCGTCCCCTGATACTCCTGACACTCCTCGTTCCACGTCCCCCGCCGGGCCCAACGGCACGGCCGGTCACGCCGATTCATTGATACTGCACACCACTGACAACGGCGTCGCGTGGATCACCCTCAACCGCCCCGAAGCCCTCAACGCCCTCACCTGGGACCAGCGAGAACGCCTCATCGCCCGGCTCGCGGACGCCTCCGCCGACCCGGACGTACGGGTGGTTGTCATCACCGCGACCGGCAAAGCCTTCTGTTCCGGTGCCGATCTACGTGATGCGCCAAAGGCGGGCGAACGGGTCGCCGGCGATGTCGCGCGGATGATCCGGCGCGGCGCCCAGCGGTTCATAGCCGCGGTGCTGGACTGCGAGAAACCGGTCATCGCCGCCGTCAACGGCACCGCGGCCGGGCTCGGCGCCCATCTCGCCTTCGCCTGCGATCTGGTGCTGGCCGCCGAATCGGCCCGTTTCATCGAGGTGTTCGTCCGTCGTGGACTGGTTCCCGACGGCGGCGGCGCCTACCTCCTGCCCCGGCTGATCGGCCCGCAACGCGCGAAGGAGCTGATGTTCTTCGGCGACGCCGTACCGGCCACCGAGGCCGAGCGGCTAGGACTGGTCAACAGGGTCGTTCCAGATGGCGAGTTGGGGCGTACGGCCCAGGAGTGGGCCAACCGGCTGGCGACTGCCCCAACCCGCGCCCTGGCCTTGACGAAGCAGCTGGTCAACGTCTCGCTGGAGTCCGACCGCGGTACGGCCTTCGCCGCCGAGGCCACGGCTCAGGAGATCATCATGACGACCGAGGACGCGAGGGAAGGCATCGCCTCCTTCGTGGAACGACGCAGACCGACGTACCGGGGCCGATGACGCCACATCACCACTGACAGAGCCACGCCACCTCCGCCACCTCCACCGCATCCACCACATTCACCACATCCAGCGCATTCACCGCATCCAGCGCATCCAGCGCATCCGTGCGCACCTACTGCACGTCACCGGGGCACACCGGCACCTCACGCGTATTGCGGGTCCGCACCCCGGGCAGCCACCCCTGCACACCCTGCCCGCTGGTGACCAGATACCAGCGGGTGGAGGTGATCCCCGCCTCGTCGCGGACCATCTGCCCGTCGGTGACGACGCAGCGCGCGGCCAGCTCGTCGCCGTGCCAGACCCGTCCGGCGGAGTTACTGTCCGCGGCGTACTCGGCGTGCGGGTCCTTCGCCAGTCGTAGCGCGCACTCCAGGGAGCGGCCGCTACGGCAGGCCTGCTCGCTGTTGTAGACCGTGATCTTCACCGTCGGCGTCGGTCCGGCGGGCTCCAGACCGACCGATCCGGGGCGCACCAGCCACCACCCCCCCAGCCCCACCGCGACGACCGCGGCGGCGACCACGAGCGCGACCGCGAACGGCCGTCTGCGCGCCGGTGCGACCGCCGCCCTCGCCGGCGCAGCCTCACCGCCGGTCTCCTTGATGCGTTCCCAGAGGCCCGGCGGTGTCTCGATCTGTTCGTCCGCGAGCCGCAGCCGGGCGCGCAGCAGCGCCTCGGCATCGTCTTCGCCGCCACCGCCCCGGCCACCACCGAAATCCCGGCCACCACCGAAATCCCGGCCACCACCGAAGCCCCGGCCACCGCTGCCCGCGGCCCCGCCGCCGTACCGTGAACCCACACCCACCGTGCCGCTCACCTCCCGGCCTGCCCGTACTCCGATTCAATGAGGTACGCGCGCAACCTGTCCAGCGCGCGGGCGCGATGCCGGGCGGCGGTGCCCCGGTGCACCTTCATGATCTTGGCGGCCTGGTCGATGGTGTAGCCGTCGAGGTCGACGAGGATCACCATGCCGGCCTGCCGGTGCGACAACCGCCCTAACAGGCGCACCGCTTCGATCTCGGCGTGCCGCCGCTCCACCCCGCCGTCCCAGCCACCGTCCCACCCATCGGCCCTGGCCCCGGCCCCGGGGCGGCCGCCCGCCCCGCCCTCCTCGACGCCCTCCATCCTGTCGACCAGCACCTGACGCCGGTCTTTGCGGTAGGCGTCCCGGGCGACGTTGAGGACCGCGGTGAAGGCGTAGGCGTACGGCTCCGGATGGGCGAGGAAGCGGTGCGGCCGGGCAGCGAGTCTGAGGTACGCCTCGTGCACCACATCCTCCGCGGACTGTCGTGAACCGGCCAGCATCACCGCCCTTCGGTAGAGCCTGGGCAACAGCCCGCAGAAGACCTCGTCGAAGGTGGGCGACGCGCTGGACGAATCGGGTGACGGTGTCGCATCGGCCATGTACCGGACTCCCCCGTGCTCTGCTACGGACGCGGCCGTGGTGGACGCTACCCATGCGGACGCCCCGCAATCGGGAATCCCCTTCCCCAATTCCCCACGCGTCCCCCTTAGATCAGCTACCTACCAGGTAAACCACACGTCCGGGTGGCCGCGCACCCGATACGCTCCGACCCTTCCCACCTGACTCCCCATCAGATTCAATGAACGGCATGATGGGACACGCCGGAATGGCGGCCACGGCCGTGCGGTACCTGCGCTCCGTCGGTGCACCGACCACGGCGGCCACACCCGCCACGTCCGCCACACCCCTCCCCCGCCCCGCCCTGCGTGCCGTACGCGACGACGAACGCGCCCCGGACGAACGCGCCCCGTTGGACCCGGCCGAATTCCGCGCGGTCCTGGGCCACTTCGCGAGCAGCGTCACGATCATCACGTCCCCCGGAGAGTCCGGCGGCCCGGGCGATCCCGGCCCGGCCGGCTTCACCTGCCAGTCCTTCGTCTCCCTCTCCCTCGACCCGCCCCTGGTGGCGTTCATGGTGGCGCGCACCTCGACCACCTGGCCGCGGATCGCCCGCGCGGGCGTCTTCTGCGTCAACATCCTCGGCGCCGGTCAGGGCAGCCTCTGCCGCACCTTCGCCGTCAGCGGCGCCGACAAGTTCGCCGGTGTCTCCTATCAGCCCGCACCGGCCACCGGCTCACCACGCCTCCCGGACGTCCCCGCCTGGATCGACTGCACGATCCACGCCGTGCATACCGGGGGCGACCACCTCATCGTCGTCGGCCGCGTAGCCACCCTGGGCACCGACCCGACCGCCGCCGAAACCGGCCCCCTCCTCTTCCACCGGGGCACCTTCGGACACTTCGCCCAGTAACCCCCGCTACTTGCAGTCCCTCCTACACTCCGCGGAACGCGCTCCACAACCGATCGCGGCAATCGAATATGTGGCGAGGGCCGCCAACCCTGCGGGCACCCCAGGACTGCGCTCGACAACCCGTAGCGCCTCTCGCAGCAGAAGGCGGTTCCTCCCTGAGCGGATGGTGTCGAGGAGAGCTGAAATCTGGTGGATCTCCTCCTCTGCGTCACTCCATGCCTTTGCTCGCGCATAGCTGTGCAGGAGTCCCACGCGATAGAACATAACGCCCCGAGGTGTGGCGACTTCGAGAGCGCTGTGTAATTTGGGGATCGCCGCCCCTGCGTCGCCGAGGATCAGGAGAGCATGCGCCGAATGCCCCGTGAACTCACGGTAATTGACCCACCATGCCCATTCGGGGTCACGCGGGCTCACTGACTCTTCGAGCCCGCCACGTGCTGCGTCAAAGTCGGCCATGGCTCGCTGACGGTCTCCCATCCGAGCACGGGCTCCGCCGCGTCTGATCAGCGCCAAGGTTGCCACGCGCGGAGGAATCCGGCCCTGAGACAAGACTTCTTCGGAGATACGCCCGGCCTCACCAGGGCGCCCGCATTCGTTGTCGAGCATGGCCAGCATGTCGAGAGCGAACCACTGCATGGATCGGTCACCGGCATGACGGGCCAGTATGTGTGATTCGAGGAATGCCTGCCGGGCGGCCTCGCGTTCACCGGCATCGAAGAGGAGCCACCCCGCGACCTCGGCCGCCTCGGAAACAGCCGACAGATAACCTCGCTGCTCCCTCTCCGGGACCTCTCCTGCGTCCAGCTTGCGTTGCGCCGTCCGCCAGATCTGAACTGCCGCCGGTGCGACAGTATCCGCCCCGTACCGGTCAGCGTGACTGAGGAGATATGCCGCACTGCTCTTCATGTGCGTGATATCCGAGATCGTTGCGGACGGCTCATCCGAGGGCAGGCGCATGGCCTTCGGTTTGACTAACTCTACGAATTCTCCGTCAGTTTGAAGGAATTCGTCCAATGCTTCGGCCATCTGCCGAGAAGGGCGTTGACGGCCGTTGGTGACGCGAGACAGATAGGCCACGTCGTAGTTGAGGGCGCGCGCAGTGGCCCGCAAGCTGGATCCGCTGTCCGCAAGGAGTTCGCGAAGCCTGGTCCCGAAGTCTGCACTCATGTGCTTCCCCTGGTGTTGACCGTGGCCTTCCAGGATAGCCGTCAACGGCAGTCAACTCCCGGGCCTGGGTTCCCTGCGACAAGGATGGTGAGACAGATGGGCCCTGCGACTGCGCTGCATGCAGCCCAGGGCACGGCCAACGCTGGAGAGGAGCGTCAACTTGCCGCACTGTCTCGCCCGACTCATCGAAGCGCACCGCGGCGTGGGGGTTCCGGCGTAATGGGACCCTCAGATATCGCGCGGCTGCTGCCGTGGTCGAGCCTCGACGGCAAGCCGTGCTACCTGACGGGGGACAGGACCGGGTAGGTATCCCGCCTCGCCGACCAGATGGAGGAGGAACAGCTCGACACAGCCGCCGACCTCATGGAAGAGGCGCGCCGTCTCCTTGACAGCAAGGCATGGACTCCTGGCGAACTCCATCTCACCAGTGTCAAGTTGCTTGAGTCGCTCGTCGATGTTCACCGGGTTGCAAAGAGCCGGGGAGCACGTCTGGCCACACCCGACGACGGCCCTGACGACCACAGCGACCACGATGCCGATGAGCCGCGGCTTCCTGCGGAGGCATGCGGTTGAACCATCCAGAGAGAACTCCGAGAAAGGGGAAGCAATGCCCAAGACCAAAGCGCTTGAAGAGCGTCGCCCCGTCGGCTTGGCGCTCGACGTTCCGGAACTGCGGTTGCCGCTGAGCACCGATGGCGCCACAGTCCTGCCGGAGCTGACCGGGGGCGACGGCCCGTCGCCCTTCGCGTTCCGTTTCCTGGTGCCCGTCTCGGCCACGGGCGGCATCCTGCCGAGCGATGTCGAGTACGACGAGGACACGCAGACGGGTACCTACGAGGGCCTGCCACCTGGCGTCTACATGACCAAGAACCCGCCTAAGACCTACGGTCCCACGCAGCCTTCGGGCCAAATGGACGCGCCGGACGACCCTGGACCAAGCGACGACTGATGACAGACGCCGGACAGGTTCTCATCCTGGCGGGTCGCTTCGATCCGACCTGCGATCTGGTGGTTGAGGAACTGAACCGGCGTGCCGTTCCCGTCTTTCGGGCAGATATGGCCGAGTTCCCGCTGAGGCTCACGCTCGCCGCGAGCCTCAGCGGGGACCGCTGGCACGGCACGCTGATCAACGACCGTCGCACGCTCGACCTCGCGTCGGTCCGTTCCGTCTACTACCGCCGCCCCACTCGTCCAAAGTTCCCCGGGCAGATGTCTCCCGAGGCGCGCAAGGTCGCCGAGACCGAAGCCCGATGGGGGTTCGGGGGTCTGCTGTCTGCCCTGCCGTGCCGCTGGCTTCCGCCACCAGGGAAGGCGGCCGATGCCGAGTACAAGCCTCTGCAACTACGCGTCGCCGCGGAGGCGGGGCTGAGCGTTCCCCGAACGCTGATCACGAACGACCCGAACGCGGCGCGGAAGTTCGCCGAAGTGATCGGCGGACCCATCGTGTACAAGCCGTTCTTTCACGTACGCGGCACCGTGCACGGGCAGACCGTCGCTGTATACGCGAACATCGTCGATCCCGACGACCTGCCACACCCGGACATCGCCACCACTGCCCACCTGTTCCAGGAGTGGGTGCCCAAGGCGTACGAGGTGCGGCTGACCGCGATCGGCAGGCAAGTCTTCGCGGCCGAGATCCACGCCGATTCCGAGGCAGGCCGCGTCGACTGGCGCAGCGACTACGACAGCCATACCTACAGGGTGTGTGAGCCGCCGCCCGACGTAGCGGCCGGAGTCCTGCGGATGCTCGACCGACTCGGGCTTTCGTACGGCGCCTTCGACTTCGTGGTAACTCCAGAGGGGATCTGGCGATTCTTGGAAGTCAACCCGAGCGGACAGTACGGGTTCATCGAGCAGGCGACCGGACTGCCGATCACGGCCGCGATCTGCGACTACTTGGAAGGAAATGGCCAGTGACGAACATCCTCGGCGACGAACAGCGTCTCCTCGCCGCCCGCGTCTCCCTCACGCAGCAGATCGACCGCGGAAGCGTGGTGCTGTCCTCGCGCCTGGCGGGCGCCTTCCTCAACGTCCCCCGGCACCCCTTCGTGCCCGTCTTCTACCGCCGCGACGGGGAACGGTTTATTCCTTGGCGCATCACCGACAGCGATGCGGACGCTTGGCTCAACTCCGTATACGCGGATGACTCCCTCATCACCGAAGTCGACGGCGTCCACGCCGAGGACGCGGCCCCTGAGGGGCTGACCGGCATCCCTACGTCGTCCTCGACGGCGCCGAGCCTCATGGCGGACATGCTCGACGCCCTCGACGTGAACGAGGGGGACGAGGTCTACGAAGCCGGTACCGGCACGGGGTACAACGCCGGCGTGCTCTCCTTCCTCGTCGGGGACAAGCACGTGACGACCATCGACCGCTCCGAGCCCCTCACGGCCAAGGCCCACGCCCGGCTCAACGCCATCGGCCTGGCCCCCCTCGTCATCCGCGGTGACGGTGCCCGTGACTTCCCCGCAGACGCGAGGTACGACCGGATCATCGCCACCGCGTCCGTACGCCGTATCCCGCCCGAGTGGCTGACGCGCCTGCGCCCCGGCGGCATCATGGTCGTCCCTCTCAAAGGCACCCTCGCCGGGGGGATGGTCGCCCGGCTCACGAAGCTGCCCGACGGCTCGGCCACCGGCTACATCCTGCACACGCCGGCCGCGTTCATGCCGCTCCTCAGCGACTCGGAAGCCCCTGCGCAGGTGCCCGTCGTCCCGGACGGCCCGTGCGCGGATTCCGGACTCTCTGCGCGGGTGCTGGACGACTGGTCGTTCTCTTTCTTCGCCCAGCTTCACATGCCGCCTGGCCTCGTCCGTTCCTACGGGCGGAACGCCGACGGGCTCCACGTCACAACCCTCTACGACCCCGCCGACGGCTCGGCCACCCGTATCGACGACATGCCCGAAGGCCCGCCGCTGGTCACCTCCACCGGAGCGCGCGACCTGTGGCAGCCGATCGAAACCGCCCACCAACTGTGGCAGCGGCTCAACCGGCCCCGCCGTGAGTGGTTCACCATCGAGGCCACCGCGAAAGAGCAGACCGTGAGGTATACCGCCCCGGGCGGGCAAGTCCACCGGTGGAGGTTGCGGGGCCCTGGAGTCGAGGTCGGGGCAGGCCGGGAAGACGGGGAGGGATGAGGAACGCCAATGTCACCGCCGCTTCACCAGCGTGGCGACGACTGGAGATGCTCCTTTCCCGGACGCGTCAAGGTTGATCCGCCGGGATGGTATGCGAGTGCCCAGAGCCTGGCCGTCCGTACCACGAGTACGCGTGATCAGCTACTCGGAACACCACACGACGGACGGCATGCAGAGAGCGAAGAGGCTGCTTATTCTTAGGGAATATGCGGATCGTCCCCTAACGCGTCGCCGGCGGGCAATCCCGACGATCTCGCCACCCGCTAGGCGGCAAACGACCCCTAGCCCAGGGAGCGTCTTCCCATGGTCACCGATCTTTCCCCGCAGCCCTTCGATAGATTCCTCAAGTCCGTGGCGTCGGCCACGTACGAAGAAGTTCGACAATTGCCCGGCGCGGCAGTCGAAAGTGCACCGGCCTTCGAGGAGATGAAGGCGCATGTCATGGATCTGTACAAGGGGGTGAGTGTCGCTGAAAGTTTCGTCGAAACCGACGGCCAGGTCATCGACTGCATCCTTGAGGACACGCATCCTGTCGTGCGGCGTTGGGGCGGTCCCGCCATCGCCCCGGCCGAAGGCCCGCCGGAGATTCCCGAACCTGACGAGCCGACGTCGCCGGACCCGAGGTCGCGGGATGTCGTGCGCCCCGGACTGCATAATCCGGTGACCACTCGGACCTATCCTGCCGGCACCATGCCGCTGTATCGCACCACGCTTTCGACGCTGTGCCGGTTCCCGAACCTGGCGGCCCTCTCGGCGAAGGACAAACCTGTCGGGCTCGCGGCGCCCGCCGCTGTCGAGCCACTGGCAACGGAGCCGACGCAGCAAGCGCGATACGCGACCGGTGAGCAGGACATCAATTGCCTGGGTGGATCAAGTAAACTCAATGTGTGGAGCCCGTACGCCGCGGGAGCTCAGCGGGCATTCAGTCAGCAGTGGTACGCCGGAATACGGGGCGACGGCCTCCTCCAAACCGTGGAATGTGGTTGGACTGTCGACCTCGCGCGGTATCCCAACACCAGCCCCCACTTTTTCGTCTTCGCGACTCGGCAGAACTACATCACCGCCGACAACGTCTACAACCTGCAAAACCAGGTGTTCCGCCTCGTCGCCAACCCCTACGTAATTCCGGGGGCCCCACTGCAGTTTTCCCAGCCCGGCGGAACACAGGTCGAGTACAAGATGGGTCTCTACCTCACCAACAGCGCGTGGTGGTTGTACTTCGACGACCATCCCATCGGCTACTTCCCGGTGTCATGGTTCAACAACGGGCCGCTGACCACCCAAGCCACCCGAGCCAAATTCGGCGGTGAGGTCTCGACCGGGATCAGCACATGGCCCCCGATGGGCTCCGGGCAGCATGCCGCGGCGGGCTTCGGCCAGGCCGCGTACCAACGGGCCGCAGCGGTCAATCCCGTGAGCGGTGGCGCGGTGTACGCGACCCTGGCGGACGCGGGATCGGTCCACGGACGGTGCTACTCACTCCAGATCACCAACAACACGGCGTCCGACTGGGGCACCTACCTGTTCTTCGGCGGCCCAGGCAACGACCCGGGCGGGGCTCCCTGCTGAAATCGCGTCATGTGTCGCGGAACGTCAGCACGGCCCGCGCCACCCGCCCGCCACGGGCGTCATTCACTGCGCCGGCGAAGTCCTCCACCGGATATGTCCTCGTCACCAACTCGTCCAGCAGTAGTTGACCTTCGCCGTACAGGCGGGCGTACAGTGCGATGTCGCGCTGGGGCCGTGACGAACCGTAGCGGCAGCCCAGGATGGACTTGTCCAGGTACATCGACGACACCAGGAACGATGCCTCGGCGGTGGCCGGCGGCACGCCGAGCAGGACCGCCTGCCCGTGGCGGCCGAGCAGATCGATCGCCTGCCGGATCAGCCGCGTACTGCCCACGCACTCGAAGGCGTGGTCGGCGCCGGTCGGGAGGATTTCCCTCACCGTCTCCGTCACCGCCCGCAGGCCGTTCGCCGCCTGGCCCCCGTCCATCGCCGCCGACGCGGTCACGAAGTGCGTCGCCCCGAACCGACGCGCCACTGCCTCCTTCGCCGGGTTCGTATCCACCGCGACGATCGTCGACGCGCCCGCGATCCGCGCGCCCTGGAGCACGTTGAGGCCGATGCCGCCGGCGCCGAGCACCACGACCGATTCCCCGTGGTCCACCCGTGCCCGGTTCAGCGCCGCGCCCACCCCGGTCAGCACCGCGCACCCGATCAGCGCGGCCGATGTCAGCGGTATCTCCTCGGGGATCTTCACCGCCTGGACGGCCTTGACGACCGTACGCTCCGCGAACGACGACGTGGACGCGAAGCTGAACAGTTCTGTGCCGTCGCGTCGTCGCCGGAACGGCCGTGCGGGCATCCCGATCGACTTACGGCACATCGTCGGCCGTCCTCGGTCGCAGTCCGCGCACGCCCCGCAGTTGGCCAGGGTCGACAGGGCCACGTGATCGCCGGGCAGCACATGCCCGACGCCCGCGCCCACGGCTTCTACCACCCCCGCTCCCTCGTGCCCCAGCACCACCGGCACCGGGAAGGGAATCGTCCCATCGACCACTGACAGATCGGAGTGGCACAGCCCCGCCGCCCGGATCCCGACCAGTACCTCGCCCGGCCCCGGATCCCGCACCTCCAGATCGTCCACGACCCGGGGCCGCTCGCCGTCGAAGATGACGCCTCTCATCGCAGCTTCGCCCTCCTCAGCGTTCCGCTCTCGGCAGGCCGAGCACGCGCTCGGCGATGATGGTGCGCTGGATCTCGTCCGAGCCCCCGTAGATGGTGTCGGCCCGGGTGAAGAGGAACAGCCGTTGCAGGGCGTCCAGTTCGTACGGTGCCTCGGCGGACCAGTCGGCGGGCCCCAGCGCCGCCGCGGCGCCCCGTACCCGCATCGCCAGCTCTCCCAGCCGCTGATGCCAGCCGCCCCACAGCAGCTTCGCGACGCTCGGTGCGCCCGCGTCCCCGGCCGCACCGAGCGTGCGCATCGCATTCCAGCGCATGGCCTTCAACTCGGCCCAGTGGGTGATCAGTTGGCTGCGCATCATCGGATCCTGGGCGGCACCGGAGCGGATCGCCGCGGCGATCACGTCCGCCAGCTCCGCCGCGAATCCGATCTGCTGGACGAGCGTGGACACCCCCCGTTCCCGTGCCAGCAGGCCCATCGCCACTCGCCAGCCCGCCCCCTCCCCACCCACCACATGCCCGGCCTCGGCCACCGCGCCGTCGAAGAACACCTCGTTGAACTCCGCCGTTCCCGTCATCTGGCGGATCGGGCGGACATCGATACGGCCCGGCTGGTCCATCGGCACGAGGAGAAACGACAGGCCTCGGTGACGGCGCTCGCGCGGATCGGTCCGGGCGAGTACGAAGCACCAGTCGGCCTCATGCGCCAGTGAGGTCCAGATCTTCTGTCCGGTGATCCGGTAGCCGCCGGACCCGTCCCGGACCGCCACCGTCCGCAGCCCGGCCAGATCCGAGCCCGCGTCCGGTTCGCTGTAGCCCTGGCACCACAGCTCCTCGCCCCGTGCGACAGCCGGCAGGAAGCGGCGCCGCTGGGCGTCGTCCCCGTACGCGATCAGCGTCGGCGCCAGCAGGTTCTCCCCGATGTGCCCGATCCGCCGCGGCGCCCCGGCCCGTGCGTACTCCTCGGCCCACACGATCTGCTGCGTCAGGGAAGCCGCGCGGTTCCCGTACGACCCGTGCGTACGGTCCCATCCGATGCCGATCCAGCCGCCGGTGCCGAGTTCCCGCTCCCAGGCCGAGCCGAGGCGCGTACCTTTCCGGTCGGCCGGCTCCGCGTACGGGCCTACGAGATGCCCCTCCAGCCAAGCCCTGACCTCGGCCCGGAACGCTTCGTCCGCACGCCCGAACTCGAAGTTCATGCCGGGCTCTTGGGGTCGCGCAGTCTCGCCAGCGCGGGCATGGGGTCGATTCCGACGGCCTCCGGTACCACCTCGGCCACCTTCTCCGGTGTCCACCCTCCGCCGTCGGCAGATGCGTCGGCGTACACGGCGCGCAGCTCCGCCGGCTGGGCCCACACCGCGATCTTCGGCCCTGCCACCGTGTAGACCTGCCCGGTGACCTCGCGGGCCCGCTCGCTCAGCAGATAGACGACGAACGCCGCCACGTCCGCCGGCTCCCCGATCTCCTTCAGCTCCATCGGGACCTTCGCCGACATCCGTGTGTGCGCGACGGGCGCCACCGCGTTGGCGGTGACCCCGTACTTGTGCAGGCCCAGCGCGGCGCTCCGTACGAGGGAGATGACGCCGCCCTTCGCGGCAGAGTAGTTGGCCTGTGACACCGAGCCCTGGTGGCTGCCGCTGGTGAAGCCCACCAAGGTCCCGGACCGCTGGCGCCGCATCACCGCGGCGGCCGCCCGGAAGACGGTGAACGTCCCTTTCAGGTGGGTGGCGACCACCGGGTCCCACTCCTCCTCGGTCATGTTGAAGAGCATCCGCTCGCGCAGGATCCCGGCCACGCAGACGACGCCGTCGAGCCGTCCGTACTGCGCCAGTGCGGTGTCCACGATCCGCCGGCCGCCGGCCATGGTGGACACGTCGTCGGCGACCGCAGTGGCCACACCACCGGCCGCCTCGATCTCCTTCACCACGGAATCGGCGATCTCGCTGCTCGGCGCGCTGCCGTCGAGGGCGACCCCGTAGTCGTTGATCACGACCTTGGCGCCCTGTTCGGCGCAGGCCAGCGCCACCGCCCGTCCGATGCCGCGCCC
This sequence comes from Streptomyces sp. NPDC001339, assembly GCF_042895955.1. Classification (NCBI taxonomy): domain Bacteria; kingdom Bacillati; phylum Actinomycetota; class Actinomycetes; order Kitasatosporales; family Streptomycetaceae; genus Streptomyces; species Streptomyces sp. NPDC001339. The sequence goes on along the minus strand of NZ_JBIAWT010000005.1, from coordinate 216,383 downwards.
GGCACCGGTGACGGCGATCACCTTGCCGGACAAGAAGTTCCCCATGCCGCGCCCCTTTCCCTGACCTTGGGCCTTGCGTCTTGAACCGCGCTCCTTGGGTTTGGTTCCTTGCCGTTGGGCTGGTTTTTGTTTCTGACGGCCCGTTAGATTTTTGGGCAGGTGCGGTACGGATGCAAGACCGAGGTGCGAGGAGACGGCCGCCATGCCCCTGCCGCAGGAGTTCCATGACATCGCCAAGCGTCTGAACAACTGGGGGCGTTGGGGGAAGGGCGACGAGATCGGCACGCTCAACCTGATCACCGACGAGGTGGTACGCGAGGCCGCCGCCACCACCCTCCGCACCGGCCGCCGCATTCCGCTCGCCCTGCCGCTCCGGCAGGACGGGGTGCAGACCGGGGTGATCGCCGGGCGGGTCAATCCGCTGCATACGATGACCGCCATCAACCAGGAGATCTTCGGTCCGGATACGGTCGCGACCTCGGACGACATGGTCACCATGGGCCTCCAGGCCGCCACCCACTGGGACGGCCTCGCCCATGTCTCACACTCCGGGCGGCTCTACAACAACCGCGCCGCCGACTCGATCACCGCACACGGCGGCGCCGCCGTCCTCGGCATCGAGAAGGCCGCCCCGATCGCCTCCCGAGGCGTCCTGCTGGACGTGGCCCGGGTGCACGGCACCGACCGGCTGCCCGGCGGGCACGCCGTCACACCGGAGGATCTGGACGCCGCCGAGGAGCTGGCGGGTACGACGGTCCGGGCCGGTGACATCGTCCTCGTACGGACCGGGCAGATGGCGCACTATCTGGCGGGCGACCGGCGAGCGTACGCGTTTCCGTCACCGGGTCTGTCGCTGCGCACCCCGGAGTGGTTCCATGCGCGGGACGTCGCGGCGGTCGCCAATGACACCTTGACGTTCGAGATCTTCCCGCCGGAGATCGAGAATCTGTGGCTGCCGGTGCACGCGCTCCATCTGGTCGAGATGGGCATGCCGCAGGGCCAGAACTGGAATCTGGAGGAGCTGTCACGGGCCTGCGCGGAGGCGGGCCGCTGGGCGTTCTTCCTCGTCGCGATGGCCGAACCGTTCGTCGGCGGGTCCGGCGCACCGGTCGCGCCCGTGGCGATTTTCTGAACCGGCCCCGGCGGGCCCTCGCTGTACGACAGGGCCACCGGCCTTCGCTGTACGACGGAGCCACCGGCCCTCGCTGCGCGACGGAGCCACCGGCCCCCGCTGTGCGACGGAGCCACCGGCCCTCGCTGTGCGACGGAGCGACGGGCCCTTACCGTGCGACGGAGCTCAGCCGGCCCCGTTCCGTGCCGGTCGCGCTCGCCACCAGTACCGGCTGGCCGCGGTCCACTTCGCACCAGATGCGCTTGCCGGCACCCTCCTGCTGCCAGCCCCAGCGGTCCGCCAGGCCGTCGACCAGCTCCAGGCCGCGGCCGTTGGTGTCGTCGCCGTGGGCGTGCCGCTGGCGCGGCGGGCGGGCGCTGGCGTCCGCCACCTCCACCCGGACGGTGGCGACCACGGCACCCGCACCGGAGAAGCACATCCGCAGTACGGCCGCCGCGCCGGTGTGCACCACGGCGTTGGTGACAAGCTCCGAGATCAGCAGGATCAGCGTCTCCGCGAGCGGTTCATCGGGCCCTATGCCGGACCCCACGAGCCGCGAACGGGCCCATCGCCGAGCCCGGCCCACCTCCGCGGGGTCGGGCCCTACGTCCAACTGCACCTGAAGCACCTGCACCGCTCACACCATCCGAACCGGCGGAAACATCGCCTCGCGCCTCCACGGAGTCACAGTGCGTGACCCCAGTGAGGCACAGCATGGTTGACGTTCAGTCACCCCAACAAGCGCTTCGGGCATATTCCAGCGCAAGGGAGTATGCATGCTGCATACTGTGCGACGCACTTTGCGGGGAGTCGAACAAGGGGAGTTATCGGGCGCTTGCCCAAGGCGAGCGGCGCGCAGTCCGTACCCCGGAGCCGCCATGGGGGCGACACCGGGTCCTTTGCGCCACAGAACCACTCGCACCCAACGGAGCGTACCTGAGCGGGACGCCGACTCCCCCCTGTGACGAGTCACGCCTCGGACACAACCCGATATCGACCCTCCGTGACCGCTTCTGCGTGGTGAGTCCGACATTTCGCACACGGGTTGGCGGAGTCTGACATCGGAGCCACATCTCGCCGCATCGCTTCAATCGACTCGTCTGCCGATCTCGTCGTCTGCCGATGTCGTCTTATTCCTCGATGTCAGCTGGTCCGTCGATGTCGGCTGGTCCGTCTATCAGGCCTGCCGCGAGCCGTTCCTCCGCCTCGCGCGCCGTGCCCCAGCGTTCGGCCCGTAACCAGGCCCGCTTGAGGTGCAGATGGACATCGGCCTCCCAGGTGAAACCCATCCCGCCGTGGACCTGGAGACAGTCCCGGGCGTTGCGCACCGCGGCCTCGTCGGCGAGCAGTTTGGCCCCCGTGATGTCCTGGGGATCACTGGTGACCGCCGCTGCGTATACGGCACTTCTGGCGATTTCCGTACGTACGAGCATCTGCGCACACAGGTGCTTGACCGCCTGGAAGGAGCCGATGGGCGCGCCGAACTGCGTGCGCTCGCGGGCGTGCGCGACCGCCATCTCGACCGTCCGGGCCGCACTGCCCAGTTGCTGCGCCGCGGTGAGCAGCGCGGCTTCGCGGCGCAGGCGGGGTACATCCAGGCCGGTCAGGGGTGCGCTGCGTGGAGATCCCGTAGCGGGGGTGGTGGCGGTGACCGCGGTGGGGGCAGTGACGGCAGTGGTGGCGGTGACGGCGGTGGGGGCAGTGGCAGCGGTGACGGCGGCGAGTGGGGTGAGGGGGTCGACCGAGGTCCAAGGGGTGCGGGAAACCTGGGCTGCCGGGCTCCTGCATACGCGGTATGCCTCGCTTGTGCGCCCCTGCGCGCCCCCAGCCGCCCCCTCAATCAAGATCAACTCATCGCAGTCCCCCGGGTGTTCCCACAGCACCGGCTCCGCCGCCGTGCCGTCGCACAGCCCGACGATCTTGTCGCCGTTCGCGACACCGTCCACCACCCCGGCCAGCAGTTGGCACGCCACCACCGGCCCCGGCAGCAGCACCCGCCCGGTCTCCTCAAGGGCCAGCACTGCCTCCGGCAGCCCCAGCCCCACCCCGCCGGCCGCCTCCGGCAGCCGCAGCGCGAAGAGCCCGGCCGCGCCCAGTTCCCGCCACAGCGCACGGTCCAGTGCCGGGTCGTCCACGGCGGCCCGCAGCCGGTCGCGGCCGAACCGGCCTGCCAGCACCTCCCGGACCCCGTCACGTAACACCCGTTGATCATCGGTGAGTTGGAAGCGCACCGGCCGCTCACCGCCCCTTCGGCAGGCCGAGGATCCGCTCGGCGATGATGTTCTGCTGGATCTGCGACGTGCCGGCGGCGATGGTGTACGAGAGGGACGAGAGCCGGTCCGCGACCCAGGGGTGGCCGGCGTCCAGCGCGCCCGCGCCCAGCACCTCGGCGGCCGCGTCGTACAGCTCCTGGCGGGCGTGCGAGTAGCGCAGCTTGAAGATCGAACCTCCCCCAAGCTCCAAGGAGCAGGGGGGACCCCCAGCACCGGGAGTGCCCCCGCCCCCGGCGTTCCGGGACGCGCCGACGTTCCACTGGATGAGCCGCCACAGCGCGGAGAACTCCGCACTCAGCCTGCCCAGCCTGCGGCGCAGCACCGCATCGTCCCAGCGGCCGTTTCCGCGTGCCATACGGGCGAGTTCGCCGAGCACCCGGCGGCAGGCCACGACCTCCCCCACGAACGCCGTACCGCGCTCGAAGGACAGCGTCACCATGGACACCCGCCAGCCGTCGTTCTCCTCCCCGACCCGGTTGGCGACGGGGACCCGCACCTCGTCGAGGAAGACCTCGGCGAACTCGGCCGGCCCGGCGAGGGTACGCAGCGGCCGGACCGTGATACCGGGCGCATCCATGGGCATGGCCAGCCAGGAGAGGCCCCGGTGCTTCGGGGCACCGGGGTCGGTGCGGACGAGCAGTTCGCACCAGTCGGCGACTTCGGCGTGCGAGGTCCAGATCTTGGAGCCGCTGACCACGTACGTCTCGCCGTCCCGTACCGCCCTGGTGCGCAGTGCGGCGAGGTCCGATCCGGCGTCCGGTTCGCTGAAGCCCTGGCACCAGATCTCGTCACCGCGCAGGATCGGCGGCAGCCAGCGCCGCCGCTGCCGGTCGGTACCCTCCGCCGCGATCGTCGGCCCGGCGTGCAGCAGCCCGACGAAGTTCGCGCCCACATAGGGTGCACCGGCGCGTTCGGTCTCCTCCAGGAAGATCAGCTGGACGGCCGGATCGGTGTCCCAGCGCACCTCCGCGTACCCGGCGTCGTACAGCATCCGCTGCCAGGCCGCGTCATACGCCCGCCGTCCCGGCCAGTCGGCTGCGGCGGGCTTTGCGGGGAGCTTGGGCAGCACCTCGGCGAGCCACCGGCGCAACCGGGCCCGGAAGTCCTCCTCTTCCGGCGTACAGGAGAGATCCATGCGGGTTCCCCCTCCAAACGGCACTACCTGACGCTCCGTCAGGTGATGAGGCTAAGCCGGATCCCCGGGGGTGACAAGGCGCCGGCCCTCGCGGCGCATCGCCTTGAACACTCGGGCAAGGAAGGGAAGTTGAGGAAGTTGGGGAATTTGGAGGAGTTGGGGGAGTTGAGGGAGCTGGGGATTTGGTGCTTTTCGGGGCGTCGGGTGCCTGGTCTCCGTCCTCGTTCGCCGGTTCGGTCCAGGGCGGGCGGGGGGAGCGTCAGCGCGGGCGGTAGGAGCTGGTGGCCTGTTCGTACAGCCGGTCCGTCTCCTGGCGGCCGGTGTCCGGGCCGATGACCAGGACCAGGTGGTAGCGGCCGTGGTGGATCATGGCGAGATTGCGCACGTAAACCTCGCGGCCGCTGGTGTCACGCCAGCTGAAGGTGCCCTCCGCCATGGCCGTCGTACCGACGTCGACCCGCCGCAGGCCGGAGGCGGTGGCCCAGCCGGAGCTGCGGTACGCGGCGAGTTCGGGCTCCTTGTTCTGGAGGTAGGCCAGCGGGTCCGTGCCGAACCGCGCCGTGGTGTCACGGCCGGGCACGATCAGCAGCTCGTGATCGCCCTTGTCGCCTTTGCCGACGTAACGCACTTGGCCCTGGTTGTTCGCGCCGCGCCGCTGCCAGTCCTCGGGGACGGCGATCTGGAAGCCCTTGGGGTCGGTACGCAGCCCGAAACCCTTGGCGAGGCCGGCGGACGTGGTGGGCCGTGGGGCGGTGGTACCGGGCGAGTCGCCGCCCTGGTCGCCGTCCCGGTCACCGCTCTGGTCGCCGTCCTGGCCGCCGGAGGGGGCCGGGTCGCCGCCGGGTGCCGCGCCGGAGGTGGCCGCGCGGTCCGCGCCGGGACCGCCGGACTCCGCGTCCCGGCCGGCCTTCGGCATGAACGCCGTCGCGTAGACCACCGCGCAGACGAGGAGCAGCAGGATCACGGTGAGCAGGATCCGGCCGAGGTGGCGCGGGTTACCGCCCCGTGCCGGGCGGGCCGGACGTACGGCCGCGCCGACGTCGACCTGGCCCAGCATCTGCTGCTCGTACAGGTCCCGGTCCGTGGTCCTGGACCGTCCGGCCGGTCCGCCCCACCCGTCGGTGCGGGCCGGACGGGCGGTCGGACGGGCGGCCGGCCGGGACACCCGGAGCGGCTTCGGCTCCTTCGGCGGCTTCGGCTGCCTCGGCGGTTTCGGCTGCTTCAGCTGCCTCGGCGGCTTCAGGGAGTGTGGTCCTCGGCGGGGACCGGACGTACGCGGGGCAGGCGTGCGCGGGCCGGGCGGTGCCGGTGCGGTGGTGGCAGCGGTCCGGCGTGCACGGGACGGCTGTGCCGGGGCTGCCCGGCGGGCGGCGGTCCGGCTCTTCCCAGGCCTTCCCCAGGGGACGAGTTCGCCTCTGCGGCGCAGGATCGGCAACCGCCGCGCGTCGCCGCCCGGCTCCAGCGCGGGCATCGTCACCAGCCGACGGCCCACGTCCGGCTCGGGCGCCGTACGGAGCAGCGCGCGCAGTTGGCGGTGCAGTTCGTCGGCGTCCGGGCGGGCGGCCGGGTCCTGGCACAGCAGGGATTCGACGACGGGCCGCAGCGTCCCGCACTCCCCGGCGGCGGCCGGCGGCTCGGCGCGGACCAGCCGCGCCAGTTCGGCGGCGCTGTCCTCGGGGAACGGCGGGTGCCCCTGGACGCTACGGAAGAGCAGCGCGCCGACCGCCCAAAGGTCGGTGGCCGGGCCGACCGGCAGCGCCCACTGCCCGTTCTCGTACGGCGGTCCGGCCTGCTCCGGCGCCCAGCGCTCGGTGACCGGGCCGACGACGGTCAGCCGCGCCTGCCGGGCCCGCTCGGCGGCGAGTGCGGTGGTGGGGCGGCCGGAGGCGATGGCGGTCTCAGCAGTGGTGGTCTCAGCGATGGTGGTGGCGGTAGCGGTAGCGGTGTCGTCGGCCGCGGGGGACGGCTTGGCCAGCGAGATCTTGTCCGCAGCCCCGGCCCCGACCCCGGCCTCAGCCTCGCCATCAGCACCGGCACCGCCCTCGGCACCGGCATCCACCCCGGGCGGCGAATCGTATCCGCACAGCGCCTCCTGGGCCGCGCCGGCCGCCAGACCGGTCAGGATGGCCCGGCCGTCGTCACAGATCAGGACCGTACGGACGGTGATGTTGCGGTGCAGCAGGCCGTCCGCGTGCAGCACGCGCAGGGCGGTCAGCAGGTCGGCGGCAATCTCCGTGGCGCGGTGCGCGGACAGCGGGCGCTCGGCGAGCAGCGCGGCCAGCGGGCGGGCGGTGAGGAGTTCGCCGACGATCCAGAGGCTGCCGTCCTGCACGAAGACATCGAAGACCTGCTCCAGCCTCGGATGGTCGGGCAGCTGTGCCACCGTCGTGGCGGCCTCCAGGGCGCGCCGTACGACGGGGTCCCGGGGGTTGCGGTCCGCCCTCCGGCCGGGCCGGCCGGCGCCGAAGCCGCCACCGGGGCGACGGTCGGCGAACCCGGCCGCCTCCGCGTCCCCGGATCCGGCGCCCATGCCCCCAGCGCCCACGGCCCCGACACCCACGACCTCCGCCTCGACGACCTCCGGCAGCGGCACCTGACGGACCAGGACCTCCTGCCCGCTGTAGGTGTCGAACGCCCGGGTCTCGGTGACATCGCCGTCGGTGAAGCCGCTGCCACTGCCGTTGCCGTTGCCGTCGTCGCTGCCGTTACCGCTGTCGCCGACGTGGCTGCCGGTGAAGTTGTCGTTGCCGGTGAAGTTGCCGTTGCCGAGGGGGCGTACGGGCAGGCGGTAGCGCTCGGCGAGCACTCGTCCTGCGTACTCGTCCACGACGCCTCCCCACAGCGCGCGCTGTGTCCACCCTTACGCCGGAGCCGACCACCGGCGCGGGTGCCGCTCACGATACGTGCCCGCACCGGCGGTTGCGGCCCGCTCGGCCGAACGACGCGCGCGCCGTCTCCGTCCGTCCGCCCGGGCCGGGACCGGTGCCGGAAGTCCCTAGTCCTTGATCGCGAAAGTCTTGAACGCGGTCGCGATCACCTGCTGGCATTCCTTCTGTGACCAGGTGTCCGCCGTGCAGGTGATCATGATGGCGTAGCCGTGGTCGTCGTCGGCCCGGAATCCGCGGTTGAGTATCCGTACCTTCTCGCCGTGCTCTGTGCGCGTGAACGACCAGTCGGCGACGGTCGGGTAGCCCCGCCACTGCACCGGCTTGATGTCGATGCGGTGGTAGTCGTCGCTGGAGCCGCGCACACTCGGCTCCAGGCTGCGCCAGGCGGCCGCCGCGTCCTTGCCGGGCTCGGCGTTGTAGTCGATCTGGACGTGCGGGAATCCGCCCGAGGCGCTGTATATGGCGCCGGAGTTGTCGCCGGCGGTGTCGATCTGGTGGTAGCCCCTGGGCATCGCCATACGGAAGTGGAAGGCGTCGTGGGAGACCTCGGCGAAGCCGTCCGGCAGCTTCCCGTCCTTGCCGTCCTTGCCTTCCTTGCCGCCCTTGCCCTCCTTACCGTCCGCGCCACCGTTGTCGCCCTTACCGCCCGTGCCGTCGCCGGGGGTGGAGCCGGACCGCTGCCCGCCCGTGCCGGGCCGGTCCGTGTCCTCGTCACCCTTCGTGCCGGACGCGTCGGCCTCGCCGGCCGAGGGGCCGGCCTTGGCGGCGGGGGACGTCCGGCCGCCCGCGGCACCGGCCGACCCGCCCTCGTCGTTGCCGCTCAGCGTGACGGCCAGGATCGTGCCGAGGACGGCCAGGACGACGACCACGGCCACGGCCACAGTGATGAGCGTGCGGCGCGGGACCACATCGGTCAGTGGCGCGCGCGGGACGGACGGACGGTTCCCGTCCCCGGGTCTGGACTTCGTACCGGACTCCATACCGGACTTCGTACCGGACTCCGTACGGACCGCCACGGCCGCGTTGCGCACGGACCGCAGGGCGCCGCGCAGCCGCTCCTTGGCGGCATCGGCGGCGTCGGCGAAGGCCGGACGGGCGGCGGCCGCCGGGCGGTCCGCCACCGCGCGGTCGCCGGACGCACCGCCCCCGGCCGTACCGCCCCCGGCAGCGGCACTGCCTCCGGCCGTCTTCTTCGCGTCCTTCGAGTACTTCGAGTCCTTCGCGTCCCTCGTGTTCTTCGTGGCGCCCGCGGCGGACGAGCCGGTGGCACCCGTGGCCGTCTTCTTCCCGTTCCCCGAGTTCCCATTCCCCGGGTTCGCGTTCCCCGGGTGCTCCGGCGCGCCCACCGAGGAGTTGGCGCCGACGGCCCGCGTGGCGGCACCGGCCCTCGCCTTCGCCCCGGCCTTGCCCGCGTCGGACGCACTGCCGCTCCCGGACATCCCCCGGCTCCCGGCCGCGCTCGTGCCGCTCTCCGCCGGCTTCGCCTTCGGCCCCCGGCTCGTGGAGTCGGCCATCGGCTCCGCCGTGCCCTTGAAGCCCTTGATGCCCCTTGCGCCCTTGGGGCTCTTCGTGTCCCTGGTGTCCCTGGTGTCCCTGGTGCTCTTCGTACCCTTGGGGCTGGTCCGCTCCCCGGGAATGGTCGGCAGCACCATCGCCCGCGTCGCGTCCATCGGCGGCTCCGGAGCGGTCTCCTCCGGGGCGTGGATGACATCCAGCAGCAGCGCCCGCGCGCCCGCGTCGTCCAGCCGGGCGTCCGGATCCTTCACCAGCAGGCCGTAGAGGACCTCTTCCAGTGCGCCGGCGCTCTTCGGCGGCTCGACCGGCTCGGTCATCACCGCCGTCAGCGTGGCGATCGCCGAGCCCTTGTCGTACGGGGGCACGCCCTCGACGCAGGCGTACAGCAGCCCGCCCAGCGACCACAGGTCGGCCGGCGGTCCGGGCCGCTGACCGCGGGCGCGCTCCGGGGAGATGTAGGAAGGGGCGCCGACGAGCATGCCGGTCGAGGTCACGGAGGGGTCGCCCTCGACCTGGGCGATACCGAAGTCGGTCAGCACGACCCGGCCGTCGTCGGACATCAGGACGTTGGACGGCTTCACATCGCGGTGCAGGATGCCCACGCCGTGCGCGGCCCGCAGCACATCGAGCACGGCCAGGCCCACCTCGGCGGCGCGGCGCGGGGTGAGCGGTCCGTCGTCGCGGACGACCTCGGCCAGCGAGCGGCCCTCGACCAGCTCCATCACGATCCACGGCCGGTCGTCCTCGTCGACCACGTCGTAGACCGTCACCGCGCCGTTGTTGCGGATCCGGGCGATCGCCTTGGCCTCCCGCAGCGTACGGGTGATCAGGCGGCGTTTCTCGTCCTCGTCGACCCCGCCCGGGAAGCGCAGCTCCTTGACTGCGACCGTGCGGCCCAGGACCTCGTCGCGTGCCCGCCAGACGGTGCCCATGCCACCCCGGCCGAGGACATCGGCGAGCCGGTACCGGCCGGCGAGCAGCCTGCCCTCCGTGCCATCCCTCTCGACCTCGTCGCCCACTGAATCCCCTCGGCAATCCAGCCGAGTTGGCATCTTTGATGTCGCATCATTCATCAAACTGACCCAACTCGGACAACCCACCCTGGCAGAGCCTTCATTCTCTCTCATCCGCGGCCATGCGAAAGGCCCGGGTGCGGCCGGAAGGGACGACGGAGATGAGGAAGGAGATGAGGAAGGAGATTCGGAGCGGACGATGTGCGGACGATGTAAGGAGTGTCAGGGCGACACGGTGTAACGGGGTATCGGTGCAGGGAGCCTCAGAGCGGCACGATGTCCGGCGCGCCCAGCCGCGCCGCGTCCGCCGTCAGATCGTCCGGCTGCCGCTGCGATTCACGCTCCGCCTCCACCCGCTTCTCGTAGTGCGCGATCTCCTTCTCGATCTGGTCCTCGTCCCAGCCCAGCGCGGGAGCCATCAGGGCGGCCACCTCCGGGGCGCTGCGGGTGCCCCGGTCGAAGGTCTCGATCGAGATCCGGGTACGGCGCGTCAGCACATCGTCCAGGTGCCGCGCGCCCTCGTGCGTACAGGCGTACACCACCTCGGCGCGCAGGTAGTCGTCCGCGGCGGTCAGCGGTTCGCCCAGTGCGGGGTCGGCGACGACCAGCTCCAGCAGTTCCTCGGCGAGCGAGCCGTAGCGGTTCAACAGATGCTCCACGCGCGCCACATGCAGCCCGGTGCGCGCCGCGATCCGGGCCCGCGCGTTCCACAGCGCCTTGTACCCCTCGGCCCCGGCCAGCGGTACGTCCTCCGTGACGCACTCCGCGACCCGCTGGTCGAGCCCGTGCACCGCCTCGTCGACGGCGTCCTTGGCCATCACCCGGTACGTCGTGTACTTGCCGCCGGCGATCACCACCAGGCCCGGCACCGGATGCGCGACCGTGTGCTCGCGCGACAGCTTGCTGGTGGCGTCCGACTCGCCCGCCAGCAGCGGTCGCAGTCCGGCGTACACACCCTCCACGTCATCCCTGGTCAGCGGGGTCGCCAGCACCGAGTTGACGTGTTCCAGCAGGTAGTCGATGTCCGCGCTGGACGCCGCCGGGTGCGCCTTGTCCAGATCCCAGTCGGTGTCCGTCGTGCCCACGATCCAGTGCCGCCCCCAGGGGATGACGAACAGCACGCTCTTCTCGGTACGCAGGATCAGCCCGGTGGTGGAGTGGATGCGGTCCTTCGGGACGACGAGGTGGATCCCCTTGGAGGCCCGTACGTGGAACTGCCCGCGCTCCCCGATGAGCGCCTGGGTGTCGTCCGTCCACACCCCGGTGGCGTTGACGATCTGCCGGGCCCGGATCTCGTACTCGCCGCCCGTCTCGACATCCTGCACCCGCGCGCCGACCACCCGCTCGCCCTCGCGCAGAAACCCCACCACGCGGGCGCGGTTGGCGACCTGCGCACCGTACGCGGCGGCCGTCCGCACGATCGTCATCACATACCGCGCGTCGTCCATCTGGGCGTCGTAGTACTGCAGGGCGCCGACCAGCGCGTCCTTCTTCAGGCAGGGCGCCACCTGTAGCGCGCGCTTGTGGGACAGGTGCCGGTGGACGGGCAGGCCGCGGCCGTGACCCGAGGAGACCGACATCGCGTCGTACAGCGCCACGCCGGAGCCCGCGTACCAGCGCTCCCACCCCCGGTGCGCCAGCGGGTAGAGGAACGGCACCGGCTTCACCAGGTGCGGCGCGAGCCGCTGCAACAACAGCCCGCGCTCCTTCAGCGCCTCCCGTACCAGCGCGAAGTCCAGCATCTCCAGGTAGCGCAGACCGCCGTGGATGAGCTTGCTCGACCGGCTGGACGTGCCCGACGCCCAGTCCCGGGCCTCCACCAGACCGGTGAACAGGCCCCGGGTCGCCGCGTCCAGCGCGGTCCCCGCGCCGACGACACCGCCGCCGACCACAAGAATGTCCAGCTCCCGCTCCGCCATTCGGGCGAGCGCCTCGGCCCGCCGCGCCGGTCCCAGTGTCGCTGTCCTCACCGCTGCCTCCCGCTGCCGTCGGGGCCCACTGTGGTCGGGGGCGGCACCCCCGCACGTCCGATTCTGACGGCGCCACGTGCCGCTGCCCACCCTCCACTCGCGGTGGCAACACCCGGCGGTACCGATCCATCAATCCCCATTCTGGGCCAAATATCCGTTTAGTCTACTTATGCACTATTCGCATACGTCAGACCGCAGATGCCGGTTCGGGCGCGCGCCCGAACGCCCCTACGCCAGTACGTCCGCACGTCCGTACGTCCGCACGCCGGAGGAACCGGCTCCCGCCACCACATACGTCACATACGTCGCTCGCAGCCCTACTCAGCCATACGCAGTCGCTCGCAGCCATACGCAGTCGTTCGCAGCCATTCGAAAGTCATGCGCAGTCACTCGGGAAGGACGGCCGCAGCATGCCCGCAGACCTCGCCGTCATCGGACTCGGCCACCTCGGTCTCCCGCTCGCCCAGGCCGCCACCACCGCCGGCATCGGCACCCTCGGTTACGATCCCGACCCGCGGGCCGCCGCCCTCTCCGGCACCGACGGACCGCTGTCCGCCACCGAGTTCCGCCGCCTGCTCGCGGCCGGCTTCCGCACCACCACCGACTCCGCCGCCCTCGGCCGGGTCCGTACCGCCGTCATCTGCGCGCCCACCCCGCCCCGCGAGGACCGCGCCCTCGACCTCACGGCCGTCGCCGACGCCGCCCGCACGCTCGCCGCCCGGCTGCGCCCGCACACCACCGTCATCCTGGAATCCACCGCCTACCCGGGCACCACCGAGGAATTCCTCCGCCCGCTCCTCGAAGCGGGCTCCGGCCTCACCGCCGGCCGCGACTTCCACCTCGCCTGCGCACCCGGGCGCCACGACCCCGGCAGCCGCACCCACCACTACGCCAACACCCCCAGGGTCATCGGCGGACTCACCCCCGCCTGCACGGAGGCCGCCGCGACGTTCTACGGCCGGCTCACCGACAAGGTCGTACGCGCCCGGGGCCCGCGCGAGGCGGAGATGACCAAGGTGCTGGAGACCAACTTCCGGCACGTCAACATCGCCCTGGTCAACGAGATGGCGGTGCTCTGCCATGACCTCGGCGTCGACCTGTGGGACGTCATCCGCTGCGCGGAGACCAAGCCGTTCGGCTTCCAGTCCTTCCGGCCCGGCCCCGGCGTCGGCGGCCACAGCGCCCCCGTGAACCCCAACAGCCGCCCCACCCAAGGACGTTCACCGGCCCCGCCGCTCCGCCTGGTCGAACTGGCCCGGGACGTCAACGGCCGGATGCCCCGCTACGTCATCCAGCGCTGCGCCGCCCTCCTCAACGAACACGGCAAGTCCGCGCGCGGCGCCCGCATCCTCCTGCTGGGCGTCACCTACAAACCCGACACCGGCGACCAGACCGGCTCCCCGGCCCGGGAGATCGCTTCCCGCCTGCGGGAACTCGGCGCACACGTCACGTACCACGACCCCTACGTCCCCCACTGGCAGGTCCAGGGCCGCCCCGTCCCCCGCGCGGACTCCCTCTACGAGACCGCCGCCGCGGCCGACCTGACGGTCCTTCTCCAAGCCCACCGCACCTACGACCTCCAGGGACTCTCGGTCAAGGCCCAGCTGCTGCTGGACACACGGGGGGCCACACCGGCCGGGGCGGCGCATCGACTGTGAAGGGGGCGCGCGCGGCCGCCCGGCCTCCGGAGCTGGTGGCACCCGTCCCCTGCCACGGGTACCGTACTGACTGGATCGCGGGTGTCCGCCCCTAGCTTTCATAGGGGCGGCCGCTCACTGGCACCAAAAGGTGGAGCCCACCGCAGCGGGTACTGCGGCAGGCTCCTGGCCGGATTACGGGTGTCCGCCCCTAGGTTGTATAGGGGCGGCCGCTCACCGGCACCGCAAAAGGGTGGAGCCCACCGCAGAGGTCGCTGCGGCAGGCTCCTGAAGGTGAACAGAGTGTCCACCCCTATCTCTTGTAGGGGTGGCCGCTCACCTTCCGCAAAGCCGCAAGATCCACCTCCTCCGGCACTTCACCATCCGAAGACGGATCCGATCCCAGCGGGTGGGCTTGCGGTGACGTCCCACGGGCGCCCCCTTCCACGATGCCGCCCAGTGACCCGGTGGACGGTCCGTTGGAAATCGGGCCGGGCCCCGAGGGCCGGGGTCCGGACCGTGTCCTTGGAAGGGGGCGTCCCAGAGAGCGGGTCGCCGAACACGGACACTACCGCCCTGCTACACCCGTTCAGCCCACACTCGCCCTGAACGCAACCGCACGCCCCTCCCCCGCAAAAGGCGCCCCCACCAGCCCTGTTGGGCATGCGAAAGGGCCGGTCACCCGCTGGATGACCGGCCCCTCGTGGGTCCTGCGGCTTACCGCGTCCTACGACTTAGCGTCGCGGTGCGACCGTCACCTCGACCCGCTGGAACTCCTTCAGCTCGGAGTAGCCCGTGGTCGCCATCGCGCGCCGCAGCGCGCCGAAGAAGTTCATCGAGCCGTCGGGGGTCGTGGACGGGCCCAGCAGGATCTCCTCGGTCGTACCGACCGCACCCAGGTTCATCCGCTTGCCGCGCGGCACGTCCTCGTGGACCGCCTCCATGCCCCAGTGGTGCCCGCGCCCCGGCGCATCCGTGGCCCGCGCCAGGGGCGAGCCCATCATGACCGCGTCCGCGCCGCAGGCGATCGCCTTCGGGAGGTCGCCGGACCAGCCCACCCCGCCGTCCGCGATGACGTGGACGTAGCGACCGCCGGACTCGTCCATGTAGTCACGGCGGGCGGCCGCGACATCGGCGACCGCGGTGGCCATCGGGACCTGGATGCCCAGCACGTTCCGCGTGGTGTGCGCGGCGCCGCCGCCGAAACCCACCAGGACACCGGCCGCGCCGGTCCGCATCAGGTGCAGCGCGGCGGTGTACGTGGCGCAGCCGCCGACGATCACCGGGACGTCCAGCTCGTAGATGAACTGCTTGAGGTTGAGCGGCTCGGCCGCGGACGAGACGTGCTCGGCGGAGACGGTCGTGCCGCGGATGACGAAGATGTCGACACCGGCGTCCACCACGGCCTTGGAGAACTGCGCGGTCCGCTGCGGCGACAGCGCCGCGGCGGTGACCACACCGGAGTCGCGCACCTCCTTGATGCGCTGCCCGATCAGCTCTTCCTTGATCGGTGCGGCGTAGATCTCCTGGAGGCGGCGGGTGGCGGCGTCCTCGTCCAGCTCCGCGATCTCGGCGAGCAGCGGCTCCGGGTCCTCGTACCGGGTCCACAGGCCCTCGAGGTTGAGGACGCCCAGACCGCCCAGCTCACCGATGCGGATCGCGGTCTGCGGGGAGACCACCGAGTCCATGGGAGCGGCCAGGAACGGCAGCTCGAAGCGGTAGGCATCGATCTGCCAGGCGATCGAGACCTCCTTCGGGTCGCGGGTGCGGCGACTGGGTACGACGGCGATGTCGTCGAATGCGTATGCCCGGCGGCCGCGCTTGCCGCGCCCGATCTCGATCTCAGTCACTGTGATTGGCCCTTCCTACGGATTACGCCCCCAGTATCCCCGACTGGGGACGCTGGGGGCGCATCCGGTGCTTCCTCGCCCGCCGGACCCCCGCCGGACCTCCGTCGGACCTCCGTCGGACAGGCCTCGCAAGCCTCGCAGGCCCCGCAGACCCCGCAGGCCCCGGCGGCTCAGCGCCCCGAGTAGTTCGGCGCCTCGGTGATCATCTGGACGTCGTGCGGGTGCGACTCCTTCAGGCCCGCCGCCGTGATCCGGACGAAGCGGCCCTTCTCCTTGAGCTCGGGGATGTCGGCGGCGCCGACGTAGCCCATGGAGGCGCGCAGGCCGCCGACGAGCTGGTGGGCGACCGAGGCGAGCGGGCCGCGGTAGGGCACCTGGCCCTCGATGCCCTCGGGCACCAGCTTGTCCTCGGAGAGGACGTTGTCCTGGAAGTAGCGGTCCTTGGAGAAGGACCGGCCCTGGCCGCGGGACTGCATCGCGCCCAGCGAGCCCATCCCGCGGTACGACTTGAACTGCTTGCCGTTGATGAAGACCATCTCGCCGGGCGACTCCTCGCAGCCGGCCAGCAGCGAGCCCAGCATGACGGTGTCCGCGCCGGCCGCGATGGCCTTGGCGATGTCGCCGGAGAACTGCAGACCGCCGTCGCCGATCAGCGGCACCCCCGCCGCGTGCGCGGCCTGCGCGGCCTCGTAGATCGCGGTGACCTGCGGGACGCCGACGCCGGCGACGACGCGGGTGGTGCAGATGGAGCCGGGGCCGACACCGACCTTGATGCCGTCGGCGCCCGCGTCGATCAGCGCCTGGGCGCCGTCGCGGGTGGCGACGTTGCCGCCGACGACATCGACGCTGATGTTGGACTTGATCTTGGCGATCATGTCGAGGATGCCGCGGCTGTGGCCGTGCGCGCTGTCCACGACGAGGAAGTCGGCACCGGCCTCGACCAGCGCCTGCGCCCGCTCGTACGCGGCGTCGCCGACGCCCACCGCGGCACCGACGACGAGCCGGCCCTCGGCGTCCTTGGCGGCGTTCGGGTACTTCTCGGCCTTCACGAAGTCCTTGACCGTGATCAGGCCCTTGAGCACGCCCGCGTCGTCGACCAGCGGCAGCTTCTCGATCTTGTGGCGGCGCAGCAGCTCGATGGCGTCCTCACCGGAGATGCCCACCTTGCCGGTGACCAGCGGCATCGGCGTCATGACCTCGCGGACCTGACGGCTGCGGTCCATCTCGAAGGCCATGTCGCGGTTGGTGACGATGCCCAGCAGCTTGCCGGCGGCGTCGGTGACCGGCACCCCGCTGATCCGGAACTTGGCGCAGAGCGCGTCGGCCTCGGCGAGCTCGGCGTCCGGGCGGACCGTGATCGGGTCGGTGACCATCCCCGACTCGGAGCGCTTGACCAGATCGACCTGGTTGGCCTGGTCCTCGATGGAGAGGTTGCGGTGGAGGACGCCCGCGCCGCCCTGCCGGGCCATGGCGATGGCCATCCGCGCCTCGGTGACCTTGTCCATCGCCGCGGAGAGCAGCGGGATGTTGACCGTGACGTTCCGCGAGACCCGGGAGGCGGTGCGGACCGCGTTCGGCAGCACCTCCGACGCACCGGGCAGCAGCAGTACGTCGTCGTATGTCAGGCCGAGCATGGCGAATTTGGCGGGCATACCGTCGACGTTGTCACTCATGACACCTTCCCCAATGCTCTTGCCTCAGCGCGGACTCCCATGCTAACGGCCTAGAGAAGTGTCCCAATCCACGAGCGATGAGGGCCTCGTCACTTGTGTTTTCCTACGGCGACATCGCGCCGCCTCGGGGCCGGGGCCCGCGCGCCGCTGCGCCGCTACTACGTCGCTACTGCGCTGCTACTGCGTCGCTACTGCTCCGCGAGGGCCCGCAGCCTGCTCAGCGCGCGGTGCTGGGCGACCCGGACCGCGCCCGGTGACATTCCCAGCATCTGCCCGGTCTCCTCGGCTGTCAGCCCCACGGCGACCCGCAGCAGGACCAGCTCGCGCTGGTTCTCCGGCAGATTCGCCAGCAGCTTCTTGGCCCACTCGGCATCGCTGCTCAGCAGCGCCCGCTCCTCAGGCCCCAGCGAGTTGTCCGGCTGCTCGGGCATCTCGTCGGACGGCACGGCCGTACTGCCAGGATGGCGCATCGCGGCACGCTGCAGATCGGCGACCTTGTGGGCGGCGATGGCGAAGACGAACGCCTCGAACGGCTTGCCGGTGTCGCGGTAGCGCGGCAGCGCGCACAGCACCGCGACGCACACCTCCTGCGCCAGGTCCTCGACGAAGTGCCGGGCGTCACCCGGCAGCCGCGACAGGCGGGTCCGGCAGTAGCGCAGGGCCAGGGGATGCACATGGGCGAGCAGGTCGTGGGTGGCCTGTTGGTCACCCTCCACGGCGCGTGTGACGAGGTCGCCGATCTCCTGTCTCCCGTCCTCGCGCATCGCACCATGGTGCCTCGGCGTGGCGCTGTCGGTGACGCCGCCCCCGTCGTTGCGCCCCGAACCGTTACGAACCGTCGTGCCGGCACTCACGTTCCACGCCTCCCCCGTTCGGGTTGTACCCATGTCGGCCACAAGCCCTCGCCGGTAGCTTGTCTGGGTGCCGTACGGCACCGGGCAGGGCTTGTCCGTCATAGAGGTCTCTTCTGGCCGAGTGAGAAGCCCCGGCCTCCGCCGGGGAGGAGTCACACCTCCAAGGATGCGGCATCCCGTGAGGTTTCGGCGCCGGCGTCGACGCAGCGGGGTTACGACGTACCCGGCCCCGTTCAGTGGGCGCGCGTCGTAACCCCGTTTGCACAGCGGGCCGCGGCGTGGGCACGGCAGGTCGCCACCCCGCGTACGCAGCGGGCCGTAACCCGCTTGCACGGCCGGTCAGCGCACCAGTCCCCAGCGGAAGCCGAGGGCCACCGCATGCGCCCGGTCCGAGGCGCCGAGCTTCTTGAAGAGCCGCCGGGCGTGGGTCTTGACGGTGTCCTCGGAGAGGAACAGCTCGCGGCCGATCTCGGCGTTCGAGCGGCCGTGGCTCATGCCCTCCAGGACCTGGATCTCGCGCGCGGTGAGCGTCGGCGCGGCGCCCATCTCGGCGGACCGCAGCCGGCGCGGGGCGAGCCGCCACGTCGGATCGGCGAGCGCCTGGGTCACCGTCGCCCGCAGCTCGGCGCGCGAGGCGTCCTTGTGCAGGTAGCCGCGGGCGCCGGCGGCCACCGCGAGCGCGACGCCGTCGAGGTCCTCGGCCACCGTGAGCATGATGATCCGGGCACCGGGGTCGGCGGACAGCAGTCGGCGCACGGTCTCGACACCGCCGAGACCGGGCATCCGTACGTCCATCAAAATCAGGTCCGAGCGATCGGCACCCCAGCGGCGGAGGACTTCCTCGCCGTTGGCCGCGGTCGTCACACGCTCGACGCCGGGAACGGTCGCAACCGCCCGACGGAGCGCCTCTCGGGCAAGCGGGGAGTCGTCGCAGACGAGGACGGATGTCATGACCGCCCTCCGCAGCTGATGCGCGTCACCTTGAGCCTCCAGGCTGGTACGTATCGTCACCTGTGCGATTGACGGCCGCCTCGGACACCTGCCCGAGGGCTACCTCTGCCAACCGCCTCCGCACACTCAACGACGGTCACTCGAAAGAGTTACGGCTTCGCTGACCGCATTCAGCACGCTCCGTGAGGACCCGGATACGCAGGCGACTGGCGGACCAACCGGCATCCGCGCGTGCACCTTATGCCCTATTTGGCTCCCTTTCTTCCATTTTCGCGGCATCTATGACTAGATTCGCAATGAGTCATATTTACATCTACTTCGATAGTAGATGTACGGTCGTGAGCACCGAGCCCGAATCAGCATCGCTTCGAGGGGACAAGCAATGGCAGATTTCTCCCGCCTCCCGGGCCCGAACGCAGACCTCTGGGACTGGCAGCTGCTGGCCGCCTGCCGCGGCGTGGACAGCTCCCTCTTCTTCCACCCCGAGGGCGAGCGCGGAGCGGCCCGCAGCGCGCGTGAGCAATCAGCTAAGGAGGTGTGTATGCGCTGCCCCGTACGGGCCGAGTGCGCGGCGCATGCACTGGCCGTCCGCGAGCCCTACGGGGTCTGGGGCGGCCTGACCGAGGACGAACGCGAGGAGCTGATGGGCCGGGCCCGCCACCGGCTGATCCCCGCCACCTCCGTCTCCGGCGACCCGGGCGTCGCCGGCTCCTGAGAGCGGACCGGGGAGCACTCCGGAAGAAACGTTCCTGCGCGTGAATGGGCAGCCGGGAACGGCAGTTGTGTCACACCCCACCGCCCACCCGTACCACCAATGGCTCAACGCCGCCGAAAGCCTGCCGCCGACGACGACCGCGCGCCCCCACCGCCGGGCGCCACCAACGGCCTAACGCCCCTCACCGACGGCCGTACGCGCGCGCCGACCCGCCGCGTTCACCAACTGGTCGAGCGTCGCCTCCACAGCGGGCACATGCGCCAGATCCGGCAGCGTCAGCGCGACGATCTCCCGCTGCACGGCAGGCTCCAGCCGCACCGCCGTGGCCCTCTTCGGACGCACCGACTCCAGCGTCAGCTCGGGCAGCGCGGCCACCCCCAGGCCGGCGCCGACCAGCCCGATCACCGCCGGGTAGTCATCGGTCGCGAAGTCGATCCGCGGTGTGAAGCCCGCGCTCTCACAGACCTCCACGAGGTGCCTGCGGCACCTGGGGCACCCGGCGATCCACGGCTCGTCCGCCAGCTCCGTGAACCGCACGGCCTCCGCCGTCGCCAGCCGGTGCCCCTCCGGCACCAGGCCGATCAGCCGGTCCGCCAGGATCGGCCGCACGACCAGGTCGTCCCACTCCGCCCGGGCCGCCGGGTCCGCACCGCGCACCTCCGGATAGCGGAAGGCCAGCGCGATCTCGCAGTCGCCGTTGCGCAGCATCTCGATCGAGCGCGGCGGCTCGGCCTCGACCAGCGAGACCCGGGTGCCCGGGTGCGCGGCCCGCATCCTGGCCAGGGCGGTCGGCACCAGCGTCGAACTGCCCGACGGGAACGACACCAGCCGTACCCGCCCCGCCCGCAGGCCGGCGATGGCCGCGACCTCCTCCTCGGCCGCGGTGAGCCCGGCCAGGATGCCGACGGCGTGCCGTACGAGCGCCTCGCCGGCCTGCGTCAGCCGCATCTCGCGGCCGGCGCGGACCAGCAGCGGAGTACCGGCGGACTGCTCCAGGGCCTTCATCTGCTGGCTGATGGCGGGCTGGGTGCAGCCCAGCTCACGCGCCGCACCGGAGAACGAACCGGTCTGCGCGACGGCGCGCAGGACGCGGAGATGACGGGCCTCGATCATGGTCCAAGTATAAGCGACACTTGGATGGATCGCGAAAATCCACCCTGTCGCTTTGGGGTGGAACGGGCGCACGGGACAATCGGGATAAGGGGTTGCCCCGGTGACCGCCGTTCGGCTGAGGTGGGTGGACCGGGTGGGGTGCGGGCTGATCCGGATCATGAGCAGGACAAGAAGGGGGCAGTGAAGGATGGAGCACACGGAGGGCACGGAGGGCATGCAGGTCACGGAAGCCGCGGAGGGCGCGGAGGGCACAGAGATCATGAGCGCCACGGACATGAAGGTGCTGACCGTGAATGTCGGGAAGGCCGCGCCGTCCGAGCACACGGAGACCGAGGGCGGCACCGCCATCGACAAGCGGCCCGTGGACGGCCCGGTGGCGGTCACCGCGCCCGGCCCCCGGGGCATCGGCGGCAGTGGGCTGGCCGGTGACGCGGTGGTCGACCTGCGCCACCACGGCGGCGACGACCAGGCCGTGTACGCCTACGCCCGCGAGGACCTGGACGACTGGGAGCGGGCGCTCGGCCGGACACTGCCCAACGGATGCTTCGGCGAGAACCTCACCACCTCCGGCGTGGAGGTCACCCACGCCCGGATCGGCGAACGCTGGCGGATCGGCCCGCGGCTGCTGCTCGAAGTGAGCTGTCCGCGCGTCCCCTGCCGCACGTTCCAGGGGTGGCTCGGCGAGCGCGGCTGGGTCCGGCGGTTCACCCAGGCCGGGGTGCCCGGCGCGTACCTACGGGTGATCGAGCCGGGCGAGATCCGCGGCGGGGACACCGTGGAACGGATGTACCGCCCCGATCACGAGGTGACGGTCGGGCTGATGTTCCAGGCCCTGACGACCCACCGGGAGCTGCTGCCCCGGCTGCTGGAGGCGGGCGAGGCACTGTCCGCGAAGGGGCGGCAGTCAGCACTGAAGTACCTTGAGATGAACGGCAGTTGAGCGAAGGGTGAGTGCGACGGGCACGGCGGGCGCGCGGCGGAGCCCGGCGGGCATCCGCCCGGTTCCGGTCGGCGGCGCGCGTCCGGCGCCCGGGCGGATAGCGTGCCTGTGGGGCGCCGGATAGCGTGCCGGTATGACGACTGCATTGATCACGGGTGCGACGGCGGGCATCGGGGCGGCGTTCGCCCGGCGGCTGGCGGGCGACGGCCACAACGTGGTGCTGGTGGCACGCGACGAGAAGCGACTGCGCGAGCAGGCGACCGAACTGCACGACCGGCACGGCATCGAGGCCGAGGTACTGCGCGCCGATCTGTCGGCGGAGGACGGTATCGCGGCGGTCGAGGCACGGCTCTCGGACCCCAGGCATCCGGTCGACCTGCTGGTGAACAACGCCGGCTTCGGCAACAAGGGCGAATACCTCGAGGTCTCGATGGCCGATGAGCTGGCGATGCTCAAGGTGCACTGCGAGGCGGTGCTGCGGCTCACCACCGCCGCGGTGCGCGGGATGCGCGAGCGGCGGCGCGGCGCGGTGGTCAATGTGGCGTCGGTGGCGGCGTTCGTCCCGCGCGGCACCTATGGCGCGAGCAAGGCGTGGGTCGTGCAGTTCACCCAGGGCGCCGCACGCGACCTCGCGGGCAGCGGAGTGCGTCTGATGGCGCTGTGCCCCGGTTTCGTACGGACCGAGTTCCACCAGCGGGCCGGGATGGGCACGGACAACATCCCCGGCTGGATGTGGCTGGACGCGGACAAGCTGGTGGACGCGGCGATGAAGGACCTGGTGCGGGGGAAGTCGCTGTCCGTCCCCGACCCGCGCTACAAGGCCCTGATGGGCGCGGTGAAGCTGACGCCGCGGAGCGTCCTCGGCGGCCTTTCGTCACGGACCGGGCGGAAGTACGGTCCGCGGTAGTCCGCCCGTCCGCTGCGCTTGGCCGGCTTCCCACGTTTTTGGCTTTCCCGCCGTGGTGGTTGCTCGCCGTTCGGCCTGGCGGCCGGCCGTTCCGCTGCGCTTGGCTGCCTTCCCACGTTGTCGGCTTTCCCGCCGTTTCGCCTGGCGGCGGGCCGTTGCCGCTGCGCGGGGCTGTACGTCACGGGTCCGGCCCTCCGGACTGGCGTCCTGCGGTCCGGCCCCTCCCGTGGGTGGGGGGGAGGGGTGGGTGGGTGCTGGTGCCGTCGTATCGGTGCTGCGAGTCGGTGGGAAAGGCTGAGTGCGGGGAGCGTCTACGCAACGTGCAGGAGGACCCGTGACCCCACCGCCCTCACCCACCGAGCACAGCGGAGAACGCCCCCAGCTGCTCCTGGCGATGGCTCCCGCTACCGCCGAGCGTCTGTTCAGCGACCGTCACCGGGCCCGGCTCCGTTCCCTGACGCACACCGACCCGCGCCTCGTCGCCGACGAGTTGGCGGACCCGGCCCCCGCCGTCGCCGCCGCGCTGGCCCGGGCCGAGATTCTCCTCACCGGGTGGGGCGCGCCGCCTCTGACGAGCCGTGTGCTCGCCGCCGCGCCGCGGCTCCGTGCGGTCGTCCACGCCGCCGGCTCCGTCAAGCACCACCTCACCGACGCCTGCTGGGAGCGCGGGATCGCCGTCGCGTCGGCCGCCGACGCGAACGCGCTCCCGGTCGCCGAGTACACCCTGGCCGCGATCCTGCTGGCCAACAAGCGGGTCCTGCACGCCGCGCACCGCTACCGCGAGCTGCGCGGCCGGCCGCATGACTGGCACGCCGAGCTGGCGCGGGCCGGCAACTACCGCCGTACGGTCGGGGTCATCGGCGCCTCCCGTATCGGCCGCCGCGTGATCGCGCTCCTGCGCCCGTTCGACCTGCGTGTGCTGCTGTACGACCCGTACGTGGACCCCGCCGAGGCCGGCCGGCTGAGGGTGCGGCCGGTGGGCCTCGGTGAGCTGTGCGCGGGGAGCGACATCGTCACCGTGCACGCGCCGCAGCTGCCCGCCACCCGCCATCTGCTCGGGGCCCGCGAGCTGGCCCTGATGCCGGACGGTGCCACCCTGGTCAACACCGCCCGCGGCTCGCTCGTCGACGGGACGGCGCTGCTGGCGGAGCTGCGCACCGGCCGCCTCCACGCCGTCCTCGACGTCACCGAGCCCGAACTCCCGCCGCCCTGCTCGCTGTTGTACGACCTGCCGAACGTCCTGCTCACCCCGCATATCGCGGGGTCGATGGGCGGCGAGCTGCACCGGCTGGCCGATGCGGCGCTGGACGAGGTCGAGCGCTATGTGAGGGGAGTGCCGTTCGCAGGTTCCGTACGGGCGGCCGACCTCGGCCATTCGGCCTGACCCCGTCCGGCGGTCCGGCCGGAACGGGCGAGGCCCGGCCCCCTCGGAAAGGGGACCGGGCCGTCGTACGCGCGTATGCGGGCATACGCGGGCGGGAGGCGTCAGTGCGCGTGGCCGTGACCGTGGCCGGCCTCGGCGGCGGGCTCCTCTTCCTTCTTCTCGACGACCAGGGTCTCGGTCGTGAGCAGCAGGGAGGCGATCGACGCGGCGTTCTCCAGGGCGGAGCGGGTGACCTTGACCGGGTCGATGACGCCGGCCTTGACCAGGTCGCCGTACTCGCCGGTGGCGGCGTTGAAGCCCTGGCCCTTGTCCTGCTCGGCGACCTTGGCGGTGATCACGTAGCCCTCGAGGCCCGCGTTCTCGGCGATCCAGCGCAGCGGCTCGACGGCGGCGCGGCGGACCACGGCGACACCGGTGGCCTCGTCGCCGTCCTTGCCGAGGTTGCCGTCCAGCACCTTCACGGCGTGGACCAGCGCGGAGCCACCACCGGAGACGATGCCCTCCTCGACCGCGGCGCGGGTCGCGGAGATGGCATCCTCCAGGCGGTGCTTCTTCTCCTTGAGCTCGACCTCGGTGGCCGCACCCACGCGGATGACGCAGACGCCACCGGCGAGCTTGGCGAGGCGCTCCTGGAGCTTCTCGCGGTCCCAGTCGGAGTCGGTGGACTCGATCTCGGCCTTGATCTGGGCGACGCGGCCTTCGACGTCCCCGGCGTTGCCGCCGCCGTCGACGATGGTGGTGTCGTCCTTGGTGATGGTCACGCGGCGGGCGGTGCCCAGCACGTCCAGACCGGCCTGGTCGAGCTTGAGGCCGACCTCCTCGGCGATGACGGTGGCACCGGTGAGGGTGGCCATGTCGCCGAGCATCGCCTTGCGGCGGTCACCGAAGCCGGGGGCCTTCACGGCCACGGCGTTGAAGGTGCCACGGATCTTGTTGACGACCAGGGTCGACAGGGCCTCGCCCTCGACGTCCTCGGCGATGATCAGCAGCGGCTTGGAGCCACCGGCCTGGATGATCTTCTCCAGGAGCGGCAGCAGGTCCTGGATGGACGAGATCTTGCCCTGGTGGATCAGGATGTACGGGTCCTCGAGGACGGCCTCCATACGCTCCTGGTCGGTGACCATGTACGGCGAGAGGTAGCCCTTGTCGAAGGCCATGCCCTCGGTGAAGTCCAGCTCCAGACCGAAGGTGTTGGACTCCTCGACGGTGATGACGCCGTCCTTGCCGACCTTGTCCATGGCCTCGGCGATCAGCTCGCCGACCTGCTTGTCCTGCGCGGACAGGGCGGCCACGGCGGCGATGTCGGCCTTGTCGTCGATCGGGCGCGAGGTCGCGAGGAGCTCCTCGGACACGGCCGCGACGGCGGCGTCGATGCCCTTCTTCAGGGCGGCCGGGGAGGCACCCGCGGCGACGTTGCGCAGGCCCTCGCGGACCAGCGCCTGGGCCAGCACGGTGGCGGTGGTGGTGCCGTCACCCGCGATGTCGTTGGTCTTGGTCGCCACCTCCTTGACGAGCTGGGCGCCCAGGTTCTCGTACGGGTCCTCGACCTCGACCTCGCGGGCGATGGTGACACCGTCGTTGGTGATGGTCGGGGCGCCGAACTTCTTGTCGATGACGACGTTGCGGCCCTTGGGGCCGATCGTCACCTTGACCGTGTCGGCAAGCTTGTTGACGCCGCGCTCAAGGGCACGACGGGCGTCCTCGTCGAACTTCAGGATCTTCGCCATGGGTAGCTGTCCTCTCATTGCGATCCTCGGCACGCAGTGGGGACCGCGGTGTCAAACGGAACTGCGCCCCTGCCCCGGGCTGTTCAGACTCGGGAACCAGGGGCGCAGATCACGGCAAATCTGGGTGAAGGAACATCTCCGCATGCGCGGAGCGAACCCTTTTACTTCTCGATGATCGCGAGCACGTCGCGAGCCGAGAGAACGAGGTACTCGTCGCCGTTGTACTTCACCTCGGTGCCGCCGTACTTGCTGTAGAGCACGACGTCGCCGACCTTCACGTCGAGCGGAAGGCGCTCACCGTTCTCGAAACGGCCCGGACCGACGGCGAGGACGGCGCCCTCCTGGGGCTTCTCCTTCGCGGTGTCCGGGATGACCAGGCCCGAGGCCGTGGTCTGCTCGGCGTCGAGCGGCTGGACCACGATGCGGTCCTCGAGCGGCTTGATGGCAACCTTGGAGCTGGTGGTCGTCACGATCCGACCTCCCCCTTCGGAGATCTCACGGGGTTAACTGTCTGAGGTGGCGACCAGGTGGATCCGTCGTCGCGGGTGCCGGACCTGCCCGTCGCTGTGTTCTGGCACTCCCCCAGGGAGAGTGCCAGAGCCGAGACTATGACGCGGTTAGCACTCGGTCAAGCGGAGTGCCAGCGCGGCGAGGAGCGGTTCCGGTGGCGGCGGTTGACCTGCCGATTTGCGCGGGTGCGGGTTCCCGCGATCCGCGCGGGCACGGGTTCATGCCAAATCGGACACATCTTCGCGTTTCCTGGCAACCACGCCCCCCACTGCCCTCGTCTACCTCCCCGACTACCGGGCCGATGAACCGGGTCCGGGGCATGTCATATGGCGTGGGAACCAGTCCGGACCGGCCCGTGCATTGACCATCGATGCGGAGGTAACGCGTGCGTGGACTGACCGGCGCTCCCCGGGCGAACGAGCAACCGGAGAGCGATGCCGAGCGCACCATGACGTTCGCCGCACTCGCCGCGGCCCCGAACCGCCGCAGAACCGAGGCCTGGCTCCTCGCATTCGTCGTCCTGATCGCCGTCTTCGGCTACGCCTGGACCGGGCTGGCGATGACCGGCCGGCTGCCCGGCGGCCTGACCGGCTTCTCGGTCAGCATGTTCTTCCTCGCCCTGGTGCCGCATCTGGTGCTGCGCCGCTTCGCACCGCGCGCCGATCCCCTGATCCTGCCGCTGGCGACCCTGCTGACCGGGATCGGCCTCGTCCTGCTGCACCGCCTGGACATCACCTACGCGCAGACGCCCAGACTGAAGATCGCGGAGGCGGCCAGCGGCCAGCTGGTGTGGTCGGTGATCGGGGTGGCGGTCTGCGTCGTCGCCCTGCTGGTGCTGCGCGATCACCGCATCCTGCAGCGGTACATCTACGTGATGATGGCGGTCGCGCTGGTGCTGCTGATGGCGCCGGCCTTCTTCGGTGCGGACACCTTCGGCGCCAAGCGCTGGATCCTCCTCGGCCCGCTGTCCCTGCAGCCCGGCGAATTCGTCAAGATCGCGATCACGGTGTTCTTCGCAGGCTACCTCACCGTCAACCGCGATGCGCTGGCGCTGGCCGGGCGCCGGTTCATGGGCATGCAGCTGCCCCCGGGCCGGCAACTGGCGCCGATCTTCACGATCTGGGTGATCAGCCTGCTGGTGCTGGTCTTCGAACGCGACCTGGGCACCTCGCTGATCTTCTTCGGCGTCTTCGTGATCATGCTCTACATGGCCACCGGCCGCACCAGCTGGGTCGTCTGCGGCCTGCTGATGGCCACGGTCGGCGCGGCCGTCGTCGGCACCCTGGAACCGCATGTCCACGGCCGGGTCACCGCCTGGCTCGACCCCATGCGGGCCTTCACCAAGGAGGGCCGGGCGGAGCTCATGTCCGACCAGCTCGGCCAGGCCCTGTTCAGCTTCGGCAGCGGCGGCATCAGCGGCAGTGGCCTGGGCCAGGGCCACCCCGAGCTGGTCGGCTTCGCCGGCAACAGCGACTTCATCCTCACCACGGTCGGCGAGGAGCTCGGCCTGGCCGGCGTGATGGTCGTGCTGGTGCTCTACGTCCTGCTCGCCCAGCGCGGCCTGCGGGCGGGGCTGATAGCCCGCGACCCGTTCAGCAAGCTCCTCGCGGTCGGCCTCGCCGGCGCACTGCTCCTCCAGGTCTTCGTCGTCGCCGGCGGCGTCACCGGCCTCATCCCCCTCACCGGCAAGGCCCTCCCGTTCCTGGCCAAGGGCGGATCGTCGCTGGTGGCGAACTGGGTGATGGTGGCGCTTTTGCTGCGCATCAGCGACCACGCGCAGCGCCGGCGTGAGCCGGTGCGCTCCCGCTAGGGGCCTTCCCACGTTGTCGGCTTTCCCGCCGTACCTCCGTTTCGCCGTTACGCCTGCGGCGGGCGTGGGTTTGTCGGGCGCGGGTCCGCTCCTCCGGACTTCGTCCTGCGGAGCGGCCCCTCCCGGGAGTGGGAGAAAAACGGTGAGTGGGGGTGTGCGTGAGTGGTCCACTGCCAGCAGACGATCGGCTACGTACACCCCCACCGGTCTTCTTCCACCCACCCACGGGAGGGGGCGCACCGCAGGACGCCAGTCCGGAGGGGCGCACCCGTGACGTAAAGCCCCGCGCAGCGGCAACGGCCCGCCGCCAGGCGCAACGGCGAAACGGAGGTACGGCGCCGCAGCCGACAACGTGGGAAGGCAGCCAAGCGCAGCGGAACGGCGGGAAGCGACAATGGCCGCGTGAACGTCGAGGAATTTGTCGAGTTGCTCGCCCCGGAGGGGCAATCGCTGCTGGAGGAGCTGCGGGGCTACGACCCCGCGGAAGAGCTGGCGGCAGCCACCCGGCTGCGGCGTACGCACGCCGCGCCCCTGGTGTCCGCGGCGCTCGGCCAGGCGCGGCTCCGGCAGCGCGCCGCGGCGAAGTTCGGGGCCGATGCCGGGCGGATGTACTTCACGCCCCATGGCGTGGAGCAGTCGACCCGTACGACGGTGGCGCGCCACCGCGCCGAGTGTTTCGCCGGGCTCGGGGTGCGCCGCCTCGCCGACCTGTGCTGCGGTATCGGCGGTGACGCGATCGCGCTCGCGCGGGCCGGGATCGACGTACTGGCCGTCGACCGCGACCCGCTGACCTGCGCGGTCGTACGGGCGAACGCCGATGCCCTGGGGCTGGCGGACCGTATCGAGGTGCGCTGCGCGGACGTGGCCGAGGTCGATGTCTCGTCGTATGACGCGGTGTTCGTCGACCCGGCGCGGCGCGGCGGCCGGGGCCGGATCTTCGATCCGGAGGCGTACTCGCCGCCCCTGTCCTGGGCCATCGGGACGGCTCGGACGGCCCGGTGCGCCGCGCTGAAGGTCGCGCCCGGCATTCCGCACGAGGCGATCCCGGACGACGCCGAAGCGGAGTGGATCTCGGACGGCGGGGACGTGAAGGAGGCCGTGCTGTGGTTCGGCGCCGAGCAGCCGGGGTTCCGGGCGACGCTGCTGCCCGGGAACGCCTCACTGTGGACCGCGCGGGACGCCATGCTGCCCGACCCCGAGCCGGGTCCGGTGGGCCGCTATCTGTACGAGCCGGACGGTGCGGTCATCCGGGCGCACCTGGTCGCGGAGGTCGCGGTGGAGGTCGGCGGCCGGCTGATCGATCCGACCATCGCCTACGTCACGTCGGACGAACTGGTCCCGACGTCCTACGCGACCGCGTACGAGATCACCGATGTGCTGCCGTTCCACGTCAAGCGGCTCAGGGCGCTGCT
This sequence comes from Streptomyces sp. NPDC001339, assembly GCF_042895955.1. NCBI lineage: Bacteria > Bacillati > Actinomycetota > Actinomycetes > Kitasatosporales > Streptomycetaceae > Streptomyces > Streptomyces sp. NPDC001339. The sequence continues at coordinate 186,995 of NZ_JBIAWT010000005.1, read as the reverse complement.
GCGCGAGCGCGGGATCGGCACCGCGGTGATCAAGAAGCGTGGCTCGGCGGTCGAGCCGGAGGAGCTGCGCAGGAAGCTGAAGCTGGCGGGCGGCGGCGACACCGTGACGATCTTCCTCACCCGGGTGGCGGGAGCACCGTCGATGCTGCTCGGACACCCGGCGAAGGCGTAAACGAGAAGGCGTAACCGAGAAGGCATCACCGAGAAGGCCTGAGCGCCGGGGAGGCGGCGGCAGCCGGTCGTGCTGCCTCCCCGGCGCTCAGGCGCGCGCTCAGGAGCAGAGGTCAGGAGTAGAGGTTCTGCTTGCTCAGCTCGTGGACGTGATCATGGGAGTGGCCGTGTCCGTGGCCATGGCTGTGCCCGTGGTCGTGGGCGTCCTCGGTGGCCGTGCCCGGTACGTGGGGTTCGGTGACGGGAAGCGAGGAGTCCGCCGAGAGGTCCCAGTCGGAGGACGCGCGGTTGCGGGCCACCATCTCCGCGCCGAGGGCCGCGACCATCGCGCCGTTGTCGGTGCACAGCTTGGGGCGGGGCACGCGCAGGGTGATGCCGGCGTCCTCGCAGCGGCGTTCGGCCATGGCGCGCAGGCGGGAGTTGGCCGCGACCCCACCGCCGATCATCAGGTGCTCGACGCCGTTGTCCCTGCAGGCCCGTACGGCCTTACGGGTCAGGACGTCGACGACGGCCTCCTGGAAGGAGGCCGAGACGTCCGCCACCGGAACGTCCTCGCCGGCCGCGCGCCTGGTCTCGATCCAGCGGGCCACGGCGGTCTTGAGGCCGGAGAAGGAGAAGTCGTACGCGGCGTCGCGCGGGCCGGTCAGACCGCGCGGGAAGTGGATCGCGTCCGGGTCGCCCTCGCGGGCGTAGCGGTCGATGACCGGTCCGCCCGGGAAGCCGAGGTTCAGCACCCGTGCGACCTTGTCGAACGCCTCGCCGGCCGCGTCGTCGATGGTCGAGCCGAGGGGGCGTACGTCGGAGGTGATGTCCTCCGACAGCAGCAGCGAGGAGTGGCCGCCGGAGACCAGCAGGGCCATCGTCGGCTCGGGCAGCGCGCCGTGCTCCAGCTGGTCGACGCAGATGTGCGAGGCGAGGTGGTTGACGCCGTAGAGCGGCTTGCCGAGGGCGTAGGCGTACGCCTTGGCGGCCGAGACGCCGACCAGCAGGGCGCCGGCCAGCCCCGGCCCGGCGGTGACCGCGATGCCGTCCAGATCGGAGGCGGCGACCCCGGCCTCCTTCAGCGCGCGCTGGATGGTGGGAACCATCGCCTCCAGGTGGGCTCTGGAGGCCACCTCCGGGACCACTCCGCCGAAGCGCGCATGCTCGTCGACGCTGGAGGCGACCGCGTCGGCGAGGAGGGTGTGTCCGCGGACGATGCCGACGCCGGTCTCGTCGCAGGAGGTCTCGATGCCGAGGACGAGCGGTCCGCCGCGTGAGTCAGCCATGATTCTCAAGTTCCTTGTACGGAGGGTGCTTCGGAGGAGGACTGGGTGGTGCGCCGCATGACGAGGGCGTCGATGTTGCCGGGCTGGTAGTAGCCGCGGCGGAAGCCGATCGGCTCGAAGCCGAAGCGCTCGTAGAGGCGCTGGGCGCGCTGATTGTCGACCCGGACCTCCAGCAGCACCTCGTGGCACTCGAAGTCCGTTGCCGCACCCAGGAGTTCGGTCAGCAGCCGGGCACCGAGGCCGGTGCCCCACTGGTCGCGGGCGGCGGCGATGGTCTGGACGTCGCCGGTGCCGTCGATGGCGGCCAGCCCGGCGTAACCGACCAGGCGGCCCGACAGTTCGGCGACGACATAGCGGCGAGTGGCCTGCGCGGCACGGGCCTGGGCCAGCTCGGACCAGAACATGCCGGGCGACCAGGCGTCCTCGGGGAAGAGCTCGCGCTCAAGCTCCAGCACCGGCGCTATGTCCCACCAGCGCATCTCGCGCAGCGTCGCGGCCGGCCCGGTCACTTGGGGGTGACCACCTTGTAGTTGGCGGGCACCTGGGCGTCCGGGCGGCGCAGGTACAGCGGCTGCGGCGGCAGCAGCTCCTCGCCGGCCGCCAGCTTGAGGGCGGCCAGCTCGGCGAGTGCGGCGCCGGACTGGTGCTCGGGCGCCGTGCGCCGTACGCCGGTGAAGACGGTGTCGTAGAGCAGCGCGCCGGCACCCACGGCCGGGACGCCGTCCATCTGGTCGGCGATGTCGGCGGGGCGGTCGACGGCCGGCTCGGTCAGCCGCGTACGGGCATCCCCGTAGCGGGCCCAGTAGACCTCTTTGCGGCGGGCGTCGGTGGCCACGACGAAGGGCTCGGTCAGCCCGGAGGCGTAGGCGAGGCCGTCCAGCGAGCACAGGCCGTGGACGGGCACGCCCAGGGCCGCGCCGAACGTGGTGGCGGTGACCAGACCGACCCGCAGACCGGTGTACGGCCCGGGGCCCACGCCGACCACGATGTCGCTGACCTCGTCGAGCTTCCGTCCGGCCTCGGCCAGCACCCGGTCGACGGCGGGCAGCAGCAGTTCGCCATGCCGGCGGGCGTCCACCTGGCAGGACTCGGCGAGCGCGCGCGTCCCGTCATGGAGCGCGACGGTGACGGCGGGGGTGGCGGTGTCAAGAGCAAGCAGCAGCACGTATCAAGCCTACGGCGCGGCCGGTGGTGCCCTGCCCCCTGCTACCGTCGCCCCGTAGCAGGGGAATATAAGGACGGTAGGAACAAGGGAGAGGTGGCACAGCGGTGCCCGCTAAGAGCAGCACGATCGTCACCGCGCTGACCGTGGCCGCCGTGATCGCGGTCGGTGTGCTGGGCTACCAGGCCTCGGCGTCCGCCCCCGATCCCCTCACGCCGGTCCGCAGCGACGGCCGGCCCACCGCGCCCAAGGAACCGCAGGACGGGCGCGGCAAGAAGGCCGAGCCGCCCGCCCCGGCCGTCCCCGCCGCCTCCGGCACGGGAAAGCGGGTCGTCTACGCACTCGGCGACAAGCGGGTGTGGCTCGTCGGCGAGAAGGGCGAGGCGCTGCGGACGTTCACGGTCGCGCCGAGCGCGGTGAGCCCGAAGCCGGGGCCGTACAAGGTCACCTCGCGGTCGGTGAGCATCACCGGCTCGGACGGGGTCCCGATCGAGCATGTGGTGCGGTTCACCACTGTCGACGGGGTGACGGTCGGCTTCAGCGCGGCGGTCGACGGCTCCCGGCCGGGTACGGGCGCGGCGAAGAAGACCGGCGGCGTCCGTGAGTCGCGGGACGACGGCAAGGCCATGTGGGACTTCGCGCTGCAGGGCACCAAGGTCGTCGTAGTCGCCTGAGCGGACGGTGCGGGCGGTGCGGACGGTCTTTGGCCCGTTCGGACTATGCGGCGTGGCGCCCGTGGGCGGTCGCGGATGTTGACGCGGACGTGGACGTGGCCGTAGGCGCGGACGTGGGCGCGGACGTTGACGTGGGAGTGTCCTCGTCCTCCGTGGCCGACTCCACCCCGTTCGGCCCGTTCGGCCCGTTCGACCCGTCCGGCCCGTCCGCGGAATCCGCGCGGGCCCTCTCCGTGCGGGATTCCTCGGCGGCGCCGGGAGGTGTGGAGACGGCGCTGGCCGCGGCGCAGGCCGCGAGCAGCTCGTTCATCGTGGGCGTCGTGGGCGTCTCACGCGCGTCGCGCGGGTGGTGCTGGTGGGCCGGCATGGACGCCTCCTGGGGCTCCTGGGGCAGGCAGACGACAGAAGCCAGGCCGCTACTTAGGCTGACCTAACTGGGTCTCTCCCCATGTCACCATGCCCGGCACCAGCTGCGCAACATCTTACCGACGGCTTGTCGGAAACTATCGCAGGAGAGGGCCGTCGGCCGCAGAAGCGGGCCGCGGCAGCTACGCGAACAGCAGGCCGTCCAGCTCCGTGCCCGACCAGCGGGGGCCGACACCGGTGACCGTCACCTCGCGGACGTCGTCCACGTCGTCCTCCGGGTGCGGCGCGGCGGCGCCCATGGCGCGGCCGATCACGACGTGCAGCCGGTCCTCGGACAGCTCCTCGACCTTGCCCTCGCCCCACTCCACGACCACCACCGACTCCGGCAGCGAGACGTCGAGGTCCAGGTCCTCCATCTCGTCCAGCCCGCCGCCGAGGCGGTAGGCGTCGACGTGCACCAGGGCGGGGCCGCCGGTCAGCGAGGGGTGCACCCGGGCGATGACGAAGGTCGGGGAGGTCACGTCGCCGCGTACGCCCAGGGCCTCGCCCAGGCCGCGGGTCAGCGTGGTCTTGCCCGCACCCAGCTCGCCGGTGAGCAGCACCAGGTCGCCGGGGCGCAGGAGCGGGGCCAGTCTGCGGCCCAACTCCCGCATCTGATCGGGGGACTTGACGGTGACGTGGGCGATGGCGTCAGTGGTGCTCATGCCGCAAATGGTACGGCCCGGACGGCGCACTCCCTACGGTCCGGGCCGCGCCTCAGGCCCGTGCGTGCCACATCTCAGCCCCCTCCGGGCCGCGCCTCAGGCCCGTGCGTGCCACACCTCGGCCCCCTCCGGCCGCGCCTCAGGCCCGTGCGTGCCGTGAACTGCGCGCCGTGGCCGTCGCCCGTTCCACCAGGGACACCAGCTGCTCGTTCACCAGCTCGGGCCGCTCCAGCATCACCAGATGCCCGGCACCGGGGACGCACATCAGATCCGCGTCCGGCAGCACCTCGGCGATGGTCCGGCTGTGGTCCGCCGGGGTGATCAGATCGTTCTCCCCGGCGAGCACCAGCGCGGGCACCGCGTCGTACGCCACCAGCGCCTCGGTCTTGTCATGCACCGCGAACGCCGGGAAGAACTCGGCGACCACATCGATCGGGGTCGCCTCGATCAGCCGCTCGCCGAACCGCGCGATGCCCGGGTCCACCTGCTCCGGCGTCCCGAAGGAGTACCGCTTGATCAGCCCCGCGAACAGATCGGCGGTGGCCCGCCGGCCCCGCTCGACGATCTCGCTCTGCCAGCCCAGCGCCTTGAGCACGCCCGGCGCGAGCCAGTGGAAGGCCTTGACGCCCATCGACGGCAGGCCGTAGCTGACCTCGCTGAGCCGGCCGGCGGAGGTGCCGATCAGCGCCACCCCGATCACCCGCTCCGCGACGTACTCGGGGAACTGGTCGGCCAGCGCCATCACCGTCATCCCGCCCATGGAGTGCCCGACCAGCACGATCGGCCCCTCGGGCACCGCGGCGTCCAGTACCGCCTTCAGGTCGCGGCCCAGCAGGTCGATGGTGACCTCTTCCGTGCCGTCGAGCTGGCTCCGCCCGCGCGCCGAGCGGCCGTGGCTGCGCTGGTCCCAGTGGACGGTGCGCACGGTGTCGCGCAGCGCGGCGCGCTGGAAGTGCCAGGAGTCCTGGCTGAGGCAGTAACCATGGCTGAAGACCACCGTCGGGACCGCCGAGCGCCGGCCCAGCGCGGCCGTCAGGCGCTTGCGCAAGCCACTCTGGGCCTCCTGAGCGGCCCGGGCCGGCTTACCGCGGGCGGGCTGCTTGGCGGACCGTTCGCGCTGGGCGTCCCGGCCGTCCCGGCCGCCCCTGCCCTCCCGGCCGCTCTTGCCGTGTTTGGCCGAATGGCCGGCGTTCCCCGGGTCCCCCGGCTCGTCGACCTCGTAGTACAGCTCGGTGCCGTCCTCGGCGACCGCCGCGCCCGGTGTGCCGCGCAGCGTGCCGTACGGACCGGAGGCGTCCAGCGCGAGCCGGGCCCGGCGGCGCATGCCCCGGCCGACGGTCATCCGCTCTATCGCCACTCCGGCCGCGGCGCCCGCCGCGACCACGCCGATCGCGGCACCTGCGAGGCCGGCGTGCCGGCCGGCCTTCGTCCAGTTGGTGGCGGCCTCGGTCGCCGCCTCGACCGCCTTCGCGGCGGCCTCCGTGCTGTCCGTCATGTGGTACCCCCCGTGAGCGTGGTGTTCCCTTCGGCTTCTTGCTGTGCTCCGTTCCGTATGGCTCTGTTCCGTATGGCCGTGTCCATGGCGCTGTTCATGTCGCCGTCCATGTCGCCGTCCATGTCGCTGTCCACATAGACGCGCGGCACCCGGCTTCCGATCCGGGTGACGATTTCATAGCCGATGGTTCCGGCCGCGCGGCCCCAGTCCTCGGCGGTCGGCTCGCCGCGGTCCCCGGGCCCGAAGAGGACGGCCGGGTCGCCGGCCTCGGCGGGCTCGCCTCCCAGGTCGACCACGAACTGGTCCATCGCGATCCGCCCGGCGACCGTCCGCCACTTGCCGGCGACCAGTACGGGCCCGGTGCCGGAGGCGTGCCGCGGGATGCCGTCGCCGTAGCCGAGCGGGACCAGCGCGAGGGTGGTCGCGCCGGGCGTGCTGTAGCGGTGCCCGTACGACACGCCGTGGCCGCCCGGGACCCGCTTGACCGAGGCGAGCGAGGCCTCCAGCGTCATCGCGGGCCGCAGCCCGAAGTCCTCGGACGTGCCGATCTCGGGGCTGGGCGAGATGCCGTAGACGCCGATACCGGCACGTACCAGGTCGAAGTGCGCCTCGGGAAGGGTGAGCGTCGCCGGGGTGTTGGCGAGATGCCGCACCTCGGGGCGCAGCCCGGCCGCCTCGGCGGTGCCGAGCGCCTCGCGGAAGGCGGCGAGCTGGGCGGCGATCGAGGGGTGGCCGGGCTCGTCGGCACAGGCGAAGTGCGACCAGACGCCGGTGACGGTCAGCGCGCCCTCGGCCTCGGCGGCGCGGGCGGCCCGGGTCAGCTCGGCCCAGTCGGCGGGCTGGCAGCCGTTGCGACCCAGACCGGTGTCGATCTTGAGCTGGACGCGTGCCGTACGGCCGCAGGCGCGGGCCGCCGCGGTCACCTCGCGCAGCGCCCACAGCCCGCTCACCGCGACGTCGATGTCCAGCTCGATGGCCTTGCGCCAGGGCCCGCCCGGCGTCCACAGCCAGCACATCAGCCGCCCGGTGTCGCCGGCCGCGCGCAGCGCGAAGGCCTCCTCGGGCAGCGCGGTGCCCAGCCAGGCCGCGCCGGCCGCACGGGCGGCGCGCGCGCAGGGCACCGCGCCGTGTCCGTAGCCGTCGGACTTGACCACGGCCATCAGCTCTGCCCCGGGGGCGCGTTCCCGCAGTGCGCGGACATTCGACCGCACGGCGGCGAGGTCGATGGCGGCACGGGCGCGCTTCGCTGTCTCGTTCATCCCCCTCAGTGTCGCAGGCGATGTGCCCGGGCCCGGGGGGACGGGCGGGGAAAGTGCGCTCACCTGTCGGTTCACCTGCCCGTTCGACCGCCCATCCACCCGCCCGTTCGGCCGCGCGTCTGCCTGTCCGTCCGCCCACGCGTCTGCCCGCATGTCTGCCCGCGCGCCCGTCCGCCGGTTCACCCGCCGGTTCACTCGCCGGCTCACCCATGGGTTCACCCGCTGGGCTTCCGCCCCCAGACGTGGACCATGTCGCCCTTTTTCAGTACGTTCCACAACGCCCGCGCGTCCGACCGGAAGAGGTTGACGCAGCCGTGCGAGCCCTCCCCCTCATAGATGTCGTCCGAGACACCGTGCAGCGCCTCCCCGCCGTCGAAGAACTGCGCGAACGGCATCGACGAGTGGTACAGGCTGGAGACATGGCGCTTGCTGCGGTGATAGATCCGAAATGTCCCCGTGCGAGTGGCCATACTCGGCACACCGCTACGGATCGGCACCGGAGCGAAGACCACCCGCCCCTTCTGCTGCACCCACAACAGCTGCCGGCCCAGATCGACGCAGGCCGTCCGCTCGGGGCGGTCGGGGCAGCGTCCGGCCCGGTTGGGGTCCCGCCGGGCCCCCATCAGCCGCACCACGGCGCCGGTGACCGGCCCCGCGTAACCGGACGCCGGGGAGATCCGGTGCGCCTTCTGGAACCGCCGGATCGCTCGGCAGTCGTCCGTGCTCTGCTCCCCGTCCGCCGGCCGCCGCAGATAGCGCTCGGCCTGCTGCTGGAAGGGCCCGGCGACGCGGGTGCAGCCCGACTCGTCGACGCCGTCCGCGCGCGGTACGTCCTCGAAGTGCAGCTGCTGCCGTCCCCGGGTCGGCCCGGGCATCCGGTCCTCGGCCGTGACGGCCTCGGACGGCCCGGCGAACGGGAGCAGCGAGGCGCTGACCAGCAGCGCCACAAAGGTCCGTTTCATACCCTCACGATGCCGCCATCGGGCCGCCGTTCGGCTCGCACCGGGGCCAGGTTCGCCCTCGTGGTCACGGCCATTCCCCCGCGGGGCGTAACCGTGACGTCCCCCTACCAGCCGTCAGCCCGTTCACCGCTGCCGGTCCGCCACCACCGCCGGTCCGCCACATCGGCCAACGGCGGACACCCCTCAGCCCGTTGCGCCTCCCGCCATATCCATCAGCCCGTTGCCGCTTCCGTTGCCCCTTCTGTCACACCCACCGCATCCATCACATCCATCCAGGCAACGTCCAGATGGTCCGCGATCTCCGAGGCGACAACCGGCACCCCAACCGGCAGCCCGGCGGCCCGCCGCCCGGCGAGACCGTGCAGATAGGCGCCCACCGAACCGGCATCGCGCGCGCCGAGCCCCGCGGCGAGCAGCGAACCGGTCAGCCCCGACAGCACGTCCCCGCTCCCCGCCGTCGCCAGCCAGCTGGTGCCCGTGGGATTCACCCGCACCGGCCCGTGCTCCCCGGCGACCAGCGTGGTCGAGCCCTTGAGCAGCACCGTGGCGCCATAGCGCGCCGCCAGCTTCCGTACGGACGTCAGCCGCGCCGCCTCGACCTCGTCCCGCCCGCACCCGAGCAGCGCCGCCGCCTCCCCGGCGTGCGGGGTCAGCAGGGTCTCGGCGGTCCGCGCCCGGACCCGCTCCGGCGTCAGGAAGCGCAGCCCGTCCGCGTCCACCAGCACCGGTACCTCCGACGCGAGCACGTCCCCCAGCGCATCCGACTCGTCGCCGAGGCCCGGCCCGACCACCCACGCCTGCACCCGGCCCGCCCGGTGCGGCGGCCCGGCGTGCACCAGCGTCTCCGGGAACCGCGCCAGCACCGCGTCCGCGGCCGGCCCGACGTACCGCACGGCCCCCGCACCACCGCGCAGGGCACCGGCCACCGCCAGCACCGCCGCCCCCGGATAGCGCGCCGACCCGGCGACGACCCCGACCACACCCCGGCGGTACTTGTCGCTCTCCGCGGACGGCCGCGGCAGCAGCTCCGCCACCTCGGCGTGCTGCAGCGCCTCCGCCTCGGCCGCCCCGTCCGGCAGCGTGAGCCCGATGTCCACCAGCCGCAGCGCCCCGGCCCGCTCCCGCGCCGGATCGATCAACAGCCCCGGCTTGTACGCGCCGAACGTCACCGTCGCATCGGCCCATACGGCGTCCCCGGCCACCTCACCGCTGTCCGCGTCCACCCCGCTGGGCAGATCGACCGCCACCACCAGCGCCGACTCCCGTGCCGCCCGGGCCAGTCGCGCGGCCTCCGGGCGCAGCCCGCCGCGCCCGCCGATCCCGACGATCCCGTCCACGACCAGATCGGCCCAGGCGACGTCCCGCGTCGGATCGTCCGACACCCGCCCGCCGGCCCTGCGCAGCGCGGCCAGCCCGCCCTCGTGCGCCCGCTCTGGCGAGAGCAGTACGGCCACCACCCCGGCCCCGCGCCGCGCGAGCCGGGCCCCGGCGTAGAGCGCGTCCCCACCGTTGTCGCCGCTGCCCACCAGCAGCACCACCCGGCTGCCGGACACCCGCCCCAGCAACTGCCCGCAGGCGACGGCCAGTCCGGCCGCCGCCCGCTGCATCAGGGCTCCTTCGGGCAGCCGGGCCATGAGCTCCCGCTCGGCGGCCCGCACGGTCTGAACGCTGTAGGCAGTCCTCATACGGACCAGTGTCACCCCTCGGCGATCACCACAGCGGAAGCGACCCCGGCGTCATGGCTCAGCGACACATGCCACGACCGCACCCCCAGCGTCGCCGCGCACGCCTCGACCGTGCCCCGCACCCGCAGCCGCGGCCGTCCGCTGTCCTCGACATAGACCTCGGCGTCCGTCCAGTGCAGCCCGCCCGGTGCGCCCAGGGCCTTGGCCACCGCCTCCTTGGCCGCGAACCGCGCGGCCAGCGAGGCGATACCGCGCCGTTCCCCGCTCGGCAGCATCAGCTCCGAGGGGATGAACAGCCGGTGCGCCAGCTCCGGCGTACGGTCCAGCGCCGCGCCGAACCGGTCGATCTCCGCGACATCGATCCCGACCCCGATGATCACGCGCTCACTCCCCCGTCACCGCACTCGGCGAGATTCCGCATCACCCTCACTCCACCGTCACCGACTTGGCGAGATTCCGCGGCTGATCCACCTCGTTGCCGCGCGCGGTGGCCAGCTCACAGGCGAACACCTGCAACGGAACGGTGGACACCAGCGGCTGGAGCAGTACCGGCGTCCGCGGAATCCGTACGAGGTGATCGGCGTACGGCACCACCGCCTCGTCCCCTTCCTCCGCGATCACGATCGTCCGCGCCCCACGCGCCCGGATCTCCTGGATATTCGACACGATCTTGTCGTGCAGCACCGACCGCCCGCGCGGCGACGGCACCACGACAACCACCGGCAGATCCTCCTCGATCAGCGCGATCGGACCGTGCTTCAACTCACCCGCCGCAAATCCCTCCGCGTGCATGTACGCGAGCTCTTTCAGCTTCAGCGCGCCCTCCAGCGCCACCGGATAGCCCACATGCCGCCCGAGGAAAAGGACCGTGTTCTTGTCGGCCAGCCCACGGGCCAACTCCCGTACCGGCTCCATCGTGCCGAGCACCTGCTCGACCTGAGTCCCGATCGCGGCCAGCTCCCGCACCACGTCCCGGACCTCGTCCCCCCATTTCGTCCCCCGCACCTGCGCGAGGTAGAGCGCCACCAGATAGCAGGCGACCAGCTGCGTCAGAAAAGCCTTCGTCGACGCCACCGCGACCTCGGGTCCGGCGTGCGTGTACAGCACCGCATCCGATTCCCGGGGAATCGTCGACCCGTTCGTATTGCAGATCGCGAGCACCTTCGCGCCCTGCTCGCGCGCGTGCCGCAGCGCCATCAGGGTGTCCATGGTCTCGCCGGACTGGCTGATGGCGATCACCAGCGTCCGCCGGTCCAGAATCGGATCCCGGTAACGGAATTCGCTCGCCAGCTCCGTCTCGCACGGAATCCGTGTCCAGTGCTCGATCGCGTACTTGGCGATCATCCCGGCGTGATACGCCGTCCCGCAGGCCACGATGACGACCTTGTCGACCTCGCGCAGGACCTCCGGCGCGATCCGCACCTCGTCCAGGGACAGCTCCCCCGACGCGTCGATCCGCCCGAGCAGCGTGTCGGCGACCGCCTTCGGCTGCTCCGCGATCTCCTTCAGCATGAAGTAGTCGTAACCGCCCTTCTCGGCGGCCGACGCGTCCCAGTCGACGTGGTACTCCCGCACATCCGCCGGCGCCCCGTCGAAGTCGGTGACGGTCACTCCGTCCCGGCGCAGCTCCACCACCTGGTCCTGCCCCAGCTCAACGGCCTCCCGCGTATACGCGATAAAGGCCGCCACATCCGAAGCGAGAAACGCCTCACCGTCCCCCACCCCGACCACCAGCGGCGAATTCCGGCGCGCCCCGACCACCACATCCGGCTCATCCGCGTGCACCGCCACCAGCGTGAACGCGCCCTCCAGCTGCCGGCACACCTGCCGCATCGCCTCGGCCAGCTCCCCGCACGACGAGTACGCCTCGGCCAGCAGATGCGCCACGACCTCGGTGTCCGTCTCCGACGCCAGCCGATGTCCCCGCTCGGTGAGCTCGGCCCGCAGCCCGGCGAAATTCTCGATGATCCCGTTGTGTACGACGGAAACCCGCCCGGCGTTGTCCAGATGCGGATGCGCGTTCTCGTCCGTGGGCCCGCCGTGGGTGGCCCACCGGGTGTGCCCGATACCGGTCGCCCCCGTCGGCAGCGGACGGTCCGCCAGCTCCTTCTCCAGGTTGGCCAGCTTCCCCGCCTTCTTCGCGGCCGCCAGCCCTCCGTCGGCGAGCACGGCGACACCCGCCGAGTCATACCCCCGGTACTCCAGCCGCTTCAACCCGGCCAGCACCACCTCAAGGGCGCTCTGCCCGCCCACGTATCCCACGATTCCGCACATACAAACCCCTTCGGGACCGCTTGACCTGCATCTCCGGGCCCCGCCGATACCCCGTGGCACCCGCTGGGGAGTCTGTGGGGAGTTTCAGGCCGCCCCGCCGACCCACGCATCGAGCGCTGTGAGGCCCCTGTGCCCGAGTCCGTCATCACATGCAGGTACGTCCGCCAGGTACGTCCGCAACGTGAAGGCCGGATCATCGTGCCCCGCCATCGTGCCACGAGCAGCAACGACTCCCCCGGCTTCGAGCCAGGTCGAGGCGCAGGTGTGGCGCAGGACGTGTGTCCCGTACTTCCCGCCGGCCCGATGGCGGGCCCGCGATCGGCGGGCCCTTTCATGCGGGTATCACCGCGGTCAGCAACGGCCGCCCGTCATGACCACCGCTGTGGAGGAGTCGCCGAAATCCGTGTCGTTGAACCAGGCGATCTCGAGTGAGGGAGTGCAGGAGTTCATCGACGCCGTGAAGATGACGGCGTCACCAGTGGTCAGTTCCTCGCCGATATCGACCGATCCACTGCCACTGAGGGCACAACCCATGTGAGTGGAATCATTCACCGTGCAGGTGCCCACCTGATCACCTGTGCTGGACCGGACCAAGGTGAGGGACGATCCCACGCTGTTGAGGATCTCTGCGTCGTTGAGGGCTGAAACCCTCAGGTGGTCGTGGCTGCTGTAGTCGCAAGGCCCCGTCTCCGGCCACAGCCGACCGCAACTGGCCCACGGATGCAGTTCGACCTTGGTACCCGGGGCCACAAGGCTGCTCGGGCCGGCCTGCCAGCCACTGGCTGCGAACGCCGTTCCTTGCGAGAACATCAGCACCGCTGCACCCACAGCGGCGATGACGCCGAACCTACGCCCTCTCCCTCTTCGACCTCTCGTGAGTCTCACGGCCACCCCTCTCTCTGAACAACTCCCTTGTTTCCGGGAGCAATACCAGAACAGCACGACACATCAACCCCGAACAGGGCATGTGCCCACACCCATCCCAACGGGGCATATGACGCGCATACGTGCGCACGGCAGGTCACGACACGTCGAGAGCCGACCGCGCCCAGCGATCTCGCCCATAGCATCAACACATGCAGGAGAGCAGTGAGAGCAATGACTCCACACAACAGGACCGCGAGTCCCGGTGGTTCGTACCGGCGACGCTCCTGGCCATAGCGTTCGTGGTGCTGATCTGGTACACGGTGTGGAAGCTGGACTGGTGGCCCCCCGGCCTCGGCTTGATAGCAGGGAAGGCAGCCGTCTTCGCCGCGACCGGGATCGTCGGCCTCGTGGTCTGGCTCGTCAAACGCCGGTGATCCGCGCGGGGCCGGGGGCGGACCTATGGCTCATGTACCTCTCGAGTACCTCTCGAGGCGCCGCAGACCATGTGACAGCATCACCGCAGCGCGGGTCGATAAACGGGGGTGCAGGAAACATGGGCGTGGTGCTGCCTGGGTGGGCGGACGAGATTCTCGATCTCATCGGGGTGTCGTGGCCGAACGTGGATGAGGACGACTACCGCGGTATGGCCGACGCCATGCGGGAGTTCGCCGATGACATCGACGGTGGCGCCAACGAGGCGCACACCGCGATCCAGGGCCTGGTCGGATCGGCAGGCGGCTCAGTGGCCGTGGAAGCGCTGAACGCCCACTGGACGAAGATCAACGGCACCCATCTGAAGAACCTGGGAGAGTGCGGCCGGCTGGCGGCGACGGCGCTGGACGGCGTGGCCGTGCTGATCGAGGGCGCCAAGATCGGCGCGATCGTTCAACTCGGCATTCTCGCCGCGGAGGTGATCGCAGCCCAGGCCGCCGCTCCCTTCACGTTCGGCCTGTCCGAGCTGGGCGCTCTGGCCGGCACCCAGGCCACCCGGCTGGCCGTCCGACGCATCTTCAAGGAGGTCTGCCAGCAGGTCGCCGAGCAGGTCATCAGCATCGCGCTGACCCCCGTCGAGGAAGCGCTCGGCGCGATGGTCGGCGACCTGGTCGTGCAGCTGGGGGCCAACGCCCTGGGAGTGCAGGACGGCGTGGACCTGGGGCACGCCGCCCAGGCGGGCAAGGACGGCTTCAAGCAGGGCGTGCAGGGCGCCAAGGACTCCGCGAAGTCGGCGGGCGGCAATCCGATGCAGCTCCTGAGCGCCGGCGGCGGAGGCGCGGGCGGAGGTGGCGGAGGCAGGGGCGGGGGCGGGGCCAGTGGCGGCTTCAGCTTCGATCCGGATGAGCACGACCGGGTGGTGACCGGTCTGCAGAGCGCCGGCGGAACCTTCCGTAACAAGGCCGGCGGCAAGATCGGCCGGGCCAGGAGCCACCACGGCCGCACCCGTGGCAAGGACGCCATCGCCGATGCGGCCAACGCGATGCTGGACAAGGTCATCGACGGCATCGAGGACGGCGTGAAGAAGACCGCCAAGCACCTCGACGACAACATGACCCGTGGCATCAAGCAGATGGCCAAGAACCATCACGACAACGACCGCTCGCTCTCCGACCACTTCAAGAGCCTCGGCAAGGACGGCAAGGGGGACCCGAAGGGCCCGAACAGCGGCTCCGGAACGTCGTCGAACTCCGGCGGCGGCCGAGGGAGCGGCGGCAGATCGAAGGGTGGCGGCCGTGGCCGGAAACAGGTCGAGAACCCCCGCGAGGCAGGTCGGCCGCAGGACTCCGTCTGCCAGGGCGGTGAGCCGGTCGACATGGCGACGGGGCGGATGTTCATCGACCAGATGGACGTGTCACTCCCCGGCTCACTGCCGATGCTGTTCCGGCGTTCCTTCGAGTCCGGCTACCAGGCGGGCCGGTGGATGGGCCCACGCTGGGTCTGCACCTTCGACGAGCGGCTGGAGATCGATGACGACGGGGTCGTCTATCTCAGCGCCGACCGCACCACGCAGGCATATCCGCACCCGGTCCCCGGTGAACCCACCCAGGCCTCGGCCGGCGCACGCCTCGACCTGGACATCGACGAACCGACCGGCGACTACACCCTGACGGATGTCGGCTCCGGCCTGGTGCGGGAGTTCACCCGCCGGCCCGATGGCGAGACGGCCCTGCTGACCGGGGTACGCGACCGGGCGGGCCACCGCGTCGACTTCGCCTACGACGCCCACGGCACCCCGCTGAGCATGACCCACTCCGGCGGCTACCGCCTCCTGGTCACCACGGAGGCCGGCCGGATCACCGCCCTGCACCTGGCCGCAGCGGGCGAAAACGGCGATGACGTCCTGCTGACGCGCTACGGCTACACCGACGGCCATCTGACCGAGGTCTACAACACCTCGGGCCGTCCGCTGCTCTTCGCCAACGACGCCCAGGGCCGGATCCTGTCCTGGACCGACCGGAACGGCACCCGCTATCTCTACACCTACGACGCACTCGACCGGGTGGTGGAAGAGGGCGGCGCGGACGGCTCGCTCAGGTTCCGCTTCGAGTACGGAGATCCCGACCCGGTCACCGGCCTCAGGACCCACTGCGAGACCAACGTGCTCGGCCACACCACCCGCTACCAGATCAACGAGCACGCACAGGTCGTCGCCGAGACGGACCCCCTCGGCAACACCACCCTCTTCGAGCGGGACGAGTACGACTGCCTGCTGTCCCAGACCGACCCGCTCGGGCGCACGACCCGTTTCACGTACGACGACACGGGCGGTCTGGTCGCCGTCACCCGCCCGGACGGCGAACGGTCCACCGCCGCCTACTTCGGCGATTCGAGCCTCCCGACGCTGATCACCAGGCCGGGCGGCCTCACCTGGCGGCAGACCTTCGACGAGGCCGGCCGCCGCACCTCGGTCACCGACCCCACCGGCGCCACCACCCGCTACGGCTACGACGAGTCCGGACACCTGGCCGCCGTCACCGACGCCCTCGGCAACTCCACCCGGATCCGCTGCGATCCGGCCGGCCTGCCCCTCGAGGTCACCGACCGGGCCGGAGCCACCAGCCATTACGAGCGCGACGCCTTCGGACGGGTCACCACCATCACCGACCAGCTGGGCGGCGTCACCCGGCTGACCTGGAGCGCCGAGGGCCGCCTCACCTCGTACACGGCCCCCGACGGGAGCACCGAGACCTGGGCGTACGACGACGAGGGCAACCTCCTCGCCCACACCGACCGCCTCGGCCAGGTCACCACGTTCGCGTACACGCCGTTCGAGACCCTCGCCGCCCGCACCAACCCCGACGGCACCCGGCTCACCTTCACCTACGACGCGGACATGCAGCTCGTGGGCGTCACCAACAGCCTCGGCCAGACCTGGGAGTACGTCTACGACGCCGCCGGCCGGCTGATCTCGGAGACCGACTTCCACGGCCGTACCGTCGCCTACCGACTGGACGCCACCGGCCAGGTCGTCTCGCGCACCAACCCCCTCGGCCAGCGCATCGAGTACACCTACGACGTACTCGGTCAGCTGGTGGCCAAGGATGCCGACGGGGCCGTCACCAGCTACGCCTACGACCTCGCGGGGCACCTGGTCCAGGCGACGAGCCCGGACGTCGACCTCCTCCGCACCGTCGACGCCCTCGGCAACCTCGTCACCGAGACCACCAACGGCCGCACCCTCACCCACACCCACGACATCCTCGGCCGACGCACCAGGCGGACCACTCCCGGCGGCCACACCAGCACCTGGACGTACGACCAGGCCGACCGCCGCACCTCGCTGACGACCGATGCCGGCCGGCTCGACTTCGCCTACGACGCGGCCGGCCACGAGACCGAACGCACCCTCGGCGACCGCCTCACCCTGGCCAACGCCTGGGACACCGAGCACCGGCTCACCGGCCAGATCCTCCGGTCCGGACAGTCGGTGCTGCAACGGCGCGACTACACCTACCGCGCCGACGGCATCCTCACCGGAATCGACGACCAGCTCAACGGCCCCCGCACCTTCGACGTCGACACCGCCGGCCGGGTCACCGCCATCCATGCCGCCACCTGGACGGAGAACTACGCCTACGACCCGGCCGGCAACCTCACCGAGGCGCACTGGCCCGCCGACGGCGCTGCCAAGGCAGCGGTCGGCACCCGCACCTACGACGGCACCCAGCTCACCACCGCCGGCCGGGTCCGCTATGAATACGACGCCGCCGGCCGCACCGTCCTCCGCCAGGTCACCCGCCTGTCGAAGAAGCCCGCCAGCTGGCACTACACCTGGGACGCCGAGGACCGTCTCACGCACGTCACCACACCCGACGGCACCCGCTGGCGATACGTCTACGACCCGTTCGGCCGGCGCACCTCCAAGGAGCGCCTGGCCGCCGACGGCATCACCGTCGAGGAGCGCACCGACTTCACCTGGGACGGCGCGACCCTCGCCGAGCAGACGACCTACGCGCCGTCCCTGCCCGGCCCCTACACCATGAGCTGGGATCACCGGGGCCTCCACCCACTCGCCCAGACCGAGACCATCACGAGAACGGCAACGGCCGACGCTCCACAGGACGAGATCGACAGCCGCTTCTTCGCCATCGTCACCGACCTCGTCGGCACCCCCACCGAACTCGTCGACACGGCCACCGACACCATCGCCTGGCGGGCCGTCCCGACGCTCTGGGGCAACACCACGTGGGCGACCGGCAATACGACGTACACGCCGCTGCGTTTTCCCGGCCAGTACTTCGACCCCGAGACCGGCCTCCACTACAACCTCAACCGCTACTACGACCCCCGGACCGCCCGCTACACCACCCCCGACCCGCTCGGCCTCAGCCCCGCTCCCAATCCCGACGCCTACGTCCACAACCCCCATACGTGGTGCGACCCGCTCGGACTGATGCCGGATGACAGCCCCGATCTCAAAAAGGAGCTGATGGGCCTCGGGAAGAAACGGATCCAGCACGTCGCCGACGGTCTCGGTGAGGACGACTGGGTACCCAAGGCCTATTCAGTGGGCCGGGACCGTACCACCGGTAAGGTCTATTACGGCGAGAGCGGTCCGGAGACCGGCCACGACAAGGCCGTTACCGACGCGATGCCCAAGGAGTCCCAGCGTACGGATGGTCGTCCACCCGGTGTGTGCGGTGAACCGCGCATGTTCACCAATGCGATCAAGGACGGCGCAGACCCGAAGAACATCGACTTGGTGACCGTCAACGACAGGGGAAAGAAGTTCAAGATGTGCGAGAACTGCAGTACGTGGGTGCCCGGCTTCGGAGGGGAGGTCCTGACCGGATGAATGCAACCCCTGACCGCGCTGCGGTCCGGAAGCTTCAGGAGGACCTCTCGACGGAAGCGCGCTTCACAGCTCATCCGCTGGACATCGAAGCGGCCTGCCGGAAGTACACCGAGGAGGGGTACGAAGTCACCCCGCAGCTCGTCGAGTTCCTGGAGAACTACGGCGAACTCACGGTTACCTGGCAGTTCCGGAATGCGGACGTGGAGCTCTCGACCACTGTCGAGAGCGCGCTCGACATGCCGTTCAGGAACGTACGCATCTGCGCCAAGCGCATCGGCCGGCCCGTTCTCCCGGTCGGTTCCGCATTCGTCACCGAAGAGGGCGTGCTCCTCGCGGAGAACGGAGACATCTTCCTCGCCGGCGATGCCGGTATCCAGCGAGTCGACAACGGCTTCGAGAACGCCGTACGCGCCCTCATCGCCAGCGACTGGGACAAGACGTTCTTCTGACAGCCGACAGCCGAGGTGTTCCGCTCACGGCACGACACACAACCATCCGTGCCGTGAGCGAAACATGGTCACGCCTCTCCGCTCCGGTCAGTTGTCGAACTCCCCGCCCTTGACGCCCTCCAGAAAGACGGACCACCCGGACGGCGTGTAGAACTGAACGACCTCAGGGTTCTTGCTGTCGCGAACGGCACGCCCACCGTCGGCGGTCCGCGCCACCTCCACACATTCGTTGGCCGAACCTCCCCCCGAGTAGGACGACGTCACGAAGGGGCTGACGATCTCCTGGCTGCTCACGCTTCCTCGTTCTCCACGGCGATGTCGTTTATGACGCGACGAATGAAGGCGACGCTCTGCTCCGGCGTCAGCGCGGCGGACCGGAGCGCATCAAAGGCATGCACATAGCCCGCCATCTCTTCGTGATCATCGACGATAACGCTGTTGACCATCGTGTCTTGCACGATGACCTCCGGCGATGCTTCATTCGCGTAGGAGAGCCCCACGAAGGCGGGCGCGACCCGGGCGGCAGCCCACTCACTGTGCGGCAGCACCTGGATCGTCATACTCCGCTGCCCGGCCATCTTGATCAGATGCTCCAGTTGCGCCCGATGAACCAGTGATGACGGCATCCGACCGGTGAGCGCCGGCTCCCAGATGACTGCCGCGAGCCGTGCACCCGACTCCTCGAAGACCCGGCGACGCTCCTGCCTGACGGCGACGATCTCGTCCGCCGCTCCTTCGCTGAGCACTTCCGGATTGGCCTCGGTCAACGTCTTTGTGTACTCCGGCGTCTGGAGCAGGCCCGGAATGAAGACCGGCTGCCACGTCCGAATGTACGTCGCGTCGGTCTCCAATGAGAGGTAATCGCCCAGGCGCTCCTTCGTCGGGGCCTGGAACTGGAAGTTGAGCCACCAGCCCCGCTTGTTGCTGTTACGGGCCAGCGTCTCAAGTCGCTGACGCTCCTCCGCGTCCCCAACTCCGTACAGATCGAGCAGCATCCGCACATCGCCGACGCGCGCACTGACCGCACCGGACTCGATCCGACTGATCTTGGCGATTGAGCACGCCACCGCTTCCGCCGCGTGCTCCTGGTCGAGGCGCGCAGCCACCCGGAGTCGCTTGAGCGTTGCCCCAAGCCGTCGGCTATGGACTGTGGGCTTCCCTCCTGCGGGCATGCCACCCCCTCTTTCGTCCCAGCCAGTCTGCACAGCAACTGTCCGTGGACGCCACCCACTTGACCACTCCCCGTATCTGCAAGTCTTGCATAACGAGCTTCTTGCATGTCGTCACGCCTTAGGTCTAGCGTGGCTCTCATCACAGGCCGTCGCCGACCCGAGACGCCCAGTGATCACCATCCCGCTTGCCCGCACCCTTGGGAGACCCATGTCCGGGCGCACAGACATCACAAGGTTCCGAGTCCGCCGAGACTCCATCGCCGCCGTACGACGCCACGTCAGATCGACCTTGATCGACTGGAAACTCGGAGGCTTGATCGAGGACGCGGTCCTCATCAGCAGCGAGCTGACCGCCAATGCCGTCAGCCACGCCAAGGGAACAGGGGACTACTTCGAGCTCGCTTTACGCCGTCGCGGCGGCGTACTCGTCCTGGAGGTGTCCGACTCCTACCAGTGGCGCATGCCTGAACTACGTACGCCCGCATCGGACGACCCCTCTGGCCGCGGTCTGCTCGTAGTCGACGCCCTCTCCCAGCGCTGGGGCGTGCGACCACGCCGACGCGGCAAAACGGTCTGGGCTCACATGCCCATCGGCCGTACCGGGGAGGCGCGTTGAGTGCCAACGCGGCATTTGGACGCCGCAGCTTGTTGCATCGGCCCGCTTCCGTTGGCCGTCCCGGATGGTGGTGTGAGTTCACGGCTCGTTCCATAGGCGATGGTGAGACGAGGATCCGGACGAGCACGGCCGACACCGCGGAGCAGGCCCTGGTGTGGATGCGGCTCTCGGTGCGCGTGCTGCTCTCCTCGTTCGGCTCGGAGGACACCGAGCGGGCATTCCGGTGGCTCGACCACGGGCAGTGGGAAGCGATCATGCGGCTCAAGGCGGGCGAACCGTACGCGTTCGTCGCGTCCTCGGGCGATATCCGTATCGAGTGGGCCGCCCGCCCAGTGCTGTTCCTGCCCGTGACGCACGTCACCGGCGGTCCGTCGCGGCCGTGCGCCGAGCCCGCCCTGTGCAGGTGCGTCGCGCACGATCACAGGTGCGGAGGGCACAGGGGCGGGTAGCGCCACGAAGCATCCCCGGCATCCCCCGGGTTCACCCTGCGCCCTCCGAGCCGATGTGGGCGAGCAGCGAAGCGGCGCCGTCCTCTGCGGCGATCCCGCGGGCGAGTTCGGCCGCGCGGCGGCGGTGGGCCGGCTCGGACAGGCAGGCCGTGATCGCATCGCCGAGGGCTTCGGCGGTGAGGTCCTGGAACGGCACAGCCCGGGGGGCCACTCCCAGCTCGTACAGCCGAGACGCCCAGAACGGCTGATCGGCCATGACGGGAACGGGCACAGCGGGCACTCCGGCCCGCAGTCCCGCTGCGGTGGTACCCGCCCCGGCATGGTGGACGACGGCGGCGGTGCGAGGGAACAACCAGTCGTGCGGGACATCGTCGATGGCCAGGACGTCGTCGCCACAGCCGCTCAAATCGGCCCACCCCGCCTGCACCACCGCACGCACACCTGCCCGCTCCACCGCCGCAGCCACCAGCTCACTGAGCCGCTCCCCCTCCCCCACCGCCATACTGCCGAACCCGATGAACACCGGCGGCGGGCCCGCCTGAAGGAAGTCGACCAGTCCGTCCGGGGGCTGCCAGCCGTCCGGCCGCGCGGGCCACCAGTAGCCCGCCACTTCGACCCCGGACGGCCAGTCCTCGGGGCGCGGCACCACCAGCGGGCTGAAGCCGTGGAAGACCGGCCGGACATCCACCGGTGCCGAGGGCGCGTCGGCGGGCAGCCCGAGACGGGCACGCAGCCGGGTCACAGAGCCCGCGAAGAGCCCTTCCGCACGCCTCAGCACATCCCGGCCCGCGGCGAGGTTGCTCTCCGGCCCCAAGCCGTCGGTGCTCCGTGCATTGGGCAGCGGGAACTGCCCGGTGGCGAACGCCGGTACGAGGTAGGTGCCGATGACGGGGACGCCGAGCGCTTCGCCGGCCGTCCGGCCGAGCGGTGCCGGGCCGAAGGCGGTGAGCAGCAGGTCGGCTCCGCCCGCCACGGCCTCCGCCACCCCATCGGCAAGCCCGTCCGCGTACGCCCTCGTCAGCGCCCGGGCCTCATCCCGCGACGCCGCCCGGGCCCAGTCCCGGATCAGCCCCTGCGGATCTCCCGGCACAGGCCGGTGGTCGAGGCCGCACCCGCCGACGAGCGCCGCGAAGGACGGGTGAGCGGCCACGGCGACCTGATGGCCCGCGTCCAGCAGCCGCCGCCCCAGTCCCGTGTAGGGCGCGACGTCTCCCCGTGAACCGGCGGTGATGATCAGAACGCGCATGGAGCGATTCTCCCCGGCGAATGCCGCCCGGTCACCGTCGCCGTCCAGGGGATCCCTCGAGCCCGCCCTGTGCAGGTGCGTAGCCGTAGCGCATGATCACAGTTGCGGAGGGTGCAGGAGCGGGTAGCCCGCGCTGCCGCTGGTCGCGGATGGGCCGGCAGCCGGGACAATGGTGTTCTTATGATTAATGGCATATCCCCGCATCCGGGCAGACAGGCGGCCGCCGGATCCGCTTCGCCGGAGAGTGCTCGCGGCGACGTATCTCCCGAGCAGGTCACCGCGCCAGGCCCGTGGCGGCGGGTGGCCTTCGGTGTGGCTCTGGTGCTGACCGGGGCCGCGGTCCTGCAGCAGGTGCTGCTGATCGTCGGGCTGGGAGGCGGGCTGCCGGGCTGGCAGCCGTGGCCCTACCTGCTGGGCGCGGCACCGGCGTGGATGCTCGCCCGGCCGTACTGGCCGAGGGCTTTCGGTGCGGGGTCGGGCCCGGAGTCGGGGTCAGGGTCGGGCTCGGGGTCGGGTGGCTGGGCGAAGGCCGTGCGCCTCGTGCGGCGGGTGCCGCCCTGGGCCTGTGCCGTCGCGGTCCTGGCGCTGGCCGCGGGCGTGTGGGCGGCGTTGCAGGATGACGAGCCGTACATCGGGCACGAGGAAGCGGTCTACGCGAACAAGGCGCGTTCCTGGCTGGACGGCACCCCCGACGCGGGGTGGGGCGTCTACCGGCCCCTCGGCCTCCCGGCGCTCGGACGCCTCGCGCTCACCCTCCACGACGACGTCGGCGCACTGCGGGCCGTCACCCTCGTCCTGGCGCTCTTCACCCTCGGCGTGACGTACGTCGTCGCAAGCCGCTGGACCACCCCGCGGCGTGCCGTCGTGATCTTGCTGCTGCTTCTGAGCGGGCTCGGCTTCCTGCGCCGTATGCCTGAGTTCCTCAACGACATCGGCAGCACGGGGCTCCTGCTGATCGTCGTCTTCCTCCTCATACGGGCGCAGGAGAAGCCGCGATCACGCGCCCTGCTCCTCGTACCGTTCGTGATCCTGGCGGCGTTCTATCTGCGGTACGGGGTGGTCGGCAACCTCGTCGCGATCGCCCTCGCGGCGGTCGTCGTCTACGGCCCGCGCGCCTGGCTCGCGCAGTGGCGGCGCCTGGTCGTCGCTGTCGTCGTCCTGCTCGCCGGGCTGGTGCCGCACTTCCTCTACGCCATCCACGAGACCGGCTCCCCCCTCGGCGTCATCCTGTACGCGACCGGCCAGGCCAACCGCGACTACATCGGCGACGGGCTCGTCTACTACCTGGGGATCTTCCCGTACCGCCTGGCCGGCGACCTCGGCGCCGTCGTCATGGCGGCGGGGCTCGTGGCGGCCTGGCTCGCGTTCCGCAGTGTGCGCCGGGCCCGTAAGGCGGAAGGGGAACGTCCGTCTGCGGATGCGCGGCAGCGCGCCTTCCTCGGCACCGCTTCGGTACTCATCTTCGTCATCCTGGGCGTGGCGACCGACGGTGAACCGCGCTTCGTCTACCTGCCGGTCATCCTGCTCACCACGCTCGGCGTGCAGTACATCGCCGAGCTGAGCGGCCGCTGGGCTCCGCGGGTGCTGTGCGCCATCGCCGCACTCGCCACTGTCACGGTCTTCGGTACCGCCCAGGTGGTCGCGCACGGCGCGATGCCTGGTCCCACCAGCCTGGCCCACTCCACGGTCCCGGTCGCCCGGCAGCTCTCCGCCGACGCCGGCAGCCCGTGCCTGCTGGTCACCGGGTACGAACCCGAACTCGGCTGGTACTCGGGCTGCGACGCGGTCACCTACGCCCAGTACCGGGAGACGACCCCGCCCCCTGGCGTGAAGGTCAGCTTCGTCGTCTTCGAGCACGGGCGGCTTCAGCCGGACGCGGCCGGGCTGGCACGACTGGTCGGGGACCGGCCGCATACCAAGCGCACCATCCCGACGGACGGGCCGCTCGGGACCAGCACCGTGATCACACTGACGTCGGCGGTCAGATCACGCTGACGTCGGACGTCGCCGGTCGGATCACGCTGACGTCGGCGGATGGTGATGCCGCCGCGCCCCGTCAGTAGCCGCGCGCTATCCGGTGACGGGCCTCGCGGACCTTCTCCAGGAGTTCCTCGTGGGCTTCCGGGTCCGCGCCGGGGCCGGTGGGCGGCTCGTGGCCGTCCAGCAGGTCTCCGAGGTCCTGGTCCTCGCCGAGGTCCTCCAGATAGTGGTCCGGCAGTTCGTCGGCCAGGTCGGCGTGGACCCGGGCCGAGTGAGCCTGGGCGGCCAAGGCGGCCGCTGACGGGCCCGTCCGTCGCAGCAAACCAGTCTTCTTACGCACTCGTGCACCCACCTGTTTCCCCCTGTTCCCCCTGTGTGTGCTCGGCCCATGCCCATGCCCATGGCCATGAGCCGAGACCCTGCTGTCGGCTGTCGGCCGCGTCGGGCAAACTGCGTGACAGTACAACAATATGGCGGGCGCGACGGCAGGGAGTCCACCCCGTCGGGCACCCGTCGGGCACCCCGGCATGAACGGCGTACGGCGGCTGCGGAGAATGGGCGCGTGGCCTTGACGACCGATCCGCAGCAACGACGCCGCGCCGCCGACGGCTCGCCGTACGTCGATCTGACGCGCGCGCAGTGGAGCGCCCTGCGGGAGAAGACCCCCCTGCCCCTGACCGCCGAGGAGGTCGAGCGGCTGCGCGGCCTGGGCGATGTCATCGACCTCGACGAGGTGCGCGAGGTCTACCTCCCGCTCTCCCGCCTGCTCAACCTCTACGTCAGGGCGACCAGCAATCTGCGGGGGGCGCTGAACACCTTCCTCGGCGACGCGGACGGCGGCGGCCAGGGATCGCAGCCCGGCACGCCCTTCGTCATAGGGGTGGCGGGCAGTGTGGCCGTCGGCAAGTCGACCACCGCCCGCCTGCTCCAGGCGCTGCTGGCCCGCTGGCCCGAGCATCCGCGGGTCGAGCTGGTCACCACGGACGGATTCCTCTTCCCCAACGCGGAGTTGCACCGGCGCGGTCTGATGTCCCGTAAGGGGTTCCCCGAGTCGTACGACCGACGGGCCCTGACCCGGTTCGTCGCGGATGTGAAGTCGGGCAGGGCCGAGGTCACCGCCCCGGTCTACTCGCATCTGATCTACGACATCGTGCCCGGTGAGCGGCTGACCGTGCACCGCCCGGACATCCTCATCGTCGAGGGCCTCAACGTCCTCCAGCCGGCGCTGCCCGGGAAGGACGGCCGGACGCGGCTCGGGCTCGCCGACTTCTTCGACTTCTCCGTCTACGTGGACGCGCGTGCCGAGGACATCGAGCGCTGGTACCTCGGCCGCTTCCGGAAGCTGCGGGAGACCGCGTTCCAGAACCCGTTCTCGTACTTCCGCAAGTACACCCAGGTGTCGGAGGAGGAGGCGCTGGACTACGCGCGGATGATGTGGCGGACCATCAACAAGCCCAATCTCCAGCAGAACGTGGCGCCGACGCGGGGCCGGGCCAACCTGGTACTGCGCAAGGGGCCGGACCACAAGGTGCAGCGGCTGTCGCTGCGGAAGCTCTAGGCAGCTCCAGCGCGCTAAGGAAGCGTTAGGTTCGCAGCATGCTGCATCTGCGACTGATCGTGCCCTCGGACCGCACGGACGAGGTCCTCCGCCTTCTGGACACGACCGTGGGCACGGCTCATGTCGTGGTGATGGCCGGGGCTGCACGGGATCCGCAGGGCGATGTGGTGATGTGCGATGTCGCGCGGGAGGCCGGGGACGGGCTGCTGGCGCGGCTGCGCGCGTTGGACCTGGACAAGACCGGCTCCATCGCGATCGAGAACATCGATCTGTCGTTGTCCGCACGCGCGAAACGGGCGGAGGACGAGGCACCCGGCGAGGGCGCGGACGCCGTGCTGTGGGAGTCGTTGACCGATGCGACGCACGAGGAGTCGACGCTCTCCGTCACCTATCTGGCGTTTCTGACGCTCGCCACGATGATCGCGGCGTGTGGTGTGGTGCTGGACAACGCGATCCTGATCGTCGGCGCGATGGCCGTGGGGCCGGAGTTCGGTCCGCTGGCCGGCTTCTGCACCGCTCTCGTCCAGCGCGCGCCGCGGCTGGCCTGGCGTTCGATGCTGGCGCTGCTCGTCGGCTTCGCGGTGGCGATGGCGGTCACCGTCGGCTTCAGTCTGTTCATGGACGCGGTGGGGCTCTTCGACCACGAGGCCCTGAAAGCCACACGGCCCAACACCAACTTCATCTACCGGCCCGACTGGTTCTCCTTCGTCGTCGCGGTCCTCGCCGGCGTCGCCGGGGTGCTCTCGCTGACCTCCGCCAAGTCGGGCGCTCTGGTCGGCGTGGCGATCTCCGTGACCACCGTCCCGGCCGCCGCCAACGCCGCGGTCGCCCTCGGCTACCAGGAGTACGTCCAGGCCTGGCACTCCATGGAACAGCTCCTGCTGAACCTGGCCGGCATCATCATCGCGGGCACCCTGACCCTGGCGGCCCAGAAGGTGCTGTGGGCCCGGCACGGGACGGGCCCGGCCGCGCGCTAGCGAGCAGCGAGCGCGGGGCCGGGCCCAGGCCCGAAACAGCCACGGAGTCCGGGGGGAGTCCGGGGGGGAGTCCGGAGCCCAGAGTCAGTCCGGACGAAATCCCTTAGCCCAGTGCGGACTTGACCGCGTCGGCCAGGCGTTCCGCCACGGCCCGGGCCTGCTCGCTGTCGGCGGCCTCCACCATGACCCGGACCAGCGGCTCCGTGCCGGACGGCCGCAGCAGCACCCGGCCCGTCGAGCCCAGCTCCTGCTCCGCCGCGGTGACCGCCGCGTTCAGCTCGGACGAGGTGGCCACCCGCGACCTGTCGACGTCCGGGACGTTGATGAGGACCTGCGGCAGCCGCTCCATGACGCCCGCCAGCTCGCCGAGCGAGCGGCCGGTGGCGGCGACCCGGGCGGCCAGCATCAGACCGGTCAGCGTGCCGTCACCGGTGGTGGCGTGGTCGAGGACGATGACATGGCCGGACTGCTCGCCGCCGAGCGCGAAGCCGTGCGCCTTCATCTCCTCCAGGACGTACCGGTCGCCGACCCCGGTCTGGACGAAGGCGATGCCCGCACGCTCCATGGCCAGCTTGAAGCCCAGGTTCGACATGACGGTGGCGACGACGGTGTTCTCGCGCAGCGTCCCCGCCTCGCGCATACCGAGCGCCAGGACCGACAGGATCTGGTCGCCGTCGACCTCGTTGCCCTCGTGGTCCACGGCCAGGCAGCGGTCCGCGTCGCCGTCGTGGGCGACACCCAGGTCGGCGCCGTGCTCGACGACCGCCGCACGCAGCTTCGCGAGGTGGGTGGAGCCGCAGCCGTCGTTGATGTTGAGGCCGTCGGGCTCGGTGCCGAGGGTGACGACCTCGGCTCCGGCCCGGGCGAACGCCTCCGGGGAGACCCGGGCGGCCGCGCCGTGCGCGCCGTCGATGACGATCTTCAGGCCGTCGAGGCGGTTGGGCAGCACACCCACGAGGTGCGCGACGTAGTTGTCGAAGCCCTGGTCGTAGTCGGTGACCCGGCCGACGCCGGCGCCGGTCGGCCGCTGCCACGGCTCGCCGGAGCTGTGGGCCCGGTAGGTCTCCTCGATCCGGTCCTCCAGCTCGTCGGCGAGCTTGTGACCGCCGCGGGCGAAGAACTTGATGCCGTTGTCGGGCATCGGGTTGTGGCTGGCGGACAGCATCACGCCGAGGTCCGCGCCGAGCGAACCGGTCAGGTACGCGACCGCCGGGGTGGGCAGCACGCCCACCCGCAGAACGTCCACACCCGCGCTCGCCAGCCCCGCGACGACCGCGGCCTCCAGGAACTCCCCCGACGCCCGCGGATCCCGCCCGACCACGGCCACCGGCCGGTGCCCCTCAAAGGTGCCCGCTTCCGCGAGCACATGCGCTGCGGCGACCGACAGGCCGAGCGCCAGCTCCGCCGTCAGGTCCGCGTTGGCGACGCCGCGCACACCGTCCGTGCCGAAGAGTCGTCCCACTGGTGTCCTCCCAGTTGTCGTGCTTGGACCGTGCTTGGACCAGGGCCTCGGTCCAGGTATACGCCCCAGGTCCCAGGTGTACGCCCCAGGTGTACGCACCTGGTACGGATAGCCGAACGCCCCGGCAGCACGGAGGTGCCACCGGGGCGTTCGCCAGAGCTGCATGGTGCAGCGCGCGCGATTAGCGCTTGCTGTACTGCGGCGCCTTACGGGCCTTCTTCAGACCGGCCTTCTTGCGCTCGACCGCACGGTCGTCGCGCTTGAGGAAGCCGGCCTTCTTCAGCGGGCCGCGGTTGTTGTCGACGTCCGCCTCGTTCAGCGCACGGGCCACGCCCAGGCGCAGCGCACCGGCCTGGCCGGAGATGCCGCCGCCGGCGATGCGGGCGATGACGTCGTAGCGGCCCTCCAGCTCGAGCACCTTGAAGGGCTCGTTGACTTCCTGCTGGTGCACCTTGTTGGGGAAGTAGCCCTCGAGGGTGCGGCCGTTGATCTTCCACTGGCCGGTGCCCGGGACGATCCGGACGCGGGCGATGGCGTTCTTGCGGCGGCCCAGGCCGGCGGCCGGCTGCGGCTCACCGAAGCGGGACGCGAGGGACTCGGAGGTGTACTCACCCTCCAGCGGAACCTCGGTCTCGGTGGTGTACTGCTCGACCTCGACCTCGTCCAGCGGGGTCTCGATCTCGGGGGTGGTCTCAGCCACGATGCTCCTCAGATTCTCTGTCGTCTTAGGGTGTGGCCGGACTTACTGCGCGACCTGGGTGATCTCGAACGGGACCGGCTGCTGCGCAGCGTGCGGGTGCTCGGCGCCCGCGTAGACCTTCAGCTTCGAGAGCATCTGACGGCCGAGGGTGTTCTTGGGGAGCATGCCCTTGATGGCCTTCTCGACGGCCTTCTCCGGGTTCTTGTCCAGCAGCTCGTCGTAACGGACGGAGCGCAGACCACCCGGGAAGCCGGAGTGACGGTAGGCCATCTTCTGGGTCCGCTTGTTGCCGGACAGGTGCACCTTGTCCGCGTTGATGATGATGACGAAGTCACCCGTGTCAACGTGAGGGGCGTACACCGGCTTGTGCTTACCCCGCAGGAGGGACGCGGCCTGGCTGGCCAGGCGGCCCAGGACAACGTCCTGCGCGTCAATGATGTGCCACTGGCGCTGGACGTCGCCGGGCTTGGGGCTGAACGTACGCACGTCTTAGCCTTCGCTTCTGTGGTGAATGGGTCCTGTACTGGGGTCACTCCGGCTGATCACACGGCTGTCGAACTACGGGTGACGCAACCCGATCGTCCGCTGCTGGTCATCGGCCCGGTGGCCGGCGTAAGGCCCCTCACGTGAGATAGAGCAAGCCAATACGCATAACGAACCAGCAGAATACCGGGCCGCCCCCGGCGGGGTCAAAATCGGCCTGGTGTCCCCCGGCGCACGAGCTGGCACAGGCCCTGGCACAGGCCCTGACGCCGCCGTTCGGCCTACCGCTGCCGCTCCACTCGGTCCTCGTCCCACACCGGCTCGGCGGTCTCCCGCACCCGCCCGTCCGCACCGAACACCAGGAAGCGGTCGAAGCTCCTGGCGAACCACCGGTCGTGCGTCACCGCGAGCACCGTCCCCTCGTACGCCTCCAGGCCCTCCTGCAGCGCCTCCGCCGACTCCAGGTCCAGGTTGTCCGTGGGCTCGTCCAGCAGCAGGGCGGTGGTGCCCGCGAGCTCCAGGAGCAGGATCTGGAAGCGGGCCTGCTGGCCGCCGGAGAGGCGCTCGAAGCGCTGCTCGGCCTGCCGCTCCAGCTCGTAGCGGCGCAGCGCGGACATCGCCTGGCCCTTGTCCTTGGCGTGCTCGGTCCAGAGGATGTCGAGCAGGGTGCGGCCCAGGAGCTCCGGGTGGGCATGGGTCTGGGCGAAGTGGCCGGGGACGACCCGGGCACCGAGCTTCCACGTGCCCGTATGGGCGACGGGATTTTCGGGGTCCCCCGCCAGCAGCCGCAGGAAGTGCGACTTGCCCGAGCCGTTGGAGCCGAGGACCGCGACCCGCTCGCCGTAGAAGACCTCCAGGGAGAACGGCTTCATCAGGCCGCTGAGCTCCAGCTTCTCGCAGGTGACCGCCCGCACGCCGGTCCGCCCGCCGCGCAGCCGCATGGTGATCTCCTGCTCACGCGGCGGCTCCGGCGGCGGCCCGGCCTCCTCGAACTTGCGCAGCCGGGTCTGCGCCGCCGCGTACCGGGAGGCCATTTCGTGGCTGACCGCGGCCGCCTGCCGCAGGGTGACCACCAGCTTCTTCAGCTGGGCGTGCTTCTCGTCCCAGCGCCGGCGCAGCTCCTCGAAGCGGGCGAAGCGCTCCTTACGGGCCTGGTGGTAGGTGTCGAAGCCACCGCCGTGCACCCAGACATCGGAGCCCGCCGGGCCCGGCTCGACGCTGACGATCTTCTCCGCGGCGCGGGCCAGCAGCTCCCGGTCGTGCGAGACGAACAGCACCGTCTTACGGGTCTGCCGGAGCTGCTCCTCCAGCCAGCGCTTGCCGGGGACGTCCAGATAGTTGTCCGGCTCGTCCAGGAGCAGCACCTCGTCCGTACCGCGCAACAGCGACTCCAGGACCAGGCGCTTCTGCTCGCCTCCGGAGAGCGTGCGCACCTGGCGCCACTGGGCCTTCTCGTACGGGATGCCCAGCGCCGCCATGGTGCACATGTCCCAGGCCGTCTCGGCCTCGTACCCGCGGGCCTCCGCCCAGTCGCTCAGCGCCTGCGCGTACGCCATCTGCGCCGGCTCGTCATCGTCCTCGGCGGTCATCAGGGCCAGCTCGGCGGCGTCCACCGCCGCGGCCGCCGCCCGGATCCGCGGCTGCGCGACGGAGACCAGCAGGTCACGCACCGTACGGTCGTCCCGTACGGAGCCGACGAACTGCGGCATCACCCCCAGCCCGCCGCTGACCGTCACCGCCCCGCCGTGCGGCTGCAGCTCCCCCGCGATCAGCCGCAGCAGCGTCGTCTTGCCCGCGCCGTTGGCCCCCACCAGCGCGACCGAGGCCCCCTCCCCCACCCGGAAGGACACATCCCCGAGCAGGGCCCTCCCGTCCGGCAGGTGGTACTCCAGGTGCCCCGCTTCCAGATGTCCCATGGGCCGGATTGTGACCGGGCTCCTGGCGATCCACCAACCCGATTAATATGCGCGCCATGAGTTTCGGGCAAGGCGGGCCCTTCGACGGCCCCGGGGGATCTTTTTCGTCCACTCCTGACTGGGACGCACTCGCCGACGAGAGCGAGGCGCGATCCCGCCGCAAACGCTGGCTGTGGATCGGCGGCGGGGCGCTGGCGGCCCTCGCGGTGGCCGGCATCGTCGCCACCGCCGTGATCTCCAGCGGCGGTGACACGCCGGGCGGCGGTCCGACGGCCGCGCCCAGCTCGTCCGGCCGGACCGTCCCGGACGACAAGCCGTCGTTCCCCGATGTCTCCGTGCCGCCCCCGCCCAACCCGCACGACTACATCTCCGACCCCAAGAAGGACAGGGCGCCGCTCACCCCCGCCACCCTCTTCCCGCAGAAGAGCATGGTCGTCGGCGAGCACAGCTACCCGCTCACCGAAACCGCCGGCACCGGGGACTGCACCGCCGGCGCCCAGGGCGCGCTGGTCTCGTCGCTCTCCCACAACGGCTGCAAGCAGCTGCTGCGCGCCACGTACGCCAAGGACGGGGTGGCGGTCACCATCGGTGTCGCGGTCTTCGACTCGCCCGCCCAGGCCACCAAGGTCATGAACGAGAACCGGCCCAACCTGATGCCGCTGCCGGGCAGCGGTGTCCCCTCGGGCTTCTGCCAGGGCAGCAAGTGCCAGATGACCACCAACGCCACCGGCCGCTACGCCTACTTCACCATCGCCGGGCACCTCGACGGCACGGACGTCACCGGCAGCGACGCCGGCGTCCGGCAGATCTCCCGGGACGCCGGGTCCTACGCCTTCACCCGGATCGCCCAGCGCGGCAAGGACCAGGCCGCCAAGGCCGGCGAGCAGCAGCTGAAGGAGGCGCAGGAGAAGGCCCGCCGGCGCTCCTGACACCGGCGGCGGGGCAGGGCCCGGCCGATGGATGGGACGCAGCGTCGGTGGAGGGGGTCAGGCCCCTGGTCGCGGGGGACGCAGCCGACTAGTCGCAGGTGACGCAGCCGGCGCCGGACCGGGCCGGCGGGGTCCGCCTGTTGCGCGCCTCCTTGTTACGGGCCATGAGCAGGTCGTCGGTCGGGTAGCCGACCTCCTCCAGCGTCAGCCCGTGCGGCCGTACGACATGCACCGCGGAGTCCCGTACGCCGGCCGCCAGCACCTTCCCGGGCCACTCCGGCGGCCGGTGCCCGTCGCCGACGAACAGCAGCGCGCCGATCAGCGACCGCACCATGTTGTGGCAGAAGGCATCCGCCCGCACGGTCGCCGTGACGATCCCGTCCGCACCCCGCTCCAGGCTCAGCTCCTGGAGCGTACGGATGGTGGTGGCGCCCTCCCGCCGCTTGCAGTACGCCGCGAAGTCGTGCTCCCCCAGCAGGGCGCGGGCCGCCTCGTTCATGGCATCGACGTCGAGCGGCCAGTCGTGCCAGAGCACATGGCCGCGCAGCAGCGGATCCACACCCCCGGGGTGGTCGGTCACCCGGTACGCATAGCGCCGCCAGATCGCCGAGAAGCGCGCGTTGAAGCCGTCCGGCGCCTCGGTCGCGGACCAGATCCGTACGTCCTTGGAGAGCCGCCCGGCGAGCCGCTTGAGCAGCTTCTCCCGGTGTTCGGCCCACAGCGCCTCGGGGAGATCCACATGCGCCACCTGGCCGCGCGCGTGCACTCCGGCGTCCGTCCGCCCGGCCACGGTCAGCTCGTACGTCTCCGACGACCGCGTCACGGTGCGCAGCGCGCCCTCGATCTCCCCCTGGACGGTCCGCTGCCCGTGAGCCTGTTTGGCCCACCCGGAGAAGTCCTTGCCGTCATAGGAAAGATCCAGCCGCACCCGGACGTACCCGGGCTCCACCTTGTCACTCACGTAAGCAATCCTCTCAGGCCCGCGGCAACGCGAAGCGGGCCCGCCCCGAAGGGACGGGCCCGCTCACGTCAGGCAATGCCTCAGGCGTCCTTCGACTCCTCGGCCGCCTCGGCAGCCTTGGCCTCGTCGGCCTCCTTGACCGCGCGCTTGGCAGCGGCCTCGGCCTCGGCGACGGTCGCCTTCTTGGCGATCTCGCCCTCGACCAGCTCGATGACCGCCATCGGGGCGTTGTCGCCACGACGGTTGCCGATCTTGGTGATACGGGTGTAGCCACCCGGACGCTCCGCGTAACGCGGGGCGATCTCGGTGAAGAGCGTGTGGACGACGCTCTTGTCCGAGATCAGCTGCATGACCTGACGGCGGTTGTGAAGGTCGCCCTTCTTCGCCTTGGTCACCAGACGCTCCGCGTACGGACGCAGACGACGGGCCTTGGCCTCGGTCGTCGTGATGCGGCCGTGCTCGAAGAGGCTGGTCGCCAGGTTGCGCAGCATGGCCTTCTCGTGCGAGGCGCTGCCGCCCAGACGAGCACCCTTGGCGGGCTTCGGCATGTTCTTTCTCCTTGGTATCTGCCCCGGCCGTATCAGGTACCGGGGTCAGGGCCCGATGAGCGGATGCTCACCGGCAACAACCGGCCCCTCCCGTGAAGGAGGGGCGGGGGTCCGGGGGCCTTGCGGCCCCCGTGACGTCTCAGTACTGCTCGGTCTCCACGAAACCGGCGTCCGCGTCGTCGTCCGCGCCGAACGCGTCGGCGGCGGCGGTCGGGTCGAAGCCGGGAGGCGAGTCCTTCAGCGCGAGGCCCATACCGGCCAGCTTCGCCTTGACCTCGTCGATGGACTTCGCACCGAAGTTGCGGATGTCCAGGAGGTCCGCCTCGGAGCGCGCCACGAGCTCACCCACGGAGTGGATGCCCTCACGCTTGAGGCAGTTGTACGAGCGGACCGTGAGCTCCAGCTCCTCGATGGGCAGAGCCAGGTCCGCGGCCAGCGCGGCATCGGTCGGCGACGGGCCCATGTCGATGCCCTCGGCGTCGATGTTGAGCTCGCGGGCCAGACCGAACAGCTCGACCAGGGTCTTACCGGCCGACGCCATGGCGTCGCGCGGACGCATGGCCTGCTTGGTCTCGACGTCGACGATCAGCTTGTCGAAGTCGGTGCGCTGCTCGACACGGGTCGCCTCGACCTTGTAGGTGACCTTGAGCACGGGCGAGTAGATGGAGTCGACCGGGATCCGGCCGATCTCCTGGCCCACCTGCTTGTTCTGGACGGCGGAGACGTAGCCGCGACCGCGCTCGACGGTCAGCTCCATCTCGAGCTTGCCCTTGCCGTTCAGGGTGGCCAGGACCAGGTCGGGGTTGTGCACCTCGACACCGGCCGGCGGGGCGATGTCGGCGGCGGTGACCAGGCCCGGGCCCTGCTTGCGCAGGTACATCACGACCGGCTCGTCGTGCTCGGAGGAGACGACCAGCTGCTTGATGTTGAGGATCAGGTCGGTGACGTCCTCCTTGACGCCCGGCACGGTGGTGAACTCGTGCAGGACACCGTCGATGCGGATGGACGTGACCGCCGCACCCGGAATCGAGGAGAGGAGCGTACGACGCAGAGAGTTGCCGAGGGTGTAGCCGAAGCCCGGCTCCAGCGGCTCGATCACGAACCGGGAGCGGTATTCGTCGACGACCTCTTCGGTCAACGAGGGACGCTGAGCGATCAGCATGTTTTTCGGTCCTTCAGTCGTGGGCGCCCGCTATTTGACGCCCGCTGTACAGACAAGGGTACGGGCGGTACGGCGCCTTCGGCTCCGTACCGCCCCACCCCACGAGCTCTTACTTCGAGTAGAGCTCGACGATCAGCTGCTCCTGCACCTGGGTGTCGATCACCTGGCGCTCGGGCAGGCCGTGCACGAGGATCCGCAGCTGCGAGGGGATCGCTTCCAGCCAGGCCGGAACGGTCTTCTCGCCGGCCTCGGCCTTGGCCACCTCGAAGGGGGTCAGGTTCCGAGAGCCCTCGCGGACCTCGATGATGTCGTTGGCGGAGACACGCGACGACGGGATGTTGTTCTTCTTCCCGTTGACGGTGATGTGTCCGTGACGGACCAGCTGACGGGCGTGATCGCGGGACTTGGCGAAGCCGGCCCGGTAGATCACGTTGTCAAGGCGGGTCTCAAGGATGCGCAGAAGGTTCTCACCGGTCTTGCCGGTCTTCTGGTTCGCTTCCTTGTAGTAGTTCACGAACTGCCTCTCAAGGACACCGTAGATACGGCTGCACTTCTGCTTCTCACGAAGCTGCAGCAGGTACTCGCTGTCCTTGGTGCGCCCGCGTCCGTGCTCACCCGGGGGGTAAGGACGGATCTCGATCGGGCACTTCGCGCTCTCGCACTTGCTCCCCTTGAGGAAGAGCTTCTGCTTCTCCCGACGGCAACGCTTGCAGTCGGCCCCGGTGTAACGCGCCATTGTTTATTTGTCTCCTAGATCAGCCGGTGATCAGACCCGGCGCCGCTTCGGGGGGCGGCATCCGTTGTGCGGAGTCGGCGTCACGTCCTGGATCGAGCCCACCTCGAGGCCGGTCGCCTGGAGCGAACGGATGGCGGTCTCGCGGCCCGAGCCCGGGCCCTTGACGAAGACGTCAACCTTGCGCATGCCGTGCTCCTGCGCGCGGCGGGCGGCCGACTCGGCGGCCATCTGCGCGGCGAAGGGGGTGGACTTGCGCGAGCCCTTGAAGCCGACGTGGCCGGCCGAGGCCCAAGAGATCACGTTCCCGGTCGGGTCGGTGATCGAGACGATCGTGTTGTTGAACGTGCTCTTGATGTGAGCGTGCCCGTGGGCGACGTTCTTCTTCTCCTTGCGGCGCACCTTCTTGGCGCCGGCCGTACGGCCCTTCGGAGGCATGAATTTCTCCCGTGGAGGTGGTCGGTCCTACAGCGAAGACCGCTGGTGGGCGTCCGCTGAGGACTACTTCTTGCCCGGCTTCTTCTTGCCGGCGATCGCGCGACGCGGACCCTTGCGGGTACGGGCGTTCGTGCTGGTGCGCTGACCGTGCACCGGCAGACCACGACGGTGACGCAGACCCTGGTAGCAGCCGATCTCGACCTTGCGGCGGATGTCGGCCTGGATCTCGCGACGGAGGTCACCCTCGGTCTTGAGGTTGTTGTCGACGTACTCGCGGATCTTGACGAGGTCTTCCTCGGCCAGGTCGCGGACGCGGGTGTCCGGGTTCACGCCGGTGGCGGCGAGGGTCTGACGCGAGAGCGTCCGCCCGATACCGAAGACGTAGGTGAGGGCGACCTCCACACGCTTTTCGCGCGGGAGATCAACGCCTGCGAGGCGTGCCATTGATGTGGCTCCTGATGGCTATTCGGAGGTCTTCCGCAGCACCGTTCCCGTAAGACTCTGCAGCATTACGAGCCGGGTCCCCGGCCTCCGAGCCGGGGGTGTCGTCCCCGCACAGGTGCGGGGGTCGGGTGACTGCGTATGTACGTGTTGTGCTTGCGTCGCGCGAACTGCGATGTTGCAGGTGGTCGGCGTGCGTCAGCCCTGGCGCTGCTTGTGGCGCAGGTTGTCGCAGATGACCATGACCCGGCCGTGGCGGCGGATCACCTTGCACTTGTCGCAGATCTTCTTGACGCTCGGCTTGACCTTCATGGGATGTGAGGTTCTCCGGGTCAGGTGCCGTCACCCCACGGGAGCGGGGTGCGACAAGATCTACTTGTAGCGGTAGACGATCCGGCCACGCGTCAGGTCGTACGGAGAAAGCTCCACCACGACCCGGTCATCCGGGAGGATACGGATGTAGTGCATCCGCATCTTGCCGCTGATGTGCGCGAGGACCTTGTGACCGTTCTGGAGCTCCACCTTGAACATAGCGTTCGGCAGGGACTCGATCACGGTGCCCTCGATCTCGATGGCACCTTGCTTCTTGGCCACGCTTCGCCCTTCGAATCGGCTACCTTGATCGACTCTCACATCTCAACTTTCGCCCCACAGGTATGAGCCTTCAGGGCATACGGATGCACGAGAGCCGACGCGTCAGTCTACGTCAGTGCCTGGGAAAAGACGAATCCAGGATTATTGCCCACGGCCGGAGATCCTTACGCCAGGGGGTCGGGCGCGGCCGTGATGCCGTACTCGGCGAGCTTGGCCTTGCCGCAGTCGCTCCTCTCGACGCAGCCCTCGCGGGCTCGGCGCCGGGGCGCCTCACAAGCTTCGCGCTGCTGCGCCGGACTCCGTCCGTCGGACCGGGTTACGCCAGGGGGTCGGGCGCCGCCGTGATGCCGTACTCGGCGAGCTTGGCCTTGCCGCCGTCGGGGGCCGTGAGGACCAGCGGGCCGTCCTCGGTCAGCGCGACCGAGTGCTCCCAGTGCGAGGACCAGCTGCCGTCGTCCGACTTGACCGTCCAGTCGTCCTCGAGGACGTGGGTCTTGGGCGTACCGAGGTTGATCATCGGCTCGATCGCGATGCAGAAGCCGGGCACCAGCTTGGGGCCGCGGCCGCGCCTGCGCTCGACGTAGTTCAGCAGATGCGGGTCCATGTGCATCTGCGAGCCGATGCCGTGGCCGCCGTAGTCCTCGACGATGCCGTACTTGCCGCAGGACGGGCGGGGCTGGCGGCGGATGTACCCCTCGATGGCCCGGGAGATGTCGACCAGGCGGTTGCCCTTGCGGACCGCGGCGATACCGGCCCACATCGACTCCTCGGTCACCCGGCTGAGCTCGATCAGCTCCTCGGAGTGACCGGACCCGACGAAGGCCGTGTACGCGGCGTCACCGTGCCAGCCGTCGATGATCGCGCCGGCGTCGATGGAGATGATGTCGCCGTTCTGGAGGACGGTCTCGGTGTCCGGGATGCCGTGGACGACGACGTCGTTCACGGAGGTGCAGATCGTCGCGGGGAAGCCGCCGTAGCCGAGGAAGTTCGACTTCGCGCCGTGCTCGGCGATCACCTTGCGCGCCGCGTCGTCCAGGTCCTTGGTCGTGGCGCCGGGCACCGCGGCCTCCCGGGTCGCGGCGTGGAT
Source organism: Streptomyces sp. NPDC001339 (assembly GCF_042895955.1). NCBI lineage: Bacteria > Bacillati > Actinomycetota > Actinomycetes > Kitasatosporales > Streptomycetaceae > Streptomyces > Streptomyces sp. NPDC001339. The sequence goes on along the minus strand of NZ_JBIAWT010000005.1, from coordinate 148,917 downwards.
GGCGGCGACCACCAGCCCCGCCTCGCGCATCTTCGCGATCTGCTCCGGGGTCTTGATCTCCACCATGCCGGGCCCTTCTTTGCGGCTGAACCTCCCCCACGCTTAAGGCGCGGGGGGACCCCCATCGCTCTCGCGGAGGTAGCTGATCGCCGCAGTGGTTACTTAATTGATGGTTGCTGCCTACGGTAACCGGTACGGCGACCTACGTGTTCCCCGGGCAGACCGCGGCCGCGGTGCCCATGTTGGACACCGCGGCCGTACGAAGGTGCTGGGGGCTACTCGCCGCCCTGGAGCGCCGCCATCGCGCGCTCCGTGACCTCTTCCACCTTGCCGAGGGCCGGGATCGTCACGACCAGGTCCTGGGCCTTGTAGTAGTCGATGATCGGCTCGGTCTCCGTGTGGTAGACCTCCAGCCGCTTGCGTACGGTCTCCTCGCGGTCGTCGTCCCGCTGGTACAGCTCGCCGCCGCAGACGTCGCAGACGCCCTCGGTCTTCGGCTTGTTGTACTCCGCGTGGAAGACGTGGCTCGAGTCCTTGCGGCAGATGCGCCGGCCGGCGATCCGCTTGACGACCTCGTCCTCCGGGACCTCCAGGTCCAGGACGGCGTCCAGCTTGAGGTTCTTGCCCTTGAGGTGCGTGTCCAGCGCCTCGGCCTGGCCGAGGTTGCGCGGGAAGCCGTCGAGGAGGAAGCCCTCGGCGGCGTCGGCCTGCTCCATGCGGTCCTCGGCCATACCGATGGTGACCGAGTCGGGCACCAGGTTGCCGGCGTCCATGTAGGACTTCGCCTCGACCCCCAGGGGCGTGCCCTGGCTGATGTTGGCGCGGAACAGGTCCCCCGTGGAGATGTGCGGGATCGCGAGGTTCCGGGCAAGGTACGCAGCCTGCGTACCCTTGCCGGCTCCCGGAGGTCCGACGAGGACGATTCGCATCAGCGGAGGAACCCTTCGTAGTTGCGCTGCTGGAGCTGGCTCTCGATCTGCTTCACGGTCTCCAGACCCACACCCACGATGATGAGGATGCTCGTCCCGCCGAACGGGAAGTTCTGGTTCGCGTTGAACAGCACCAACGCCACTGTTGGTACGAGCGCGATCAGCCCCAGATACAGCGAGCCCGGCCACGTGATCCGGTTGAGCACGTAGCTGAGGTACTCGGCCGTCGGGCGACCAGCCCGGATACCCGGGATGAAGCCACCATACTTCTTCATGTTGTCGGCAACTTCTTCGGGGTTGAAGCTGATGGCGACGTAGAAGAACGCGAAGAACACGATCAGCAGGAAGTACGTGACGATGTAGACGGGGTGGTTCCCCTTGGTGAAGTTGGTGGCGATCCAGGTCGCCCATTCCGCCTTCGACCCGCTGAACTGTGCGATGAGAGCCGGGATGTAGAGCAGCGACGACGCGAAGATGACGGGAATCACGCCCGCCTGGTTCACCTTCAGCGGGATGTACGTGGAGGTACCGCCGTAGGAACGGCGGCCGATCATCCGCTTCGCGTACTGCACCGGGATACGGCGCTGGGCCTGCTCGACGAAGACCACCAGGGCGACCATCGCCAGACCCACCGCGATCACCGCCGCGAACTCGATCCAGCCGTCGGCGAGCTTGCCGGTGAGCTTGATCTGCCACAGGGCGGTCGGGAAGCCGGCGGCGATCGAGATGAACATCAGGATCGACATGCCGTTGCCGATACCGCGGTCGGTGACCAGCTCACCGAGCCACATGATCAGGGCGGTGCCGGCGGTCATCGTGATGACCATCGTGACGGTGGTGAAGATCGAGTCGTTCGGGATGATCTCGCGGCTGACCGGGCACGCCTGGAAGAGCGCACCGCTGCGGGCGGTGGCCACCAGGCCGGTGCCCTGCAGGACGGCGAGCGCCATGGTCAGGTAACGGGTGTACTGAGTGATCTTCGCCTGGCCGGTCTGGCCCTCTTTCTTGAGGGCCTCCAGCCGGGGGATCACGACGGTCAGCAGCTGGAGGATGATGCTCGCCGTGATGTACGGCATGATCCCCAGCGCGAAGATCGTGATCTGCAACAGCGCTCCACCGCTGAACATGTTCACCAGGGCGAACAACCCGCTGTTTCCGCCAGCCTGATCCATGCAGGTCTTGACGTTCGCGTAGTTCACCCCAGGGAGCGGGACGCTCGCCCCGATCCGGTAGAGCACGATGATGCCCAATGTGAACAGCAGCTTCTTGCGCAGGTCGGGCGTCTTGAACGCTCGGGCGAACGCGGTGAGCACGGTGCCTCCTGCGCCCCCCGCCTCGTAGCGGGAGGTGACGGTCTTGAGGATCGACGAATACGTAGCGGCCATGAGCCGCGCGGCGGGAGCCGCACGGAGGGGGTACCAGGGCCTTCGCCCCGGAAAACAACAGTGCATGCCACCTTACCGGCGACCCTACCCCCGTGGAACGACCAACCGGGGATGCCCAAACGATGGGCATCCCCGGTCAGTTGAACCAACGAACTCAGATGAGCTCGGTGACGGTGCCGCCGGCGGCGGCGATCTTCTCCTTGGCGGAGCCGGAAACGGCGTCAACCGTCACCTGCAGCGCCACGGAGATCTCGCCCTGGCCCAGGACCTTGACGAGCTCGTTCTTGCGCACCGCGCCCTTGGCGACCAGGTCGGCCACCGTGACCTCGCCACCCTGCGGGTAGAGCGCGGCCAGCTTCTCCAGGTTCACGACCTGGAACTGCTTGTGAGCGGGGTTCTTGAAGCCCTTCAGCTTCGGGAGGCGCATGTGGAGGGGCATCTGCCCACCCTCGAAGCGCTCCGGAACCTGGTAACGGGCCTTGGTGCCCTTGGTACCACGACCTGCGGTCTTACCCTTGGACGCCTCACCACGACCGACACGGGTCTTGGCGGTCTTGGCGCCCGGGGCGGGCCGGAGGTTGTGGACCTTCAGCGGGTTGGTCTCCGCCATGTCAGTCGACCTCCTTGACCGACACGAGGTGGCGGACGGTGTGCACCATGCCGCGGTACTCGGGACGGTCCTCCTTGACAACCACGTCGTTGATCTTCTTCAGACCGAGCGAACGCAGGGTGTCACGGTGGTTCTGCTTGCTGCCGATGATGGACTTGGTCTGCGTGATCTCAAGGCGAGCCATTACGCGCTCACCCCGGCACGCGCCCGCAGCAGAGCGGCGGGAGCAACGTCCTCCAGCGGCAGGCCGCGGCGGGCGGCGATCTCCTCGGGCCGCTGCAGGCCCTGGAGCGCCTCCACCGTGGCGTGCACGATGTTGATCGGGTTCGACGAACCGAGCGACTTGCTCAGCACGTCGTGGATGCCCGCGCACTCCAGAACGGCACGCACGGGGCCACCGGCGATCACACCGGTACCGGGGGAAGCCGGCTTGAGCAGGACGACGCCCGCGGCCTTCTCGCCCTGGATGGGGTGCGGGATGGTGCCCTGGATACGGGGGACCTTGAAGAAGTTCTTCTTGGCCTCTTCCACGCCCTTGGCGATGGCAGCCGGAACTTCCTTGGCCTTGCCGTAACCGACACCTACGGTGCCGTCACCGTCGCCCACCACGACCAGCGCGGTGAAGCTGAAACGACGACCACCCTTGACAACCTTGGCGACGCGGTTGATCGCGACAACGCGCTCAACGTACGCGGTCTTCTCGGCGGCAGCGCCACCGTCGCGACCCTTCCGGTCCCGCCGCTCGCCGCCACCGGCACCGCTTCCGCGGCGCTGGGGTCCAGCCATTGGAATTACCTCTCTCTGTTACGTCCGCTAGCTCCGGAACCGGGGCTCAGAACTTCAGCCCGGCTTCGCGGGCGGCGTCGGCCAGAGCGGCAATCCGCCCGGCGTACTGCTTGCCACCGCGGTCGAACACGACGGCCTCCACACCGGCGGCCTTGGCACGCTCGGCAACCAGGGCGCCGACCTTCTTGGCCTGGGCGCTCTTGTCGCCCTCGCCACCACGGATCGACGCGTCCAGGGTCGACGCAGAGGCCAGCGTGTGGCCCTTGATGTCGTCGATGACCTGGGCGAAGATGCCGCGGTTGGACCGCGTCACGACCAGACGGGGACGCTCCGCGGTACCGGAAATCCGCTTGCGGATGCGGATGTGGCGACGCTTGGCGGCGGCGCGCTTGTAGGCGTCACCCTTCGCGATCTTCACACCGTATGCCATGGCTTACTTACCAGCCTTTCCGACCTTGCGGCGGATGACCTCGCCGGCGTACTTGACGCCCTTGGCCTTGTACGGGTCAGGCTTGCGCAGCTTGCGGATGTTCGCCGCCACCTCGCCGACCTTCTGCTTGTCGATGCCCTCGACGCTGAGCTTGGTCGGGGACTCGACCTTGAACGAGATGCCCTCAGGGGCCTCGATCAGGATCGGGTGGCTGTAGCCCAGGGAGAACTCCAGGTTGGAGCCCTTGGCCTGAACGCGGTAACCGACACCGCTGATCTCGAGCGCCTTGCTGTAGCCCTGGGTCACGCCGGTGATCATGTTCGCCACCAGCGTGCGGGACAGGCCGTGCAGGGCCTTGTTCTGACGCTCGTCGTTCGGGCGGGTGACGTTGATGACGCCGTCCTCACCCTTGGCGACCTCGATGGGAGCCGCGACGGTGTGCGAAAGGGAACCCTTGGGACCCTTCACGTTGACCGTGCGGCCCTCGATGGTGACGTCCACGCCAGCGGGAACCTGGATGGGCAGCTTGCCAATGCGCGACATTAGCTATTCCTCCGTTCCCGGGTTACCAGACGTAGGCGAGGACTTCCCCACCCACGCCCTTCTTCTGCGCCTGCTGGCCGGTGAGGAGACCGTGGGACGTGGAGATGATCGCCACGCCCAGGCCGCCGAGCACCTTCGGCAGGTTGGTGGACTTTGCGTAGACCCGCAGGCCCGGCTTCGAGATCCGCTTGATGCCGGCGATCGAGCGCTCGCGGTTCGGGCCGAACTTCAGCTCGAGGACGAGGTTCTTGCCGACCTCGGCGTCCTCGACCCGCCATCCGGTGATGTAACCCTCCTGCTGGAGGATCTCCGCGATGTGCGCCTTGATCTTGCTGTGCGGCATCACGACGGTGTCGTGGTACGCCGAGTTCGCGTTCCGCAGACGGGTCAGCATGTCTGCGATGGGGTCAGTCATGGTCATGAATTGGCCTTCGGCCTCTCTCGCCGGGGTTTCCTATCTGCGCCATCCCTCTCCCCGATCAGAGTCGGGACGGGTGCGGCGCGGGGACCTACGGCGTAGTAAGCGACGTTATGCGGGCTCGGCCCGCGGTCGGTCTCGGGCGGCGGGACGCCCAAACCCCTCCACCCTACGGGAAAGGGGACGGGCGCCCGCCGACCGATTGCTTACCGAGAGTCTCCAGGGAATCCCAACTGGGGGATTACCAGGAGCTCTTGGTCACGCCCGGCAGCTCGCCACGGTGAGCCATCTCACGAAGGCACACGCGGCAGAGGCCGAACTTGCGGTACACGGAGTGCGGACGGCCGCAGCGCTGGCAGCGGGTGTACGCACGCACACCGAACTTGGGCTTACGAGCAGCCTTGGCAATCAGAGCCTTCTTCGCCATCTCGCTTACGCCTCCTTGAACGGGAAGCCGAGGTGACGAAGGAGGGCGCGGCCCTCGTCGTCGTTGGTCGCCGTGGTGACCACGGTGATGTCCATACCCCGGGTACGGTCGATCTTGTCCTGGTCGATCTCGTGGAACATGACCTGCTCCGTGAGACCGAAGGTGTAGTTACCCCGACCGTCGAACTGCTTCGGGGACAGACCACGGAAGTCGCGGATGCGCGGCAGCGCCAGCGACAGCAGGCGGTCCAGGAACTCCCACATGCGGTCACCGCGGAGGGTGACGTGGGCACCGATCGGCTGGCCCTCACGCAGCTTGAACTGCGCGATGGACTTACGGGCCTTGGTGACGGCCGGCTTCTGGCCGGTGATCGTGGTGAGGTCGCGGATGGCGCCCTCGATCAGCTTGGAGTCGCGGGCGGCGTCGCCCACACCCATGTTGACCACGATCTTGGTCAGACCGGGGATCTGCATGACGTTCTCGTAGGAGAACTCTTCCCGCAGCTTCCCGGCGATCTCTTCGCGGTAGCGCGTCTTGAGACGCGGCGCGTTGGTGGTGGCAGTCATCAGATGTCCTCACCGGTCCGCTTGGCAACGCGGATCTTGTTGCCCTCGTCGTCGAAGCGGTACCCGACGCGGGTGACGACCTTCTTGCCGTCCTTCTCCACGACCAGCTGGACGTTGGAGACGTGGACGGGGGCCTCGGTCGTCACGATGCCGCCGGTCTTCGAACCACGAGCGGTCTGTCCGGCCTTGGTGTGCTTCTTGACCCGGTTGACACCCTCGACCAGGACACGGTCCTCGCGGGGGAAGGCCTGGATGACCTTGCCCTGCTTGCCCTTGTCCTTACCGGTGATGACCTGGACCAGGTCGCCCTTCTTGATCTTCATCGGTTACAGCACCTCCGGCGCGAGCGAGATGATCTTCATGAACTTCTTCTCGCGCAGCTCACGGCCCACGGGGCCGAAGATACGGGTGCCGCGGGGGTCGCCATCGTTCTTGAGGATGACGGCCGCGTTCTCGTCGAAGCGGATGTACGAGCCGTCCGGACGACGGCGCTCCTTGACGGTGCGAACGATGACCGCCTTGACGACGTCACCCTTCTTCACGTTGCCGCCGGGGATCGCGTCCTTGACGGTGGCAACGATGACGTCACCGATGCCCGCGTAGCGGCGACCGGAACCACCGAGAACACGGATGCAAAGGATCTCCTTCGCACCAGTGTTGTCGGCGACACGCAGTCGCGACTCCTGCTGGATCACGTCTATCTCCTGAATGTCTGCCGGTTCCCCCGGGGCAGTTCAGCGAACTGCCCCGGGAGCCTGGCGGAACGAACTCCGAGGGGCCCCTATTTCTTAGTTAGGGCCTCGGAGAATTACTTGGCCTTCTCGAGGATCTCGACGACGCGCCAGCGCTTCGTCGCGGACAGCGGCCGGGTCTCCATGAGGAGGACGCGGTCGCCGACACCCGCGGCGTTCTGCTCGTCGTGCGCCTTGAGCTTGTTGGTACGGCGGATGACCTTGCCGTACAGCGCGTGCTTGACGCGGTCCTCGACGGCGACGACGACGGTCTTGTCCATCTTGTCGCTGACGACCAGACCCTCACGGGTCTTGCGGAAACCGCGCTCGGTCTTCTGCTCAGTCACATTCTTCTCGCTCATCAGGCGCTCTCCACCGTCTCGATGCCGAGCTCGCGCTCCCGCATCAGGGTGTAGATCCGGGCGATGTCCTTGCGGACGGCCTTCAGCCGGCCGTGGTTCTCGAGCTGTCCGGTCGCCGCCTGGAAGCGGAGGTTGAACAGCTCTTCCTTGGCCTCACGGAGCTTGGCAACGAGGTCCTCGTTGTTCAGCTCGCGCAGCTCGGACGCCTTGGTAACGGCCGACATCACGATTCACCTGCCTCGCGCCGAACGATGCGGCACTTCATCGGAAGCTTGTGGGCGGCGCGGGTCAGCGCCTCCTTAGCAACCTTCTCGTTCGGGAAGGACAGCTCGAACATCACCCGACCGGGCTTGACGTTCGCGATCCACCACTCCGGAGAACCCTTACCGGAACCCATGCGGGTCTCGGCCGGCTTCTTCGTCAGCGGACGGTCGGGGTAGATGTTGATCCACACCTTGCCGCCACGCTTGATGTGACGGGTCATGGCGATACGAGCGGACTCGATCTGCCGGTTCGTCACGTAGGCCGGGGTGACGGCCTGGATTCCGTACTCACCGAAGGCCAGCTCGGTGCCACCCTTGGCCATGCCGTTGCGCTTCGGGTGGTGCTGCTTGCGGTGCTTGACCCTGCGAGGGATCAGCATGTCGGTCAGGCCTCCGTTCCGGTGGTCTCCGCCGGAGCAGCGGCAGCGGCCTCGGCCTTGGGGGCCTCGGCAGCGGCGGACTGCTGCGGCTTGCGGCCGCGGCCGCCGCGCTCGCCACCACGACGGGGGCGGTCGCTGCCGCCACCACGGGCCGGGCGGTTGCCGGCACGGGCGGCGGCGTTCTCGGCGCGCACCTCGGCGATGTTCTTGACGTCGCCCTTGTAGATCCAGACCTTCACGCCGATGCGGCCGAAGGTGGTCTTGGCCTCGAAGAAGCCGTAGTCGACGTTCGCACGGAGCGTGTGCAGGGGCACACGGCCCTCGCGGTAGAACTCCGAGCGGGACATCTCGGCGCCGCCGAGACGGCCACCACACTGGATCTTGATGCCCTTGGCGCCGGCCTTCATCGTCGACTGCATGCTCTTACGCATGGCGCGACGGAAGGAGACGCGGGAGGACAGCTGCTCGGCGACGGCCTGGGCGACCAGCTGAGCGTCGGTCTCGGGGTTCTTGACCTCGAGGATGTTCAGCTGGACCTGCTTGCCGGTCAGCTTCTCCAGCTCACCGCGGATGCGGTCGGCCTCGGCGCCGCGGCGGCCGATGACGATGCCCGGGCGAGCGGTGTGGATGTCAACGCGGACGCGCTCACGGGTGCGCTCGATCTCCACCTTGGAGATACCGGCGCGCTCCATGCCCTTCGTCATCATGCGACGAATGGCGACGTCTTCCTTGACGTAGTCCTTGTACAGCTTGTCGGCGTACCAGCGGGACTTGAAGTCCGTCGTGACGCCGAGCCGGAACCCGTGCGGGTTTACCTTCTGGCCCATTACCGGGTTCCTTCCTTGCTGCTGACGACCACGGTGATGTGGCTGGTCCGCTTGCGGATCCGGTAGGCACGGCCCTGGGCACGCGGACGGAACCGCTTCAGGGTCGGGCCCTCGTCGACGTACGCCTCGCTGATGAACAGCGTGGAGGCGTCCGTGTGGTCGTAGTTGTGCGCGGCGTTGGCAATGGCGCTGTCCAGCACCTTGCCCACCGGCACGCTCGCGGCCTGCGGGGCGAAACGCAGGACCGCCTGAGCCTCCGTGGCATCCATGCCACGGATGAGGTCCACCACGCGGCGGGCCTTCATGGGCGTGACGCGGATGTACCGCGCCTGGGCCCTGGCTTCCATGGTTGTCCCTTCGGTGTCAGTCATAGTCTTCGCACTCCGCCGATCAGCGACGACGCGACTTGCGGTCGTCCTTCTCGTGGCCGCGGAAGGTGCGGGTCGGCGCGAACTCGCCGAGCTTGTGGCCGACCATCGACTCGGTGACGAACACCGGGACGTGCTTGCGGCCGTCGTGCACCGCGATCGTGTGGCCGAGCATGGCCGGGACGATCATCGAGCGGCGGGACCAGGTCTTGATGACGTTCTTGGTGCCGGCTTCGTTCTGTACGTCCACCTTCTTGGCGAGGTGGTCGTCGACGAAGGGCCCCTTCTTGAGACTGCGCGGCATCTAAACCCGCTCCTAGCGCTTCTTGTTCGTCTTGCGGCGGCGGACGATGTACTTGTTGCTGGCCTTCTTCGGCGAGCGAGTACGACCCTCCTTCTTGCCCCAGGGCGAGACCGGGTGGCGACCACCGGAGGTCTTGCCCTCACCACCACCGTGCGGGTGGTCGACCGGGTTCATCACGACACCACGCACGGTCGGGCGGACGCCCTTCCAGCGCATACGGCCGGCCTTGCCCCAGTTGATGTTCGACTGCTCGGCGTTGCCGACCTCGCCGACGGTGGCGCGGCAGCGCACGTCGACCAGGCGGATCTCACCGGACGGCATACGCAGGTGGGCCATGGAGCCCTCCCGCGCCAGCAGCTGCACGGAGGCACCGGCCGAGCGGGCGAACTTCGCACCGCCGCCCGGACGCAGCTCGATCGCGTGGATCGTCGTACCCACGGGGATGTGGCGCAGCGGCAGGTTGTTGCCGGGCTTGATGTCGGCACCGGGGCCGTTCTCAATCCGGTCACCCTGCGACAGGCCACGGGGCGCGATGATGTAGCGCTTCTCGCCGTCTGCGTAGTGCAGCAGCGCGATGCGCGCGGTGCGGTTCGGGTCGTACTCGATGTGCGCGACCTTGGCCGGCACGCCGTCCTTGTCGTGACGACGGAAGTCGATCACGCGGTAGGCGCGCTTGTGGCCACCGCCCTGGTGGCGAACGGTCACACGACCGGCGTTGTTACGGCCGCCCTTGCTGTGCAGCGGGCGGACCAGCGACTTCTCCGGCGTGGACCGCGTGATCTCGACAAAGTCGGCGACGCTGGAGCCACGACGGCCCGGGGTCGTCGGCTTGTACTTGCGGATACCCATTTCTCAGTCCTCGTCCGATTCCGGACGACTCGGACTCCGTTAGGAGACCGGGCCGCCGAAGATGTCGATACGGTCGCCCTCGGCGAGGGTCACGATGGCGCGCTTGGTGTTGGCGCGCTTACCGAAACCGGTGCGGGTGCGCTTGCGCTTGCCCTGCCGGTTGATCGTGTTGACCCCGGTGACCTTGACCGAGAAGACCGCCTCGACGGCCTGCTTGATCTGGGTCTTGTTGGCACGCGGGTCGACGACGAACGTGTACTTGTTCTCGTCCAGCAGCGCGTAGCTCTTCTCCGACACGACCGGCTTGACGAGCACGTCACGCGGGTCCGTGTAGGTCTTGCTGGTGACGACGGCCTCAGTCATCAGGCGTCGCTCCCTTCGGTCTCAGCGTTGGCCTTGGGGCCAGACACGAAGGACTCGAAGGCGGCCTTGGTGAAGACCACGTCGTCGGAGACGAGCACGTCGTACGTGTTCAGCTGGCCCGGCTCCAGGATGTGGACCTGGGGCAGGTTGCGGGCGGAGAGCCACGCGGCCTCGTCGCTGCGCTCGGCGACCAGGAGCACGTTCTTGCGCTCGCTGACCTTGCCCAGCAGGGACTTGGCGGCCTTGGTGGAAACCGCGCCCTCGACCACGCCGGAAACGACGTGGATGCGGCTGTGGCGGGCCCGGTCGGTGAGGGCACCGCGCAGGGCGGCGGCCTTCATCTTCTTCGGGGTCCGCTGGCTGTAGTCACGCGGCACGGGGCCGTGGACGACGCCACCGCCGGCGAACTGCGGCGCACGGGTCGAACCCTGACGCGCCCGGCCGGTGCCCTTCTGGCGGTACGGCTTCTTGCCACCGCCGCGGACCTCGCCACGGGTCTTGGTCTTGTGCGTGCCCTGACGGGCCGCGGCCAGCTGCGCGACAACGACCTGGTGGATCAGCGGAACGCTGACCTTGGCGTCGAAGATCTCCGCGGGGAGCTCGACGGACCCGGCCTTGTCGCCTGCCGGCGAAAGGATGTCAATGGTGCTCATCGGTTACCTCAGGCCCCCTTGGCCGCGGTACGGACCAGGACGAGGCCGCCGTTCGGACCAGGAACTGCGCCCTTGATGAGCAGCAGGCCCTTCTCCGCGTCAACGGCGTGGACGGTCAGGTTCTGGGTGGTGACCCGCTCATTGCCCATACGGCCGGCCATCCGCATGCCCTTGAACACGCGGCCCGGGGTGGCGCAGCCACCGATGGAGCCCGGCTTGCGGTGCACGCGGTGGGCACCGTGGGACGCCTTGCCGCCGTGGAAGCCGTGACGCTTCATGACGCCGGCGAAGCCCTTGCCCTTGCTCTTGCCGGTCACGTCCACCTTGGCGCCGGACTCGAAGGTCTCAGCGGTCAGCTCCTGGCCGAGGGTGTACTCGGACGCATCCGGAGTACGGACCTCGACGAGGTGACGACGGGGGGTGACGTCGGCCTTCGCGAAGTGGCCCTTGAGGGGCTTGTTCACCTTGCGCGGGTCGATCTCGCCGAAGGCGATCTGGACGGAGTCGTAGCCGTCCTGGTCATTGGTGCGCACCTGGGTAACGACGCAGGGGCCGGCCTTCACCACGGTCACCGGGACGACACGGTTGTTCTCGTCCCAGACCTGGGTCATGCCGAGCTTCTCGCCCAGGATGCCCTTGATCTGCTTAGCCATCTCTTCCGCGCCTCTCAGAGCTTGATCTCGATGTCAACGCCGGCCGGAAGGTCCAGGCGCATCAGCGAGTCAACGGTCTTGGGCGTCGGGTCGAGGATGTCGATCAGGCGCTTGTGCGTGCGCATCTCGAAGTGCTCGCGCGAGTCCTTGTACTTGTGCGGCGACTTGATGACGCAGTACACGTTCTTCTCAGTGGGCAGCGGCACCGGGCCCGCGACCGACGCACCAGTGCGGGTCACCGTCTCGACGATCTTCTTCGCCGAGGAGTCGATGACCTCGTGGTCGTAGGCCTTGAGCCGGATGCGGATCTTCTGTCCCGCCATGGCTACTGTGTAGTCCTTTGTCTCGTAACGCTCTGGGACCCGGCGGGGACGACGCTCTTCTCCGACTCTCCGACCCACGCGGTCGGGCGTGTCGCACCCCTTCTCGCAGATCTCCGCAAAGGAGATCCTTCAAGAAGGAAGAGGCAGGGGAAGAACACCCACCGGGCGCCTGGCCGAGGCACCCCGCTGACGCTTCCCGAAAGATTCCCGTATTTCCGACCCTGAGAAGGGACGACGAATACCTGGGACTCGCTTCCGGTCCTCCCGGCGAGAGGCGCGCAGCATCGGCACTCAACCGAGCAACCTGGATAGTGTGCCATACGCGGTATGCGTAAGGCCAATCGGGCCCCGACTGTCAAGGAGCCCCGCCCACCTGACGGCGGACGGGGCTCCTTGCGGCTGTGCTGTCCCGGGGGCAATCCCCCGGACCCCCGGCCCGAAGACCGGGAGCTACCGGATCAACCGGACCAACAATTACTTGTTGATCTTGGTGACCTGGCCGGCGCCGACGGTACGGCCACCCTCACGGATGGTGAACCGCAGGCCCTCCTCCATGGCGACAGGCTGGATCAGCGAGACGGACATGGTGGCGTTGTCGCCGGGCATGACCATCTCGGTGCCCTCCTGCAGGGTCACCACACCGGTCACGTCAGTCGTACGGAAGTAGAACTGCGGACGGTAGTTGTTGAAGAACGGGGTGTGGCGGCCACCCTCGTCCTTCGACAGGATGTAGGCCGTGGCCTCGAACTCGGTGTGCGGGGTGACCGAACCCGGCTTGATGATGCACTGGCCGCGCTCGACGTCCTCGCGCTTGATGCCGCGGAGCAGCAGACCGACGTTCTCACCGGCCTGGCCCTCGTCGAGCAGCTTGCGGAACATCTCGATACCGGTGACGGTGGTCGAGGTCTTCTCTTCCTTGATGCCGATGATGTCGACGGTCTCGTTGACCTTGAGGACACCACGCTCGATACGACCGGTGACAACGGTGCCACGGCCGGTGATCGTGAAGACGTCCTCGATCGGCATCAGGAACGGCTGGTCGACGTCGCGCTTCGGCTCCGGGACGTTCTCGTCCACGGCCTTCATCAGGTCCTGGACGGACTTGACCCACTGCTCTTCGCCCTCGAGGGCCTTGAGCGCGGAGACCTTGACGACCGGCAGGTCGTCGCCCGGGAACTCGTACTCGTTGAGAAGCTCACGGACCTCGAGCTCGACGAGCTCCATGATCTCCTCGTCGTCCACCATGTCGGCCTTGTTCAGGGCGACAACGATGTACGGAACACCGGACTGGCGGGCCAGGAGCACGTGCTCCTTGGTCTGCGGCATCGGACCGTCGGTCGCGGCGACCACGAGGATCGCGCCGTCCATCTGGGCGGCACCGGTGATCATGTTCTTGATGTAGTCCGCGTGACCCGGGCAGTCGACGTGGGCGTAGTGACGGTTCTCCGTCTGGTACTCCACGTGCGCGATGGAGATGGTGATACCGCGCTGACGCTCTTCCGGCGCCTTGTCAATGTCCTCGAACGGGGTGTACGGGTTCAGGTCCGGGAACTGGTCGTGCAGCACCTTGGTGATCGCCGCGGTAAGGGTCGTCTTACCGTGGTCGACGTGACCGATGGTGCCGATGTTGACGTGCGGCTTAGTCCGCTCGAACTTCGCCTTCGCCACTGGGGTCCTCCTGAAGAGTGGTTCTGTACGCCTTACTCATCGGCGCCAGGTGATCTTTGCTGGGGTGCCGGCCGACGGGGCAATCCTCACGGATTGCGGGGAATTGCCCCGTCAGACGGTGTCAAGCCTAAAGCGTGTTGCGTTCCGGCTCTTACGAGACGGCCTTACTCGCCCTTGGCCTTCGCGATGATCTCCTCGGCGACGTTCCGCGGAACCTCGGCGTAGGAGTCGAACTGCATCGAGTAGCTCGCGCGACCCGACGTCTTGCTGCGGAGGTCTCCGACGTAGCCGAACATCTCCGAGAGCGGAACCAGGCCCGTCACGAGCTTGGCGCCGGCGCGGTCCTCCATGGACTGGATCTGACCACGACGAGAGTTGATGTCGCCGATCACATCGCCCATGTAGTCCTCGGGCGTGGTGACCTCGACCTTCATCATCGGCTCGAGCAGGGCCGGGGAGGCCTTGCGGGCGGCCTCCTTGAAGGCCATCGAACCGGCGATCTTGAACGCCATTTCCGAGGAGTCGACCTCGTGGTAGGCGCCGTCGAGCAGGGTGACCTTGACACCGGTCAGCGGGTAGCCGGCGAGAACACCGAACTCCATGGCCTCCTGGCAGCCCGCGTCCACGGACGGGATGTACTCCCGCGGGATACGGCCACCGGTGACCTTGTTCTCGAACTCGTACCCGTCGCCCTCGAGCGGCTCGATGGCGATCTGCACCTTCGCGAACTGGCCGGAACCACCAGTCTGCTTCTTGTGCGTGTAGTCGAGACGCTCGACCGACTTGCGCAGGGTCTCGCGGTAGGCCACCTGCGGCTTACCGACGTTCGCCTCGACGCGGAACTCACGCTTCATACGGTCGACCAGCACGTCGAGGTGCAGCTCGCCCATACCCGCGATGATGGTCTGGCCGGTCTCCTCGTCGGTGTGCACCTGGAACGAGGGGTCTTCCTCGGCGAGACGCTGGATGGCGACACCCAGCTTCTCCTGGTCGCCCTTCGACTTGGGCTCGATGGCGACCTGGATGACCGGGGCCGGGAACTCCATCGACTCCAGGATCACCGGGGAACCCGCGTCGCAGAGGGTCTCACCGGTGGTGGTCTGCTTCAGACCCATGACGGCGACGATGTCGCCGGCACCCACCGCGTCGATCTCCTCACGCTTGTTCGCGTGCATCCGGTAGATCTTGCCGATGCGCTCCTTCTTGCCCTTCACCGAGTTCTGCACCTGCGTGCCGGCCTCGAGGCGGCCCGAGTACACCCGGATGAAGGTGAGCTTGCCCAGGTGGGGGTCGCTCGCGATCTTGAAGGCCAGGGCGGAGAGCGGCTCGTCCTCGGACGGCTTGCGCTTGACGATCTCCTCCGGGTCGTTGACCGCGTGGCCCTCGATGGCCTCGACGTCCAGCGGGGAGGGGAGGTAGCGCACCACCGCGTCGAGCAGGGGCTGGACGCCCTTGTTCTTGAACGCGGTACCGCAGAACACCGGGGTGACCGTGGTGTTCTCGGACTTGCCGGCGGCGATGGTGATCCGGCGGATCGCCGCGTAGAGCTGCTCCACGGTGGGCTCCTGGCCCTCCAGGTACAGCTCCATGATCTCTTCGTCGTTCTCGGCCACGGTCTCGAGGAGCTTGCCGCGCCATTCGTCGGCGGCCTCGATGTGCGTGTCCGGGATGTCGACGGTGTCGTACATCTCGCCCTTGGCGGCCTCGGCCGACCAGACCAGGGCCTTCATCTGCACGAGGTCGACGACGCCCTTGAAGTCCGCCTCGGTGCCGATCGGCAGCTGCATCACGATCGGGACGGCGCCAAGGCGGTCCACGATCATGTCCACGCAGCGGTGGAACTCGGCACCCGTACGGTCGAGCTTGTTGACGAAGCAGATCCGCGGAACGCCGTAGCGGTCCGCCTGACGCCAAACGGTCTCGGACTGGGGCTCGACACCGGCGACGCCGTCGAACACCGTCACCGCACCGTCGAGCACGCGCAGCGAGCGCTCCACCTCGACGGTGAAGTCGACGTGGCCCGGGGTGTCGATGATGTTGATGGTGTTGTCGACGTTGTCCAGCGGCCAGTGGCAGGTCGTCGCGGCAGACGTGATCGTGATGCCGCGCTCCTGCTCCTGCTCCATCCAGTCCATCGTGGCAGCGCCGTCGTGGACCTCACCGATCTTGTAGGAGACACCGGTGTAGAACAGGATCCGCTCGGTGGTGGTCGTCTTGCCCGCGTCGATGTGGGCCATGATCCCGATGTTGCGGACCTTGGCCAGGTCAAGCGAAGTGGTAGCCATAGTGGCTCAATCTTCTCTCGGTCTCGATGTGGGTTGCGACTACCAGCGGTAGTGCGCGAAGGCCTTGTTGGACTCGGCCATCTTGTGCGTGTCCTCACGCTTCTTGACCGAAGCGCCGAGGCCGTTGGAGGCGTCCAGCAGTTCGTTCATGAGGCGCTCGGTCATGGTCTTCTCGCGGCGGGCGCGGGAGTAGCCCACGAGCCAGCGGAGCGACAGGGTGGCGGCGCGGCCGGGCTTGACCTCGACCGGGACCTGGTAGGTCGCGCCACCGACACGGCGGGACTTGACCTCGAGGGTCGGCTTGATGTTCTCGAGCGCGCGCTTGAGCGTGATGACCGGGTCGTTGCCGGTCTTCTCGCGCAGGCCCTCCATGGCGCCGTAGACGATGCGCTCGGCGGTGGAGCGCTTGCCGTTCAGCAGCACCTTGTTGATGAGGGAGGTCACCAGAGGAGAACCGTAGACCGGGTCGATGATGACCGGGCGCTTCGGGGCGGGGCCCTTACGAGGCATTCTTACTTCTCCTTCTTGGCGCCGTAGCGGCTGCGAGCCTGCTTGCGGTTCTTGACGCCCTGCGTGTCGAGGGAGCCGCGGATGATCTTGTACCGAACACCCGGCAGGTCCTTCACACGGCCGCCACGCACGAGCACGATCGAGTGCTCCTGGAGGTTGTGGCCCTCACCCGGAATGTAAGCGGTGACCTCGATCCCGCTGGTCAGACGCACACGCGCGACCTTACGCAGGGCCGAGTTCGGCTTCTTCGGGGTGGTGGTGAAGACACGCGTGCAGACGCCACGGCGCTGGGGGGAACCCTCGAGCGCGGGCGTCTTGTTCTTCTCGACCTTGTCCTGCCGGCCCTTACGGACCAGCTGCTGGATCGTAGGCACTACTTCTCCGGTTTCTGTGTGCCAGTCACGGTAAAGCTAACCTGGAACGCTCCCGACCCACGCGGTCGGGTGTGTCGAATACTGCGGTCCCATGCCTCGCTGGAACGAGAACGGTGGCAGATTGCGGTGTCCAAACCCGGCTCCCGCGCTCTTGGCCCTCCCGGCCTCAGGGGCGGGAGTTTGCGCGCACGGCAGGCCAGGGACACCCCAGGCACAAGGTCAGAGCGTACCTACCGCATGGGCTGCGGTCAAAACAAATGCACACGCGAAGGACACGCCGGACTCGTCACGGCGTTGCGGCCACCGTAGTGCGTACCCCGGCCGTACGGAAGAAGGCGCAACGCCCCCGCGGCACGGTCAGAGGCCGGCCGCCGCGACCAGCACCCACACCAGGAAGAGCAGCGCCCAGCCGCTGATCGCCAGCCACCCCAGGATCAGCCCGGTGAGGGCCTGGCCGTCCCCGCGCTCACCCGTGCGGCGGATCTCGGCCCGCGCCTTGTGCCCCAGGATGACGGCCGGGATCGCGGTCAGCCCCCAGGTCACCGGCGTCATGATCCCGCAGACCAGCGCGCCGGTCGCGGAGCTGTTCGTCGTCACCGGCGGCGGCATCGGCATGAACGTGGCCGGCACCGCCGGGCGCTGCGGCACGAACTGCGCCTGCGGCATCGGCCCCACCGGAAGGTCCGCGATCAGCATCTGGAGCTCGGCGTGCGTCGCCGCCTTGTACGCCCGGGTGAGCCGCTGCTCGTACTCCGGCTGCTGGAGCCGCCCCTCCGCGAACCCCGCCTTGAGCACATCGACCGCCCGCTCACGATCGGCGTGCGAGGCACGCATGGCAGGCGCCTGGTGCGACGGCGGAACCGGCTGCTGCCCACCCTGCCACGGCTGGAATGCCATATCGCGAACCTCCCCCCGCTCGACAATTGGGGCCCATTCTCTCATCACAGACGCAGAGATGGGTGCACAAGTTCCCCGTGAGCCCCGGGCACCCGGCCCTGGCCTGGCCTGGCTTGGCTGGTTCCGACCCGGCCGGCCCCGACCCGGCCCCAACGCCGCAGGGCGGCCACCCCGTAAGGAGTGACCGCCCTGTGACTGCCGTACGGGCCGGTCGTGCCGGCCCGATCGGGCTTACTGGTTGTACGGACCGTAGTCGTAGTCCTCCAGCGGGACCGCCTGGCCGGAGCCGGTGCCGAAGGGCGAGTAGTCGATGTCGTCGTAACCGACGGCCGAGTACATCGCGGCCTTGGCTTCCTCGGTGGGCTCGACCCGAATGTTGCGGTAGCGGGACAGGCCCGTACCGGCCGGGATGAGCTTACCGATGATGACGTTCTCCTTGAGGCCGATCAGGGAGTCCGACTTGGCGTTGATCGCCGCGTCGGTCAGGACCCTGGTGGTCTCCTGGAAGGACGCCGCCGACAGCCAGGACTCGGTGGCCAGCGAAGCCTTGGTGATACCCATCAGCTGCGGACGGCCGGAGGCCGGGTGGCCGCCTTCCGCCACCACGCGACGGTTCTCGCCCTCGAACTTCGTGCGCTCCACCAGCTCGCCCGGCAGCAGCTCCGCGTCGCCGGACTCGATGATCGTCACCCGGCGCAGCATCTGCCGGATGATGATCTCGATGTGCTTGTCGTGGATCGCCACACCCTGGCTGTTGTAGACCTTCTGGACCTCGCCGACCAGGTGGACCTGGACGGCACGCTGGCCGAGGATCCGCAGCACGTCGTGCGGGTTGATCGCACCCACGGTCAGCGGCTGGCCGACCTGGACGTGATCGCCCTCGCCCACCAGGAGGCGGGCGCGCTTGGAGACACCGTAGGCCGTCTCGTCGCTGCCGTCGTCCGGCGTGACGATGACCTTCTTGGTCTTCTCGGTCTCCTCGATCCGGACGCGGCCGGCCGCCTCCGAGATCGGGGCGACACCCTTGGGCGTACGGGCCTCGAAGAGCTCGACGACACGCGGCAGACCCAGGGTGATGTCGTCACCGGCCACACCACCGGTGTGGAAGGTACGCATCGTCAGCTGGGTACCGGGCTCACCGATGGACTGGGCGGCGATGATGCCGACCGCCTCACCGATGTCGACCAGCTTGCCGGTGGCCAGCGAACGGCCGTAGCAGAAGGCGCAGGTGCCGACCGCGGACTCACAGGTCAGGACCGAACGGGTCTTGACCTCCTCCACGCCGTGCGCGATCAGCTGGTCGATGAGCACGTCACCGAGGTCGACGTTCGCCGAGGCGACGACCTTGCCGTCGACGACGACGTCCTCGGCCAGCATGCGGGCGTAGACGCTGGACTCGACGTCGTCCGCCTTGCGCAGGACGCCGTCCGCGCCCTTCGCCGCGATCCGCAGCTTGAGGCCGCGCTCGGTGCCGCAGTCCTCCTCGCGAATGATGACGTCCTGGGAGACGTCGACCAGACGACGGGTGAGGTAACCGGAGTCGGCGGTACGCAGAGCGGTGTCCGCCAGACCCTTACGGGCACCGTGCGTGGAGATGAAGTACTCCAGCACGGACAGACCCTCGCGGAACGACGCCTTGATCGGACGCGGGATGGTCTCGTTCTTCGCGTTCGACACCAGACCACGCATACCGGCGATCTGCCGCATCTGCATCATGTTTCCTCGGGCACCCGAGTCAACCATCATGAAGATGGGGTTGGTCTTGGGGAAGTTCTCGTTCATCGCCTCGGCGACCTCGTTGGTCGCCTTGGTCCAGATGTTGATCAGTTCCTGAGTGCGCTCGTCCTTGGTGATCAGACCGCGCTCGTACTGCTTCTGGACCTTCTCGTCCTGGGCCTCGTAGCCCGCGACGATCTCCTTCTTCGCGTCCGGGACGACGATGTCGGAGACGGCGACGGTGACGCCGGAACGGGTCGCCCAGTAGAAGCCGGCCGCCTTCAGGTTGTCGAGCGTCGCCGCCACGATGACCTTCGGGTAGCGCTCGGCCAGGTCGTTGACGATCTGGGAGAGCTGCTTCTTGCCGACCGAGTAGTCGACGAACGGGTAGTCCTCGGGCAGCAGCTCGTTGAAGAGCGCGCGGCCCAGGGTCGTCCGCAGGCGGAAGCTGTCACCCTGCTGCCACTCGGGCTCGCCCTCCTCCGGAGCCGGCGGGGTCCAGCCGCGGGGCGGAACCGTACCGATCGGGAAGCGGATGTCGACCTTCGCCTGGAGCGAGAGCTCCTTGGCGTCGAACGCCATGATCGCCTCGGCGACCGAGGAGAACGACCGGCCCTCGCCCTTGACCTCGCGCTCCTCCTCGTCCGTGGTGAGGAAGAAGAGGCCGAGCACCATGTCCTGGGTCGGCATGGTGACCGGACGGCCGTCGGCCGGCTTGAGGATGTTGTTCGAGGACAGCATCAGGATGCGGGCCTCGGCCTGCGCCTCCGCGGACAGCGGGAGGTGGACGGCCATCTGGTCACCGTCGAAGTCCGCGTTGAACGCGGTGCAGACGAGCGGGTGGATCTGGATGGCCTTGCCCTCGACCAGCTGCGGCTCGAAGGCCTGGATGCCGAGGCGGTGCAGGGTGGGAGCACGGTTCAGCAGAACCGGGTGCTCGGCGATGACCTCTTCGAGGACGTCGTAGACGACCGTACGGCCGCGCTCCACCATGCGCTTGGCGCTCTTGATGTTCTGCGCGTGGTTCAGGTCCACCAGGCGCTTCATCACGAACGGCTTGAACAGCTCCAGCGCCATCGCCTTGGGCAGACCGCACTGGTGCAGCTTCAGCTGCGGGCCGACGACGATGACGGAACGCGCCGAGTAGTCGACTCGCTTACCGAGCAGGTTCTGACGGAAGCGGCCCTGCTTGCCCTTCAGCATGTCGCTGAGGGACTTCAGCGGACGGTTGCCGGGGCCCGTCACCGGGCGGCCGCGGCGGCCGTTGTCGAAGAGGGCGTCAACAGCCTCCTGAAGCATGCGCTTCTCGTTGTTGACGATGATCTCGGGCGCACCGAGGTCGAGCAGCCGCTTCAGACGGTTGTTGCGGTTGATCACACGGCGGTACAGGTCGTTCAGGTCGGAGGTCGCGAAGCGGCCACCGTCCAGCTGCACCATCGGACGCAGGTCCGGCGGGATCACCGGGATGCAGTCCAGCACCATGCCCTTGGGGCTGTTGCGGGTCTGCAGGAAGGCGGAGACGACCTTGAGGCGCTTGAGCGCACGGGTCTTCTTCTGGCCCTTGCCGGTCCGGATGATCTCGCGGAGGCGCTCGGCCTCCTCCTCCAGGTCGAAGGTCTCCAGACGCTTCTGCAGCGCGGCGGCGCCCATGGAACCGTCGAAGTACGTGCCGAAGCGGTCACGCAGCTCGCGGTAGAGCAGCTCGTCGCCCTCCAGGTCCTGGACCTTGAGGCTCTTGAAGCGGTTCCACACCTCGTCGAGACGGTCGACCTCGCGCTGCGCACGGTCGCGCAGCTGCTTCATCTCGCGCTCGGCGCCCTCGCGCACCTTGCGGCGCACATCGGCCTTGGCGCCCTCGGCCTCCAGCTCGGCCAGGTCGGTCTCGAGCTTCTTGGCGCGGGCCTCCAGGTCGGAGTCGCGGCGCTGCTCGATCTGCTGGCGCTCGACGGAGACGTGGGCCTCCAGCGAGGGCAGGTCGCGGGTGCGGCGCTCCTCGTCCACGAACGTGATCATGTACGCGGCGAAGTAGATGACCTTCTCGAGGTCCTTGGGCGCGAGGTCCAGCAGGTAGCCCAGCCGGCTCGGGACACCCTTGAAGTACCAGATGTGGGTCACGGGAGCGGCCAGCTCGATGTGGCCCATCCGCTCACGGCGCACCTTGGCGCGAGTGACCTCGACGCCGCACCGCTCGCAGATGATGCCCTTGAAGCGGACGCGCTTGTACTTACCGCAGTAGCACTCCCAGTCCCGGGTCGGACCGAAGATCTTCTCGCAGAAGAGTCCGTCCTTCTCGGGCTTGAGGGTGCGGTAGTTGATGGTCTCCGGCTTCTTGACCTCACCGTGGGACCACTGACGGATGTCGTCAGCGGTGGCGAGGCCGATCCGCAGCTCGTCGAAGAAGTTGACGTCGAGCACTATGCGTCAATCCCTCTCAGGGTCGTGTCTCAATGGTCTGTACGGGGTCCGGGGCGAAGCCGGGATCTCTCGGGGCAAGAGATCCCGGCCAGACCCGTCAGACCTCTTCGACGCTGCTCGGCTCGCGCCGGGACAGGTCGATGCCGAGCTCCTCCGCAGCGCGGAAGACGTCCTCGTCGGTGTCGCGCATCTCGATGGACATGCCGTCCGAGGACAGCACCTCCACGTTGAGGCACAGGGACTGCATCTCCTTGATGAGCACCTTGAAGGACTCGGGGATGCCGGGCTCGGGGATGTTCTCGCCCTTGACGATGGCCTCGTAGACCTTCACGCGGCCGGTGACGTCGTCGGACTTGATCGTCAGCAGCTCCTGGAGGGCGTATGCGGCGCCGTAAGCCTCCAGCGCCCACACCTCCATCTCACCGAAGCGCTGACCACCGAACTGAGCCTTACCACCCAGCGGCTGCTGGGTGATCATCGAGTACGGACCGGTCGAGCGGGCGTGCAGCTTGTCGTCGACCAGGTGGTGCAGCTTGAGGATGTACATGTACCCGACCGAGATCGGGTCCGGGAACGGCTCACCCGAGCGGCCGTCGAAGAGCTGGGCCTTGCCGGAGCTCTTGACCATCCGCTCGCCGTCGCGGTTGGGGAGCGTCGAGTCGAACAGACCCGCCAGCTCATCCTCGCGCGCGCCGTCGAAGACCGGGGTGGCGACGTTGGTGCGCGGCGCGACGTCGTCGGCGCCGATCGCCTGCAGCCGCTGCTGCCACTCCTCGCCGCCCTCGACCTTCCAGCCCTGGCTGGCGAGCCAGCCGAGGTGGATCTCCAGGACCTGACCCGGGTTCATTCGGGACGGGACACCCAGCGGGTTGAGGATGATGTCGACCGGGGTGCCGTCCTCCAGGAACGGCATGTCCTCGACCGGCAGGATCTTCGAGATGACGCCCTTGTTGCCGTGGCGGCCGGCGAGCTTGTCACCGTCGGTGATCTTACGCTTCTGCGCGACGTAGACGCGGACCAGCTGGTTCACGCCCGGGGGCAGCTCGTCGCCCTCCTCGCGGTCGAAGACGCGGACGCCGATGACCTTGCCGATCTCACCGTGCGGCACCTTCAGCGAGGTGTCGCGCACCTCGCGCGCCTTCTCACCGAAGATCGCGCGGAGCAGGCGCTCCTCGGGGGTCAGCTCGGTCTCACCCTTGGGCGTGACCTTGCCGACGAGGATGTCGCCGGCCACGACCTCGGCACCGATGCGGATGATGCCGCGCTCGTCGAGGTCGGAGAGGACCTCCTCGGAGACGTTCGGGATGTCCCGGGTGATCTCCTCGGGGCCGAGCTTGGTGTCACGGGCGTCGACCTCGTGCTCCTCGATGTGGATCGAGGAGAGGACGTCGTCCTGGACGAGGCGCTGCGACAGGATGATCGCGTCCTCGTAGTTGTGGCCCTCCCACGGCATGAACGCCACGAGCAGGTTCTTGCCGAGCGCCATCTCGCCTTCGTCCGTGGACGGACCGTCGGCGAGGACCTGGCCCTCGACCACCCGCGCGCCCTCGTCCACGACGACCTTCTGGTTGAAGGAGGTGCCCTGGTTGGAGCGGGTGAACTTGGCGACGCGGTACGTGGTGTACGTGCCGTCGTCGTTGGCGACGGTGATGTAGTCCGCGGAGACCTCCTGGACCACACCGTTCTTCTCGGCCTTGATGACATCGCCGGCGTCGACCGCGCAGCGGTACTCCATGCCGGTACCGACCAGCGGCGACTCCGCCTTGATCAGCGGCACGGCCTGGCGCATCATGTTCGATCCCATGAGCGCGCGGTTGGCGTCGTCGTGCTCGAGGAACGGGATCATGGCGGTCGCCGCCGACACCATCTGGCGCGGCGAGACGTCCATGTAGTCCACCTCGTCGGCGGGGACGAGGTCGACCTCGCCGCCACGCCGGCGGACCAGCACACGCTGCTCGGCGAACTGCATGTCGTCGGTCGTCTTGGCGTTGGCCTGGGCGATGAGGAAGCGGTCCTCCTCATCGGCCGTGAGGTAGTCCACGTCCTCGGTGATCCGACCGTCGACGACCTTGCGGTACGGGGTCTCGATGAAACCGAAGACGTTGACCCGGCCGTACGAGGCCAGCGAACCGATCAGACCGATGTTCGGGCCTTCGGGGGTCTCGATCGGGCACATCCGGCCGTAGTGCGACGGGTGCACGTCACGGACGTCCAGGCCGGCCCGCTCACGGGAGAGACCGCCCGGGCCCAGCGCCGACAGACGGCGCTTGTGGGTCAGACCCGACAGCGGGTTGGTCTGGTCCATGAACTGGGACAGCTGGCTGGTGCCGAAGAACTCCTTGATGGAGGCGACGACCGGCCGGATGTTGATCAGGGTCTGCGGCGTGATCGCCTCGACGTCCTGGGTGGTCATGCGCTCGCGCACGACACGCTCCATACGGGCGAGACCCGTACGGACCTGGTTCTGGATGAGCTCGCCGACGTTGCGCAGACGACGGTTGCCGAAGTGGTCGATGTCGTCGGTCTCGACGACGATCGTCTGGCCGTTGCCACCGGTCGTCTCGGTCTCCCCGGCGTGCAGCTGCACCAGGTACTTGATCGTGGCGATGATGTCTTCGGTGGTCAGCACGCCGGCGTCGAGCGGCTCGTCGCCGCCGAGCTTCTTGTTGACCTTGTAGCGGCCGACCTTGGCGAGGTCGTAGCGCTTCGGGTTGAAGTAGAGGTTCTCCAGCAGCGTCTGCGCGGCCTCACGGGTCGGCGGCTCGCCCGGACGCAGCTTGCGGTAGATGTCGAGCAGCGCGTCGTCCTGGCCCTGGGTGTGGTCCTTCTCCAGGGTGGCGCGCATGGACTCGTAGTCGCCGAACTCCTCGAGGATCTGGTCGTTGGTCCAACCCAGAGCCTTGAGCAGCACGGTCACGGACTGCTTGCGCTTACGGTCGATACGCACACCGACCATGTCGCGCTTGTCGATCTCCATCTCCAGCCAGGCACCCCGGGACGGGATGATCTTGGCGGAGAAGATGTCCTTGTCAGACGTCTTGTCGATGGAGCTGTCGAAGTAGACACCCGGCGAGCGGACCAGCTGCGACACCACGACACGCTCGGTGCCGTTGATGACGAACGTGCCCTTGTTGGTCATGAGCGGGAAGTCGCCCATGAAGACCGTCTGGGACTTGATCTCGCCGGTCTCGTTGTTGGTGAACTCCGCCGTGACGAAGAGCGGGGCGGCGTACGTGAAGTCGCGCTCCTTGCACTCGTCGATGGAGTTCTTCGGAGGCTCGAAGCGGTGGTCGCGGAACGTCAGCGACATCGACCCGGAGAAGTCCTCGATCGGGGAGATCTCTTCGAAGATCTCTTCCAGACCGGACTTGGTGGGGACTTCCTGCCCACTCTCCAGCGCAGCCTCGACGCGACCCTTCCATGCGGCATTGCCGAGCAGCCAGTCGAAGCTTTCGGTCTGCAGCGCAAGGAGGTTCGGAACCCCGAGGGGCTCCTTGATCTTCGCAAAAGAGATGCGCAGCGGGGCGGTGCTGTCGCCGTTGTTCGTATTGGCAGTCGAGGCGTTGCGCGAGGCGGCCAAGAGGGGGTCCTTCCGAGGGCTCGGACTCACTACGCGCGTACCGGTCCCGAATCGAGCAGACTGAGGGAAAGCCCAGGTCAGGGCGGATCAATCAGCTTTGCTCGGGCTCGGGTATGCCCCTGGTGACGGGCAGGGAGCAGCTAACAGGCAGCGCAAAGGGTCAGTGTAGCCACAAGGCCCACTGATGTCCAGAGCGAGTTTCCGGAGACCGGTTCAGCACCGTGATACCGATCTTCTCCCTCCGGGAAGCCAACTCCTCCACCGCGGAGGATCCCCTCGTTTGTTCTTCTCAATGCCTGCGTCAATGCCTGCGCCTGCCGAAAGCCCCGCGCCATTGGCGCACCCCGATGCTTCCCTCTTCGTCGGCGATCCATGCCTCGAACCCGGGATCGCTTCCGCGTCGCGTCCCGAGAATTGCGCGCCGCGTCCGGTTCGTCAAGGCCCCTACCTCCGGGAGATCGTCACGTGAGGCCACGTCCGGGCAACGAAGATCACCATACTCGCACTCCGGCCCGAGGAAACGCAGCCGTGGCGAGCATGCCGAAGGGCGACCACCCGTATGGGTGATCGCCCTTGGCATGGTGTCCGTTACGCCTCAGGCGCCGCGGACGTGAGTCGGAGACTCAGAGGGTCACTTGACCTCGACGGAGGCACCGGCGCCCTTGAGGGCCTCGGCGGCCTTCTCGGCGGCGTCCTTGGCGACCTTCTCCAGGACCGGCTTCGGGGTGCCGTCCACGAGGTCCTTGGCCTCCTTCAGGCCCAGCGAGGTCAGCTCACGCACGACCTTGATGACCTGGATCTTCTTGTCGCCGGCGCCGGTGAGGATGACGTCGAACTCGTCCTTCTCCTCGGCGGCCTCGGCGGCAGCGCCACCGGCGGCACCGCCGGCGACGACGACCGGCGCGGCAGCGGCGGCGGTGACGTCGAACTTCTCCTCGAACGCCTTCACGAACTCGGCGAGCTGGATGAGGGACATGTTCTCGAACTCGGCGAGCAGTTCGTCCTGGGTGAGAGCCACGATGGCTTTCCTTCCACTAATTCGGCTGGTGCCGGATGTACATGTAAGGCGGGCGTACGTCGGGCCCGCTGTGGCGTCCCCGCCTAGGCGCACCTAGGCAAGAGCCGCCAGTGTGCGAGCCGAATTACTCGGCACCGCCCTGCTCGGCCTGCTTGGCGCGAAGCGCGTCCACGGTGCGGACCAGCTTCGTCGGCAGCGCCTGGAAGAGCGAGGCAGCCTGGGACTGCTTGCCCTTCATGGCACCGGCCAGCTTGCTGAGCAGAACCTCGCGGGACTCGAGGTCCGCAAGCTTCTTGATCTCGTCGGCGGACAGCGCCTTGCCGTCAAGGACACCGCCCTTGATGACGAGAGCGGGGTTGTCCTTGGCGAAGTCACGAAGACCCTTCGCCGCCTCGACCGGGTCACCGGTCACAAAGGCGACAGCCGTCGAGCCCTTGAGGTGCTCGTCCAGCTGAATCCCGGCCTCATTGGCCGCGATCTTGGTCAGCGTGTTCTTCACCACACGGTACTGAGCGTTCTCGCCGAGAGAACGGCGCAGGGTCTTGAGCTGCGCCACAGTCAGTCCGGTGTAAGAGGTGACAACCGCAGCGTTGGACGCACGGAGCTTCTCCGTGATCTCTGCAACGGCAGCGTTCTTCTCGGACGTCGCCATGAGCCTCGGCCTCCTTCCGGGTGATGAGGACCGCGCAGAAGGGGCTGGGCAAAACAAACGCCCCGGCGCAGGCGCACGGGGCGAGACTCGACCAGGCTCACGCCCGGGAGTTCTTCCACATTCACCTGCGCAGGCCGTCCGCAGCTAGCGGATCCTTCGGCCACCACACGCCCGGGGATCGGACGCGCAGAGACAACCAGCGGTCTTTGGCTTCCCGGACACGGTACGGGAACGGCCTGCGTCAGGCAAATCGGATGCCTCAGCCCTGGGAAAGGGCCTTCTGCTTCTCGGAGGCGTCCTTGAGCATCTTGAACAGGTCGACGGTCTCGTCCTCGGCCGGCGTGCGCACATCGGCCTTGGCGCCGTAGTCGTAGAGGTCCATCTGGACCTTCATCGGACCCTGCTTGCTGTCCATGGCGACGTTCATCTTCGAGGGGTAGTCGTTCTCGTTGACCCACACGTCGATGTCGTAGCCCGTGATGCCCGCCTTCTTGACGTTCTCCAGCAGCTTCTTCCGGTCCTCCGGGCTGAGGGCGTCGGCCTGCTTGTTGCTCTTGAGGGCCTCGTCGACGGTCAGCTTGCCCTTGTAGTGCTGGTTCTGCTTGCCGTCGATCTTCTCGGCGCCGACGTGCTTGATGCTGGGCGAGTCGAGCATCAGGGCGAGCTGCTGGGCCGGGTCCTGGTTCATGTCGTCCAGGCCGCGGGTCATCTGCTGGACGGCCTTCTCGTCACCCGACGCCTCGGCGGCCGCCTTGAGGTCGAGCTTGAACCACCGCTTGCCCTCCATCTCCGGGCCGGGCATCTTGCCCGTCTCCATGAACATGGCGCCGTCGTTCATGATCATGCGCATCTTCTGCGGCCCGCCGGACGCGGCGGCGACCTTCGACATGTCCACGGTCATATCCATGACGGACGGGTTCCAGCCCATGACGCCCTCGGCCTTCATGTCCCCGCCCCCGCCCGCCGCGGCGGGCATGGACATCGCCATGCGGAACTTCGCCGACTTGGCGGCCTGGGTCTTCTTGTACGCGGCGGTGACGGCCTGCGCGGGCGTGCGCGACTGCGTCTGCGCACCCGCCTTGCTGTCCGGGCCGTCCGCCTTCTCCGTGCCGTTCTGACAGCCGGCGACACCGGCCACCAGCGCAACCGCGGCCGCGGAGATCCCCACCCTGCGTATGGTCGTGCGCTGCACCTTCCACCCCTCTATGTACGTACTTTACGAATTTTTGTCCTTCGCACAGTAACGCACGGCTATGACAGGCGAACGGCCCGGCTGTCCCACGGCCGAACGCCTTCGGCCCCGCCCTCCGCGAAGGAGGACGGGGCCGAAGGCTCGCGTATGCGCTACGAGGCGTCGATCAGGGGATCAGACGGCCTCGTCCTCGACGAGGAGGTTGCGGGTGCGGTTGACGTCCACCGGGATACCGGGGCCCATCGTGGTGGTGATGGTCGTCTTCTTGATGTACCGGCCCTTGGCAGCGGACGGCTTGAGACGGCTGATCTCCTCCAGCGCCGCGGCGTAGTTCTCCACCAGCTTGGTCTCGTCGAAGGAGGCCTTGCCGATGATGAAGTGGAGGTTCGCGTGCTTGTCCACGCGGAACTCGATCTTGCCGCCCTTGATGTCGGTGACAGCCTTGGCGACATCCGGGGTGACGGTGCCGGTCTTCGGGTTCGGCATCAGACCACGGGGACCGAGCACGCGGCCGAGGCGGCCGACCTTGCCCATCAGGTCCGGGGTGGCGACGACGGCGTCGAAGTCCAGACGGCCCTTGGAGACCTCGTCGATCAGTTCGTCCGAGCCGACGATGTCGGCGCCGGCGGCTTCCGCGGCCGCAGCACGGTCACCGGTCGCGAAGACCAGGACCCGGGCGGTCTTACCGGTGCCGTGCGGAAGGTTCACGGTGCCACGGACCATCTGGTCGGCCTTGCGCGGGTCGACACCCAGACGCATGGCGACCTCGACGGTCGCGTCGAACTTGGCGGACGCGGTGTCCTTGGCGAGACGGACGGCCTCGAGCGGGGCGTACACGCGCTCCCGGTCGATCTTCGCGTCCGCGTTGCGAAGAGTCTTGCTGCGCTTCACTGCTGCTCCTGATGAATGGGGTGGAGTCGTGGTACGGACCAGCGCCTGGCCCTGCCACGGAGGTGCTGCCTGAGGCTGAGGATCAGCCCTCGACCGTGACGCCCATGGAACGGGCGGTGCCGGCGATGATCTTCTCGGCGGCGTCCAGGTCGTTGGCGTTCAGGTCGGGCATCTTGGTGGTGGCGATCTCACGGACCTGGTCGCGCGTGATCTTGGCGACCTTGGTCTTGTGCGGCTCGCCGGAGCCCTTCTCCACGCCCGCGGCCTTCAGGATGAGCTTCGCGGCCGGCGGGGTCTTGGTGACGAAGGTGAAGGAACGGTCCTCGTAGACCGTGATCTCCACCGGCACGACCATGCCACGCTGCGACTCGGTCGCGGCGTTGTAGGCCTTGCAGAACTCCATGATGTTGACGCCGTGCTGACCCAGCGCGGGGCCGACCGGCGGAGCCGGGTTCGCGGCACCGGCCTGGATCTGGAGCTTGATGAGCCCCGTGACCTTCTTCTTCTTGGGAGGCATAGCTCTCCGGGTCCTTTCGATTCGGGTCTATACCGTCGGCCGGGTTGCTCTCCCGGCAGAAGGCATACCGCACAACGATAGCGGGTATAGATGCGCGGCTAAAAACCGAGCAGGTCAGACCGGCTGCGAGAGCCCGTCTGACCTGCTCGGAAGCTGTACGTCCCAAGGAACCGGCCCGGCCGGACCAGCCCCTCCGGGATCAGTTCTTCTGGATCTGGTCGAAGGAGAGCTCCACCGGGGTCTCCCGGCCGAAGATCTCCACCAGGCCCTTGACCTTCTTCGAGTCGGCGTTGATCTCGTTGATCGTCGCCTGCAGCGTCGCGAACGGACCGTCGGTGACGGTGACGGAGTCGCCCACCTCGAAGTCCAGCACCTGGACCTCGACCTTGCGGGACGGCGCCGGCTTGCCCTCGGCCGCGGCGGCCTCCTTGGCGGCCTTCTCCTCGGCCTCCGGGGCGAGCATCTTGACGATCTCGTCCAGCGTCAGCGGGTACGGGTCGTAGGCGTTGCCGACGAAGCCGGTGACGCCCGGCGTGTTGCGGACGACACCCCAGGACTCGTTCGTCAGGTCCATGCGCACGAGCACGTAGCCCGGGAGCTTGTTCTGGCGGACGGTCCGGCGGTCGCCGTTCTTGATCTGGACGACCTCTTCCTGCGGCACCTCGGCCTGGAAGATGTAGTCCTCGACGTTCAGCGAGACGGCGCGCTGCTCGAGGTTGGTCTTCACGCGGTTCTCGTAGCCCGCGTAGGTGTGGATGACGTACCACTCACCGGGGAGGCCACGCAGCTCGTCGCGGAGGGCGGCCACCGGGTCGACCGGCTCCTGCTCCTCGGCGGCCTCTTCCTCAGCCGCCTCGGCCTCGGCTGCGTCATCGGCGGACTCCACGTGCACCGCGGCCTCTTCGGCGGGCTCGCCGGCCGCGGCGTCCTCGGCGTCGAGCGCGTCGACGGTGTCGGCGCCCTCGACGATGTCGCGCGCGGTGTCCTCGCCCTCGACCTCGGCCGGGGCAGCCGCGTCAACGTCGGCCGCAGCCGTCTCGGCGGAGTCGGCGGCGTCGTTCAGGTTCGGGTCAGACACGGTGGCTGCTTCTTCCTGGCTTCAAGGGGTTGAACATGCGAATGGATGCCCGCGCAGGCTCCCTCCGCGGGATCAGCCGAAGACGTACCCGACGACTCGGTTGATTCCCAAGTCAAGCACGGTTACGAGACCAATCATGATGACAACGAAGACGATCACCACAGTGGTGTACGTCGACAGCTGGCCACGCGTGGGCCAGACGACCTTACGCAGCTCCGCGATGATCTGGCGGTAGAAGAGCGCGAGACGCGCGAACGGGCCCTTCTTGCCGCGCTTGCCGCCACGGCGGGGCTTTTTCTGGGACTCTGCGGCCTCGTCCTCGGAACGACCGCGCTCAGGCATGTCGATGGAGCCCAGGGCGTCCGTCACTCGTCCTCACCTGAATCCGGGTCGTGGCCGTGCCGCGCCCGGTGGAGCCGCACGGCGGTGCATACGTACGCGTGCACGCACTGCGGTGAGAGTGCGTGTAGCAGGGCCGGAGGGACTTGAACCCCCAACCGCCGGTTTTGGAGACCGGTGCTCTACCAATTGAGCTACGACCCTTTGTGGTTCCCCAACCTACCGCATGCGGCCGACTGCACCAGGTGCGTGCGTCGCGGCGACCCGTTGGGAGCCAACGGTCAGCGAGTGTACGTGGTTCCGGGCCGGGCGTCGAACAGGATCCTCCCCGGCGGCGCCCCCAAACCCGTGTGCCGGGCCCGCCGGGGGTCTGCAACGATGCCTCCATGAGCCCTGCAAACCCATCCGTACCGTCCGCCAGCGACCGCCGGGTCTCGGCCCGCGTCGGTTCGATCTCCGAGTCCGCGACCCTCGCCGTCGACGCCAAGGCGAAGGCCCTCAAGGCCGCCGGACGTCCGGTGATCGGCTTCGGCGCCGGTGAGCCCGACTTCCCCACGCCGGACTACATCGTCGAGGCCGCCATCGAGGCCTGCCGCAACCCGA
The DNA here is from genome assembly GCF_042895955.1 of Streptomyces sp. NPDC001339. Lineage (NCBI taxonomy): Bacteria > Bacillati > Actinomycetota > Actinomycetes > Kitasatosporales > Streptomycetaceae > Streptomyces > Streptomyces sp. NPDC001339. The sequence goes on along the minus strand of NZ_JBIAWT010000005.1, from coordinate 117,012 downwards.
AGTACCACCGCTACACCCCGGCCGGCGGCCTCCCCGAGCTGAAGTCCGCGATCGCCGCGAAGACGCTGCGCGACTCCGGCTACGAGGTCGAGGCGGCGAACGTCCTGGTGACGAACGGCGGCAAGCAGGCCATCTACGAGGCGTTCGCCGCCATCCTGGACCCGGGTGACGAGGTCATCGTCCCGGCGCCCTACTGGACCACCTACCCGGAGTCGATCCGGCTCGCCGGCGGCGTCCCCGTCGAGGTCGTCGCCGACGAGACCACCGGCTACCGCGTGACCGTCGAGCAGCTGGAGGCGGCCCGTACGGCGCAGACCAAGGTGCTGCTCTTCGTCTCGCCGTCCAACCCGACCGGCGCGGTCTACACCCGTGAGCAGGTCGAGGCGGTCGGCCGCTGGGCCGCCGAGCACGGCCTGTGGGTGCTGACCGACGAGATCTACGAGCACCTGGTCTACGGCGACGCGGAGTTCTCCTCGCTGCCGGTCGTGGTGCCCGAGCTGCGCGACAAGTGCATCGTCGTCAACGGCGTGGCGAAGACGTACGCGATGACCGGCTGGCGGGTGGGCTGGGCGATCGGCCCCAAGGACGTCATCAAGGCCGCCACCAACCTCCAGTCGCACGCCACGTCGAACGTCTCCAACGTCGCGCAGGCCGCGGCCATCGCGGCGGTCTCCGGTGACCTGAAGGCCGTCGAGGAGATGAAGGCCGCCTTCGACCGGCGCCGCAAGACGATCGTGCGGATGCTCAACGAGATCGACGGCGTGTTCTGCCCGGAGCCGGAGGGCGCGTTCTACGCCTACCCGTCGGTGAAGGAGCTGCTGGGCAAGGAGATCCGGGGCAAGCGCCCGGCGTCCAGCGTCGAGCTGGCCGAGCTGATCCTGGAGGAGGCGGAGGTCGCCGTCGTCCCGGGCGAGGCCTTCGGCACCCCCGGCTACCTGCGGCTCTCGTACGCGCTCGGGGACGAGGACCTCGTCGAGGGCGTGTCCCGGATCCAGAAGCTGCTGGCGGAGGCGCGGGACTGACGTTCCCGGACATGACCGGGGCCGTCCCCAGATTTTCGGGGACGGCCCCTGTTTGTTTGTACGAGCAAGCCCACGAACAGGGAAAGCCCTACCGGGACGGCAGGCTCGTACGGCAGGATCCTCAGATGGCGCATGTACGTGATGTCTCTGAGCTGCCGAAGGCCCATCTGCACCTGCATTTCACCGGTTCGATGCGGCCCACGACCCTGCTGGACCTCGCCGACAAGTACGGCGTCCACCTGCCGGAGGCCCTGAGCAGCGGAAAGCCGCCCAAGCTGCGGGCCACGGACGAGCGCGGCTGGTTCCGCTTCCAGCGGCTGTACGACATCGCCCGGTCGTGTCTGCGCACGCCCGAGGACATCCAGCGGCTGGTGCGCGAGGCCGCCGAGGAGGACGTCCGCGACGGGTCGCGCTGGCTGGAGATCCAGGTCGACCCGACCTCGTACGCGCCGCGGCTGGGCGGTCTGATCCCGGCGCTGGAGATCATCCTGGACGCGGTGCACCGCGCCTCCCGCGACACCGGACTGGGCATCCGCGTCCTGGTCGCGGCGAACCGTACGAAGCACCCGCTGGACGCCCGTACGCTGGCCCGGCTCGCGGTGCGCTACGCCGACCAGGGCGTGGTCGGCTTCGGGCTCTCCAACGACGAACGACGGGGTTTCGCCCGTGACTTCGACCGGGCCTTCGCCATCGCCCGGGACGGCGGACTGCTGGCCGCCCCGCACGGCGGCGAGCTGTCCGGTCCGGCCAGCATCCGGGACTGCCTGGACGATCTGCACGCCGGGCGGGTGGGGCACGGTGTACGGGCCGTGGAGGACCCCGCGCTGCTGCGGCGGCTGGCCGCGCGCGGGGTGACCTGTGAGGTGTGCCCGACGTCGAATGTGGCGCTGGGGGTCTACGAGAAGCCGGCGGACGTACCGCTGCGGACCCTCTTCGACGCCGGTGTGCCGATGGCGCTGGGCGCGGACGACCCGCTGCTGTTCGGCGCGCGGCTGGCCGCCCAGTACGAGGTCGCCCGGACCGTGCACGGCTTCACCGACGCGGAACTGGCCGAACTGGCCCGCCAGTCGGTCCGCGGTTCGCGCGCCCCGGAGGACGAGCGGCGGCGGCTGCTGGCGGACATCGACGCCTGGCTGGGCGCCTGACCACCTGCTCAACTCGAGTAGGTGGTGTGTGAGCCGCCTTACAGGCTGACGCCGACCGTCACCGGCTCGTTCACCAGCGTGACCCCGAAGGCCTCCCGCACCCCGTCCCGGACCTCCCGGGCCAGCGCGAGCAGGTCCTCCGTGGTGGCCTCGCCGCGGTTGGTGAGCGCGAGGGTGTGCTTGGTGGAGATACGGGCCGGGCCCGTGCCGTAGCCCTTGGTGAAGCCGGCCCGGTCGATGAGCCAGGCGGCGGAGGTCTTCACCAGGCCGTCGCCGGCCGGGAAGGCGGGCGGGGCGGTGTCGGGGCCGAGGCGGTCCTGGACGCGTCCCAGGAAGGCGGCGTGCTCGGCCTCGGTGAGGACCGGGTTGGTGAAGAAGGAGCCGGCCGACCAGGTGTCGTGGTCGGCGGGGTCCAGCACCATGCCCTTGCCCGCGCGCAGTGCCAGGACGGTCTTGCGGGCGATGGCCGCCGGGACCCGGTCGCCGGCCTCGACGCCGAGGGCGCGGGCGGTCTCGGGGTACTTCAGGGGCGCGGAGAGGCCGCCGGCGTCCTCCAGGGCGAAGCGCACCCGGAGCACCACGAACCGGTCGGGGTGCTGCTTGAAACGGCTGTGGCGGTAGGCGAAGCCGCACTCCTCGGCGGGGATGACGACCGTCTCGCCGGCGCGGCGGTCGTAGGCGACGACCTCGGTGATCGTGCCGGAGACGTCCTGGCCGTACGCGCCCACGTTCTGGATCGGGGTGGCGCCCGCCGAGCCGGGGATGCCGGCCAGGCACTCGACACCGGCCAGCCCGGCCTCGACCGTACGGGCGACCGCCTCGGACCAGTTCTCGCCCGCGGCGAGCTCCAGGGCCGTGCCGTCGAGCCGGAAGCCGGTGGTGGCGATGCGCAGGGCGGTGCCGTCGAAACCCTTGTCGCCGATGACGAGGTTGCTGCCGCCGCCGATGATCAGCAGCGGGGTGCCGGCGTCGTCGGCCGCGCGGACGGTGGCGATCACCTCCTCGTCGGTGGTGGCCGTGACGAGGCGGGTCGCCGGGCCGCCGAGGCGGAAGGTGGTCAGCGGGGCGAGGGGGGCGTCATGGAGTTCCTGCACCCGGCCAAGGGTACGGGCACCCGGTGACGTCACCGGGTGCCCGTACTTCCGTGGGCCCGCCATGCGGCCGCTCAGGCCAGGCGGACCACCGCGCGGGCCATGCCCAGCACCTTCTGGCCCGCGCTCTTCGCGGTGAGGTCGACCCGGACCGTACGGGCGTCGTCGTCGAGCTTGGCCGCGACCTTGGCGCTGACCTCTATCAGCGCGCCGTTGTCGTCGTTGGGGACGATGACCGGCTTGGTGAAGCGCACGCCGTACTCGATGACCGCACCCGGGTCGCCGGTCCAGTCGGTGACCACCCGGATCGCCGCGGCCATGGTGAACATGCCGTGGGCGATGACGTCCGGCAGCCCGACTTCCTTGGCGAACTTCTCGTTCCAGTGGATAGGGTTGAAATCGCCGGAGGCGCCCGCGTACCTGACGAGTGTGGCGCGGCTCACGGGAAAGTCCTGCGCCGGGAGTTCGGTACCGGCCTCGACATCGTCGTAGGAAATCTTGGCAGTCATCTCAGGCCTCCTCCTTCGCGGCGCGGACGACCAGCTTGGTGAAAGCGGTGACGACGTGTTCGCCCGCTTCGTCGTGCACCTCGCCGCGGATGTCGATGATGTCGTTGCCGGCCATCGACTTGATCGCTTCGATGGTGGAGGTGACGGTCAGCCGGTCACCGCTGCGTACCGGCCGGGTGTAGGCGAACTTCTGGTCGCCGTGCACCATGCGGCCGTAGTCCAGACCCAGTTGCGGGTCCGCGACGACCTCTCCCGCGGCCGCGAAAGTGATCGCGAACACAAAAGTCGGCGGCGCGATCACATCGGGGTGACCGAGCGCCTTGGCTGCTTCGGCGTCGGTGTAAGCGGGGTTGGTGTCGCCGATCGCCTCGGCGAATTCCCGGATCTTCTCCCGGCCGACCTCGTAAGGCGTGGTGGGCGGATACGTACGGCCGACAAAGGACTGGTCGAGCGCCATGGCCCGCAACCTCCGTTTACTGATGGTGATAACGCCGTGAGGCCGCCCCCAAGCCTGGGGACGGCCTCACGAACGAGCCTGTGTTATCGCGTCTCGCGGTGCGCGGTGTGCGAGTTGCAGCGCGGGCAGTGCTTCTTCATCTCCATGCGGTCCGGGTTGTTACGCCGGTTCTTCTTGGTGATGTAGTTCCGCTCCTTGCACTCCACGCAGGCCAGCGTGATCTTCGGGCGGACGTCGGTGGCAGCCACGTGAGTGCTCCTTGACGGACGGATGGACGGATTAACGCAGAAAAGAGTAGCCGATCGAAGGACCGACCCCACAATCGGCTACTGTTAGTAGCGGTGACCGGACTTGAACCGGTGACACAGCGATTATGAGCCGCTTGCTCTACCGACTGAGCTACACCGCTGCGATGCGATGCGGACCCCGTCCGAAGACGGGAGCCTCACGCATCAGAGCCCCAAAACGGAATCGAACCGTTGACCTTCTCCTTACCATGGAGACGCTCTGCCGACTGAGCTATTGGGGCGAGCGATGAAGACATTACACGGCCCGCCGCCAAACGTGAAATCCGTATCCACGGCAGCGGCGCACCCGCCCCGCGCACCACACCGGTACGACTATTGCGCGCCTGCGCCACGCTCCCCCGGCGGCGCCCTAATCTCAAAGGCACGCTGCGTGATCATGTACGCCGGGCCCTCGAGGAGCGCGATGACCGACAGCACTTCGCCGCAGCCGCAGCCCCAGCCGGGAAAGCCGGGCGGCCCCGGCCGGCACACCCGGGCGGACAGCGGCGCGCTGGTCCTGTGCGGCGCCCGGCTCGCCGACGGCCGCACCGTGGACGTACGGCTGGGCGGCGGAAGCATCGAGGCCGTGGGGACGGCCGGCAGCCTCGCCCCGCAGGGCTCCCGCGTCGACCTCGCCGGGTACCTCCTGCTGCCCGCCCCCGCCGAGCCCCATGCGCACTGCGACACCGCGCTGACGGCGGACTCCGAGGGCCCCGCCTCCGACTCCCCCGACGACGTCCAGCGGCGCACCACCGAGGCCGCGCTGCTCCAGCTGGGGCACGGTGCCACCGCCTCCCGCAGTCACGTCCGGATCGGCGACGTCCAGGGGCTGCGCTCCCTCCAGGCGGTGCTCCAGGCCCGCCGGTCGCTGCGCGGGCTGGCCGATCTGGCGGCGGTCGCGGTACCGCGGGTGCTGACCGGGGTGGCCGGCGCGGACGGGGTGGCGATGCTGCGGGACGCCGTGAAGATGGGCGCCTCGGTGATCGGCGGCTGCCCCGACCTGGACCCCGACCCGGCCGGATACGTCGAGACGGTCCTGGAGCTGGCGGGGGAACACGGCTGCCCGGTGGACCTGCACACCGACGGTGACGACCCGGCCCGGCTGGCCCGCTTCGCGGCGATGTCCGGCGGACTGCGGCCGGGCGTCGCGCTCGGCCCGTGCGCCGGGATGGCCCGGATGCCGCGCAGTGTGGCGGCCCGGGTCGCCGAGCAGCTGGCCGCCGCCGATGTGGCCGTCGTCTGCCTGCCGCAGGGCGACTGCACAGGCCTGGAGCGCCACGGCTCGCGGGTGGCGCGGCCGGCTCCGGTACGGCTGCTGCGGGCGGCCGGGGTGCGGGTGGCGGCCGGCAGCGGGGCGCTGCGGGACGTGGCGAACCCGGTGGGGCGGGGTGACCCGTTGGAGGCCGCGTACCTCCTGGCGTCCCTGGGGGAGGCCACGCCGGAGGCGGCGTACGAGGCGGTGAGCTCGGCGGCGCGGGCGACGCTGGGGCTGCCGGAGGTCCGCGTCGAGGCGGGCTTCCCCGCGGAGCTGCTGGCGGTGCGCGGCGAACGGATCGCCGGGGTGCTCTCGCTGGCGTACAGCCGGATCGTGGTCCACCGGGGGCGGGTGGTCGCCCGCACCAGCGCGGTGCGCGAGTACTGCGACTCCGCGGCCGAGGTGGCGCTGGAACTGCCCCGGCAGTCACAGCGGTAGGCCCTGTCGAGGCCCTGTCGAGGCCCTGCCGTCACGGGGCTGAGCGCACCGTTGAACCGTAGTCCTGGGCCGTGCTTGAGCCGCGCCTGGGCCGCGTCTGGGCGCCATGCCCGGGGCTGCGCCGCTTCCGGCCGGGCGGCGGGAAGGCGGCGCTCCTCCGGCCGGTCCCCCGCTCCCCGGCGGCCGGTACGGCGTACGGTCGGGATCATGCGCATTGTCATCGCAGGTGGACATGGTCAGATCGCGCTGCGGCTGGAGCGGTTGCTCGCCGAGCGCGGGGACGAGGTCGCGGGCGTCATCCGCCGGACGGAGCAGGCCGGCGACGTGCTGGCCGCGGGCGCCGAGCCGGTGGTCTGCGACCTGGAGTCGGCGTCGGTGGAGGATCTCGCCCGGCATCTGGCGGGCGCCGACGCGGCGGTCTTCGCGGCGGGCGCGGGCGCGGGCAGCGGCGCCGCGCGGAAGGACACGGTGGACCGTGGCGCGGCGGCGCTGTTCGCGGACGCCGCCGAGGCCGCGGGCGTACGCCGCTTCCTCGTCGTCTCCTCCATGGGCGCGGACCGCGAGCCGCCGGCGGGCACCGACCCGGTCTTCGCCGCGTACCTGCGGGCGAAGGGCGCCGCGGACGCGGACGTACGGGCCCGCGCCGGCCTGGACTGGACGATCCTGCGGCCCGGCCGGCTGACCGACGACCCGGGCACCGGCCTGGTGACGCTCGCCGACACCACCGGGCGCGACGACGTGACCCGCGACGACGTGGCGGCCGTCCTGGTGGAGCTGCTCGACGAGCCGCGCACCATCGGGCGCACCCTGGAGCTGATCGGTGGCAACGTCCCGATCCCCGAGGCCGTACGCGCCGTCGCCGCCGGGTGAGGGCGACGCCAGGTGAGGGCGACGCCTGGCAGGAAAACGAAAAACCCCTCTCCCGTCTGCTGTTCTCGCAGAGAGGAGAGGGGTTTTCCCTCCTGTGGCGGCGCTAGGATTCGAACCTAGGAAGGCGAAGCCGGCAGATTTACAGTCTGCTCCCTTTGGCCGCTCGGGCACACCGCCAGGGTTTACCGACAGAGACCCGCTGTGGGCGGCGCTCCGTGGCAACGACGTAAACGATACCTGATGCCCGGGGGTGCTCCGCCACTCGATTCGGAGCCGCTGGATCTTGGCCGGGTGGCTAGGCTTGGCAAGCGGTCCGGGCACGGGCCGCACCCCTGACGGATCTACGTACGAGGAGCCAACTCAACATGGCCGACTCCAGTTTCGACATCGTCTCGAAGGTAGAGCGGCAGGAGGTCGACAACGCCCTCAACCAGGCCGCCAAGGAGATCTCCACGCGCTACGACTTCAAGGGCGTGGGCGCGTCCATCGCCTGGTCCGGCGAGAAGATCGAGATGCGGGCCAACGCCGAGGAGCGGGTCAAGGCCGTGCTCGACATCTTCCAGTCCAAGCTGGTCAAGCGCGGGATCTCGCTGAAGGCGCTGGACGCCGGTGAGCCGCAGCCCTCGGGCAAGGAGTACAAGATCTTCGCCTCGATCGAGGAGGGGATCTCGCAGGAGAACGCGAAGAAGGTCGCGAAGATCATCCGCGACGAGGGCCCCAAGGGCGTCAAGGCGCAGGTGCAGGGCGACGAGCTGCGGGTCAGCTCCAAGAGCCGCGACGACCTGCAGGCGGTGCAGCAGCTGCTGAAGGGCAAGGACCTGGACTTCGCCATCCAGTTCGTGAACTACCGGTAGTCCACGTTTCTCGGGTGCCACGGGATGGGGCGGTGCGCTGCGGCGTACCGCCCCACCGGCGTCCTGGCGTCCTGGCGTCCCGGCGTCCCGGCATTTCCCGGTGGCCACTTGACGTCAACCTTGGTTGAGGTTGCACGGTCGTTCCATGGCTTCTCCTCACGTGACTTCTTCTCACGCGGGTCTCCCCAGGGGACTCGTACGGGGATGAGCCGGTGCCCGTACGGGCACGACCCCGGGCTCTCACGGGGGTGCCCGGGGTCGGCCCGTACATACCGGATGTACCGGACGCATCGGGTGCGGGCCCCTGGCCCGGATCCGGGCCAGAGCCAGATTGTCAGCGGGTCGCGAAGGGCTGGTCCGTGGGGACGACCTCGCGGCCGAGCGGCACCAGGGAGACCGGGATCATCTTGAAGTTGGCGATGCCGAACGGGATACCGATGATCGTCACGCACAGGGCGATACCGGTGACGATGTGCCCGAGGGCCAGCCACCAGCCCGCGAAGACGAACCAGATCACATTGCCGATCGCGGAACCGGCGCCGGCGTCGTTCCGCACCACGGTCGTACGACCGAAGGGCCACAGGGCGTAGCCGGCGATACGAAAACTGGCAACGCCAAACGGAATGGTGATCACCAAGACGCAGCAGATGATGCCCGCAAGGACGTAGCCGAGCGCCAGCCAGAAGCCGCTGAGGACCAGCCAGAGGATGTTGAGCAGGGTTTTCATGATCGGCAGCCTTCCACGGGCACGGCACAGAACGTATCTGTCGTGGTGGACGCACCGGGCCTGGTGAAACGTTGCGCTCATGAGCCGGCGGCCCCTGTGAGTGCGGCTCTACGGGCGGTGGTGGCCCGCGAGCTGTTCCAGGCGGGTGATCCGTTCACGCATCGGGGGGTGGGTGGAGAAGAGGCGGGACATGCCCTCGCCCGCGCGGAACGGGTTGGCGATCATCATGTGGCCGGCGGTCTCCAGCCGCGGCTCGGGCGGGAGCGGGAGCTGCTGGGTGCCCGTCTCCAGTTTGCGCAGAGCGGAGGCTAGGGCGAGCGGGTCGCCGGTGAGCTGGGCGCCCGAGGCGTCCGCCTGGTACTCGCGGGACCGGCTGACCGCCAGCTGGATCAGCGAGGCCGCGATCGGCCCGAGGATGGCGATCAGCAGCATGCCCAGGATGCCGGGGCCCTCGTCGTCGTCGGAGCGGCCCACCGGAATCAGAAAGGCGAAGTTGGCCAGGAACATCACGACCGAGGCCAGCGCGCCGGCGACGGACGAGATGAGGATGTCGCGGTTGTAGACGTGGCTGAGCTCATGGCCGATGACGCCGCGCAGTTCGCGTTCGTTCAGCAGCCGCAGGATGCCGTCGGTGCAGCAGACCGCGGCGTTGCGCGGGTTGCGGCCGGTGGCGAAGGCGTTGGGGGCCTCGGTCGGGGAGATGTACAGCCGCGGCATGGGCTGGCGGGCCGTCGTCGAGAGCTCGCGGACCATCCGGTAGAGCTGGGGCGCCTCGAACTCGCTGACCGGGCGGGCACGCATGGCGCGCAGGGCCAGTTTGTCGCTGTTCCAGTACGCGTAGGCGTTGGTGCCCAGCGCGACCAGGACGGCGACGATCAGGCCCGTACGGCCGAACAGGCCGCCGATGACGATGATGAGTGCGGACAGTCCCCCGAGGAGTACGGCGGTTCTCAGCCCGTTGTGCCGGCGGTGCACGGTACGCCCTCCAAGCGGTGCGGCAGGGGAACCCTGTGCTGCGTTGCTCCACTCTCCGGTGGATCCTTACTCACTGGTCAACGTGAGATGGAGGGGAGTGGTTCCCCGGCGCGAAGGCCGCATTGTCCGGTGCGAAGGCCGCGTTGTCCGGTGCGAAGGGCACGTTGTCCGGTGCGAAGGGCGGGAACTGCCCAGCCAGGAGCCGCGCTCCCGGGCCGCGTCCGTCAGAGCAGTGCCCCGGAGGCGAAGCGCAGGACGAGCTGCGGGGCGCCGGAGAGGGCGATGCCGAGGACGGTGGCGAGGACGATGGCGGTGGCGAGCGGGGCCGGGATCCCGGCCGCCGCCCGGTACGGCCGCGGTGCCGCGAGGGCAGCCTCGGGCACCGCCCCTCCGGCGGTCTCACCGGCCCCGGCGATCTCACCGGCCCCGGCGGCCTCGGCGCCCCGGAAGAGCACCGCGGTCCACTGCAGGTAGTAGTAGAGCGCGATCACGACATTGACCGCCATGACCACCGCGAGCCAGGCCAGCCCGGCGTCGACGGCCGCGGAGAAGACCACGACCTTGGCGAACAGGCCGATGATGCCCGGCGGCAGACCGGCGAGGCAGAGCAGGAAGAAGCCGAGGGCGAGCGCCACCAGGGGCCGCCGCTGGTACAGGCCCCGGTAGTCGGTGAGGCGGTTGGCGGGGCGCGTACGGGCCACCAGGGCGGCGACGGCGAAGGCGCCGAGGTTTACCACCGCGTACATCAGGGCGTAGGCGACGGTCGACCCGATGGCGTGCGCGGGCTGCCGCGCGTAACCGGCCGCCGCGAGGGGGACCAGGAGGTAGCCGGCCTGGCCGACCGAGGACCAGGCGAGCAGCCGTACGGCGCTGTGCGCGCGGCGCGGGTCCTGGCGGAGGGCGGCGACGTTGCCGACGGTCATGGTGAGCGCGGCGAGCACGGCCAGCGCCGGGCCCCAGACGTTCGCGTACGAGGGGAAGCCCTGGACCGTGACGAGGATCAGGCCGGAGAAGCCGACGGCCTTGCCGACCACGGAGAGGTAGCCGGCGATGGGCAGCGGAGCGCCGACGTAGGTGTCCGGCACCCAGAAGTGGAACGGGGCTGCCGCGGTCTTGAAGGCGAAGCCCACCAGGGTGAGCGCGACGCCGGCGCCGGCCAGCGTGGCCAGGCGCGGATCGGGGAGGCTGGTGAGGGCGTGCGCCACCCGGGTGAGGTGGAGGCTGCCCGTGGTGGCGTACAGGAAGCTCACGCCGAGGAGCATCACGGCGGTGGCGGCCACGGAGGAGAGGAAGAACTTCAGCGCCGCCTCGGAGGAGAGCCGGTCGCCGCGGCGCAGCCCCACGAGGGCGAAGGCGGGCAGCGAGGCGACTTCGAGGGCGATGACGAGCGTGGCGAGGTCCCTGGAGGCGGGCAGCAGGGCGGCGCCGGCGGCCGAGGACAGCAGCAGGAACCAGTACTCGCCGGTGGGCAGGCCCTGGTCCCGCACGGTGTCGATGGACAGCAGGGCGGTCAGCAGCGCGCCGGCGAGCACCAGGAACTGGATGACCAGGGTGAACGGGTCGGCCACGTAGCTGCACACGGTGGGGTGCCCGGAGAGGCAGAAGGTGCTGCGGCCGGCGTTCAGGAGGGGCAGCAGCGACAGGGCGGCGAGGGCGAGCCCGGCCGTGGCGATCCAGCCCAGCAGCGGCTTGCGGGCCACCGGGAGGAAGAGGTCGGCGACGAGCACCACCAGGGCGACGACCGCGGCGATGGTGGGCGGTGCGAGGGCGACCCAGTCGACGGACTGGACCAGAGAGGTGATCGGGCTCATCACTTACCGCCTCCGAGGAGCTGCTGGACGGCCGGGTCGGTGAGGCCGAGGAGGGCCGCGGGCCACAGTCCGGCGAGGACGGTGAGCACGGCGAGGGGGGTCCAGGCGGCGTACTCGTAGCGCGCGATGTCGGGGAGGGCGGGGGCGGCGGTGGCGGCCCGTGCGGACGCGCGTCCGGGCGTCCCGGCGCCCTCGCCGTCCGGGTCGGCGGGATCGGCGGGGTCGGCCGGGCCGACGGCGGCGGCGAGCGGGGCGGTCGGCGCGAGGTGCGGGGTGCCACCCATGCAGACGCGGCGGACGACGAGCAGCAGGTAGGCGGCGGTCAGCAGGGTGCCGAAGCCGGCCAGGGCCATGAACGTCAGGAAGGCGGGGCGGCTGAGGCCTTCGGCCGGCCGGAAGGCGCCGAACATGGCGAGCATCTCGCCCCAGAAACCGGCCAGTCCGGGGAGGCCGAGGGAGGCGATGGCCCCGAAGGCGAGCAGGCCGCCGAAGCGAGGGGCCTTGCCGTAGAGGGCGGCGCCGGTGGTTCCGGCGAGGGCGTCGAGGTCGGTGGTTCCGGTGCGGTCCTTGAGGGCGCCGACCATGAAGAAGAGCAGGCCGGTGATGAGGCCGTGCGCGATGTTCGCGAAGAGCGCGCCGTTGACCCCGGTGGGGGTCATGCTGGCGATGCCGAGCAGGACGAAGCCCATGTGGCCGACGGAGCTGTAGGCGATCAGGCGTTTGAGGTCGCCCTTGGCACCCTTGCGTACGAGGGCGAGGCAGGCGAGCGAGCCGTAGATGATGCCGACGGCGGCGAACGCGGCGAGGTACGGCGCGAAGGTCTGCATGCCCTCGGGTGTGACGGGCAGCGCGATCCGCACGAAGCCGTACGTGCCCATCTTCAGCAGGACGCCGGCCAGCAGCACCGAGCCGACGGTGGGGGCGGCGGTGTGGGCGTCGGGCAGCCAGCTGTGCAGCGGCCACATCGGGGACTTGACGGCCAGTCCGATGCCGATCGCGAGTACGGCCAGAACCTGAATCGTGTGGCTGAGCTGGGCTTTCGGGCCGTTGTCAGTGGCTAGTGCCACCATGTCGAACGTGCCGGATTTCAGGCCGATGAGGAGGAGGCCGAGCAGCATCACGACGGAGCCGAGCAGCGTGTAGAGGATGAACTTCCAGGCCGCCGCCTGCTTCCCCGCACCGCCCCAGCGGGCGATGAGGAAGTACATCGGGATGAGGACCATCTCGAAGGCGAGGAAGAAGAGCACCAGGTCCAGGACGGCGAAGGTGGCGAGGGTGCCGGCCTCCAGGACGAGCAGCAGGGCCACAAATGCCTTGGGAGACGGGCCCGATGGCATGTGGAAGTAGGAGTAGAGCGCGCAGAGGAAGGTCAGCAGCGCGGTCAGGACGAGGAGGGGGAGCGAGATGCCGTCGACGCCGAGGTGGACACGGATGTCGAGCGCCGGGATCCAGCTGAGGTCGGTGGTGGCCTGCATACGGGCCGGGTGACCGTGGTCGAAACCGGCGGCCAGTGCGACGGTCGCGGCGAGCACGGCACCGGTGACGGTCACACCGTGGCGCAGTACGGCCTGGTCGGGGTTCCGGCCCTTGAGGCCGGGCGGGGCCGGGAGCAGTGCGGCCAGGGCGCCGAGGAGGGGGAGGACGACGACGGCCGCGAGGAGGATCTGCATGGCGGTGTGAGTCAGGTGCATCGGTCAGGCTCCCGTGCCCGTAGCGACGAGGACGGCGGCGATGGCCAGGACGAGCGAGCCCGCGAGCAGCGCGCCGAGGTAGGTCTGCACGTTCCCGGTCTGGGCGCGGCGGACGGCGGCGCCCAGCAGGCGGGGGGCGGTGCCCGCGCCGCGGACGTAGGTGTCGACGACCTCGCGGTCCAGGAAGCGGACGAGTGAGGCGGCGGCGCGTACGGGCCGGACGAAGAGCGCGGAGTAGACGGCGTCGAGGTGGAAGCCGACGGCCGCGTGGCGGTGCAGCGGGCCGAGGAGGAGGCGGCCCGGGTCGGCCGGGTCGGCGGCGCCGGAGACGCTCCCGTAGACCGGGGCGTGGGTGGCCAGGGCGGTCTCCTCGGCGAGGCCGGGGGCGGCGTCCGGGGCGGTGATGACCGCGCCGATCGGCGTACGGGCGGCGAGGCCGGCGGTGTGCCGCCAGGCGACGTAGATGAGCAGGACGCCGGCGAGGGCGATGACGGTGCCGAGAACGGAGGTGGTCAGGGTCGGGGCGAGGGAGCGCCCGTCGAACCAGTCGGGCAGGAGGGGGGCGGTCAGGCCGAGCGCGACGGTGGGGACGAAGAGCACCCACAGCACGCCGTTCATGACGACCGGCTGCGGGCCGTGGTCGGGGGCCTCGGCGCCCCTGCCCTTGAAGGCGAGCAGCCACAGGCGGGCGGCGTACGCCGCGGTGAGGAGGGCCGTGAGCAGTCCGGAGAGCAGTACGGTCCAGCCGACGGCGCCGGGAACGCCGTGCGCGGCGCCGTGGGCGGCGTGCTCGGCGGCGCCCAGGACGGCTTCCTTGGAGAAGAAGCCGGCGAACGGCGGGATCGCGGCGAGGGCGAGCAGCGCGACGGTGACGGTCCAGTACGCGTCCGGGATACGCCGGGCCAGACCGCCCATCCGGGACATGGCGGCCAGCGAGTTGGTGCCGGCGGCGTGGATGATCACGCCGGCGCCGAGGAAGAGGAGGGCCTTGAACGCACCGTGGGTGAGGAGGTGGAAGACGGCGGCGCCGCGGTCGCCGACGGCCAGCGCGCCGAGCATGTAGCCGAGCTGGCCGACCGTCGAATAGGCCAGGACGCGTTTGATGTCGTCCTGGGCCAGCGCGGCGAGCGCGGAGCCGATCATGGTGATCGCGGCCAGGACGGCGAGCACGGCCAGCGCGACCGCGGAGGCCGCGAAGACGGGGAGGAGACGGGCCACGACATAGACACCGGCCGCCACCATCGTCGCGGCGTGGATCAGCGCGGAGACCGGCGTCGGGCCGGCCATCGCGTCCGGGAGCCAGGTGTGCAGCGGGAACTGCGCGGACTTGCCCGCGACGCCGCCCAGCAGGAGCAGCGCGATCAGCGTCGGGTGGTCCAGGCCGCCGCTGGTGACGGCGCCCAGGATGCCGGTGATGCGGAACGTTCCGGCGTCGGCGGCCAGCGCGAAGATGCCGAAGAGGAAGGGGACATCGCCGAGCTTGGTGACGAGGAAGGCCTTGAGCGACGCGGCGCGGGCGGTCTCGGTCTCCCAGTAGTGGCCGACGAGGAAGTACGAGCAGATGCCCATGACCTCCCAGCCGACCAGCAGCAGCATCAGGTCGCCGGTGTAGACGACCAGCAGCATCGCGGCGGTGAAGAGGGAGACCAGCGCAGCGTAGGAAGGGTAGCGCGGGTCGTCGCGCAGATAGCCGGTGGAGTAGATCTGCACGCAGGTCGCCACGACGCCGACCAGGACGGCGATCAGCGCGGCGAAGCCGTCGATGTGCAGGGCCAGGTCGACGGGGACCGAGCCGGTCGGGGTGAGCCGGGTGGCGACATCGGTGGCCGGGCCGCCGCCCTGCCCGAAGGCGACGACGACGGTCAGCACGGCCGCGGCCAGCGTCGGCAGCACGGCCAGCGGCCGTACGAAACCGGGCGCGCGCCGGCCCAGGAGGAGGCCGGCGGCGGCCCCGAGGAACGGCAGGAGGGGAACGAGAAAGGCGGTGGTCGTGAGTGTCACGCGGTGGCCTCCGCCTTGGTGTCCGGCTGCGGGGTCGCGGTCGCCCGCGTACCGCCCGCGCCGTCCGTGTCGTCCGCGCCGTCCGGCCGTTCGGCGAGGTCACGGAGCCGGTCGATGTCGGAGCTGCCGCGGTTGCGGTACACGAGCAGCACGATCGCCAGGCCGATGCCGATCTCGGCGGCGGCGATGGCGATGGTGAAGAGGGTGAGCGCCTGGCCGGAGTGCAGGGTGTCGCGCAGCCAGACGTCGAAGGCGACGAGGTTGAGGTTGACGGCGTTGAGCATCAGCTCGACGGACATCAGGACCAGGATCGCGTTGCGGCGGGCGAGCACGCCGTACAGACCGGTGCAGAAGAGGAGGACGGCGAGGACGGCCGGGTAGGCGAGGTGCAGGTGCATCAGCGCCGCTCCTCTCGCGGGGCGGGGGCCGGGGCCGGGGGACCTGCGGGATCTGCCGGGGCCGCGGGGGCGGCGGGGGTCGCGGGGGCCGCTGCGGGAGCGCCGGAGGCGCCGTTCGTCAGGGTGGCCGCGGCGCCCTTGCCCTCGCCCGTCTTGCGGGACAGCACGATCGCCCCGACGAGCGCGGCGAGCAGCAGCACGGACAGCGCCTCGAAGGGCAGCACCCAGTACTGGAAGAGGCTGCGCCCCGCGGTTTCGCTGGAGCCCTGGGGGGTGCCCAGATCGATCCAGGTGGCGCGGAAGGCATCGACGACCACCCAGACCAGGGCGGCGGCCGAGGCGAGGGCCACCGCGAGCGCCGCCCAGCGGTTGCCGGAGTCGGCGTCCGGGGACCGTCCGATGGGCGCCTTCGTCAGCATCAGCCCGAAGAGGAGGAGGACGACCACGGAGCCGACATAGATCAGCACCTGCACCCAGGCGATGAACTCGGCCGTGAGGAGGAGGTATTCGACAGCGACCCCACCGAGGGCGACGACCAGCCAGAGGGCGGCGTGCACCAGCTGCCGGGTGGTGACGGTGATGACGGCCGCGCCGAGGGTGGCGATCCCGACGAGCAGGAAGGCGATCTCGACACCGGTGGGCGAGAGGAAGCCGTGGCCTGCTGCGGCCGTGGCGGCGAGCGTCACGCTTCCTCCCCTGAGGTGTCCGAGGCGTCTGAGGTCCCTGAGTTCTCTGAGTTCCCCGAGTTCTCTGATGAGGTTGCTGAGGTCTCTGAGTTCTCTGATGAGCCTTCTGAGGGCTCTGAGTTCTCCGGTCGTTGCTGGTTTCCGGCCTCGGCCTGCGCTGCCGCCTGCGCCGCGGCTTCCGCCGCCTGCTGGGCGGCGAGCTTGTCCGCGGCCTTGCGGGCGGCGCCGAGCTCCTTGGGCTCCTCGGCCGCCGGGTCGAGCGCCGGCGGCTCGGGCACCGTCCACATCCATTCGCGGAGCTTGTCCCGCTCATGGGTCAGCTCGCGGATGTCCGTCTCGGCGTACTCGAACTCCGGCGACCAGAAGAGCGCGTCGAAGGGGCAGACCTCGATGCAGATACCGCAGTACATGCACAGCGAGAAGTCGATCGCGAAGCGGTCCAGCACATTGCGGCTGCGCTCCCGTCCTCCGGGCGCGGCCGGCGGCACCGTCTCCTTGTGGGAGTCGATGTAGATGCACCAGTCCGGGCACTCACGGGCGCACAGCATGCAGACCGTGCAGTTCTCCTCGAACAGCCCGATGACACCGCGGGTACGGGGCGGGAGGTCGGGCTGGACGTCCGGGTACTGCGCGGTGACGGACTTCCGCGTCATCGTCCGCAGGGTGACGGCCAGGCCCTTGGCGAGGCCCGATCCAGGGATGCCCATCAGGAGATCACCACCTTGACGACGCCGGTGACGGCGATCTGGGCCAGGGCCAGCGGGATGAGGACCGTCCAGGAGAGCTTCTGGAGCTGGTCCTCGCGCAGCCGCGGGTACGTCACCCGCAGCCAGATGACCCCGAACGCGAGGATCGCGGTCTTCAGCAGCGTCCACAGCCAGCCCAGGCCGTCGGCGCCGAACGGGCCGTGCCAGCCGCCGAGGAAGAGCACGGACGTCAGCGCGCACAGGACGACGATGCCCGCGTACTCGGCGAGCAGGAAGAGCGCGAAGCGCAGCCCGGTGTACTCGGTGTAAGCACCGAAGATGATCTCCGAGTCGGCGACCGGCATGTCGAACGGCGGCCGCTGGAGCTCGGCGAGCCCCGCGGTGAAGAAGACCAGCCCGCCCACGAGCTGCCACGGCACCCACCACCAGTGGAAGGCCTCGACGATGCCGGGCAACGAGAGCGTGCCGGCCGCCATGGCGACCGACGCCGCGGCGAGCAGCATCGGCAGCTCGTACGCCAGCAGCTGTGCGGCCGTCCGCAGGCCGCCGAGCAGCGAGAACTTGTTCGCGGAGGCCCAGCCGGCCATCAGCGAGCCGAGTACGCCGACGCCCATGACGGCGAGGACGAAGAAGATCCCGGCGTCCAGGGCCTGCCCCACCGCGTTGTCCGGGCCGATCGGGATGGCGATCAGGACCAGGAGGTACGGCAGCAGGGCGACGGCGGGTGCGAGCTGGAAGATCCGCCGGTCGGCGCCGGCCGGAACGATGTCTTCCTTCTGCGCGAACTTCACACCGTCGGCGACCAGTTGGGCCCAGCCGTGGAACCCGCCCGCGTACATGGGCCCGAGGCGGCCCTGCATATGGGCCATGACCTTGTGCTCGGTCTGCCCGATGACCAGGGGGAACACCAGGAACACGACGAAGACGGCGAGGAGGCGCAGCGCGATGTCGAGAGCTTCGCTCATGGGGTGTCACCTCCCTGTGCGGGCTTCTCGGACTCGGGTTTCTCGGAGGCGGAGTTCTCGGATGCCGAGTTCTCGGACGCAGGTTTCTCGGGTGAGGGCTCCTCTGGTGAGGGCTTCTTCGGTGCCGGTTTCTCGGACGTCTCCGGCTTCTCCGGCATCTCCGGCTTCTCGGGCGCGGGCTTCTGCTCCGGCTCGTCGAAGGCGGGGCGGGCGTGGTGCCAGGGCGCGTCGGACGGTTCCGGCGCTTCCGCCGCGGCCCGCTGCTGGCTCGCCGACCCCTCGCTCGCCGAGCGGGTACGGCGGGCCGGGCGCTCGGGGCGCTCCGGCCGCTCGGTACGCGCCGGGGCGGCGGGCGTCGCCGGCGTCGGGGGCGGGGTCGGGGTTTCCCCGGCCGCCGGGGGCGCAGGGGTTACGGGTGCCGCCGGGGTGGCCGGGGCTCCGGCCCCCTCCCCCGCGGCCTGCTGGCTCGCCGAGCCCGCGCTCGCGCTACGGGTACGCCGGGCCGGCCGTTCGCCGGCCGCGGCCCCTGCCGCCCGGGCACCGCCGGCCGCCCTGGCACCGCCGGCCGCGCGGGCACCCCGCGCCGGCCGCGCGGGCGCGGGCGGCAACTGGCCCTTCAACGGCCCCCACTCATTCGGGTCCGGAACCCCCGGGGGCAGCATCTGCCGCCGCTTGGGCCCGCCATGCTCGGACTCTCCCGGCTCCTTCGCCCCCGGCCACGCCTTGGCGACCCGCGCCGCCAGCACGAAGTCCTTGCGCAGCGGGTGCCCTTCGAAACCGTCCGGGAGCAGCAGCGGGACGAGGTGCGGGTGACCGGTGAAGTCGACGCCGAACATCTCGTGGGTCTCGCGCTCATGCCAGCCCGCGCCCGCGTACACGCCCACAGCAGTGGGCAGCGCGGCCGCCTCGTGCGGCACCGTCGTCCGTATGACCAGCCGGCGGACCGTCCCCGGGTGGGCCACGTCCGCGAGGTGCGCGCAGATCCGGAAGCCGGTGCCGGGCTCGTCGACGGCGCTCAGCCAGTCGAAGTAGCGGCAGCCGAGGTCGTCGCGCGCGGCCGTGAGCGCGGTCAGCCAGCCGTCCGCGGGGACGTCGACGGTCAGCAGGTCGTACGCCAGCTCCGCCGTGGCCCCCGTACCGAAGATCTCGCTCGCGGGCCGCGACAGCCAGCCGACGACAGGCTCAGGCTCGGGGGCGGGCTCAGGAGCAGAGGCAGCCTCAGGAGCGGGAGCGGGCTCAGGACCAGAGGCGGGCCCAGGAGCAGGGGCAGCCTGCTCCGCCGGCTCCGGCTGCTCCGCCTGCTCGGGCGTCCGGGGGTTCTCCGGCGTCTCGGAGTTCTGCGGCCGCTCGCTCATCGGGGCTCCTCCCCTGGCGCCGCCGACTCCCCAGCCGAGTCGGCCGACCCGGCCGATCCGGCCGATCCGGCAGCCGTCGGCCCGGCAGCCGTCGGCGCGGGCGCCGAGGGCGCCGTCACCAGTCCGCTGCGCAGCGCGGCCGCCGAGGGCCGCCCGGCACCGCCCTTCGCGCGCGGCTCCCGGTACCGCTCCCCCAGCGACTCGCGCGCGATCTTCTCCTGGAGCTTGAGGATCCCCTGAAGCAGCGCCTCCGGCCGCGGCGGGCAGCCCGGTACGTACACATCGACCGGGATGATCTGGTCGACGCCCTTGGTGACCGAGTACGAGTCCCAGTAGGGACCGCCGCAGTTGGAGCAGGCCCCGAAGGAGATGACGTACTTCGGCTCGGGCATCTGCTCGTAGAGCCGCTTGACCGCCGGCGCCATCTTGTCGGTGACGGTGCCGGAGACGACCATCAGGTCGGCCTGGCGCGGGCCGGGCGCGAACGGGATCACGCCGAGCCGGATGAAGTCGTGACGCGCCATGGAAGCGGCGATGAACTCGATGGCGCAACAGGCCAGGCCGAAGTTGAAGACCCACAGGCTGTAGCGGCGTCCCCAGTTGAGGACGACCTTCATCGGTTCCGGCGCGAGCCGGGCGAGTGTGCCCAGACGGCGCGGCGCCGGCAGGAACTCGGGCGCGGGGCCCTCGGGTCCGGAGCTCTGGGACGCGGCGGCTGCCGGGCCGGCGGAGGCGGGAGTCACGTCCATTGCAGGACGCCCTTCTTCCATGCGTAGAGCAGGCCGATGGCGAGGAACCCGAGGAAGATGAACATCTCCACGAGCGTCACCCCGCCGAAGCCGGGGGCGGCGAAGATCGTCGCCCAGGGGAACAGGAAGATCGAGTCGACGGCGAAGATGACGTAGAGGAAGGCGTAGACGTAGTAGCGGACCTGGGTGTGCGCCCAGCCCTCACCGACCGGGTCCACGCCGCACTCGTACGTCAGCAGCTTCTCGGGCGTCGGTACGACAGGCCTCAGCAGCCGCCCGGCCCCGAAGGCCACGGCGACGAAGAGCACGCCGACCACGGCGATGATCCCGACGACCGAGTAACCCTGGAAGTAGTCCGCGGCGACGGTGGTGCGTACGGTCGCGTCCGGCACGTCCGCCCCTCGCTCCCTGACTGCGCTTGTTCAACGACTTCGACGATCTGTACGGAACGGGAGTCTAGGCCCTGGGACGCCGCCCCGAGCAGCCGCGTCTTCGCCGACGGTGAGCCGATGGTCAGCCGACAGTGAACTTGTCCGCACTTCGCCCCGACTTCACCCCACCTGGGCGGCGTGCGGCGCGGACGGCCCGCCCGGCCGTCTCAGCCGCCATCTCACAGAGCGGACGGCGTCGGTCGAGTCAGGTGCGTCGAAAGACGTGGGGTAAACCCCACCGCCGATCACCCCGGCCACCCCATGGCACGGGGTGGAGCGGCCAGGCACGCTGTGCGCATGATGGAGAGTTTCCGGCCCAGCGCCACAGACCAGCCCAGCGCCACAGACCAGTCCAGCGCCACAGACCAGCCCGGCACCACACCGGGCAACGCCCAGGACGGCGCACTGCACGGCGCGCTGGACGGCGCACTGGACGGCGCGCCGGGCGGCGATACGCCACCGCCGCCCCGCCCGGCGCTCAGTGGTGCGACCTGGCGGGAGATCGGGTATCTGCTGGCCAACCTCCCGCTGGGCCTCGCGGCGTTCGTGGCGCTGGCGGTGTGGCTGGCGCTGGGCATCGGGATGTCCGTCACGGTGATCGGGCTGCCGCTGCTGGCCGTGGGGCTGAGGGTGTGCCGGCGGTACGGGAAGCTGGAGCGGGCCCGGGCGCGGGTGCTGCTCGGGGTGCGGATCGAGGAACCGAGCCCGGTGCGGGTGCGGGAGCAGGGCTTTTTCCCCTGGTTGTGGACGGGTCTGAAGGATCCGGTGGCGTGGCGGCATGCGCTGTTCGCGTTCGTCCGGCTGCCGTGGGCGCTGCTCACGTTCTGCGTCGTCCTCGTCTCGCTCCTGGTGGCATGGCCGGTGCTGCCGTGGACGGCGCGCTGGCTGTCGAACGTGGACCGGGCGATGGTGCGCGGGCTGCTGTCGCCGTCCGACGAGCTGGAGCGGCGGATCGCCGAGCTGGAGTCGGACCGGATGACGGTGACCGACACCGCGGCCGCCGACCTGCGGCGCATCGAACGGGATCTGCACGACGGGGCACAGGCCCGGCTGGTGGCGCTGGCCATGGGGCTCGGCCTGGCGAAGGAGAAGCTGCTGGAGGGGCAGGCCGACGCGAGCGTGGCCGCGATGGTGGACGAGGCACACGGTGAGGTGAAGCTGGCGCTGCAAGAGCTACGGGATCTGGCGCGGGGCATCCATCCGGCGATCCTCACCGACCGTGGTCTGGGGCCTGCCCTGGCCTCCCTGGCCGGGCGCTGCACGGTGCCCACGACGACCTCCGTGGTTCTGGACGAGCGGCCCGCGCCGGCCATCGAGGGGATCGTCTACTTCACCGTCTCCGAGCTGTTGCAGAACGTCGCCAAGCACAGCGGAGCGCGGCAGGCGTCCGTCGAGGTGCGGCGCGTCAAGAGGGGCGGGCCCGCAGGGCCCTCGGGCAAGGGCGGTGGTGGGCGACGGGTGGGCGATCGGCTGCTGATCAAGGTGGTGGACGACGGGCAGGGCGGGGCGCGGCTGGACGGCGGTAGCGGGATGGCCGGGCTCGCCGAGCGGCTGGGGTCGGTGGACGGTCTGTTCGTCCTGGATTCTCCGGTCGGCGGGCCGACACGGGTGACGGCGGAGCTCCCGTGGCGGCCGGCGCCGAAGGGCCGCTGACCAGCCGATTGCGCTCGATCGCGGGTTCGGGGGTGGGGAAAACCCCAGGAGAAGACTGCAAAGAGCCTCATGGTGCGGGGAGCCGGGGTCGCGAAGGCTTGTCGTAGCGGAAACGCCACTGGGCGGAAACGCCACTGGGCGGAAGGCCACACGGGTGGCGCGTACGAAGACCGCGTACGGGGACCGCAGACGGCAGAGCAGACGACGGGACGAGATGGACACCGCATACGCATCGCACGCACCACACGCACCACACACATCGAACTCATCGCACGCATCGAACTCATCGCACGCATCGAACTCATCGCAGACATCGAAGGCAGCGCACGCACCGCACGCACCGCGCCCCCGCGGCTCCCGGGTGCCCGCGGGGCTGCGGGCTCCCTTCTCCGGGCGGGCGTGGCGGGAGTTTCTGTACCTCTTTCTCAGCCTTCCGATGGCTGTCCTGATGTTCACGTACGCGGTAACGGTGATCGCGCTCGGAGCCGGTCTGCTGGTCACGTTCCTGGGCATCCCGGTGCTGGCGGGCGGACTGGCCGGCAGCCGGGCGCTGGGCGGCCTGGAGCGGGCGCGGGCCCGGGCACTGCTGGGGCTGGAGGTGGCCGCCCCAGAACCGGTGCGTCCCGCGAAGCCGGGCCTGACGGCGTGGATCGGGGCCGTGCTGAAGAGCGGGGCGTCCTGGCGGCACCACCTCTACTGCTTGCTGCACTTCCCGTGGGCGATCTTCGCCTTCGTCTTCTCGCTGGTGATCTGGTCCGTCGGCTGGCTGCTGCTGTCCTATCCGTTGTGGCGGTGGACGTTCCCCGCGTACCTCGGCCGGCCCGGTATCCAGATGGGGGACTTCGGCAGTGGCCACCGCTTCTACGTCGACACTCCGGCGGAGATCGGGTTCACCAGCGGGATCGGGCTGCTGCTGGTGCTTGCCGGGCCGTGGGTGATCCACGGGCTGACGCAGGTGGACCGGATCATGGTCCAGGGCCTGCTGGGTCCGTCGTCCCTGGTCACACGGGTCTCGCAGCTGGAGTCGGGGCGCGGGGCGGCGGTCGACACCGCGGCGGCCGACCTGCGGCGGATCGAGCGCGATCTGCACGACGGGGCGCAGGCCCGCCTGGCCTCGCTGGCGATGGATCTCGGGCTGGCGAAGGCGAAGCTGGCAGAGGATCCGCAGGCCGCCGCGAAGATGGTCGACGAGGCGCACGGCGAGGTGAAGATCGCGCTCCAGGAGCTGCGGGACCTGGCCCGTGGGATACACCCGGCGATCCTCACCGACCGGGGGCTCGGCCCGGCGCTGTCGGCGCTCGCCGCGCGGTGCACGGTTCCGGTGCGGGTGACCGTGGACCCGGGCCTGAGCCTGGCCCGCAGGCCCGCCGCGGCGATCGAGGGCATGGCGTACTTCACCGCCTGTGAGCTGCTGCGGAACGTCTCCCAGCACTCCCGGGCCGGCAGCGCGACGCTGGACGTCCGGCGCACCGCCGACCGGCTCATGCTGCTGGTGACGGACAACGGACGGGGCGGTGCCCACATCCACGGTGCCCGCATCCACGGCACCGGCCCCCGCACCGATGGCACCGATGCAGGCGCCGACACCCACGGCGGCACCGGCCTGGCGGGCCTCGCCGAACGGCTCGCCTCCGTCGACGGCCTGCTGACAGTGGACTCCCCGGTCGGCGGCCCGACGGCCATCACCGCCGAGCTGCCCTGGCGCGGATAACCGCGGACAACCTCCAGGCGGCCTCCAGGCAACGAGGCTCACCGCAACGAGGGCGCCGGCCCATCAGCGCCCCCAGCTCCCCTTCCCCACTCCCCTTCCCACCCCGCCCTTCCAGATGCTGGGATGCTGGAGGCCGGCAGGGCGGTGTGTGGTGGATGAGGGAGGGGCGGGGGAGCCGGGCCGTGGCGGACATGGAGATGGAGGACGAGGGCAAAGTGCGGGTGGTCATCGCCGAGGATTCGGTACTGCTCCGGGAGGGGCTGAGCCGGCTGCTCACCGACCGGGGGCACGAGGTCGTGGCGGGCGTGGGCGACGCCGAGGCGCTGGTGAGGACGATCGGGGAGCTGGCGGACGGGGGCGCGCTGCCGGATGTGGTGGTGGCGGACGTACGGATGCCGCCGACGCACACCGATGAAGGGGTGCGGGCCGCGATCCGGCTGCGCCGGGACCACCCCGGCCTGGGGGTGCTGGTGCTCTCGCAGTACGTCGAGGAGCAGTACGCCACGGAGCTGCTGGCGGGTTCGAGCCGGGGCGTCGGCTATCTGCTCAAGGACCGGGTGGCCGAGGTGCGCGACTTCGTCGACGCGGTGGTCCGGGTCGCCGAGGGCGGGACCGCGCTGGACCCGGAGGTGGTGGCGCAGCTGCTGGGACGCAGCCGTAAGCAGGATGTACTGGCGCATCTGACTCCCCGGGAGCGGGAGGTGCTGGGGCTGATGGCCGAGGGCCGGACGAATTCCGCCATCGCCCGTCAGCTGGTGGTCAGCGGTGGTGCGGTGGAGAAGCACGTGAGCAACATCTTCCTGAAGCTGGGGCTGGCGCAGAGTGACGAGGATCACCGCAGGGTGCTCGCCGTGCTCACCTGTCTCAGGTCCTGAGGGCCTCTGTCTCAGGACCTGAGGGGCCTCTGTCTCAGGACCTGAGGGGCCTCTGTCCCAGGTCCTGAGTGGCCTCGGACGGCGCCCCCTGTTGCAGCCCCTGTTTCGACCCGCATCGCGACCCGCATCACAGCCCCTGTCGCAGCCCCTGCCGCAGCCCCTCTCGTGACCCGCAACTCAGGCCTGACGTGCCCTGACGAACTGCCAGGTGAGCCGGTCGACGACGCACTGCCAGGTGGGCCGGTCGACGCGGAGTAGACCCGGAGTCGCCCCGGAGTCGACGCGGACCGTCGCCCGGCCCCAGGGCAGGCCACCACCCGCACCCCAGACAGGACCGCCCCGTCCCCCAGGGACGCACCCCGGACCGCCCCACCCCCCAGGGACCAGGACTTTGGACCGAGAACCAAAGCACGAGTCCGGAGCGTCATGGATAAGGGCTCACGGGGGCGGTGATTTCATGACAAAACACACCAGACCGGTGTCTCATATCAAGGCCCACCATGCGATCACCCCGGGGAAGGGCACCCTTACCCACGTACGATGGTTATGGGACAACCGTCCGGTACGACACGTCCCGAGCCCTGCCTCCGGCGGGGACGCCGCACCCCTCGAGGGAGGTCCGAAGCAGTGACCAGCCAGGTCAGTAGCCCAGCCGAGCAGACCGACGCAGCGCTTGTCGGGGAACAGCGCTCTGCCGGTGACGGCGGGCAAGGCAAGGAAGTCCGGCGTCTGGACCGGGTGATCATCCGGTTCGCCGGTGACTCCGGTGACGGTATGCAGCTCACCGGGGACCGTTTCACGTCCGAGACGGCGTCGTTCGGCAACGACCTGTCGACGCTGCCGAACTTCCCCGCCGAGATCCGGGCGCCCGCCGGCACGCTGCCGGGGGTCTCCAGCTTCCAGCTGCACTTCGCCGACCACGACATCCTCACCCCCGGCGACGCCCCGAACGTCCTGGTCGCGATGAACCCGGCCGCCCTCAAGGCGAACCTCGCCGACGTCCCCCGGGGCGCGGAGATCATCGTCAACACCGACGAGTTCACCAAGCGCCCGATGGCGAAGGTCGGCTACGAGACCAGCCCCCTGGAGGACGGCTCGCTGTCCGCGTACCACGTCCATCCGGTACCGCTGACGACGCTGACGATCGAGGCGCTCAAGGAGTTCGGGCTCTCCCGCAAGGAGGCCGAGCGCAGCAAGAACATGTTCGCGCTGGGTCTGCTGTCGTGGATGTACCACCGTCCGACGGAGGGTACGGAGAAGTTCCTGCGGGCGAAGTTCGCGAAGAAGCCGGATATCGCGGAGGCGAACGTCACCGCCTTCCGGGCGGGCTGGAACTTCGGCGAGACCACCGAGGACTTCGCGACGTCGTACGAGGTCGCCCCGGCCACCAAGGCCTTCCCGACCGGCACCTACCGCAACATCTCCGGCAACCTCGCGCTCTCCTACGGGCTGGTCGCGGCGAGCCGGCAGGCGGATCTGCCGCTCTACCTGGGCTCGTACCCGATCACTCCGGCCTCCGACATCCTGCACGAGCTGTCCCGGCACAAGAACTTCGGTGTGCGGACGTTCCAGGCGGAGGACGAGATCGCGGGTATCGGCGCGGCGCTGGGCGCGGCGTTCGGCGGCTCGCTCGCGGTGACGACGACCTCGGGCCCCGGTGTGGCGCTGAAGTCGGAGACCATCGGCCTGGCGGTGAGCCTTGAGCTTCCGCTGCTGATCGTGGACATCCAGCGCGGCGGGCCGTCGACGGGTCTGCCCACCAAGACCGAACAGGCCGACCTGCTCCAGGCGATGTACGGCCGCAACGGCGAGGCCCCGGTGCCGGTCGTGGCACCCAGGACGCCCGCCGACTGTTTCGACGCGGCGCTGGAGGCGGCCCGTATCGCGCTGACCTACCGCACCCCCGTCTTCCTGCTCTCCGACGGCTATCTGGCCAACGGCTCCGAGCCCTGGCGGATTCCCGATGTCGACGAACTCCCGGATCTGCGCGTCCAGTTCGCCTCCGGCCCCAACCACCAACTGGCGGACGGGACCGAGGTGTTCTGGCCCTACAAGCGCGACGAGCGGACGCTGGCCCGCCCCT
The DNA here is from genome assembly GCF_042895955.1 of Streptomyces sp. NPDC001339. Lineage (NCBI taxonomy): Bacteria > Bacillati > Actinomycetota > Actinomycetes > Kitasatosporales > Streptomycetaceae > Streptomyces > Streptomyces sp. NPDC001339. The sequence goes on along the minus strand of NZ_JBIAWT010000005.1, from coordinate 90,266 downwards.
GGGCGGTGCCGGGCACGCCGGGCCTGGAGCACCGTATCGGCGGCATCGAGAAGCAGGACGGCACGGGCAACATCTCCTACGACCCCGCCAACCACGACTTCATGGTGCGCACCCGCCAGGCGAAGGTGGACGGCATCGAGGTCCCGGACGTCGAGGTCGACGACCCGTCCGGTGCGGCCCGCACGCTCGTGGTGGGCTGGGGTTCGACATACGGGCCCATCACCGCGGCGGTACGGCGCGTAAGGGGCGCAGGGGCGCACATCGCCCAGGTGCATCTGCGCCACCTCAACCCCTTCCCGAGGAATCTCGGCGAGGTGCTCGGGCGTTACGACCACGTGATCGTGCCGGAGATGAACCTCGGACAGCTCAGCACCCTGCTGCGCGCCAAGTTCCTCGTGGACGCGCGCTCGCACACCCAGGTCAGCGGCATGCCGTTCAAGGCCGAGCAGCTCGCGGAGGTCCTTAAGGAGGCCATCGATGACTGACACGATCGCGGAGGAGAAGACTGCGGAGGGGAAGACTGCGGAGGGGAAGACCGCGGAGGGGAAGACCGCAGAGGAGAAGCCCGGGCAGATCGAGGCGCTCTCCCTGGTGCCCAAGGCCGAGGGCAAGCAGTCCATGAAGGACTTCAAGTCCGATCAGGAAGTGCGCTGGTGCCCCGGCTGCGGTGACTACGCCGTCCTCGCCGCCGTCCAGGGCTTCATGCCCGAGCTGGGCCTGGCGAAGGAGAACATCGTCTTCGTCTCCGGTATCGGCTGCTCCTCCCGTTTCCCGTACTACATGAACACCTACGGGATGCACTCCATCCACGGCCGCGCCCCGGCCATCGCCACGGGCCTGGCCTCCTCGCGGCGCGACCTGAGCGTCTGGGTCGTCACCGGCGACGGCGACGCGCTGTCCATCGGCGGCAACCACCTCATCCACGCCCTGCGCCGCAACGTCAACCTCAAGATCCTGCTGTTCAACAACCGGATCTACGGTCTGACCAAGGGCCAGTACAGCCCCACCTCCGAGATCGGCAAGATCACCAAGTCGACGCCGATGGGGTCGCTGGATGCCCCCTTCAACCCCGTCTCCCTCGCCCTGGGCGCCGAGGCGTCCTTCGTGGCCCGCACCGTCGACTCCGACCGCAAGCATCTGACCTCGGTGCTGCGCGAGGCCGCGGCCCACCCGGGCACGGCGCTGGTGGAGATCTACCAGAACTGCAACATCTTCAACGACGGCGCCTTCGAGGCCCTCAAGGACAAGGAGCAGGCCCAGGAGGCCGTTATCCGCCTGGAGCACGGCCGGCCGATCCGCTTCGGCGCGCCGGCCCCCGACGGCCTCGGTTCCAAGGGCGTGGTCCGCGACCCGGCCACCGGCGACCTCAAGGTCATCGACGTCACCGAGGAGGGCGCCGACGCCGTGCTGGTGCACGACGCGCACAGCCCCTCCCCCACCACGGCCTTCGCGCTCTCCCGGCTCGCCGACCCGGACACCCTCCACCACACCCCGATCGGTGTGCTGCGCAACGTCGACCGGCCCGTCTACGACACCCTCATGGCCCAGCAGCTCGACACCGCCACCGAACAGCAGGGCAAGGGCGACCTCGCCGCCCTGCTCACCGGCAACGACACCTGGACGGTCGTGGGCTGACGGCCGACCGGCCCACGACAGTCCACTCCGGCCCGGCGGGGGCCTCCGGACGTTCTTACGGACTTCCGGAGGCCCCCGTTTCGCCGTCCGGGCACCTTTGCCGTCCGGGAACCTTTGCTGTCCGAGCACCGTGCGTCCGGGACTCGTTGTCCGCAGGGATCACGGCTTGTCCGCAGCGATCACGGCGCGGCCCGCCTGCCCGCGCCCGTCATGACCGTATGCCGGAACGCACATGACGAGCGGGGCCGAACGACGCTACCGTCACAGGGTCAACGCAGCACCGTCAGGAGGGTCCCCTTGCCGTCCAGAACCGATCAGCGCACCGGACTCGCCTACGGCCTCGCCGCCTACACCATGTGGGGCCTGCTGCCGCTGTACTGGCATCTGCTGGACGCCGCCGCGCCGTCCGAGATCCTGGCCCACCGCATGGTGTGGTCACTGCCCGTCGCCGTCGTCATCCTGGCCGTGCTGCGCCGCTGGGCCTGGATAGGCCCGCTGCTGCGGCAGCCCAGGAAGCTCGCGTTGATCCTGGTCTGCGCCCTGGTCATCTCGGCGAACTGGTTCCTCTATATCTGGGCGGTGAACTCCGGCCACGTCCTGGAGGCGTCGCTCGGCTACTTCATCAACCCGCTGGTCAGCATCGCCTTCGGCGTCCTCGTGCTGCGTGAACGGCTGCGGCCGCTGCAGTGGACGGCGGTGGGCATCGGCGCCCTGGCCGTGGTCGTGATGACCGTCGCCTACGGCAAGGTGCCCTGGATCGCACTCGGACTGGCCCTCTCGTTCGCGACGTACGGGCTGGTCAAGAAGGGCATCAAGCTCGACGGCATCGAGGGCTTCAGCGCCGAGACGGCCCTCCAGCTGCTGCCCGCGCTGGGCTACTTGGTCTTCCTCGGTGCGCGCGGCGAGTCGAACTTCCTCAGCGGCGGGGTGGACCAGGCGCTGCTGCTCGCGGGTTGCGGCGTCGCCACCGCGGTACCACTGATCTGCTTCGGCGCCTCGGCCATGCGGCTGCCGCTGACCGTGCTCGGGATGATGCAGTATCTGGCGCCGACGTTTCAGTTCGTGCTGGGGCTCACGGCCTTCCACGAGCGGATGCCGCCGGAGCGCTGGGCCGGCTTCGCGCTGGTGTGGGTGGCCCTGGCGATGCTGACCTGGGACGCACTGCGCACCGCGCGACGGGCACGGGCGGAGCTGGCCGAGGCCGAGGCCCGCGCCAACGAGACGGCGGCCTCGGCGGCCACGACAGCTACGACGGCCACAGCAGCCACGCCGTGACGCGATAGGCCTTGGTCGGCCCCCTGGTCTCGATCGCCCGGTCGCCGAGGGGGTACCACCCGCGGTCGTATGGGTGAGTCGCCCGCGGGTGGCGCCGCGCCGCCCGGGACAGGGCGACGCGGCAGCCCTTGGTACTGCTGCCCCTGGTGGACCGCTAACGGACTACCGCCTGGTGGACCGCTGGCGGGCTACCGCCTGCTGCCCCTGGCGTACCGCGGCGGCCCGTTACTTGGCGGCGTTGGCCGCGTCGATCAGGGCCTGCTTGTCGACGGCACCGACGTAGACGGCGCCGTTGTCCGTTATCAGGGCGTTGACCAGGCGGGTGCTGAAGATCCGGCCGGATCCGAAGGAGCCGCTGGTCTTCTCGCCGATGCTGTCCAGGAATGCGCCCGCGTCCCCGCCCGCAGCCTTGTCCTTGCCGGTGGGCAGGCCGGAGCCGGCGCCCTTGACCGTGGCGATCGACGTCCAGCCCTCGCCGATGACGTTCAGCCCGCCCAGGTCCTTCGTCAGCCCCTTCCGGAACTCCTTCACGTCCTTGCGCCCGGTGACGTCCTTACCGTGTGCGCGCTCGCCCTTCGCCTCCTTCGCCCGCTCCTTGACGGCGTCGACGACCTCGGCGCCCTTGGGCGGAGTGAAGGAGAACGTGCTCGCCGCGGGCTTGGCGAAGTCGACGCTGGTGTAACCGACGTCGATGGCGGCCGGGCCACCGCTCTTCGGGGTCAGGGTGAACTTCAGCGGCGTCCCGTTGGCCGCGTCGACCGCTACCCGGATCGACCCGACCGTCGAGGCGGCCTGCTTCGGCTTGATCAGCAGCTGGTAGGCGTCCCGTCCGGCGACCTTGGCGGTGCCGTCAACGGTGACCGAGGTGGTGTCACCGACCGCCTTCAGAGCCTGCTTCGCCAGGTCCTGCGGGGTGGCGTTCTTCAGGTCCCCGGGGAGGCCCCGGGGCTTCTCCCGCTCGCTGTGCCGGCCCGCGTCGGGCGCGGTGCTGTGGACCGCGGTGTTGCTGCCGCTGTCGTACGCCCAGACCTCGTTCCCGCTGTGGACGAGGCTGTACTCGGCGGCCTTGTCGACGATGGACACCCGCTGTTTGTCGGGGCCGTCGGCGGCGACACGGAGCGTGTGCGTACCGGACGCCAGCTCCATCAGCTTCTTCGCAGGCGACACGGACGCGCCGTCCCCGTCCTTCTCACCGCTGCCCGCGCTGCCCTGGCCGCCGCCGAAGCCACCGGCCCCGCCGCCGAGCCCGTCCGGCAGGGACGGCAGGCCGAGGTCCGTGGTGACCCGGACCGTGCCGGAGAGCTGCTGGACGTCCGACGTGGCGATCTTGGCTATCAGGTCCTGTGCGGAGATCTTCGGCAGATCCGGGGAACCGGAGCCGGCGAACGCCGGAACCAGCCCGATCGTGGCCGCCGCGACTCCCGCCACCGCGACCGGCACGCCGTACCGCACCGCCTTACGGCGCTTCGAGGAACGCTCCTCGCCCCATGCGTCGGTGACCTCTGTCGGTTCGTTGGCCTCTGTCGGTTCGTTCCGTGGCATCTGCCCTACCTCCGTCGTCTGCGGCGGTTGCTGCGCTGTCCAAGCGCCCACCCCTGGAGCCGCTGGGGACCCGACCGCCGCGCTGTGGTGCTCTCCATCTCACCAAAACGCCCGGCACGAGGCGTCAGCCCGCGGGCCCAACTCGTCGTACTGCTGAGGTATGACAGCCGGTCAACGCACGGCGGAACACATACAACAGGAGTCGGACCCATCCCCTAAGGGGATTGTTCGAGTACCCCTAGGGGACCCGGCGGCCAGACCCCGACCGCCTGCCCGGTGCCCCCGCCCCGGCTTCACCCGGCCCGGTGGACCACCGCGTCGCACAGGCCCTCGAGAGCCGACTTGGCCATGCACGCGGGCAGCGGCGCCAGCGTGGCGCGCGCCTCCTCCGCGTACCGCACGGTGTCCCGACGGGCTTCTTCGAGCGCCGGATGGGCGCGCAGCCGGACCAGCGCCTCGGCGTGCCGGGCATCATCGGTGAGGTCCCCTGCCAGCAGCTCGCACAGCGCCCGGTCCTCGGGCGTGCCGGAGCTGCTCTCGGCCCGGGCCCGCAGATGCAGCACGGGCAGCGTCGGGATGCCCTCGCGCAGATCGGTTCCGGGCGTTTTGCCGGACTCGTGCGAGTCGCTGGCGATGTCCAGAACGTCGTCGGCCAGCTGGAACGCGGTGCCCAGCCGCTCTCCGTACTGAGTGAGGATGTTGGCCGTCGACTCGTCAGCGCCCGACATCATGGCGCCGAACCGACAGGCGACGGCGACCAGCGATCCGGTCTTGCCCGCGAGGACGTCCAGATAGTGGTCGATGGGGTCGCAGCCGTCACGCGGGCCGGCGGTCTCCAGAATCTGGCCCGTCACCAGGCGCTCGAACGCCTCGGCCTGAATACGGACCGCCTCGGGCCCGAGGTCGGCGAGGATGTGGCTGGCGCGGGCGAAGAGGAAGTCGCCGGTCAGCACCGCGACGGAGTTACCCCAGCGGGCGTTGGCACTGGCCACGCCGCGGCGCACATCGGCCTCGTCCATCACGTCGTCGTGGTACAGCGTCGCCAGGTGGGTCAGCTCCACGACCACCGCGGCGGGCACCACGCCCGGGCTGTGGGTGTCACCGAACTGGGCGGCGAGCATCACCAGCAGCGGCCGGAACCGCTTGCCGCCCGCGCGCACGAGATGCTGCGCGGCCTCGGTGATGAACGGCACGTCGCTTTTGGTGGCCTCCAGCAGGCCCTCCTCGACAGCCGCCAACCCGGCCTGGACATCGGCCTCAAGAGCCTGGTCCCGCACGCTCAGCCCGAAGGGCCCGACGACGGTCACGAGGGGTACTCCTGTCTGCTGACGATCAAACTGAATGTCGATCTGTCGCTGTCTCCACCATTGGCCAGCGTATCCGGTCCCAGTTCGATCACCGTGAGCGCCCGCCCCCTGAGCCGCCCGGGAAGCGCGACGATCCCCGGGCGGCATGGCGTGGATCACATTGTGCTGTGTTGTTGACGTCGAGGAGCGGCGATGGCGACAGTCCTCACATTCCCGGCTGCCCCAGGAGCCACAGCTGTGGCCGGAGGGCCGATATACCGCGCCGGCTTCGCGCCCTTCGGCCATCTTCGCCGGACCGGTCTTCAACGGGGCGGCCGACCTGCGCGGCCGACCCGCGCGGCAGGACGGAGCGGCGGCGCCATGAGCAGCGGGGCGGGCGGGGAGCAGCAGGGCGGACGGGGAGCGGCGGGCCGTGAGCCACGGAGCCGCGCGGGGGGCTGAAACGGACTTGCGCGAACGGTCCTGCGTGGCGGCGCACGAAGAAGCCAGAACCGAATCCAGAACCGAATTGCGCCGTCCGGCAAGGGTTTTCCGGACATTGCCGGGCCTCGGGGTACGTGCGGCGCCCCCGGGGTGTGGGTGCCGTGCCGCAGGGGCGTATGTACGGCGCCGCGGCCGGCCGCGTTCCGTACGCGCGCGGCTCTCCTCGCCCCGGCGGCCGCGGAGGGCCGAGGCGGCCGGTCCCACCCCCGCGCCGCCAGGGCCGCCGGGCGCCCTCCCGCCCGCCCCGGGCCGGAGGGCGGGTGCCGCTCACCCGCCCGGCCCGCCCCTCACGCAAGTTATCCACAGGCCTCATCGCCGCGGCCTGCCCGGCCGTACTCTGATCGACAGAGCCGCCGGGCAGGGGATTGATCAGCCCTCTGATCAGCCCCCTGACCGGTCCGGCCGGCCCACTGGCGACGACGAACGCGAGGAGCTGTCCATGCCCGAGCAGAGCCCGTTCGACCTGGCAGAAGGCGACCCCTTCGGCCCGCACAACCTCCCCTACGGCGTCTTCAGTACCACCGACGCGCCCGACCAGCACCGCCTCGGCGTCCGCTACGGCAGCCATGTCCTCGACTTGAGCGCCCTGCCCAGCGCGCTGCCCGCCGCCATCCATCCGCACGCCGAACTGCTCGCCGCACCGACCCTCAACCCGCTGATGGCCGCGGGCCGCCCCGTCTGGCAGCAGATCCGCACGGCCGTCCACAGCGCCGTGACCGACCGGACGCACCGCGACGAAGTGGCGCCGCTTCTCCACCGGTTGGACGAGGTCACCCTCCATCTCCCCTTCGAGGTCGCGGACTACGTCGACTTCTACTCCAGCGAGCACCACGCCACCAACGTCGGCCGGATCTTCCGCCCGAACGGTGCGGCCCTGCCCCCCAACTGGAAGCATCTGCCGATCGGTTACCACGGCCGGGCGGGCACGGTCGTCGCCACGGGCACCCCGGTCGTACGGCCCAACGGCCAGCGCAAGGCGCCCACGGACGAGGCGCCGGTCTTCGGCCCGTCCATCCGCCTCGACATCGAGGCCGAGGTCTGCTTCGTCGTCGGCACACCGTCCACACTCCACGAGCCGGTCGGACTCGACTCCTTCCGCGATCACGTCTTCGGCGTCTGCCTGCTCAACGACTGGTCCGCGCGGGACATCCAGGCCTGGGAGTACCTGCCGCTCGGCCCGTTCCTGGGAAAGTCCTTCGCCACCTCCGTGTCCGCCTGGGTCACCCCGCTCGACGCCCTCGACGCGGCCCGTACGACACCGCCCGCCCGGGACCTGCCGCTGCTCCCCTACCTCGACGACACGACCGCCGAACCGGGCGGCATCGACATCCGCATCGAGGTCCACATCAACGGCGAGACCGTCTCCCGGCCCCCGTTCTCCACGATGTACTGGACCGCGGCCCAGCAACTGGCCCATATGACCGTCAACGGCGCCTCCCTGCGCACCGGTGACCTCTTCGCGTCCGGCACCGTCTCCGGACCCGAGCCGGACCAGCTCGGCTGTCTGCTCGAACTCACCCAGGGCAAGGGCCCCTACCTCCAGGACGGCGACGAGGTCACCCTCACGGCCTGGGCGCCGGGCCCCGACGGCGCCCGGATCGGCTTCGGCGAGGTCACCGGCCGCATCCTGCCCGCGCCCGCCGTCCCGGACCGCGAGGCGACATGACCGGCAATCCGCTCACGCTCCCCGAGGAGTTACTCCTCCTCGCCCTCGACCCGGTCCGCGGCCGCCTCCTGAACAACCCCACGTATCTCCGGTACGGGCTGGCCGGGGCGGCACTGGCCGACTTGGAGGCGGCCGGCCGGATCGCCGTCGACCGCGGCGACCGCATCACCGTGACCAACCCACTGCCGCTGGACGATCCCGTACTCGACCACGCCCTGACGGCGCTCCCCGCACCGGCCAAGGGCGGCGACGGCGTCAAGGCGCACCGCTGGGTACGCGGCTCCGGCCGGTCCGTCCAGGAGTTGTGCCTCCGCCGGCTGGAGGAGCGTGGCGCTCTGCGCAGAGAGCACCACCGGGCCCTGGGGCTCTTCCCGTACGACCGCTTCCCGGCGGGCCCGGTGGATCTGGCGGCCCCGGCCCGTGCCCGCTTCACAGCGGCTGCCGATGCCCGGTTCCCCGACCGGCGCGGCCGACTGCTGGCGGCCTACGTCTCGGCAACCGGTCTGGACACCGGCCTCCTGCCGGGCGGCGCCCATCGCCCCCTACGGCGCGACCTGCGGCGCCTGGCCAAGGAGGAGTGGACCGCGTACGCCGCCTTCCGCGCCGTCCAGCACGACAAGAGCGCGGCGGGGGGCGGCGCCTAGGAGGCCCAGGGGGGAGAGGCCCAGGGGGTCCAGGGACGAGAGGGAGTACGAGTACGTCGGGATGCCCCGGGGGTGCCCCGACAGGAGCGTTGCCGGTGTGCCGTGCATCGTCGGCGGCTGGTGGGGGCGGGAGGGAGGGGTGGGGGCGGGAGGGGGAGGGGGAGCCCCCCCCCAGAAGGGAAGGGAACCCCTCCACCCCGCCCGCTTCATCCCCTTCGCCCGGCACGGCCGTTTTTCCTGTCACAGGCTCACACCAAGTCCGTACCGGCGTAGCCGCAATCCCGGCGAGAGGCCGGACGGGGGCGGGGGCCGCTGCTAGCCTCGCGTCTCCCTGTTCCCTGACAGACCGTCCTACAACGGGTCTGTCCCGCAACGGAACAACGGACCTGTCCCACAACGGAGGAGACGTACGTGCGCAAGGCAGCGCAGATCGCCGGGGCGGCAGCCATCGCCGCGATGCTGCTCAGCGGCTGCGGAAGCAGCGGCGACAAGGGCAGCGACAGCAAGCCGGACAAGACGCCGGGTGCCGCTCCGTCGACTCCGGGAGGCGCGGACAAGCCCGCGAGCCCCGAGGCGGTCGAGGGCGCGTGGAAGGCGGGATCGGCGAGCAGCCCGCTGGTCCTCGTGATCACCAAGGGAACGGTCGCCTTCAGCAACGGCCACAAGGCGGCCTGCCTGGGCAAGGTCCAGGAGATGGCCGGGATGACCATGGCCGCGCTCAAGTGCACCGACGGGGACACCACCCGCACCATGGGCACCCTGAAGCCCGGGGCGGACGGCAAGACCCTGACCGTGGAATGGAAGAACGGCCCCACCGAGAAGTACACCAAGTCCGGGGACGGCAGCGTGAAGATCCCCGAGATGCCGGAGCTGCCGAGCGGCCTGCCCAAGAACTGACCGCGACCGCCACCCCACCGCTCACACGCAACGGCAGGCGCGGCGGTTCAGCGCACGAAGGTCGCCGCCTGGCCGGCCAGGTCGAGGAAGTACTGCGGCGCCAGGCCCAGCACCAGTGTGGCCGTGACGCCGATGGTGATGGCCGTGGTCGTCAGGGGGCTGGGCACCGCGACGGTCGGCCCTTCCGCCTTGGGCTCGTTGAAGAACATCAGCACGATGACGCGGATGTAGAAGAACGCGGCGATGGCGGAGGCGAGGACACCGACCACCACCAGCCAGCCGGCGCCGCTCTGCGCGGCCGCCTTGAACACCGCGAACTTCCCGGCGAAGCCGGACGTCAGCGGGATGCCCGCGAAGGCCAGCAGGAAGACGGCGAACACCGCGGCCACGAGTGGCGAACGGCGGCCGAGGCCAGCCCACTTGGACAGCTGGGTGGCCTCGCCGCCGGCGTCCCGGACCAGCGTGACGACGGCGAAGGCACCGAGCGTCACGAAGGAGTAGGCGCCGAGGTAGAAGAGCACCGAGGAGATGCCGTCCTCGCTGGTGGCGAGGGTGCCGGCGAGGATGAATCCGGCGTGCGCGATGGAGGAGTAGGCCAGCAGCCGCTTGATATCCGTCTGGGTGATGGCGACGATGGCGCCGCCCAGCATGGTGATGATCGCGACGCCCCACATCACCGGCCGCCAGTCCCAGCGCAAGCCCGGCAGGACGACGTACAGCAGCCGGAGCAGCGCGCCGAAGGCCGCGACCTTGGTGGCGGCCGCCATGAAGCCGGTGACCGGGGTGGGGGCGCCTTGGTAGACGTCCGGGGTCCACATGTGGAACGGGACCGCGCCGACCTTGAACAGCAGCCCCATCAGTACCAGTGCCCCGCCGATCAGCAGCAGTGCGTCACTGCCCATCGAACCGGCCAGCGCCGGATCGATCTGCTTGGCGCCGTCCGAGATGACCTCGGCGATTCCGGCGTAGGTCACCGTGCCCGCGTAGCCGTAGAGCAGGGCGATGCCGAAGAGGAGGAAGGCGGAGGAGAAGGCGCCGAGGAGGAAGTACTTCACCGCGGCCTCCTGGGACAGCAGCCGCTGGCGGCGGGCCAGCGCGCACAGGATGTACAGCGGGAGGGAGAACACCTCCAGCGCGATGAAGAGCGTCAGCAGATCGTTGGCGGCGGGGAACACCAGCATCCCGCCGACCGCGAAGAGCAGGAGCGGGAAGACCTCGGTGGTGGTGAACCCGGCCTTGACGGCGGCCTGTTCGGCCGGGCCGCCAGGGACGGCGGCGGGCTGCGCCGCGAAGGAGTCCACCCGGTTGCCGTCCGCCGCCGGGTCGAGCCGCCGCTCGGCGAAGGTGAAGACGGCGACCAGGGACACCAGGAGAAGGGTGCCCTGGAGGAACAGCGCCGGGCCGTCGACGGCGAGGGCACCCATCGCCGCGATATGTGCCTTGGACGAGCCGAAGCCGGCGGCCGCGAGGCCGATCACCGCGGCGAACGCGGCGGCCAGCGCCACCAGGGACAGCAGCAGCTGGACGGCGTAGCGGTGGCGGCGCGGCACCGCCGCCTCGACGAGGATGCCGGCGACCGCCGCGCCGAAGACGATCAGGGCCGGCGACAGTTCGGCGTACTCGATGTGCGGCGCCGGGATTTTGCCCGGTGTGCCGGCCGCCACCGTCCACAGGCTGTGGACACTTGCCACGGAACTCACTTCGCGGCCTCCGCATCTCGGTCATTCACGGTGTGGCCGTCCCGGTCTCCGCCGGGCACGGCGTTCACCTGCACCGTGGGCTGGGGATCCTGCTCGTCGACGACGGACAGGGTGTGCTGGACCGCCGGGTTGACGATGTCGGTGAGCGGCTTCGGATACACCCCGAGGCAGATCAGCAGCGCGACCAGCGGCGCCACCACCACCAGCTCCCGGACCCGCAGGTCGGGCATGCTCTTCACCTCGGCCTTCACGGGCCCGGTCATCGTCCGCTGGTAGAGGACGAGGACGTAGAGGGCGGCGAGGACGATGCCGGAGGTGGCGATGACGCCGATCACCGGATAGCGGCTGAACGTGCCGACCAGGACGAGGAATTCGCTGATGAACGGTGCCAGGCCGGGCAACGACAGGGTGGCGAGACCGCCGATGAGGAAGGTGCCGGCGAGGAGCGGGGCGACCTTCTGGACACCACCGAAGTCCGTGATCATCCGCGAGCCGCGGCGGCTGATCAGGAAACCGGCCACCAGCATCAGGGCCGCGGTGGAGAGGCCGTGGTTGACCATATAGAGGGTGGCGCCGCCCTGGCCCTGGGACGTCATCGCGAAGATGCCCAGGATGATGAAGCCGAAGTGGGAGATCGAGGCGTAGGCGATCAGGCGCTTGATGTCCCGTTGGGCGACCGCGAGCAGCGCGCCGTAGACGATGCTGATCAGCGCGAGGACCAGGATCGCCGGGGTGGCCCAGGCGCTGGCCTCCGGGAAGAGCTGGAGGCAGAAGCGGAGCATGGCGAACGTGCCGACCTTGTCGACCACGGCGGTGATCAGCACGGCGACCGGCGCGGTCGACTCGCCCATGGCGCCGGGCAGCCAGGTGTGCAGCGGCCACAGCGGCGCCTTCACCGCGAAGGCGAAGAAGAAGCCGAGGAACAGCAGCCGTTCGGTGCCGGTGGCCATGTCCAGCTCGCCGGCCGCCCGCGCCTCGACGATCCGCTGGAGGGAGAACGTGCCGGTGCCGAGCTGGTCGGCGGTGACGGCGTAGAGCCCGATCACCGCGGCCAGCATGATCAGTCCGCCGGCGAGGTTGTAGAGCAGGAACTTCACCGCGGCGTACGAGCGCCGGCCGGCCGCCTGCTCCTCGCCGTCCGGTCCCGCGCGGTCCCCGAAGCCGCCGATGAGGAAGTACATCGGGATCAGCATGGCTTCGAAGAAGATGTAGAAGAGGAAGACGTCGGTGGCCTCGAAGGAGAGCACCACCATCGCCTCGACGGCCAGGATCAGCGCGAAGAAGCCCTGGGTGGGCCGCCAGCGCCGGTCGGGTGTGGCTGCCTCCAGGGGATCGGCGTCATGCCAGCCGGCCAGGATGACGAACGGGATCAGCACGGCGGTCAGCGCGATCAGGGCGACGGCGATACCGTCCACGCCGAGTTCGTAGCGGACGCCGAAGTCCCGGATCCAGGCGTGTGATTCGGTGAGCTGGTACGGGCCCTCGCCACCGGGGTCGAAGCGTACGGCGATGACCAGGGCCAGTACCAGGGTGGCGAGCGAGAAGAGCAGCGCGAGCCATTTGGCGGCGGTGCGCTTCGCGGCGGGCAGCGCCGCGGTGGCGATCGCACCGATCGCCGGTACCGCGGCCGCTGCCGTCAGCAGGGGAAACGACATGGCTCAGACACCCCTCATCAGCAGGGTCGCGGCGACGAGAACGGCGGCCCCGCCCAGCATCTGGACCGCGTACGAGCGGACGAAACCGCTCTGCAACCGGCGCAGCAGGCCGGAGAGTCCGCCCATCGAGGCCGCCGTGCCGTTGACCGCGCCGTCCACCAGGGAGCGGTCGAGCTGGACGAGCGTGCGGGTGACCTGGCCGCCGCCGCGGACGAAGACGATGTCGTTGAAGTCGTCCTGGAGCAGATCGCGGCGGGCGGCCCGGGTCAGCAGCGAGCCGCGCGGGGCGCGTGCCGGGACGGGTTTGCGGCCGTACATCAGCCAGGCGATGCCGACGCCGACGAGCAGCACGACGATCGTCGAGGCGGTGACCGTGGTGGCGCCGACCGGGGAGTGGCCGTGGGAGAACGAGGTGACCGGCTCCAGCCACGTCACGAAGGCTTCGTTGACGCTGAACAGCCCGCCCGCGAAGACCGATCCGACGGCCAGCAGGATCATCGGGATCGTCATGACCTTCGGTGACTCGTGCGGATGGGTCTCGGCAGGGTCCCAGCGCTTCTCGCCGAAGAACGTCATCAGCATCACCCGGGTCATGTAGAACGCGGTGATCGCCGCGCCCAGGAGGGCCGCGCCGCCGAGGATCCAGCCCTCGGTGCCGCCCTTGGCGAACGCCGCCTCGATGATCTTGTCCTTGGAGAAGAAGCCGGACAGGCCGGGGAAGCCGATGATCGCCAGATAGCCGAGGCCGAATGTGAGGAACGTGACCGGCATATACCTGCGCAGGCCGCCGTAACGGCGCATGTCCACCTCGTCGTTCATCCCGTGCATCACGGAGCCCGCGCCGAGGAAGAGGCCGGCCTTGAAGAAGCCGTGGGTCACCAGGTGCATGATCGCGAAGGCGTAGCCGACGGGGCCGAGCCCGGCGGCGAGGATCATGTAGCCGATCTGCGACATCGTGGAGCCGGCCAGCGCCTTCTTGATGTCGTCCTTGGCGCAACCGACGATCGCACCGAAGAGGAGGGTGACCGCGCCGACCACGACGACCGCCAGCTGGGCGTCCGGCGCGGCGTTGAAGATCGCCCCGGAGCGGGTGATCAGATACACGCCGGCGGTGACCATGGTGGCGGCGTGGATCAGGGCCGACACCGGGGTCGGGCCCTCCATGGCGTCACCGAGCCAGGACTGCAGCGGCACCTGCGCCGACTTGCCGCAGGCGGCCAGCAGCAGCAACAGCCCGATCGCGGTCAGCGTGCCCTGGGATGTGTCACCGGTGGCGCCGAGCACCGGGCCGAAGGTGAACGTCCCGAACGTCGTGAACATCACCATCACCGCGATCGACAGGCCCATGTCGCCGACGCGGTTGACCAGGAACGCCTTCTTGGCGGCGGTGGCCGCGCTGGGCTTGTGCTGCCAGAACCCGATGAGGAGGTACGAGGCCAGGCCGACGCCCTCCCACCCGACGTACAGCAGAAGGTAGTTGTCGGCGAGGACGAGCAGCAGCATCGCCGCGAGGAAGAGGTTGAGGTAGCCGAAGAAGCGGCGGCGCCGCTCGTCGTGCTCCATATAGCCGATCGAGTAGATGTGGATCAGCGATCCGACTCCGGTGATCAGCAGGACGAAGGTCATCGACAGCTGGTCGAGCTGGAAGGCGACGTCGGCCCGGAAGCCGCCGACGGGGATCCAGCTGAACAGATGCTGGTGCAGGGTGCGGTGCTCGGGGCTCCGGCCGAGCAGGTCGGCGAAGAGCACCGCCCCGACGGCGAACGACACCACCGCGAGCAGCGAGCCGATCCAGTGGCCGGTGCGGTCGAGCCGGGTGCCGCCGCACAGCAGCAGGGCCGCACCGGCCAGCGGTGCCGCTACCAGCAGCGCGATCAGGTTCTCCACGTTGTCGACCCCTTACAGCTTCATCAGGCTGGCGTCGTCGACCGAGGCCGTATGACGGGTGCGGAAGATCGTCACGATGATCGCCAGGCCGACCACGACCTCGGCCGCGGCGACGACCATCGTGAAGAAGGCGATGATCTGGCCGTTCAGATTCCCGTGCAGCCGGGAGAAGGTGACGAAGGCGAGGTTGCAGGCGTTGAGCATCAGCTCGATGCACATGAACACCACGATGGCGTTCCGCCTGATCAGCACCCCGGCCGCGCCGATGGTGAACAACAGGGCGGCGAGGTAGAGGTAGTTGACCGGGTTCATTTCGTGGCCCCCTCGGTGTGCTCGTTCCGCGTCGCGCCACCGGACGGCCCGGTCCCGGGCTCGTCCTCCCGGCCGCGCCCCAGCCAGTCCTCGGAGCGCTCCTCCAGCGCCTTGAGCTCGGCGAGCGACTCACCGGAGACGTCGCGGATCTGGCCGCGCTCCCGCAGGGTCTTGTTGACGGTCAGCTCGGACGGGGTGCCGTCGGGCAGCAGGCCGGGGATGTCCACGGCGTTGTGCCGGGCGTAGACACCAGGAGCGGGCAGCGGCGGGATGTGCCTGCCCTCGCGGATCCTTGCCTCGGACTGCTCGCGCTGCGTCCTGGCGCGCTCCGTGCGCTCCCGGTGGGTGAGCACCATCGCGCCGACGACCGCCGCGATCAGCAGGGCGCCGGTGAGCTCGAAGGCGTAGACGTACTTGGTGAAGACGAGGGCTGCCAGACCCTGTACGTTGCCGCCGGCGTTCGCCTCGCCCAGCCCGTTGAACTCCTTGAGGGAGGCGTTGCCGATCCCGGCGATCAGCAGGACGCCGAAGCCGACGCCCAGGCCGGCGGCGAGCCAGCGCTGGCCCTTGAGCGTCTCCTTGAGGGAGTCCGCGGCGGTGACACCGACCAGCATGACGACGAACAGGAACAGCATCATGACCGCGCCCGTGTAGACGACGATCTGGACGGCGCCGAGGAAGTAGGCGCCGTTGGCGAGGTAGAAGACCGCCAGGACGATCATGGTGCCGGCCAGTGAGAGGGCGCTGTGCACGGCCCGCTTCATCAGGATCGTGCCCAGCGCGCCGAGGACGGCGACGGCGCCCAGGATCCAGAACTGGACGGCCTCGCCCGTGGAGGTCACGGAGGCGGTGAGGCCGGTCATGCCTGCACCCCCTCATCGGCGGGCTGTTCGCCCTTGGAGACGGCGGTCTGGCGGACCGTTCCCGGTGCGGCCTCGGTGACCAGCCCGTTGTAGTAGTCCTTCTCCGTCATGCCGGGGTAAATGGCATGCGGTGTGTCGACCATGGTGTCCTCCAGGCCGGCGAGCAGCTCCTGCTTGGTATAGATGAGCGATTCGCGGGACCGGTCGGCGAGTTCGTACTCATTGGTCATCGTGAGCGCGCGGGTCGGACAGGCCTCCACGCACAGGCCGCACAGGATGCAGCGGAGATAGTTGATCTGGTAGACGCGGCCGTAGCGCTCGCCGGGCGAGTAGCGCTCCTCGTCGGTGTTGTCCGCGCCCTCGACATAGATCGCGTCCGCCGGGCAGGCCCAGGCGCACAGCTCGCAGCCGATGCACTTCTCCAGCCCGTCGGGGTGGCGGTTGAGCTGATGGCGGCCGTGGAAACGCGGCGCCGTCGGCTTCTTCTCCTCCGGGTACTGCTCGGTCAGCCGCTTCTTGAACATGGCCTTGAAGGTCACGCCGAAGCCGGCCACGGGGTTCTGGAACTCAGGCACCGTCGCCCCCCTTTCCGTCGGTTGTCTTTCCGTCACTGGCAGTGTCCACCCGACCACTGACAATCAACTCGCGCGGCCGGCGCGGGCCTCGGCGCGGCACGGGCGGCAGGCTCTGTCCGGGCAGCGGCGGCACGGGGAAACCGCCCGCCATGGGGTCGAAGGCCTCCCCGTCGCCGTCCGTCTCCGGTTCCTCCTCACCGCGCCGGAAGAAGTCCACGAGGAGGGAGACCAGCAGCAGGGCGACCGCACCGCCGCCGACGTACAGCACGATCTGTGAGAAGTCGTAGCCCTCGTTCTTCAGCGCCCGCACGGCGGCGACCAGCAGCAGCCAGACCAGCGAGACCGGGATGAGCACCTTCCAGCCCAGCCGCATCAGCTGGTCGTAGCGCACCCGGGGGAGCGTGCCGCGCAGCCAGATGAAGAAGAACAGCAGCAGCTGCACCTTGACGGTGAACCAGAGCATCGGCCACCAGCCGTGGTTCGCGCCCTCCCAGAAGGCGGAGACCGGGTACGGGGCCCGCCAGCCGCCCAGGAAGAGGGTGGTCGCGACCGCCGAGACCGTCACCATGTTCACGTACTCGGCGAGCATGAACATCGCGAACTTGATGGACGAGTACTCGGTGTTGAACCCGCCGACGAGGTCGCCCTCGGATTCCGGCATGTCGAACGGCGCCCGGTTGGTCTCCCCCACCATCGTCGCGATGTAGATCAGGAACGACACCGGCAGCAGCGCCACGAACCAACGGTTCTGCTGGGCCTCCACGATCGTCGAGGTCGACATCGACCCGGAGTAGAGGAAGACCGACGCGAAGGCGGCGCCCATCGCGATCTCGTACGAGATCATCTGCGCGCACGACCGCAGACCGCCGAGCAGCGGGTACGTCGAACCGGACGACCAGCCCGCCAGCACGATGCCGTAGATGCCGACCGAGGCCGTGGCGAGGACGTAGAGGACGCCGATCGGCAGGTCGGTCAGCTGCATCGGGGTGCGGACGCCGAAGACGGAGACCTCGTTGCCGGCCGGCCCGAAGGGGATCACCGCGATCGCCATGAAGGCGGGGATGGCCGCCACGACCGGGGCGAGGAGGTAGACCGCCTTGTCGGCCCGTTTGACGACCAGGTCCTCCTTCAGCATCAGCTTGATGCCGTCGGCGAGCGACTGGAGCAGCCCCCACGGGCCATGCCGGTTGGGGCCGATCCGCAGCTGCATCCAGGCGACGACCTTGCGCTCCCAGACGATCGAGAACAGCACCGTCAGCATCAGGAACGCGAAGCAGAAGACCGCCTTGATGACGATCAGCCACCACGGGTCGCGGCCGAACAGCGACAGGTCCTCCTGGGCCAGCGCACCGCCCGCCGCGGCCAGTTGGTCGAGCCGCATCACGCGTCCACCTCCTTGGCCGGCTCCGGTGTGCCCGGGACGGCGGAGATCCTCACCAGGTCCCCGGGGCGGGCCCCGGTGTCGGCGGCGACCCCGCCGCCGGTGGAGTTGAGCGGCAGCCACACCACCCGGTCGGGCATCGGCGTGACCTGGAGCGGCAGGCAGACCGAACCGGCCGGGCCGCCGACCGCCAGCAGATCACCGTCCTTGACGCCGGTCTCCTCCGCGGTGGCCTGCGACAGCCGGGCGACGGCGGCGTGCCGGGTGCCGGCCAGCGCCTCGTCGCCCTCCTGGAGCACCCCCCGGTCCAGCAGCAGCCGGTGTCCGGCGAGCACGGCCTCGCCGGTGCCGGGCCGCGGCAGTGGCCGCGCGGTTTCCAGGGGACCGGCCGCGTACGGGCCGTCCCAGCTGCCGAGCCGGTCCATCTCACGGCGTACGGAGCGGACGTCGGGCAGCCCCAGCCGCCCCGTGCCGGAGCCGCCGCCGGCCGCCGCCATGGCGTCCGCGAGCAGGGTCAGCACCCGGCAGTCCGGCTGCAGTTGCCGGCGGGTCATCTGGTCCGGTTTGAGCGCCGCCTCGAACAGCCGGGCCCGGCCCTCCCAGTTGAGGAACGTTCCGGCCTTCTCGGTCACCGCGGCCACCGGGAGGACCACATCCGCCCGCTCGGTCACCTGGGAGGGCCGCAGCTCCACGCTCACCAGGAAGCCGACCTCGTCCAGCGCCGTCAGCGCGCGCGCCGGATCCGGGAGGTCGGCGACCTCGACGCCCGCCACCAGGAGCGCGCCGAGTTCACCGGTCGCGGCGGCCTCGATGATCTGGCCGGTGTCCCGGCCGTGCCGGTGCGGCAGCTCGGCCACACCCCAGGCGGCGGCGACCTCGTCGCGGGCCCGCGGGTCGGTGGCCGGCCGCCCGCCGGGCAGCAGACCGGGCAGCGCGCCCGCCTCCAGGGCGCCGCGTTCGCCCGCCCGGCGGGGCATCCACACCAGGCGGGCGCCGGTGGCGGCGGCGGTACGGGCCGCGGCGGTCAGCGCGCCGGGCACCGCCGCCAGCCGCTCCCCGACGACGATCACCGCGCCGTCCGCGCGCAGCGCCTCGGCCGCGGCGCGCCCCTCGCCGTCCAGGCCGGCGCCGCCGGCGAGCCCGCCTTGGGCCAGCGCCGTCAGCCACTCGGTCTCGGTGCCGGGGGCGGCCGGGAGCAGGGTGCCGCCGGCCTTCATCAGGCCGCGGGAGGCGTGACTGGCCAGCCCGTAGGTGCGCTGGCCGTGCCCGCGGTGGGCCTTGCGCAGCCGCAGGAAGACGCCGGGGGCCTCCTCCTCGGCCTCGATACCGGCCAGCAGGACGGCCGGCGCCTGCTCCAGGGCGGTGTACGTGACTCCTCCGCCGTCCAGGTCACGGCCCCGGCCGGCGACCATGGCCGCCAGGAAGTCGGCCTCCTCGGCGCTGTGCACCCGGGCGCGGAAGTCGATGTCGTTGCCGTGCAGCGCGACCCGGGCGAACTTGGCGTAGGCGTAGGCGTCCTCGACGGTCAGCCGTCCGCCGGTCAGGACGCCGGTGCGGCCCCTGGCCGCGGCCAGTCCGCGGGCCGCCGCCTCCAGGGCCTCCGGCCAGCTCGCGGGCTCCAGTTCACCGGACTCCCGGTTGCGCACCCACGGGTGCTCCAGCCGGTCGCGCAGCTGCGCGTAGCGGAACGCGAAGCGCCCCTTGTCGCAGATCCACTCCTCGTTGACCTCCGGGTCGTTGGCGGCCAGCCGGCGCATGACCTTGCCCCGCCGGTGGTCCGTACGGGTCGCGCAGCCGCCCGCGCAGTGCTCGCAGACCGACGGCGAGGAGACCAGGTCGAAGGGGCGGGAGCGGAAGCGGTACGCGGCGGAGGTGAGCGCGCCGACCGGGCAGATCTGGATGGTGTTGCCGGAGAAGTACGACGCGAAGGGGTCGCCCTCCCCGGTGCCGACCTGCTGGAGGGCACCGCGCTCGATCAGATCGATCATCGGGTCGCCGGCGATCTGGTTGCTGAAGCGGGTGCAGCGCGCGCACAGCACACAGCGTTCGCGGTCCAGCAGTACCTGGGTGGAGATCGGCACCGGTTTGGCGAACGTGCGCTTCCGGCCTTCGAAGCGGGACTCCGGGTCGCCGACCTGCATCGCCTGGTTCTGCAGCGGGCATTCGCCGCCCTTGTCGCAGACCGGGCAGTCCAGCGGGTGGTTGATCAGCAGCAGCTCCATCACCCCGCGCTGGGCCTTCTCGGCCACCGGGGAGGTCAGCTGCGACTTGACGACCATGCCGTCGGTGCAGGTGATGGTGCAGGAGGCCATCGGTTTGCGCTGGCCCTCGACCTCGACGATGCACTGCCGGCAGGCGCCCGCCGGGTCCAGCAGCGGGTGGTCGCAGAAGCGCGGGATCTCGATGCCGAGCATCTCGGCGGCGCGGATGACCAGCGTCCCCTTGGGGACGGAGATCTCGATGCCGTCGATGGTCAGGGTGACGAGGTCCTCCGGGGGGACCGCGGCGGCGCCGCTGGTGGACCCCGTTGTCGTGACGGTCATGCGTTCACCCCCAGGTGAGCGTCGTTGTCGGCCCAGAGGGTCGACCTGGCGGGGTCGAAGGGGCAGCCCCGGCCCGTGATGTGCTCCTCGTACTCGTCGCGGAAGTACTTCAGCGAGGAGAAGATCGGCGAGGCGGCGCCGTCGCCGAGGGCGCAGAAGGACTTGCCGTTGATGTTGTCGGCGATGTCGGCGATCTTGTCGAGGTCGCTCATCACGGCCTCACCGGCCTCGATGTCGCGCAGCAACTGGACCAGCCAGTACGTCCCTTCACGGCAGGGCGTGCACTTGCCGCAGGACTCGTGTGCGTAGAACTCGGTCCAGCGGGTGACCGCCCGGACCACGCAGGTGGTCTCGTCGAAGCACTGCAGCGCTTTGGTGCCGAGCATCGAGCCGGCCGCGCCGACGGCCTCGTAGTCGAGGGGCACGTCGAGGTGTTCGGCGGTGAACATCGGCGTCGAGGAGCCGCCGGGGGTCCAGAACTTCAGCCGGTGGCCGCGGCGCATCCCGCCGCTCATGTCGAGCAGTTGGCGCAGGGTGATACCCAACGGGGCTTCGTACTGGCCGGGGTTGGCGACATGGCCGCTGAGCGAGTACAGCGTGAAGCCCGGGGACTTCTCGCTGCCCATCGAACGGAACCATTCTTTGCCCCGGTTCAGAATCGCGGGAACAGACGCGATGGATTCGACGTTGTTGACGACAGTGGGGCAGGCGTAGAGGCCGGCCACGGCAGGGAAAGGAGGACGCAGCCGGGGCTGTCCGCGACGGCCCTCCAGCGAATCGAGCAGCGCGGTTTCCTCACCGCAGATGTACGCGCCGGCGCCCGCGTGCACGATCACATCCAGGTCGAGTCCCGAACCGAGGATGTTCTTACCGAGGAAGCCCGCCGCGTAGGCCTCGCGTACGGCTTCGTGCAGCCGGCGCAGTACGGGTACGACCTCACCGCGCACGTAGATGAAGGCGTGGTGCGACCTGATCGCATAACAGGCGATCACGATCCCCTCGATGAGGGCATGCGGGTTCGCGAAGAGGAGGGGGATGTCCTTGCAGGTCCCCGGCTCCGATTCGTCGGCGTTGACAACTAGATAGTGCGGCTTGCCGTCGCCCTGCGGGATGAACTGCCACTTCATCCCGGTGGGGAAGCCCGCGCCGCCGCGGCCGCGCAGCCCGGAGTCCTTGACGTAGGCGATGACGTCGTCGGGGGGCATGGCGAGCGCCTTGCGCAGGCCCTCGTAGCCCTCGTGCCGGCGGTAGGTCTCCAGCGTCCAGGATTCCGGCTGGTCCCAGAAGGCGGACAGGACCGGTGTGAGGAGCTTCTCGGGGCTCGCCTCTCCCCCGGCCGGCGGCCGGGAGGCGCCCCCGTAGTCGGCTGCCACGGTCATCACTCCCCCTCCTCTGCGCTGGAGCCGGCATCGCCGGCGGGACCGTCCGTGCCGGAGCCCTGGGCGGTGGGGCCGTCGGTGGTCGTCCGCGGGGAGACGACGTGGTCGGCGCCGCGGGCGGGGGCGGCCTCGCCCTTGGCCAGGCGCAGGCCGATCAGGGAGGCGGGGCCGGCGCCTCCGGTGGCCCCGACGGCGCCGGGCCGCTCGTCGGGGAAACCGGCGAGCATCCGGGCGGTCTCCCGGAAGGTGCACAGCGGGGCGCCGCGGGTGGGCTCGACGGTCCGGCCGGCCCGCAGGTCGTCGACCAACTGCCGGGCGGACTCCGGCGTCTGGTTGTCGAAGAACTCCCAGTTGACCATCACCACGGGGGCGAAGTCGCAGGCCGCGTTGCACTCGATGTGCTCGAGGGTGACCTTGCCGTCCTCGGTGGTCTCGCCGTTGTCGATACCGAGGTGCTCGGTGAGCTCCTCGAAGATGGCGTCGCCGCCCATCACCGCGCACAGGGTGTTGGTGCAGACCCCGACCTGGTAGTCGCCGCCGTCCCGGCGCCGGTACATGGTGTAGAAGGTCGAGACGGCGGTGACCTCGGCGGTGGTCAGGCCGAGCAGCTCGGCGCAGAAGCGGATGCCGGTACGGCTGACGAACCCTTCCTCCGCCTGGACGAGGTGCAGCAGCGGCAGCAGGGCCGAGCGCGCCCCGGGGTAGCGCGCGATCACCTCCTTGGCGTCCGCCTCCAGCCGGGCCCGGACCTCGGCCGGGTAGTCGGGGGCGGGGAGCGCGGGCATCCCCAGTTCGGTGGGGGGTTCGGGGGTTGCCCCCCGGGGAGACACAGTGGTCACCGGTCGACGCCTCCCATCACGGGGTCGATGGACGCGACGGCGACGATGACGTCGGCGACCTGGCCGCCTTCGCACATCGCCGCCATGGCCTGCAGGTTGGTGAAGGACGGGTCGCGGAAGTGCACCCGGTACGGGCGGGTGCCGCCGTCGCTGACGGCGTGCACACCCAGCTCGCCCTTGGGCGACTCGACGGCCGCGTAGGCCTGTCCGGGCGGGACGCGGAAGCCCTCGGTCACGAGCTTGAAGTGGTGGATCAGGGCCTCCATCGAGGTGCCCATGATCTTCTTGATGTGGTCGAGGGAGTTGCCCAGGCCGTCCGGACCGAGCGCCAGCTGCGCGGGCCAGGCGATCTTCTTGTCCGCGACCATCACGGGGCCGGGCTCCAGCCGGTCCAGGCACTGCTCGACGATCCGCAGCGACTGCCGCATCTCCTCCAGCCGGATCAGGAACCGGCCGTAGGCGTCGCAGGTGTCGGCGGTCGGCACGTCGAACTCGTACGTGTCGTAGCCGCAGTACGGCTGCGCCTTGCGCAGGTCGTGCGGGAGCCCGGCGGAGCGCACGATCGGCCCGGTGGCGCCGGTGGCCATACAGCCGGCCAGGTCGAGGTAGCCGATGCCCTCCATACGGCCCTTGAAGACCGGGTTGCCGGTGGCGAGCTTGTCGTACTCGGGGAGGTTCCTGCGCATCTTCCTGACGAAGGAGCGGACCTGGTCCACGGCACCCGGGGGCAGGTCCTGGGCCAGGCCGCCGGGCCGGATGTAGGCGTGGTTCATCCGCAGGCCGGTGATCAGCTCGTAGATGTCGAGGATCAGTTCACGGTCCCGGAAGCCGTAGATCATGATCGTGGTGGCGCCCAGCTCCATCCCGCCGGTGGCGATGGCGACGAGATGGGACGACAGCCGGTTGAGCTCCATCAGCATCACGCGGATGACCGTGGCCCGGTCGGGGATGTCGTCGGTGATGCCGAGCAGCCGCTCCACGGCCAGGCAGTAGGCCGTTTCGTTGAAGAAGGGGGTGAGGTAATCCATCCTCGTGACGAAGGTGGTGCCCTGCGTCCAGGTCCGGTATTCGAGGTTCTTCTCGATGCCGGTGTGCAGATAGCCGATGCCGCAGCGGGCCTCGGTGACGGTCTCCCCGTCGATCTCCAGGATCAGCCTCAGCACACCGTGCGTGGAGGGGTGCTGAGGCCCCATGTTGACGATGATCCGCTCGTCGTCGGACTTCACGGCGGAGGCCGCCACCTCGTCCCAGTCGCCGCCGGTGACGTTGTAGACGGTGCCCTCGGTGGTCTCACGGGCCAGGGATTCCGGTGTGTCGAAGTCACTGGACGTGCGGTGGCCGTTCGGGGAGTGCGAGTGCGGTGCAGTAGTCATCAGCTGTACGACCTCCGCTGGTCGGGAGCCGGAATCCGGGCGCCCTTGTACTCGACGGGGATGCCGCCGAGCGGGTAGTCCTTGCGCTGCGGGAAGCCCTGCCAGTCGTCCGGCATCATGATCCGGGTCAGTGCGGGATGGCCGTCGAAGACCAGGCCGAAGAAGTCGTAGGTCTCGCGCTCGTGCCAGTCGTTGGTCGGATAGACCCCGACCAGCGACGGAATGTGCGGGTCGGCGTCCGGGGCGGAGACCTCCAGCCGGATCAGCCGGTTGTGGGTGATCGAGCGCAGGTGGTAGACGGCGTGCAACTCACGGCCCTGGTCGCCCGGGAAGTGCACCCCGCTGACGCCGGTGCACAGCTCGAAGCGGAGCGCCGGGTCGTCCCGCAGGATCCTGGCGACGGCCGGCAGGAACTCCCGCGCGATGTGGAAGGTCAGCTCACCGCGGTCCACGACGGTCTTGGCGATGACGTTCTCGGGGACCAGCCCCTGCTCGTCGAGGGCGCCCTCCAGCTCGTCGGCGATCTCGTCGAAATCGCCGAACCCTCCCCCGCTCCCGGCCCCCTCGCCACCCGGCCCTCCGTACGGCCGCTGGGACGCGCCGGGGAGCCGGACGGTCCGCACGAGGCCGCCGTAGCCGCTGGTGTCGCCGCCGTTGTCGGCGCCGAACATCCCGCGGCGGGTGGCGATCACCTCGCCGGTGTCGTCGCGCTGTGCCGGGAGGGCGTCGGCGATGCCGTCCGGCTCGCCGGGGCGCTCGGGGCTCTTCGGCTCGGGGCTCTTCGGCTCGGAGTTCTTCTTCTGCTCGGGGTTCTTCTCCGGCCCGGGGTTCTTCTGCTCACTCATCGCAGCAGCCCCTTCATCTCGATCAGCGGGCGTGCCTTGAGGGCCGCTTCCTCGGCCTCGCGTGCGGCCTGCTGCTGATTGACCCCGAGCTTGGAGTGCTGGATCTTGTCGTGGAGCTTGAGAATGGCGTCCATCAGCATCTCGGGACGCGGCGGGCAGCCCGGCAAATAGATATCGACGGGGACGATGTGGTCGACCCCTTGCACAATCGCGTAGTTATTGAACATTCCGCCCGACGAGGCGCAAACCCCCATGGAGATCACCCACTTCGGGTTCGGCATCTGGTCGTAGACCTGCCGCAGCACGGGGGCCATCTTCTGGCTCACCCGGCCGGCCACGATCATCAGATCCGCCTGCCGCGGGGAGCCGCGGAAGACCTCCATACCGAAGCGGGCCAGGTCGTACCGCCCGGCGCCGGTCGTCATCATCTCGATGGCGCAGCAGGCCAGCCCGAAGGTCGCGGGGAAGACCGACGACTTGCGCACCCAGCCCGCGGCCTGTTCGACAGTGGTCAGCAGAAAGCCGCTCGGCAGCTTCTCTTCCAGTCCCATGTGTGGCCCCTAGTCCCATTCCAGGCCGCCACGACGCCAGACATAGGCGTAGGCGACGAAGACGGTGAGCGCGAAGAGGAGCATCTCGACGAGCCCGAACATCCCCAGGGCGTCGAAGGTGACGGCCCAGGGATAGAGGAAGACGATCTCGATGTCGAAGACGATGAAGAGCATCGCCGTCAGGTAGTACTTGATCGGGAATCGACCGCCACCGGACGGTTGTGGCGTCGGCTCGATTCCGCACTCGTACGCCTCGAGCTTGGCCCGGTTGTAGCGCCGCGGCCCGATGAGCGCGGCCATGACGACGGAGAAGATCGCAAAGCCTGCCCCGAGGGCTCCCAGTACGAGGATGGGCGCGTAAGCGTTCACCGTCCTCGCTCCCTTCAGTCGACGATGACTGGATGGCGGTCCGCTCGGGCTCTTCGAGTGCCCCTGATTGCCCTATGGAGATCTCTTCCTGCCTCGCGGTGATCGTGCACATGTGAGGCAGTTCACAAGCCCAAGCCGCCTGCATCTTATGCCCGCCGGTCTGTGATCTGCGACACGGGGGCGAATAACACCTTTGTGATCTTCACCACCCGGCGAAGGATCATGAAGCAGGACAGGCGGTGATCTTCATACGTGAAGCGCGCGAGTGATCACGAGAGGTGACATTCGCATGGGTTACCACTGGTCAGAGGCGGGTGGCCAATATCAAGTGGCGGGCATCGCAGGCAAATTGGTGCTGGGCGCCCTCAACTGATATAGGGGGCAGGCCTGTCGGCGCGGGCCGGCTGCGGGCCGACCCTCTGGGTGGGACTGGATGGGGCCGGCCGGATGAGGCTGGATGGGTCGGACTGGATGCGTGGCGCGTCGACCGCAGTCGAGCCGGGGCGCCCTCATACCGTTCGCGATGTCGTTCACGATGCCGTTCGCGCTCCGGCCGCGACAGTCGCCGCGGGCTTCCCCGCACTTCCCTCCACGAGCGGCGCCCCGATGGCGACGCCTCCCGGATCACGGTCGCATCACGGGAACATAACGGACACTCAAGAGTGACCTATCCCACGTGAATTGCCACGCCAAATCCTTGACGCCTCGGAACCCTTGGCGTGGCGCACGGAGAAGTGGTAAGCGCCTCGCGGGCCCGTACAGGGCAGTAAATGCCGTGCCCAGGAACATGATCGCGAAATCCGGACATCGCGCCGCCGAGTCGATGGGTAGTCAAAAGTCCGTTTTGTTCATCGCGTACGCGTCAAGTGTGGCGCAACACACCTTTGTTGGCAGCAACCTGAGGCTCCTGATAGCCGTTATGCCCATGTCCCCGAACGCAGTCATACCCAGCCACCGGAAGCCCCGTCGCTCCGCGTCCTCGCGCGCGCTGCGTGCAGGTGTGACCGGTGGCTTCCTCACTCTCGCCGTGACCGGCGCGACCGTACCGGCCAACGCCACGGACAAGCCCGTCGCCGAAACCCAGGAGATGCCGACGATCACGGCCGCGCTGGCGACCAGCGCCGCCAAGAGCGCCGACACCGCCGAGCAGGTCGCGTTCACCTACGAGCGTCAGGCGCTCCAGGACACCGCCTTCTCCGAGGCCGCCAAGGCCGCCGGCGAGCACGCCGCCGAGGCCGTGAAGAAGGCCAAGGCCGAGGCCGAGGCGAAGAAGAAGGCCGAGGAGGAGCGGAAGGCCGAGGAGGCCGCGCAGGCCCGCGCCTCGCGCTCCGCCGAGCGTTCGACCCTGACCGGCTCTTCGTCCGACTCGTCGTCCGGGTCCTCCGCCTCGACCTCGACCTCGTCGTCGTCCGCCACCGGCTCCGTCGCCACGCTGGTCTCCTTCCTCAAGGCGCAGCTGGGCAAGGCGTACGTGATGGGCGCCACCGGCTCCTCCTCGTACGACTGCTCCGGCCTGACCATGGCCGCGTTCAAGCAGGTCGGCATCGACCTGCCGCGCGTCTCGCAGGACCAGTCCACCACCGGTACCCAGGTGGGCCTGAGCAACCTCCAGGTCGGCGACATCCTGTACTGGGGCAGCGCGGGCAGCGCCTACCACGTCGCCGTCTACACCGGGGACGGCAAGTTCATCGGCGCCCAGAACCCGAGCACCGGCATCGTCGAGCGCCCGCTCAGCTACGACATGCCGACCGGCGCGGTGCGCGTCCTCTAGGACTCCACCAGGACTCCACTCCGGCGCTCCCGCAGGGCCTCCAGGGCCCCCTGGGCTCCCTCGGGTCGCCGCCAGGGCTCTCTGGGGCTGCCCAGGGCCCTGGGACCGCCGTCCGCCGCGTTCCTCGCCAGGACCGCCCCTCCCGCCGCCCGGGAGGGGCGGTCCTGCGTGTACGGGCTACGGCTACGGGCAACCTGCTTCGGGCTCGGGCTACGGGGCCCGGGCCCGGTACGACGCCACGCTTTCGCTTCGTACGGCGGGCCTCTTCGCTTCGTATGGCTTCGCGATATACGACGACGTACGACGACGCATGACGATGTATGACTTCGCGTCGTATGAGGCCATCATCAAGCCAGGTACCGGCCCGGTGCGCCCAAAAAGCCACCGACGGCCGGTCCGTGCCGTTACACCTCTCGCCACATGCCGCGCACCTGCCCCCGCAGGAACGGCGCGGCGCCCGCAGAGAGGAATCCCACGCACCGATGCCCACCCACCCGCCGGTGAACACCCACCGCCCCACCCGCCGCCTCCTCGCCAGGGTGACGACGGCCGCCGCCCTGGCCACCGCCCTCGGCCTGGGGGCGATCCACACCGCCGAAGCGGCGGCCCCGCCCCGCACCACGTCCCCCGCTCCGCACCCCGCCTCCGCTCCGCGCCCCGCTTCCGACGGCGGCTGGCACCAGGACGGGCTGTCGCTGAACTCCGCCGACAACAAAAAAGTCGATGCCTTCGCCGCCCGCGCCCGCCGGGCCGAACGCGCCATCAGCCCCCAGGTCCGCGCCGCCGCCCTGATCGCCAACGCCCAGCTGATCGGCTTCGACCACCGGCTGAAGTCCCCGGACTCGCTCAAGCGCAAGGTCGCCACCAAGCTGAAGCAGCACCCGGGGCAGACCGTCGATCAGGCGCTCGGCACCATCAATGACGCGGTCCGCTTCACCCTCCAGTGGCCTGACGCCACGTACCGCAGGGGCGTCACCACGGCGGCCGGGCTGCTGTCCTCCTGGGGCAACGACTCCACCCGCTGGTCCAACACCTGGAGCAGTTCCCACGGCTACAAGGGCATCAACTCCGCCTGGCGCGCGCCCCGCTCCCACCAGCTCTTCGAGGTCCAGTTCCACACCCCCGAGAGCAAGCGGGCGCAGGAGGTGACGCACAAGCTCTACGAGGAGCAGCGGCTGCCCGGCACCCCGCCCGAGCGGGTCCGCGAACTCCAGGAGCAGCAGAACGCGATCTTCGCGGCCGTCCCGGTCCCGCCGGGCGCCGAACAGCTCACCGCCCCCACTCGCCGCCTCCCGGCCCCGGCCCCGGCTCCGGCACCAGCCCCGGTCACGGCACCGGCCGCCCCAGCCCCGGACCGGGCACCGGCCACGGCCGGGCGGGGCCCCGGTCACAGCCCCCGGCTCGTCCACTGAACCGACAGCTCGTCCACTGAACCGATAGACAGCCCAGGGCCCAGGTACCCAGGGCCCCAGGGGCCCACCGGCTCGGCGTACTGCCGTCCCGGTGGGCCGCCTGCCGCTCTCCTACCAACTCTGTCCTACCGACCCTGTCCTACCAACCCGCCCCCGCCGGCTGCCGGGTCGTCGCGTTGAGCCGGTTGAAGAGGTTGGTGATCCCGATCGTCAGCACGATCGCCGCCAGTTGCTTCTCGTCGAAGTGGTCGGCGGCCGCGTCCCACACCGCGTCCGGCACCGGGTCGGAGCTGTCGGCGAGACGGGTGGCCGACTCGGCGAGCGCCAGGGCGGCCCGCTCCTCGTCACTGAAGTACGGCGCCTCCCGCCAGGCCGCGACCGCGAACAGCTTGTCGTCGCCGACCCCCGCCTTACGGGCGCTCTTCACGCCCCCGTCGACGCAGAAACTGCAGCCGTTGATCTGGCTGGCGCGCAGATGCACCAGCTCCAGCACCGACTCCGCCACTCCGCCCGTCCGCGTCGCCTTGACCACGTCCAGGAGCGGCTGCATGGCCTCCGGGATGACGACGGCGGGGTTCTTCATACGTGCTTCCATCACGGCTCTCCTCAGGGAATCTCGTCTTTACCGGTACTCACCCCCACTGACGGATCTCCCCACGGAGAATGTGACACGACGGCCCCGGGCGCCCGGCCCCGCGGTGCCCGGGGCCGCAGGGCCACCCGTGATCACGCCTTGGGCGCGACCTTGCTCAGCCCGTTGATGATCCGGTCCATCGCGTCGCCGCCCGTGGGGTCGGTGAGGTTGGCCAGCATCTTGAGGGTGAAGCGCATCAACAGCGGGTGGGTCAGGCCACGCTGGGTGGCGATCTGCATGACCTTGGGGCTGCCGATGAGCTTCACGAAGGCACGGCCGAGCGAGTAGTAGCCGCCGTAGGTGTCCTTGAGGACCTTCGGGTAGCGCTGAAGGGCCAGCTCACGCTGGGCGTACGTGGCGCGGGCGTGCGCCTGGACGATGACCTCGGCGGCAATCGCACCGGACTCCATGGCGTACGCGATGCCCTCGCCGTTGAACGGGTTGACCAGGCCGCCCGCGTCGCCGACCAGCAGCAGCCCGCGTGTGTAGTGCGGCTGGCGGTTGAAGGCCATGGGCAGCGCCGCGCCGCGGATCGGACCGGTCATGTTCTCCGGTGTGTAGCCCCAGTCGGCGGGCATCGAGGCACACCACGCCTTGAGGATCTCCCGCCAGTCCAGCTCCCGGAAGGCCGCCGAGGTGTTGAGCACCCCCAGGCCGACGTTGCTCGTACCGTCGCCCATGCCGAAGATCCACCCGTAGCCGGGCAGCAGCCGGTCCTGGGCACCGCGGCGGTCCCACAGCTCCAGCCAGGACTCCAGGTAGTCGTCGTCGTGCCGGGGCGAGGTGAAGTACGTACGGACGGCCACGCCCATGGGACGGTCCTCGCGCCGGTGCAGGCCCATGGCCAGCGACAGCCGGGTGGAGTTGCCGTCGGCGGCGACGACGAGCGGCGCGTGGAAAGTGACCGGCGTCTTCTCCTCACCGAGCTTGGCCTGCACGCCCGTGATGCGGCCGGTCAACTCGTTGACGAGGGGCGCGCCGACGTTGCAGCGCTCGTAGAGGCGGGCGCCCGCCTTCTGGGCCTGCCGCGCCAGCTGCTCGTCGAAGTCGTCGCGCCTGCGGACGAGTCCGTAGTCCGGGAACGAGGCCAGCTCCGGCCAGTCCAGCTGCAGCCGGGAGCCGCCGCCGATGATCCGCAGCCCCTTGTTGCGCAGCCAGCCCGCCTCCTCCGAGATGTCGATACCCATCGCGACCAGCTGCTTGACGGCGCGCGGCGTCAGACCGTCACCGCAGACCTTCTCGCGCGGGAACGCCGTCTTCTCCAGAAGGAGCACGTCCAGACCGGACTTGGCGAGGTGGTAGGCCGTGGCCGAGCCGGCGGGACCGGCCCCGACGACGATCACGTCCGCGGTGTACTCCGAGCGGGCTGTGGTCACGGAATCGGTCACGGACGCGAACTCGGACTCGGACGCGGACTCGGACTCGGTCACGGCGAAGTCTCCCGGAAGTCGATAGAAGTCGATACCCGGATACCTGGGCTACCTGGACTACCTGGGATACGTAGATACCTAGATACCTGGGCATCCGGGTGCCGACCGGCACTGGGCACCCGCAGTCTATGGGGGCCTCGGTCGCGCAGAACCCGAAGGGTTGTCCGGCTTGGCGTACGGGTGCTTCAGGCGCTTCGGGCGCTTCGGGCGCGGGGAACGGCCGACGGCGTACGACCGGACTGTGGTGAGCCCGGTGTGCGGACCCAACGCACCGATGACAGCGGAAAGCGGAAGCACAGCAGCGCAACACCTCCGCCGACAACGGCGAACCGAGGGCAAACCAAAGGCGAACCGAGAATGCCTCATTCGCGCCCAGCGCATCGCCCCGTGCCTGCCTACTGTGGGAGCCGCTCGGTCGTGGTCGTGCTGCGTGGTGCGGAGGGTGGAGGCGGCATGCGGGAGTCCTACGCGGTGGGTGCGAGGGGTGCCAGGGGTTCGGGGGCCCGGGCAGGACGCGGGGAACTGACGGTGGGAGTGGAGGAGGAGTTCATCCTGGCGGACCCGGTGACCCGCGAGGCGGTGCTCACGGCGAACGGCGTGGTGGAGACGGCCGACCGACTGGCGGGGCACGGGCAGGTGGTGGCCGAGTTGGCGCTGGGGCAGGTGGAGACCGTCGGCGGGGTGTGCTCCGACGCACGGCAGCTGTACGGAGAGGTCACACGATTACGCCGGTGTGCCGCCCGAGCCGCACGCGAGGCCGGCTACCTGCTGGTAGCCTGCGGCACGGCGCCGCTGGGCGATCCCGGGCCGCCACCGGTCGTGGACAGCCGGCGCAATCACGCGATCACCGCCCAGTTCCGGGCTCTGGTGGACCAGCAGTGCGCCAATGCCTGTCATGTGCACGTGGGAGTGCCGGATCCGGAAGAGGCCGTCCAGGTGATCAACCACCTGCGGCCGTGGACACCGCTCCTGCTGTCCCTGACCGCGAACTCCCCCTTCTGCCTCGGCCGCGACACCGGCCACGCCAGCTGGCGGGCGATGCTGTGGGGCCGCTGGCCGACCGCTGCCCCGCCCCCGTACCTGCGCTCGGTGGACCACTACGAGCAGGTCGTCTCCGCGCTGGTGGACAGCGGGGCGGCGATGGATCCGGCCATGGTGTACTGGTCCGTCCGCCCCTCCCGGCACGTGCCCACCGTCGAGATCAGGGTCGCCGACGTCCTACCCAGCGCCGAGGACACCGTCGCCTACGCCCTGCTGGTCCGCGCCCTGGTCGCCACGGCGCTGACGAAGATACGCAAAGGCGAACCGGCCCCGCCGGTGGAGGACACCGTCCTGCGCGCGGCAGCCTGGCGCGCCGCCCGTGACGGGATGTCAGGCCGGGCCCTGGCCGTACCGCTGCCCGGCCCGCCCAGGACCGTCCCGGCCTGGTATCTGGCCACGGCCCTGGTGATGCGCGTCCAGGGGCACCTGCACACCGCCGGCGACTTCGACACGGTCCGGCGCTGGCTGTCGCGCCTGCAAGAACACGGCACGGGCGCCGCACGACAACGCGCCGTGTACCAGCGCACCGAACGCCTGGAAAACGTGGTCGACGCCCTGGCCGTCCCCCTCCACGAGGGCCTCGACCACGGCCACGACCATGACCACGACTCCGGCCCCGGCCACGACTCCGGCCCCGGGGATCGGACCTACGACACCGCCCAGCCCAGCTGACACCCCAAGCAAGCCCAAAGCCCCCCGAGACGCCCCAAGCCCATCAACCGTCGACCATCACGACCGCCGGCCATCGGACCGCCGGGCCGTCATCCGTCATCCATTGATGGTCTTGTCGTCATCCGTCAGCCGGCTTCGTCCCCCGGTGCAGCGCCACGATCCCGCCCGTCAGATTGCGCCAGGCGACCTTGGTCCAGCCCACGCCCTGCAGCCGGGCGGCGAGTTCGGGCTGGTTGGGCCAGGTACGGATGGACTCGGCAAGGTAGACGTACGCGTCCGGGTTGCTGCTGACCGCGCGGGCGACCGGCGGCAGCGCGCGCATCAGGTACTCGGTGTAGACGGTCCGGAACGGCGCCCAGGTCGGCTCGCTGAACTCGCAGATCACCAACCGGCCGCCGGGCTTGGTGACCCGGTACAGCTCGGCCAGCGCGGCATCGGTGTCCTGGATGTTGCGCAGCCCGAAGGAGATGGTGACGGCGTCGAACACCCCGTCCGCGAACGGCAGCCGGGTCCCGTCCCCAGCGGTGAACGGCAGCCAGGGGTGCCGCTTCTTGCCCTCCGCGAGCATGCCGACGGAGAAGTCGCACGGCACGACGTACGCACCGGCCCTGGCGAACGGCAGCGAGGAGGTGCCGGTGCCGGCCGCGAGGTCGAGCACCCGCTCGGCGGGCCGTGCGGCCACCGCGCGGTCCACTTCCTTGCGCCACAGTCGCGCCTGCCCCAGGGAGAGCACGTCGTTGGTGAGGTCGTACCGCGCCGCCACGTCGTCAAACATCGCGGCGACTTCGTGCGGCTGCTTGTCCAGGGATGCTCGGGTCACCCGGCCATTGTCCACCGTGCCCCGGACGGCACCCGCACCGGGCGCGCCCCCGGCCCCCGAGCTGGTCGCGCCAGTCCTCAAGCTGTTCGGGTGCTGGTGCTGGTGGCTGGTGCTGGTCGGGGACGGCCGGGATGCCCCCCCTCAGAACATCCCGGCGGTCCAGCGGTGCGTACTGCTGCCTGCATCTGCGTACTGCTGCGTACTGCATCGCGAGCGGCCAGGCGTCCGGCCGTCCCCGCGCCATCGATCCTGCCGACCCGAATCCGCCACTCCGCTTGCGTTGACACCGCCCTGACGCGCAAGGGGAGCGCGCTGACGGCTTCTTGACGTTCTTGACGGGGCAGACCGGGGCGGGACGACGGGCGGGGTTTGGTCTGGGGCGGGGGGCGACGGGCCGGGTTCGGCCTGGGGCGGGGGTTGGTCTTGGGGGTTCGGGTCTTGAGGCCCGGTCCGCGGGCTCCGGGATCCTGAAAGCGCTGGGGTGTTAGGCGTTGGGGTGTTAGGCGCTGAGGGTGGGGGTGGGGGGTCGGGTGGATGTGGATGTGGATGCTGTCGGGCCTTGCGTGCTGCCTCCTTCGTTACTACGGCAACGATTACGGAGAGTTATTTATTCCTGCGTCGTTACATTGAGTGACGGGAGGGCGGAAGGGTGACGTGACTACCGGCGGTGGACCAGGCGGCCGGCGAGGACGGTGGCGAGGGCGGTGCCGTCGTCAGCGAAGACGGCGAAGGTGGCCACGCCGCCAGGGGTCAGGGTGCGCGGGCCGGGACCGGGACCGGACAGCACGTCGAGGCCGGAACGCTGGACGGCCGTACGGATCGCGGGGCGGGTGAACGGGCCGGTCAGCGCTGTCGTCCCGGACGCCAGCAGCCGCTGCAGGCCCCGGCGGGCGCTGGCACCCCAGCGGATCTCGGTCATGTCGAGGGCCGCGAGCGCCTCGCCCGTGATCGGCTCACTGCCGAGTTCATCAGCCTCGCGCGGGTCGGGATGGTAGGCGGCTTCCAGGAACGCCGCACCGTCCGGTTCGTAGCGGCCGGGGGTCAGCACCCCGTCCCACTCGCGGAGGCGAGCCCGCCCCCGATGCGTGGGGGGACCCTCATGAGCAGGCAGGTCGTCCAGGCCGTACGTCGCCGCCAGTTCCTCGTACGGGCCGATGGCGGCGAGCCGGGCGCCGTCGACGACGACCGCATGCCCGGCGTCCAGCGGGCCATCATGCACCCGCCGGACTCCCCGTACCCGGTGAATCGTCAGCACGACCGCTCAGCCACCGTTTCCGCTACTCAGTCAGACGGCGCGGCATTCCTGCCAGTCACCGTTTACGGGGAATCAGCTGCTTACGAGGAATCAGCTGCTCAGCCGGCGTTTCCGCTACTTGGCCTCGACGATCTGCAACTCCGGATGGGCCGTACCGCCCTCGATGGCCGTGGAGGAGAGGTGCGAGACGACCTTGTCGTCGACCGGGTCGTCGGCCGGGTCGTCGTGCACGACCAGGTGCTCGTACGTCGTGGTGCGCTGCGCCGGAACCCGGCCCGCCTTGCGGATCAGGTCGATGATCTCCATACGGTTGGAGCGGTGCCTGGCGCCGGCCGAGGAGACCACGTTCTCCTCCAGCATGATCGAGCCGAGGTCGTCCGCGCCGTAGTGGAGCGACAGCTGGCCGATCTCCTTGCCGGTGGTGAGCCACGACCCCTGAATGTGCGCGACGTTGTCGAGGAAGACCCGGGCGATGGCGATCATGCGCAGGTACTCGAAGAGCGTGGCCTGCGTCCGGCCCTTCAGGTGGTTGTTCTCCGGCTGGTAGGTGTACGGGATGAAGGCGCGGAAGCCGCCCGTACGGTCCTGGACGTCACGGATCATGCGGAGGTGCTCGATCCGCTCGGCGTTGGTCTCGCCCGTGCCCATGAGCATGGTGGAGGTGGATTCGACGCCCAGTTTGTGGGCCACCTCCATGATCTCCAGCCAGCGCTCGCCGGACTCCTTCAGCGGCGCGATGGCCTTGCGGGGGCGGGCCGGGAGGAGTTCGGCGCCGGCGCCCGCGAAGGAGTCGAGACCCGCCGCGTGGATCCGCTGGATCGCCTCCTCGACCGACACCTTGGAGATCCGGGCCATGTGCTCGACCTCGGACGCGCCGAGGGAGTGGATGACCAGCTGCGGGAATTCCTTCTTGATGGCGGCGAAGTGCTTCTCGTAGTACTCGACGCCGTAGTCCGGGTGGTGGCCGCCCTGGAACATGATCTGGGTGCCGCCCAGTTCGACGGTCTCCGCGCAGCGGCGCAGGATGTCGTCGAGGTCGCGGGTCCAGCCCTTCGCGGTGTCCTTCGGCGGGGCGTAGAAGGCGCAGAACTTGCAGGCCGTCACGCACACGTTGGTGTAGTTGATGTTGCGCTCGATGATGTACGTGGCGATGTGGTCGACACCGGCGTAACGGCGGCGGCGTACGGCGTCGGCAGCCTGGCCCAGCGCGTGCAGCGGCGCGGAACGGTACAGGTCGAGGGCTTCCTGCGGCGTGATGCGGCCGCCCTGCGCAGCGCGGTCGAGTACGGACTGGAGGTCGGCGTTCTCGGTCACCGGGCGTCCCTTTCGCAGGCGGGCATCACAACTCGACCAGCGTACGTCAGGGGTCTGACAGCCTCGTTGGGGGCCGTGCCATGGCTCCGCGGCGGCCGGACGGTCCGCGTGATTCCCCAGACGGTCCGCGTGATTTCCCGGACGGTCCGCGTGATTCCGGTGCCCCATGTCATGCCGGTGACCCATGTCATGTGCCATGTCGGTGACCTACGTCATGCGTCATGGCGGTGACCCATGTCATGCCGGGCCGCCGAAACCGCCGTCCCGCTTTCCGCATCAAACAGGGAGCAACACGACCCAAAGACGTGCCCCAAAGACGTGACCCACAACGACGCGCCCCCAGATGACGCCGCCCGAGTCGACGAGCTCCACCTCGACGAGGCGAAGAGTACGGGGCCCGCCCGCCGCGGTCAGCCGAACTCGACCATCTGCCCCCGGAGAGAGCCCGTGCCGCAGCCCGCGCCCCTGACCGTGCGCCCGCCCGTGCCGCAGCCCACGGCCCCTCCCACGCCCCCTCATCCCGCGCGTCGCCGCAGGTCGAGGCTGCGGGCACGGCTCGTCGCCGTGATCGTCACGGCCCTGGGGATCGGTCTGTTCCCCGTCATCAAATACGGGGACGTCTTCCCTGACACCAGCACCCCGATGTCGTTCGGCGGCCTGCCGACGGCCGGAGTACGGCCGGACGGCCCGCAGGCGCGGTTCCTCACGGCCGACACCCTCGCGGACGGCACCAAGATCGGCGTCACCACGCTCCGCGGGAAGAAGTCCGGCTTCACCGGCAAGGTGTGGGCCTGGGCGCCTCCGGAGTACTACGAGGAGCGCTACCGCAACAGTGCGTTCCCGGTACTGATCGCGCTGCCCGGCAGCTACGGCTACCCGCTCAACTACTGGATGCGTCCCCAGCTCGGGCTGGAGAGCGCCGTCACCGACCTGGCGGCGCTGGGCCGCGGCAAGCCGTTCATCCTCGTCATGCCGCAGCTCAATCCGGAGAAGCGTTACCATGACGGCAGCGACATACCGGGCCGGCCGAAGATCGGCACCTGGCTGTCCGACGACGTTCCCGACCTGGTCAGGGCGACTTTCCGGACGTTCGACACCCGCGATGGATGGGCCCTCATGGGGTCCTCGTCCGGCGGCTTCGTCGCTCTCAAGCAGGCACTGCAGCATCCGGACCGCTTCCGGGCGGTGATCGCCAGCGGCCCGGACACCCGTCCGGACTCCCCGCTCTGGCGCGGCCACGAGAAGGAGCGGCGCGCGAACGACCCCGAGCGCCTCGCCGCGCACCTGTCCGCCCGTCCCGACGCGCCGCCCGTCCTCCTCCAGTTCCAGATAGGTACGCAGGAACGCGGCCGCCCCAAACTGGAGCAGTTCATCCGCCGGTACGCCAAGGGCCCGATCACCGCCGATCTGCACGTCATCCAGGGCGGCGGCCACAACGCCAAGAGCTACGTCCGCGGTATGCGGGACGCGAGCCTGGAGGCGATCAGCAAGGTACTGCGCGGCCCGACACCGAAGAGCTGAGCGACCGCGAGCCGAGCAAGGCGCCGAGCCGAGCAGGCGCTGGTCCGGGCCGGTCCGGGCCAGTGCGGGCCGGTCCGGGCCAGTGCGGGCCGGTCCGGGCCAGTGCGGGCCGGTCCGGGCCAGTGCGGGCCGGTCCGGGCCAGTGCGGGCCGGTCCGAGCCGCTCCGAGGGCGCCCGCCCCTACGCCCGCCCCAGCAGCTCGACGCGCACATCCGCCGGGAACCCGGTCGTCGGCCCGACGCGCCGGGCGAACTCCGTCACGCCCCGCAGCTGCTCGGCACCGAAGCGGAAGTCCAGCGTGGTGAAGTACCGCTCCAGCACGGACTCATCGAAGGCCTCCCAGCGAGCGGCCTGCTCGGCGACCTTGGTGACCTCCTCCAGCGACAGGTCACGCGAGGCCAGGAAGGCCTCGTGCACCTTCTGCACCGTGGCCGGCTCGCGCGCCAGGTACTCACGCCGGGTGGCCCATACGGCGAAGACGAACGGCAGCCCCGTCCAGTCCTTCCACATCTGCCCGAGGTCGTGCACCTCCAGGCCGAGCCGCGGTCCGTCGTGCAGATTGGCGCGCAGCGCGGCGTCACCGATCAGCACCGCCGCGTCCGCCTCCTGCATCATCAGGCCGAGGTCCGGCGGGCAGGTGTAGTAGTCGGGCCGTACGCCGATCTTCTCGGCCAGCAGCAGCTGCGCCAGTCGTACGGAGGTCCGCGAGGTCGAGCCGAGGGCGACCCGGGCGCCGTCCAGCTGCTCCAGCGGCTTCTGGGAGACGATCACGCAGGACATCACCGGCCCGTCGCAGCCGACGGCGAGATCCGGGAAGGCGACGAGGTCGTCGGCGGCGCGCAGGAACTCGACGAGCGTGACCGGCGCGACATCGAGTTCCCCGCGGATCAGCTGTTCGCTGAGCTTCTCCGGCGTGTCCTTGGTGAGGTCCAGATCGAGCAGGGTGCCCGTACGGGCCAGGCCCCAGTAGAGGGGCAGGCAGTTCAGGAACTGGATGTGGCCCACCCGCGGCCGGCTGCGACGGGGGCGGGCGTCGGCGCCGGGTTCTGCGGGTGCGTCTCCGAAGGTTGAATTGTCCACATGCGGAGGCTAGACCCGCCGCGCTTCGCGGGGTGCGCCGGGGGGCAACGTATGGACGTTAGTGCTGACGGTTAAACGTGATCTTTGGCTCTTCCGCGTCGCGAGTACACCGTGCTAGGCTCAGCGCAAGTTGCAGTTTGGTTTCCCTTGCAGTACAGAGCCTGCGGAGCATGTGACCCGCAGGCTTTTGTAGTTTTCAGACTTGTTTGCAGGTTCTGGAGCAGGGCAACCCTTTGGCCCAAGGAGGGCTTATGGCTACCGGAACCGTCAAGTGGTTCAACGCTGAAAAGGGCTTCGGCTTCATCGCCCAGGACGGCGGCGGCCCGGATGTCTTCGTCCACTACTCCGCGATCAACGCCTCCGGCTTCCGTTCTCTTGAGGAGAACCAGCAGGTGACCTTCGACGTCACGCAGGGTCCGAAGGGCCCGCAGGCCGAGAACGTCACTCCCGCGGCCTGATCGCGCAGAGCTGAGTTGCCCGACCGGAAATGAGTTCCGGTCGCTCCATGCAGTACCCAAGGAGCCCTGCTCCGCCATTCGGCGCCGAGCGGGGCTCCTGCCTTTTGTCGCACCCCTCCCTTTTCGTCGGCGCGGCGCACACGTACGCCGACAGCGACTTCCCACCGACGGCGACTTCATGAACATTTACCGTCGGCCGCATTACGCCCCGCGAAACGCAGGCCGGGCAATTCCTGGACGATGAGTGAGCGTGTCGGGTTGCTTACGTAGATCACGCACCTGACCGGAACCGACCGGCCGCCCACTTTTCCGTCCGCTGTCCGTAGCCGTACGTGGGTATCCGTACGGCGTCGTTGAGTACGGCGGCGGATACGGGAGCGCCGACGGTTCCCTAGCGTTCACAGTGGGCCGGACCCGGGCGGACGCCATCAGGCCGACCTGGCACCCGCCCGATCCCCGCCCCGCCCTGTCCCACCCTGCCCCGCCCTGTTCACCTCCGCCCCGCTTTGCTCCGCACTGCCTGCCTGCCTGCCTGCCTGCCTGCCTGCCTGCCAAAGCGATCACGGAAAGTGGTCACATCGCGACTTGCTGCGGCCTACCGTGGGCAGAATGAGCGAGCACTTGCCACCGGAGAAGCTCTGCCCCGACTGCGGAGGCAGAGGCACCGTGGACTGGGAGACGCCGGCCGGTGACGAGGTCACCACACAGTGCTCCGGATGCGGTGGCACCGGAACGGTCCTGGCGTGAAAGGCACAAGAGACACAACAGAGGTAAGAGTCGGAAGAGCCGGAAGAGCTGAAAGAGCCGGAAGAGGAGGCAGAGGCGACGTGGCGGCGTTGAGCAGGAACGGGAAGCCGGTCGGCCTGGATGCGCAGTACGTCGGCAAACTGCCGTGCTCCACCTGCGGAATACGGTCGATGAAGCTGCCCGGCCGACAGGGCGGGGTCTGCATTCCCTGCTATGCGGAGGAGTGCGTGGCCATGGGGCGACGGGGGGCGACGGCCGGCGCCTGGGTGACCGCGATGTTCGTGGGTGATCCGTGTCTGGCATGCGGCTCGCGGGCCGTGGACGCCAACGGCTGGGCTTTCTGGTGCAATTCGTGTGAGCTACAGACGGCGGTGGCCCTGCCGCCGCGCTAGAGGGCATAGAGGGCAGTGGGGCCCGATCCAGGGCAGCGGGGCCCGATCTCCCCGAAAGGTCCCCGAGCCTCC
Organism: Streptomyces sp. NPDC001339; assembly: GCF_042895955.1. Taxonomy (NCBI): domain Bacteria; kingdom Bacillati; phylum Actinomycetota; class Actinomycetes; order Kitasatosporales; family Streptomycetaceae; genus Streptomyces; species Streptomyces sp. NPDC001339. Next base: position 49,926 of record NZ_JBIAWT010000005.1, on the reverse strand, counting down.
CCGATCCTCTCCCCCGGCGGCGCAACTCGCCCCTGATGCCGGGCAGTTGCCCTGCGCAACCCGACACCCTTCCGGGCTGCGCCGCGTCACGCTCGACGCACCGGGCACGCGAGGTCCAGCGGTCCGGGACTTTCGCCTCTGGGCGCGGAGGCGAAAGTAGTCCTTACGGGCGAGTCAGAAGGAGGCGATATCGACCATTTTTCCGATGTGTCCGGTATTTGGGAGAAATAGCGTGAAGGGCATCGGGTTGACGCACCACGAGGACGCACAACGAGAAGGGTTACGCGCCAATGAGCAAGATCACCCGCACCTCCCACGCCTCCCACACTGCCCGCCCCCCTCGCCCCTCCCGCTCCCACTCCCGCCGCATCTCCGTACGTGCCGCCGTCGCCACCGCCATCCTCGTCGGGACCCTGGCGATCCCGACGACGACCGCGATGGCCGCAGGGCCGACCGGTGCCCATGCCGTCGGCAAAGAGAGCAAGCAAAAAGAGAGCAAGCCAGAGGAGACGGTGCGTCGGAGCGACGGCCTCCGGACCGACGTCGTGCGTCAGACCTCCTGCGCCGGCCTCATCTTCGCCGACGCCCGGGAGCGGCACCGTATCCGCGCACACCACAAGGAGACGCACGGCGCGAAGGCGAAGAAGCTGCACGCCGGCCGGCGGGTCACCGCCGTGGAACAGAAGCCGGCCGCGCAGATAGCCGACGACCGCGAGGAGCGGAACGGGACCCACGCGGTCCTGATCACCGGCGGAGGCGGGGCGGCGGCCGCTGCGGTGGCCGGCGGCAGTGCGCTCGCCGTCGCCTACTGCGGCAGCAGCCAGCGGTAGAGCCGCCCCGGAGCCCGCCAGGGCCGATCAGCACCCACCAGAGCCCCGTCAGCCCGTCAGAGCCCGTCAGAGCCGCAGAGCCCGTCAGTCGAGGATGCCGGGCACACCGGCCACGCCGGGCGGACCCTCCCCACCGGAGGTGCCGCCCGGCGTCCAGCGTTCGCTGCCCATCAGGTGCCCGAGGCCGGTCCAGGCGAAGTTCATCATCGTGGCGGCGGCGTCCTTCGCCGACGGGTGCACCCGTTCACCCGAAGGCCCCTCGTCCGTACGGATGTTGACCCACTCGGCGAGCGATTCGGCGGCACCGACCAGGGCGTGTGCCAGGCCCGCCACCTCGCGTTCGGCCAGCTCACCGGCGCAGCCCGCCTCCTTGGCGGCCATGCCGATCAGGTCCGTGACGAATGCGGCGATCTCCGCCCGCATGACGGCCACTTCGCGTGCGAACGGCTCGCCATGCGTCCGGGCCTGCTGGTGCAGTACGGCCCAGCCGTCCGGGTTCTGCGCGGTGTGTGCGAAGAAGCCCCACAGGCCGCTCCACAGCTGGCGGTCGGCCGTCGCCCCCGGCTCGACGGCGGCCGCCACGGCCGCCACCAGCGCCGCCCGCTCCCGTCGGATCACCGCGCTGAAGAGTTCTTCCTTCGAATGCAGGTAGAGGTAGACCAGCGGCTTGGAGACCCCGGCCATCTCGGCGATCTCGTCCATCGAGGCCGCCCGGTAACCGCGCCGGGCGAACGTCAGCACCGCGGCATCGAGCATCTGCCGCTCCCGGACGGCGCGCGGTACCCGCTTGCTCTTCACAGCTTCCACCCTGAACAGCCCTCCATCCCCGCCCTGTTACCGACGAGTAAGTTTACGATCTCCGCCCCCGCCGCCCGCCGCTCTCACTCCTTGGCATGATCGCCTCCGTGGCGAGGCGATACGGCGCATCTCGTCGGCTTGTCATGGGGCGGCATGCTGGCCCAGATGGTGCTCGCCGACCACCCCGACCGACTGATCAGCGCCACCCTCAGGGGCACCTGCGCCCTCAGCGCCACCCCCTGTACCCGCCCGGGCGGCAGCACCGTCCCGGTCGGCGAACTCCCTGGTATCGCGCCCGAGGTCCTGGAGATGTGGGCCCGCCCGGTCGAGGACCACGGCCGGGCGGCGGAGGCGGAGCGGCGGGTCGAACACTGGCGGGTACTCGCCGGTGGTCAACTGCCCTTCGACGACGCGCACTTCCGTATGCCGGGGCAGCGGATCACCGAGCGCACGGGGCAACGACGGCGCCCCCGCAGCCGGTGTGCAGTGGCTGCGGGGGCGCCGTACGGCGGACCGGACCCGGACGCCGGGTCAGCTCGCGGTGGCCGCGGCGGGGGCGGCAGGGACGGCCGCGGGCGCCGGCTCGGCGGACGCGCGGCTGTCGCTGTTGCCGCTGCCGTTGCCGATGCCGTTGCTTCCGCTGGTGCCGTCGCTGTCACTGTCGCCGACGCGGATGCTGCCGGCGCGGGCGTACGCCTCGCGGTCCAGGATCTTCTCCTTGGCGGAGACCAGGATCGGGATGACCGACTGTCCGGCGACGTTCGTGGCCGTCCGCATCATGTCCACGATCGGGTCGATGGCCATCAGCAGACCGACGCCCTCCAGGGGCAGGCCCAGGGTGGAGAGGGTCAGGGTCAGCATGACCGTCGCGCCGGTCAGGCCGGCGGTGGCGGCCGAGCCGATGACCGAGACGAACGCGATCAGGACGTAGTCGGCGATGCTGAGGGGGACATCGAAGATCTGGGCGATGAAGATCGCGGCGATCGCCGGGTAGATCGAGGCGCAGCCGTCCATCTTGGTCGTCGAGCCGAACGGCACCGCGAAGGAGGCGTATTCGCGCGGCACACCGAGGCGCTCGGTGACCTGCTGGGTGACCGGCATGGTGCCGACCGACGAGCGGGAGACGAACGCCAGCTGGATGGCGGGCCAGGCGCCCTTGAAGAACTTCAGGGGGCTGACCTTGCCGACGGTCGACAGCAGCAGCGGGTAGACGCCGAACATCACCAGCGCGCAGCCGACGTAGATGTCGACGGTGAAGGTCGCGTACTTGCCGATGAGGTTCCAGCCGTACGTCGCGATGGCGTTGCCGATGAGGCCGACGGTGCCGATCGGGGCGAGGCGGATGACCCACCACAGCGCCTTCTGCAGCAGTTCGAGAGCCGAGCGGCTGATCTTGAGGACCGGTTCGGCCTTCTCGCCGAGCTGCAGTGCGGCGATACCGGCGACCGCCGCCATGAAGACGATCTGCAGGACGTTCAGCTCGGTGAACGGTGTGATGACGTCCTTGGGGACGATGCCGGTGAGGAAGTCGATCCAGGAGCCGGTGTGTGCGGGGAGCTTGCCGTCCTTGGGCGTCAGGCCGGTGCCCGCGCCGGGGTTGGTGAGCAGGCCGATCGCCAGGCCGATCGCGACGGCGATCAGCGAGGTGACCATGAACCACAGCAGGGTGCGGGTGGCGAGCCGGGCGGCGTTGTTGACCTGCCGCAGGTTGGTGATCGACACCAGGATCGCGAAGAACACCAGCGGGGCCACGGCCAGCTTCAGCAGCTGGACGAAGAGATCGCCGATGTGCTGCAGCGTGGTGGTGAGCCAGCTGATGTCACCGCTCTTGGCGATCCCGCCCAGGACCACGCCGAGTACGAGACCGGCGAGGATCTGGGCCCAGAAGGGGATGCTGGATATTCGGGAGGACTTGGGGGCCTGAGGGGGCTGGGGAGCCTGGGTGGCTCGCGGGGTCTGGGCGGACTCGGTGGTCTCGGCAGACGTGGACAACGGACACACTCCGGGGACAGGGAAGACGTCGGGACGTCGGGAATCGGCGTGGATGAGCGCCAGGAGGTCCGTACTTCAGACAGGATCTCCGGCCACTGCGTGAGGTCGGTCAGCGGCGGCGACAGGCCGCGGACATACAGCGGCAAAGATCGACGTGCAGGCGCGCCACGAGCGGAACGCTCATGGGGGACGGGGGCGCGGCTGCGGTCTTCATGACAAGCACGTTAACACTTGAACTTTGAGGATCCCAAAGAAAATCTTTGGGATCTGTGTGGGGACCCAGGGGGCCTCGGGGAGAGCAGTCCCGAACAAAGCCCCCAACAAGCCCCGGACCATGCGAAAGGCGCCCGGCACCGTGGGATCTGTCCACGGCGCCGGGCGCCTGCGAAGTGTGCGGCGGCTGCGGCTGTGACGCGTCTTACAGCGCGTCCGCTGACAGCGCGTTCGCCTACGGCCCGCCCTCCTGCCTCGCCTTACAGCCCGCCTTCCTGGCTCTGGCTCGTCCTACAGCCCGTCTTCCTGGCTCGCGTTGGCGGCGATCCGGGCACGCTGGCGGTCGACCTTGGCGACGATCTGCTCGGACATCGCGTCCCGCTGCTTGCGCAGCAGCACAAAGCTGAGCGGCGCGGAGATCACGATGGCGAGCAGCAGCATCCAGATGGTGTTGGACGCGCCCACGCCGAGCGGAATGACGTGGAAGTAGGCCAGCACCCACACCACCGCGAAGCAGGCGATGAACAGGCCGATGCGAAGGGCGGTGTAGCGGAGTGTGGCGAACTTGTGGCTGCTCACGGCGGGGACCTTTTTCTCAACGGCAACCGAAAGGGTCGCCTTCCAGTCAAGCACAGCCCCCGGGGCGATCTTCCGGGCCCCGGGACGCGTCCGGACCGACCGGCTCGGAGACCGTCTCAGACGCGCATCGGCTGAGGCGACTCGCGCCGCTCGGAATCCGGGCCCGGGTACTCGCGGATGACCTCGTAACGCGTGTTGCGCTCGACCGGGCGGAAGCCGGCGTCACGGATCAGCTCCAGCAGATCCTCACGGCTGAGCTTGTTCGGCGTACCGAAGTTGTCCGCGTCATGCGTGATCTTGTACTCGACGACCGAGCCGTCCATGTCGTCCGCGCCGTGCTGCAGCGCGAGCTGGGTGGTCTGCACACCGTGCATCACCCAGAAGCACTTGACGTGCGGGACGTTGTCGAAGAGGAGGCGGGAGACCGCGAAGACCTTCAGCGCCTCGGCGCCGGTGGCCATGCTCGTACGCGCCTGAAGGCGGTTGCGGACTTTGCCGTCCTTCATGTCCACGAAGTCGTGCTGGTAGCGCAGCGGGATGAAGACGTGGAAGCCGCCGGTCTCGTCCTGGAGTTCGCGCAGCCGCAGGACATGGTCGACGCGGTGGCGGGGCTCCTCGATGTGCCCGTACAGCATCGTGCACGGACCCTTGAGGCCCTTCTCGTGGGCGAGGCGGTGGATGCGCGACCAGTCCTCCCAGTGGGTGTCGTGGTCGACGATGTGCTGGCGGACCTCCCAGTCGAAGATCTCCGCGCCGCCGCCGGTCAGCGATTCGAGACCGGCGTCGATCAGCTCGTCGAGGATCTCGGAGGCGGGAAGCCCGGAGATCTTCTCGAAGTGCTGGATCTCGGTGGCGGTGAACGCCTTCAGGGAGACGTTCGGCAGCGCCTCCTTGAGGGCCTTCAGCGACCGGGGGTAGTAGCGCCAGGGCAGCGTGGGGTGGAGCCCGTTGACGATGTGCAGCTCGGTGAGGTTGTCGCTCTCCATGGCCTTGGCGAGGCGGACGGCCTCCTCGATGCGCATGGTGTACGCGTCCTTCTCGCCCGGCTTGCGCTGGAACGAGCAGTAGGCGCACGACGCGGTGCACACATTGGTCATGTTGAGGTGGCGGTTGACGTTGAAGTGGACGACGTCGCCGTTCTTGCGGGTGCGCACCTCGTGGGCGAGGCCGCCGAGCCATGCCAGGTCGTCGGACTCGTACAGGGCGATGCCGTCCTCGCGGGTCAGCCGCTCCCCGGCGTGGACCTTCGCCTCCAGCTCGCGCTTGAGGCCCACATCCATCGACGCAGCCATCCGGTCGCCTCCCAGTCTCTGCCGTGCTCCGTGCCGCCGTGATCCGTGCCGTTTCTGTGCCGGTAACGGCTTCGTCGAGCGTACTCCCCCGCAATGACAGCGGACGGGGCACCCTGATGACAGCGGACGGGCACCCTTGGTGTGCCCGTCCGCTCGCCGCGTTCCGCCCGGCTCCGGTGGCCTGCTCTACGTGGCCCACTCGACCTCATGGGGGCCCACTCGACCTCGTGGGGGCCTGTTCGGCTTCGTGGGGGCCTGTTCGGCTTCGGCCTCGTCGGGGCCTATTCGACCTCGTCGGGGAGCTCGCCGACCCGGTTCTCCCACTTGGTGGAGAGCACGATGGTGGTGCGCGTACGGGAGACGCCCTTGGTGCCGGAGAGCCGCCGGATGGTGCGCTCCAGGCCGTCCACGTCGCCCACCCGCACCTTGAGCATGTACGAGTCGTCGCCCGCGATGAACCAGCAGTCCTCGATCTCGGCGAGGTCGCGCAGCCGGCGGGCGACGTCCTCGTGGTCGGCCGCGTCCGAGAGGGAGATGCCGACCAGTGCGGTGACGCCGAGGCCGAGCGAGGCGGCGTCGACCGTCGCGCGGTAGCCGGTGATCACTCCGGCCGCTTCGAGGCGGTTGATCCGGTCCGTGACGCTGGGCCCGGAAAGGCCCACGAGCCGGCCGAGCTCCGCGTACGAGGCGCGGCCGTTCTCGCGAAGTGCCTGGATGAGCTGCCTATCCACCGCGTCCATGCCCTCAAGCCTTCCAATCTTTACGCATTTTCGAGTTTTGCATGTAGAATCTAAGGCATACAGGGCCTAGACCCTGCGATTCTTTCCAGCGATCAAAGAAGATCTCATAGGAGTAGTCACCGTGTACTCGATCGAGATGGCCTACGCCCGCATGCGCGAGCTGCAGGACCAGGCCAATCGTTCACGTGCCCACAAGCTCGCCCAGCCGCAGTCCCGGCGCCGCTTCGGCCGCGCCACCACGGCGAAGAAGCGCTGAGCGCCACGCGCTGAGGGCTCAGCACTGAGAGCCAAGCGCCCGGCGCTGAGCCCCCGAAGAGCCACGAGCTGAGAGCCACGAGCCACCAGCTACCAGCTACCAGCTACCAGCTACGACCTAAGCAACGTCCGGGGCCTCCTTCTCTCCCTTGGAGCCACCCCGAAGCTCCCCCTCCCAGCGCCGGTACAACCCGTGCGGCACCTCGGCCGCGTCGAGCACCCGGCCCGCGACGAAGTCCACCAGATCCTGGATGTGCGTCGCCCCCGCGTAGAACGCCGGCGAGGCGGGCAGCACCACCGCGCCCGCCTCGTCCAGCGCGACCAGATGCCTCAGCGTCGGCCCGTTCAGCGGAGTCTCACGCACCGCCACCACCAGCGGCCGCCGCTCCTTGAGCGTCACACTCGCCACCCGCTGCAGCAGGTCCTTCGACAGCCCGAGCGCCACCCCGGCCACACACGCCGTACTCGCCGGGACGATCAGCATCCCCTTCACCGGATACGAACCCGATGAGGGTCCGGCCGCCAGATCCCCGGCCGGCCAGTAGCGCACCCGCGCCAGATCCGCCTCTGCCACCGGGAACGTGGCCGGCTTGCCGTCCGCCCCACGCGCCAGCCACTCCCGCAGGTCGGCGCGCCAGTGCGCGTCCCGGAAGGCGATCCCGGTCTCGTCCAGCAGCGTCAGCCGCGACGCCCGGCTGACGATCAGGTCCACCGCCTCGCCGGCGGCGAGCAGCCCGCGCACAACGGAAGCCGCGTACGGCGTCCCGGACGCGCCGGAGATCCCCACGACCCACGGACGGCGGGGGGCAGGGCCCTGCGCGCCGACGCCGGCCGTGCTGTCGCCGGCCTTGCCGTCGCTGGCCCTGCCGACGCCGGTGCTGCCGTTGCTGGTGGTGTTGTCGGTGTCATTGCTCGTGCTGTTGTGCCGCGGCTCCACGCATCGAGCCTATCCGGCGGAACCACCGAGCCCCTCACGTCCGTTCTTACGATGCGCCCCTCGCCACGCCTGGACGGGGGGCGGACGGGGGACGCCGGGGACGGGAAGGGACGGCCGGAGATGACAGCACGGACGACAGGGCAGACCACGGGACGGGCCACGGCAGGACGACTGACAGGACGACTGACAGGACGGGCGACGACGGCGGGACAGGCCGCGGCAGGACGGGCCGGACCCGCGATCTGCCTGATGCTGGGCTGGGTGGCGCTGCTCTGGCTGCTGGAGGGCGTCGACTTCGTCACCGGAGGCGCGCTGGACTCCTTCGGCATACAGCCGCGCGACCCCGATGAGCTGGTCGATGTCGTGCCCGCCGCATTCCTGCACTTCGGCTTCGGTCATCTGGCCGCCAACACCGTGCCGTTGCTGCTGCTCGGCTTCCTCGCCGCACTCCGCACCGGCGTGCGACGCTTCCTCGCCGTCGCCCTCGTGATCGTCCTCACCAGCGGCCTGGGCGTATGGCTGACCGCCCCGCCCGACAGCAACACCGCGGGCGCCTCCGGTGTCGTCTTCGGCCTCTTCGGCTATCTCCTGATACGCGGCTTCATCGAACGCAAGCTGCTCGACATCGGTATCGGCCTGACCGTCGGAGCCCTGTACGGCTCGATCCTGTGGGGCGCACTGCCCACCGACAGCGGCATCAGCTGGCAGGGCCACCTCTTCGGCCTGATCGGCGGCGTACTGGCCGCCTTCATCCTCCGCGAACGCCCCCGAGCCACCCCAGCACCACTAACCCACCGCTGACCCACCACTAGCTAGTAACCCACCACCAGCCACCAGCCACCAGCCACCAGCCGGACACTAACCCACCGCAAACAACTCACTACGCTACGGAATGAATCGCTCTCCGTAATCGTTGCCGTAAAAAGGAAGGAGGCACGGCGGCACCAGGCAGGCCCAACAGTCATCGGGTCAGTCAGCCCATCACCGGGGCCACGCAAGCCAGACCATCACCGGGTCAGAAAAGCCATCACCGAGCCAGTCAGCCCACCACCCGGGTCAGTCAGACCGTCACCCGAGTCCGTCAGGCCCTCACGCGAGTCCGTCAGGCCGTCACCCCGTCAGACCGTAAGCCCCCGCACCAGCAGATCCAGCAGTGCGCAGACGAAGAGCGCGATGCCGATGAAGCCGTTGACCTGGAAGAAGGCGCGGTTGACGCGGGCCAGGTCGTGCGGCTTGACGATCGTGTGCTCGTACAGGAACGCGGCCACCACGATCACCAGGCCCAGCCAGAAGAACGCGCCGGCGCCGGTCGCCAGCGCGTACCAGACGAACAGGGCCGTCGTGACGAGGTGGCAGCCACGCGCCCCCCAGATCGCGGCCGGGACGCCGAACCGGGCGGGGACGGACCGGACGCCGATCTCGCGGTCCGTCTCCACGTCCTGGCAGGCGTAGATCAGGTCGAAGCCGCCGATCCAGATGCCGACCGCGAGGCCGAGGATCACGGCCTGCCAGGACCAGGAGCCGCTGATCGCGAGCCAGGCGCCGACCGGGCCGATCGCCTGGGCCAGGCCGAGGATCGCCTGCGGGAAGTTCGTGAACCGCTTGCCGTACGGGTAGACCACCATCGGCACCACGGCGAGCGGGGCGAGCGCCAGGCACAGGGGGTTCAGCAGGGCCGCCGCGCCGAGGAAGACGGCGAGCGCGATGAGGGCGCCGGTCCAGGCGGACTTCACCGACACCGCGCCGGTGACCAGTTCGCGGTGCGCGGTGCGCGGGTTACGGGCGTCGATCTCGCGGTCGATGATGCGGTTCGCGGCCATCGCGAAGGTGCGCAGGCCGACCATGCAGACGGTGACGAGGAGCAGGCGGGCCCAGTGGATGTGCTCGTCCCACTCGTACATCGCGGTCAGGGAGGCGATGTAGGCGAAGGGCAGCGCGAAGACCGAGTGCTCGATCATCACCAGGCGCAGGAACGCCTTGGTGCGGCCCGGTTGCGGGACGGCTGCGGAGGCGCTGGTCATGAGAGGCCGTACTCCTTCCAACGGCGGTCCACCAGGGCCGCCGTTCGCGGGTCGGATTCGACCATGTCCGGCCAGCCGCCGTCTCTGGTGTAGCCCTCCTCGGGCCACTTCTTCGTGGCGTCGATGCCCGCCTTGCCGCCCCAGAACTGCTGGTAGGAGGCGTGGTCGAGGTGGTCGACGGGGCCTTCGACGACGGTCAGGTCGCGGGCGTAGTCGGTGTTGCCGAGCGCGCGCCAGGAGACCTCGTGGAGGTCGTGGACGTCGCAGTCCGCGTCGACGACCACGATCAGCTTGGTCAGCGACATCATGTGCGCGCCCCAGATGGCGTGCATAACCTTCTGGGCGTGTTTGGGGTACTTCTTGTCGATCGAGACGATCGCGCAGTTGTGGAAGCCGCCGGACTCGGGGAGGTGGTAGTCCACGATGTCAGGGACGATGATCTTGAGGAGGGGGAGGAAGAAGCGCTCCGTCGCGCGGCCGAGGGGCCCGTCCTCGGTCGGCGGCCGGCCGACCACGATCGACTGGAGCAGCGGACGCTTGCGCATCGTGACGCAGTCGATCTTCAGGGCGGGGAACGGTTCCTGCGGGGTGTAGAAGCCGGTGTGGTCGCCGAAGGGGCCTTCGGGGAGCATCTCGCCGGGTTCCAGCCAGCCTTCGATGACGACCTCGGCGTTCGCCGGGACCTGTAGCGGGACGGTCTTGCAGTCGACCATCTCGATCCGCTTGCCCTGCAGGAAGCCCGCGAAGAGGTACTCGTCGATGTCGCCGGGCAGCGGGGCGGTGGAGGCGTAGGTGACCGCCGGAGGGCAGCCGAAGGCGATGGCGACCGGCAGCTTCTCCCCGCGCCGGGCGGCGACCTGGTAGTGGTTGCGGCTGTCCTTGTGGATCTGCCAGTGCATGCCGATGGTGCGCTTGTCGTGGCGCTGCAGGCGGTAGAGACCGAGGTTGCGTACGCCGGTCTCCGGGTGCTTGGTGTGCGTCAGCCCCAGGTTGAAGAAGGAGCCGCCGTCCTTGGGCCAGGTGAACAGGGCCGGCAGCTTCTCCAGATCGACCTCGTCGCCCTTGAGGACGACCTCCTGGACGGGCGCGTTCTCGCCCTTCACCTTCTTCGGCGGCACGTGCGTCACACCCGCGAGCTTGCCGAACGCCTCGCGGATCCCGACGAACCCGTGCGGCAGTTCGGGCTTCAGCAGCCCGCCGATCTTGGTGCTGATCTCCTCGTACGACGCCAGGCCGAGCGCCTTCAGAAGGCGGCGGTCGGTGCCGTAGACGTTCATCGCGAGCGGCATCGCCGAACCCTTGACGTTCTCGAAGAGCAGCGCCGGGCCGCCGGACTTCTGCACCCGGTCCACGATCTCGCCGACTTCGAGGTACGGGTCGACCTCGGCCTTGATGCGCTTGAGGTCGCCGTCCCGCTCAAGGGCGCGCAGGAACGAGCGGAGGTCGTCGTAAGCCATGCGCTCCAGTATCCGGTACGGACTACCCTGGACGGGTCACCGGGCCCCGTCGAGGGCCCGCCGCCGTACGCAGGGGGCTCGTTCCGCAATGCTCAGGTATCTGCCGTTCCTCTTGGTGCTGGCGCTGTGGATCTACGCGTTCATCGACTGCGTCAACACCCCTGAATCTCAGGTGCGTGGGCTGCCCAAGGCGGTGTGGGTGATCGTCGTCCTGCTCTTCGGTGAGGTGCTGATCGGCCCGGTCGCCTGGCTGGTGGCGGGCAAGCAGCGGCAGCGCGCGGCGGGCGGCTCCGGCGGTACGCCCTCCGAGTGGCACCGCAGCCGCGGCCGCAGCCGGAAGTGGGTCGCGCCGGATGACAATCCCGAGTTCCTCCGTTCTCTCGCGGAAGAGAGCAAGAAGGACGGGAAGGACGGGAACGGGAACGGGAACAAGAAGGACGAGGCGCTGCTGAAGGACTGGGAGGCGGATCTGCGGCGGCGCGAGGAGGAGTTGCGGCGCAAGCGGGGCGAGGCGCCGGAGAGCCGCGACGACAGCTGACGACAGCTAGGGCCTGCCCCATCGGACAGGCCCTAGTTCCCCTGGTTTTCCCTCAGTTCCCCTGGTTCCCGGCGCCGGCCCCCGGCGTACCAGCCCGCCGGCGTACAAACCCCCGTACTGGACGCGTACCAGCCCCCCCGGGACCGCGTAACCAGACCCCCGGGACCGCGTACTAGACCCCGGCGTAAGAGTGCAGGCCCTGCACAAAGATGTTCACGCCGTAGTAGTTGAACAGGTAGCAGCCGAAGGCGATCAGGCCCAGCCAGGCGGCCTTGCGGCCCTTCCAGCCGGCGGTGGCGCGGGCGTGCAGGTAGCAGGCGTAGGCGACCCAGGTGATGAAGGACCAGACCTCCTTGGGGTCCCAGCCCCAGTAGCGGCCCCAGGCGGCCCCGGCCCAGATGGCGCCCGCGATGATGGTGAACGTCCACAGCGGGAAGACGGTGGCGTTGACGCGGTAGGCGAACTTGTCCAGGGACGCGGCGGAGGGCAGCCGTTCCAGGACGGAGCGGGCGAAGGCGCCGGGCTGCTTGCCGGCCGGGTCGGCGAGCTTGGCCTCGTAGCGGTCGCGGAAGAGGAACAGCACGGTGGCGACCGCGCCCATGTAGAGCACCGCGCCGGAGAGGATGGCGCAGCTGACGTGGATCCACAGCCAGTAGGAGTGCAGGGCCGGGACGAGCTGGTCGCTGGCGGTGTAGAGAACGGAGACGGCGAGGCCCAGGTCGAGCAGGACGGTGGTGACCAGGGGGAGGCCGAGCCAGCGGACGTTCTTCTTGAGGGTGAGCAGCACCAGGTAGACGCCGACCGCGACGGCGGCGAAGGTCGTGGAGAACTCGTACATGTTGCCCCAGGGGGCACGCTGTACGGACAGGGCGCGGGTGAGAACGCCGCCGACGTGCAGCGCCCAGGCCAGGACGGTCAGGGAGATGGCGATCCGGCCGTAGAGGTCGCCCTTCTCCGTGCCGCCGGCGGCGCCGGGGCCGTCGGGGACGTCGCGGCTGCCGGCGGCGGTCTTGGTGATGACCTGGGGACGTTCCAGTACGGCCGTGCCGCCGCCCTGCTGGGCACCCCGGACGGTGATGGTCGCCGGTGCGGCGGCGGTGGCGTTGGCGGTGAGGGCGGCGGCGGTGCGGCCGACCTTGCTGCGGCTGCCGAACACCCACTCGGCCATATGCGCGACGAAGGCGAGCGTATAGACCGCCATCGCGGAATAGACCAGCAGATTGCTGTTGTGCGCCAGTGTCTCGTTGGCTGCGGCAGCGATGTTCACGCGCGCGCTCCTTCGGAGGGGTCAGCAGGACCGTCTGAGTCGGGACCGTCGGAGTCGGTGGGCTCCGCGGGGTCTTCGGAGGTTTCGGGGCCGGCGGCCGGCGCGATCGGCGCGGCGGGCTCCAGAGCCCCCGCGAGGTCCGCGAGTTCCTCGGGCAGTCTCGGGGCCTCGCTGCGGCCGAGGCCGGCCATCTCGACGACGGTGACGCCGTCGGCGCCCTTCTCCGCCCGGACCCAGACCCGGCGCCGCTGGATGAACAGCGAGCCGGCCACGCCGAGCAGGGCGGCGACCGCGCCGGTGAGCGCGAAGCCGTTGCCGGGCTGGTGGCTGATCTTGAAGCTGGCCCAGGGCTTGACGCCGTCGAAGGTGATGCTGCCGTCGCCGCCGGGCAGCGTCATCGTCTCGCCGGGCCGCATCATCTGGGCGACTGCCCGGCCGTCGACCGAGTACTGCTTGAGGCCCTTCATCTTCAGCTGGTAGACGTTCTGCGGCAGTCCGGAGCCGAGACCCAGATCGCCGTGGTAGGCGGTCAGCACGAGGCGGGGGTTATCCAGCGCCGGGAACTGGGAGAACATCGTTCCGGAGCCCTTGCCCCCGTATGTCGGGATGAAGAAGCCCTGGAAGCCGAGCTGGTTGGGCCGGCCGTCCTTGGTCTTGGCGCCGGGCACCTTGACCACGCCGGTCGAGGTGAAGTTCTTGCTGTCCTGCGGGAGGAAGGGCACCGCGCCCTGGTAGACGGTCTTGCCGCGGCCGTCCTTGACGGTGACCCGCGGCGCGTAGCCGTGCGAGAGCAGGAAGACCTTGGAGTCGGCGATGTCGAGGGGGGTGTTCACCTCGATCGAGGTCCGGTGCTCCTTGCCGTCGGCTCCGGAGAAGTACGAGATGTCGGCGCGGAAGACGCGCGGGGTGCCCTTCTGGGGGCCGGTGCGCTCGTAGGTGGCGGCGAACTTGTGCAGGGTGAAGCCGAAGGGCTCCATGGTGTCGGTGTCGAAGAAGGCACCGGACTTGAAGTCGTCGTACTGGGTGAGGCTGTTGGCGAAGCCGTCGCCTTCGGTGATCAGCTTGCCGCCTTCGGACTTCCACAGGTTGCCGACGGCGAACGCGACCAGCATCACGATCAGCGCGAGGTGGAAGACCAGGTTGCCGACCTCGCGCAGGTAGCCCTTCTCGGCGGCGACCGCGGTGCCGGCCCGGTGGGCGCGGAAGCGGCGCTTCTTCAGCATCCGCTCGGCGGCGGCGAGGACGTCGTCGGGGGCGGCGTCGGTGCGCCAGGTGGTGTACGCGGGGAGCCGGGTGAGGCGGCGCGGGGCGGCCGGCGGGCGGCGGCGGAGCTGTCCGGCGAACTGCCAGGTGCGCGGCACGATGCAGCCGATGAGGGAGATGAACAGCAGCAGGTAGACCGCCGAGAACCACACCGAGCTGTAGACGTGGAACATCCCCAGCTTGTCGTAGAGGGCGCCGAGGGTCTCGTGGTCTGCCTTGAACTCGTCGACCTTGACCGGGTCGATGCCGGTCTGGGGGATGAGTGAGCCGGGGATGGCGCCGATCGACAGCAGGAAGAGCAGCAGCAGCGCGACGCGCATGGAGGTGAGCTGCCGCCAGAACCAGCGGGCCCAGCCGAGGGGGCCGAGCGAGGGGAGGGAGATGTCTTCCCTGGGCGCGGTGGAGAGCTGGGATCCGGCCGCGCCGAGGTCGCTTCCCTGGGCGCCGGCGTCCGCAGCACCGCTGGTCTTCGCAGCACCGCTGGTCTTCGCGGCACGGCCGGTCTTCGCAGCACCGCCGGTCTTCGCGGCACCGCCGGTCTTCGCAGCACCGCCGGTCTTCGCGGCACGGCCGGCGTCCGCGGCACCGCCGCTGCCCGGGGCGCCGGCGTCCGAGGCGTCGTTGTCCGGGTCGCGGGGGCTGTCGGTCGTGGTGGACATCAGTCAGATCCCAACGGTGATGCTTTGCGTCCAGCTCTGCAGCTCGGACATGAGGCTGTCCCAGACGCCGGTGACGAGGAGGATGCCGAGCGCGACCATCATGCCGCCGCCGGCCCGCATGACCCATACGTAGTGCCGTTTGACCCAGCCGAACGCGCCGAGCATCCGCCGGAAGGCGAGGGCGACGGCGATGAACGGCAGGCCCAGGCCCAGGCAGTACGCCACGGTGAGCAGGGCTCCGCGGCCGGCGCTGGCGTCGTGGAAGGCGAGGGTGTTGACGGCGGCGTAGGTGGGGCCCAGGCACGGCGTCCAGCCGATGCCGAAGAGCAGCCCGAGCACCGGTGCGCCGGCCAGTCCCACGGCGGGTTTCTTGTGGAAGCGCAGCTCGCGCTGGCCGAAGCGGCGCAGGACGCCGGCGAAGGCCAGTCCGAGGAGGATCATCAGGGCGCCGAGGACGCGCGAGATGACGTCCTTGTACTCCTGCAGGGTGTTGCCGAAGAACCCGAAGAGCGCGCCGCCGGAGACGAAGACGGCGGTGAAGCCGAGGACGAAGAGGGTGGCGCCGGCCAGCATCCGGCCGCGGCGGGCTTCGCCGAGGTCGGTGCCGGTGACGCCGGTGACGTACGACATGTAGCCGGGGACCAGCGGGAGGACGCAGGGCGAGAAGAACGAGACGAGCCCGGCCAGCAGCGCGATGGGTACGGCGGCCAGGAGTGTGCCGGTGAGGATGGTCTGGTTCTCCGTGACGGCGAGCTGGATCACGGCGTCACTTCTCCGCGACCAGCTGGTCGACCATGGTGCGCAGGTCGTCCTCGGTGAGCGGGCCGAGCGAGCGGGCGGCGATCTTGCCGTGCCGGTCGATGGCGATCGTGGAGGGGATGGCCTGCGGGTTGAGGCTGCCCTTGGGGAAGCGCAGGATCTGGCGGCCGCCGGTGGGGTCGTAGAGGCTCGGGTAGGGCACCTTGTGATCGTCCTCGAAGCCGACGGCCTGCGCCTTCTCGGCGTCCCGGGTGTTGATCCCGATGAACTGGACGCCCTTGCCCTTGGTCTCGCGCGCGACCTTGGCGAAGTTGGGCGCCTCGGCGATGCAGGGGTCGCACCAGGAGCCCCAGACATTGACGATGATGATCTTGCCCTGGTAGTCGGCGAGGTCCAGCTTCTCGCCGCGGGTGGTCTCGCCGGACAGGTGGGGTGCGTCCTGCCGGTCGGCGGGCTTGACGGTGTCGATGCCGTTCTCGCCCTGGACGAACCTGGTCTGGGCCGAGCCGCCGGAGGCGCCGTCGCCGCAGGCGCTGAGCGTCAGCGAGGCGACCGCGGCACCTGCGGCGAGCAGGGCCAGACGGCGGCGGCGCGTACGGCGGGGGACGCGGTCAGCACTGCGGTCAGCACTCATGTGAAAAGTTTCGCATGGGCCTTTCGCCGATCTTCCTTGCCCCCCTGGCGTGACGGAGGCCGGGGCCGAGGGGCAGGTCAGGCGGGTGGGGCGGCCGGGGCGGCGTGTCGGGGTGCCGCCTGGCGGGCCTCCGGGGGGCGGACCCGGGACGCCTGGCGGGCCTCCGGGCACCGGGGGTCACGACCTTGGCGGACGTCTCCGGAGCGGGCGCGTCAGGCCGCACGGACACCGGTGACGACAACGCGGAAGAGCCACGTCTCCGGAGCGGGCGCGTCAGGCCGCCGAGAGGTACGCGTTCCAGCCTTCGCCGGGGCGTTCGCCGACCGGTATGCGCTGGAGCTTGTACAGCACCTCGGGGTCCTGAGCGTCCATCCAGTCGGTGAGCTGCCGGAAGGACACCAGCCGGACATCCCGGTTCCGCTCGTGGGCGATGTGCGAGAAGGCGTCCTCGACGGCGTCCATATAGATACCGCCGTTCCACTGCTCGAAGTGGTTGCCTATGAAGAACGGCGCGCGGTTGGTCTCGTAGGCGCGGCGGAATCCGGAGATATAGGCGTCGGTGGCCTGCCGGCGCCAGCCGGGATAGTTGTCCGGCGGAGCCTTGGTGGATTTCTTCGACTGATTGGCGAGGATGTTGTAGTCCATCGAGAGCACCTCGAAGGGGTGCCCGGGGAACGGTATCTGCTGGAGCGGGTAGTCCCAGATACCCAGCTTTTTCCTGGGCCACATCTGAAGTCCCCCGGGCGAGCTGGCGTCATAACGCCAGCCGAGTTCTCTGGCGGTGGGCAGCAGGTTTTCCTGGCCGAGCAGACAGGGCGTACGGCTGCCGACCAATTCCGTGCGGTAGTCGAAGGGGAGCGGTGCGAGATCGGTGAAGCCGGTGTGCGTCTTCCACTTGGTGACGAAGTCCATCACCTGGTCTATCTCGGAGCGCCACTGCCGGGGTGTCCAGTGCCTGACGGAGGTGCGGGCGGCGCCGCAGAAGTGGCCGTTGAAGTGGGTGCCCACCTCGTGGCCGTCGAGCCAGGCCTGGCGGACGCAGCTCAGGGTCTCCCTGATGTGGTCGTCGCTGAGGTAGCCGATGGCGGAGGCGCCGGGCGGGTTGTTCGGCGGGGTGTAGAGGTGCCGCTGGGATTCGGGGAGAAGGTAGAGCCCGGAGAGGAAGAAGGTCATGGCCGCGCCGTGGTCCCTGGCGAGTTTGAGGAAGCGGGGGAAGAGGCCGTTGCCGACCTCTCCCGCGCCGTCCCAGGAGAAGACCACGAACTGCGGAGGGACCTGTCCGGGTTCCAGCCTTTCGGGTGCTTCCGGCTGGTGGGGCTGGGGACCGTAATACGCGGTGGAGCCGTCTCCGATGAGCCGGGGGCGGGCCTGGACCGAACTCTTCACCTTCTCCGCGCCGTTCGGGCCGGGCGCGGAGCAGCCGGCTATGCCCAGTGCGGTGACGGCCGCCCCGGCCCCCATCCCCAGCAGGTCCCGCCGGCTTATCGCATGCATGCCCTCGTCCCCATCCGTACTCACCGGAACTCGATATCCATATAAACGGACAACCGAGGGGAGGGCATGTCGGCCGACGGGACTCCGGGGCAAGCGCCGGCGGGATTCCGGGTCAAGCGCTCGGACAGGTCATTTCGCTCATCGCGGGCGTTCTCGCGGGCGTTCTCGCGGGCGTTCTCGCCGGCGTTGTCATTGGCGCTCTCGTTGACGCTCCGCCAGATGAGGCAATGTCAGGCCCCGAAAGCCTTGGCCTTTCCCTTGACGGGTTTGGCGCCCGCCAGAAGGTGGGAGGGTACAAGGTCGCGCGCCGGTTCGCTGTACCCCACCGAAACGATCTTGTCGCCGTGGAAGGTGAACGACGTCAGCGAAGCCAGCGTGCACTGCCGCTTCCGCGGGTCGTGCCACAGCCGCCGCCGCTCCGCGAAGCTGCGCACGATCCAGATCGGCAGCTGGTGGCTGACCGCCACCGCCTCGTGCCCCCGGGCCGCGTCCCGGGCCGCGCCGAGCGCCGCCATCATCCGTACGACCTGCTCGATGTACGGCTCGCCCCACGACGGCCGGAACGGATTCGTCAGGTACTTCCAGTTCCCCGGCTTCTTCAGCGCGCCGTCGCCGACCCCGAAGGTCTTCCCCTCGAAGACGTTGGCCGCCTCGATCAGCCGCTCGTCGGTGGCCAGCGCCAGGCCGTGCGCGTCCGCGATCGGCGCCGCGGTCTCCTGCGCGCGCTCCAGGGGCGAGGCGACGACATGGGTGATGTCGCGCTGCGCGAGGTGCTCGGCGACCCGGTCGGCCATCTTCCGGCCCAGGTCGGAGAGGTGGTAGCCGGGACGGCGCCCGTACAGCACACCCTCGGGGTTGTGCACCTCTCCGTGCCGCATCAGATGGACCACGGTGATGTCTTCGCCGCTCATGCCGCTGCTCATGCCGCCATTCATGCCGCTGCTCATGTCGCCCCTCCTCATTCCGTCGCTTCGGCGGCGGCCCGGGCGGCAGCCGGCAG
Organism: Streptomyces sp. NPDC001339; assembly: GCF_042895955.1. Classification (NCBI taxonomy): domain Bacteria; kingdom Bacillati; phylum Actinomycetota; class Actinomycetes; order Kitasatosporales; family Streptomycetaceae; genus Streptomyces; species Streptomyces sp. NPDC001339. The sequence goes on along the minus strand of NZ_JBIAWT010000005.1, from coordinate 31,198 downwards.
GGCGGCCGCGATCCGCTCGACGGCCCGGGTGTCGTGCGCGGTGGAGACGAACCACGACTCGAAGGCGGACGGCGGGAGGTAGACCCCCTGGGCCAGCATCGAGTGGAAGAAGGCGGTGAAGCGGAAGGTCTCCTGCGCCTTGGCCTGGTCGTAGTTCGTGACGTCCGTGCCGGTGAAGAAGACCGTGAACATATTGCCCGCGGCCTGGACGCGGTGCGCCACGCCCTCCTTCGTCAGGGCCTCGGCGACCAGACCCCGGATCTCGGCGGAGACCGCGTCGACCTTCTCGTACGCGGCGTCGTCCAGCAGCCGCAGCTGCGCGACACCGGCCGCGGTGGCGATCGGGTTCCCGGACAGGGTGCCCGCCTGGTAGACCGGGCCGACCGGGGCCAGATGCGCCATGACGTCGGCGCGGCCGCCGAAGGCCGCGGCCGGGAAGCCGCCGCCCATCACCTTCCCGAAGGTCATCAGATCCGGACGTACGCCATCGATTCCGTACCAGCCGGACTTGCTGACGCGGAAGCCGGTCATCACCTCGTCGGAGATGAAGAGCGCGCCGTTCTCGGCGCACAGGTCCTTCAGTCCCTGGTTGAAGGACGGGCGGCCGTCGGCGGCGGGCAGCGGCGGCACCACGCCCATGTTGCCGGGCGACGCCTCGGTGATCACACAGGCGATCTCGCCGGGGTGCGCGGCGAAGGCGGCACGCACCGCCTCCAGGTCGTTGTAGGGCAGCACGATCGTGTCGCCGGCCTGTGCGCCCGTGACGCCCGGCGTGTCGGGCAGACCGAACGTCGCCACGCCCGAGCCGGCCGCGGCCAGCAGCGCGTCCACATGCCCGTGGTAGCAGCCCGCGAACTTGATCACCTTCGGCCGGCCGGTGAACCCGCGCGCCAGCCGGATCGCCGACATCGTCGCCTCGGTGCCGGACGACACCAGGCGCACCTGCTCCACCGGCTCGACCCGGGCCACGATCTCCTCGGCCAGCTCGACCTCGCCCGCGCCGGGCGTACCGAAGGACGTCCCGCGGGCGACCGCCTCCTGGACCGCGGCGATCACCTCGGGGTGTGCGTGGCCGAGGATCATCGGACCCCACGAGCACACGAGGTCGACATACTCACGGCCGTCGGCGTCGGTGAGGTACGGACCGGTACCGGACACCATGAACCGGGGCGTACCGCCCACGGCCCGGAACGCCCGCACCGGAGAGTTGACGCCGCCCGGCGTCACCGCGGACGCGCGCTCGAACAGCGACTGGGAAACAGGGGCTTCATAAGGAAAAGACACGACGATCCTGACCTGCATAAACGGGGAGGGCGGCGGCGCACGGACACGGCCCGGCTGACAACGTGCGGGAATCCCCGCTCGGACCCCTCGGGGGGCCGTACGGTTCCCGCTCGATCCTTTTTTGCTTCCTCTCGCTTTCGACCGGGCGTCAGCCCCCAGTCGTCTGCGAAACTGGGGCGACGGACGAGTAAGTCACGCAAGCAATGGTCTCAGAGGCGCACGGGGGCGTGCGGCCGGGCGTTTCACGCGCTGGCGACGGGGGAGGTCTCTGAGACGATGATCGGGTTGCGCGGCTGGGGCTGCGAGTAGTCGGGTGGAGATATGCATCGCGGTGGCGAACTGGGCGAAGGAACCGATGACCGGGGTTCCGGGCGCGCCCAGCGCGGCCGTCACCGGCGCGAGGGAACCAAAGGCGGGGACATCAGGGGCGGCCGCATGGGGGTGACGTACAAATATTTCGGCGCCCCCAACGGTGCGACCGCGGCCCGTGTCCCGATCTCCATGCGCCCCGAGGAACTCGGCGGTGACGAGCTCGGTATGGGCGGAATGTTCTCCAAGATCAAGCCGGAGACGATGGCCGCGATGGTCCTCACCGGTATAGAGGGCATACCGCTTCACAAGGTCCCCCCGCTGGAGCTCGTCGTCCTGCACCCCGACTACGCCGTCGTCAAACTCCCGATGACCGTGGTCGACCCCCTGCGCGGGGTCGGCGAGGAGTCGGTCGGCGCGGCGGCCTTCATCTGGTCCACCGTCCCCGACCGCGGTGGCCCGCGGGACGCCTTCACCGTGTACCAGCTGCTGCACGAGTGGCAGGACTTCAGCCACCGGCTGCACGAGGCGGGGCACCAGGCGTACTGCCTGGTGTGGCCGTAACGGTTCAGCGGGAGCGGGTCCGGCGCGCTGTCGAGGCAACGGCCGAGGGAACGGTTCGGCGGCCTGCTCACCAGGTGGGGCCATCGGCGGCCTGCTCACCACACGGGGCGGGCCGCTCCCCATATGGGGCGAGCCGCTCACCCCGTGCGGCAGGCCGCTCACCACGTGGGGCGGGCCGATACTCCACCGTCCACGACGAGCTCGTGCCCGGTGATCCAGGATGCCATCGGTGAAGCGAGGAACACACAGGCATCGCCCACGTCCTCCGGCCGCCCCAGCCGCCCGGTCGGCGCCGCGGCCTCCCAGCGCCGCACCCCCTCCGGCCAGTCCTCGGCCAGGCCCGGGCGGGCGATCAGCCCCGGCGAGACGCTGTTGACGCGGATTCCGTACGGCCCGTACTCCAGCGCCGCCGCGCGCGCGTGCATCACCACGGCGGCCTTGGACGCGCAGTAGTGGGCGTGGTGCGGCGCGGGCCGGTCCGCCTCGATCGAGGCGATATGGGTCACCGAGCCTCCTCCGGCCCCCGGCCGGGAGGACGGCCCGCGGCCGCCCTGGCCGCCCTGTTCCCGCATCACGGCCACCGCGGCCTGGGTGCAGGCGAAAACGGAGTGCACATTCACGTCCGCCACCGCCCGCCAGTCGGCGAGCGACATCGTCGCCAGCTCCTGCGTCGGCTGCACCCCTGCGTTGTTCACCAGCGCGGTCAGCCGGCCGCGCCAGCCGGCCGCCTCGGCCACCAGGCGGTGGCACTCCTCCTCGACGGCGAGGTCGGCGCGCAGCGCCAACGCGTCCCCGCCGCCCTCCTCGATCCGCGCCACCAGGGCCCGCGCCGCCTCGATGCCCGTACGGTGGTGCACCACGACCGCCGCCCCCGCGGCCGCGAACCGCAGCGCGATCCCGCTGCCGATACCACCGGCGGCCCCGGTGACCAGCACGACCTGCCCGCTGAGATCGGGCAGCCCGGCGCGCTCCGGAAGGCCGGCGGGGTCCGTAGAGCCGGCGCGCTCCCTGGAAATCCCCGCCCCATCCCCGGTGTTGGGCTGATGAGGGGTCCGCATCCCTGTCATGACCGGCTCAGCTCCGCGATCCGCGCCGCCTCCTGGGGAAAGCGCGCGGCCAGTTCGGCGCCGTCCCCGTGCTCATAGTCCTCGTACGTGAATCCGGGCGCCATCGTGCAGCCGAAGAGCGTCCAGGCTCCGCCGGCGGCGACCTCGGCGGCCATCCACGTACCGGCGGGCACCGTGAACTGCACCTGCTGTCCGCCCAGGACATCCGGGCCGAGAACGACCGTACGGGCCGGGCCGTCCTCGGGGAGGAGGAAGAGGCTCAGCGGGTCGCCGGTGTAGAAGTGCCAGATCTCGTCGGCCGGCAGCCGGTGCAGCGCGGAGAAGTCGCCCGGCTCGGCGGTGAGCAGCATCAGTATCGCGGTCCCCTCGGGCCGCCCGTCGGGACGCTGCGGCCCCCGCCAGGTCTGCCGGAACCGTCCGCCCTCCCGGGGCAGCGGCACCAGCCCGTACAGCTCGATCAGTGCCTCGGGGCCCGGGGCCCGGGGGTGCTCGTCCATCCGTGGGGTAACCCTCCCACTCGCGGTCGATGGCGCTTCGGTCTGCTGTCGCGCGGTGATCCGGTCGTGCATCAGCCTAGGCACCGAGACGGCGCGGCGCGACGGTCACATTCGAGCCATGTCCACCGCCTACGCCGATGGGCCCGGCGGCCGCGGCCGTCACCCCGGCGCCAGCACATGGCGCAGATACGCCCGGGGGTCGTTGAGATAGCGCCGCCAGTGGTCGACGAGCCCCAGCTCCGCCCACTCCACCGGCCGCATCCCGTGCTCTCCGACCTCCACGATCTCCGCGCCGGGCAGCGCCGTCAGCAGCGGGGAGTGTGTGGCGCAGATGACCTGTGCGCCGCTGCGCCCCAACTCGTCCATCAGCCCTATCAGTTCAAGACAGGAGGAGAACGACAGCGCCGCCTCCGGCTCGTCCAGTACGTACAGCCCCCGCTGGGAGAACCGCTCCCGGAAGGCCAGCAGAAAGCCCTCCCCATGGCTCATCTCGTCCGGATCCTGCGACATCCGCCCCGTCCTGCACTCGCCGCTCAGCGCCTCCAGCGCCGTCTCGGCCCGCAGGAAGAAGCCCCGTCGGCGCACCCGCGGCGCCCGCACCATCGCGCGCCCCTCGCGGGTCGGGTCGAACCGCATCCGGGCACCCAGCGGGGACACCCCCCGGGGGCCGGCGTACTTGTAGCCCGCCGACCCGCCGTACGAGTCCAGCCCGTACCCCTCCGCCAGCGCCTCGGCCAGTGTCGACTTCCCCGAGCCGTTCTCCCCCACCAGGAAGGTCACCGGCGCCCGGAACGCCAGCCCTTCATCGGCCAGCCGGCGCACGCAGGGCACCGTCCAGGGCCAGCCGTCCTCGGCCGTTCCCTCTCCGTCCGGAAGGTCCACATAGGCCCGTTCGATCAGCATGCCCCGAAGCTCTCACACCCCACTGACAGCCTCGGCCGGGACATGATCGGTACGCTGGCCGTCGCGCCGGCACGGCAGTGACACCGTGGTGACACCGCAGCACGAGTGGCACCGCAGCATGAGCGGCACCGCAGTACAGCAGTACGCAGCAGTGATCGTGGATACACACCCGAGGAGAGCGCCATGACCGCCGAGGCCCCCACCGCCGTCGTCACCGGAGCCAGCAGCGGTATCGGCGCCGCCACCGCGCGCTCCCTCGCCGCCGCCGGCTACCACGTCGTCCTCACCGCCCGCCGCAAGGACCGTATCGAGGCACTCGCCGCCGAGCTGCCGCACGCCGAAGCCCATGCACTCGACGTGACCGACCGCGCGGCGGTCGACGCCTTCGCCGCCTCCCTCGGCCACCGCCCCTCCATCGACGTCCTGGTCAACAACGCCGGCGGCGCCCTCGGCGCAGAACCGGTCGCCACCGGCGACCCCGCCGACTGGCGCGCGATGTACGAGGTCAACGTCCTCGGCGTGCTCCACATGACGCAGGCGCTGCTGCCCGCCCTCACCGCCTCCGGGGACGGCACCATCGTGGTCCTCTCCTCAACCGCCGGGCACGGCACCTACGAGGGCGGCGGCGGTTATGTCGCCGCCAAGCACGGCGCGCATGTGATCGCCGAGACCCTCCGCCTCGAACTGTGCGGCGAGCCGGTGCGCGTCCTGGAGATCGCGCCCGGCATGGTCAAGACCGAGGAGTTCGCCACCACCCGCTTCCGCGGCGACATCGACAAGGCCGCCAAGGTCTACGAAGGCGTCGACCGGCCTCTCACCGCGGAGGACGTCGCCGACACCATCACCTGGGCCGTCACCCGCCCCGCCCATGTCAACGTCGATCTTCTCGTGCTCCGCCCCCGCGCCCAGGCCTCCAACACCAAGGTGCACCGCACCACTTGAGCCCCATAGAGCCCCACCGCACCCGCCGAGCAGCGCCGACCGCACAAAGGGCGGCGTCAGCCCGTCAGCCCTTCACGCACACCACCTGCTTGAGGTGGGCGACGACCTCCACCAGGTCCCGCTGCTGGTCCATGACCTTCTCGATCGGCTTGTAGGCGCCGGGGATCTCGTCGATCACCCCGGTGTCCTTGCGGCACTCCACGCCCCGCGTCTGCTCCTCCAGGTCCTGCCGGGTGAAGCGCTTCTTCGCGGCGTTCCGGCTCATCCTGCGGCCGGCGCCGTGCGAGGCCGAGTTGAAGGACGCGGCGTTCCCCAGGCCCCGGACGATGTACGAGCCGGTGCCCATCGAGCCCGGGATGATGCCGTACTCGCCGCTGCCCGCCCGGATGGCGCCCTTGCGGGTCACCAGCAGGTCCATGCCCTCGTACGTCTCCTCCGCCACGTAGTTGTGGTGGCAGGAGATGACCTCGCCGAAGGTCACCTTCGCCTTCTTGAACTCACGGCGGATCACGTCCTGGGTGAGGGCCATCATGATCTCGCGGTTGTGCTTCGCGTACTCCTGCGCCCAGAACAGGTCGTTCCGGTACGCCGCCATCTGCGGGGTGTCCGCGAGGAAGACGGCGAGGTCCCGGTCGACCAGCCCCTGGTTCTGCGGCAGCTTCTGGGCCACGCCCATGTGGTACTCGGCCAGTTCCTTGCCGATGTTGCGCGATCCGGAGTGCAGCATGATCCACACCGACTGGTCGTCGTCGAGGCAGATCTCATGGAAGTGATTCCCGGACCCGAGCGTCCCCATCTGCTTCGTGGCGCGCTCGTGACGGAACTTGACCGCATCGGCGACCCCGTCGAACCGCCTCCAGAAGTCCTCCCAGCCGGCCGTCGGGACACCGTGCAGCCGGCCCGGATCGACCGGTGCGTCGTGCATCCCCCGGCCCACCGGAATCGTCTGCTCGATCTTCGAGCGGAGGCGGGAGAGGTCTCCGGGCAGGTCGTTGGCGGTGAGCGAGGTCTTCACCGCGCTCATTCCGCAGCCGATGTCGACACCGACCGCCGCCGGGCAGACCGCGCCGCGCATGGCGATCACCGAGCCGACCGTGGCGCCCTTGCCGTAGTGCACATCGGGCATCACGGCCAGACCCTCGATCCACGGCAGGGTGGCGACATTGCGCAGCTGCTGCATCGCGACGTCCTCGACCGTGGCCGGATCCGTCCACATCCGGATCGGCACCTGCGCGCCGGGCACCTCGATGTACGACATAACTTCCCCATTCCCCCGAAAACCTGAATAAAGCAAAAACCGGACAAGTCATCCGATCTTGGACGCCGGACCGGCGTGCGCGGCAAGACGTGCGGTACACATTGTGTCCATCGGCCGTCGCCCGGCGGCAAGCGCATTTCGCAGGGAAGGAGCCGCGAGCGATGCCACGGAGGTCGTTCGTACCCGGTGCCGCACTGGTGGCCACCGCGGCACTGGCCGCCGCTCTCACCGGCTGCACCAGCGGCTCCAGCGACGACAGCGCCGGCCCCGACGCGAAGGGCGGCGGCACCACCACGGCGAGCCAGGCCGCCGAACCGGGCCGCTACCAGACCCTTCCGGAACCCTGCGGACTGCCCTCCCGCGGCACCCTCCGGGGCATGCTGCCCGGCGACGACCCGCAGCCCCAGGGCGCGGACGCGGAGAAGGTCTACGACGGCAAGGCCGAGATCACCTATGACACGGACCGCCGCGTCGGCTGCCACTGGACCCGCGAGACCAGCGCGGGCACCCGTCACCTGACCCTCGACATCCAGCGCGTGGTCTCGTACGACCCCAAGGTCAGCGACGACGACAAGGCGCAGAAGATCTACGACGGCAAGGAACTGGCCGCGAAGATACCGGCCGGCGGCACCGGCACCGGCTCCGCCTCCCCCGCGACCTCCACGACTCCCCCCGCCACGGCGGAGGAGAAGGAGACGGAGAAGGGCAAGGACGCCGATTCGGGCGCCACGCAGGGCACGGCTCCCCAGGGCGGCTCCGTCGACAAGGGCGAAAAGCCCGCCACGGACGGAACACCCGGGGCAGACGCCAAGCCCTCCACGGACGGAGACGGCGGAAAGGCGGACGAGGGAGACAAGTCCGGCACCGCAGGTAAGGACGGAGACAAGTCCGGCACCGCGGGCCAGGACGGCGGCAAGTCCGGAACGAGCGCCTCGGCAACCCCCTCCAAGGGCTCCGGCCCCTCCGCCGGCCCCAGCGCATCGACCGCCCCCCGCGTCCTGGACGACCTCGGCGACGCGGCGTTCCTCGATGACAAATTGGTCACGGCGGACTCCGGCGTCCACCGCGACATCACTGTGGTCTTCCGCACGTCCAATGTGATCGTGACGCTCACCTACGACCAGTGGTCGACGGACACGTCGATGCTGCCGGACAGCCAGGAACTGCAGGACAAGGCGCGTGCGTTGGCCGGCGAGCTGACGGACCGGCTCAGCGAATAGTCCGGATTGGGCGACTTGTCATGCTTGATCGGCAAGTCCTGAATGTCGACTCTGTTTGTCGTGCTCACCGACACGAAACGGTCACCCACCCCGCTGCGCCGCGTACCGTGCCGTCAGAAGGGCCCCAGTGCCCCACCAGGGGGGCAACAGGCAACGTTCGCCCCGACGACGACGAACAGCGAAGGAATCATGCACCGTTCAGCCAAGCGCCTCGCCAGCCTCCTCACCTGCGCAGCAGTACCGGCGCTGCTTGTCGCCGGCTGCTCCGGCTCGGACAGCGACAGCTCCGGTGACGCTTCCGCCTCCGCGTCCTCCGCGTCCTCCGCCCCCAGCCGCGCGGCCAGCCCGTCGCCGACCGTCGCGCCCGCGAAGTTCAAGCAGCTGCCGAACCCCTGCGAGGTGTTCTCCAAGGACGCCCTCAAGCAGCTGGTGCCCAAGGTGAAGGACGCGGCCGGGGAGCGGGGCCGGTCCTCGGACAGCGCCTCGCACGGCACCTGCTCGTGGAACAGCTCCGACGAACAGGGCGTCGACGGCACCCAGTTCCGCTGGCTGGGCGTCGCTCTCCAGCGCTACGACTCGGACCCCGGCATCGGCTCCGCCGACAAGCGCGCCACGAACTACTACGCCAAGCAGATCGCCGCCGCGAAGGCCACTCCGGGCGCCGAGAAGCTGAAGGCGGCCACGACCTCCGGCACCGGCGACGAGGCGACCGCGATCACGTACGACGCGAAGAAGGACGGCAACGACTACCGGAACACGACGGTCATCACCCGCCTGTCGAATGTCGTCATCACGATCAACTACAACGGCGCGGGCCTGGCCGGCGCGGACACCCCGAAGGGCGAGGACCTGCTGAAGGCCGCCCAGGCCGCCGCCAAGGAGGCCGTCGCCACCACCGCCAAGGCGAAGCCCTGACGAGCCCCCAGCCCCCGGGCCTATGCCCCCGCCTGCTCGTGGCGCTTCTTGTCCCTCTCGCCCCACAGGGCAAGGGCCGCGCCGGCCGCGAAGAGACCGGCGTAGGCGTACCAGGGCAGGTCGAACCAGTGGGCGAGCAGGCCCCACGTACCGTCGGTGAACGTGCCGATGATGCCCAAGACGCCCTGGATCATGAAGATGACGCCGATGATTCCCCTCATGGCTCCAGCGTGACGGGTTCGGCCCCGGGGAACCTCCTCCCCGGGGCCGAACCCGTACTCGCCCCTGAGTCGTAGACGCCTCATCGACATCTCCGACTCAGCGGTCGGTCCTCAGTCGTCAGGCACCCAGCAGCGTGCGCACCCGGTCGGCGCCCACGGCCAGCAGCAGCGTGGGCAGCCGCGGGCCGGTGTCCCGCCCCACCAGCAGGTGGTACAGCAGCGCGAAGAACGTCCGCTGCGCCACCTTGATCTCCGGCGGCAGCTCCTTCGGCGTCGCGTCGGCGGAGAAGCCGGCCTGGACCTTCGGCACGCCGTAGACCAGGTGGGTCAGCCCGTCCAGCGACCAGTGCGAGTCGAGTCCCTCCAGGAGGAGCCGGATCGAGTCGCGGGCCTGGTCGTCGAGGGACTTCAGCAGCTCGGTGTCCGGCTCGTCGCGTACGACGGTGCGCTGTTCGGCGGGGACGTGCTTGTTGATCCACGCCTCGGCCTTGTCGAGCCGGGGCCGGGCCTCGTCGAGCGAGGTGAGCGGGGCGGCCGGGTCGAGGTCGGAGAGGATCCGCAGCGCCTGGTCCGCGTGTCCGGCGGTGATGTCAGCGACCGAGGCGAGCGTGCGGTACGGCAACGGGCGGGGCGTACGCGGCAGTTCACCGGCCGCGGTACCGATCGCCCGGGCGTAGGCCGCGGCGTCCGCGGGCAGCACCGAGCCGTCGGCGACCTTCCCGGCGAGCTTGTCCCACTCGTCGTAGAGCCGCTGGATCTCCTGGTCGAAGGCGATCTTGAAGGCCTGGTTGGGGCGGCGGCGCGCGTACAGCCAGCGCAGCAGCTGCGGCTCCATGATCTCCAGGGCGTCGGCCGGGGTGGGCACCCCGCCCTTGGAGGACGACATCTTGGCCATCCCGCTGATGCCGACGAAGGCGTACATCGGGCCGATCGGCCGCTCACCGCCGAAGATGCCGACGATCTGGCCGCCGACCTGGAACGACGAGCCGGGCGAGGAGTGGTCGACGCCGGACGGCTCGAAGACCACGCCCTCGCGGGCCCAGCGCATGGGCCAGTCCACCTTCCACACCAGCTTGCCGCGGTTGAACTCGCTCAGCCGGACCGTCTCGGCGAAACCGCAGGCCGTGCAGGTGTAGGACAGCTCGGTGCTCTCGTCGTCGTACGAGTTCACCGTCGTCAGGTCCTTCTCGCACCGGCCGCAGTACGGCTTGTACGGGAAGTAGCCGGCCGAGCCGCCGCTGCCGTCGTCCTCGGTGGCCGCGCCGGAACCCTCGGCGGCCTCCAGCTCGGCCTCGTCGACCGGCTTCTGGGACTTCTTCGCCGGAGCCTTCTTCGTACGGTACTGGTCGAGGATCGCGTCGATCTTCGCGCGGTTCCGCATCGCGTGCAGGATCTGCTCGCGGTAGGCGCCGGAGGTGTACTGCTCGGTCTGGCTGATGCCGTCGAACTCCACGCCCAGCTCGGCCAGGGCCTCGGTCATGGCGGCCTTGAAGTGCTCGGCCCAGTTCGGGTACGCCGAGCCGGCGGGCGCCGGTACGGAGGTCAGCGGCTTGCCGATGTGCTCGGCCCAGGACTCGTCGACCCCCTCGACGCCGGCCGGGACCTTGCGGTAGCGGTCGTAGTCGTCCCAGGAGATCAGGTGACGGACCTGGTGGCCGCGGCGGCGGATCTCGTCGGCGACCAGGTGCGGGGTCATGACCTCGCGGAGGTTGCCGAGGTGGATGGGGCCGGAGGGGCTGAGGCCCGAGGCGCAGACGATCACCGATGCGGAAGCACCTGATGTCACTTTGCCGGAGGCGCGACGCTCCGCCTCGGCAATGACCTCGTCCGCGTACCTGGAGACCCAGTCGGTCTCGGTGCTCTGCTGAGCCACGATCGGCCCTTCCTCTTCCTGGTGCTTTCCGGCTGCGCCCTCTTGCGCCCGATGACGCGCAAAAGCCTGACGAGGCCATTCTCCCAGACACCCGCCATACGAATAATCAGTGGTAAGGGCGTGGGATACTCATTGGCAAACCCTGTCCACTCCGATTCGACTCCGACTCGACTCCGATTCCACTCCGATCCGCTCCCACGACACCTCCTCGCAGAAGAGAGTGCAGCTTCATGGCCTCGGTCCCTTCCCTCGCAGCCTCCGTCAACCAGCGTGTCGCGGACGCCCTCTCGGCAGCCCTGCCGGAGGCCGGTGCCGCCGACCCGCTGCTGCGACGCAGCGACCGGGCCGACTTCCAGGCCAACGGCATGCTGGCGCTGGCGAAGAAGCTCAAGGGCAATCCGCGGGAGCTGGCCACCCAGGCCGTGGAGAAGATCACGCATGGTGGTCTCCTCGCGGATGTCGAGGTCTCCGGACCCGGCTTCCTGAACATCACGGTCACCGACCGGGCGATCACCGAGACGCTCGCCGCGCGCGCCGCCGACGACCGGCTCGGCGTGCCGCTGAAGGAGAAGCCGGGCCTCACCGTCATCGACTACGCCCAGCCGAACGTGGCGAAGGAGATGCACGTCGGCCACCTGCGCTCGGCGGTCATCGGCGACGCGCTGCGCGGCATGCTCGACTTCACCGGCGAGAAGACCATCGGCCGGCACCACATCGGCGACTGGGGCACCCAGTTCGGCATGCTCATCCAGTACCTGATCGAGAACCCCGGCGAGCTGGCCCCGGCGGCCGACGTCGACGGCGAGCAGGCGATGAGCAACCTGAACCGGGTCTACAAGGCGTCGCGCGCGGTCTTCGACTCCGACGAGGCGTTCAAGGAGCGGGCCCGGAAGCGGGTCGTCGCCCTCCAGTCCGGCGACCAGGAGACCCTCGACCTGTGGCAGCGGTTCGTGGACGAGTCGAAGGTCTACTTCTACTCGGTCTTCGAGAAGCTGGACATGGAGATCCGCGACGACGAGATCGTCGGCGAGTCCGCGTACAACGACATGATGGCGGAGACGGCGCGGCTCCTGGAGGAGTCCGGTGTCGCCGTGCGCTCCGAGGGCGCGCTCGTCGTCTTCTTCGACGAGATCCGCGGCAAGGACGACCAGCCGGTGCCGCTCATCGTGCAGAAGGCGGACGGCGGCTTCGGCTACGCGGCCTCCGACCTCTCCGCGATCCGCAACCGCGTCCTCGGCCTGCACGCGACGACGCTCCTGTACGTCGTGGACGTACGGCAGTCGCTGCACTTCCGGATGGTCTTCGAGGCGGCCCGCCGGGCGGGCTGGCTGAGCGACGACGTCACCGCCCACAACATGGGCTACGGCACGGTGCTCGGCGCGGACGGCAAGCCGTTCAAGACGCGTGCGGGCGAGACGGTCCGGCTGGAGGACCTCCTCGACGAGGCGGTGCAGCGGGCCGCCGAGGTGGTGCGCGAGAAGGCGCAGGACCTCACCGAGGACGAGATCCAGGAGCGGGCCGCGCAGGTCGGCATCGGCGCGGTGAAGTACGCGGACCTTTCGACGTCGCCGAACCGGGACTACAAGTTCGACCTGGACCAGATGGTCTCGCTCAACGGCGACACGTCCGTCTACCTCCAGTACGCGTACGCGCGTATCCAGTCGATCCTGCGCAAGGCCGGTGACACCCGGCCGGCCGCGCACCCGGAGCTCGGACTCGCCCCGGTGGAGCGGGCGCTGGGCCTGCACCTGGACGCGTTCGGCGACACGGTCTTCGAGGCGGCGGCGGAGTACGCGCCGCACAAGCTGGCCGCGTACCTGTACCAGCTGGCGTCGCTGTACACGTCGTTCTACGACAAGTGCCCGGTCCTGAAGGCCGACACGGCGGAGCAGGTGGAGAACCGCCTCTTCCTGTGCGACCTGACGGCCAGGACGCTCCACCAGGGCATGGCCCTCCTGGGCATCAGGACGCCCGAGCGCCTGTAGGCGACAGGCGTTCACGGGACCGGCAACGGGAAGCCGGTCCGCTCAACTCCCTTTGAGCGGACCGGCTTTGTCCGTGCACGGTAGAGGCACACCAGCTCAGAGCCGACGGGGTGGGCTCAGAGCCCTCAGAGCCGACGGGCTGGGCTCAGAGCTGACGGGCCACTTCCGTCGCCCAGTACGTCAGGATCATGTTCGCGCCGGCCCGCTTGATGCCGGTCAGCGTCTCCAGGATCGCCTTGTCGCGGTCGATCCAGCCCTTCTCCGCCGCGGCCTCGATCATCGCGTACTCACCGGAGATCTGGTACGCGGCGACGGGCACGTCCACCTCGGCCGCGATCTTCGCCAGGACGTCCAGGTAGGGCAGCGCCGGCTTGACCATCACCATGTCGGCGCCCTCCTCCAGGTCGAGGGCCAACTCCCGCAGGGATTCCCGTACATTGCCCGGGTCCTGCTGGTACGTCTTGCGGTCGCCCTTCAGCGACGAGCCGACCGCCTCCCGGAACGGGCCGTAGAACGCCGACGAATACTTCGCCGTGTACGCCAGGATCGAGACATCCTCATGGCCGGTCTGGTCCAACGCGTCCCGGATGACGCCCACCTGACCGTCCATCATGCCGCTGGGCCCGACGACGTGGACGCCCGCGTCGGCCTGGACCTGCGCCATCTCCGCGTACCGCTCCAGCGTCGCGTCGTTGTCCACCCGTCCGTCGGCATCGAGCACACCGCAGTGGCCGTGATCGGTGTACTCGTCCAGGCACAGGTCCGACATGACGACGAGATCGTCGCCGACCTCGGCCTTCACATCCCGGATGGCCTGCTGGAGGATGCCGTCCGGGTCCGTGCCGGCGGTGCCCGCCGCGTCCTTCTTCGCGTCCTCCGGGACGCCGAAGAGCATGATCCCGGCGACGCCCGCCGCAACCGCCTCCGCCGCGGCCTTCCGCAGCGTGTCGCGGGTGTGCTGGACGACGCCCGGCATGGCGCCGAGCGGCACCGGCTCGCCGATGCCCTCCCGTACGAACGCGGGGAGGATCAGGTCGGCGGGGTGGAGACGGTGCTCGGCCACCATCCGCCGCATGGCGGGCATGGTGCGCAGCCGCCGCGGCCGTGCCCCGGGAAAGGATCCGTACTTCGTCATACCGTCCACGCTACGCCCGCCCCGGCCCTGCCTTTGCCGACGCCGCGTCGACAGTCGCGGCAGCCCAACTCCTGGGCGCCGACTCCTGGGCGCCGACTCCTGGGCGCAGAAAGATGGCGCATAGGGAGCGGTGGCGCAGGCGGTGCGCATCGCCGCGCGGGCGCCGGTGATTACGATGCACCGGTGATCAACTCTCCCGTCACCGCACCCTTCGGCCGCTTCGACGAGGCCTGGCCGGCCGTTGACCGCCCGGAGTTGCTGGCGGCCTCCACGGCCGAGGCCCTCCGGGCGTGGGAAGGGGCCGAGCCGGTGGAGTCGGTGCTGGTCGTCGACACCGATCCGGAGAAGGCCGATACCGCCGTGTTCTGCGCGGCCTATGACGTACCGCTGGACGCCTCCGCGAACTGTGTGGTGATCGCCGCCAAGCGTGGCCAGGAGGTGACCTTCGCCGCGTGTGTGGCGCTGGCGACCACCCGGGTCGACGTCAACAAGACGGTCCGCAAGCACCTCGGCGCCCGTAAGGCCTCCTTCGCCCCCATGGACACCGCCGTCGCCGAGACGTCGATGGAGTACGGCGGGATCTCCCCGCTGGGGCTGCCGGGCCACTGGCCCGTCCTGGTCGACGAGGCCGTGGCCGCGGCCCCGCATGTGCTCGTCGGAAGCGGCCGGCGCCGGGGCAAGGTGATCCTTCCGGGCCGATTCCTGGCCCGGCTGCCCCACGCCGAGGTCGTTCCCGGGCTGGCCGGCTGAGGCTGTGGGAAAGGGAAGGGAAGTACGGGCGTACGGACGGGAACTGGGGAGCGTTGCGCAGCCGGGACCACGCGCACAAGGGCGACGGGGACCAGGACCACACGCGGAAGGGGCGCCCCGAGCACCGGGACACCCCTTCTGAGCCTTCTGGGCCTTCCGAGCCTTCCGAGCAGCGGTTACGGGGTGGCCCGCCGCCGGCGTGCGCCCGGGCGCCGTTCGCTCGGGCGGGTCACCGGGTCGCCCGCCTCCAGCGCGGTGTCCCGGCGCTTCGCGCCGAAGTCCGCGAGCGCCTCGGCCAGCTTGTGCACCGAGGGCTCGGGGGACATGACGTCCACGCGCAGCCCGTGTTCCTCGGCGGTCTTGGCGGTGGCCGGGCCGATACAGGCGATCACGGTGACGTTGTGCGGCTTGCCGGCGATGCCGACCAGGTTCCGGACCGTCGAGGACGAGGTGAACAGGACCGCGTCGAAGCCGCCGCCCTTGATCGCCTCGCGGGTCTCGGCCGGCGGGGGCGAGGCGCGCACGGTGCGGTAGGCGGTGACGTCGTCGACCTCCCAGCCGAGCTCGATCAGGCCCGCCACCAGGGTCTCGGTGGCGATGTCGGCGCGCGGGAGGAAGACCCGGTCGATGGGGTCGAAGACCGGGTCGTACGGCGGCCAGTCCTCCAGGAGGCCGGCCGCGGACTGCTCGCCGCTCGGGACCAGGTCGGGCTTGACGCCGAAGGCGATCAGGGCCTTGGCGGTCTGCTCGCCGACGGCCGCGACCTTGATGCCGGCGAAGGCGCGGGCGTCGAGGCCGTACTCCTCGAACTTCTCGCGGACGGCCTTGACGGCGTTGACCGACGTGAAGGCGATCCACTCGTAGCGGCCGGTGACCAGGCCCTTGACGGCGCGCTCCATCTGCTGCGGGGTGCGCGGCGGTTCGACGGCGATGGTCGGCACCTCGTGCGGCACCGCGCCGTAGGACTCCAGCTGGTCGGAGAGCGACTTGGCCTGCTCCTTCGTGCGCGGTACGAGGACCTTCCAGCCGAACAGCGGCTTGGACTCGAACCACGACAGGCGGTCGCGCTGCTCGGCGGCGCCGCGCTCACCGACCACGGCTATGACCGGCTGGCCGCCGTCCGGCGAGGGCAGCACCTTGGCGGCCTTGAGCACCTGGGCGACGGAGCCGAGAGTGGCGGTCCAGGTGCGCTGGCGAGTGGTGGTGCCGGCGACGGTGACGGTGAGCGGGGTGTCGGGCTTGCGGCCGGCGGAGACCAGCTCACCGGCGGCCGCGGCCACCGCGTCGAGGGTGGTGGAGACCACGGCGGTGGCGTCGCTGCTGCCCAGTTCGGCCCAGCAGCGGTCGTCGGCGCCGCGGGCGTCGACGAAGCGGACGTCGGTGCCCTGTGCGTCGCGCAGCGGGACGCCGGCGTAGGCGGGCACGCCGACGGCGGCCGCGATACCGGGGACCACCTCGAAGACGATGCCTTCGGCCGCGCAGGCCAGCATCTCCTCGGCGACGTTGCCGTCCAGGCCGGGGTCCCCGGCGACGGCGCGGACGACCCGCTTGCCCGCGCGGGCACCCGCCATGACAAGATTGGCGGTGTCCCGGAGCGGGGAAACGCCGTCCGGGGAGACGGGGATTGACGCCTCGTCAGCCGACGCCTGCAGCGGTGTGTCCACCTGTGCGCGTGCGTGCACACGCACGACGTCCAGCACCTGCGGGTCGGCGATCAGTACGTCCGCGGAGGCCAGCGCCTCCACGGCACGCAACGTCAGCAGGCCCGGGTCTCCCGGCCCGGCACCGAGGAAGGTGACCTGGCCGGAGGCGGAGTGGTTCGGGGCGGTGGGGTTCAAAGTGCTCGCTCCCCCATAAGACCGGCCGCACCCTTTGCGAGCATCTCGGCGGCGAGTTCCCGGCCCAGCTGCTGCGGGACCGACACATCGTCGGGAGAGGCGGGTACGTGCCCGGTGGTGGACAGCTGCACCAGCGTGCTGCCGTCGGTCGTGCCGACGACGCCACGCAGGTGCAATTCGGTGACAGCCTGTTCGCCGGCCTTGGGGCCTCCCCTGCTCGAGCGAAGTCGAGAGCTTGGGGAAAGGTCGGCCAGTGCTCCCACGGGTGCGGAGCAGCCGGCCTCCAGGGCGGCGAGCAGGGAACGCTCGGCGGTCACGGCGGCCCGGGTGTCCGGGTCGTCGAGCTCGGCGAGCGTGGCGGCGAGGTCTGCGTTCGCGGCAGCGCACTCGATCGCCAGTGCCCCCTGGCCGGGGGCGGGCAAAACCACGTCGGGCGACAGCAGTTCGGTCGCCTCGTCGATACGGCCGATCCGGGTGAGTCCGGCGGCGGCCAGCACCACCGCGTCCAGTTCACCCTTCGCGACGAAGCCGATGCGGGTGTCGATGTTCCCGCGTATCGGGACGCACTCGATCCGCCGGCCCAGGGACCGGGCCCAGGCGTTCAGCTGCGCCATCCTCCTGGGGGAGCCGGTGCCCACCCGGGCGCCGTCGGGCAGCTGCGCGAAGGTGAGCCCGTCCCGGGCGATCAGCGCGTCACGGGGGTCCTCCCGTACGGGGATCGCGGCCAGGGCGAGGTCCTCGGGCTGCGCGGTGGGCAGGTCCTTGAGGGAGTGGACGGCGAAGTCGATGTCCCCGGCGAGCAGCGCGTCGCGCAGCGCGGAGACGAAGACGCCGGTGCCGCCGATCTGCGCGAGGTGCTCGCGGGAGGTGTCACCGTACGTGGTGATCTCCACCAGCTCGACGGGACGGCCGGTCAGCCGGCGGACCGCGTCGGCGACCTGCCCGGACTGGGCCATGGCGAGCGCGCTGCGCCGGGTGCCGAGCCGCAAGGGTGCGGTGGTGGCTCCGGGCATGGCCCGGGTGGCTCTGGTGGTGCTGTCGTTCATGACCGCTCCCGTGCTTCGTGACTGCCGCCGGGCGTGTCGGCACGGCTGACGGCGGCGACCGTCTGGGGGTCGAGGTCGAAGAGTTCCCGCAGCGCGTCCGCGTAGCCGGCACCGCCGGGCTCGCCGGCGAGCTGCTTGACCCGCACGGTGGGGGCGTGCAGGAGTTTGTCGACGACGCGGCGCACGGTCTGGGTGATCTCGGCGCGCTGCTTGTCGTCCAGGTCGGGGAGGCGGCCGTCGAGCCGGGCGATCTCGCCGGCGACGACGTCCGCGGCCATGGTGCGCAGGGCGACCACGGTCGGGGTGATGTGCGCGGCGCGCTGGGCGGCGCCGAACGCGGCGACCTCGTCGGAGACGATGCCGCGCACCTTGTCCACGTCGGCCGCCATCGGAGCGTCGGCCGAAGCGTCGGCGAGCGACTCGATGTCGACGAGGTGCGCGCCCTCGATCCGGTGGACCGCGGCGTCGATGTCGCGGGGCATGGCGAGGTCGAGCAGCGCCATGGGCCCGGTACGGCCGGTGAGCGCGGCCGCGACCAGGTCGGCGCCGAGGACCAGGCCGGTCGCCCCCGTGCAGGAGATCACGATGTCGGCGACCGCCAGCTCGTGCTCGATACAGCTCATGGCGGCGGCGCGGGCGCGCAATCCGTTGGCGGCACCGGGCCCGCCCGGCTCGGTGAGCAGTGCGGTGAGCCGCTCGGCCCGCTCGACGGTGCGGTTGGCGACCGCCAGCTCGCCGATGCCGTTGCGTACGAGGGTGGTGGCGGACAGCGACGACATCGAGCCGGCACCGATGACCAGCGCCCGCTTGCCGTGTGCCCAGGCCGCCACGTCCTGGCCGCCCGCGAGCTGCTCCAGGCCGAAGGTGACCAGCGACTGGCCGGCCTTGTCGATGCCGGTCTCGCTGTGGGCGCGCTTGCCGACCCGGAGGGCCTGCTGGAACAGGTCGTTCAGCAGCCGGCCCGCGGTGTGCACTTCCTGGGCGACGGCCAGCGCGTCCTTGATCTGGCCGAGGATCTGGCCCTCGCCGACGACCATCGAGTCCAGTCCGCAGGCCACCGAGAAGAGGTGGTGGACGGCGCGGTCCTCGTAGTGGACGTAGAGGTAGGGCGTGAGCTCCTCCAGGCCGACGCCGCTGTGCCGGGCCAGCAGGGTGGACAGCTCGGCGACACCGGCGTGGAACTTGTCCACGTCGGCGTAGAGCTCGATGCGGTTGCAGGTGGAGAGCACCGCGGACTCGGTGACCGGCGTGGCCGACACCGCGTCCCGCAGCAGCTTGCCGCGCACCTCGGGGGCGAGCGCGGCCCGCTCCAGCACGCTCACCGGCGCGCTGCGATGGCTCAGTCCGACAACAAGAAGGCTCATGCCGGCATCACGGCGGGCACATCCCCGTCAGGTCCCTTGCGGTCGCCCGTGATGGCGGCGGACTCGCCGGTGAGGGCGGCGGATTCGGCCGCGGCGACGGCGGCGGCCCGGTCGGCCGCGGCGGCCGGAGTGCCGGCCCCGGGCGTGGTCTCCTCGCCGGCCTTGCGCTGCTCGTGGAAGGCGAGGATCTGCAGCTCTATCGACAGGTCGACCTTCCGTACGTCCACCCCGTCGGGGACGGTCAGTACGGTCGGCGCGAAGTTGAGGATCGAGGTGACACCGGCGGCGACCAGGCGGTCGCAGACCTGCTGGGCGGCACCGGCGGGCGTGGCGATGACGCCGATCGAGACGCCGTTGCCCTGGATGATGTCTTCCAGCTCGTCGGTGTGCTGGACGGCGATACCGGCGACCGGCTTGCCGGCCATGGCCGGGTCGGCGTCGATCAGGGCGGCGACCCGGAACCCGCGGGAGGCGAAGCCGCCGTAGTTGGCGAGCGCGGCGCCGAGGTTGCCGATACCGACGATGACGACCGGCCAGTCCTGGGTCAGGCCCAGCTCGCGGGAGATCTGGTAGACGAGGTACTCCACGTCGTAGCCGACGCCGCGGGTCCCGTAGGAGCCGAGGTAGGAGAAGTCCTTGCGCAGCTTGGCGGAGTTGACCCCCGCCGCGGCGGCGAGCTCCTCGGAGGAGACCGTGGGGACCGAACGCTCGGAGAGCGCGGTCAGCGCGCGCAGATACAGCGGAAGCCGGGCGACGGTGGCCTCGGGAATCCCTCGGCTTCGGGTCGCCGGTCGGTGTGTTCGGCCAGTTGCCACGGTGCTCCTGCGGGTAGAGCGGGGCTGCGGGCGTCCGTCTGGAACCCGACCGCCCTGTCCACTGCAGGCTATGTCTTTGTGAACGCGTGCACAAAGATGGTGTCCGGTTTGTCCGGCCAAAGTGATGGGGCTCACGCGGCCTTTACGGGCCCCGATGGAACCAACTCCCACATCACACCGTTCACTCACGCCACTGGCGAAACACGGCGACATCGACGGGGACACAGACCCTCACCCCTCACCAATACACCCCACATATGCCCCGGAAATCCACACATCGCCCATCAATCGCCCGTCGACGGCAAGCCACCCTCGCCCCGCCGAATCCCGCCCCAGCAGCCCCGGCAGCCCCACGGAGCCCCGCCGCGACCGGGCACAATGGACGCCATGGCCCCCCTGTTCAGCCGCAGCCCCCGCACCCGGCCCGCCGACCGGACGGTCACCCTCATCGGCAAGCCGGGCTGCCACCTGTGCGACGACGCCCAGGCCGTGATCGAGAAGGTGTGCGCCGAAACGGGCGCGTCCTGGGAGAAGAAGGACATCACCGAGGACGCCGAGCTGCACCGCAAGTACTGGGAGCAGATTCCGGTCGTCCTGATCGACGGCGCCCAGCACGACTTCTGGCGCGTCGACCCCCAGCGGCTCCGCCGGGCACTGGGTGCCTGACGCCTGGCACCGGGTGCCTGCCCGCAGGCCGGCGGCCCGAAGAGGTGGCCGTAATACAACCGTCCGCGGCTCCAGGCCCGCATGACACGCGCCCGTAACCGGAAGCACCGAACAAACTGGCTACGCTAGCGTCATGTCGCCTGCTCGCCGATCCGGATGGATGCCCTCCGTGGCACTCTTCGACCTGGGCCGGCTCCCCCGCCGCCGACGCCCCGCCACCGCCCGCAGCGTGCTGGCCGGGGAGGCCGCGGCCGAGGCCGCCCGCAAGTCCTCGCAGGAGGCCGAGGCGGCCCGGCCCGCCGAGCAGCCCCCGGCCGAGCCCGAGTTCCCGGTCGCCGGGGACACCACCGCCGCCGCCTTCTTCGACCTCGACAACACGGTCATGCAGGGCGCGTCCCTGTTCCACTTCGGCCGCGGCCTGTACAAGCGCCACTTCTTCCACAAGCGCGAACTGGCCCGCTTCATCTGGCAGCAGATCTATTTCCGGGTGGTGGGCTCGGAGAACCCCGAGCACGTGGCGGACGCCCGCAACAGCGCCCTGTCCATCGTCCAGGGCCACCGGGTCTCGGAGCTGATGTCCATCGGCGAGGAGATCTACGACGAGTACATGGCCGAGCGCATCTGGCCCGGCACCCGTGCGCTCGCCCAGGCCCACCTCGACGCCGGCCAGAAGGTCTGGCTGGTGACCGCGGCCCCCGTGGAGACCGCGACGATCATCGCCCGCAGGCTCGGCCTGACCGGTGCGCTGGGCACCGTCGCGGAGTCCGTCGGAGGCGTCTACACGGGCAAGCTGGTGGGCGAGCCGCTGCACGGCCCCGCCAAGGCCGAGGCGGTCCGCGCGCTGGCGGCGGCCGAGGGCCTGGACCTCTCGCACTGCGCCGCGTACAGCGATTCGGCGAACGACATCCCGATGCTCTCGCTCGTCGGGCACCCGTACGCCATCAACCCCGACGGCCGGCTGCGCAAGCACGCCCGGGAGCACGGCTGGCGGCTGCGCGACTACCGCACCGGCCGCAAGGCGGTCAGGATCGGCATCCCGGCGGCGGCCGGGGTGGGCGCCCTCGCCGGCGGCGCCGCGGCCGCGGTCGCCCTGCAGCGCCGCCGCCGCTGACCCACGCCGCCGACGGATCCCCGGCGCACCGGTCCACCTCCGGTCCGCCTCCGGTCCACCGGCCGAGCCGTGCCCTGACCGGGGCGGCCGACCGGCGCCCGTGACCAGGACTGATCACCGGACGGCGCGACGAGCCATCCGCACTCTCTACCCACCCCGCCGCCCCGTCAGTCCCATTGCTGACGGTCAGCCACAACACGCCCTCCAACCAGGCAGATTGCGTCGCCTTCCGGTCAATTGTTGCTCAGCATTCGATACTTGATCTGCCACCAACCTGGCACGGACCGTAAGTAATCGGTGATTTGAGCAACTGGGTGTAGCGCTGCCTATACGAAGCGTTATTCTCCTCAGACGCAATCCGGAACCCACACGTCCCTACGACGAGTGAACGGTCCCGCACTGCACGTGATGGAAGCTCTGCCTCTGGGAGTCCCGTGTACCCACACGTCGGGGTTGACGCCTCGGGCCTGGCTACGCTGCGTACGACACTCGTCGACCACCTGCGCAGTTTCGTCCCCACCGCGTACGCCGTCCCCGCACTCGCCTCATCCGGCCCCGCCGCCGGAACCTGCTACGCCCTGGCCGACGGGAGCGCCACAGTCGGCAAGGCCACCGGCCGGGCCCGCCGTTCCGGCGGCACGACCACCGCCCGGCGCCCCGCCGACAGCGACAGCCGGCGCATGATGGACCTCGTCGAACGCGCCCAGGCCGGGGAGGCCGAGGCGTTCGGCCGCCTCTACGACCAGTACGCCGACACGGTTTACCGCTACATCTACTACCGCGTGGGCGGCCGCGCCACGGCCGAGGACCTCACCAGCGAGACCTTCCTGCGCGCCCTGCGCCGCATCGGCACCTTCACCTGGCAGGGCCGTGACTTCGGTGCCTGGCTGGTGACCATCGCCCGTAACCTCGTCGCCGATCACTTCAAGTCCTCGCGCTTCCGCCTGGAAGTCACCACCGGAGAAATGCTCGACGCCAACGAGGTCGAGCGCAGCCCCGAGGACTCGGTCCTCGAATCCCTCTCCAATGCCGCCCTGTTGGAGGCGGTACGCAAGCTCAACCCCCAACAGCAGGAATGCGTCACGCTGCGCTTTCTGCAGGGCCTCTCGGTCGCCGAGACCGCCCGCGTCATGGGCAAGAACGAGGGCGCGATCAAGACCCTCCAGTACCGCGCCGTCCGCACCCTGGCGCGCCTCCTGCCCGAAGACGCCCGCTGACCCGGCCCCGCCCGCCCCGCCCCCGTACGCCGCCTTCTCCGGCCGTGCCGCACGCCGCGCCGCCCTCACGCCCGGTGACCGGCCATGCCCGATCGGTCAGATCATCGTGAGTGCGTAACCCGAGTGCCGCGCCGCTCGTTGTGCGGAATGCAGGCTCCATGCGGTCACGCCGGGCCCGCCGCCACTCACTCGATCGAGTGGTTGCGTACGACCGGCGTGCAGCGTCCGGCCCGTCTGGATAGTCAATGCCAGTCCGGGGAGCCGAGCGGGATGACGAGAGGAGGTGCCGCCCGTGATCACAAATGTCTCTGTGCACCGGCGGGCCAACGCCTTCGCCCAGGCCCTGGAGGAGCAGGTCCTCGAGGGCGCGGCGGCCGAGGACCAGGTCGACAATCCGGCGCAGGCGCCGGGCGAAGCACGGCTGTTGGCGGTCGCCGACGGCCTCGGGAGGCTCCCGAGGCCGGAGATGGCAGCCGAGGTCAAGACTGTCCAGCGCGCCCAGCTCCTCGCCGCGATGGAATCCGCCTTCGCCGAAGGCGCTTCCGACGGCGCCGGGGTGCCCGAGCAGCGCACACGCAAGGGCGCACACCGCGCCACGGCATCGCTGGGCCGTCTGCGGCCGCGCTCCCGCCTCTCCAAGGGGCTCGCCGCGGGCGGGCTGACGGTCGGCGTCGCCGCCGGCGCCTTCACCGGTGTCGCCGCGGCCAGCTCCGACGCGCTCCCCGGGGACTCCCTCTACGGCCTCAAACGGGGCATGGAGGACTTCATGCTCGACCTGGCCGGCGACGACGACACCGAGCGCGGCCGGCTCCTCCTCGACCAGGCCTCCACGCGGATGCAGGAGGCCCACCGCCTGATGGACAGCCCCCGGCGCGACCACGAGGCGCTCGGCCGGATCCGCAAGGCGCTCGACGACGTCACCCGGAACGCGGGCGAGGGCCACCGCCTCCTGCACAAGGCGTACCGGCGGGACGGTTCGCTCGGCCCCATCCAGGCGCTGCACTCCTTCACCAACTCCCACCGCCGCACCTGGTCGCAGCTGCGCGACAAGCTCCCGGTGCAGCTCGCGGACGTCGGCAACCAGGTCACTTCGGTCTTCGACGACATGGACAAAGAGGTCGATCCGCTCCGCCAGGTGCTTCCGTCGGCCCCGGGCGAGAAGCACCGGTCCGGCGACACCTCGGCCTCCGCGGGCACCGGAACCGGCTCCCACGGCCGCCCGGCACCGTCCGGCAGCCACCCCGCTTCCGGCAAGCACCCCGGTGGCGCACACGCGCCCCACCCCTCGGCCTCGCCGTCCCAGGACGGTGGTCTGCTCGGCGGCGGCACGGGTGGTCTGCTCGACACGCCGTCCAGGTCCGGCAGCCCCGCCCCGCACAAGGGCGGCCACGGCCGGGACGCCGTCCGGCCCGAGGTCACCCTCCCGCCGCTGATCCCGGGGCTGCTCCCGGGGCTGGGCATCAACGGCGAGGACGCCCCTAAGTAGCGCCCACCGATAAAGCGCCCCGAAAAGCCGCCCCTCCGGGAACAGTCCCCGGAGGGGCGGCGCCTTGAGGTCGTGCCTTGAGGAACGCAGCAGTCCCACCCAAGACGGTGCCAGGTCAGAAGAACACCGGCCGAGTCAGAAGAACACCGACCGCCGCTGCACGAGCAGCTTGTACAGCGTGTGCTGAATCGTTTCCCGGACCTGGTCGGTCAGGTTGAACATCAGCATCGGATCGTCCGCCGCCTCCATCGGATAGCCGTCCGTCGGAATCGGCTCGCCGAACTGGATCGTCCACTTCGTCGGCAGCGGCACCACACCCAGCAGCCCCAGCCACGGGAACGTCGGGGTGACCGGGAAGTACGGAAGCCCCAGCACCCGCGCCACCGTCTTGGCGTTCCCGACCATCGGGTAGATCTCCTCCGCGCCCACGATCGAGCAGGGCACGATCGGCACCCCGGCCTTCAGCGCCGTCGACACAAAGCCGCCCCGCCCGAAGCGCTGGAGCTTGTAGCGGTCCGAGAAGGGCTTGCCGATGCCCTTGAAGCCCTCCGGCATCACCCCGACGATCTCCCCGCGCTCCAGCAGCCGCTGGGCGTCCTCCGCACAGGCGAGAGTGTGCCCGGCCTTGCGCGCCAGCTCGTTTATCACCGGCAGGACGAACACCAAATCGGCCGCCAGCAGCCGCAGATGGCGCTGTGCCGGATGGTTGTCGTGCACCGCGACCTGAAGCATCAGGCCGTCCCACGGCAGCGTCCCGGAGTGGTTGGCGACGATCAGCGCCCCGCCGTCCGCGGGGATGTTCTCGATGCCCTTGACCTCGACCCGGAAGTACTTCTCGTACAACGGCCGCAGCAGCGACATCAGGACCTGGTCGGTGAGCTCCTCGTCGTAGCCGAAGTCGTCGACCTCGTAGTCGCCGGTGATCCGCCGCCGCAGAAAGGCCAGCCCGCCGGCGATCCGCTCGTCCAGGGACCGCGGGGCCGGCGGCGGAGGGGCTGCCGGGGGGTGCTCGGTCCGTGCCTCCGGTACGGGCGCCAGCGCCGTACCGCCTCCCGCGCGCCCGGCCCGCCTGGCCTTCCTGCGCGCCCGGGGCTCCTCGCCGAAGGGAATGACCTTGGCATCCGCCATCGTGGGTGAACTCCTCACTGGGTCAGGGCGCCGCGTGCGGGCAGCACACCGGCGAGCCGGTCGAGGGTACGGGCGAGGGACGCGGGCGGCAGCAGCCCGGGTCCGCGGCTGCGGGCGAATTCCGCGAAGGTCTCCGCCGTCGTGTACTTCGGGTGGAACCCCAGTGTCTCGCGCATCTGTGTCGTCTCGACCACCCTGCCGTGCGTGAGCAGCCGGATCTGTTCCGGCGAGAAGTCCGTGATGCCGACGGACCGCAGCGCCGTACCGGCCCAGGTCACCGTCGGCAGGAACAGCGGCAGCGTGGGCCGCCCCAGCCGCCGGGAGGTCTGCGACAGCAGCAGGACGCCGTCACCGGCGATGTTGAACGTGCCGCTGTTGAGGGTGCCGCGGCGCGGCACGGCGGCGGCGATCCGCAGGACGTCGATGGCGTCGTCCTCATGGACGAACTGCAACCGCGGGTCGTAGCCGAGGACGGTGGGCAGCACGGGCAGCGAGAAGTACTCCGCGAGCGGGGAGTCCGCGCACGGTCCCAGGATGTTGGCGAACCGCAGGACGCACACCGCCACATCGGGCCGGCGCCGGGCGAAGCCGCGTACGTACCCCTCGACCTCGACGATGTCCTTGGCGAAGCCACCGCTGGGCAGCGACTTCGGCGTGGTGGTCTCGGTGAAGACGGCGGGGTCGCGGGGCGCGGAGCCATAGACGCTGGTGCTGGACTTGATCACCACGCGCTGCACATGGGGGGCCTTCTGGCAGGCGCCCAGCAGCTGCATCGTCCCGATGACGTTGGTTTCCTTCACCCAGGCACGGCCGCCGCGCTTGCCCAGCGGCGTGCCGTTGATGTCCATGTGGATGACGGTGTCGACGCCCGTCTCGGCCAGGACTCTGGCGATCGCCGGATGCCGGATGTCGGCTCTGAGGAATTCCGCGCCGCCCAGATGGTGCTCCGGCGGCACGGCGTCCACCCCGATCACCCGGTCGACATCGGGATCGCGCTGGATCCGGCGCACCAGCCGCCCGCCCAGCTGCCGTGCGACTCCCGTGACGAGCACGACCTTGCCCAAGATCAGCCCTACCTTCCCGCCGCGACTTTTCCCGGGACCTGTCCCGACGCCATCGGGGAGACACGCCCTGGCCCAGCTGTGCACGCCACGCTATCGGGTCGGTGTTGCCGGGTGATGACCACAGGATGCCCCCGGCCATATTTCCGCCCGACCACCGTCCATACGGCCCACAACGCGCCGCAGCCCCCGATCGCACCATGGCGATGGGGGGCTGCAAAATCGCGATCAGCGTCGCTGCTTCAGTGCTTACTTCTTGTTACGACGCTGGACACGGGTGCGCTTGAGCAGCTTGCGGTGCTTCTTCTTGGCCATCCGCTTGCGCCGCTTCTTGATAACAGAGCCCACGACTAACCCTCGCTCACTTCGATTACTCGGTGCGGGGCGTCCGAGCCCACACTACCTACAGCGGGTCAGCCTACCCGGCGCCGGGCGAACGGCGTAATCCGAGGTCGCGAAAGGACCCGTCAGGCCGACCACAGGCTGACGCTCAGGCTGACACTCAGGCTGATTCCACCCCCACATAGGACTCACGGAGATAGTCGTGGACCGCCTGCTCCGGAACCCGGAAAGACCTCCCCACGCGAATCGCGGGCAGATGACCGCTGTGCACCAAGCGGTACACGGTCATCTTGGACACTCGCATCACCGTGGCGACTTCCGCCACTGTCAGGAACACGACCTCGTTCAGAGGCCTCTGGTCTGCAGCCATGCCACACCTGCACCTTCCGCATCAGACGGACACCGGCTTCCCCTCCGGTGACTCTTCGTCGCCATGCGCTCACTCCCCAGATTAGGGGCGCGTGATGCGAGTGGGGAAGAGGAGCAGCGAACAGCCGCTTACCCGGACAGACACGCGCGATTAATCACATAACGGGCCAGCGGCCGGTAGGACGCCGCCCGCGCGGAGTCGTCGAGCGGCACCACCTCGGACACCCGGCCCTCGGCCTGTCCGACGAACAGCGCCGGGTCGTCCGTATCAGCCAGCCCGATCCCCTCGATACCCAGCTGACCTGCTCCGCAGACCCAGCCGTGGTCCCCGATCACCAGCCCCGGCAGCGGCCCACGGACGTCCGCCGCGGCCCCGAGAGCGGTCCGCACGGGAAGCGGAGAATGGGTGTGTACGCCCCCCACTCCGGACGCGCCCCGCACGCCGGTTTCTCGCATCAGCGCGACTCCCCGTACGTAGTCGAGGAACCGGGTACGTACGCCGAACTGGGTCGCTATGTCGACACGGACGCCATACGCCGGGGTGAGGACGGGGCAGCCCGCCGCCGAGAGAGCGTCTGCGAGTGCGGCGTAGAAGTCCAGCAGCCGGTGCGGATGGCCGGTACCGAGCAGCACCGGCGTCCGCCGCTCGGCCGCCACACCGATACGCACCGCGAACCGGTCAAGCGCCGCGATCGTACGCTCCGGATCAATCACATCCAGGCCTGAAGTGTGCGCGGGATCGTCCGAAACGCCGCACTTCTGTCCCATCAGCCGCAGTACTTCCCCCAGCGGCCAGTCCCGTTCGGGATCCAGCCCCATCAACACCCGTGGATCGCGCGCCGCGAAGAGCCGGTAACGCCCCAGGCTCTTCTCCCGCGTAGTCGCGATCGCCCCCGCGAGCCGCTCCTGGATCAGATGCGCCCGCAGCTCCCCGGTGCCCAACACACCCCCCATGCTGCCCCGTTCACATCCCCACGCGCGCCCCAACCTACGCGTAGTCACACATCCGTGGCGCACCCTTCCCCCCACCCACACCCGAAACCAGAGCCCCATGCCCAATGCCAAATGCCCCATGCCCCAGCCCATGCCCACCCATCACCCCACGGCCCGCGTGGCCCACCCCTGCGAAACCCACCCCCGGGCCCCTGCCCCATGACCAGCGCACCCTGCGACCAGCGCCTTACACCCCGCCAACCCACAGCCCACAAGCCCACAGCCACAGGGCACAAGCCCACAGGGCACAAGCCCGCAGCCCGCAGCCCGCAGCCCGCAGCCCGCAGCCCGCAGCCCGCAGCCCGCAGCCCGCAGCCCGCAGCCCAGGATGCCGGGGCTTCCAGTCCGAGGACGTCTCCTCCCCAGCGCGCATCCCCATCACGGCGAGGATCACGTCTCGACACACCCACCCAGGAGACCTGCGGGAATACCCCCCGCCCTCCCCCTGTTGTGGCCCCGCAGGGGGCCCTCGCTCCCCCTAGGGGATCTGTTCGACCGTCCCCTAGGGGCCCGGCCCTACGGCATCAGACCATGCGCCGGAAACACCGCCCGGCGGGTGACCAGCACCGCCTGGTCCAGGCGGTCGGCCGGGTCATAGCCGTCGTCGACGAAGTCCCGCCACCGCGGTGTGCACCCGTCCGTCATCCGCTGCGGTGCCGGCTGACGCGTCCGGCGGAACACTTCCCGCCGCCAGGACTCCGGCACCATCGTGCTCGGGTCGATCGGCCGTCCCGCCGCGATCGCCGCCAGATGCGTCCAGCTCCTCGGCACCACGTCCACCACCGCATAGCCTCCGCCGCCGAGCGCCACCCACCGCCCCTCGGCGAACGCATGCGCCAGCGAATGGCAGGTCTCGGCCACCGTACGCTGCGCATCCAGACTGACCGCGAGGTGCGCCAACGGATCCTCGAAGTGGGTGTCCGCGCCATGCTGACTGACGATCACCTGTGGCCGGAAAGCTTCCAGCAACTCCGGCACCACCGCGTGGAACGCCCGCAACCAGCCCTCGTCCCCGGTCCCGGCCGGCAGCGCCACATTCACTGCGGTGCCCACCGCCCCCTCCCCACCGGTCTCCTCCGGCCACCCGGTCTGCGGGAAGAGCGTCCGCGGATGCTCGTGCAGCGAAATCGTCAGGACCCGGCGGTCCTCCCAGAACGCCGCCTGCACCCCGTCGCCGTGGTGCACATCCACATCCACATACGCGACCCGCTCGGCGCCCAGCTCCAGCAACCGGGCGATCGCCAGTGCGGCATCGTTGTAGATACAGAAGCCGGACGCGCCACCGGGCATCGCATGGTGCAGCCCACCGCTGAAGTTCACCGCATGCGTCACCCCACCGCGCCACACCGCCTCCGCCGCACCGACCGACTGCCCGGCGATCAGCGCAGCCGCCTCGTGCATCCCCACGAACGCCGGATCGTCCGCCGTCCCCAGCCCATACGTCATATCCGCGGACGCGGGGTCGGCGGAGGCCTGCCGGACCGCCTCGATGTAGTCCTGACGATGCACCAGCCGCAGTGTCGAGTCTCCGGCCGGCTTGGCCGCGGCGACCTTCAGCGGCCCCCGGTCGAGTTCGAACGCCTCCACCAGACGCATGGTCAGCGCGAGCCGGACCGGATCCATCGGATGCCCGGCCCCGAAGTCGTACCCCGTTACTGCCTCATCCCACATCAGCTGTGCGCGGCCGCTCATGCCCGTCACCGTATAGGGACTCCGGTCCCCGAACGAGCGGGAATACACGAGCCTGAGTTCGCGTACGCGCACCACTCCGTCACCGCGCCCCCTCTACGGCAGGCACCCGCCACCGGACCTCTCTCTTGCACGCGGCCCCGAGGTTCTCGCCTTACCGCAACAGCTCCGGCAACTCCGTCATATGGCCGAACAGCGCTGTCGCCCCGGCCTCCGCCAACTTCTCCCGCGGTGTCATCGCTGTAAACCCGTACACGTCCATCCCAGCGGCCACCGCCGCCTGCACCCCCAGTGGACTGTCCTCGATCACCGCGCACCGTTCCGGCGCCACGTCCATCTCCCGTGCCGCGTGGAGAAAGAGATCAGGCGCCGGCTTCCCGCGCCCCACATCCTGCGAGCTGAATACCCGCCCCGCGGCGAACCACCGGTCCAGGCCCGTCTTCCGGTGCCCCACCCTGATCCGCTCATGGCTCCCGGAGGATCCGACACAATACGCAATGCCGTCCGCCGCCAGCTTCTCGATCAGCTCCATCGCCCCTGGGACCGGCTGCAGTTCGCGCTCGAACGCTGCGAACACCCGGCCGTGGAAAGTCTCGTCGAAGTCCTCCGGCAGGCGCCGGCCCGTGCGTTGCAGGACGAGGTCATGGATACGGTGCATCGCCGACCCCATGTAGTCGCGTATCGAGTCCTCGTACGACGTGGGGTACCCGAGCTCCGTGAGATAGCGCGCCAGGATGGTATTGGAGATGCGCTCGCTGTCGACGAGCACCCCGTCGTTGTCAAAGATGATCAGGTCGTATCGCATGCCGCGACCCTACACAACGCAAAAAAGCCTCGTTCCCCGAGTCGAAACTCGGGGAACGAGGCTTTTTCTAAAAATTGTTCGGCGGCGTCCTACTCTCCCACAGGGTCCCCCCTGCAGTACCATCGGCGCTGAAAGGCTTAGCTTCCGGGTTCGGAATGTAACCGGGCGTTTCCCTAACGCAATAACCACCGAAACACTATGAAGTTAACCAACCGGAACACACGGCTCAACGGTCGTTACTTCAGAACCTACACAGTGGACGCGAGCAACTGAGGACAAGCCCTCGGCCTATTAGTACCAGTCAACTCCACACCTTACGATGCTTCCATATCTGGCCTATCAACC